>CAWHFY010000012.1:0-114063 GCA_963828755.1 uncultured Solirubrobacterales bacterium | reverse complement strand
GTCGTCGCCGTAGCACCCGTCGTCGTCGACGCCGCCGTCGAGCGAGTCGTCTCCGGCCCCGCCCCGAAGCGTGTCGTCGCCGCCGGCGCCCGCGATCGCGTTCGGACCGTCGTCGCCGACGAGGACGTCGGCGTCCTGACCGCCGACGATGTTCTCGAAGTCCGGGTCGACGTTGTCGCCCTCGCACGCCGCGGGACAACCGATGCCGTCGTTGGCGATCCCGTCAAGCGAGACGGTGACACCGAGGCCGAAGAACCTGCCGCGCGCCTGGTAGTCGACTCTGTCGATATCCGCACCGCCGCTGAACTCGTCCGGCAGTCGGTCTCTGGAGGGCGTCAGGACATCGGCGCCGTAGTCGCCACCGACGTAGTCCCTGCCCGGCCCGTCGTTGAGCACGTCGCCACCCAGGCCCCCGTGGACCGCATCGGCGCCCAAACCGCCATCGACGCGGTCAGGCGAGATCACCGGGTTGGCCGAGCCGAAGAGCTTGTCGTCTCCCGCCTGGCCCTGGATGGTGTCGCCGCCGTCGCCGCCGAAGACCCGGTCGGGACCAGCGTCGCCGTTCAGGCGGTCGAGGTCGTCGCCGGCCTTGATCCGATCGTGGCCCGTGCCACCGGAGGCAAAGTTCTCGCCGTTGCCGACGTCGATCCTGTCGGCTCCGGCGTCCCCGTAAACGGCATCGGCGCCGTTCCCGGTGCAGATCCGGTCGGAGCCGTCCCCGGCGCGAACCTCGGCCTTCGGCGCCGTGGCGAGGATCACGTCCGGGCCGGCGGTTCCCTCGACATGGCGTGCGGCGGAGACGATCGTGGTCCGCATGCCGAGGCAGTGGTGCGAGGCCGATGCGTCCGTCGGTGGAACCGACGCCAGGCCGGCGACAGCTATCGCGGCCGCGAGCGCGACCAGCTTCGTTGAGTTCATGAGTCCATGGTGGCGAACGTGTTCGCACCAACAACCCGCCCTAGGTGTTGACGGAGCGCACCTTGGACGCTCCGCTCAGCCGCGGCCGAGCAGCGCCCCCGGGTCGACGCCGAGCTCGTCAGCGAGCGCCGTGGCGACGAGGGTGCGTGCGCGAGCGACGTCGAGCTCGGGGTCGCGCACCAGCGCCCGGATCCCGAGCCCGTCGACCAAGGCGACCGCCAGGTCCGCGAGCGCATCGATATCGCGCTCGGAGCTGAACTCGCCACTGTCGAGCCCGGCGCGGATCGCCGTCGCGAACCACTCCCGATAGCGGCGGTAGAGGTCGGCCGCCAGCGGGCGCATCTGCTCGTCGCGAACCGCGCGCAGCCAGAGCTCGACCCAGAGCGTCCAGTCGCGTTCCTGGGCGCCGGGCAGCGGCAGGCAGGCATCGATCGCGCGCGCGAGCCCGTGGGTCGCGTCCTCCCCCTCGGGCGCCTCGGCGAAGCGGTCTTGGCCCGCGGTCTCGAACGAATGCACGAGCGCCTCGGCGAGCAGCTCCTCGCGGGTCGAGAAGTAGTGGTGGACGAGCGCGGTCGAGGCCCGGGCGCGGGTGGCGACCCGGGCGATGCGCACGTCGTCGATCCCGTCGGAGGCGATCAGATCGCAGGCGGCCTCGAGGATTCGTTCGCGGGCATCGGTGGCCACCCGCCGAGCCTAGTCGCGGGCACGGCGGGACGGCAGCGGCCTGATGCGCCGCTGCCGGTTCTAGACCGCGGCGATCGCGGCGCCCTGGTCGGCGAGCACCGCCGCGGCCGCGTTGCGGCCGTTGAGCGCGATCACGCTGCCGGCCGGGTGGGTGGCCGCACCACACAGGTAGACCCCCTCGACCGGCGTCCGCGCGGCCAGGCGCCCCTCCCACATCTGGTCGGGGGTGACCTCGCCCTGGAAGATGTTGCCCCCGGTGAGCCCGATCCGCGACTCGATGTCGGGCGGTCCGAGCACCTCGTGGTCGATCAGGCAGTCGCCGAGGTCGGGGGCGAAGCGCGAGATCAGGTCGATGAACTGCTTCGCCACCCCGGGCCGCGCCGCATCCCAGTCGCCGTCGGCGATCTCATAGGGCGCGTACTGGCCGAAGACGCTCAGCAGGTGCTTGCCCTCCGGCGCCGGGCTCGGGTCATAGCCGGTCTGGACGTAGATCTCGCCGAAGGCGACGGCGGGCTCGCCGGCCGCGCAGCGCTCGAACGCCGCCTGCGCCTCGGCCATCGTCCCGGTCGCGTCGACGGTCGCGCGGGCAGGCCAGTCGGCGCCCGGGGCCGCGGTCCAGTTCGGCAGGCGCTCGAGCGAGGCGTTGAACTTGACCACGGGGCTGCGGATCTTCCAGGCGTCGAGCCGCTCGCGATAGTCGCCGTCGATCTCGGCGTCGCCGAGCATCCCGAGCATCCGCTTCGGGTCGGCGTTGCAGATCACGGTCGGCGACCGCAGTGCGGTGCCATCGTCGAGCGTCACTCCCTCGCCGGGGAGGATCTCGGCGACCTCGACCCCGCAGGCGAGCACCGCGCCCGCCTCGGCGGCGGCGTCGGCGATCGCGAAGCTGCACATCCCCATGCCGCCCTCGACGTAGCCCCAGACCGGCCCTTGGCCGTCGAGGTCTCCCTGGTAGTGCATGAGCTTGATCGAGGCGGTGCCGTGGTCGTACGGGCCACCCCAGGTGCCGATGATCCCCTGGCCGAACAGCGCCGTCTTCACCCGCTCGTCGTCGATGTAGGCGTCGAGCACCTCGGCGATCGAGGCCTCGAAGCAGAGGTCGATCATCTCCTGCGAGCCGCCCAGCAGGTCCTCGATCTCGTCGCGGGTCGGGCTGTCGCCCACCCAGGTGTCGCGCTCGCCCTTGCGCAGCAGCTTGCGGACGTCGTCGAACAGCTCCTCGTAAGCCCAGTAGCCGGCGATGTCCTTGGCCGAGACGCCGAGGTCCTTGAGGTTCTGCTCGGTCTTCGCTTCGTCGAGCCACTGGCCGAACGCGGTCCCGTCGTCGAACGGGACCCAGAGGTTCGGGTCGGCGACCCAGTAGCGCAACCCGCGCCGCTCGAGCTCGAGCTCGTCGATCACCAGCTGGTCGAGCAGGCCGACCACGTAGGCGCATGGGCTGACCACGAAGCGCTCGTCGCTGAACGGGCGCTCGAGCGTGGCGGCTCCCCCGAGCCGCTCCCGACGCTCGAGCACGAGCACGGATTGACCGGCCTTGGCGAGGTACGCCGCCGCCGTGAGGCCGTTGTGGCCGCCGCCGACGACGATCGCGTCCCAGTCGCGCTTCGCGAGCTCGGCGACCGGCTCCGGGAGCCCGACCTCGCCCAGTTGCTCCGCGATCCGGTTGCTCACGCGGGGACCTCGACGTCGGCCCGCAGGGCCTCCATGTAACGGTCGGCGACCATCAGGTCGAAGGCGTGCACGTCGACCTCCTCGGCCGAGTAGCGGCCGGCGGTGTAGTTGCGCGTTCCGACCCCCTTCTGGGTCAGCTCGCACACGTACCAGTCCTGCTTGTTGACCATGTCCCAAAACCCGACCGCGTCGGAGGGGTCGAAGTCGTCGCGGGCGATCGTCGCCGGCTCGAAGAACCACTCGCAGGTGACGCGGGTCTCGCCCGGCGAGCGCGGCCACAGGGTATGGAGCATCACGTAGTCGGGGTGGAGCGAGACGAGCGCGTTCGGGAACAGCGCGAAGTAATAGACCTTGTCGACCTCATCGTCGGGAAGGCCGTCGATCGGCGGGCGGACGGTGTGCTTCGCCGACCCCGGCGACGGCTTGCCGTCGTCGGGTAGTTGTTCGAGGGCCATCGTCGAGGCGTCCTCGCGCAGGGTCATCGAGCCGCCGCACCAGCCACCGTCGCCCTCGACGTCGTCGCCGCTCATGTAATCGCTGAGCGCGTTGAGCTCCGGGTGTACGCCGGGGCAGTGCAGGCACTCGTTGTAGTTCTCCGCGATCCCCTTCCAGTTCGCGGCGACCTCGTACACGGCCTCGCCGGCGCGCTCGAGGTCGGCGAGCCGGTAGCGCTCGAGGTGGGCGATCAGGTCGCCGACGTGCTCCTCGGGCTCGGGGGCGCCGCCGGAGAGGTCGATCAGGACGAGCCCGCCGACGACCGCGAGCCGGACTCCGAGCAGGCCGTTGCAGGAGAAGTCGAAGTCCTCGACCCCGTCCATGTGCGGCGCGGCGCGCAGTTGCCCGTCGAGGTCGTACGACCAGGCGTGGTACGGGCAGCGCAGCCGCTTGCGCACCTGACCCTCGGCCTCCTCGACGATGCGAGCGCCGCGGTGGCGGCAGACGTTCAGGAAGGCACGAGGGGTGCCGTCCTCGCCGGCGATGATCACCACGCTGTCGGTGCCGAGCTCGCGCATCACGAACTTGCCGGGCTCGTCGACGGCCGAGATGTGGGCGGCGCAGATCCAGCCGCGGAAGAGCTGGTCGAGCTCCCAGTCGAGCACGCCCTCATCGACGAAGGCCGCCGGCGGCAGCATCGACGCGCGCTCGACGGGCCGTTGCGTGAGCGCCACGTCGCGCGGGTCCAGGGGCAGGGATGTGGAGGAACTCGTGCTCATTGACCTTGTAGTCAATCGCATGTTAGTCTGATCGGGCCGTGGAGGTCAAGTCCCGAAAAGCTGACGTTCCGCACGCCTCCTCCGCTTCGCGTCGGGGGGCGGCCGGGTCAGCTGAAGGACTCCAGCAGCGGGCGCGCCGCTTCGTCGAGGACGTGATCATGCCCCTCGAGGAGGAGGCCGAGGCGCTCGGCGGCAAGCTGCCGGCCGAGACGATCGCCGCGGTCAAGCGGGCCTCGATCGAGGCCGGGCTCGACGGCGGCATGCACTCACGCGAGCACGGCGGCCAGGGCTGGAGCCGGGTCGAGTGGGCGCTGGTCGAGGAGCAGTACGGGCGGACGACGAACGCGATCGTCTGGCATGTGCCGCAGGCCTACAACGTCTGGGAGCACGCCTCCGACGAGCACATCGACCGCTACCTGCGCCCCGCCCTGCGCGGCGAGCTCAAGGATGCCTACGCGGTCACCGAGCGCGACGCCGGCTCGGACCCCTCGCAGATCGAGGCGACCGCGGTGCGCACCGACGCCGGCTACCGGATCAACGGCGAGAAGTGGTTCGTGACCGGCGGCGACCACGCCGCGGTCTACGTCGTGATGGCGAATCTGATCGACGGCGCCGACCGGCTGCCGACCCTGTTCGTGATCGACGCCGGCGTCGACGGGATCGAGATCGTCGACAACCCGGCCTTCACCCACAACTATCCCGACGGCCACCCGACGATCCGCTTCACCGACGTCGAGGTCGCCGAGACCGACGTGATCGGAGGCGTCGGCGGCGGCGACGAGCTCCAGCGCTCCTGGTTCACCGAGGAACGGCTGGGGATCGCGGCCCGCTGCGGCGGGGCGATGTGGCGATTGCTCGACGATACGGTCGCCTGGACCACCGCGCGCGAGCAGGGTGGCGCGCGCGTCTTCGACCACCAGGGCGTCTCCTTCCCGCTCGCCGACTCGGCCGCCGACGCGGCGGCCGGGCGCCTGCTCACCTTCGCCGTCGCCGAGCTCGCCGACGCCGGTGCCGACCCGAAGATCGTCCACCACAAGGCGTCGATGGCCAAGCTGTTCATGAGTGAGGCGGCGTGCCGCTGCGCGGACCGCTGCGTGCAGGCGTTCGGCGGGCGCGGCTACCTGCGCTCCAACGTCGCCGAGCGGCTGCTGCGCGAGGTGCGGGTCGATCGGATCTGGGAAGGGACCAGCGAGATCCAGCGGTTGATCGTGGCGAGAGGGCTCGAGCGGCGTGGGGTCGAGCGGATCCTCCAGTAGCTCGGCGCTCGCCGCCCGTCGCCCGCCGCTCGATCTCACTCCGCTGCTCGCGCCGCGCTCGGTCGCGGTGGTCGGGGCGAACGACCGCCCCGGCTCCTACGCGGACACCGTGCTCGCCAACCTCGAGCTGGCCGGGTTCGAGGGGCCCGTCTACGGCGTCAACCCGAAGCGCGACTCGGTCCGCGGGCGTCCCTGCGTGGCGATCGGTGGCCGATCTGCCCGAGGCGGTCGATGCGGTCGTCGTCGCGATCCCGGCGGCGGGGGTCCCACCGGTGATCGACGAGATCGCCGCACGCGGCTGCGGCGGCGCGATCGTCTTCGCCGCCGGCTTCGGCGAGGTCGCGGAGGGCCGCCGGCTCGAGGGCGACCTGCGGCGGCGCGCGCTCGCGGCCGGCCTGCCGGTCTGCGGGCCGAACGGCAACGGGGTCGTCGCGGTCGAACCGCGGGCGCCACTGTGGGGCGACTCGGTCACCCGGCTGCGCCCGGGGCGGGTGGCGATGGTCTCGCAGAGCGGCAACGTCGCCGTCAACGCGATCGGCTCGCGCCGCGGGATCGGCTTTCACACCCTGATCTCGACCGGGAACCAGGCGGTGCTCGACGCCAGCGATTGGCTCGCCGCGCTCGCGAAGGCCGACGGGGTCGGCTCGGTGGCGCTCTTCCTCGAGGCCGACGGCGACGGAGCGAAGCTCGCCGAGGCGCTGGCCCGCTGCGCCGACGCGGGGGTGGGTGTCGCGGTGCTCAAGGTCGGGGCCTCCGAGGCGGGCGCCCGCGCCGCCGCCGCGCACACCGGCGCCCTCGCCGGCGACCAGCGCGTTTTCCACGCCTTGGTCGAGGAGGCCGGCGGCGCCTGGGCGGCCGACCCGCACGAGCTGCTGGAGCTCGCGCGCGTGCTGGCCGAGCCGCGCGCCCGCCCGCGCGGCCCGCGGGTCGCGGTGCTGACCTGCTCGGGCGGCGACTCGGGGCTCGCCGCCGACGAGGCGAAGGAGGCCGGGGTCGAGCTGCCCGAGCTAGCCGCCGAGACCCGCGAGCTGCTGGCGGAGCTGCTGCCCGTCGCGGCAACCGCCGCCAACCCGCTCGACTACACCTCGCTCATCTGGGCCGAGACCGAGCGCCTCCGCCGAATCGCGGCGGCGGTCGGGGACGATCCGGCGGTCGACCTGCTCCTGCTCTGTTACGACCACCCGCGAGGGCTCTCGCCCGAGCACGAGATCGAGTGGGCGGCTGTCCGCGAGGGGCTGGCGTCGGGCGCGATCGAATCCGACGCGGCGGCGATCTTCGCCTCGACGCTCCCCGACCTGCTCGACGAGGAGGCCGCCTTCGAGCTCGGTGCGCGCGGGGTACCGACCGTCGCCGGCCTGCGCACCGCGATCGCCTGCGCCGCGGCACTCGGCCGCCCGGCCGCGGACCCGGCGCGGCTGCGCGAGATCGCCGCGGCCGCCAGCGCTCGGGCCGCGCCGAGCTCCACCAGCGGTTGGCTCGGCGAGGCGGAGGCGAAGCGACTGATCGCGGGAGCGGGGATCGCGGTTCCGGCCGGCGGCGAGGCGGACGACCTCGACGCCTCCCTGGCGCTCGCCGCCCGGCTCGGCTGGCCGGTCGCCGTCAAGCTCAGCGGCCCGGCGATCCAGCACAAGGCCGCGATCGGCGCGCTCGAGCTCGGGGTCGCGAGCGCCCCGGAACTCGCCGCCGCGCACGCGCGCTTGACCGGGCTGGCGCAGGCGCGCGAGCCTGGGGCGAGCCTGCTGATCGAGCGGATGGCGCCGCCGGGGCTCGAGCTGTTCGTCGCGGCGCGCGCCGACGGCGTCGTCCCGGCGCTGGTGATCGGGCTGGGCGGCGCCTGGGCCGAGGCGCTCGACGACGTCGCGATCATCCCCCTGCCGGCGAGCGCCGAGCGGGTCGCACGGGCGATCGGGGAGCTGCGCGGCGCGGCGCTCCTCGACCTCGGTGCGGTGGCCGTGGTCGCCGAGGCGGGCGCCGCGGTCGGCGCGCTGCTCATCGACGAGGGCCTCACGCTGCTCGAGCTCAACCCGCTTTCGGTCGGCAACGATGGAGCGCTGGCCCTCGACGCGGTCGCCCGTCGCTGACGGGCCGACCGCGCCTCCCCCAGGTGGAAGGGCTCAGGTGGTTCCGCCGTCGTCCTCGGCCGCGCACTGGCGGAGCGCCGGCGAGCGATCCGCGGCGTGATTGATGCCGACGCCGCCGTTGCCGACGCTCATCTGCGAACCCCGCAGAAAGGCCGGCGGCACGGGATCGACGATTCCGCCCGTGACGACGTAGCCGCCGCGGTGCGAGTTCTCGGCCTCGTTGCACACCGTCCCCGCTTCAGCCGCGGGGACCAGCGCGCCGACACAGATCGCGGTCGCGGTCCCGATCGCCGCGGCGTACCTCTTCGCTCTCATAAACGCCTCCTTGGTGCCGATAGCCGAGATCTCGTCATCGTGCGAGGTTCATCGCGCGCGTTCGGTCGCGCCCCGATCCGGCAGTTTCGACTTCGATCGGCCGGTCGCCTCGTTGACCTGAGCGCGGTCGATCAACGGTTGAGGCATGCTCCTGACCTTGTAGTCAACTGCACTTACATGGTAGGCTGCGCGCATGGAAGCCGCTACGCACTCCACCCCGCCCGCCGCCCCTTCGACCCACGGCGGCGCGCCGGGACGAGGTCCGCGCAGCTACGACGCGATCGTCGTCGGCGGCGGCCACAACGGACTCACGACCACCGCCTACCTGGCGCGCGCCGGCCTGCGGGTGATCTGCGTCGAGCGCCGCGACATCCTCGGCGGCGCCTGCGTGACCGAGGAGCTGTGGCCCGGCGCCCGGGTCTCACGCTGCTCGTACGTGGTCTCGATGCTGCAGCCGAAGATCGTCTCCGACCTCGAGCTCGAGCGGTTCGGCTACCGAGCGATCCCGCTCGACCCCGCCTATGTCTCGCTGACCGAGGAGGGGCCGATCTTCTTCTTCAACGAGGTCGAGAACACCGCCAAGTCGATCGCGCGCTACTCGGCGAAGGACGCCGAGGCCTACCCGAAGTTCGAGGAGCTGATGGACCGCGCGGCGCGGTTCGTGAAGCCGATGATGCTGCGCGAGGCGCCCGCGGTCGGCTCCAAGTCCCCGGGCGACCTCGCCGCGCTCCTGCGCGAGGCGGGCCGGATGGCCGGCTTCTCGAAGCGCGAGGTCCACGAGCTCGTCCGCGTGTTCACGATGTCGGTTGGCGACCTGCTCGACGACTACTTCGAGCTCGACGGCCTCAAGGGCTCGACCGCGTCGAGCGGCGTGGTCGGCGTCTGGGCGGGCCCGCGCACCCCGGGCACCGCCTACAACCTCCTTCACCACGCGCTCGGCGAGTGCGGCGGGATCGAGGGCGCCTGGGGTCAGGTGATCGGCGGCATGGGCGCGATCAGCGAGGCGATCGCCGCCTCCGCGCGCAGCGCGGGCGCCGAGATCCTCACCGGGGCCGAGGTCGCCTCGATCGACGTCCGCAACGGCTCCGCGGTGGGCGTCACGCTCGCCGACGGCACCGAGCTGCGAGCCCCGATCGTCGCCTCCGGCGCGCACCCGAAAACGACCGTGCTCGAGCTCACCGGGGCCGAGAACTTCCCGGCCGAGATCGGTGAGGACATGGCCCGCTACCGGACCCGCGGGCGCCTCGGTCAAGGTCAACCTGCTGCTCTCCGAGCCGCCCGTCTACGAGGGCGTCACCGACTCAGAGCAGCAGCTGATGCGGACCGCCGGCGTCAACATCTGCCCGTCGATCGACTACCTCGAGCGCGCCTGGCAGGACGCGACGCTCGGCAAGCCCGCCGAGCACCCCTACGTCGAGGCCGAGCTGCCCTCCGCGGTCGACACGACGCTCACCGACGATGGCCGCTGGGTGATGACGATGTTCACCCAGTACGGGCCCTCGCGCGAGGAGGACTGGAAGCCCGGCGACCGCGAGCGCTACGGCGACACCTGCGTCGAGCAGCTCACCCAGTTCGCCCCCAACCTCAAGGACGCGGTGCTCGAGCGCGAGGTGCTCGCGCCGCCGGACCTCGAGCGGATCTTCGGCCTTCAGGGAGGATCGATCTTCCAGGGCGAGCAGGGCCTCGACCAGATGGCGTTCATGCGTCCTCATCCGGAGATGGCGCAGTACGCCACCCCGGTCGACGGCCTCTACCTCTGCGGCGCGGGCACCCACCCGGGCGGCGGGGTCACCGGCTGCTCGGGCCACAACGCGGCCCACCGGATCCTCAAGGACCGCAAGCGCGCCCGGCGCCCGTGGAACCGGGCCCGCTCGGCCGCCTAGCCCTCGTACCCGGCGATCCCGGGCGCGCGCAGGAACTCGGTCGAGGTCCAGACCGGCCGGAAGCCGAGCCGCGCGTATAGCTGCTTCGGCCGGGCCTCGTCGTCGGCGACGATCCAGAGGTCGTCGACCTCGCCGGCAGCCTCGATCGCGGCCCGGGTCAGCGCCGTTCCGCGGCCGCCGCCGCGGTGCTCGGGACGCACGTAGACCTGGGTGATCTCGGCGCCCGCGCCGTCGCGCTCGAGCTGGGCGAAGCCGATCAGCTCGCCGTGCTCACGGACCGCGATCACCTGCACCGAGCGGGTCATCGCGACCTCGCGCGCGTTCGCGAGGTAGTCGTGACTGTCGTGGCTCGAGAAATCCTGCGCCATGCCAGCCGACCCGCAGATCGAGCACCTCGTCGTATTCGACCTCCTCGACCTCGGCCGCGGGCCCGGGTTGCAGCGGCTCGGTGTGGCGCATCCAGGCCAGGCGGGTCGCCTCCCATCGGGCGGCCTCGAGCTCGGCCCGCACCCGCTCCGCCGCCTCGGCGAGCTCGAAGTCGAGCCGGCGGTGGTCGAGGCCGGCGAGCTTCGCGTCGGCGACCGCGATCAGCTCGTCGGCGCTCAGCCCCGGGTCGCCGTCGACCCAGACGACGTTGAAGTCGTAATAGCTCGGGTAGCGGCTCACCCTCATCACCGTGCCGTGCTCCCAGGGCTCCACTCGGTCGCAGACCGCCTCCAACGCGGCGCGTCGCCAGGCGCGGGCGCGGCGGCCTCCGGCTGGCGGGCGTCGCTCATGCCGCGAGCCTAGCCGCGCCCGCTCCGTCGGCGTGGCTAGGGCTGATCGATGACGATCGCCGCGTGGCCGGCGATACCGGCGAGGTCCAGAATGCGGCGGACCCGGTCGCGGGCGCCGAGCAGCAGCATCTTGCGGCCATCCTCCTTGAGCCGCCACGCTGCCCAGACGAGCGTGGCGATCCCGGACGAATCGACGAAGGTGCAGCCGCGCAGGTCGACCTCGACGTCGCCACCGGCCTCGAGCGCCTGCTCGAACGCGGGACGCATCTCGGAGGCCGTGGACACGTCGAGCTCCCCGAACACGGTCACGACCGAACCGCCGCTCGGTCGATCGGCGACGCTGACCCAGAACTGAAGCCCGGTCGACGAGGGGTCCTTGATTGCCACTTGCAACGCCTCCTTGCAGCTTCCCGCTTACGGTCCATCGGCGGACCACCCGTTCGCTACCCGGCCGGGCCGGATTCCATGCCGTGACGCGAAGGCGATGGACGGATATCGTCACCGGCTCGATGAACGGCTTCGACGACGACATCGCGCTCACCGCGACCGGCGAGGGCCGCTGGGAGGGCGAGATCGCGCCCGGCTGGGACACCCCGCGCGGACCGCTCGGGGGCTACGTGATGGCGATCCTGATGCACGGGTTCGAGCTCGCGATCGCCGAACGAGGCGCCTCAACAGCGGCGCGGGTCGGCTACGACTCCCAAGCCGGGCGCACCGCGCGCTCGGTCACCGTCCACTTCGCGCGCTCGCCGCACACCGGACCGGTGACGGTCGGCGCGACGATCGAGCGCCAGGGCCGCTCCCTGAGCACGGTCAGCGGGCGCCTCGAGCAGGACGGCAAGCTGATCGCGCTCGCGCTCGGCGCCTACTCGACCGCGTGGGAGAGCCCGCTGCTCGACCGCCGGCCGATGCCGGAGGTCGAGCCGCCCTCGGCCGCGGACCGGCCGCCGCCGGACCCGGAGCGCGACCTGCCCGCCGGCGACTTCCCGCGCGAAAACCCGCCACCGTTCACCCAGCGCCTCTCGATGCAGCACCGCTTCGGCGAGGCCCCGTTCAGCCGCGCCGAACGCGGCGAGGTCGGCGGCTGGCTCGGCCTGCGCGAGCGCCGCGCGCTCGACGCGCCGGCGATCGCGCTGCTCGCCGACGCCTGGTTTCCCGCCCCGTGGCCGATGCTCGCCGAGCTCGCCCCGGCGCCGACGATCGACCTCAGCGTCCATTTCCGCGCCCCGCTGCCGCTGCCCGACTCCCTGCTGCTCGGCCGCTTCACCTCAGACCTCGTCCGCGACGGCTTCTTCGAGGAGGACGGCGAGCTCTGGACTCCCGACGGGACGCTCGTCGCCCACTCGCGCCAGCTCGGCCTGCTGCTCGGCGCGACCGTCGACGCCTAGACTCGCCGTCCGCGTGACGGCTGGGCGGCGGGCGAGCGGCCGCAATCTTGCGTGAACGCAATCATCGGCGCGATCGCCTCGCTGCCAAAAGCCCTGCACCCGCTGCGCAACCGCGACTTCAGGCTGCTCTGGAGTGGGCTCGCGATCTCGCTCACCGGCGACGGGATCTGGCTGGTCGCGCTTGCCTTCCAGGTGATCGAGCTCGGTGGCGGCCCGGTACAGCTGTCGCTCGTCGCCGGTTCGTACAGCGTCGGGATGCTCGCCTTCCTGCTCATCGGCGGTGTCACCGCCGATCGCATGCCGCGGCGCACGGTGATGATCGTCGCCGACCTCTCGCGCGCCGGGGCGGTCGCGATCGTCGGCGGCCTCTCGCTGGCCGGCGCGGTCGAGCTCTGGCAACTCGCCGCCGCCGGGCTCGTGATCGGGGTCGGCGAGGCCTTTTTCATCCCCTCCTACACCGGGCTGCTGCCGCGCCTGCTCCCCGAGCGCGAGCTGCTCGCCGCGAACGGGCTCGAGGGCATGCTGCGGCCGCTGGCCGAGTTCGCAGCCGGCCCCGCGCTCGGCGGGCTGACCGTCGCGCTGCTCTCCCCCGGGGCCGCGATCCTCGCCGACTCGGCCACCTTCCTCGGGTCGGCGGCCTGCCTCGCGGCCGTGCGCGTCCACGGGCGCGCCGAGCGGGAGGGGATCGCCACCGGCGTCGGAGCGGCGCTGACGGATCTGCGCGAGGCCGGCCGCTACGTCCTCGACACTCCTTGGTTGTGGGCGACGCTCGGCTTTGCGCTGCTCGCGGTCCTCGCGCTGATCGGGCCGATCGACGTGCTGATCCCGTTCGCGGTCGGCGAGCGGCTCGGCGGCGGCGCCGGCGAGTACGGCGCCCTGCTGACCGCGTTCGGGATCGGCTCGGCCGTCGGAGCGCTCTGGGTCTCGTCGCGCCCGATGCCGCGCCGCTACCTCAGCATGCTGCTCCTGGTCTGGGGCATCGGCACGCTGCCGATCGCGGCGATCGGGCTGGCGAACGAGCTCTGGATCATGCTCGCGGGCATGGTCGTCGTCGGGGTCAGCTCCGGGATCGGCGACGTGATCTGGGGGACGCTGCTGCAGCGGCGGGTCCCCGATCGGCTGCGCGGCCGGATCTCGAGCCTCGACTTCTTCGTCTCGCTCTCGCTGCTGCCGGTCTCGATGGTGCTCGCCGGCCCGGCCGCCGACGCGTTCGGCCTCACCGCGGTGTTCATCATCGCCGGCGTCGTTCCGGCCGTCGTCGGCCCACTCGCCCTGATCGCCGGGAAGCTGCGCGCGGACGAGCTCAGCCACCCGCTCGACTGACGCCGCGCGCCCGTCCAGCACCGACCACCGGCGCCGACGGGTTGATTTCGCCAAAGAGGGCAACGGTTTCAACCCGTCGGCGTTAGCTTGGGGGCGTGGCGAGGTTCGTGCTGATTCCCGGTGCGGGGACCGATCCGCGCGTCTATCTGGCGACGGTCGAGGCGCTCGAGGCGGTCGGGCACCAGGCGATCGCGCCGCCGCTGCCGCTCGACGACGAGGCGGCGACCCCGAGCGACCACGCCGACGCGGTCATGGGCGCGGTCCCGGCCGACGGCGACACCGTCGTCGTCGCCCAGTCGCTCGGCGCATTCGCCGGGCCGCTCGTCGCCGACGGCCTGGCGCCGTACAGCTCGTGCTGCTCGCGCCGATGATCCCGGCGCCGGGCGAGACCGCGGGCGCCTGGTGGGAGAACACCGGTCACGCTGACGCGATCGCGCCGACGATCGAGCGCTTCGGACCGATGAGCTCCTGGGGGCGGGAGGCGCTGGACGAGGTCTTCCTCCACGACGTCGACCCGGAGGTCGCGCAAGCCAACGAGCGCTTCAGCGGCGCGCCGGGCCCGGGAATGTTCGGCGAGCCGTGGCCGCTCTCAGCTTGGCCCGAGGTGCCGACTCGGGTTCTCGCGCCACGCGAGGACCGCCTCTTCCCGCTCGAGTTTCAGCGGCGCGTCACGCGCGAGCGGCTCGGGATCGAAGTCGACGAGATGGACGGCGGGCACCTGCCGATGCTGTCGCGGCCGAGTGATCTCGCGAAGCGCCTCGTCGAATTGAACGCGGACCGCTAGGCGTCGGCAGCCGCCTAGTGCGCCGACGGGTTGATTTCGCCATACAGGGCAACGGTTTCAACCCGTCGGCGGTCGGGCGGTCCGGCGGCAGGGCGGTCGGGCGGCCCGCGGCGGCCGGGCGCTCCGCCCCGCGCGGGCTGAGGTCAGTCGTCGAGCTCGAGGTTGAGCATCACGTGCTTGACCACGGTGTAGTCCTCGACCGAGTAGGCCGACATGTCCTTGCCGTAGCCGGACTGCTTGAAGCCGCCGTGCGGCATCTCGGAGGCCATCGTGATGTGGTTGTTGATCCAGACGGCGCCGAAGCGGACCGCGTTCGCGACCCGGAAGGCGCGGCCGACGTCACGCGTCCAGACCGAGGCGGCGAGCCCGTAGCGGGTCCCGTTGGCCCACTCGATCGCCTTCTCCTCGTCGGTGAACCGCTGCACGGTCATCACCGGGCCGAAGATCTCGTCCTGGATCATCTCGTCGTCCTGCTCGAGGTTCGCGACCACGGTCGGCTCGTAGTAGAAGCCGGCGCGATCGGCGTCCCTGCCGCCGGTGACGACCTCCGCGTGGTCGGGCTTGCGCTCGATGAAACCGCCGACGCGCTCGCGCTGGACCTCGCTGATCACGGGCCCGAGGGTCGTGTCGGGATCGTCGAGATCGCCGATCACGTAGCCCTGGGCCTGCTCGGCGAGGCCGGAGACGACGTCGTCGTAGACCTCGTCCGACGCGAGGATCCTGGTGGCCGCGGTGCAATCCTGGCCCGCGTTGAACAGCGCCGTCGCGGCGATGAACTCGAGCGCGAGCTCGGGGTCGTAGTCGTCGAAGATGATCACCGGCGCCTTGCCTCCGAGCTCGAGGTGGACGCGCTTGAGCGTGTCGGCCGCGTGCTTGGCGATCCACTTGCCGGTCCCGGGCGAGCCGGTCAGCGAGACCATGTCGACCTCGGGGTGGGTGACCATCGCGGCGCCGGCCGGGTCGCCGTGGCCGCCGATCACGTTGAGGACGCCCGGGGGCAGGATGTCGGCCGCGATCTCGGCGAACTTGAAGGTCGAGAGCGGGGTGTTCTCGGCCGGCTTCAGGACCGTGGTGCAGCCGGCCGCGAACGCGGGGCCGACCTTCCACATCGCCATCATCAGCGGGTAGTTCCACGGCGTGATCTGGGCGGCGACGCCGACCGGCTCACGGCGGACCATCGAGGTGAAGCCCTCGACGTACTCGTTCGCCGGCCTTGCCCTCCATGTTGCGCGCCGCGCCCGCGAAGAACCGCAGGTTGTCGGCGCACATCTCGAGCTCCTCGTCGACGAACGCCTGGCGCGGCTTGCCCGCGTCGGCGGACTCGAGGTCGGCGAACTCGTCGCCGTGCTCGATGATCGCGTCGGCGAGCGCCAGCAGCGCCTCGGATCGTGACCGGGGAGTGCTCGAGCCCCACGTCTTGAACGCCTCGCGGGCGGCGCGGACGGCGGCGTCCACCTCCTCGACGCTCGAGACCGGGGCCTTCGCGATCACCTCGCCGGTCGACGGGTTGATGACGTCCTCGGTCGCAGACGCCTCGACGAACTCGCCGTTGATGAAGTTCTTGAGCTCGGTTCCGGTCACGGTTGCCATCGGGGGTTTCTCTCCTGGTTCTGGGTCAGTTTCCGTTGGGAATCGCGTGCGTGGCGGTCGCGCCCGCGCCCCGTGATCCGGGGATCTCCGGATCGGCCTCGCCGATCTCGATCACCTGCTCGGGCGGCGTGTACTCCATCCCGACCCCGTCGGCGACGGCCGGGTGGGTGACCTTGCCGCCGGCGACGTTGATCCCGAGCCTCAGCCCGGGGTCGCGCCGCGCCGCCTCGGCCACCCCGAGGTCGGCGAGCGCCAGCACGTAGGGCAGGGTCGCGTTGGTGAGCGCGTAGGTCGAGGTGATCGGCACCGCGCCCGGCATGTTGGTGACGCAGTAGTGGATGATGCCGTCGACCTCGAAGGTCGGTTCGCCGTGGGTGGTCGGCTTCGAGGTCTCGAAGCAGCCTCCCTGGTCGATCGCGACGTCGACCAGCACCGCCCCGGGCTTCATCAGCGCCGAGCTGCTTGCGGGTGATCACGTGCGGCGCGCGGGCGCCGTGGACGAGCACCCCGCCGATCACCAGATCCATCTCGGGCAGCTTCTGCTCGACCGAGAGCGTCGAGCTGAACACGGTCGAGGCGCGCCCGCGCGAACGCGACGTCGAGCTCGCGCAGCTTCTCGAGCGAGACGTCGAAGACGAACACGTCGGCCTCCATCCCGATCGCGATCGAGGCGGCGTGCAGGCCGACGGCGCCGCCGCCGATCACCATCACGTTCGCCGGCGGCACCCCGGGGACGCCGCCGAGCAGGATCCCGCGGCCGCCGAGCGGCTTCTCGAGCATGAACGCCCCCGCCTGGGTGGCGATCTTGCCGGCGACCTCCGACATCGGCGCCAGCAGCGGCAGCTGGCCCTTGCGGTCCTCGACCGTCTCGTAGGCGACGCAGGTCGCGCCGGACCCGCAGAGGCCCTTGGTCAGCTCCGGGGCCGGGGCGAGGTGCAGATAGGTGAAGAGCGTCTGGCCCTCGCGCAGGAGCGCGACCTCCTGCGGCTGGGGCTCCTTGACCCCGAGCACCATGTCGGCCTCGGCGAAGACGTCCTCGGCGGTCGGCGAGATCCGCGCGCCCTGGGCCTCGTAGTCGGCGTCGGAGATCGACGATCCCTCGCCCGCGCCCTTCTGGATCAGCACGTCGTGACCGTGCTCGCTCAGCTCACGGACGCCGATCGGCGTGATCGCCACCCGGTACTCGTCGGGCTTGACCTCGGTTGGGACGCCAACCTTCATCGGTCGCCCCTCCGAACAACGGGCAACGAGCAACGAGCACCTCATCTGACCAACTCCCTTGCGCGTAGTGCCAACCAAAGCTCGATCCTGTCCGTCGCCCGGCCAAGATCGCGGCCGGTGAGCTCCTCGATCTTGCGGATGCGATACCGCAGCGTGTGGCGGTGGCAATAGAGCTGGCGCGCGGCCCGCTCCCAGTTGCCGTTGTTCTCGATGAACGCCTCGAGCGAGCGCAGCAGCTCGCCGCCGTACTCGCCCTCGGTGCGCTCGATCGGGTCGAGCAGGTCGTCGCTGTAGAGGCGCAGGGCGTCGTCGTCCTGGATCGCGAGCAACAGCGTGAACGCGCCCAGGTCCCGGTAAGAGGCGACCTCGGGCGCATCGCCGTCGGCGAGCGAGGTCGCCTCGAGCGCGCAGCGCGCCTCGTGGAAGGCGCGGCGCAGCGCGGTGACCGCGGCGGGGCGGCTGGCCGCCGCGCGGACGCCGTTGCGGCCGGGTCCGCCGGCGAGCGCCTCGCGGGCGCGGCGCGCGGTCCCGACCGGCTCGTTGTTGGTCGCGTCGACCACCGCGCACAGAAGCGGGCGTCCGGAGGCGCCGCTGGTCGCGACGAGCGCGGGGACGCCGGCGTCGGAGAGGGCAGATTCGAGCGTCGCCTCGGCGGCGTCGGGGTCCTCGAGGTCGAAGACGAGCACGGCCGCCTCGCCGCCGATCCCGAACGGGCGCAGGCGGCCGGTGAGCTCGTCGGGGCCGAGCCGGTCGCCGAGCGCGTCGGCGAGCAGGTCGCCCGCGAGCCGGCGCTCGGTCTCGCGCACGACGCGCTCGCGCATCAGCTCGAGCCCGACGACGAGGGCGGCCTGGCGAGCGCACAGGCGCTCGAACTCGCCGAGCGGATCGCGCTCGGAGATCACCCCCAGCCAGGCGACCGGTGCGCCACCGCGCGGGCCGGGGACCGGGATCGCGAGCGCCCGCGCGGCGAGGTCGCCCTGCTCGGGCGTGAACGGGCCCGCCGGCGCGCTGCTGGCCTGGGCGGCGATCTCCTCGGCGAGCGCCCCGATCGCCCCCGTCGCGGCCGGCGCGTCGGCCCCGTTTGCGCTGCGGGCGAGCTCGCGCCCGGCGTGGTCGAGGACGACGGCGGTGCCGCCGATCGCCGCTCCCGTCGAGGCGAGGATCTCCTCGATCCCCTGGCCCTCGATCACCAGCCGCTCGAGCCGCTCGTGCACCTGGACGCCGCGCTCGAGCACCCCGAACGCTTCGTTGACCAGCCGCGCCGCCGCGCGCTCGTTGATCGCGATGAACGGCATCTCGTAGGGGACCTCGAACAGCGGCAGGTCGTGCGTCGCGGCGGTGTCGAGGATGGCCTTCGGGATCTTCTTGTGATCGAAGCCGATCCCGAACCCGAGCCCGGCCAGCCCCTCCCCGGCGAGCAGCTGGACGTAGCGGCGTTGCTTGGCCGCGGTGCCGAGGTTGTAGCCGGTGGTCAGCAGCAGCTCGCCGCCCGACAGCCACGGGGTCGGATCCTCGTGCTCGGAGATATGGACCCAGCGCACGGGGTTGTCGCCGTGCTCGGCGGCCGCGGCGAACTCGAGTCCGCAGTCCTCGAGCAGTGAGGCGACGGTCAGCACCGGGCTCCCCTCGAGCCGCCGGGGCGCCTCAGATGTCCTCGGTCCGGAACGAGCCCGAGCCGAGCCGCTCCGCAGCCTCGGTGAGGACCGGCCGCAGCACCGCCTCGATCTCCTCGAACTGCTCCGTGTCGCAGGTCAGCGGCGGCGACAGCTGCACCACGGGGTCACCGCGGTCGTCGGCGCGGCAGATCAACCCGCGGCGGTAGAGCTCGCCGGAGAGGAAGCCGCGCAGCAGGTGCTCGGACTCCTCGTGGGAGAAGCTCTCCTTGGTCTCCTGGTCCTTGACCAGCTCGATCGCGTGGAAGAAGCCGGCGCCGCGAACGTCGCCGACGATCGGGATGTCCCGCAGGCCGTCGAGCATGCCGCGGAACTCGGCCTCCTTCTCGAGCACGTGGCCACAGAGGTCCTCGCGCTCGAAGATGTCGAGGTTGGCCATCGCCGCGGCCGCGGCGACCGGGTGGCCGGCGAACGTCGACCCGTGGGTGAACGACTCGGTGCCGTGGGCGAACGGCTCGTACACGCGGTCGGAGGCGATCATCGCCCCCATCGGCGCGTAGGCCGAGGTGAGCGCCTTCGCGGTGGTGACGATGTCGGGCTGATAGCCGTAGCGCTCGCACCCGAAGTAGTAGCCGAGCCGACCCCAGGCGCAGATCACCTCGTCCGAGACGAGCAGGACGTTGTGGCGATCGCAGATCTCGCGGACGCGGTCGAAGTAACCGTCCTGCGGCACGAAGCAGCCGCCGGCGTTCTGCAGCGGCTCGAGGATCACCGCGGCGACCGTCTCCGGCCCCTCGAACTCGATCGCCGCCTCGATCTGGTCCGCGGCCCAGAGCGGGTCGCGATCGGCGGGCCAGTGATAGCTGTTCGTGTTCGGCACCTTGATCCCGCCCGGGACGAGCGGCTCGAAATCGGTGCGCAGCGCGGTGATCCCGGTCGCCTGCAGCGCCCCCAGGGTCGTCCCGTGGTAGGCGACGTCGCGCGACACGAACTTGATCTTGCGCGGGTTGCCCGTCCGCTGGTGATAGGCGCGGGCGAGCTTGATCGCCGACTCGACCGCCTCCGAGCCGCTGTTGGTGAAGAAGACCCGGTTGAGGTCGCCGGGGGCGAGGTTCGCGATCCGCTCGGCGAGCTCGATCGCCCGCGGGTGGGCGTAGCTCCAGATCGTGATGAAGTCGAGCTCGCGGACCTGGGCCGCCATCGCGTCGCCGATCTCGGTCCGGCCGTGGCCGGCGTTGACGCAGAAGAGCGCGGCGAGACCGTCGAGGTAGCGCTTGCCGTGCTCGTCGTAGACGTAGGGGCCCTCGCCGTGGACGATCACCGGCACGTGGTTGACGTTGTCGTAGGAACCCATCCGCGTGAAGTGCATCCACAGGTGGCGCTTCGCCGCCTCCTGCGGGTCGGTGCCTGCCGCGGTTCGGATCGCCGTATCGGTTGACGCCATCTCTCTCCTTTTCAGGCCGCTGGGACGAGTGGTCCAGCGCGCATCGACGTTCCGTACAACCGTAGCCACCTCACAGCCCGATCTCAACCGGGATTCGGTTCAACTCGAGGCGCTGGTCTTCTACACCATGTATAACGGTGGTTGGACGTTTTGGGACTTTCGCCACTTGCAACGATCGCGGCGGCGTCTTAGCCTGAGCGGCGTCCGCACAGCGGTAGCTTTGTCTGATGAGGAGAGGACGGGTTTGAGCGAAGCGAGCGTGCACCTGCAGGGAGTGTCGAAGGCGTTCGACGACTTCGTGGCGGTGCGGGAGATGGATCTCGAGATCGCGCAGGGTGAGTTCTTCACGCTGCTCGGGCCGTCGGGGTGCGGGAAGACGACGACGCTGCGGATGATCGCGGGCTTCGAGCAGCCGACCACGGGCTCGGTGATGATCGAGGGCACCAACGTCGCCGGCCTGCCCGCCCACAAGCGCCCGACCAACACGGTCTTTCAGAGCTACGCGCTCTTCCCCCACCTGAGCGTCGGCGAGAACGTCGCCTTCGGGCTCGAGCGCAAGAAGGTCGATCGCGACGAGATCAAGCGCCGGGTCGAGACCGAGCTCGAGCGGGTCGGCCTCGCGGCCGAGATCAACCGGCGCCCGAACCAGCTCTCCGGCGGCATGCAGCAGCGGGTCGCGCTCGCCCGCGCCCTGGTCAACCTGCCGAAGGTGCTGCTGCTCGACGAGCCGCTCGGCGCCCTCGACCTGAAGCTGCGCAAGGGCCTGCAGCTGGAGCTCAAGGGCATCCAGCGCGACGTCGGGATCACCTTCGTCTACGTCACCCACGACCAGGAGGAAGCGCTGACGATGTCGGACCGGATCGCGGTCATGAACCGCGGCCGGATCGAGCAGTGCGACGGGCCCGAGGCCGTCTACGAGCGCCCGGCCACGACCTTCGTCGCCGGCTTCATCGGCGTCTCCAACCTGATGCCGGGCGAGGTGCTGTCGTCGAGCGGGGCCGACTCGAAGGTGAAGCTCGACGCCGGGGTCGAGATCGAGGCGCCGAGCAACGGGCTGTCGACCGGCGACCGCTGCCACGCGATCGTGCGCCCCGAGAAATTGGTGATCTCGACCAACGGCTCCGCCCCGGTCAATCCCAACTGGCCCGCCGTCCAGGGCCAGGTCGAGAGCTCGGTCTACCTCGGGACCTCGACCCAGATCGTGGTCAGGCTGGCCGGCGACGTGCGGATGACCGTGCTCGTCCCGAACGCCGACGAGGCCGAGCGTGCGCGGCTGCCCGGCGGGGGCGCCGACGTCAGCCTCTCCTGGTCACCAGAGCACATCCACGTGGTCAGGGAGTCGGAGGAAGCGGCCGCCCCGGCATGAGCGACGCGAACGTCAGCCGGCCGAGCCGGTCGATGAAGCTGTGGGTGGCGCTGGCGCTGCTCGCCGGGCTGATCTTCGCGGGCTGCGAGCAGGCCGTGATCGGCGGCCCGCAGACCGGCGACGTGCAGACCGTCGATGCCTCCGGCAAGCCCTCCGGCGAGCTGACGATCTCGAACTGGCCGCTCTACATCGACAAGCAGACGATCCCCGACTTCGAGGACGAAGACCGGGCTCACGGTCAAGTACATCGAGGACGTCAACGACAACGCCGAGTTCTTCGGCAAGGTGCAGCCGCAGCTCGACCAGGGCGAGTCCGGTGGGCGCTCGATCTTCGTCGTCACCGACTGGATGGCGAACAAGATGCACGAGCTCGGCTACCTGCAGAACTTCGACAAGTCGGCGATGGTCAACAACTACAAGAACCTCGTGCCGAGCCTCGCCAACCCGCCCTTCGAC
Organism: uncultured Solirubrobacterales bacterium; assembly: GCA_963828755.1. Lineage (GTDB taxonomy): Bacteria > Actinomycetota > Thermoleophilia > Solirubrobacterales > 70-9 > WHSW01. The sequence goes on along the minus strand of CAWHFY010000012.1, from coordinate 92,080 downwards.
CCCAACCGCGACTACTCGATGCCGTGGCAGACGGGGATGACCGGGCTGGTCGTGCGCAGCGATCTGGCGCCGGACGTGACCTCGATCTGCGACCTGTTCGACTCCCAGTACGCGGGCAAGGTCGAGATGCTGACCGAGATGCGCGACACCGTTCCGCTGGTGATGAAGTGCAACGGGGTCGACCTCGCGCAGGCGACCGACGCAGGACTGGCTCGACGCGATCACGAAGATCCAGGACGCGGTCGACTCGGGCCAGATCCGCCGCTTCACCGGCAACGACTACGCCCGCGACCTGACCTCCGGCGACGCGGTCGCGGTGATCGGCTGGTCGGGCGACGCGGTCCAGCTGCAGGCCGACAACCCGGACATCGAGTTCCGGATGCCGGAGGAGGGCTGCATGCTGTGGTCCGACAACATGGTGATCCCGATCGGCGCCCCGAACCCGGTCGCCGCCGAGGCGTTCATGAACTACGTCTACGACCCGGTCCACCAGGCGCAGATCGAGGCCTACGTCAACTACGTCTCACCGGTCGCCGGGACGAAGGAGGTCCTGCTCAAGGACGATCCCGAGATCGCCAACAACAAGCTGATCTTCCCGCCCGAGTCGTTCACCAAGTCCTGCGACGCGGCCCCGGTGATCTCCGGCAAGGAGGAGCAGGAGATCACGACCGCGTTCGAGAACGCCGTCAACGGCTGAGGATGATCCGGTGAAGCGCAGCAAGCTGACGCCGTACCTGCTGCTGGCGCCGGGCCTGCTGTGGCTGATCATCTTCTTCGTCATCCCGCTGTATTACTCGGGCAAGCTCTCGCTTTACGGCGGCGACTCGCTCGAGCAGGGATTCCGGTTCGACTGGGACTGGTCGAACTTCTCCGACAGCCTCTCGCTCTACGACACGCAGTTCGTGCGCTCGCTGATCTACGCGGGGATCGCGACCATCCTCTGCCTGCTGATCGGCTACCCGGTCGCCTACGCGATCGCCTTCAAGGCGGGCAAGTGGCGCAACCTGTTCCTGTTCGCGGTGATCGCGCCGTTCTTCACCACCTACCTGATCCGGACGCTCGCCTGGGAGACGATCCTCTCCGACGAGAGCCCGGTCGTCAGCGTCCTGCAGACGCTCCACATCGTCCCCGAAGACGGGCGGGTGCTGGCAACGGCTCCGGCGGTGATCGCCGGGCTCACCTACAACTTCCTCCCGTTCATGATCCTGCCGCTGTACGCGAGCCTCGAGCGCGTCGATCCGCGCCTGATCGAGGCCGCCAACGACCTGTACGCGAGCGGGCGCACCGCCTTTCGCAAGGTCACGCTGCCGATCACCGCCCCGGGGATCGTCGCCGGCACGCTGCTCACCTTCATCCCGGCGATGGGCGACTACGTCAACGCCTTCTTCCTCGGCGGCGCCAACAACAAGATGATCGGCAACACGATCCAGTCGCTCTACATCACCCAGCGCGACTACCCCTCGGCGGCGGCGCTCTCGTTCGTGCTGATGGCCGGGATCATGGCGATCGTCTTCATCTACATCCGCTTCGCCGGGTCCGAGGCCCTGATGGGCGAAGAGGAGGCCCCGGCCTAGTGAGGCGGAGCGAAGCGAAGCCGAGCCGCGCCGCTGTTGAGGCGCCTGATTTCGAGGACGGAGCGAAGCGAAGCCGAGCCGCGCCGCTGTTGAGGCGCCTTTCTGATGGACTGGCTCAAGCGCAACTGGCTGATGATCTTCGCCGCGCTGGCGGTGATCTACATGCTGCTGCCGATCGCGGTGATCATCGGTTTCTCGTTCAACGATCCGGCCGGTCGTTACAACTTCACCTGGGTCGGGTTCACGCTCGAGCACTGGAAGAACGCGTTCGGGATCCCGGAGCTCAACGACGCGCTGCTCAAGAGCCTCGAGCTGGCCGCGCTCGCGACCCTGATCGCGACCGCGCTCGGGACGATGATCGCGCTCGCCCTGGTCCGCTACGAGTTCTTCGGCCGCCGGGCCTCCAACTTCCTGATCGTGATCCCGATGGCGACCCCAGAGGTCGTGATCGGGGCGGCGCTGCTCTCGATGTTCCTGATCTACGGGATCTCGCTCGGCTTCGCCACCCTGCTGATCGCCCACGTGATGTTCTGCATCAGCTTCGTCGTCGTCGTGGTGCGCTCGCGCCTGATCGGCTTCGACCGCCGACTCGAGGAGGCGGCGCGCGACCTCGGCGCCGACGCGTTCACGACCTTCCGCAAGGTCACCCTGCCGCTGATCATGCCCGGGATCGTCGGCGCCGGGATGCTCTCCTTCGCGCTCTCGATCGACGACTTCGTGATCTCGAACTTCAACTCCGGGACCACGGTCACCTTCCCGCTCTACATCTTCGGCGCCGCCCAGCGCGGCATTCCGGTCGAGGTCAACGTGATCGCGACGATGCTGTTCGCGCTCACCGTGATCGCGATGGTGTTCACGATCTGGCAGCAGGCGCGGGCCGAGAAGCTCGCCTCGATTCGCCCCGACCAGGAGGGCGAGGCCCCCGTCCAAGTCTCCGTGCCCCAGACCCCCGGGACCGCTGCCGCCGGATAGGGTGCGCCTCGGTTTCGGCGCAGGGATTCGCGCCCGGGGGCGAGCGCATGGAGAGCACGACCGCGAGGCTGACCGACGTGCCGCCCGAGGGCGTCCCCGCCTAGTCGCGGTCGCGCAGCCCGCGCAGCAGCGGGGCTCCGAACCAGACCCAGAGGATCAGCGCACCGACGACGGCTGGGGCGACGCCGACGATCGCGCCGTCGTAGACAACGTGGCTGACCAGCAGCAGCACTCCGCAGATCGCCGCGCCCATGAACGCGAGGCCGGCGATCGCGAGCCGGTTCGAGGTCCGCACGATCCATTCCTTATCGAGCTCGCGAAAGCGGATTCGGTGGCGGGCGGTCGGCGCGATCAAGCAGATGCACGCAGCGGCCGTGAGCAGCAGGGTCACGTAATAGACGGACTTCTCGAACGAGGTGACGCCCGTCCAGCCCTGCTGGAACGGGACCACGAGAAGGAACGCAAACAGCACCTGGATCCCGGGGAGCGCCACGCGCAGCCCCTGGAGCAGCTCATCGAGGTTGCGGTCGAGCCGCTCCTCCTCGGATTCGTGGCGGCGCTCGGCCTGCGGGCTCTTCGTCGGTTCGGACAAGTCACCGCCGGAATACCCGATCATCCGGCTCCAAAGCGCTCGATAGCCTTATACGGATGGGCGAGATCGAGACCAGGCTCGCGATCGGGGGCGAACGCGTCGCCGGGGACGGGGGGCCGATCGAGGTCGAGAACCCCTACACCGAGGAGACGGTGGCGACCGTCAACGCGTCGTCGGCCGAGCAGCTCGATGCCGCGATCGCCGCCGCGGCCGAGGCGCAGCGAGGCTGGGAGCGCACCCCCGCGGTCGAGCGCGCCGAGCTGCTGCACGAGGTCGCCACGCGGCTTCGCGCCCGCACCGACGAGCTCGCGGAGCTGATGACGCTCGAGGGCGGCAAGCCGCTGCTCGAGAACTCCGACGAGATCGGCTGGACCGCGGCCGCGTTCGACTACTACGCCGAGATCGGCCGTGACTCGGCGGGCCGGGTGATCCCCTCGATCGAGGCGAGCCAGCTGGCGCTCGTGGTCAAGGACCCGGTCGGTCCGGTCGGCTGCATCGTGCCCTGGAATTACCCGCTGCTGCTGTTGGCGTGGAAGCTCGCCCCCGCCCTCGCGGCCGGCAACGCGACCGTCTCGAAGCCCTCGGAGCTGACCCCCCTCTCCACCCTGGCCGCCGCCGGATGCTTCGACCACCTGCCGGCCGGGGTCGTCAACGTGGTCGCCGGGGCCGGCGACGTCGGCGCCGCGATCGTCGCCGACGAGCGAATCGAGTGCATCGCGTTCACCGGGTCGGTCGGAACCGGCAAGCGAATCGCCGCCGTCTGCGCCGAGCGTGTCGCCCGCGTCAACCTGGAGATGGGCGGCAAGGACCCGTTCATCGTCTGCGCGGACGTCGCCGACAAGATCGAGATCGCCGCCAAGGGTGGCGCCTGGGCCGCGTTTCTGAACGCGGGCCAGGTCTGCACCTCGGCCGAGCGCTTCTACGTTCTCGACGACGTCTACGACGACTACCTCCAGGCGTTCGCCGACCACACCTCGTCATTGGTGATCGGCGATCCGCGCGACCCCTCGACCGACGTCGGCCCGATGGTCTCGGCCGGCCAGCGGGCGAAGGTGGTCGACCAGGTGGAGGCGGCGGTCGCCGCCGGCGCCGAGGTCGTCGTCGGCGGTGGCGACGGCGGCCAGGAGCGCGGCCACTTCTTCGCCCCCGCGGTGGTCACCGGGGCCGCCGCCGAGACCGCGCTGCTTTCCGAGGAGACCTTCGGCCCGGTCGCCCCGCTCGTCCGGGTGCGGTCGCTCGACGAGGCGATCGAGCTCGCCAACTCCACGCGCTTCGGGCTCGGTGCCAACGTCTACACCGAGGACATGAAGACGATGCTGCGCTGCATGCGCGAGCTGAAGGCGGGCACGGTTTGGTTCAACGACCCGCTCACCGACAACGACGCGGGCCCGTTCGGCGGCTTCCGCCAGTCGGGGCTCGGGCGCGAGCTCGGGCGCGAGGGGCTCGAGGCGTTCCAGGAGACCAAGCACGTTCACATTGAGACGGAGATCGAAGAGAAGGACTGGTGGTACCCCTATGGAGACTGAAACCGCGACACGCACGCTGCGCAACTACATCGGTGGCGGCTGGGTCGAGGCGGCCGCCGACGGCACACTCGAGGACCGCAACCCGGCGACCGGTGAGCTGACGGCGCTGGTCCCGCTCTCCGGCGCCGCCGACATCGACGCCGCGGCGCGCGCGGCGGCCGAGGCGCAGCCGGCATGGCGAGCGGTTGCGCCACAAAAGCGCGCCCGCGCCGTGATGGCTCTGCGCGCAGCGCTGTGGGAGCACCAGGATGAGATCGCACAGCTGGTCACCGAGGACATGGGCAAGACGCTCGCCGACGCCCGCGGCGAGGTCCTGCGCGGGATCGAGTCGTGCGAGGCCGCCTGCGGGATCCCCCACCTGCTCAAGGGCGAGAACCTCGAGGGCGTCGCCGGCGGCGTCGACGTCGAGCTCGTCCGCCAGCCGGTCGGCGTGGTCGCGGCGATCACCCCGTTCAACTTCCCGGCGATGATCCCGCTCTGGTTCCTGCCCTACGCGATCGCATGCGGCAACACGTTCATCCTCAAGCCATCGGAGCGCGACCCCCGGCCGGCCGAGCGCATCTTCGAAGTGATCGACTCGATCGACGAGATCCCCGCCGGGGTCCTCAACCTCGTCCACGGCGCTCGCGACGCGGTCAACGGGCTGCTCGACCACCCGCGGATCGACGCGATCTCGTTCGTCGGTCAGGCGTCGACGGCCCGCTACATCGCCGAGCGCTCGTCGGCCAACGGCAAGCGCTTCCAGGCGCTCGGGGGAGCCAAGAACTCGCTGATCGTGATGCCCGATGCTGACCTCCGACGTGACCGTCCCGGCGATCATGTCGTCGGCGTTCGGCGCCGGTGGCCAGCGCTGCCTCGCCGGCTCGGTCGCGGTTCTGGTCGGCACCCGCTCAGAGCAGGACCGCAACCTCGAGGCGCTGACCGCCGCCGCGGCCGACCTCGGCGTCGGGCCTGGCGACCAGGAGGGCGTCGAGGTCTGCCCGCTGGTCGGGCCCGAGGCCCGCGACCGGATCGCCGCCGCGATCGAGTCGTCGGCCGCCGGCGACGACGAGGTGATCCTCGACGGGCGCCGCGACGCCGGGCCCGGCGGGACCCTGATCGGGCCATCGATCGTCGCCGCCGCCGACCCGGAGTCCGACCTCGCACGCGAGGAATTGTTCGGGCCGCTGCTCGCGGTCGTCCGCGTCGACGACCTCGACGCGGCGCTCGAGTTCTCGAACGGCTCGCGCTACGGCAACGCCGGGTCGATCTTCACGACCTCGGGCGGCGCCGCGCGCGCCTACCGCTGGGGCGCCGAGGCCGGGATGCTCGGCGTCAACGTCGGCGTCGCCGCGCCGGTCGCGTGGTTCCCGTTCTCCGGCTGGAAGGACTCGATCGACGGCGACCTGCACGCGAACGGCAACGACGCGGTCGATTTCTACACCCGCAAGAAGGTGGTCACCTCGCGCTGGTGACCGCCTAACCTCATGTCGGTGAACCCGCTCCTCGAGCAGCGCCGCAGCCGGATCGGCCTCGGCACCAACCGGCTCACCGACACGCCGGCCAACCGCGCCTTCCTCGAGCAGGCGGTCGCCGCCGGGATCGACTTCATCGATACCGCCCACCTGTACGCAAGCGGCGAGAGCGAGCGGACGATCGGCGCGGCGCTGGCGCCGTTGCCGCCGGGGCTCACGGTGGCGACCAAGGGCGGCTACAACCGCGGCACCGGGCCCGACGGCCTGCGGGCGCAGATCGAGGAGAGCTTCGAACGCCTGCGCACCGAGACGATCGAGCTCTACTACCTGCACCGCATCGACCCAGAGTACTCGGTCGAGGCGATGGTCTCGGTGATCGCCGAGTTTCACGCCGCCGGCCGGATCACGCACGTCGGCGTCTCCGAGGTGTCGATCGAGGAGCTCGAGCTGGCGAAGCTCGTCGTCCCGATCGCCGCGGTCCAGAACGAGTACAACCTCGGCGCGCGCCACCACGACGAGGTGCTCGACCACTGCGAGCGCAACGAGATCGCCTTCGTCCCGTTCTTCCCGCTGCGCGGCGGCGACTCGAAGGCGGTCGACGAGGTCGCCGCGGCCACCGGGGCGACCCCGCAACAGGTCAAGCTCGCCTGGCTGCTGAAGCGCTCGTCGGCGATGCTGCCGATCCCCGGAACGCTCTCGATCGAGCACCTGCGCGAGAACCTCGGAGCGCTCGAGGTCGAGCTCACCGACGAGCAGTTCGAGCGGCTCGCCGCGTAGGCTCTGCGCCGATGGCCGCCGAGCAGACGCCGCTTGACGAGCGCAAGTACCGCAACTACGTGATCGCCGGCGCCATCGGGGGCTTTCTGTTGCCGATCGCCGGGCTGGTCGGGGCGCTGCTGTTCGCCCAGCGTGGCGACGAGCGCTCGGCCTGGATCGTCGGCGGCGTGTCCGCGTTCGGGCTGGTCTTCTACATCGTCCTGTTCGCGCTCGTCTGAGCGGCGGGGCGGCACCCGGCGCGGGCGGCGGGGTGACTCAACCGTGGTTGAGGACGCCGAGAACGAGCAGCAGAATGAGCGTGACGGCGGCCGAGAGCAGGAGTGATCCAAGGCAGCCGAGGCGGTTGGAGAAGAAAACGAAGATGGCCCCTGTCTACCCCGGGAGCGACCTCCAAACCGCTCCTGCTTCTCGCCCGAAGCGGATTCCTTCCCCTAGGACCAGAAGTGGTCGTTGGAGCGCGCTCAGGCGGCGGGCAGCAGCGAAAGCAGCTCGCCGGGCGCCGCGTCGGCGGGGCGCTCGCGCTCGCCGAAGGCGGCTACCCGCACGCCGATCAGGCGCACCGGGCGCGGCGGCGCGTAGGCGCGCAGCAGCGAGCGCGCGGTTGCGGCGATCACCTCGGCGTCGTTGGTCGGCGCCTCGATCGTGTGCACGCGGGTGACCGTGGTCCAGTCGTCGAGACGGACCTTGATCCCGATCGTGCGGCCGCTGAGCCGGCGCTCGCGGAGCTCGGCCGCGAGGCGGCACGACTGGCGGTCGAGGACCTCGATCAGCTCGTCGAGCGCGGAGATGTCGAAGTCGAAGGTGGTCTCGACCGAGCGCGACTTCGCCTCGCTCCGGGCGACGGCGGAGTCGTCGCGGAAGTGCGAGCGCTCGTGCAGGGCGCGGCCGTGGCTGTTGCCGAACTGGCGCACCAGCTCGTCGGGCGGGCAGGCCTGGAGATCGCCGATCGTCCGCACGCCGAGCTGCTCCAGGCGCTCGGCGGTCTTCGGACCGACCCCCGGTAGCAGCCGCGGCGGCTCGGAGGCGAAGCGCGCCGCCGCCTGCTCGCGGGTGAGGACGACGAACCCGCGCGGCTTCTCGGCGTCCGAGGCGACCTTCGCCACGAGCCGGTTCGGGCCCATCCCGACCGACGCGTCGAGCTCGAGCCGCTCGCGGATCGTGCGCACCAGCCCAGCTCATCCGCGCGACCGGATCGGGCACCGAGGAGAGGTCGATGTAGGTCTCGTCGAGCGAGACCGGCTGGGTCGGGACGCCAAGCTCGGCGACGATCGCCATGACCTCGCGCGAGCGCTCGCGGTAGTGCGCCATGTCGACGGGCAGGTGGACCAGGTCGCGGCAGCGACGCTTCGCGTGCGCGACCGGAATCGCCGACCCGACCCCGTACGGGCGCGCCTCGTAGCTCGCCGTCGTGACCACGGCGCGCGGCCCGCTGCCGGCGACGATCACCGGCTTGCCACGCAGCTCCGGGCGCCGCAGGAGCTCGACCGCGACGTAGAAGGCGTCCATGTCGAGGTGGGCGATCGTCCGGCGCTCAGACACCGGGCAATCGTAGGAGGCGACCCGGCGTCCCCCCGCACGCCCCGACGCGAAGCCGAGGACGTGGCGGGAGTCGTTCAGGGGGGTGGCCCGGTCCACCCCTAGGGCCCCTGGGAGCGGGGCGAGGTGCGGGCGAATATCGAGCTGCAAGTCAAACCCCGCACCCAAGGAGACCACTCAGATGCTTCGCAAGACCCGAATCACCGCCGCCCTCGCCACCGTCGCCGTCTCGGTCGCCGCCTTCGCCGGCGCCGCCGACGCCTCGACCGCGAAGTCGACCGTCTCGATCCTCGGCACCAACGGCGACTACTACGGCTACGTGCACTCCAAGGACGAAAGCCACTGCGAGAACGACCGCAAGGTGACCGTGTTCAAGCAGCTCGGCTCGGTCCAGGACCCCCACGTCGACCAAAAGATCGGCTCCGACATCGCCGCGCCCAACGGCCCCGACGCGATGTGGTCGATCGGCAACTCCGGCTACAAGTCGGGCAAGTTCTACGCCAAGGCCGCCAAGGTCCCCGGCTACTGCAAGGCCGCGACCTCGGCGACGATCAGCCGCTAGCCCACAGAGCCCACGCCGCGTGAAGCGCCCCGGCCAGCCGGCCGGGGCGCGTTCGCGTGGATGAGTACGTCCCCCCAAATCCGCGCCGTCTCAACGAGAGGAGGTTGCCAAGAACGACGCTGCGCGCCACCGTAAGGGCCCGGTCGACGTGTCCTGTGAAGGAATCGTCAACGAGCGAAATGCGCACGCCGCGCGGCAGCGACGAGCGAACGCAGGCTCAGCGCCCGATGTGGATTCCCATGCGCTCCGGGATCCGCGGCGACCGCCCGGGTCACCGGGCCGGGGCGCCGGCCGCGCTCGAGCGCCGCCTCCTGGCGCAGGATCGCGCGCCGGATCACGTTGCCGCCGACGAAGCGAAACGGCTCCGGCGGCACCTGCTGCGGCGGCGGGTTGACGAACGCGAGCCGGCTCGCCTCGTCGTGGCGCTCGAGCGCCAGCGAGGCGAGCGAGCGGCCGAGCATGTGCGACGGCCCGACCCCGTGGCCCGTGTAGCCGTAGGCGCAGTGGATCCCGGGCTCGAGCTCCGAGATCACCGGCAGGTGGGTCGGCGAGACATCGATCGGCCCGCCCCACGCGTGCTCGATCCGCTTGCCCTCGAGCCCGGGGAAGAAGCGGACGAGGTGGCGTCGGACCTCGCCGACGACCACCGGGTCGCGCTCGGCGTGGCCGTGCATCCGCGCCCCGAAGGCGATCCGGCCCCCGCCCCAGCCGAACGCGATCCGTCCGTCGGGAGTGGTGCGGAAGTAGTGGATCATCGCCCGCGAGTCGGTGATGCACTCGCCCCCGGTCCAGCCGATCTGCTCGAGCAGCTCGGGCACCGGCTCGGTGATCACGATGTGGCTCGAGGTCACGGTCATCCGGTGGTGCATGCCCGGCAGGTGGGCGAGCGCTCCACCGGTCGCGAGCACCGCGGCCTTCGCGCGCACCCGCCCGCGCTTGGACTCGGCGACCACGTCGCCGCCATGGCGATGCACCGAGGTGACCTTGGTCCGCTCGAACACCTGGACGCCGCGCTCGCGCACGCGGCGCGCCAGCCCCTGGGCGAGGCGGGCCGGCTGCACGGTCGCCGCGCCGGCATAGAACGCGGCGTCGCGGAAGATCGGCGATGCGCAGCGGCGCTGGACCTCGGCCGCGTCGAGCTCGACGCAGGCCTCCGGCTCGCCGACCGCCCTGCAGGCCTGCAGGGCCGCATCCCAGGCGCCGTCCCAGGCCGGCGCGGTCGAAACCTGCAGATAGCCGGCGGGCCGGTACCAGGCGTCGACCCCCTGCTCGCGGCAGAAGCTGCCGATCTCGGTCACCGAGTGCTGCGCCGCTCGGGCCACCGCGACCGCGGCCGTGTCGCCGAAGCGCCCGCGCAGGTTCGGGAGGCTGAACCAGAGCGCGTTGACGAAGCCGCCGTTGCGGCCCGACGGCCCCTCGCCGCAGCCGTCGGCCTCGATCACCGCGACCTCGGCCTCCGGGTGCAACTGCTTGACGTGCCAGGCGGTCCACAGCCCGGTGTAGCCGCCGCCGACGATGACCACGTCGGCGGTGCGCTCAGACTCGAGCGCGGGCGCGGCCTCGCGCTGCCCGGCCTCGGCGAGCCAGTACCCGTGTGCGTCGTGGCGCTCGAACATCGCCCTACGAGTGTCGCGTGCCAGGCGGCTAGACGACGGGGGACTCCACCGCTGCACCCGACGCTGCACGCTCGGTGTGGCGTTCGATCAGCTCACGCTGGACGGATCTCGGATGACCGCTTGGCTTGCGGCGCGTCCAAACGCCGTCCGGTCCGAGCTCCCAGGAGTTGGTGTTGTCGGCGATCGAGCGGTCGAGAACGTCGGTCAGCTCGGCCCTCGCCTTGTCGTCGAAGATCGGCGCGACCAGCTCGACCCGGTTGTAGAGGTTGCGCGGCATCAGATCAGCTGAACCGATGTACATGCTGGCCGGCTCGCCGTGGCGCTCGAACGAGTAGATCCGCGAGTGCTCGAGGAAGCGCCCGACGACCGAGCGCACGACGATGTTCTCGGAGATGCCCGCCAGGCCGGGGCGCAGCGCGCAGATCCCCCGGACGTTGATGTCGACCTCGACCCCGGCCTGCGAGGCGCGGTAGAGCGCCCGGATCGCCGGCGCGTCGAGGATGGAGTTCATCTTCAGGCGGATCCGGCCGGGGGTCGCCGCCGAGTGGGACTCGATCGTCTTCTCGATCTCGGCGAGGATGCCCTTCTGCAGGTTGAACGGGGCGACCAGCACCTCGCGGTAGCTGCGGGGGCGGGCGTAGCCGGTCAGCGAGTTGAACATCTCCGCGATGTCGGCGCCGATCTCGGGGTCGCAGGTGAACAGGCCCAGGTCGGTGTAGATGCGCGCCGTCTTCGGGTTGTAGTTGCCGGTCCCGATGTGGACGTAGTGGCGCACGCCTTCGCCCTCGCGCCGGACGACGAGCACGCACTTGACGTGCGTCTTCAGCGCCGGGATCCCGTAGACGACGTGGACGCCGGCCTGCTCGAGCTTCTTCGCCCAGCGGATGTTGGCGCTCTCGTCGAAGCGCGCCTTGAGCTCCACCATGCAGACCGCCTGCTTGCCGCGCTCAGCGGCCTCGATCAGCCCCGGGACCAGGGGCGAGTCGGCGCTCGTCCGGTACACGGTCTGCTTGATCGCGAGCACGTCGGGGTCGGAGACCGCCTGCTTGACGAAGCGTTCGACCGTGGTCGTGAACGAGTCATAGGGGTGGTGGACGAGGATGTCGCCGCTGCGGATCGCGGCGAACAGGTCGCTCTCCTTCCCCTCCTGGCCGAGCAGCAGGCGCGGCGGGGTCACCGGGGTGTGCGGCGGGTCGCGCAGGTCGTCGTGGCCGGGAAGCCCGACCACGTCCCACAGATCGCCGAGGTCGAGTAGGCCCTCGACCTCGTAGACCTCGTCGTCGGAGGCCCCGAGCGCGACCATCAGCTGGTCGCGCAGGCGCTCGCTCATGTCGGCGTCGATCTCGAGCCGCACCACCTCGCCGAAGCGCCGGCGGCGAAGCTCCTCCTCGACCGCCTGCAGGAGGTCGTCGGCCTGATCTGAGACGTCGTAGTCGGTGTCGCGGGTGACCCGGAACAGCGAGTGGTCGAGCACCTCCATGCCGGGGAACAGCGACTGGAGGTTGTCGGCGATCAGCGCGTCGAGCGGGACCAGGGTCTTCTTGTCGCCGCCGACGATGATGAAGCGGCGCAGCAGCTCCTTCGGCACCTTCACCCGGGCGAGGATCTCGTTGTCCTTCTCGGGATCACGGAGCACGACGGCGAGCGACAGCGAGAGGTTGGAGATGTAGGGAAACGGCCGGCCGCGCCCGATCACCAGCGGCGTGAGCACCGGGAACACCTGGCGCTCGAACAGCTGTGCGAGCTCGCGGCGCTCCTCGGCCGACGCCTGGTCTGGCGTGATGATCCGGATGCCGTGTTCGGCGAGCGCTGGGCGCAAATCGCGTTCCACCGTCCTTCCGGCCCTCAGGCGCTGGTCGAGGACCCGCTCGCGGACCGCCTCGAGGACGTCGGCGGGGGCCATCGCATCGGCGGCCTTCGCCGTGGCCCCGGATTCGACCAGGTCCTGGAGGTTGGCGACCCGGACCATGAACTCCTCGTCGAGGTTGGACTCCCAGATCGCCGCGAACTTGACCCGCTCGAGCAGCGGGACCGAGGGGTCCTCGGCGAGCTGCAGGACGCGGTCGTTGAAGGCGAGCCAGGACAGCTCGCGGTTGAAGTAGAGGCCCGAGTCCTCGAGGTCGGGGCCGGAGTTGACGAGTCCGCGCACCCGATCCTCGGTCAAGGCGTCGGAGCGCGCGATCTCAGTCTCCATCGATTCCACAGGCGATCAACCGTGAAGGCTACCGCCGCGCTTCGTTCAGGCGGCTTCGGACAGCCGCATGGGCTCCGCCTTGCGCGCGCGCCGCGCTCCGTGCTCAGCCGAACTGGTAGCGGTCGAGCAGCTCGGCGATCGCGCGGGCGACCGGCGGATCGCGGAAGGCGTTGTATGACGAGAGGAAGTGGCCCGGCTCGTTGGGGCGCCCGTGGAAGCACTCGGGGAACAGCACCGGGTAGGAGACGCGGAACCCGTACCGCTTCTGCTGCGCGGCCCGTCGGCGGATCAGCGCCCGGCGCCGGCGACTGCCGAACTTCTTGATGAAGCGACAGCCGCCGCTTCGCGACCGGGCCGGGTCGTTCTGCAGGTGGTAGAGGATCGCCTTGCGCTTGGCGAGTCGGCGGACGGCGGGCAGGTTGAGGTGAAAGACGGAGTCCTGGACCGAGTAGAAGTCGGCGCGCGCGGGCAGCGACCGCCGCTTCGCGATCCCGAAGACGTTTCCGCCGACCCATTCCCCGTGCTTGTGCGCCGACTTGATCGCCGCGCGGATCATCCGCGGGTGCCTGTGGAACGCGGTTGAGAAGAAGTCGAAGAACCAACCCTCGTTGCCGAGCTTCGTGCGCAGCCGGCGCATCGTCAGCCGGACCGCGGCGGGGGTCCGGTACTGGAGGGCGTTCAGGACGATGTCGAACTGGGCAGTGGGGTTGGCGCCCTGGACGATCCGGCGAATCTCTCGCCAGGCCCGGGCCTCGTCGTGGGTCGGGTACTGGTTGCGGGCGTAGCGCAGCGTCCCGGTCACCCAGGTCGGATGCAGGCTCGCAAGCGAGCGTCCGATCCGGCGCGCGTTGGTGTTGCGGACGGTCGAGATCCGGGTGTGGTGGACGCGCACCGAGACGACCCGCGAGAGGGCGTGCGCGAAGGCGGGGCTCGGCGCGTGCGCCGCCGGGTCGCGGTCGGCGCGATCGTCGCCCGCCGCCGACCCGGTCGCGATCAGCGCCGCGGTCAGGGCGAAGATGATCAGGCCGCGGATTGGAACGCCTCGCGCCACCATCTGGTCACGGTCTGCCCTGCTGGTACAGGTAGCGCTCAAAGAGAGCGCCGAGGTCCTCGCCTGAGGTCGACTCGGCGAGGGCGATGAACTCGTCGATGGTCGCGTTGCCGTCCTGGTGGGTGGCGACCCAGGCGCGCATCGTCGCGTAGAAGTCGTGGTTGCCGACCCGCTGGCGCAGGGCTTCGAGCGCCATCGCCCCGCGCACGTAGACCGACGCCGCGAACAACTGCGCGGGCTTTGGGACGACGGCCGGCGGCGGGTTCCAGAGCGTGGTCTCGCTCGCCGGAGTGCGCTTCAGCCGCTTCAGCCGGTGCGCGGGGCTGGCGCCGCCGATCGACTGCGAGTAGCGCCACTGCGACCATGTCGCGAAGCCCTCGTTGAGCCAGATCTGCGGCCACTCGGTGATGCTGACGCTGTCGCCGAAGTACTGGTGGGAGAGCTCGTGGGCGAGCAGGACCGCGTTCGGCGCGACGTCGAACGTTGGGCGGGTCTGGGTCTCGAGCGCGTAGCCGACCTTCGGCGCGTGGTCGACGATCGCGCCGACCTGGCCGAACGGGTAGGGCCCGTAGAGGCGGTTGAAGAGCTTGAGGATCCCCGGGATCGCGCGCAGCGGGCGCTTCGACGCCTTCGCCTCGCGCGGGTCGACGGCGACGTAGGACGGGACCCCGGCGGCGCGCGAGCGGTGCAGCCGGAAGCGGCCGATGTTGACCGTGGCCAGGTAGGTCGCCATCGGATCATCGGTCACCCAGGTCCACGTGCCGTCCGGGTTGTGGATGGTCAGCTTGCCGTTCGAGATCGCCTTCAGCCGCTTCGGCGCCTTGATCGAGATCCGGTAGGTCGCCTTGTCGGTCGGCGTGTCGTTGCACGGAAACCAGGTCGGGGCGCCCTGGGGCTCGCCGAGCGCGATCACCCCGTCGTCGGTGGGGATCCAACCATCGGCCGAGCCGTCGGGGTCGATCAGGTTGTGCGCTTCGCCGCGATAGCTGACCGAGACGATGAACTGCGACCCCCTCGGGATCCCGGCGGCGGGGGTGATCACCAGCTCCTGGCCCTCGCGGCTGAACTGGGCCGGGTCGGTTCCGACGTTGACCGACTCGATCCGCGGCCCGCGGTAGTCGAGGTCGAACCGGCTCAGGTCCTGCGTGGCGGTTGCGGTCAGGATCGCCGTCGCCGTCAGCCGCCGCTCGCTGGGCTGGTAGCGCAGTTTGAGGTCGTAGTGGGAGACGTCATAGCCCCCGTTTCCGGCCTTCGGGAAGAACGGATCACCGACCCCCGCCGCGCCGGGGGCGAAGTCAGCAGCCGCCGCCGGCACAGCGATCGCGCTCACGACGACGATCGCGAGCAGGCTCGCACCCAGGCGCCCTCTCAACATCCCTACCACCGTGCCCCAATTTACTGACGCGGATCGGCCGGCTCGCCACCGCCGAGCCGCTCGCGCTCGCTGCGGGCCCGGCCGAGTTCCTCGGCCGCCCTGCCGGCGCGCTCGGCGGCGGCGCGCTGCTCGCGCACCGCGCGCTCCAAGCGCCGTGCCGCCTTGCGCGCCCGGCGCTCGGCCGTGCGGCGCTCATGCGCCTGATCGACGGCGCGCTGGACCGCCTGATCGAGCCGCTCCCAGACGTCGCGCTCCTCGACCTCGGCCCAGAGCTCGGCGAACCGCGCTGCGAGCAGTTCGCGCCGAGCGGCGACGCTCGCGCTCAGGACCTCGAGCCCGCGGTAGGTCGCGCGGTGCGGTGCGGCGGCGGCGAGCGCCGGGTCGAGCGCGGTCGCCTCGCCGGCGCGTTCGCGGATCGCTCTTGTGTCGTCGGCGCGCAGCGCCGAGACGCGCGCCGCGATCCGCGGCAGCAGCACGTCGCAGTCGTGCAGGTCGCCGAGCACGTCCTGGATGTCGCGCGCGCTGAGCCGAGCGGCGTCGGCCTCGTCGCCGAAGCGGTCGCCGAACAGCTCGAGCACGTAGCGCAGGCGCTTCGCGGCGATTCGCAGGTCGTGGTGGTCGTCCGCGGCGTCGGTGTCGAGCGCGGCTCGAGCCGAGCTCGCGCACCTCGCCGAGCCGCGTGGCGACGATTCGCGCCGCGTTGTCGAGCAGCGGCCCGTCCGGGTCGAGCTTTCGCACCCCCTGCGCCTTCACCGCGCCTCCGCCGCCGCGGCGAGCTCGCGCAGCCGCCGGGCGAGCCTCTCGAGCCGCTCCGGGGAGACCTCGGGGGCGAGCGCCTCGTTCGCCTCGGCCTGCTCGGCGCGCACACGCTCGACGAGGCTCTCGACCCCGGGGCGGTCCGCCGGCTCGAGCCCGCTCGCGAAGCCCTCGAGCGCGGCCAGGGTGACGTCGCGGTCGCGGCGCTCGCCGAGCGCGTCGGCGAGCACCTTGACCTGGCGCAGGACGCGCCGGTAGCGCTTGCGCGGAAAGCAGGGCTCGAATGCCTCGAGCGCGGCTCGCAGCCTCCGGGTGGCGACCCGCATCGCGTGCAGCGGCTCGATCTCGGTGGTCTCGAGCACGCCCTCGCTGTGCACGAGCAGTTCGTCGGTTCGCAACTCGATCGCCTTCGCCGCGACGGCGCCGAAGCGATCGTCGTCCCCGACTCCTTTCACGGGACGCGCCTTCGCCATGCCCGGAGAGTAGAGCGGGACGCTAGGCGGCGACCGCCGCCGGGGCGCCTTGGAGGAGATCCAGAATGATCCCCTCTCGCAAGCCGCCCTTGCCGATCTGCAATGGCTGGCCGAGCAGCTCGGAGAGCTTCTCCAGGATCAGCACGCCGGCCGGGAGGATGCGCACCCGGCGCTGGTCGAGCTCGAACCGCTTCGCGACCTCGGCAATCGGATCGCGGGTCAGCACCCGGACCGCGCGCTCGAGGGTCTCGTACTCGAGCACGGCGCCGACCAACGTGCGAAGGGAGGTCGCGCTGCCGCCGACCGCGACCGCCTGGCCGGGATGGTCGACCTCGACGTCCTCGAAGAAGTCATCGATGTAGTCGCGCAGCGAGCGGATCTCCGCCGCCGACGGCGGGTCCTTGGTCAGGAACTCCTCGGCGATCGCGCCGGAGCCGATCTTGAATGAGCGCACCTCGCGAACGCCGTCGGCGACGGTGCCGAGGATGATCTCCGACGATCCACCACCGACGTCGACGACTCCGACGTCGCCGTCGACCGGATGGCCGAGCGTCTTCGTCGCGCCGATGAACGCGAGCCTCCCTTCCTCCTGCTCGGAGAGGACCTCGACCTCGAGTCCCGCGGCCTCGCCGATCCGCTTCGCGACCACGCTCGAGTTCTTCGCCTCGCGAATCGCCGCCGTGGCGACGATCTTGATCGCCTGGGCGCCGAGCTCCTCGGCGAGCCGGACCTGGGTCGTGACCACCTCGGCGAGCTCGTCGATCTTCTCGTCGGTGATCTTCCCCTTGCGCTTCGAGTCCTTCTCGAACCGTGTGTATGCGCGCTGCTCCATCACCTTGCGCAGCTGGCCCTCCTGCGGTTCGGCGACCAGCACGCGGGTGGTATTCGACCCGATGTCTACCGCCGCGCAGAGCACGATTCGATCATGGCAGAGATCGCGGATGAGGCCCGGCGGATCGGCGCGGACGGCTCAGTGCGGGATCGGCGCGCCCGGGTGCGATGCGTCCTGGAACTCGCGGAACAGGCCAGTGACGACGAATGCCACCTGCTCGCCGATATCGACCGAGTTGTCGCCGATCCGCTCGATCGCCCGGGCGACCAGGATCATCGTCATCGCCCACTCGCGGCGATCGTGGTCGTCGCCGATCTCGAGCGCGATCCGGAAGATCTCCTTGTTGAGGTTGTCGACCAGATCGTCTTGGCGGACCAGGTCGCGCGCCATCTCGACGTCGCGCTCGGCGAAGGCGTGCTTGCACTGCGCGAGCTGAGTCTTCACCTGCTTGGCCATCGTCTGGATGTCCTTGACGATCCGCTCGTCCGCCGGCGGCTCATGGCCGGCGATCGGGATCAGCTTCGCGATGTTCACGCACTGGTCGCCCATTCGCTCGATCGCCTTCATCAGGTGCAGAAGCGCGGCGATCAATCGCAAGTCGGTCGCCACGGGTGCCTGGGTGGCGAGGAGAGTGAGGATCGACTGATGGATCTCGAGGTAACGGCCGTCGATGACGTCGTCGGAGGCGATGATCAGCTCGGCCAGCTCGGAATCACGATGCTCGACCGCCTCGGCGGCGTGGACGAGTTGTGCCGCGACCAAGTCGATGCCCTCGAGCGCCCGATGCTCGAGCGACTCGAGCTCCTCCTGGTACTGGACGCGGACGCTGTCGGGCATCAGCCCACCTTCCCGGTTACGTAGTCCTCGGTGCGCGAGTCCGAGGGGTTGGTGAAGATCTTCTGCGTCACGTCGTACTCGATCAAGCGGCCCTGGCGGTGTTTCTCGTCAGCGTCGAGCTTGACGATCAGGAATGCGGTCATGTCCGAGACCCGGGCAGCCTGCTGCATGTTGTGGGTCACGATGACGATCGAGTAGCGCTCCTTCAGCTCGAGCATCAGGTCCTCGATCTTGCCGGTCGAGATCGGGTCCAAAGCCGAGCACGGCTCGTCCATCAGGATTACGTCCGGCTCAACGGCGAGGCATCGAGCGATGCAAAGGCGCTGCTGCTGGCCGCCGGACATCCCGAACGCGTTGGTGTCGAGGCGGTCCTTGACCTCATCCCAGAGCGCGGCTCCACGGAGCGCCTTCTCCACGATCTCGTCCATGCTCCCGTCCATTCCGAGGATCCGGGGGCCGAAGGCGATGTTGTCGTAGATCGACTTCGGAAACGGGTTCGGCTTCTGGAACACCATGCCGATCCGCTTGCGAACCTCGACCGCGTCCACCTGTGGCCCGTAAACGTCTTCGCCGTGGTAGAGCACCCGTCCGTCGACCGAGGCGGACGGGATCAGGTCGTTCATCCGATTGAGGCAACGGATCAGGGTCGACTTGCCGCAACCCGATGGGCCGATCAGGGCGGTGATCGCGTTGCGGTACATCGCCATCGAGACGTCGGCGACAGCAGGGTTGCCGTTATAGGAGACGGTCACGTTCTCGAGCTCGAACACGGGCTCACGGTTCGCGAACGCTGACGCCGAGGCGCCGTGACTCTCGACGACGGCCTCGGCGAGGTTGACCCCCGGGACTGCGCCCGATTCTTGAGTCCTGTCAGGTTCGGTCACGGTTCTACCTTCCAAGCTAATCACCTACCACTTGTTTTCAAATCTGTTGCGCAGCCAGATCGCCACGGCGTTCATCGCCAGCAGGATCACCATCAGGACGATGATCCCCGCCGCGGCCAGCGCCTTGTATTCATCCTGGGGCTCCGAGATCCAGCTGAAGATCTGAATCGGGAGCGCGGTCACGTCGGCCAGGAAGCCGCTCGGGACCGCGGTCGCGAACGTCGCCGCGCCGATCACGATCAACGGGGCCGTTTCGCCGATCGCTCGCGACAGCGAGAGAATCGCCCCGGTCGCGAGGCCGGGGATCGCCGCGGGAAGCACCTGCTTCCAGGTCGTCTGCCACTTCGTCGCACCGAGCGCCATCGATCCCTCGCGGATCGATGGCGGCACTGCCCGAATCGCCTCCCTGCCGGCGACGATGATCACCGGCAGGACGAGAAGGCCGAGCGTCAGCCCCCCGGCCAGCAGCACGTGTCCGAGGTTGAGTGGTCCGCGGACCAGGAACGCGAGGCCGAGGACGCCGTAGACGATCGACGGCACCGCGGCCAGGTTCTGGATGTTGACCTCGATAAAGCGGTTGAACCAGCGATCGCGGTCGGCGTATTCCTCGAGGTAGATCGCGCTCGCGACGCCGACCGGGATGATGAAGGCGGCACAGACGATCATCAGGAGGAGCGTCCCCATCAGGGCCGGTCCAATCCCCGAACTCGATGGGTCGATCCTCGAGGGGACGTCGGTGAGGAAGTTGAGGCTGAGCGCGCCGACCCCGTCGGCGAGCACCTCGGCGATCAGCACACCGAGGATCAAGCATGGCGAGCGCCAGACAGGCGATCAGCGAATACTTGAAGACGGCGTCTGCGATTCGGGAGCGGCGATTGGTCTGGAACGAGCCCCGCACGGCTCGGGCGATCGCCTCGGAGTGCGGCGCGCTCATTCGTAGACCTCGCGGTACTTGCGGACGAACCTGATTGCGACCATGTTCATCAAGAGAGTGAGGACGAACAGGGTCAGGCCGCAGGCGAAGATCGCCTCGTAGCCGATCGTGCCGGCCGGATTGTCGCCCTTGGCCGTCGCCCCCATGAAGGTGGTGATCGTGGCGTGGCCGTCGAGTGGGTTGAGGCTCGTCGTCGGGAGGAGGCCGGCTGCGATCAGCACGATCATCGTCTCGCCGACTCCTCGCGAAATCCCGAGGACGATCGACGCGACGATCCCCGAGATCGCCGCTGGGAAGACGACCCGCGTCGCCACCTGACGGCGGGTGGCACCGAGCCCGTAGGCGCCCTCGCGGAGGCCCTGCGGAACCGCCCGCATCGAGTCCTCGGAGATCGAGGCGATCGTCGGCACGATCATGAACCCCATCACCAGACCCGCCGAGAGCGCGTTGAACACCTGGACGTTGAGGTGAAGGATGTCCTGGAGCAGGGTCGGCGTGATGAACGTCAGGGCGAAGTAGCCGAAGACGATCGTCGGCACCCCGACCAGCACCTCGAGGATCGGCTTCACCACCTTCCGCACCCTGGGGGTCGCGTACTCCGACAGGTACACGGCGCTGCCGAGCCCGATCGGCACCGCCACCAAGATCGCGATGCCGGTGATCAGGAAGGTTCCGACGAGGAGCGACCGGATCCCGAACTGCGGGTCGGAGAAGAGCGGTGACCACTCGCTGTCGGTGAAGAAGCGGGTGCCGACCTCCTGGAAAAAGGAGACCGACTCGTTCAGCAGGGCGACGACGATCAGGACCGTGGTGAGCACGGAGATCGCCGCCGCGGCGAACAGCGCGACGCGGATCGCGTCCTCGCCCCAGCGGCGGCGGCGGACGCCGAGGGCTCTCGCCCCCGGCGTCCCGCCTACGGTGTGGGTGCCGGCTTCCACCGTGTGCTCGTGTGTCGGCCAGCGGCCCCGAGGGACTCAGCCGACCGCCTTCTGGACATCCGCCTGCGCGTCCTGCGCCTGCTGGTCGTCCATCGGGACGATCAGCGCGGACTCGGCGATCTGGTCGTAATTGTCGGCGACGTACTGCACGAACGCCGAGACCTCCGGGCGCTGGAGGGCGTCGGTGGACGGGTACATGAACAGCGGACGCGAGAGCGGCGAGTACGACCCGTCCTGGATCGTCTCGGAGCTCGGGGCGATGCAGCCGTTGCCCTCGTCGACCGAGACCAGGTTCAGGGCGTCCTGGTTCTGCTCGTAGTACGAGAACCCGAAGTAGCCGAGGCCGTTCTGGTCGCCCGATACGCCCTGCACGAGCACGTTGTCGTCCTCGGAAGGCTGGTAGTCCTTCCGGCTCAGGTCCTCCTCACCGTTGATTGCGTCGGTGAAGTAGTCGAACGTCCCCGAGTCGGTGCCGGGCCCATACAGACTCACCTCGGCATCCGGGAGCGGCTGGCCGCTGTCGGCGTCGTCCCCGAGCTGGCTGTAGTTGGTGACCGAGTCGTCGGTCCACAACTGCGCGAGCTGCTTCGTCGACAGGCAGCTGATCTCCAGAGCCGGGTTCGTGACCACCGCGATCCCATCGTTGGCGACCTGGAAGTCGCTGTAGGAGACCCCGCCCTTCTTGCACGCGTCGACCTCCTCGGGCTCGATCGGCCGCGAGGCATCCGAGATGTCCGTCTCGCCGGCGCAGAACTTCTCGAAGCCCCCGCTGGTGCCGGCGGCGCCGACGGTGATGTCCACATCGGGGTTGTCCTGGTTGAAGAGTTCGGCCGCGGCCTCGGCGAACGGCTGCACGGTCGACGAGCCGTCGATCGTGATCGAGCCCGAGAGCCCGCTCGCGCTGCTGCCGTCGCTGCTGGTGCTGTCACCGCTGTCGTCTGAGCCGCACGCTGCAACGCCGAACGCGAGCACGGCGCTGCTGCCGACGGCGAGCAGCCACTTCTTAGAGATCACTTCGTTTGTCTCCTTGCGCTTGATTCGATTTCTCTGAGCATCGGAGCGAAGCTTGTTGGCCCGCGAGTCGCAGGTGGTGAAAAAGATGTGAAGACGGCGAAACCGTCTCGTCAGGGCCCTTGCGGGCGGGCTCAGGTGAGCTGAGCTGCGCGGGGCTCGGCGTCGGCCTCGACGTCGAGCACGTCCGCGGGTTCCGGTGCCGGCGCGGCCGGTTGAGGTGCCGGCGCCTTCAGCGACTCCGGCTCGAACCGGTAGCCGACCCCGAAGTGGGTGTGGATGTAGTCCCAGTCGGGCGAGAGCCGGTGCAGCTTCGCGCGCAGCTTGCGGACGAAGACGTCGACGGAGCGGTCGCCGTGGGCCATCGCGTAGCCCCAGACGCGCTGGTAGATCTCCTCGCGTTCGATCACCGTCCCGGAGGCCTCGGCGAGCACCTGGACGAGCTCGAACTCGCGGCGGGTGAGCTCGAGGCTGCGTCCCCGCGACGAACGCCTGGAACTGGTCGGCACGAATCTCGATCTCACCGGCGACCACCGGGCCGAGCTCGTCGAGAGTCCGGCTGCGGCGGCCGCGGCGGATCACCGCCTCGACGCGCGCCATCACCTCCTCCGGGTGCGCGGGCTTTGCGATCCAGTCGTCGACGCCGAGCCGCAAGCCCGCGGACGCGCTGGGCGACGGTCGAACCCTGGGTGCACACGATCACGCCGAGGTCCGGGAGCGCTCCGCAGACGCGCTCGAGGAACTCCCAGCCGAGCGGGCCGACGACCGCCGGATCGACGATCAGCGCGTTCAGCTTCATCGCCACCAGCTCGTCGAGCGGGACGCTCGAGGAATGGATCCGGTACTCCCAGTCCGGCCGCGTCGAAGCGCCGCGTGAGCACGTGGAGAAAGCCGCTGTCGTTGTCGATCACGGCTACGCGGGCTATCCCATGCTGTGTGTTCATCGCTTCGTCCGAGCTTCGCAGGGCGGGCGGCCCTCGCGGTCGTGGACCCACTCTCGAGTCGCCCGCATGGTAGCCGCCGTTCGGGCGGCCGAGCGCGCGTTCACAAGACTTTCACACGCAAATTCTCACCTTTTTCACGATCTCCACAGGCTCGGTGCCGAGACTGGGCGTGCGAGATCCTCTCTCTCGTACAGCGCGCGGCTCCTCCCTGCCCCGAGCCGCGCGCTTTTTTTCGAACCGGCGCTTAACCAAATCTTCTCCAGTTCGACACCAGGCTTTCACGGCGATGGCCGCGGCCGCGCGGATCATCTTGGCGTGGCGACGCGAGCTGCGCAGACGAGTGCCCTCCGACCGGCTGCGGGCTTGGCGTTGCGGACTCTCGCCAACCTCGAGATCCGCCCGGGCGAACTGCAGCTGTTCGTCGACGGACGCCGCGCCAACCTGACCGTACGCGAGTTCGAGCTCTTCCTCGTGCTCGCCGAGCGCGTCGACATCGTCGTCCAGCGGCCGGAGATCTACGAGCAGGTCTGGGGCGGGGCGATGGCGAGGCGCGATCGCTCGGTCGACGTCCTCGTGCGCAAGGTGCGAGCAAAGCTTCGCGATGTCGCCCCTGACTGGCGCTACATCCACACTCACTTCGGAATCGGCTACCGGCTCAGCCCGGAGCGGATCGACGAGCCCTAGCTAGGTCGCGCTGGTCACCCCGGTCGCGACCAGGGCCAAGACGATGATGCCGAGCGCAATCCGGTAGACGATGAAGATCCCGAAGTTGTGCCCGGCGACGTAGCGCAGCAGCCAGGCGACGAAGCGTAGGCGACGAAGAAACTGACGATGAGGGCGACGATCGTCGGACCCCAGCCGACGCCGTCGGCGATGTCCGAGGACTTGGTCACCGCCTCGAGGACCCCGGCCGCGGTGAGCGCCGGGATCGCGAGGAAGAACGACATCCGCGTCACCGTCACGCGGTCGAGCCCGCGGAACAGGCCGGCGGCGATGGTGGCGCCGGAGCGCGAGACGCCCGGGATCAGCGCGATGCACTGGGTCAGGCCCATGGCGAGCGCGTCGGGCATGGCGAAGTCGCGCTCGCCGCGCTCCTGCGTCGCCGAGCGGTCGGCCGCGTACATGACGAAGCTCCAGAGGATCAGGGCGGTGCCGACGACCCAGAGGCTGCGCAGCGAGCCCTCGATCTGGTGCCTGAAGACGAGTCCGGCGATGGCGATCGGGATCGAGCCGACCGCGACCGCGAAGCCGAAGCGAAACTCGCTGGTCGAGCGGCTGCGGGAGTCGGTGATGCCCCGCACGAGCGAGGTCACGATCCCCCAGAGCACGTCCCAGAAATAGATGATGACGGCGGCGACTGCGCCAACCTGGATGATCGCCGTGAACGCCGTGATGTCGGCGTCGTCGATGTTGAAGCCCATCAGCTTCTCGGCGATCGTCAGATGCCCGGTGCTCGAGATCGGCAGGAACTCGGTCACGCCCTCGATCGCGCCGAGGATGATCGCTTCGAGGAACGACATCGGCGCGGGAGGTTAGTCCTACGCGCTCATCGGCGACCGCGGTCGATAGAGTTCGGGCCGTGAATCGCGCTCGCCGGACGCTCCTGCTCGCCGTCGCCGTGATCGGCTGCCTGCTGCTCGCGGCGCCCGCTGCGATGGCCGCCGACGGGGTCGGCCTCTACGGCCGCACCGACGACAAGGTCGTCACCTTCTTCGCCTTCGGCGCGATGGCGTTCTTCGCGATCTTCGTGATCGTCGCCTCGCTGATCCAGATGCGGCTCGACAGCCGCAAGGAACGCGCCCGCGACGAGCTCGAGCGCCTCCGGCGCCCGTAACGGCTCGCCGCTCGCCGCTCGGCCCAAGGACCACCGCCCACGCCCGGACGCGAAGCAGCATGAAGAGTCCGCGGCGTAGCCGCGACAATTGATTCAAGGCGAGAGCGGAGGACGTGGCGCGAGTTATTCACGTCCGCGCAACGCGGGCCTGAGCATCACGTCGGCCGGCGTCCGCCGTGCCAGCTCCCGCGCGTCGATAGGGTCCGACCCGTGCCCAAGGTCAGCTACGAGCGGGTCGGGTCGGCGGCGGTATTGACGATCACGCGGCCGGAGCGGCGCAACGCGGTCGACGACGAGACCGCGGCTGAGCTGCTCGACGGCTTTCACCGCTTCGAGGCCGACGACGAGGCGCGGGCGCTGGTGCTGACCGGGGAGGGGCCGGAGGCGTTCTGCGCCGGCGCCGACCTGAAGGCGTTCGCCGAGCGGGCGCAGGCGTTCCTCGGCGACCACCCCGAGGGCGCCTCGCCCGAGGCGCGCGAGGAGGCGATCGCCGCCTGGCTCGATCAGCGCCCCGACGGCCCGCTCGGGTTCACCCGCCTGCAGGCCTCGAAGCCGACGATCGCCGCGATCTCCGGCTGGGCGCTCGCGGGGGGCCTCGAGCTGGCGCTCTGGTGCGACCTGCGGGTGGCGACCGAGGACGCCCGCCTCGGATTCACCGAGCGGCGCTTCGGCGTCCCGCTGATCGACGGCGGCACGCAGCGACTGCCGCGAATCGTCGGCATGGGCCGGGCCTTGGAGATGATCCTCACGGGCCGCGTGATCGAGGCCGCGGAGGCGCTCGACTGGGGGATGGTGACCGAGGTCGTCGGCCCGGGCGCGCACCTCGAGCGCGCGCTCGAGATCGCCGAGGGCTTGGCCGCTTTCCCGCAGACGACGATGCTCTCCGACCGCCGCGCGGCGATCGAGGGCATCGGGCTGCCGTTCGCCGACGGGCTCGCGCTCGAAGCCGAACTGGGCCGCGACTCGGTGATCACCGGCGCCGCGGGCGCGGCACGCTTCGCCGCCGGCGAGGGCCGCGGCGGCGCGGGCGCGGGCGTCTGAGCCGAGCCCCCGTCGCGCCGAGTTTCATCCTGACCACCTCTGAGGTGGTTGAGGTGAAAGTCGGCGTCAGGTCCCGATGCGGAACTCGGTCAGGAGGCGCTTCTCGGCCTCGCCCTCGACCTCGGCGACCACCTCGACGTGGTCCGCGAGCGGGGTTCCGCGCAGCTTCGTGGCGAGCAGGTCGTCGACCTGGAAGATCCCGGCGGAGTTGTTCATCGTGATCTCGATCCGAACCGCGCGCTCGCTGCCGGCCGCGATCTCGACCCGGTCGATCGCCGCGGCCGAGATCGAGTGGATCCCCATCTGCCCCGCCTCGACCGGGATCCGGGTCCGCCCGTGGGCCATGTCGAGCGCGTCGGCGACGCGAACCACGCCGCCCTCGACCGTGTACGGCTCGCCGCGGCGGCGGTGGCCGATGATCGCGTGCAGGGACTCGGCGATCACCACGGCGCGCTCGGCCGGGTCCTTGTAGACGCCCTCGAGCAACTCGCGCAGCTTGCGCTCGGCCAGAAAGAGGCTGAACGCCTCGTGGTCGACGCGGTGAATCGACATCCCGACGTCGTGCAGCAGCGACCCGGCCGCGACCACCACCTCGGCGTCGCGCTCGCGCATGGCGTGGTCGGTGACCATCGCGGGCTGCACGCCGCCCTTGACCAGCAGCCGCAGCAACCGCAGGGCGATGTTGAGCACCACCCGCATGTGGACCCACGAGTGATCCGACATCCCGAGCCGCTCGGACTGCACCTGCGCCATGTGCCACCAGGCGCGCACCTCGGGGTCGGCGTTGAGCGCCGTCGAGCAGCGCCTCGAGCCGGCGGTTGCCGCGGGTGGGCGCGCCGATCCGCGCCGCCGCTGTCGCCTCGGCGGGCGAGCGCCCGAGTTCGCCGGGGCCGGCTGCCTCGACCGCTTCCGCCGGCGTCTCGTCCGCCTCTGCCATCGCGCCATCCTCGCACGCCGGCCGAGTCGCCGGGGCTCGCGGACGCGGACGCGTTTTTCCGACTCACGGCTGGCCTAGGCTGGGCGTCGTGGAGTTGGAGAGGGCGGGGAAGCGCTGCTGTCCCGACACCGGCCTTGCAGTGCCTGAGTGCAGCTGCCGGCGCTGTCTCGAGACGATGCTGGCCGAGTTCTCGCCCGAGTTGCTGGTCGGCGAGATCAGGATCACCCGCACCGACCCGCCGAAGCGCCCGGACCCCGGGCGGCGGGAAGCCGCCTGAAGCCGCGCTCGACCGCGAGCCGGTCGAGGGATAGCATCGGCCGCGATGTCGGACTCCGGTCAACTCGAGCTTGATCGGCGCGATCAGGTTGCGGTTGTCACCCTGTCGCGCCCGGAGAAGCGCAACGCCCTCTCGATCGAGCTGCGCACCGAGCTCGCCGAGGCGTTCGCCGCCCTCTCGGCCGACGACGACGTCGGCTGCATCGTCCTCACCGGCGCCGGCAGCGCCTTCTGCTCGGGGATGGACACGAGCGAGTTCGGCGGCGACCGCGCCCACCGCGAGCGCCTGGTCGAGACCAGCACCGTCGCCTTCCAGGCCGTCGGCGACTGCCCGCGCCCGGTCGTCGCGGCCGTCAACGGTCCGGCGCTCGCCGGCGGCTTCGCCCTCTCGCTGCTGTGCGACCTGCGGATCGCCGGGCGGGCCGCGACCTTCGGGTATCCGGAGCTGCCGCGCGGGATCCCGCCGAGCTACGCGGCCGCGCGCGCCGTACTGCCGGCCACCGTCGCCAAGGAGCTCTGCCTCACCGGACGCGTCGTCGAGGCGCCGGAGGCCCAGCGGCTCGGGATCGTGCGCGAGGTCGCCCCGGGCGACGTGCTCGAGCGAGCGGTCTCGCTCGCCGAGCGGATCGCGGCCCTCCCGCGCCAGGCGATCCTCGAGACCAAGCGCCGCACCCTGCTCGAGCGCAACCACCTGTGGGGCTTTCTGTTCGACGAGGAGGAGCGCGTCTTCCGGCGCGCCCTGCTCGGCGAGACCGAAGCCACCCCGGCCTGACGGTGACGCCGCTCAAACTACCGGCGTCCCTCAGGCGTACGGCGAGACGGCAGCGAGGATGTGGGGCCAGACGTAGATCTCCCAGGTCGCCGCGGCGACCAGCGTCGGGATCGCGATCGCGACGGTCGCGAACGTGGCGGCGAGCAGGTCGTGCCACTGGTTGCGGCGGCTGGCGATCACCCACGCGGCGAGCGGCAAGAACAGCGCGACCAGCTCCGGGATCGCGTGCGGGAGGATCGTGATCACCAGAACGCCCGGGGAGATCCCGAGCTGGAAGGCGAGCTGGGCGCCCGTCAGGCCGAGCGCGTAGGCCTGGGTGGCGAGCGAGAAGCAGGTCACCAGGCCGACCCAGGCGAAGGCGATCGGGCGGGCCTTCTCGTGAACGAGCTTGGACAGCCCGGTCCGCTGCTCGGCGCCCAGCGCCAGCGAGCTGCCCGCGATGAAGCCGGCGACGCAGGCGAACGCGTGCAGCGCGAGCACCAGCGAGTTGCGAAACAGGATGTGGCCGATGTCGCCGAGCTCCGGGTCCTGGTTGAGGCCCGGGACCCCGAGCGCGGTCAGGTCGACCGGCGAGACCGAGGCGATCGCCCAGACGGCGAAGAGCAGCGTCGAGGCGACGACGAGCGCGCCCCCGGCCCAGACCCGCAGCACCGGCCAGGGGTTCGCGTTCCACCGCTCCAGGGCGCCGCGCGTGTCGCGCAGCCCCTGGACGAGGACGAAGTCGTCGCCGTTCATCCCCCACCCATCGGCAAACCGCCCCGCCGGCAATAGCGGCAGGGCGGCGCTGAACTACCGGGAGTCGTCTAGCCGCAGACGGGCCAGGGACTCGAGCCGGCGCGCGCGTAGAGCAGCGAGGCCCGGTAGCTCTGCTCCTCCGGCGACGCGTCGGCCGGACTGCCCTTGCCGCCGACCGAGGCCCAGGTGCCGGTGTCGAACTGGTAGAGGCCGTAGTAGGTGCCCGAGGAGTCGACCGCGCTCGGGTCGCCGCCGGACTCGCAGGACGCGATCGCGTCGAGGGCGGACTGCGAGACGCCGCCGGCGAGCCCGTAGTCGGGCTGGCTGGCGACCTTCGGCGCCCGTACGGCGAGGCGCTTCGCCTTCGCGCCGAGCGCCTCGTAGTGCTGGACGATCTTGTGGTTCTCGATCGAGCTCTCGAAGTTGTCGGCGGGGCCGTCGAGCAGGCGCAGCTGGGGCGTCGCAGCCTGGGCGGCCGTGGTAGCGCCGAGGCCGAGCGCGAGCGCGCACGTGACTGAAAGCAGCTTGGACTTGCGTGACACGGTGGTCACCTCCGTTCGGTGCACCCGGTCGGCGTGGTTCGCCTCGAACTTGGTCGGGGTGGTTGGCCGGGCGGCTTCGCGGCCCCGGGGCGGCGTTACATTCGAGTGACCACCGCGCTCGTTCGCGCGGAGGCCCGCCTCCGGGGTTGAATCCGTGAGGCGGCAGGTTGACCGGCGAACGACAGTTCGTGTGTGACGGTGGTCACACTTGCAAGCAAACGCTCACATTCAAGAAGAACCCCTGCTCAGGCTGATCCGCGCGGGCTTTCCCGGGCGCGGCGCGTACGGGACAGGCGTCTCCGAGGCGATCCTGAACCGGGTCGCGGCGGGTGAACTCGCCCCGACCTTCCGCCTCCACCGCCCGGCCCGCGAGCTCGCCTTCTCGAAGCAGGACCGCGCCGCGCCGGGATTCGAGCGCGCGGTCGAGGCGGCGCGCGCGGCCGGGTTCGAGCCGGTGGTGCGGCTCGCCGGCGGGCGGGCCGCGGCCTTCCATGAGCACACGCTCGCGTTCGCTTGGGCGACCGCGGACGAGCGGCCCGGTCGAGGCGCACCCACGACCGCTTCGAGGCGATCGCGACGATCGTCACCGACGCCCTGCGGGAGCTCGGCGTCGACGCCCGGATCGGCGAGGTGCCCGGCGAGTACTGCCCGGGGGCCTGGAGCGTCAACGCCCGCGAGCGGACCAAGCTGGCCGGGATCGGGCAGCGCCTGATCGCCGGCGGCGCCCACGTCGGCGGCGTCCTCGTCGTCGACGGCTCAGCAGGTGCTGCGCGAGGCGCTCGTGCCCGCCTACGAGGCGCTCGAGCTCGAGTGGGATCCCGCGACGGTCGGCAGCGTCGCCGACGAGGTCCCCGGGACGACCCTCGACGCAGGTCGAGGAGGCGATCGTCGCCGAGCTCGGGCGCCGTTTCGAGCTGGTCGACGCCGAGCTCGACCCGCGGACGCTCGAGTTGGGCGCCGAGCTCGAGCGCGCCCACGAGCCGCCTTCGCCATCCTGAGCGTCGATGGAGGCGACGACGACACCCCTCGCCCGTGAGCCGGAGCCGACCGAGGAGGATCGGGTCACCCCACTCGAGCTCTTCTTCGACCTCGTCTTCGTATTCGCGTTCACCCAGGTCACCGGCCTGATGGCCGCCCACACGACGTGGGAGGGCCTCGGCCAGGGGATGCTGGTGCTGGCCGTGGTCTGGTGGGCGTGGGCCGGCTACACCTGGCTCACCAACGCCCTGCACTCCGACGACGGAATCGCCCGGGTCGCGCTGCTCGGCGCGATGGGCGCGATGCTGATCGCCGCGCTCGCGGTGCCGCAGGCGTTCGGCGAGGACTCGGTGGTCTTCGGCATCGCCTACCTGGCGGTGCGGGTGATCCACCTCGCCGTCTACACCTACGGGGTCGACGAGGTCGAGGTGGCCGACGCGATCCGCTCGCTCGCGCCCGGGCTGCTGGCCGCGCCGGTGCTGATCGCGATCGCCGGCTTCCTGGACGGCGGCGCCGCGGCCGGGCTGTGGATCGTCGCGATCGTGATCGACTACGGCACCCCCTACGTGCGGGGCGTCTCGGGCTTCCACGTGCTTCCGACCCACTTTCACGAGCGCTTCGGCCTGATCGTGATCATCGCGCTCGGCGAGTCGATCGTCGCGACCGGAGCCGGGCTGACCGAGACCGGGCTGACGCTCGGCGTGGTCGATCGCCGCGCTCGCCGGGCTGACGATCGCCGCCTGCCAGTGGTGGGCATACTTCGACGTCGTCGCGCTGGTGGCCGGGCGGCGCTTCGCGGCGCTCGATCGCGAGCTGCGCAACCGGGTCGCGCTCGACTCCTACGCGATCCTGCACCTGGTGATGATCGCCGGTGTCGTGCTCGTCGCGCTGGGGCTGAAGAAGACCCTGCTGCACGTCGACGAGCCGCTCGAGGCCGTCGCCGCGGTGGCGCTCTGCGGCGGCGCCGCGCTCTACCTGATCGGCCACGTCCTCTTTCGCCTGCGCAACATCGGCACGGTCAACCGCCAGCGCCTCTTCGCCGCGGTGATCCTGCTCGCGCTGATCCCGTTCGCGACCGCGGCCGACGCGCTCGCAGCGGTGCTCGCGGTCGCCGCGGTCCACGTCGCCCTGATCGCCTACGAGACGATGCACTTCCGCGACTCGCGCCAGCGCGTCCGCAAGGACGGCGCCGAGTCGCTGACCAATCCGATCGCCTCCGGGTAAGTTGCCGTCGATGCGCATCCTCGCCTTCTCCGACCTGCACCGCGACCTCGACCAGGCCGCGCGGCTGGTCGAGCTGAGCGCCGACGCCGACGTCGTGATCGGCGCCGGCGACTTCGCCTCGGTTCACGAGGGCCTCGGCGAGGCGATCGACGCGCTCGCCGCGATCGAGGCCCCGACCCTGCTCGTCCCCGGCAACAACGAGACCGAGGAGGCGCTGCGCGAGGCCGCCGCGGACTGGAAGTCGGCGACCGTCCTCCACGGCGAGGGCACCGAGATCGACGGGGTCGAGTTCTTCGGGCTCGGTGCCGGGGTCCCGGTCACCCCCTGGGACTGGAGCTTCGACCTCTCCGACGCCGAGGCCGCCGAGCGGCTCGCCGAGGCCCCGGCGGGCGGCGTGCTGATCGTGCATTCGCCGCCGCAGGGACACGTCGACGCGTCGAGCGCCGGCGACCACCTCGGCAGCGTCGCGATCCTCGAGGCGATCGAGGCAAAGCAGCCGCGGCTCGCGGTCTGCGGTCACATCCACGAGAGCTGGGGCGAGAGCTCGACGATCGGCGCGACCGAGGTCCACAACCTCGGGCCCGCCGGCACCCGGCTCTCAATCTAAGAACCCCCAAGGCGAAGACGTCACCGGGAGCTCTCTCACCCGACGGCGTAGAGCACCCCCCAGTCGGTGACGTCTCCGCCAGGCCCCGGGCGCTCAGCGCGCCACGCGGCGAGCGCCAGCCTCTCATCTCGAGGGGGAGAAAATCAAGGGGCGATCCGCAATCTCGGTGTGGAGAACTACGGGCGTGAGATGATCAGCCGATGGCGGGACCGACGGTGCAGGGCGCGCGCGAGCTCGCGCCGATGGCGGCCCGGCTGGCGAGCGCCTCCGAGCGGCGCCGAGCGCTCGAACCCGAGCTCTCGAAGGCGATCGCGGCCGCCGGCCTCTATCGGCTCTGCGTGCCCGCGTCGGTCGGCGGCGGCGAGGCCCCTCCCGCGCAGCTGCTCGAGTCGGTCGAGGTGCTCGCCCGCGGCGACGGCGCCGCCGGCTGGTGCGTGGCGGTCTGCGCGACCGCGGGCATGCTGGCCGCCTACCTCGAGCCCGAGTCCGCGGCCGAGGTCTACGGCGGCGCGGCGACCGTGGTCGGCGGCGTCTTCGCGCCCTCGGGCCGCGCCGACGCGAACGACGAGCTGCTCTCGATCTCGGGCCGCTGGCGCTTCGCGAGCAACGTCGAGCACTGCGACTGGGTGATGGGCGGTTGCGTCGTCCACGACGACGGCGAGGCGCGGATGCTCGAGTCCGGGCGCCCCGACATCCGCCTCGCGCTGTTCGCCGCCCCGGAGGTCGAGGTGGTCGACACCTGGTCGGTCTCCGGGCTGCGTGCGACCGGCAGCCACGATGTGGTCGCCGACGCCGTCGCGATCCCGGCGGCGCGCTCGGCCTCGCTGCTCACCGGCGCGCCTCGCGAGCCCGGCCCGCTCTACGCGTTCCCCCCGTTCGGGCTGCTCGCCGGGGCGATCGCCGCGGTCGGTCTCGGGATCGCCCGCGGAGCGCTCGACGACGTCGGCGAGCTCGCCGGCGTGAAGA
This sequence comes from uncultured Solirubrobacterales bacterium, assembly GCA_963828755.1. GTDB lineage: Bacteria > Actinomycetota > Thermoleophilia > Solirubrobacterales > 70-9 > WHSW01. The sequence goes on along the minus strand of CAWHFY010000012.1, from coordinate 59,330 downwards.
CCCCGACGCTGAGCACCCGCAAGCTCGCCGAGCGAGCCTCGACCCAGTCCGGGATCGCGCGCGCCGAGGCGGCGGTGCGGTCCGCGCGGGCGTTGCTCTACGACGCGGTCGAGCGCGCCTGGGAGGCGGCGCGGACGGACCGCACGATCCCGCTCGAGCTGCGCGCCGGGCTGCGGCTCGCCGCCACCAACGCGATCGAGTCCTCGGCGTCGGCGGTCGACGCCGCCTGGTCGCTGGCCGGAGGCAGCGCGATCTATGAGACCGGGCCGCTCGAGCGCCGCTTCCGCGACATCCACGCCGCGACCCAGCACATGCTGGTCGGGCCGGCGACCTGGGAGCTGACCGGCCGCTCGCTGCTGGGGCTCGAGTTCGATTCGACGCAGCTCTGAGCGACCGGCCTGGCCGCGCTCCAGCCGCGCCGAGACCGAGCCGGTTGGGGCGACCCGGCGCCGGCTCAGGCGCTCTCGTAGACCTCGACCGCGGCGCTGAGCCGGTCGAGTCGGCGCTCGAGGTCCGCCTCGTCGCCCTGCGCGACCCAGAACAACGCCCGGTGCACGCCGGAGCGCTCGTAGAGGTCGAGCACCTCGGGATCGGTCGGGGCGTTGGCGAGCGTGGTCGGGATCGGCCCGCGCCCGGCGTCGACCCCGGCGTCGCGCAACCGGGCGATCCGGGCGCTGATCTTGGCGTCGTCGCCGATCCGGTTCGGAATCCACTCGTCGCCGAAGGCGAGCACGCGGTCGAGCACCCGCTTGCCGTGGCCGCCGACGATGATCGGCGGGTGCGGCTCGGTGAGCGGCTTCGGCCAGCACCAGATCCGGTCGAAGTCGACGTGCTCGCCGTGGTAGCTCGCCTCGTCGTTGGTCCAGATCTCCTTGATCGCCTCGACCCGCTCGCGCAGGATCGAGAACCGGCGGCGCGGGTCGGTGCCGTGGTTTCGCATCTCGTCCTCGTTCCAGCCCGCCCCGACCCCGAACAGCAGCCGCCCGCCCGTGAGGCGGTCGACGCTGGCGGCGGCCTTCGCGGTCGCGATCGGGTCGCGCTCGACCACCAGGCAGACCCCGGTCCCGAGCAGGATCCGCTCGGTGGCGGCTCCCGCGGCCATCAGGGCGACGAACGGGTCGTGGATGCGCGAGTACTCGCGCGGTAGCTCGGTCCCGGCCGGATAGGGCGTTTCGCGCGACGCCGGGATGTGGGTGTGGTCGGTGAAGAACAGGGACTCGAACGGGCGCTCCTCGACCATCCGGGCCAGGGTGACCGGGTCGATGCCCTCGTCCGTGGGGAAGTAGCCGACCGCGAACTTCACCGCGCCAGCCTATGTGGCGCGGTGCCCGCGCAGGCGCCCGAGCGCGCCGAGCGCGGCGATCACCGGGCCGACCAGGGGGTCGGGCCCGATCGCGAGACGGAAGCTGTCGCGGTACGCGCTCAGCAGGACCGCGTAGGCCAGCGCGCTCGGCGTCTTGCCGCCCGCCTCGCGGTTGAGCGCGTCGACGGCGCGGAACCACTGCTCGGTGCGCCCCGCCGGGCTGGTGCGCCAGCTCACCCGCGCGACCTCGTCGTGCGGGTTGAAGACCTGGTGCGCGACCCCGGCCGGGATCTCGATCTCCTCGCCGACCTCGAGGTCGCGCTCGATCGAGCCGAGCCGGAAGCGCAGGGTGCCCTCGAGGATCTGAAAGACCTCGTCCTGGACCGGGTGGAGGTGCTTTGGCGGCGGGCTGCCGCCGGGGCCGTACGTGGCCTCGACCACGAGCGCCTCCGGGGTCGACTCGACCACGGTGACGAACTCGGACTCGGTCAGCTGCAGCGTCTCGGCCATCGGATCAGCACCGCTCGACCTGTTTGGCGATCGCCCGCGCCCGCGCCTGGTAGCCGGTCGCGTTGACGTGCACGCCGTCGCCGGCGAGCCAGCCGCGGTTGGAGGCGACCAGCCCGGCCCAATCGACGATGCGCAGGTTCTGGTGGTGCTTGGCGAGGTCGTTCAGAGCGCTGTTGAAGCCCGAGTAGCTGGCACCGCCCACCGGGGGCCGGACGATGTTCGGGACGACCACGCAGCGGGTCCGCCCGGCGATCGCGAGCACCGAGTCGACCGCGTTGCGAAAGCCGCTCACGTTGTGGGGGTCGTCGTTGGTGCCGAGCGCGAAGACGATCGCCGCGGGCAGCCCGCCGCGGCTGCGGACGATCGAGACGCCCTCGGGCAGAAAGCGCGAGACCGAAACGGACTGGCTCACCTTCCAGCCGGGCAGCGCGCCGGGCAGGTACGGCTTCGTCCCCTCGCCGAGCGAGTCGCCGACCGCGAAGACGGCCCGCTCGCGCACGACGAGCTTGTCGCGGTCGACAGCGCGCCCGTTTACGAACCAGGCGAGCTTGTACTTGGCGGCGCCGTCGACGTCGAAGCGCGTTCGCGAGAGCTGGCCGGGCTTGCGGGTGTGGCGATCGCGGCAATGCTGGCGGTCGCCGGCCTTGCGGAAGCAGAGCCGGTAGCCGACCTTCGCCTTGTCGAACGCGCGCAGGACGGCGACCGGGTGGTCGCCCTCGAAACAGAAGGCGTCGGCGTGCCTGCCCTTCGCTCCGCAGGACGCGTAGGCGCGGAAGTGCTTGGCCGCCGAGGCCGTGGCGGGGATCGCGATCGATGCGATCAGCGCGACCAGCGCCGGCGCGAGGCCCATTCGCTGCATGCGCGGAAGGCTAGGCGCTCGCGGGCTGCACGCGCAGCACCAAGGCGTTCAGCAACCAGAGGACGAGGCCGAGCGCGATCAGGATCCCGGCTCGCGCCCAGACCTCGGCCTCGATCTGAGTGAGCAGCGCGATCGAGACGCCGACCCCGAGCACCGGAAAGATCGACGGGATGCGGAAGTGCTCGTGGTCCACCGGGTCGCGGCGCAGGAAGAGGACGCTCGCGTTGACGATCGCGAAGACGACGACGAGCAGGGCGACGGTGGTGTCGGCGAGCTTCGAGAGGTCGCCGGTGATGATCAGCACCGCCGCGATCGCGGTCGTGAACAGGATCGCCACCCACGGCGTGCGCCGGGCGCTGCCGACGATCCCGAGCGGCGCCGGGACGACCCCCTCCTGCGCCATCCCGTAGAGCAGGCGCGAGGCCATGATCATGTTGATCAGGGCGCCGTTGGAGAGCGCCAGGAGGCCGATCGCCGAGAACACCTTCTCCGGGATCCCGAGCGGGCCCTGCTTGACGACCTCGAGCAGCGGGCCGCTGGAGGCCGTCAGGTCGGCGGTCGGGACGACCGCGGAGGCGCCGACGGTGACCAGGAAGTACAGGACGCCGGCGATCCCGAGGCCCATGAAGAGGACCTTCGGGTAGGTGCGGCTCGGGTTCTTGGTCTCCTCGGCGACGTTGACCGAGTCCTCGAAGCCGACCAGCGCGTAAAAGGCGAGCGCGGCGCCGGCGAGCATCGCCGCCGGCACGCTGCTGCCCTCCTTGAACTCGAACGCGCGCCCCGGGTCCGCGTCGCCGTCGATGATCGCGACCACGGCGATCAGGACGATCAGGAGCAGGCCGCCGATCTCGACGATCGTGAGCCCGACGTTGAGCTTCACCGACTCCGAGATGCCGCGCAGGTTGATCAGCGTGATCAGGGCGAGCAGCGCGAGCGCCCCGAGCACCACCTTGATGTCGACGAACTCGCTCAGGTAGTCGCCGCCGAAGCCGCGCGCGAGCGCGCTGGCAGAGGTGATCCCGGACGCAACCACGGCGAAGGCGACGATGAACGACAGAAAGTTGTTCTTGAAGGCGCGGTGAACGTAAAGCGCCGCCCCGCCGGCCCGCGGGTACTTCGAGACCAGCTCCGCGTAGGAACCGGCCGTGAAGGCGGCCATCACCAGGGCGAGCAGGAAGGCCGACCAGATCGCGCCACCGGTCTCGGCGCCGACCTCGCCGACCAGCGCGTAGATGCCGCCGCCGAGGATGTCGCCGACGATGAACACGAGCAGCAATGTCGGCGTGATCGCGCGGCGCAGCCCTCGCCTCGTTCTCCGCCTCCCTGTCGTCCGCTCCCATCCGAGGCTCCGCTACCCGCCCGCCCCCACCGGCACCCGGTCGCGCCGGCGGAGCGCCACCGCGCTCAGGGTGAGCGCGAACAGCGCGGCGATCAACGCGTAGGCCCAGGCGTCGGCGGTCGCGTCGGCGAGCCCGGCCAGCGCCGAGCCGCCGATCACCTGTCCGCCCGCCCAGGCGAGGCTCACCAGGGCGCTGGCGAACGCGAGGTCGAGCCCGGCCGCCTCCGCGTTGTCGGAGAGCAGCGCCATCGCCGGGGTCCAGATCAGGCTCATCGCGAGCACGACCGCCACCAGGGCGACCGCGAGGACGACGGTCGACCCCGGCACCGGCAGGATCAGCGCCGCGATCGGCGCCGCAACCAGGCCGGCCAGGATGGGGGCCATCCGCCCACGGCGATCCGAGACGCGGCCGATCGCCGGCGCCGTGAACGCCTCGATCGCCGCCGCGATGAAGAAGGCGGCGCCGACCGCGATCCCGGAGGCGCCGAAGCTGTCCATCCGCAGCGGGATCAGCACGTCGAAGGCGCCCGAGAGGACCGACGGCAGGACGACGAGCCAGAACGCGAACAGCACCGGCGCGCCCATGATCGCCGCCGCTACGCGGCGCACGCTCGGCACCCCGCTCGGCCTGATCGCCGGGGTGGCGAGCACCCACGCCGCGAGCACCGCGGCGATCACGCCGACGGCGCAGAAGACCACCTCGGGGCCGGTGACGGTGGCGATCCCGCCGATCACCGGGCCGAGCAGGATCCCGAAGATCGCCGCGGCCAGCGCGGCGCCGATCATCTCCCCGCGGCGCTCCAGCGGCGCCGCGGCCAGCAGCCAGGCGAGTCCGCCGGTCCAGGCGCAGGCCCCGCCGACGCCCTCGGCGAAGCGAGCGAGGTCGAGGACGACGATCGTCGGTGGCGAAGGCGAAGACGACGCTCGAGGTGCCGAGGAGGAAGAGCCCGACCAGCATCGTCGAGCGAAAGCCGATCCGGGCGGCGAGGAAGCCCGATGGAAGCGCCGCGATCAGGGTCCCGGCGGCGTAGGCGGCGCTCAGGACCCCCGCGGCCGTCTTCGTCAGCCCGTGCTCGTTCGCGTACTCGGGAAGCAGCGGCGTGATCGCCGCGTAGAACATCGTGTCGACGAGGATCACCGCGGCGACGAGCGGGAACAGGCGGCGCATGGACGCAAGGTAATGCGGCGCGGGCGAACCGGGGTTGCGGGCCGAAAGCCCGGACACGCGCCGCTCGGCGAGCTGTCCGGGCGATTGCCCGGAAACCGGGGCTGGATGCGCAGCGTTCGCGCTGCGGGCGAACTGTCCGGCCCGGCGCGCTCAGCCCGGCTCGGCGCCCAGCGCCTCGCCCGCGGCGATGCGGCCGTTCAGGGCGATCACCGAGCCACCCGGGTGGGTCGCGGCGCCGCAGAGGTAGAGGCCGTGGAGCGGCGTGCGGGCCTCGAGCCGGCGATCCCACATCTGGCTCGGCAGGACCTGACCCTGAAAGATGTGGCCGCCACTCAGGCCGATCCGCTGCTCGATGTCCGGCGGCCCCATCACCTGGAGCTCTTCGATGCAGTCGCGCAGGTCGGGCGCGCGGGCCTCGATCGCGTCGAGCGCCATCGCCGCGATCTCGTCGCGCCGCGAGTCCCAGTCGCCCTCGGCGAGCTCGTAGGGGACGAACTGGCAGAAGACGCTCATCACCTCGTGGCCGTCGGGGACCACGGTGCGGTCGTAGGCGGACTGGAAGTAGAGCTCGCAGAAGCCGATCGCCGGGACGCCGCGCCCGGGCCGACTCGACCGCCCGCTGGGCAGCGTCGATCCCATCGGTGATCGTCACCTGGGCGCGCTCGGGAACCAGCCCGACCGGCGCCGCCGGGAAGGTCGGAAACCGGCTCAGCGCAACGTTGAGCTTCATCACCGGCGAGCTCACGTCCCAGCCCTCGAGCCGCTCGCGGTAGCCGCCCGGCAGCTGCGCCCCGCCCGCGTCGAGCAGGCCGAGCAGTCGTTTCGGGTCGGCGTTGCAGATCACGATCGGCGCCGTGATCCGCTCGCCGGACTCGAGCTCTACCCCCTCGCCCGGGACGATCGCGGCCACGGGGAGGCCGGCGGCGAGCGTGGCGCCGGCCTCGAGCGCCGCGTCGGCGATCGCGAACGAGGCGCGGCCCAGGCCACCCTCGACGTAGCCCCAGACCGAGCCGAGGCCGAGGAGGTCGCCCTGATGGTGCATGAGCCGGATCGCCGCCGTGCCCGGGTCCTTGGGCCCAGCGAAGGTCCCGATCGTCCCCTGGCAGCCGATCGCATCGCGAAGCCGATGGTCGTCGACGTAGCGGCCGAGCAGCGAGTCGATCGACTCCTCGAACACGATCCCGATCAGCTCCTCGTCGTCGCCGAGCAGACGCTCGATCCGCTCGCGGTCGGGGGACGGCGAGCGCCAAGTGTCGCCGTCCGCGCCACGACGCAGCAGATCGCGGATCCGGTCGAAGACGGCGCCGAACTCGGACAACCCGGCGATGTCGGCGGCGGTGAAGCCCTGGGCCAGCAGGTAGTCCTCGGTGCGCTGCGCGTCGAGGAAGCCGGCGTAGGAGCTGCCGTCATCGAACGGGCACCAGAGGTTCGGGTCGGCCGGGGTGACCGAGTAGCCGTGGCGCTCGAGCTCGAGCTCGGAGATCACGACGTCGTCGAGCAGGCCGACCAGGTACGCGCACGGGCTGACCACGAAGCGCCGGTCCGAGAACGGCCGCTCCAGCGTCGCCGCGCCGCCCAGGCGGTCGCGGCGCTCGCAAACCAGCACCCGCTTGCCCGCCCGGGCCAGGTAGGCGGCCGCGGTGAGCCCGTTGTGCCCGGCACCGACCACGATCGCGTCCCACTCGCGGCCCGCGAGCTCGGCGGCCGGAGCGGGCAGCCCGACCTGGCCGAGCACCGAGTAGGTGTCGCCGCCGGTGCTCAAGCCGCGACGGACTCGGACAGGTACGCGACGCCGGTGAGCTCCTCGGAGACGTCCCACAGCCGGCGCCCCGTCTCCGGGTCGCGGGCGCGGCCGACCGGCTCGACCTCGGTCGGCGAGCCGCGGACCTCCCGCAAGCCGTCGGGCCCGAAGAACTGGCCGCCCTCGACCCCGTCGGCGGTCGCGGCGTACAGCTGCGGCAGCGCGCCGCGCTCGGCGTCCTGCGCGAAGACGCGGTTACCGACCACGAGGACGGCCTTCATCAGCCCGGTCGGCCCGGTGCTCTGCAGGTTGGTGTCCGAGTAGCCGGGATGCGCGAGCACGCTGATCACCGGCAGGCCGGCCGCCCGCAGGCGGCGGTCGAGCTCGAGCCCGAAGACGGCGTTCGCGAACTTCGACCGCTGGTAAGCCGGGCGGGGCGAGTACGAGCGCTCCCACTGCAGGTCGTCGAAGTCGAGTCTGCCCAGCTTGTGTTCGAGGCTCGAGACGGTGACCACGCGCCCGGCGCCTGACGCGGCGAGCGCGTCGAGCAGCAGCCCGGTGAGCGCGAAGTGCCCGAGGTGGTTGGTGCCGAACTGGCGCTCGAAGCCGTCAACCGTCTCACCTCGCGGCGGCATCATCACCCCCGCGTTGTTGAGCAGGATGTCGACGCGCCCGTGATCGGCGGCCACGCCGGTCGCGAACTCGCGCACCGAGGCGAGGCTGGCGAGGTCGAGCGAGCGCACGTCGAGGTCAGCGTCGGCGACCGCCGAGGCGATCAGGGTGCGCGCCGACTCGCCCCTCTGAGAATCGCGTACGGCGAGCACGACGCGGGCCCCGGAGCGGGCCAGTTCGCGGGCGCTGACCAGCCCGAGCCCGCTGTTGGCGCCCGTCACCACGACGACGCGCCCAGTCAGGTCTCCGATCTCTTCGCTCGTCCACCTGGCCATTGCGCGTAGGATCTTCGCGCATTGACGCCCCCGAGCAGAGGTTGACCACCGTGTCGAAGATCCGCATAGCCCTCCTTGCCATCGCGCTCGCCGCGCTCGTCGTCGTCGCAGGATGCGGCTCCGACGAGGATTCGACGAGCGCCTCCGGCGACTCGACCAGCGCCGCGACCGTCTCGCTCAGCGACTGCACACCGGACACGGTGGAGACGAAGACCCCCGGGACGCTGACGGTCGGCACCGATAAGCCCGCCTACCCGCCCTACTTCGAGGACGACGACCCGACCAACGGGGAGGGCTTCGAGAGCGCGACCGCCTACGCGATCGCCGACAAGCTCGGCTTCGACGCGGCCGACGTGAAGTGGACGGTGGTCCCGTTCAACGCCTCCTTCGCCCCCGGCCCGAAGGACTTCGACTTCGACGTCAACCAGATCTCGATCACGCCGAAGCGCGAGGAGCAGGTCGACTTCTCCGATCCGTACTACGAGGCCGAGCAGGCCGTGGTCGTGCTCAAGAACTCCGGCCTCGCCTCGGCCACCTCGCTCGCCGACCTCGCGGACGCCAACATCGGCGTCCAGATCGGGACCACGAGCCTCGACGCAGTCAACGCGACGATCCAGCCGACCAACGAGCCGCAGGTGTTCGACAACTCCAACGACGTCGTCTCGGCGCTCAAGAATGGCCAGGTCGACGCGGTCGTCGTCGACGTCCCGACGGCCTTCTACCTGACCGCGGCGCAGGTCCCGGAGGCCACCACGATCGGTCAGTTCGCGGCTCCCGGCGGCGACACGTGGGGCGCGCTGCTGGAGAAGGACTCGCCGCTGGTCGACTGCGTCAACGCGGCGATCGCCGACCTGCAGAGCTCCGGCGAGTTGCCGGCGATCGAGAAGAAGTGGATGAGCGACGTCACCAAGGCCCCGGTCCTCCAGTAGGACCGGCGGCCGGGGGATAGCGATGGCGGACCGCCGCGCCGAGCGGACGGCGGCGCGGCGCGCCAAGGACCGCCGCGGGTTCGCGATCGCGATCGTCTCGACCGTCGTCGTGATCGGCGGCCTCGTGGTCCTCACCCTGACCAGCTCCGGGTGGCCGGACGTTCGCGACACCTTCTTCAACGCGGACGTCTTCAAGGACTCGTTCCCGGACATCCTCAAGGCCTTCTGGCTCGACGTGCGGGTGTTCTGCATCGTCGAGGTGGTCGTGCTGATCCTCGGCCTGGTCGTGGCGCTGCTCAGGACCACCGGAGCCCCGGCCCTGTTCCCCGTGCGGTTGCTCGCGACCATCTACACGGACGTCTTCCGCGGCATCCCCACCGTGCTGCTCGTCTACCTGGTCGGCTTCGGGATCCCGGCGCTCGACCTCAGCGGCCTGCCGACCGAGCCGGTCGTGCTCGGCGGGATCGCGCTGGCGCTCTCATACGGCGCGTACGTCAGCGAGGTGTATCGCGCCGGCCTGCGCTCCGTGCACCCCGGCCAGCGCGACGGCGCGCTCGCGATCGGGCTCACCGAGCGCCAGGCGATGCGGTACGTGATCCTGCCGCAGGCCGTGCGCAGGGTCGGCCCGCCCCTGCTCAACGACTTCATCGCGCTGCAGAAGGACGTCGCCCTGATCGCGATCATCGGGGTCTCCGGCGAGGCATTCCGCGTCGCGCAGATCGACGCGTCGACCGACTTCAACTACACGCCGATGGTCGCCGCTGCGCTCCTCTATCTCGCGGTGACGATCCCGCTGGCGCGCCTGCTCGAGCGGTGGGGCTACACGGAGGCGGCGACATGAGCGGTGAATCAGGCGCCTCAGCGGCGGCGCACCTCGGCTACGCCTCGGAGGGGGCGCCGGTGCTCGAGTTTCGCGGCGTCACCAAGGCGTTCGGCGAGCGCAAGGTCCTGCACGGCATCGACCTCGAGATCCACGAGCACGAGGCGGTCGCGGTGATCGGCGCGTCGGGCTCGGGCAAGTCGACGATGCTGCGCTGCGCGGACCTGCTGATCGAGATCGACGACGGCGACATCTTCCTCGACGGTGAGGTGATCACCGACCCGTCGGTCGATGCGGTCTCGGTGCGGCGACGGCTCGGGCTCGTGTTCCAGGCGTACAACCTGTTCCCGCACCTCACCGTGCTCCAGAACGTGGTACTCGGCAGCCACCGCGGTCACGGCGTCCCGCGCGCCCAGGCCGAGGAGGCGGCGCGGGCGCAGCTCGCCCGGCTGGGGCTCGAGGGGCGCGAGAACGACCGTCCGGACGACCTCTCGGGAGGCCAGCAGCAGCGGGTCGCGCTGGCGCGGGCCTTCCTCGCGCGACCGCGGGCGATGCTGCTCGACGAGGTGACCTCGGCGCTCGACCCGGAGCTGGTCGGCGAGGTGCTCGACACCGTCAGAGCGCTGAAGTCGGAGGGGGTGACGATGCTGATCGCCACCCACGAGATGGGCTTTGCCCGCGAGGTCGCCGACCGAGTCGGCTTCCTGCACGAGGGGAAGCTGATCGAGATCGGCCCGCCCGAGCAGGTGCTCGGCGAGCCCCGCGAGCCGGAGACCCAGAGGTTCCTGCGTCGCCTGCTGGAGGCCGGCAGGGCCTGAGCGGACTACCGGTTGGTACCCCTGGCTACCGCGGTCGCTCGTCCAAGCCCTCTTCGGCCAGGCCGGCAGCTTCAAGGGCCTCGGTGCGGTCGAGGTAGATCCATTGCCTCACGACGAGCCCATCCCGGACCTCGATCACCCCGGCGAGATCACGCACGGTCTCGACCCCGCTCGCCCGCCCTGTCGCAATCACCCTGTGGAGAGTGACGACCCGGCTCTCGTCGACGTCGATGTATTCGTCGACCTCCCAGCGGATGGCCGACCATTCCTTCTCCCAGCGATCGAAGACGCCAACGATCTGATCGCGTCCGTAGAACGTCTCGCCGACGACGTTCGTGATCGCGGAGTGAAAGACCGCATCTGGATGGAGACACCTGGCCATCGCCGCGCGATCGTGCGCGCTCCATGCCTCGATGAGCCTTCGCACGATCTGGACGTTCTCCTGCGACATTGCGCGTCTCGTCGGCCCTGAACTACTGCTGCAGCCCCGCGGCTTCGAGCGCTTCCCGCCAGGTGACAAAGCCGCGAAACCGCGTGATCTTCCCGCCTCGCACGAGAAAGTGGATGGCGAACGGTTGGTCGAAGTCAACGTGGCTCGCGCCCCCCTTCATTCGGGCCTGGCCCAGCCACACGACCGAGTCACCCAGATCGCGGACCTCGCTCTCCTCGATGCGAAACACCTCCCAGGCTTCCCAGGTTGCAGCAAATCCGCTGGAGACCTGGTCGCGGCCTCGGTAGAGGGCGCGTTCAACGGCGGCCGGACCGCCGGGCTCCCATTCGACGTCGGGAGTGAACCATTGCTCTAACGCGACCAGGTCCCGTTGATTGAAGGCTTGAACTGCCTGCCTCGCGATCGCGACGGTCTCCTGCGACATCGGCTACCCCGACAGCCCGACGGCTTCGAGCGCTTCATTTCGGTCCCTGTACTCGACCACCCGGGCGGCTCTTCCGTCACGGACCGTATAGACGTGCGCCAGCTCCATCTCGAGCGGGATGCCGCTCGCGGCGCCGTGTCCCGTAAAGCGCACCCATAGAAAGACCTGGTCTCCGCTGTCCTTCGCCTCCAGGATCTCGATTCTGAGATCGGGATATGCATCGATCCAACTGGCGAACTGCCCGCGAATCGCGTCGATTCCGCGGTGGACAGCGGCGTCCGGGTCTTCGCGCGCCACGTGGTACTCGGCATCCGGAAGCCAGAACCAGAGCTCGGCCGTTTTCTCGCCGGCGTTGAATCGCGCGTATCCGTCGCGAAGGAATTCGACGTTGTCCTGCGACATCGACGACCAGTATCTCGCCTTGCGCTCCTCCGGGCGCGGGCCGAGATGCGTCGACGCCGCGTACGCCTAGCGGCGTCTGCTCAGTCGATCCCTTCTCGGGAGGTCTCGGGGGCGTGCGCGAATCCCGAGGCGCCGGCGGCCTCAAGCGCCTTCGCGAGGTCCTGCCCCCACTCAAAGCGCGCGATCCGGCCCGCGCGAAGGGTCCAGGTGTGTGCCTCTACGTTGACGAGCTCCCGCTCACTCTCACGGCTGCGAATGTGCCAGCGGACGGCGGCGACGACCACATCCCCACGGTCGTACAGCTCCCGCAGCTCGTGCCGGGATTCCTCCCAGGGTTCAGCGAAGCGGCGCATCGCCCGCGCGACCGCGACGAGCCCGCGGCGCACCCCCGGTTCGACTGCATAGGGAGGATTGACGTATTCGACGTCGGGGGTTGCGAGTTCAAGGAGCTCCTCGGGATCGCGATCGATCAGCCCCGACTCGTACAGACTGCGCACGAGTTTCACATTCTCCTGCGACACGGTCCGCTCAGTATCTCGCACGAGAGTGCCGCGTTCCGTGCAAAGCGGACGCTGCACCGGCGAATCGACCCAACCCGACATAGGATGCGAAGACCGGGATTCATTCAACGCGAAAAGGGGTGAAGCAAGGATGCTCAAGCGAGGGATGACCCATGCGAAGGCCACCGCTTTGGCGTGCACGGCCTGCTTACTCGTGACGGCGGCCGGTGCGAGCGCCAAACCACAGGCGGTGAGCTATTCGACCGGATCGTTCGTCGCCAACTGCAACGCGACCGACACGACTCCCCAGATCTGTGACCCCGCAAGAAAGCTCAAGGTGGAGGTCAAACACGCGAAGGTGCGAATCAGCCGCCTGCGTTACGTCGCCGCTGCCGAGCATTGCAGCGCCGCCCGCGTGCTCGTCTCGCTCGATGGGGATTCGATCGGCCATACCGACTACGTCAATGCCGGCGAGCAGGCGACCGTCGATGACCTCAAGGTCATTCTGAAAGAGGGCACGCACAAGTTCCAGTTCCGCGTCCAGGGCAAGACCGGGGGTTGCAACGTCGGCTTCGTCGGCAGTTGGGGCGGGACGATCACCCTCACAGGGAAAAAGACATCGGGGTAGACGCGACCCAACACGAAGCGCGTGTTCCGCTACTACTCCGACAGCCCGGCGGCTTCGAGGGCTTCTAGACGGGATTCATACATCCGGTAACGAACCACCTTCGAATCTCGAATGTCGTATACGGCGAAGAAATCGCGCTCGGTTCTAACGCCGCTGCCGCGCCCTAGCCCGCCTTGGCGGAACACAATCACGACAGAATCACTGGCGTCGATGTACTCGCGGGTCGTAACGCTGTAGTCGCTCCAGACGCCCAGCCACTCGCGAAAGAACCGCTCGACCCCCTGGTGGCCGTGGTATACGCCCGCTGAGGGCATCCTGCTAGCGGACGTGTCCCAGACGACGTCTGGGGCGAAGTAGTCACGCCACGTATCGCGGTCGCCGCCCTCGAACAGGGTCATGAACTTCTTGACCATCTCCACGTTCTCCTGCGACATCGCCCACGCAGTATCTCGCGGCTCCGCTTGGGCTAGCGCAGGTGCGGCCCCAGCCCGACGCCTACTAGCCGTTGACGACCGACTCGAAGGCCTGTGTAATCCGCTGCTCCTCGTTGCCCGAGATTGGCGGCGCGGAGTCGCACTTCGCGGTGAACTGCTCGTCGGGGAAGATCAGCTGGTTCTTGGCGATGCTCGGGTCGTCCTTGAGCAGGATCTCCTTGGTCCCGGCGACCGGTGAGACGTAGTTGACGTAGGCCTCGATCTGCGCCTGGTTCTTGGGGTCGTAGACGTAGTTCATGAACGCCTCGGCGGCGACCGGGTTCGGGGCGCCGATCGGGATCACCATGTTGTCCGACCAAAGCATGCAGCCCTCCTTCGGCATCCGGAACTCGATGTTCGGGTCGTCGGCCTGCAGCTGCACCGCGTCGCCCGACCAGCCGATCACCGCGACCGCGTCGCCCGAGGTCACGTCGCGCGCGTAGTCGTTGCCGGTGAAGCGGCGGATCTGGCCCGAGTCGACCGCGTCCTGGATCTTCGCGATCGCGTCGAGCCAGTCCTGCTCGGTCGCCTGCGCGAGGTCGACCCCGTTGCACTTCATCACCAGCGGGACGGTGTCGCGCATCTCGGTCAGCATCTCGACCTTGCCCGCGTACTGGGAGTCGAACAGATCGCAGATCGAGGTCACGTCCGGCGCCAGGTCCTTGCGCACGACCAGCCCGGTCATCCCCGTCTGCCACGGCATCGAGTAGTCGCGGTTGACGTCGAACGGCGGGTTCTGGAGGCTCGGCACGAGGTTCTCGAGGTTGTTCGGCATCGCCGACTTGTCGAAGTTCTGCAGGTAGCCGAGCTCGTGCATCTTGTTCGCCATCCAGTCGGTGACGACGAAGATCGAGCGGCCCGCCGGACTCGCCCTGGTCGAGCTGCGGCTGCACCTTGCCGAAGAACTCGGCGTTGTCGTTGACGTCCTCGATGTACTTGACCGTGACCCCGGTCTCGTCCTCGAAGTCGGGGATCGTCTGCTTGTCGATGTAGAGCGGCCAGTTCGAGATCGTCAGCTCGCCGGAGGGCTTGCCGGAGGCATCGACGGTCTGGGCACCGGACGTCGAGTCGCTGGTGGAGGCGCCGCTGTCGCCGCTGTCGTCGCTGCCACAGGCCGTGATCGCTAGCGTCGCCACCAGCGCCGCCAGCGCGAAGCCAATCCGTATCGCCATCCCTCTCCCGCTCCTTTCGTGACCCGGTCTGCCTCTCAGAGAGGCTCCTCGTCTGCGGGCCTGAAGCGGCCGCTGATCGTTGCGCATTGCCCGAGACTAGCCGACGCCCGCACGGAGGGGTCCCCTGAAGCTCGCCCACCTAGCCAAATCGAGGCATACGGATCCATGCTCTCGGACGTATCGCTTCTACGCCAAGCGGCCGATCGCTCTTCGTCCACAGCGGGCATCCCAAGACATGGAGAGCGGACGCTTTCGGCGGCACGTTTGGGGTAACTGAGGCTTGTCATCGTCGAAACGAATGGCGGGCGCAACCGAAGGAGGGTCGATATGGCCAAGGACCACGGGCCGAGCGTGAAGGACGACAAGCAATACGAGGGCCTGCGAAAGAAGGGTATGAGCAAGCAGCGGGCCGCCTCGATCGCCAACTCGCCCAACGCCTCAAGCAAGGGAGGTAAGAAGAGCGGCAAGGGCTCCGGCGGTTCGAAGTCTCAAAAACGCGCAGCAGGACGAGAGGGCGGCAAGAAGGCCGCGTCGAAGCGCTGAAGCTCGGTGCCAATCGACGGGCGCGGCAGGGGTTTTGCTGCTTCCGAGGGGTAGCTAAACCGGATGCGAGCGATGCTGCTCATCTGGGGGACGATCCTGGTCTCCGGGATCGTCTATTTCACCATCGTCGGGCTGAGCCACGGCTGAGGGCCCTTGCGCCGCTTCGCCAAGGAGAACTCGCTCTCGCTCTTCTTCTTGGCGATCTTCGTCGCCGCATTGGTCGGACAGGCGATCGCCGGGCACGTGCTTCAGAACCAGGAGCTGACCGAACACGGCGCGCCGCCCGTCGGATTCTGGGACTACGTCACGTCGTCGGCCTTCGGCCGGGCGGTGATGGAGAACTGGCAGTCGGAGTACCTGCAGTTCGCTCTCTTCGCGCTCGCCACCGTGTGGCTGCTGCAGAAAGGCTCACCCGAGTCGAAGGAGCTGGACAAGAGCGGAACCGAGTCCGACGCCGAGCAGCGGGTTGGCGAGCACGCCGACGATCGTTCGCCATTTCCCGCGAAGTACGGCAATTGGCGCACGACCCTTTATTCGAACAGCCTCATCATCGTCATGGCCATGATCTTCTTCGGGGCCTGGTTTGCTCAATCGGTGACCGGCTGGACCGACTTCAACGACGCGCAGCGCCTGCACGGGGAGGCGACGGTCTCGTGGCTCTCATATGTCGGCTCAGCCACCTTCTGGGAGGGGACGCTTCAGAACTGGCAGTCGGAGTTCCTCGCGGTCGGCTCGTTCGCCGTGCTGACGATCTTCCTGCGCCAGCGGGGCTCGCCCGAATCGAAGCCTGTCGGCGCTCCGACCGAGGACGCAACGGGCAACGAAGGATGAGCGACAACTAGTCGCTCTCCGTGCGAGGCGCTTTTCGTCCAAAGCGGTACCCGCAGTCGGTGGCTTTCGGGACGGAGCTAGGCTGGCGAGCCGTGAGCCTAGATGCGCTTGCTCTGGCGGTGATCTGCGCAATCCGCCCCACCGCCCTTGGCTTCCGTCTATGCCCTGCTCTCGTCGTCGACGCCCCAGCGGTCGCTGGCGGCTTACACGATCGCCGGCCTGGCCTCCAGTGCGATCGCCGGCGCGATCGTGGTGCTGAGTCCTGCACGGGGTCCGACTGGAGACCGGGTCCTCGACGGTGAACGCGGTGATCGAGCTTGCGGGCGGAGGTCGCGGCGCTGGGCTTCGCCGCGGGCATCGCCACCGGCCGGATACGAGGTGGCACCCGAAGCGAACATCCGAAGCACGACTCACGCATCAAGCGAAGAGCTCCGCAACCCGACGCTGCGCGTGGCCGCCGTGGCCGGCGTCGCTACCCATCTCCCCGGGCTGCTCTATCTACTCGGCCTGAACGAGATCGCACGGGGCGACCCGCCTTTGGTCGAGGGGACTCCTCGCGGTGCTCGTCTTCGATGCGATCTGGCTGACGATCCCATTCTGCGCGCTCGTCGCGAGCATCCGTCGCCCAGAGGCGGCCCGCGCCGCGATCGGGCGAGTATCGGCCTGGATGCTGAACCATGAGCGCGCCATCCTGATCCTCGTCTTCAGCGTTGTCGGCGCCTACTTCACAACCAGAGGCGCGCTCGATCTTCTGACTTAGCGCTTTCCGTGCAAAGCGGCACTTGGCGAAGGTACGAAGTTCCACGATCAGGCCGTCCTTGACTGTGTTCCTCGTTGCGTCCCACAGCTTGTCCGACGGAGCATCGACGCGTCTAAGGTGCGGCAATGGAGGTCGTTCGAGCGAATGGGCTCGAGATCGCCTATGAGCGCGTCGGCGAGGGACCGCCGCTGGTGTTCGTGCACGGAGCCGCATCCGACGCCCGCGGGTGGCAGCCGCAACTTGCCGCTCTGGCAGACGAGTTTGCGGTCGTCGCCTGGGACGAGCCAGGCGCGGGTCGCTCTTCTGACCTGCCCGCGGGTTTCAACCTGGCCGACTACGCAAACTGTCTCGCGACGCTGATCGAGGCGCTCGAGCTGGGGCCGGCGCACGTCGCCGGCCTCTCCTGGGGCGGCACCATCGCGCAGGAGCTTTACCGCCTGCACCCCGGCCTGCTGGCAACCCTGATCCTTGCCGGTAGCTACGCCGGGTGGAAGGGCTCGCTACCCGAGGAGGAGGTGGATGCGCGGGTCGAGGGCGTGCGCCAAATGCTCGAGGCACCTGCTGAGGACTTCGACCCCACCCTTCCGGGCCTGTTCGCCGGAGACCCACCGCCCGAGTTCGTGGCGTTACTTGAGGAGATCGCAGCCGACGTCCGCCCTCGGAGCCTTGGGATGGAGTTGTTCGAGATGGCCGAAGTCGATCAGCGCGACCTCCTGCCTCGCATCGCCGTCCCGACCCTGCTGATCTGGGGCGAGCTGGACGCGCGCTCACCGCTTCGTGTCGCACGCCAGTTCGAGCAGGCGATCCCGAACACGGAGCTCGTCGTGATCCCCGACTGCGGTCACGTCAGCAACCTCGAGCGGCCCGAGGCGTTCAACCAGGCCGTCCGCGAGTTCTGCCGCGCCCACTCACCGCATTAGGTCTGAGCGCAACCGGCCGTCCGGCCTTCCTTCACGTGAGCACTGGCGGGCGCACGGCCAACGAACCGCGCTGCGTTTGCAGCGCGGTCGTTTGGCCGACGACTGAGGCCCGATCAGCCGATCACATGGAAGACGAAGTCGAACTTCGTTCCTGCCTGATTGTGGAACTTGAGGTCCATCTCACCACGGACGTTGCGGTACGCGCCCGTGCCTCCGGTGATCGCGAGGACGCTGTCACCGGTGTCAGAGAACGGGCCCTGGACCGTGATCTGCCCCTTTGGCAGGAACGTGGTCCAGCTGCACTCCCACGATTCGCCCACGACCATGCGGATGCAGGACCCCTGATCGGTGCCGACCTTCTTTGTGTCGGCGGAGTTGAACACGTCGTTCGCAAACGTGAGGACGTTCCCGACGTCGTCGCCCGCCGTTCCATTTGTGACGGCGTCGGTCGTCGCGTGCTCGACCACCGTGATCGTGCGGCCGCCGTGATGATCGCCGGGACCCGCGCTCGCGTTCACCACGATCACGAGTACCACCGAGGCCGCCAAGAGCGCGAGTGGGATTACCCGCTTCATTTCCGCCTCCTTGTTCGAGCCGGGCAGTACCTAGCTCCTGGCTGAAGGCATTCCTTGGCCCGGCGTGGTTTAGCCGCGCAGCGGCTTTGACCTCCCCGTGGGGGACGCTGCGACGCTATCGCTTTCTTGTCGCGCATCGCATATGAGGCGATTCGCCGCATCCAGGGACGGACGGTTGCCATAGGTTTGGCGCGGGGAGACGGACCGATGCCGATGCTGTGTCTTTACGGTCCGCCCCCCCGTCATTTCACTAACGGCTGCTACGGCCGCCGTTTTTTTGCACAGCGCACGGATTAGCTTCCAGGTGGTGGGTTAGGTCTTGTTCTTCTTGCGAGTCTTCTCCGCCGCCGTGGCGATGTCGGAGGCCTGCTGGGCGTATGCGCTGACCCGCTCCGCCGTGCTCTTGACCTTGTCGAGGTCGAGCTCGCTGAGGTTGAGCTTCTTGGTCGGTGTGGGAAGCGCAACGCCACGCAGCCGCTTGAGCGGATTCTTGGAGCGCTTGGTGCTGAAACGGTCCTTGACGACAGCGCCGGCCGCGGCGCCGGCCAACGCCATGCCGCCGGCGATCAACGGAGTCTTCGCCTTCGAGGCGACCTCTGAGATCACCTGAGCGGCGCCCTTGGTCTTCTCAACGGCGGTACCGGGGATCGATTCCGATCCATTTTGGGACTGGACGTTCGACCGCGGCTTCGATCGGGCGCTCGTCGAGCTCGTCTTCCTCCCGCTCGTGGAGGCCGGCTTGCGCGTCCGGCTCGCGCTCGTTAGAGCTGGGGCGCGAACTCGATCGCTTTCCCGATCCACTCTTGCTCGAGCTTGAAGATCCGTTCGATGAACCGTTTCGGCTGGTCGCCTTCTTGCGGGTCGTTTTGGCAGTTTGTGCCATCTCTCTCTCCTTCGCGGGTTGCTGCGCTTGGCGCGGCTCTCTACGGCCTGTTGGACCGTTGCCCGGCTTATGGTCGAGCCCGCTACGTGCGTCGATCCTCGCGCCCGTAGTCTCAGGGGTACCCCCCAGACTCGCGCGAAACCTAGATCGGCATGAGAACTTGCACGAGCCGAGCCCGAACTCGGCCAGACGAGCGCGCCGTGCTCGAGTTGGACGTCGAACTCCCATCCGACGTCGGCGTCAAGGTTTCTCCGCCGCGAAACGAACGTAAGACAACGGAGGGCGCCAATGCGTGAGCCCAGTGGTAACCGCACTTTCGTCGTCGGACTCCGAGTCAACGAGGACGGCGAGATGCAGTTCGCCGTGAGTGGCGGCATTCTCGAGATTCGTTTCGCCGCTGACGAGAGCCCTCTGGCCCTTCGCGAAGTTCGGGTCGCGGAACCGGACGAGGCCGAGCTGGCTCCCTGGCAGTTAGCCGAGCCGCCGGAGTAGCGCGGGTGGCGGCCCGAGCCGTGGGCGCCCGTAACCTCACGGTCATGGCCGCGAAAGCGCAGTGGGGGCCCGAGGTGACGACGTTCGGCGCGCGCCGCGCGCGAGTTCGGCCGTCGCCACTCGCCCTGGATGATCCTCGCCGCGGTCGCCGCCCTGGTCGCGGTCCGGGTCGCGATCGGCGAGCCGGTCGGCTGGCGCGACGCGGTCGCGATCGCCGCGATGGTCGCCGTCTACCCGTTCGGCGAGTGGGCGATCCACGTCTACCTGCTGCACGCGAAGCCGGTCCGAATCGGTGGGCGCACCTACGAGCTGCCGACCACCCGCGACCACCGTAGCCACCACGAGCACCCCAACAACCTGATGACGCTGCTGCTCGACGCGAAGGAGCTCGGCGAGCTGCTGCTCCTCGCCGTCCCCGCGGTGGTCGCCGTGGGCGGCCTGCTCGTCGGCCTCGTCGCCGGGCCGGTGCCGCTGGGCGCCCTGGTCAGCGCCGCGCTCGCCGGCTACGTGCTCGTCGGCACCTACGAATGGACCCACTTTCTGATCCACACCGCCTATCGGCCGCGCTCGCGCTACTACCGCGCGATCTGGCGCAACCATCGTCTGCACCACTTCAAGAACGAGCACTACTGGCACGGGATCACCCAGAACGTCAGCGACCGGGTGCTCGGCACCAACCCCGATCAGCGCGACGTGCCGCGCTCGCCGACCGCGCGCACCCTCGACCCGGGCCGGCCGGGGTGACGCGCCGCCTCGGGCGCAGCCTCGCCGGGGGCCTGCGGGCCAGGCGGCAGCCTCGGGCATTACGCGCCCGGTGGGTGGTTCACGCCGATTCGAGCACCGCGGCGGCGACCGCGAGCGCGACCTCGGCCCGCGGGCGGACCGAGTCGGCGCCGACGAACTCGTCCGGGTGATGCGCGTGGCCGCCGCGCGGCCCGAGCCCGTCGAGGGTGAGCGGCACGTGCTCGGCGAGATGGCTCGCGTCGCTGGCGCCACCGCGCGCGCCGATCCCCAGCGGGACGCCGAGCAGCGCCGCGGCGGGCTCGATCAGCCGCTCGGCGACCAGCTCGCGGCTGTCCATGCCGGGCCAGCGGCGGACGAGCGTCGCCTCGAGGCGAACGCCGTCGATCTCGTCGGGGACGGCGGCGAGCACCGGCTCGAACGCCGCCAGGCGCTCGGCGCGTAGGTCGCAGATCAGCTCGCCCGCCGCCGGGACGACGTTGAAGGCGTCGCCGCTGTGCAGAACGGTCGGGATGGCGGTGAGCCGCTCCGGTCCGGCGGGGTCGGAGAGGGCCGCGATCCGGCGCGCCGCCTCGCCGAGCGCGAGCAGCACGTTGCGGCCCTTCTCGGGGGACGACCCCGAGTGCGCGGCGACCCCGTGGCCGATCACCTCGAGCGTCGCCGCGGCCTTGCGCTTCGCGACCACCGCTTCGGTGGCGGCGGGGCCGAGCTGACCGGCCTCGAAGCACAGGCAGGCGTCGAAGTCGGCGAACCGCGGCCCGTGAGCGAAGCCGCCGGTGCGCCACTCCTCGTCGACCACGGTCAGCAGGCAAAGCTCCGCGAACGCCTCGGGAAACCGGGCCAGCTCGCGCATCACCCCGAGCGCGATCGCCACCCCGCCCTTCATGTCGACGGTCCCCGAGCCGATCAGCCGGCCGTCCTCGCGCGCCAGCGGCCGGTGGTCGGGGTGGGCGATCACCGTGTCGAGATGGCCGAGCAACAGCAGCTTGCCGGCGCCCGTGCCGCGGATCGTCGCCAGCAGGTCGGGGGCGTGGCCGGCGGTCGAACACGGCGGCCGCTCGATCTTCGCCTCGTCGGGGACCAGCGCCGCGACCAGCGAGCAGAGCTCTTCGGCGGCAGCGACATCGCCCGAGGGCGAGGAGACCGCGACCATCGCCTCGAGCTCCCGCTCGAAGTGAGTGGCGATCCGGCCGCCGGCCTCGGTGACCCATTCCGCGGTGAAGGTCGGGCTCATCCGGCGAGCTCGGGGATGTGGCGCTCGAGATGCTCGGTGATCGTCCGCCGCACCCAGGCCTGGGTCTCGGGGTCGGCCATGCGGTAGCGGCCGAGCAGCAGCTTCTGGTCCTCGAGCGGCAGCCCGGCGATCTCCCAGTTGACCGCGAGCCGCTCGAACAGCAACTCGGCGCGGCGATGCCATTGGTCCTCGGTCGAGCTCGCCGCCGTGCCCGGGGGCTCGCGCAGCTTGCGGATCGTCCCGGCGCTGAGCTCACCGCGCAGGGTGAGCACGTTGCCCTCCGGGTCGGTGTAGTCGAAGGTCGGCGCGGCGGCTTCGGCGCGGCGGCGGGGTTTCTTGCGTCTGGCGATCGGCGGATACTCCCAGGGGACGGTCAAGAGCCTACGAAAGGGGTATCGGCATGGAAGCGGCGATCGAGGATCCAGAGGCGCGCGAGGTCGTCAAGAGGATCTCCGGCCTGTGGTGGCTGTGGCTGGTCTTCGGGATCGGTTGGGCGGTGATCGGCGTGGTCATCCTGCAGTTCGACCAGGCGTCGATCAACACGGTCGGGATCCTCGTCGGGCTGATGTTCCTGGCGACCGGCATGCAGCAGTTCGTGATCATGGGTCTGGTCGACCGGGGCCGTTGGCTGTACGGGCTGTTCGGGACCCTGTTCATCATCAGCGGGATCATCTCGCTGATCAGCCCCGAGAACACCTTCGCCGCGCTCGCCGACATCCTCGGCTTCTTGTTCCTGATCGTCGGCGTCTTCTGGATCATCCAGGCGTTCGTTTCGCGCGAGATCAACGAGCTCTGGTGGCTGAGCCTGCTCGCCGGGGTGCTGATGGTGATCCTCGCCTTCTGGACCGGCGGCCAGTTCTTCATCGAGAAGGCGTACGTGCTGCTCGTCTTCGCCGGCATCTGGGCGCTGATGCAGGGCGTCACCGACGTCGTCCGCGCCTTCCAGATCCGCAAGCTCGGCCAGATGGTCTGAAAAACGCATAGGGTGCGGGCCGATGGCGAATGACTCGGCCGCCTCGGCCCGCAACCGCGTCCACCTGACCGCCGACCTGGGCGGCTCTCCGGACGAGATCTTCACCTACCTCACCGACCACTTCTTCGAGCTGTGGCCCGGCAAGGCGACCGTGCTCGAGGCCGGCTCGGACCCGGCCGAGCCGATGGGGCTCGGGATGGTGCGGCGGATGAACCCGCCCGGCTCGGCGGCGCTCGAGGAGCGGATCGTCGCCCACGAGCGGCCGCGGCTGATCGAGTACCAGGTGATCAACGACGCGCCGATCCACAACCACCTCGGGCCGGCTCGAGCTGACCCCCACCGACGGTGGCGCGCGCCTCGACTACACGATCGACTTCGACTACAAGCCGCCCGCCGCCGGGCCGGTCGTGACCCGGGTCCTCAGCACCACCTGGGCGCTGCGCGGGCGCCGGCGGCTCAAGGCCGCCTTCCCGACCCGCTGATCAGCTGCCGAGCAGGTCGCTCGCGCGGACGTTCACCGCGAGCACCGAGAGGTCGCCGCGGTCCCGGATCGCCGTCGCCGCCTCGGCCATCGCGGCAACCGCCACCCAGGCGAGTGAGCCACCCACGCTGATCCTCCGGGCCCCGGCGCCGCTGATCTCGGCGACGGTCAGGTTCGGCAACCCGAGCACGTTGACCGGCTTGCCGACCGCCTCGCAGACCGCGGCGATCTGCTCGCCGCTGTGCAGCCCGGGCGCGTAGAGGACGTCGGCCCCCGCCGCCTCGTAGGCCTGCAGACGGGCGATCGTGTCGTCGAGGTCGGGGTTCCCGCGGATGTGGTTCTCGGCGCGGGCGGTAAGGGTGAACGGGAAGTCGAGCCCGCGCGCGCACTCGGCGGCCGCCGCGACCCGCTCCGCGGCGAAGCCGGGCTCGTAGAGGCCGTCGTCGGGGTCGTAGTCCTCGATCGAGCCGCCGACCGCCCCCGCGGCCGCGACTCGGGCGATCGCGTCGGCGGCCGCGCCCGGTTCGCGGCCGTATCCGTTCTCGAGGTCGACCGAGATCGGCAGGTCGCTGGCCGCGGCCAGTGCCTCGACGTGCGTGACCACCTGATCGAGCGTCGCGCCGCCGTCCTCGCGGCCGAGCGTGAACGCGAAACCCGAGCTGGTCGTCGCCAGCGCGCGGAAGCCGAGCGTCGCCAGCGCCTTCGCCGAGCCCGCGTCCCAGGGGTTCGGGATCACGAACGTCTCACCCTCGTGCAGGGCGCGGAACGCGGCGCCCCGGTCCGCTTGGCTGGTCCTCGTCATCTCGGTCTCCTTCGGCTGGCCTGCGTGGACCCATTGTGGCCCAGGTGTATCAACGAGCGGGGATCTCCCAGCGTGAGCTTCTGCGGGCGTGAGCGCGGACGCCCGCGGGGGCTATCCTTGGAGGCAGCAAATACGGGGGCGATTCAGATTCGACGTGGAATCGATCGTCTTGGTGTTGCGAGTCGAGGATCCCGGGTTGGCCTCGTAAAACTCTCCCGGGAACCAATCAAATGCGGACTCCAATCACGAGTTCGCCCTCGCTGCCTAGGTAGTTGAGGGAGTCGCTCCGGAAAGCCCGCGTTCCGGGTCAGCGGCTTCATTAGCGGGCTTACTCATCGGATAGCACCTTCGATCGGATGAGGAAACCAACAGGAAGGTATGGCGCCGGGGACGTACCTCGAGGATTGACCTAACCGGCGCCGAGATCAGACTCCTCGGGAACGCTCGTTGACGCATCAAGACAGGTTCCGCGGACGCCGGGGCAGTTCCGGCCGCCTCCATCAACCGCCCGCTCGGCAACAGCCGGGCGGGCGTTCTCGTTCCCGGCCGGCGAGAGCTCCTCCGTATCCTCAGGTCGGGATGAACGAGGTCCCGAACAGCCCCTGGAGGCGGCCGGCGCCGGCGCCGGCGCCGCCCGAGTACGAGCCGGTTCATCCGGGCTCGGGGCGCGAGCCGATCGGCGAGCGGCTGAAGCGCTGGCTCGGCCCGATCGGGGCCGGGGCGCTGCTGATCGCGACGAAGCTGAAGGCGGCGCTGCTGTCTGCTGCCGAAGCTGAAGGTGCTGACCACCTCGGCGACGATGTTCGTCTCGATCGCCGCCTACGCGCTGATCTGGGGCTGGTCGTTCGCGGTCGGGTTCGTCGCGCTGCTCTTCCTGCACGAGATCGGGCACGTGATCCAGCTGCGCCGGGAGGGCATCAAGGCGTCGGCGCCGATGTTCATTCCCTTCCTCGGCGCGGTCGTGACGGCGAAGTCGATGGGCGACGACGCGGCCGCCGAGGCGCGGGTCGGGCTCGCCGGCCCGGTGCTCGGCACGCTCGCAACCCTGGTTCCGCTCGGGATCTGGCTGGCGACCGGCAACGAGTTCTGGCAGGCGCTCGCCTACGTCGGCTTCTTCCTCAACCTCTTCAACCTGCTGCCGGTGCTGCCCCTCGACGGCGGCCGGGCGATGGCCGCGCTCTCGCCCTGGGTGTGGCTGGTCGGCTATGCGGGGCTGATCGCGCTGACGATCGTCTTCTTCAACCCGATCCTGCTGCTGATCCTCGCGTTCGGCGGGTTCGAGCTCTTCAACCGCTGGAAGGCCCGCAACACCCCCGAGGCGCGCGCCTACCACGCGGTCCCCGCCCGCACTCGGGCGCTGGTCGCGCTCGTCTACCTCGGCCTCGTGGTCGGGCTCGCGATCGGCGTCGACCAGACCTTCCTGCACAAGGCGATCAGCGACGTCTGATCGGGATCTCGCGCCAGTCGCGGGTTCGCTCCCCGGGCCGGTAGATCGAGTCGAGCCGCTTGCCGACCACGCCGGCGAGGCCCTGCTGCTTGGCCGCCGCGCGCAGCGCGTTGCCGTCGCCTCGGTGATACGCGGGGGTTCGCCACGACTCGCCGTCGAGCTCCAGCGCCTCGAGCCGCTCGCGTCGCTCGCGGTAGATGAGCTCGAGCAGGCTCTCACGGCCCTGGTGCAGGAGGTCGAACGCGATCAGCGTCGCCGGGGTGTCGCGTCGCCGGCGCCGGATCTCGGAGTCGGAGCTCGCCGCGAGGCGGCGCTCGAGCGCCCCGGCTGAGCCAGCCGCGCCGTCGCCGAGCACCGCGACGACCCCATCGAGCGCGACCGGCTCGCCGCCGAGCTCGAGCGTGATCGCCGCGAGCTCCGGCAGCCGTGGGCGCAGGTCGTCGCCGGCGGCGTCGAGCAGGGTCAGGTGCCCGGTGTCGCAGAGGGCGATCACCCGCTCGCCCGCCCAGTTGATCTCGAACCCCCAGCGATCGTCGTCGCTCGGCATCCGGCCCGGCGAGGCGAGCATCGGCGCCAGCGCCTCGGGCAGCGGCTCGCCCGGCTCCGGCGGGTCCATGCGGTGGATCATCCAGTCCTTGCCGCGGGTGCGGAAGAGCGCGTAGCGGCCGCTCACCCGCTCGCCGTCGAAGCGAACGATGAGCTTCTCCGGTTCCCACTTCTCCGCCTCGTAGGTGCCGCGGTCCCAGATCCCCATGCTGCCGCCGCCGTACTCGCCCTTCGGGATCTCGCCGGCGAAGTCGATGTACTCGAGCGGGTGGTCCTCGGTGTGGACGGCGAGCCGGTTGCGGTCGGGGTCGCGCGGCACCCCGCGCGGCAGCGCCCACGAGACGAGCACCCCGTCGCGCTCGAGACGGAGGTCCCAGTGCAGGCGGCGGGCGTGGTGTTCTTGGATCACGAAACGGGCGGCTCGCCGCCCGCGTTGCTCGTCGCTCGTTGTTCGTCGCTCGGTTCTGACGTGCGGTCGAAGTCGCGCTTGGTCCGGTATTCGGAGAGCTGTTCCCGTTTGCGCGCCATCGTCGGTGGTGTACCCGATACGAAAGACTGGAGGGCAGATGGCGGAGCGCGAGTTCGAGGTGATCGTGATCGGGGCGGGCCCGGCGGGCGAGGTGGCCGCCGGCCGCGCGGCCGACGCCGGCATGCGCACGGCGATCGTCGAGCAGGAGCTGATCGGCGGCGAGTGCTCGTTTTATGCCTGCATGCCGTCCAAGGCGCTGCTGCGGCCCGGCGAGTTGCTGGCCGAGGCCGCCCGGGTCCCCGGGGTCGCCGAGCTGGTCAGCGGCGAGCTCGATCCGCGGCCGGTCCTGGCGCGCCGTGACGAGGTCATCCACGAGCTCGACGACAGCGGCATGATCCCGTGGCTCGACCGGCACGGGATCGAGCTGATCCGCGGCCGGGCGGCGCTCGACGGCGAGCGCACCGTGATCGTCGGCCCCGATCGCCTCACCGCAACCAAGGCGGTGATCATCGCGACCGGCACCACCGCGGCGATCCCGCCGATCGACGGCCTCGCCGAGGCGCGCCCGTGGACCAACCGCGAGGCGACCACGGCGAGCGAGGTCCCCGGCCGGCTGCTGATCCTCGGAGGCGGGGTCGTCGGCGTGGAGATGGCGCAGGCGTGGGCCACCCTCGGCGCCAGCGTGACCCTGGTCGAGGCACTCGACCGGGTGCTCGCCAACGAGGAGCCCTTCGCGAGCGCCGAGGTAACCGCGGGGCTCGCGGCCGTCGGGGTCGAGGTGCGCACCGGCGTCAAGGCGATCGGTGCCTCGAGAGGCGATGCCGGTCAGGTCTCGCTGCAGCTCGAGCGCGGCGAGGGGCTGCGCGGCGACGAGCTGCTGGTCGCGGTCGGGCGGCGCCCGCGGACTGCCGAGCTCGGGCTCGAGTCGGTCGGCGTCGAGGGCGGCGGCTACATCGACGTCGACGACTCGATGCGGGTCGGCGACTCGGACTGGCTGTACGCGATCGGCGACGTCAACGGGCGCTCGCTGCTCACGCACATGGGCAAGTACCAAGCGCGGATCTGCGTCGATGGGATCGTGGGCAAGGAGGTGACCGCCTTCGCGGACCTGCACGGCTCGCCGCGGGTCGTGTTCACCGAGCCGCAGGTCGCCGCGGTCGGCTGGACGCTCGAGCAGGCGACGGAGCGTGGGATCGCGGCGCGGGCGGTCGACGTCCAGACCTCCGCCAACGCCGGCGCCAGCTTCATCGGGCGCAACGCCCCGGGGACCTCGAGGCTGGTGGTCGACACCGCGCGCGAGGTGGTCGTCGGCGCGACCTTCGTCGGACCCGAGATCGCCGAGTCGCTGCACGCGGCGTCGATCGCGGTCGCCGGCGAGGTGCCGATCTCGCGCCTGGTTCACGCGGTGCCGGCGTTCCCGACCCGCAGCGAGGCCTGGCTCTACCTGCTCGAGGCCTACAGCGCCTGAGCCGCCGGCTCAGAGCTCGAGCTTCGTCTTCAGCTCGGCGAGGAAGTCGCCGGGAAAGCCCGGGATCTGGTCGAGGTCGTCGAGGCTGCTGAACCCGCCGACCCGCTCGCGGTAGGCGAGCACGCGCCCGGTCTGGGTGACCGAGAGGCCGAGTTGACGAAGCTGCTCGTAGCTGGCGTCGTTGATCCGCACGGGGCCGGAGCTGACTTCCGAGCCCGGGGATCGGGGGCGTCTGCCGCGGGCTCGGGGTCCGCGGCGACGTGCTCGGGCTCGAGCGAGCTCGAGAACCACTCCGGGGTCTGCTCGGGAGCGGGCGGCGGCGCGCTCTCGGGCGCCGCGGGCGCGGGCGGCGGCGCGTGTTCGAGCAGCGCGTCGCCATGCGGACGAACCTCCGCCTCGGACTCCGGGTGAGCCGGGGCGTCAGGGTCCTCGAAGATGGCGCTGGTGTCGATCTCAGGCATCGGCTCGGCGACCCGGTCGACGGCCTCGCGGGCGCGCTGCTCGGCGGAACTGGCGCGCTGCTCGGCGTCGGCGATCCGGTCGAGCATCTCGCGCAGGCGCCCGGTGCGCTCGAACTCCTCCGCCTTGGCGTTGGCGAGCTGCTCGGCGCGCTCCGCGCGGGCCTCAGCTTCGGCGGCGCGGTTCTCGACCTCTTGGAGCCGCTCCGCCGCGCGACGCAGGGCGTCGTCGGTGCGGCGCTGATTCTCGGCGAGGCGCTCCTCGGTGTCGACCAGCTCGCGGGCGAGCTCCTCCTCCTCGGCGCGGTGGCTCTTCAGCTCGTCCTCGGCCCGGGTCAGCTCGGCGAGCAGCGCCTCGCGCCTCGGCTCGGGCTCGGGCAGCGCTCCCGGCGGGCTCGGCCCGCGCGCGCTCGATTCGCTCCTCGGCCTCCGCCGGCGCCCGCGTCCCCCTGCTCGGCGGCGCGCTCGGCCGCGGCGGTCGGAGGGTCTGGTCCGCTCGGCGTCGCTGCGGCGCTCGGCCTCGGCCAGCCGCGCGAGCGCCTCGCGCTCGGCCGCCTCGCGGATCGCGAGCTCGTCGGGTGCCGAGGCCTCGGCCGCGGCGGGCGGCTCCGGTTCCGCGAGCGGCTCCGGCTCCGCGGGAGGCTCCGGGGCGGGCGGCTGTTCCGGGGCGGGCGGCGGTTCCGGCGCGGGCTGCTGCTCGGCCAGGTTGCGAACCGGCGGCGGCAGCGCCGGCATCGCCTGCGTGTCCTGCTCGGCCTGCCCCGAGCCCGCGACCGCCGCGCCGGCGGCCAGCGCTCCCGCCCCGGCGGCGGCGATCGCGCCCGGAAGCGCCGAGCCCTGCTCGGGCGCGGGGGCCCCCGGGACGGGCGCGGGGGGCGCGGTCGGCTGTGCCGGTGGCGCGGCGGCGGCCGGGGCCTCAGGGGCCTTGGCGCCTCGGGATGACTTCTTGGCCTCGGCGCGGGCGCGCTGCTTCTCGGCGCGCTGCTGGCGACGCTCGTTCGCCTTCGCCGCCCGCTGTTCCTTGGCCTGGGCGCGCTGGTTCTTGCGCGCGTTCAGCTTCTCCGCCCGCTGGCGGCGCCGGCGCGCCCAGAACGACTCCTTCGCCGGGGGCTGGGAGGCGGCGGCCGGGGCGGCCTGCTGGAGGACGGTCGCGTCCGCGGGCGCGGCGGGCGGCGCGGGGGTGTCGGCACCCTTCTTCGCTTCTTCGCAGCCTTCTTTGCCGCGCGCTCGGCGTCGCGCTGCTGGCGCTGGGCGACCCGGCCTGCTTGCAGCTCCTCCTGCTTTCGCTGGCGCTCGGCCTTCTTCGCGGCCTTCTTTTCGGCTCGTGTGGTCGGGGCCGGGGCGGCGGCGGGTGCCGCGGGAGCGGAGGTCGCGGCCGGCGTTCCGGGTGGCGCGATCGAGGGCGGCGGGACGCTGGAGCCTGAATCCGGAGCCGGGGGCTCGGGCGCGGCGGGTTGCGAGGGGTCGGGCACCGGTTCGCTGCCCGGCGCGGCGGCTGCCGTCCCCGGATCGAGCGGCGGCGCCGGCTCTGCCTGGCCGGGTTGCTCGGGACTCAGCGGCGCCTCGGCGGGCGGCGGCGCGGCGGATCGCTCCGCGCTCGGCGCGGGCTGCTCGGCGGCTTCATCGCCCTTCTTGTTCTTGCGTTCGAGCCTGAAAGAGCGCATGCGTGGATCGTCTCACGAGCTTGTGCTGCTCGCCAGCCCTTTCTCCTCCGGATGACATTACCCTGCGCCTGCAGGCAATCCGCCGCGTCGGTCAGCGCTGGCGGTCGCGAAGCTCGCGCTCGACGTCGCGCTGGACGTCGCGGTCGCGGATCTCGCGGCGGCGATCGTGTTGCTGCTTGCCGGTCGCGAGGGCGAGCTCGACCTTCGCCCGCGGCCCCTTGAAGTAGATCCGGGTCGGGATCAGGGTCAGGCCCTTGCGCTGCATGCGCCCGATCAGGCGCTCGATCTCGTAGCGGTGCAGGAGCAGCTTGCGCGGGCGCTCGGGGTCGTGGTTTTCGGCCGCCTGCTCGTAGGGCGGGATGTGGGCGTTTCGCAGCCACACCTCGCCGTCCTCGATCACCGCGTAGGCGTCGCCGATCTGGGACTGTCCGGCGCGCAGCGACTTGACCTCGGTCCCCCGCAGCTCGACCCCGGCCTCGAACCGCTCGACGAACTCGTACTTGTGGCTGGCACGGCGGTTGGTCGCGACGTCACCGGAGGCGGCCTTGCGCTTCGACTTCTTGCTCATCCGAGCCGCCTCAACCGCGGCGGGATTCGGCTTTGTCCGATCGGACTCCGCCTCATCGACTCGCCTCCCCGGCCGCGACCAGATCGACTCGGCCGCGCGCCGCCTCGACCCCGTCGACGCGGACGCTCACCGGATCGCCCAGGCGGATCGCGCGGCCGCTGCGGCGCCCGACGATCGCCGTCTCGGTCTCGTTGAGCTCGAACCGCTCACCGCGCAGCCGGCGCGCCGGCAGGAAGCCCTCGTAGGTGTCGCCGAGCTCGCCGGCGAAGCGGACGAACGCTCCGGGCGCGATCACCCCGGAGACCTCGCCCTCGAACGCGTGCTTCGGTCCCGCCTCGAACAGCTCGCGCTCGAGGAGGAACGAGGAGCAGATCTTGTCGGCGTCGCGCTCGGTCACCATCGCCTCGCGCTCGAGCCCCGAACAGGCGATCGCCGCGTCGCGCGCCTGCGAGCGCTCGGGCGCGGACCTCGCCGGCGCCGATCGTGGAAAGCAGCGCCCGGTGGGCGACCAGGTCCGCGTAGCGACGGATCGGAGAGGTGAAATGGGCGTAGGCGGGGCTGCCCAAGCCGGCGTGGCCGAGGTTGACGTCGGAGTACATGGCGGGCTTCAGGGAGCGCAAGACAAGTGATGTATACGCCGCTCGCCCGTGGCGGCGGCGCTCGGCCTCGGCCGCCACCAGGCGGCTCGCCTCGGCGACCAGCTGGCCCGCCTGGGCGGGCGAGATCGACGAGATCTCCTTGGGCAGCGGCGGTGTCGGGATGTCGAGCGCGGCGAGCTTGTCCACCAGCGCCGCGACCCGCATCGGGTCCGGGCGCTCGTGAACGCGGTAGACGGTCGGCACCCCGGTGCGCTCGCAGTGCTCGGCCACTCGCTCGTTGGCGCAGATCATCAGCTGCTCGATCAGGCCGTGAGCCTCGGTCTGCTCGACCGCGTGGGCCGCGACAACGGCGCCGTCGGAGTCGAACTCGAATTCCGGCTCGGTGGTCGAGATCTCGAGCGCGGAGCCGCGGCGGTTGTCGCGCAGCATCGCCGCAGCGCGGCGGGCGAGCTCGAGCGGCCCGGCGACCAGCTCCGACGGGGCCGCGCGACCGGCGAAGTACTCGTCGAGCTGGTCGTAGGAGAGGCGCTCGTCCGAGCGCACCCGGCTGCGGTAGAAGCTCGCCGAGCGCGGTCGGCCGTCGGCGCCGATCAGGATCTCGGTCGTCACCGCGAGCCGGTCGACCCCGGGGCCGAGGCTGCAGGCGCCGGCCGAGAGCCGCCAGGGGCAGCATCGGCTCGACCGTCCCGGGGACGTAGACGCTGTTGCCCCGTCGCGCCGCCTCGCGGTCGAGGCCCGAGCCGGGACGTACGTGGGCGGCGACGTCGGCGATGTGGACCCAGACCCGGATCCCCTCGGCGTCCTCGGAGGCCGAGACCGCGTCGTCGAAGTCGCGCGCGGTCTCGGGGTCCACCGTGAAGGTGTCGAGCGCGGTCAGGTCGCGCCGCTCCAAGTCGGCGGCGAGCGCGTCGGCGGCGGCATCCGCGGCTTCGTCCTCGAGCCCGCCGCTGAAGCCGCGCTGGCCGAAGCGCTCCCAGATCAGCGCCGCGGCGACGTCGCGGGCCACGCCGGGATCGCCGAGCTCGGCGATCACGCTCGCGCGGGCGCCGTGCGCTCTGCACGGCAACCAGCTCCCCGCCGCGCACCCGGACCCCACCGCCGATCGCGACCTGCCCGGCGCCGCGCTCGAACAATGGCTCGGCGACGAGGAAGCGGCCGCGGCGGCCGACCACGGCGACGAAGCGGCTCAATTGCCCGCGGGCGGCAGCTGCTCGCCGACGACCTGGAGCGCCCGGTCGAGCGCCTCGTCGTCCGTCTCGGTGCCGGGGTCGTCGGCGACCCGGACGTTGGGCTTGACGCCCTCGCCGAGGATCGAGGTGCCGTCCGAGGTCAGGTACTCGCCGACCGTGAGGTCGAGGGCGCCGCCGGAGTCGCAGGCCCATGATCTCCTGAAAGGTGCCCTTGCCGTAGGTGCGGGTGCCGACCACGTCGGCGAGGTCGTTCTGCTGGAGCGCCGCGGTCAGGATCTCGGCCGCGGAGGCCGTGTTGCGGTCGGTCAGCACCGCCGTCGGGCGCGGCTCGATCGCGTCGCCGGTGGCCGGGTAGTCCTGGTCGCCCTGGGTACGGCTGCGGGTCGAGACGACGTTGCCATGGTCGAGGAAGATGCTCGTGCACAGCACCGCCTCGTTCAGCAGCCCGCCGCCGTTTTCGCGCAGGTCGAGCACCAGGCCCTCGGCCCCCCGGCGGTAGAGGCGCTCGACCTCGTCGCGAAGCTCGCCGTGGGCGCCCTCGCTGAAGGTCGCGAAGCGGACGTAGGCGATCTTGTCGCCCTCGGCGTCGCGCCGCATCGCCCCCTTGACCGCCGGCACGCGGACGTCGGCGCGCTCGAGCTCGACGTTCTTGGCCGCGCCCCCGCCGGCGGGCTCGATGCGCAGCTCGACCGCGGTCCCCGCAGGTCCCTTGATCCGGGCGGTCGAGACGTCGGAGGGGATCCCGGCGATCGACTTGCCGTCGACGGCGACGATCAGGTCGCCCTGCTCGAGCCCCGCCTTCTCGGCCGGGGTGTCGGGGAGCACGCTGGCGACCCGCAGGCCCTTCGGCACCTCGGTCACGGTCAGCCCGACACCCGAGAAGCGGCCCGACGTCGCCGAGATGAAGTCGGCGTACTGGTCGGACGTGAAGTAGTGCGAGAACTTGTCGTCGTTGCGCTTCTTCAGGTCCTCGACCATGCCGGAGATCGAGGCGTCGTTCAGCTCGGTCGTGTCGGCGGGCTTGAAGTAGTTGTCCTCGATCGTCTCGCGGGCCTGGACGACGGCATCGTCGTTGGAGTCGTCGCCGAGCCAGCCGACGAGAAACACCGCGAGCGCGGCGAGCAGCGCCCCGATCACGAGGCCGAGAGCGACGCCGGAGCCGAAGCCGCTCCGCCGCTCGGGGCTCAAACCCGCAGGAAGCGGCGCAAAGTGATGCCGCTGCCGAGCGCGGATACAACTACCGCGGCGGCGACCAGCATCGCGACCAGGGGCACGAACCCCATGGTCGTGAGGTTGTCAACTAGAGCGAAGTCGTCGGCGAGTGGATCCACGATGGTGACCTTGCCGATTAGAAGTATGCCGACCGCGATTCCCGCGCCGAGCAGACCGACGACCACGCCCTCGATCATGAACGGCCAGCGGATGAACCAGTTGGTCGCTCCGACGAGTCGCATCACCTCCACCTCGCGGCGGCGGGCGTAGATCGAGAGCCGGATCGTGTTCGCGACCAGCAGCAGCGAGGCGACCAGCAGCAGCGAGGCGATCACCAGAAGGACGATCTTGACCGCGCCGGTGACCTCGCGGATCTGATTCGCCTGCTCGCGGCTCTCGCCGATCGGCGGATCGATCGCGGGGCTGATCGGAGTCGGCTTGCCGGCGGCGTTGGTCGGCAGCAGCGAGGCCCGGACCGCCTCGAGGTTGTCGGGGTCGTCGAGGGTGAGGTCGAAGGACGGCGGCAGCGGGTTCGAGTTGAGCTCGGAGATCGAGCCCTCGAGGTCACCGTGCAGGCGCGAGGTCAGGTCCTTCTTCGCGCAGGTCGGCGAGCAGTACTCCGCGCCGGTGACGTGCGGCAGCGCGTTCAGCTTCTTGGCGAGCTCGTCCCGCTGCGCCTGGCTCGAGTCCTTGTAGAGGAAGACCTTGAGCCCGATCTGGTCCCGAACCTCGGACGCCTTCGACTCGCTGGCGCGCAGCACCGGGACGAGCACACCGAGCAGCAGCGTCGTGATCACGATCGTGACGATCGCGGCGACGCTCGGGGCGGCGCTGCGGCGCAGCGCTCGGAAGGCCTCGGAGAGGAAGAAGAAGATGCGGCCCATGGCTTAGTGCTCGAACCCGGGGGCCGCGCCCTCGCCGACGCCCATCTCGGCGCGGACGCGTGCGGCGAACTCCTGCGTCGACTCGTCCTCGTGGTAGCCGGCGGCGGCCTCGTCGCGGACCAGGCGGCCCTCCTCGAGCGCGATCACCCGGCGCTGCATCTTGTCGACCATCTCGCGGTCGTGGGTGACGACGAGCACCGTGGTTCCCGTGCGGTTGATCCGGTAGAGCAGCTGCATGATCCCGATCGAGGTCTCGGGATCGAGGTTGCCGGTCGGCTCGTCGGCGAGCAGGAGCGGCGGGTGGTTGACGAACGCGCGCGCGATCGCGACGCGCTGCTGCTCTCCGCCAGAGAGCTCGTCCGGGTAGTTGTGGATCTTCGCCTGCAGTCCGACGAGGCGGAGGATCTCCGGAACCTTGCGGCGGATCTGCGAGCGCGGCTCGCCGATCACCTGGAGCGCGTAGGCGACGTTGTCGTAGACGGTCCGGTTGGGGAGCAGCTTGAAGTCCTGGAACACGGTCCCGATCCGGCGGCGCAGGTAGGGCGTCCGGTCGGCGGGCATCGCGTTGATGTCCTTGCCGGCGATCTGCACGGTGCCGGCGGCCGGCTCGATCTCGCGGATCAGCATCTTGATCAGCGTCGACTTGCCGCAGCCGGTCGGGCCGGTGATGAACGCGAACTCGCCGCGGGTGATCTCGAGCGAGAGGTGCTCGAGGGCGACATGGCCGCCCGGGTACACGACGGTCGCGTCGTAGACGCTGACGATCGGCGGCTGGCCGGTGGGCTTGCGCGCGGGCGCGCGGCGGGAGCCGCGGCGGCGGTGCTCGCCGGCGTCGCGGTCACGGGTTCTGCTCGATCTGCGTGTAAGTAGTGGCATGCGCGGCCCTCTTTCTTCAGTGTCCCGCCCAGTCCTGCGCGCCTGGGCTGCGCTCGGCCGACCTGCACCGAAACCTGCGTCCGGCAGGGCATGACCGAGGGCGGGAAAGGCTAGCGAAGAGTGTTAGCGGGCCTTAATGATTCGGCGGATCTGGACTTCGACGAGCGATTTCGCTCACCTGAGCGTCGTCGGCGATCGCGACTCAGACGCGGGCACCGATCGCGTGATGCGGAGCCCGAACGCATACGGTTGGCTACAGATCCCCAACCAGGAGGCCGTCAGTGGACATCGAGAAGGACGTCAATGACCTTGCGAAGCGCCTCGGCGGCCGCTGGCTGATCGAGGGAGCGCCCGACGACAAGATCCCCGTCGCACGGGATGCCGCCGATCGCGGCGAAGCGGCTGATCGAGGAGGAGATGGTCCTCGACGGCATCCCGGAGCGCAACCTCGCCACCTTCGTCACCACCTTCATGGAGCCCGAGGCGCAGGAGATCATCGCCAAGAGCCTCGACGTCAACTTCATCGACCACGCCGAGTACCCGCGCACCGCCGAGATCGAGCAACGGTGCATCCGGATGCTGGCCGACCTCTTCCACGCCCCGGGCGAGACCACCGGCGCTCGGACCCAGGGCTCCTCCGAGGCGATCATGCTCGGCGCCCTGTCGCTGAAATGGAAGTGGCGCGAGCGCCAGGAGGCCGCGGGCAAGGACACCACCAAGCCCAACCTGATCTTCGGCGGCGACGTGCACGTCGTCTGGGAGAAGTTCTGCCGCTACTTCGACGTCGAGCCGCGCATCGTGCCGCTACAGCCCGACAAGTACACGATCGGCCCCGAGGACGTGGAGCCCCACATCGACGAGAACACGATCGGCGTCGCCGCCGTGCTCGGCACCACGTTCACCGGCCACAAGGACGACATCGAGGGGATCAACGACCACCTGGTCGCGCTCAAGCACGACAAGGGAATCGACGTGCCGCTGCACATCGACGGCGCCAGCGGCGCGTTCACGTGGCCGTTCCTGTACCCGGACTCGGAGTGGGACTTCCGCCTCGAGCAGGTGCGCTCGATCAACGCCTCCGGGCACAAGTTCGGGCTCGTCTACCCGGGGATCGGCTGGCTGATCTTCCGGGAGAAGTCCGACCTCGCCGAGGACCTCGTCTTCTACGAGAACTACCTCGGCAAGACCGACGCGACCTTCACGCTCAACTTCTCGACGGGCGCCTCGATGGTGCTGGCCCAGTACTACAACTTCATCCGGTTCGGCCACGAGGGCTACCGCTACGTGATGGAGGTGATGGCCAGCAACGCGAAGCTGCTCGCCGACCAGATCACCGAGATCGGCCGCTTCAAGGTGATCGGCGCCGGCGAGGAGCAACTGCCGCTGGTCGCCTTCAACCTCGCCGGCGGACGAGCCGTTCGACGAGTTCGACATCGCCTGGCAGGTCGCCGCGGAGCGCGGCTGGATGCTGCCCGCCTACACGATGCCGCCGCAGGCCGACCACGTGAAGATGCTGCGGGCGCTGGTCAAGCTCAACCTCAGCCACGCGCTGGTCAACACGCTCGTCGACGACATCCACGCCGCCTGCGAGACGCTCGAGAAGAAGGGTGGCGTGAGCGAGAGCGAGCGCAAGCGGGTGAAGACCAACATCGGGATGTAGCCCGGTCAGGGAGCGAACACCCCGTTCGGGCGATGCCCGGGCTCCGCCGCCCGCGGGCTAGGACTCGGGCTCGTTCCCCTCGGGCAGCGAGATCAGAGCTGCGATCAGGAAGCAGAGGGCGCCCAGCGATGTGGTCACGTTGGCGGCAGCGAGGCTGAGTTCGTCCCCCGTCTCCGGGACGATATAGCCGGCAACCGCTGAGATCCCGAACAGGATGCAGCCGGCGAAATTGACGGTCGAGATCCTCCACTCGAGCGTCCGCGCCGCTGAAAACAGGCCACCGTCGCGGACTTCGAGATAGGCGAGCAGGCCGGAGATCAAGAAACAGATTGAGCCGACCGCCTCCGGCGCCCAGACGAGCCGGTCGACCTGTGACGTGTCGAAGCTCTGCTGCATCGCCCGGAATGTGTTGATGTTGAAGAACACCGTCCCGACGAGCTGGATCCCGGTCGCCCACCAGTCGATGCGATGCGGCTCGAACGTGAGCAGGCGCATCCGGTGGCTGCGCTTGCCGGAGAGGTCGCGGTCCGCGTTCGCCGCCTCGAGGTACTGGATCAGCGCCGCCGAGGTGAAGAAGACCGAGCCGACGAAGAACACCGTGCCGTCGGCCGCCGAACCGACCAGCTGGATGAACCCCGGGAACGGCCCGACCATGAAGCAGACCGAGCCGATCGCGAACAGGACGCCGATCCACCAGGAGGCGCGATGCGGCGCCCACCACCTCGACCCGCGGTCGTCGGCGCGCGAGAGCAGCGAGGCGTGCTTGCGCTGGAAGCGAGAGGACCAGACTCGGCGCTCGCCGGCGGCGTCGCGGTATTCGACCCGGGTCGTGAACGGTCCCGCGGCCCGCCGCTCCACCACGGTCCAGCCCTCCGGGGTGCGTGGGTAACGGTCCGCAATCCGGTGGCCGAGCATCAGCGCAATCTATTGACGAGATTGACGCGCTGAGCGCGTCGAGCGGTAACCGTTCAGCTGCTGCTCAGCTTCACCGAGCCGGAGGTCCGATCGAGGCAGGTGCCGCTTCCGATCGTCGTCTGCTTGATCTTCGCGTAGTACTTGCCGTCACCAGGCCGTCCGCTGCCGAGGTCGATCTCGAACTTCCCTTTGCCGTTCGTGTGATCGCCGCCGATCTTCTTCGTCTTGCCGCGGGTGTTCTCGAATCACCCCGATTGGGGGATGCGGCCAGCGGCAAGCGGGTGGAGGCTTGGACTCCCGAGGACTACGAGGAGAAGATGAGCCAGCCAGACCGAAGCAAGCTTCCGATTCCCCGCCAGCCGTTTACCGGCGTCGCCAACAGGACGCTCGAGGGCTCGCAACCGGACTGGGATCTGATTGGCCATGTCGATGCTCCGGACGGGGCGCCCAACGTGCTCGTAATCCTGATCGACGATGCCGGCTTCGGCAACGCCGGGACCTTCGGGGGCCCGATCGACACGCCGAATTACACGCGGATGGCAGAGGAAGGCGTTCGCTACAACCGCTTCCATGTCGCGGCGCTCTGCTCGCCGACGCGCGCGGCGCTGCTGACCGGCCGCAACAGCCACGCGGTCGGCTTTGGCTCGGTCGGCGAGTTCTCGACCGGGTTTCCCGGCTACACGGCCTTCGTCCCCGACGACTGCGTGCCGTTCCCGCGGATCCTGCGCGACAACGGCTACAGCACGTCCGCCTTCGGCAAGTGGCACCTGACGCCCGACGGCCAGCAGGGCCCCGCCGGCCCCTTCAACCGCTGGCCTGTCGGCTGGGGGTTCGATTACTTCTACGGCTTCCTCGGCGGCGGCTCCGGCCAGTGGGACCCGTGCCTCACTGAAAACCAGAAGATCATTGGGACCCCCGCCGACTTCGGCGACGAGGAGAACCCCTACTACCTGCCCGACGACATGGCCGACAAGACGATCGACTGGCTGCACGCGATCCGCGCCCAGGACGCGAAGAAGCCGTTCTTCGCCTACTTCTCGACCGGCTGCAGCCATGCTCCGCACCACGTTTCCGAGGAGTGGGCCGCAAAGTACAAGGGCAAGTTCGACCAGGGCTGGGACAGGCTGCGGGAGGAGACGTTCGCCAGGCAGAAGGAACTCGGCGTGATCCCCGCCGACGCCGAGCTGACGCCACGCGACGATGCGTTCCCCGCCTGGGACGACGTCCCGGACAAGCTCAAGCCCTTCTACGCCCGCCAGATGGAGGTCTACGCCGGCTACTCGGAGAACGCCGACCACAACGCCGGCCGCGTGATCGACGCGATCGACGAGCTGGGCGAGCTCGACAACACGCTGATCTTCTGGATCTGGGGCGACAACGGCGCCAGCATGGAGGGCACGATCACCGGCTCGTTCAACGAGCTGACGATGCAGAACGGGATCCCGCTGACCGACGAGATGCAGCTGCAGCTCTCCGAGCGCTACGGCGGCGTCGAGGCCTGGGGCAACCAGATGATGGCGCCCCACTACTCGGCCGCCTGGGCATGGGCGGGCAACGCCCCGTTCAAGTGGGGCAAGCAGGTCGGCTCGCACCTCGGCGGCACCCGCAACCCGCTCGTCGTCCATTGGCCAGAGCGGATCTCCGAAGGCAGCGCGCTGAGGACGCACTTCACCCACGTCATCGACATCGGCCCGACGATCCTCGACATCGCGGGCATCCCGATGCCGACGCACATCGACGGGATCGAGCAGCAGCCGATGCACGGCGTGACCTTCGCGGACTCGATCACCGACGCCGACGCCCCCGAGCGCCACACCCAGCAGTACTTCGAGACGATCGGCAACCGGGCGATGTACAAGGACGGCTGGTGGCTGGCGATGAAGACCGCGCGCATCCCCTGGGTCTTGACGCCTGAGGCGCTCAAGCCCTACGCACCGGGGGTATGGGATCCCGACGCCGATCCGACCGAGCTCTATTACCTGCCCGACGACTTCACCCAGGCGAAAGATCTCGCCGCCGAGAACCCCGAGAAGGTGCAGGAGCTGAAGGAGCTCTTCTGGCAGGAGGCCGAGAAATACAAGGTGCTGCCCCTGCTCTCGACGTTGGCGGGATTCTTCGGGATGCTGCCGCCGCTTCCAGAAGTCGCCACCTTCGAGTTCCGCCCGGGTGTCGAGAACATCCTCTCCGGGATGATCCCGCGGATCTACAACCACTCGTACTCGATCACCGCTGACCTCGTGATCCCCGCCGGTGGCGCCGAGGGTGTGATCGTCGCCGAGGCCGACCACTTGGGCGGGTTCTCGCTCTTCGTCGACGACGGCAAGCTCACCCACACCTACTCGATGATGGGCGTCTTCGTCTGGCGCCAGCAGGCGACCGAGGCGCTCCCGGAGGGCTCGGTGACGGTGCGGATGGAGTTCGCCGCCGACTCGGCAGCCATGGCCACCGGGGGCGAGGTCACACTCTTCATCGACGACCGGCCCGTCGGCGAGGGCCGGATGGAGCACACGGTTCCGATCCGCTTCTCGGGCTATGCAGGGATGGACATCGGCCGCGACAACGGCGGGGTCGTCGACCTCTCCTACGAGGATCGCAAGCCGTTCGCGTTCACCGGTGAGATCAAGAAGGTCGTCTTCGACATCGAGCCGCATGCGTCGGACGACGACAAGCACGAACTGCACAAGACCGTCCACCACGGGCACACGGCCCACGCGCTGTCGGCCTGAGATCGATGAGGTTGCGATGAAGCTCCACGACACGATCGACGTCCTGATCGGCGGCTACCTGTCGAAGGAGGCCGCCGCTGAGGACTACAGCGCGGTTCGCGAGTGCGGCGCGCACCTTCAGGGCGCCGCCCTGATCGCCAAGGACCTCGAGGGAAATCTCTCGGTCGAGGAGACCGACCACACCGTTCGTGAGGGCGCCGAGGGGCTCGGCGCTGTCGGCTTTGCGGTCGGCCTGGCCGCACCACCATTGCTCGCTGCCACCGCGGTCGGGTCGGCGATGGGAGCCGCAGCGGGCGGCTTACTTCACCACAAGATCGCCGGCAAACTCGGCGAGCAGGCGGGAGAGACGATCCCGCTCGGCGGTGCGGGGCTGATCGTCGCCTACTCGCACTCCGAGGCCCCCAAGGTCGAGCCCGCCGTGACCCGGGCGGTGCAGAAGACCGTCGGCGAGGCGGAGGGCAGCCATGTTCAGGCGCTCAAGGGCGCCCTCGCCGACGCCCAGAACAAGATGGCCGAAGGCGACGCCTGACGGGCGGCACGCCGTGGCCACGGTTGCCCTGAACGCGAGAGGACCAGATCCGGCGCTCGCCGGCGGCGTCGCGGTATTCGACCCGGGTCGTGAACGGTCCCACGGCCCGCCGCTCCACCACGGTCCAGCAGTCCGGGCCCGGGCAAGGCTCAGCTGCTGCTCAGCTTCACCGAGCCGGAGGTCCGATCGAGGCAGGTGCCGCTACCGATCGTCGTCTGCTTGATCTTCGCGTAGTACTTGCCGTCCTTCAGGTCGTCCGCTACCGAGGTCGATCTCGAACTTGCCCTTGCCGTTCGTGTGGTCGCCGCCGACCTTCTTCGTCTTGCCGCTGTGCTGGCGGTAGAGCTTCACCGGGCGGTCCTTGACGCAGCCGCCCTTCGGCGAGTCGATCTGGCCCTTGAACGTCGCCTCGCCATCGGCGAGCTTGTACTTGAACTTCGTGAACACGGTCGGGTACTGGGTGCCGCCGGCGAACGCGGAGCCCGTCGCGACCAGGGAGATCGCGACGACCAGCAGCGAGTTCGCGAGCTTGTGCCCGGGCGCGGCCATCAGTCCGACGTGTCCGCGTTGCGGACCGCGTTCGCAAGCAGCCAGCCGAACCCGAGCACGCCTAGAACGACCACCACGATCCCGACCACGGGGCCGATGAAGAAGAAGGCGGCGAGTACGAGCAAGAACCAGGCGCCGAGGCCGAGGGTGAGCTCGACTCCGATCAGGTCCGAGATCTCCCGCGAGCCCTTCCCGGGCGCCCGTCGCTGGTCTTCGGCCATCGTCGTCAGTGAACCTACACGGAGTTCAGCAACGCACATCACTCGGATCGGGTGATCCGCGGGCGAGCCGCGGCGATACGGTGCCGCCAATGAGCGAGCCCACCTACGGAGCCGAGGTCGCCTGGGAGCCGACGGCGCCACGACTGCGCCCGTTGCGGCTGATCGTCTCCTGGACCGTCTCGGCGGCATCGGTCTACGTCGCCGCCGCGATCGTCGGCGGCGTCGGCATCGACGACCCGGGCGGCGCCTTCCTCGTCGCCGCGATGATCGCCCTGATCAACGCCGTGCTGCCGCCCGTGATCGCCGCTGTGCGGCTGCCGTTCACGCTCGTCTCCGGCTTCCTGCTGGTGTTGTTCGCCGACGCCGGAGCATTGATGCTCACCGACGAGCTCTTTCCCGATGTGCTCACGATCGGCTCCTTCGGCGACGCCCTGCTGGCGGCGCTGGTGATGGCCGCTGTCTCGATCGTGATCCAGGTGCTGACCGGGACCAACGACGACGACGAGTACACGCTGCGCGTTGTGAAGCGGAGTCGCCCGCGCGCCAGGGAGGCGAGACGCGGACCGATGCCCCAGGGATCATCTTCCTCGAGATCGACGGGCTCGGGCTGCCGATCCTGCGCAACGCGATGCGCGACGGCAGCGCCCCGAACCTCGCCCGCTGGGTCGCCGAGGACGGCTATCGCCTGAGCGAGTGGGAGACGGACCTCTCCTCGCAGACCGGAGCCAGCCAGGCAGGGATCCTGCTCGGCTCCAACGAGGACATCCCGGCCTTCCGGTGGGTCGAGAAGGAGACGCAGACGATGATGACCTGCTCGGCGCCGGCCGACTGCGCCGAGATCGAGCGCCGTCGCGCGACCGGGGTCGGCCTGCTTCGCGACGGAGGTGCCAGCCGCGGCAATCTCCTCTCGGGTGAGGCCGACGAGGTGATCCTCACGGTCAGCAGGATGGAGGCCGAGAAGCAGGCGAACCCCGGCTATCGGGCCTTCCTGGCCAACGGCTTCAACGTCACCAGGACGCTCGCGCTGTTCTTCTGGGAGGTGGTGCTGGAGTGGGCGGCGGCGATCCGCGCGATCCGCCGCGACGTGCGCCCGCGGGGGCACCGCGGTGGCATCTACCCGTTCCTGCGCGGCGCAATGTGCGTGTTCGTCCGCGACCTGATCGTCTTCGGCGTGCTCACCGACATGATGCGCGGCCGTCCCGCGGTCTACGCGACCTTCTCCAGCTACGACGAGGTAGCCCACCACTCGGGTCTCGAGCGCGCCGACACGATGGAGGCGCTGCGCAAGCTCGACGAGCAGTTCGGGCGGATCGAGCGGGCCCGCCGCTACGCGCCCCGCCCCTACGAGATCGTCGTCCTTTCCGATCACGGCCAGACCCAGGGTGCGACGTTCAAGCAGCGAAACGGCTACGGGCTCGACGAGTTGGTCGAGCGCTCACTGTCGAGCGGCGACGTCGCCGAGATCGCGGGCGGCGACGAGCAGACGGCGATGGTCGGTCATGCGCTCGGCGAGGCCACTGGGCGCAAGGAGGAGAAGCGGCCGAAGAACGACGTCTCCGACCGCGAGGTCGTCGTCCTCGGCTCCGGCAACCTCGGACTGATCTACCTGATGGAGGAGCAGCGGCGCCTGACCCTGGAAGAGATCGACGAGCGCCACCCGAAGCTGATCGGCGCGCTGCGCGAGCACCCCCACGTCGGCTGGCTGCTGGTGCGCTCGTCCGAACGCGGCCCGCTGGTCCTGGGTGGCAACGGCGGCGAGCGGCCCCTGCACGGCGGCAGGGGCGTCGGGCCAGACCCGCTGGCAAACTTCTCGCCGACGGCACCCGAGCACCTGCTGCGCACCGACGGCTTCGAGCACGTCGCCGACATCATGGTCGGAAGCTTCTACGACCCGGAGCTCGACGAGGGTTGCGCCTTCGAGGAGCTGATCTCCTTCCACGGCGGCCTCGGCGGGCCCCAGACCCGCCCGTTCATCCTCCATCCCGAGCGCCTGCGAATGCCGGATGAGCCCGTGCTCGGCGCCGCCGCGGTGCATGCGGTGCTCGCGGGCTGGCGGCGGAGCTAAATGGCGCCGCAGGCTGCCGGTAGCGTGGGGCGATGATCCGAGGTCGGCTCGCCGCCACGGCGACGAGCGGGAGCGCGAGCGCGCCCGGGACGAGTACATCGAGATCGACCCCGGCGAGCTGACCGGGATCCTCAGCGTTCCGGGCTGGCTGCGCGACGTCGGGCTGATGGCGTGGCTCCTGGTCGGCGTCGGCGTCTTCGTCGCCGGGCATGATCTGGATCCTCGGGCTGACGGACGTGATCGTCGCGCCCGTGATCGTCGGCTTCGGTGATCGCCGCGGTCGCCTCGCCGCTGGTCGCCTGGCTCGACGGCATCGGGTGCCGCGGTCGCTCGGCGGCCGTGCTCGTCCTGCTGTTGCATCGTCGCGGTCGGAATCGGCGATGACGGTGATGATGATCACCGGGATCACCGGCGAGAGCTGCGAGCATCACCGGCGCAGCTCGACAGCGCCAAGGACACGATCGCCGGCTGGCTCAAGGACCTCGGGCCTCGACCCGAGCAAGGCCGACGCGGCGCAGGCGGACGCAAGCAACGGGGTCAGCGACAGCGCCGACGCCCTCCTCAACGGCCTCGCGATCGCGGATCGAGAAGCTCTCCTCGCTCGTCTTCTTCCTCGTGCTCACCGCGCTCAGCCTCATCTTCCTGCTCTCGGACGGGCCCAAGATCCGCGCTGGGTGGACGGCCACTCCGGGCTGCCGCGCAGACGTCGCGCAGACGATCACCCAGCGAGTCCTGGGGTCGTTGCGCGGCTACTTCCTGGGCGTCACGATCGTCGCCGCGTTCAACGCGGTCGTGGTCACGCTCGGGGCCGTTGATCCTCGGCGTGCCGCTGGCCGGGACGATCGCCGCGGTCACCTTCATC
This sequence comes from uncultured Solirubrobacterales bacterium, assembly GCA_963828755.1. GTDB lineage: Bacteria > Actinomycetota > Thermoleophilia > Solirubrobacterales > 70-9 > WHSW01. Next base: position 14,703 of record CAWHFY010000012.1, on the reverse strand, counting down.
GGCGCCTACATCCCCTACCTCGGCGCCTGGGCCGCGGGCGCCTTCGCGGTCCTGCTCGCGCTCGGCGACGGCGGGGCCGATGCCGCAGCCGGGATGATCGTCGTCGAGCTGCTCGCCAACGGCCTCCTGCAGCAGTTGGTGCAACCGTTCGCGATGGGCGCGGCGCTCGGTATCCACCCGCTCGCTGTGCTGATCGTGACGATCGGCGGCGGGGCCCTGTTCGGGATGGTGGGCCTCGTCCTGGCGGCGCCGATGACCTCGGCCGTGGTCCGGATCTCGGCCGACCTCAGCCGCGCTCGCGCCGCCGAGGCCGAAGCCCGGCTGCGCGAGAACCGCCGCTCAGTCCCGAGCCGGCCCCCGGCTGACCGAATCCACGGCCTCAATGGTCGTGTGGAAGACCGGCGTGCGCACCGCCTCGAACGTGCCGGCGCGCTCCCACAGTTCACTGATCGACGACTCGACCCGCGCCACGGCAACCTCGATCCCCTGCGCCCCCAGCTCGTGGGCGAGCTCGGTGAGCACATCGCGCCGTCGGTGTCGGTCTGGGAGATCGCCTCGGCGTCGATCACCACCGCCCGCACCGGCTCCGCTGCTTCGCCGACGAGCTTGCGAACCGCGTCGCGGAAACGGTTGGCGTTGGCGAAGAAGAGCGGCCCCTCGATCCGGACCACGATCACCCCAGGAGTGGTCTCCAGGCCCTCGTGGCGGGTCAGATCGAGGTACGCGTCGGAGCCGGGACGCGTGCCGAGCGCGCGAACTCCCGGGGCCGAGGCGCGAGCGACCAGCAGCAGCAGCGACAGCACGACGCCGATCACGATCCCCTGGATGATCCCGAAGAAGAGGATCCCGAGCCCGGCGCCCATGAAGAACACCCAGTCGGGGCGGTTGACGCGGTAGTAGCGCCGTCCGTCGGCCAAGGTGATCAACCCGACCATCGCGTCGATCACCACCGCTCCGAGCGCAGCCCCGGGCAGATCCTCGAACAGCCCGGCGAGGAAGAGCAGCGTCATCAGCACCATCGCAGCGTTGATCAGGGAGGCCATCTGGGTGCGCTGCCCGGCGACGTCGGCGACCGAGCTCTTCGAGAGGCTGCCGTCGTTGACGAACCCGCCGACCAACCCCGCGGCGCCGTTGGCCATGCCCTGGGCGACGAGCTCCTGGTCGGGGTCGATCTCGTAACCGTGCTTGCGCGAGACCAGGCGGCCGGCGGCGAGCGTCTCCGAATAGCCGACGAAGAGCACCGAGAGCGCGCCGACCACGAGCGTGCCCACCTCGTTCGACCCGACTCCGGGCAGGCCGATCTCGAACAGCCCGGTCGGAACGTCGCCGGTGATCGCGACGCCGTGCTGGTCGAGGTCGAGGACCGAGGTGACGGCGATCGAGAGCGCGACGACGATCAGCGCCCGCGGCCATTTTGGGCGCAGGTAACGCATCCCAAGCAGCAGCCCGAGCGAGCCGACTCCGACCGCGAGCGTGGTCAGCGAGGTGTCGGGGATCGACTTGATTAGGTCGACGAGATCCTCGGCGTAGGTCCCGTCACCGGCCGGGACACCGAACAACTTCGGCGCCTGGTCGATCACGATCCCGATCGCGAAGCCGAGGATGAAGCCGGCGAGCACCGCCCGGGAGAGGAAGTTCGCCACCCACCCCATCCGCAGCACGCCGAGCACCACATAGACGGCGCCGGCGGCGAGCGCGAGCGCCGCCGCCCACTCCGCCGCCTTGGCGCTGCCGAGCGCCCCGGCGCCGGCGAGCGGCGTGATCACCGCTGTCGAGACGGCGGCCACGGTCGCGCTCGGGCCCTGGACGACCTGCCTCGCCGTGCCGAAGATCGCGTAGGCGATCAGGGCTGCAAACGCGGTGTAGAGCCCGTACTGGACCGGAACCCCGGCGATCGCCGCGTAGGCGAGGCCCTGCGGGATGAGCAGTGCCCAGACCGAGAGCGCAGCGACACCGTCGTCCTTGAGCCAGGCCCGGCGGTACCGCGGCAGCCAGCCGACGATCGGGGCATATCTGGCCAACCGCTCGATGCGTCGATTAGATCATCGCGTCCGCCGGGGCGAATCACCCCGAACGGATGATGCGCGCACGCCTGCGGCAGGACGTAGATTGGTCTGCGACATGGCCATCCATCACCCCGGAGCAATCGCGCGCCGCGCCCGCCGGCGCGACCCCGGCTGAGCGGGCCGCGCTCGGCAAAGCGGCCCGCGCCGAGGTTCCCCGCTCCAGCCACGGCGACTGGGAGCCGGCGGCGGATCGCGCTGACCCGCTCGAGGTGCTCGAGGCCGAGGACGCCGACCGGGTCCCCGAGCTGGTACCGCTGCGCCACGGCCGCATGCTCGTCTCGGCCTTCACCTTCTACCGCGGCGCCGCGGCGATCATGGCCGCCGACCTGGGGCCGACGCCGACCTCGGGGCTCTGGGTGCAGGCGTGCGGCGATGCGCACCTCTCCAACTTCGGCGCCTACGCTGCCGCCGACCGCAACCTGGTCCTCGACATCAACGACTTCGACGAGACCCTGCCCGGGCCGTGGGAGTGGGATCTGAAGCGGCTGGTGGCCAGCTTCGAGATCGCCGGCCGCGACCGTGGGTTCGGCGATGCGCAGCGGCGCGAGATCGTGCTCACCGCCGCGCGCACCTACCGGGAGCACATCCGCGAGCTCGCTGAGCTCAGCAACCTCGAGGTCTGGTACAAGCGCCTCGACGTCTCGCAGGTCCGCGAGGCGTTCGCGCCGGTGGCCAGCAAGAAGGAGCGCAAGGCCTTCGATCGCAACGTCGCCAAGACCCAGCGCAAGGACCGGCTGCGCGCCTTCTCGAAGCTGACCACCCGGGTCGACGGGCGAGCTGCAGTTCGTCAGCGACCCGCCGGTGCTCGTGCGGTTCGACGACATCTTCGCGGGCAAGCAGCTGAAGACGGCGCAGACGAGGCTGCACGAGGTGCTCGAGGCGTACCGGGAGACCCTCGACGGCGAGTACCGCCATCTCTTCGACGAGTACCGCTTCGTCGACGCCGCCCACAAGGTCGTCGGCGTGGGCAGCGTCGGCACCCGCGCCTGGGTCGCCCTGTTCGTCGGCCGCGACGAGGACGACCCGCTCTTCCTCCAGGTCAAGGAGGCCCAGCCGTCGGTGCTCGAGCCGTTCACCGCGCCAACCGAGTTCCCCCACCAGGGCCAGCGGGTGGTCGAGGGCCAGCGGCTCACCCAATCGAGCAGCGACATCATGCTCGGCTGGCTTTCCGCGGTCGGGCCGGACGACAAGAAGCGCGACTTCTACGTGCGCCAGCTCTGGGACCAGAAGGGGTCGGCTGCGGTCGACACGATGACGCCGCGACAGATGACGGCCTACGCGCAGATCTGCGGCGGGATCCTCGCCCGCGCCCACGCTCGCTCCGGCGATCGGATCGCGATCGGCGCCTACCTCGGCGGCAGCGACAGCTTCGACCGGGCGATGACCCGTTTCGCCACCGCCTACGCGGACCAGAACGAGCGCGACTACGCGGCGCTGCAGGCCGCGGTCGAGGACGGTCGTCTCGCGGTCGAGCGGGAGGCTGATTGATGGTCGGCCCACGCTCTTCGGCCCGCTGACGGTCGAGAAGGAAGGGGTTCAGGCGATCTGACCGATGGGCAACCTTGTCCCGCTCGCGCTTGCGGCGGCCTTCTATCCCACGACGCTCGCGGTCGTCGTGATTATCTTCACCCGCCCCAACCCGGCCCGGCTGCTGGCGGCCTTCCTGATCGGCGGGTTGACGACGAGCGTCCTGGTCGGGCTCGGCGTGCTCGCGCTGATCAAGGGCTCGGGAGTGGTCGGCGCCGGCTCGTCGCACTCGATCAGCCCGACGATCGACATGATCGCCGGGCTCCTGTCCCTGGCGCTCGCATTCCTGGTCGCGACCGGACGCCCGCTTCCGTTCGCCGACCGCCGGGCCAGACGCAAGAGCGCCAAGGCGACGCGACCGCCGAACCGAAGGATCCCGTGGTCGAAGCGGATGCTCGAGCGCGACTCCCTCGCCGTGGCCTTCGGCCTCGGGATCCTCATCGACCTGCCCAGCGTCTGGTACCTGGCCGCGCTCAAGGACATCGCCGAAGCCGGTCACTCGACCGGGGCCGACATCGCCCTCGTCCTCCTCTTCAACGCGATCATGTTCGTCCTGGTCGAGGTCCCGCTGGCCTTCTATGTGCTCGCGCCCGAGCGGGCCGCGGCCGCGGCCGCGCGCTTCGACGAATGGAGCCGGTCGCACCTGCGCCAGATCGGCGCCGACGGTGGCGACGGTGATCGGCACCTATCTGCTCATCAACGGAATCGTCGGGCTCGCCTGACGACGAAACGACCAAGAGGGATTCAATGACCACACTCGCCCCCACGCCCGACCTCGCCGACCTCGACGTCAGCAACCTCGACCTGTGGCGAGACGGCCCTCCCCACGAGACCTTCAAGCGCCTGCGCGCCGAGGAGCCGCTGCACTGGAGCGAGCTCGGGGACTTCGCCGACGAGAACGGCTTCTGGTCGGTGGTTCGTTTCGACGACATCGCCGCCGTCGGCCGCGACCACGAGACCTTCTCCTCGAAGCGCAGCATCATCCTCGTCGACCGCCTGGCCGAGCCCGGGGCGCCGGATCCGATCGACATCTCGGCGAACATGATGATCACCCAGGATCCGCCCCGCCACGACCGGCTGAAGGCGCTGGTGCAGAAGGCGTTCACCCCGAAGCGGGCGATCGAGCACACCGAGCGCATGCGCGAGATCATCAACATGGTCTGGGACCGGGCGCTCGCAGAGCCACCCCGACGGCCGCCTCGACCTGGTCCAAGACGTCGGCGTCTACGTCCCGTCGATGGTGATCGGCGACATGCTCGGGGCGCCGCGCGAGGACGCCGACAAGCTCGTCGACTGGACCAACCGCACGACCGCGTTCGAGGACCCGCGTCTGGTCCCGGACCTCGGCGACGTCTGGCGGGCCCTGGAGGAGTTCATCCCGTACGTCAACGCGATGGTCGAGGAGCGTGAGTCCAACCCGACCGACGACCTGACCACGGCCTTCATCGAGGCCGAGGTCGACGGCGAGCGCCTCTCCCACGAGGAGGTGCTGATGTTCTTCTTCCTGCTCATGGTCGCCGGCAACGACTCGACCCGGTCGGTCTTCACCTCCGGGATCAAGAGCCTGCTCGACGATCCCGAGCAGATGCGGATCGTGCGCTCCGGCGAGGTCCCGCTCGAGCAGGTGGTCGAGGAGTTCGTCCGCTTCCACCCCGCCTTCGCCTATATGCGCCGGACCGCCACCCGCGACACCGAGCTCGCCGGCAAGCAGGTGAAGGCCGGCGACAAGCTGGCGCTCTGGTACGTCTCGGGCAACCGCGACGAGGCCGTCTTCGACGACCCCGACCGTTTCGACGTCCGGCGCCAGCCAAACCCGCACCAGGGCTTCGGCGGCGGCGGGCGCCATTTCTGCCTCGGTGCCGGCCTCGCCAGGCTGGAGCTGAAGCTCTGGATCGAGGAGACGCTAAACCGGTTCGCGGAGATCGAGCTCGACGGCGAGACCGAGCGCGATCAGCTCGACCTTCCTGAACCAGTACCGGTCGATCCCGGTGGCGCTCGCGGCCTAAGCTCGCTCTCCGCATCGCGAAGACCAGTGCGGGGCGTTTGGCCGCTCACAGGACCGCGATCGGGTTCACCGGTGAGCCGGTCCCTCCGATGACGCGTAGCGGTGCCGTGAGGAAGAGGAACTCCCAGCGGCTTTCGCGTTCGCACGCGCCGACGAGATCCTCGAGCTGCAGGTAATCGAGCAGGTGAACTCCCATCGCGTTCAGCGCCAAGGCATGGATCGGAAAGTCGATCCCCTCGGTCGTGCTCGGGGTGGTGTCGTTATTGCCATCCGAGCCGAGCGCCGCAACCCGCCGCTCCGCCAGAAACATGGCGCAGCCGGGGTGCAGGCCTGCCTTGGCAGCGTCGCTGTCCCATGGTCCGAGATCGGCGTGGCGCTTGGCGTGGCCCGTTCGCACGAGCAGGATGTCGCCCTCTTGGACCGTCACGCCCTGCTTCCGCTCGCAGCCCTCGAGTTCGTCGGGGAAGACGTGCTCGCCGGGCTCGAGCCAATCGACCCCACGCAACGCGGGCACGTCCAGCAGCACGCCGCGCCCGACGAGGCCGTCCTTGAGCACTCCGATGTCGTCGGCAGTCGCTCCCTCGCGAGTCAGTGAGGCGGTCGACCTTCCGTTGTAGAGAGTCCCGTCGAACGCGACATGGCAGAGCGCGTCGATGTGGGTGTGGGACGGATTGTGGTAGTCGGCCCCAACGTAGTCCTTCGCGAAGCTGAGAGTTCCGGATCCGATGTCCTCATCCCCCATCATCGTCATGTGGTGATCCGCGGGCGCGGGATTGTCGATTCCAAGTCGCGTGTTCAGCGGGAGACTCAGCGTCACGGTCTCGCCGGTGCGAACGAGCCGCGCAGCCTCGAGAACCCTCGCGGGAGTGAGGTAGTTGAGGGCGCCCCGTTCGTCATCGGCCCCCCAGTGCCCCCAGGTGGAGACGGCCTCGAACAGCTGCCTGAACTCGGCGGCGGTCAACCCTTCGCTGCCGCCTTCGTCCCGGTCGCTCATGGTGTCCGCACCTCGCGGAGGTCCGCCGCGTACGGTCCGCGGCCTGTGACGGCCGCTGCGCCACAGCGCGCGCCAAGCGCCGCCGCCTCATCGGCCGACCGGCCCTGCGCCAACCCAAAGGTCACGCCCGCTGCGAACGAATCCCCGGCGCCGTACGCGTCGACCGCCGGGCCGGGCAGCGGAGGGGCGGTCCATGCTCTGCGGGCGCCGTCGACCGTCTCGAGCACCCCTCCCGAGGCACCGGCAGTGCGCGCGACGAAACGCGGCGACGGTTTGATGTCACCGGGCGAGTAGCGCTCCCCCTCATCCTCTGCGCTCGACACCAGCATGTCGATCTGGACCCCGGCTTTCGCCAACGAATCGACCGCGCGCACGGTCGACACGAGCTGACGCGCAGCCCGCGCCGCACGTACCGCCGCGGGATCGCCGGCGGTGAAGTAGACCGCGTCGGCGTCCTCGAGCTCGGACCAGGGAAGCGGGTCGTCCGCGTGCGGCCCGGCGCGCTCGCCGATCACCGTGATCGTGCGCTCGGCGTCGGCGTCGAGGTGAACAAACGCCCTCCGTTGCGGCTCCGAGCGCCACACTGCCTCGACGCGAACCCCGAGAGCCTGCAGCTCTCGCTCCGCGCGGTGGCCGAGGTCGTCATCGCCCAGGGCGGTGAGGAAGAGGCACTCGCCGGCCAGGCGTGCGAGCTGCACCGCGGCGACGGCTCCGCCGCCTGCCGGCTCCTCCCAGCCCTCGGCGGCCTGAACGATCTCGCCGGGTTCTGGGACCCTCTCGACCCGCGCGAACTCGGCCCATTCCATGTGCCCGACGACAGCGATCCTCATCGGTCTGGATAGTCTCGCACGCGCTGAACCGGCTCGATGCCAACCCGACAGTGCTGATCGCCCGCCGGCTACCGACGGCGGGAACGGATCGCCTGGCTGAAACCTGTTCGATCAAGGAGGGCGGTCTCGCTGTCACGCCTGAGCGTCTGTTCGCGCTGGCGCCCGGGGCCGATGCGATCGTCGCCGACCCGACGGTCGTCGTCGGCGAGCAGCTGCTCCGGGCGGCCGGTCCCCAGCTCCGGGTGGTGGCGAATTTCGCGGTCGGGATCGACAACGTGGACCTCGATGAATGCCGGCGCCGCGATGTGATCGTCACCAATACGCCCGATGTGCTTACGGACGCGACGGCCGAGCTGGCGCTCAGCCTCACCCTCGCCGCGGCCCGCCGCACCACCGAGGCCGAGGCGGACCTACGAGCGGGCCGATGGCGAGGTCCGGACCCGGACGGCTACCTTGGCCGGGAGCTCAGCCGCGCAACATTTGGCATTGTCGGGATGGGCCGGATCGGACACCGCTATGCAGAGCTTGTAGCCGCCCTCGCAGGCCAGATCGTCTACAGCGGCCGCAAGCGCAAGCCCGACGCAGAACGGGGCCTGGGTGCGGTCCGTGTTGAACTCGGGGAGCTGCTTCGCTGCGCCGACGTCGTCAGCCTGCACGTGCCGGCGACCCCCGAGACGATCGGCCTGATCGGGCGGCGGGAGCTCGGTGCGATGAAGCCTGACGCGATCCTGGTCAACACGGCTCGCGGATCCCTCGTCGACTCTGCAGCGCTCGGGGACGCCCTGAACGACGGGACGATTGGGGCCGCCGGCTTGGATGTCTACGAGCACGAGCCCGACGTACCGGTCGAGCTGCTCGGCGCCCCTAACTGCGTCCTGCTTCCCCACATCGGCTCGGCGACCACCCGCACGCGGGACGCGATGGCAGACCTCGTCGCTGACAACGTGCTCGCCGCCTTACGGGGCGACGAACCGCCCAACCGCGTCCCCTAGCTCCGCCCGTCGCCTAGTCGCCGTCCGACACCGTGATCGAGAAGATCGCCTCGTACCGCCCTCCGGGCGGGACGAGCGGCAGGTCAGGACCACCGGCGACGAGGGCGTTGGTCGGGGCCGTCATCGGCTCGAAGGCAACGACATCGTCATCGCTGGGAGCGTAGACCTGGGCGAATCGGTAGCCGGGGCCGACCGAGAGCTCGATTCGTCGGCCACCGCCGGTGAGGACCAAGGGCGCCGCGTCCGGCGGAGCCAGATATTCGTCATCGAACGTCCGCTCGCCAAGCGGACCATTCGCCACCTTGATTCGCTCGCGGTCGCCGGTCGGAATCATTCGGCGGTCGAGCTTCACGCGCTCGCGCACCGGGATTCTCACCTCCCACTCGGCGCGATCGACTCCGGGTAGGCGCAGATAAGGGTGGTAGCCGAACGAGATCGGTACCGACACATCACCCGACGCGTGGATCGTCGTGGCGATCGTGAGGGTCGGCCCTTGCAAGGTCCCCTCCCACTGCACCCGGTGTGGGAAGGGAAACGCCGCCAGCAGCTCTTGGTGGGCGGCGAAGTCGAACGTCGCGGCGAGCACCCCGCCGTCCTCCGTCGCCTCGTGCCGGTCCACCTGCCACCCCTCGGCTGCCGCGAGCAATCCGTGGATCGGGAGCCCCCCGGGGCCGCGGGAAAGCGGCAGCCGAGCGTCGTCCAGAACGACCTCCCTGCCGGCGACCGGGAACTTCGTCCGAGTGACGCGATTCGCCCACGGGTGAAGGAGCGGGATCCCCATCGTCGAGCGCTGCTCGATGTAGTGCCGCAGGCCTCCGCGCTGGCCGAGTAGCTGCTCGCCGTCATCGATCAGCGAGCACCCGACCATGCCGGCGCTCGGGACGAACGCGGCCTCGAGGCCCGCGTCGGTCGCGAGCGTCAGCGCGGTCAACCCCTCCACCATCCTGCTGGCGATCATCTCTTGGCCACAGTCTGAGGGAACGGGTCGCCGATCGCGACAGGAAACCACACCGGGGGTCGGCGCGGGATTAGGATAGGCCCGTGCCAAGGAAGGGCAATACGTCATGCGACGTTTTCGTCGTCTTCGGGATCACGGGCGATCTGGCGAAGGTGATGACCTTCCACTCGCTCTACAGGCTCGAGGCCCGCGGGCTACTCGACTGCCCGGTCGTCGGCGTGGCCTTCGACGACTGGTCGGACAAGGACCTCCGTGATCACGCCCGCAAGGCGATCGAGACCTCGTCCGGGCGGAAGCCCGACCCGAAGGTCTTCAACCGATTCGCCAAGCGCCTCTCCTACGTCCAGGGCGACTTCGCCGAGGCCGACACTTACAAGCGCCTCGCCGCCCACATCAAGGGGGCGAGGACCCCGGTCTTCTATCTGGAGATCCCGCCTTCCCTCTTCGGCATGACGATCAAGGGGCTGGCCGAGGCCGGTCTGACCGGGCACGCGAGAGTGGTCGTCGAGAAGCCCTTCGGCCACGACCTCGCTTCCGCCCGCGCGCTCGCCGCGGAGATCCATCAGTACATCCGTGAGGACCAGCTCTACCGGATCGACCACTTCCTCGGCGTGATGGGGCTGGCCGAGATTCTCTATCTACGTTTCGGGAATGTGATGTTCGAGCCCGTCTGGAACCGCAACAGCGTCGCCTGCGTTCAGATCACGATGGCGGAGGACTTCGGAGTCTCCGACCGCGGCAGCTTCTACGACCCCGTCGGCGCCCTCCGGGACGTGGTGGTCAACCACCTGATGCAGGTGGTCGCGGCGGCTGCGATGGAACCGCCCGCCAGCCGCAACGCCCGGGCGTTGAAGGACGCGATGTTTGGTGTCTTCTCGGCGATGCCGAAGGCCGACCCGAAGCAGTACGTGCGAGGGCAGTACGAGGGCTACCGGAAGATCAAGGGGGTGGCGAAGGACTCGAAGACGGAGACCTTTGCGGCGATGCGCTTCGAGATCGACAACTGGCGCTGGACCGGAGTCCCGTTCTTCATCCGGACGGGGAAGGAGCTCCCGGTGGAGCAGTGGGAGCTCAGGCTGATCTTCAAGCAGCCGCCGCGCCTCGGCTACAGCGCGAACAGCCGGCGGCGGACCGAGCCCGACCAGCTTGTCGTCAGGCTCCACCCGACCACCGGGATTCGTCTGCTGCTCGACGCACAGCGCAGTGACGAAACCAGACCCGAGCAGATCAACCTCGAGATGGAGTTCGCCCAGGAGGGCGGCGAGGGCCCGACCCCATACGAGGTCCTCCTGCACGCCGCGATGGTCGGCAACAGCACGCGCTTCACCCGACAGGACAACATCGAGGAGACCTGGCGGGTCTGCGGCCCGCTGCTCGAGAAGCCGCCCAGGGTCCTGCCGTACAAGCCCGGCACCTGGGGACCGAAGGCCGCCGACCGGCTGGTGAAGGACTACGGCGGCTGGCACGAGCCGTGGACCGGGTCATGAGTCCCGCGAAGCAGAAGGGGTCCGGAAAGACCCGCTCCAGCGGCAAGGCGGCGGCGAGTGGAGCCGGCAAAGCGCCCGCGGCCGGCAAGGAGAAGGGAATGCCCCAGAGCGCCGCGATGCCGTCGCCGTTTCCGCCGATTGCGGACTACGCCTTCCTCTCCAACTGCCATACCGGCGCACTGGTGGCGCCCGACGGGGCGATCGACTGGCTCTGCGTGCCGCGGTTCGACTCGCCCAGCATCTTCGGGACGCTGCTGGACCGGGAAGCGGGCTCGTTCCGCTTCGGTCCCTTCGGGATCAACGTCCCGAGCGGGAGGATCTATGAGCCCGGCACGAACATCCTCAACACGACCTGGCACACGCCCACCGGCTGGGCAATGGTGCGCGACGCGCTGACGATCGGCCCGACCCGGCACAAGGACGAGATCACCCCGCATACGAGGGCCCCCGCCGACGAGGACGCCCATCATTTGCTGGTTCGGACGGTGCTCTGCTTGGACGGTTCGGTCGACATAGAGCTGCTCTGCGAGCCGGACTTCGATTATGGGCGGGTGCTGGGGGACTGGTCGCTGCTCGGCCCTCACACCGCCGATGCAAGCGGGGAGGGGCCGACGATGAGGCTCCGCAGCAGCATGCCCCTCGGGGTGGAGGGAGAAGCGGCGCAGGCGCGCCACACGCTGCAGAAGGGCGAACAGGCCTTCTGCTCACTCTCCTGGGCCGAGGAGCTGGCCTCGCCGGAGGACGTGGACGAGGCCAACGCGCGCCTCAGCGAGACGACCGAATACTGGCGCACCTGGGTCTCCAAGGCCCGGATGCCCGACCACCGCTTCCGAGGGGCGATCCAGCGCTCGGCCCTGACGATCAAGGGTCTCACCTACATGCCGACCGGTGCGACCGTGGCCGCCCTGACGACCTCACTGCCCGAAACACCCGGCGGGGAGCGCAACTGGGACTACCGCTTCACCTGGATCAGGGACTCGACCTTCACGCTCCAGGCCCTCCACTACCTGAACCTGGACTGGGAGGCCAACGAGTTCATGCAGTTCATCGGCGACCTCGAGCCGGACAAGGACGGTGCGCTGCAGATCATGTACGGGATCGACGGTCGGCGAGACCTGACCGAGTCGACGAGGGATGATCTCTCCGGATACGCGGGGGCGTCGCCGGTGCGGGTCGGAAACGGCGCCTTCGATCAACGACAGAACGACGTCTTCGGTGCGGCGCTCGACTCGATCCTCCTGCACAGCCATCGCAGCCAGCGGCTGCCTCGGAGACTCTGGCCGGTGGTGCAGGCCCAGGCCGAGTGCGCAACCAAAGTCTGGAAGAAGCCGGACCAGGGGATCTGGGAGGCGCGCGGCGAGCCCCAGCACTACGTCTCCTCGAAGCTCATGTGCTGGGTCGCGATGGACCGCGCCTCGAAGCTCGCGGAGATCCGAGGGGACTCGAAGCTCCAGGAGACATGGGGCGCCACGGCTGAGGAGATCCGCAAGGACATCCTCGAAAACGGTGCACGGGACGGGGTCCTGCGGCAGCACTACGACACCGACGCCCTCGACGCTTCGACATTGTTGGCCGCCCTGTTCGGCTTCCTGCCGGGCGATGACGAGGTGCTCCGCAAGAGCGTGCTGGCAATTGCGGACGACCTCACCGAGGACGGATACGTCCTGCGCTACCGGACCGGCGAGACCGACGACGGGCTCTCGGGCAAGGAGGGCAGCTTCCTGATCTGCTCCTTCTGGCTCGTCACGGGTCTGGCGATCATCCGCGAGCAGCAGCGCGCCCGCGACCTGATGGACCGGCTGCTCCGCATCGCCTCGCCGCTCGGCCTCTACGCCGAAGAGTTCGACCCCAGCACGGGCCGCCACCTGGGGAACTTCCCCCAGGCCTTCTCGCACCTCGCCTTGATCGAGGCGGCGGCGCGGATCATCCTCAGCGAGCGCCTCAAGGAGGTCGGCGTCAACGCATGAGCGACTACGACGTGATCGTGATCGGCAGCGGCGCCGGCGGGGGGACGTTGGTCAACCGGCTCGCTCCGTCCGGCAAGAAGATCCTGCTGCTCGAGCGCGGGGACTTCCTGACTCGCGAGCCGCAGAACTGGCGGGCCGAGGACGTCTTTGTCGACGGCCGCTACCAGTCGGAGGACACCTGGTACGACGCCAAGGACAAGGAGTTCGCCCCGCAGGTGCACTACTTCGTCGGCGGCGCGACCAAGATGTTCGGCGCGGCGCTCTACCGGCTGCGCGCCGAGGACTTCGGCGAGGTCCGGTACGAGGACGGCGTCTCGCGGGCCTGGCCGATCTCCTACGACGAGATGGAGCCCTACTACACGCAGGCGGAGGAGCTCTACCAGGTGCACGGTGCTCGAGGCGAGGACCCCACAGAGCCCCCGGCAAGCGCTCCCTATCCCTTCCCGGCCGTCTCCCACGAGCCGCGCATCCAGCAGCTCTCGGACGATCTCGCCGCCGCCGGCTACCGGCCCTTCCACGCGCCGTGCGGGGTGATGTTGGACGAGGCGAACATGCCCTACAGCGCCTGCGTCCGCTGCGACAACTGCGATGGCTTTCCCTGCCTGGTGCACGCGAAGTCCGACGCCGAGGTGATCGCAGTGCGGCCCGCGCTCGAACACGCGAACGTCACGCTGCTGACGAACGCAGAGGCGGTGGCTCTCAACACCGACGCCGGCGGTGACGCGGTGACGGAGGTCGTGGTCGAGCGCGACGGCGACCGGGAGACCTACTCAGCCGACATCGTCGCGGTCTCCTGCGGTGCGGCCAACTCCGCCAAGCTGCTGCTCGCCTCCGCCACCGACAAGCATCCGAATGGCCTGGCGAACGGTTCCGACCAGGTGGGCCGCAACTACATGTTCCACAACAGCCAGGCCGTCCTGGCCCTGTCGAAGGAGCCAAACCCGACCGTCTTCCAGAAGACGCTCGGGCTCAATGACTTCTACTTCGCCGGTGAGGAGTTCGATCACCCGCTCGGCAACATCCAGATGGTCGGCAAGTCCCAGGCTCCGATGTTTCGGGGAGAGAAGCCGGGCGAGACGAAGCTGGCCCCCAGCTGGAGCCTTGAGAAGATCGCCGCCCACGCCGTCGACTTCTGGCTCTCTACCGAGGATCTGCCGAAGCCCGAGAACCGGGTGACGCTCACGGACGACGGGGCAATCAGGCTGAGCTACACCTACTCCAACGAGAAGCCGAAGAAGGAGCTCTACGACAAGCTCAAGTCCATCCTCGGCGACATCGGCATGCACGAGGGCCACCTTCTCCCACATCACGCCTACCTGAAGAACGAGATCCCGGTGGCGGGGGTCGCGCATCAGTCCGGGACCTGCCGCTTCGGCACCGATCCCGCCGACTCGGTGCTCGACACGAACTGCAAGGCCCACGAGCTCGACAACCTCTACGTCGTCGACACCAGCTTCTTTCCCAGCATCGGGGCCGTCAACCCCGGTTTGACGGCGATGGCGAACGCGATCCGCGTCGGCGACCACCTGCTCGAGCGGATGGGGGCGACGGCCGAGGGCGAGTCCGCTCGTGCCGGCTGAGGCGTCTTCGGGACGCCGGCGAGTCGTAATCGTCGGCGGTGGGTTCGGGGGACTCGCCGCCGCCAAGGAATTGAGCGGCGCTGACGCCGAGGTGACGCTCGTCGATCGCATGAGCCACCATCTTTTCCAGCCGCTCCTCTACCAGGCGGCGTCCGGGCGTCTATCCGAGGGCCAGATCGCATCGCCGATTCGGGTGCTGCTGAAGCGACAACGAAACGTGCGCGTGGTGATGGCAGACGTCACCGATCTCGATGTCGACGGTCGCCAGCTCAGCCTCGACACCGGTGATGAGCTCGA
>CAWHFY010000011.1:0-126511 GCA_963828755.1 uncultured Solirubrobacterales bacterium | reverse complement strand
AGCTACCCCTCCGCCTTGCGCCGCACCTTCGCCCTGCCGGCCGCGGTGCCCGGCTCGGTGGCGGGGCCGCGCGGCGGCGGGATGCCGAGCACGCGCATCGCCTTGAGCCCGAGGCCCAGCTTCTCGCGGCCCTCGGTGGAGGTGATGTCGTGGCCGCAGAGCTCCTTCACCCGCTCGAGCCGGTAGCGGACCGTGTGGCGGTGGGTGAACAGCTGCTCGGCGGTCGGGGTGACGTTGCCGTCGTTCTCCAGGTAGGCCTCGATCGTCGTCACGAGGTCGGTCTCGTACTGATCGTCGTAGGCCGACAGCGGCGCGACCGTCTCCTCGTAGAAGCGCTCGAGCTCACCCGGGTCCTCGCTCATCGCCGGCAACAGCAGCCGGTAGGAGCCGGTGTCCTCGAACGCGAGCAGCTCGAGCCCGTCCGCCTCGGCGACGTTGACGGCGAGCAGCGCCTCCTGCCCGGCCCGGTAGAGATCGACCGGGTCGGCGACCCAGCGACTGCGGGAGATCGTCAGGTGAAAGCCCGGTAGCGACGCGGCGAGCTCGCGCGTCAGCGAGGCGGCGGCGCGCTCGATCTGGGCCGGCTCCTCGCCCGGGACGATCGCGCTCACCTCGGCGCGGTCGCCGAGCTCGCCCAGCCGGGCGATCGCGCCGGCGCTCGCCCCGCGCAGGGAGCGCAGCGCGACGACCAGGACCCGGGACCGCCAGTCGCCCGTCTGCGCCGCCCGCGGAGCGGCGCGAGCGAAGATCACCCCGCCCCCCGAGTCGATCGTCGTTCCGAGCTCGCTGGCGCGCGCGAGGATGTCGCCGCGATCGGTCACCTTGCGCGCGAGGACCGCGTCGACGAACTGGCCAGCCGCCTCGTCGCTCGCCCACTCAGGCGCCCGCGAGCGCTCGAGCTCGAGCGCCAGCAGGGTCGAGACCATCCGCATCAGGGTCGCCGACGGATCGCCCTCGCGGCGGCGGTATCGGAGCTCACCGACCACCGCGTCGGCGACCCGCAGCTCGAGCGCGTCGACGTCGCCCTCGCCCGAGAGCAGCTTGCTCTCCTCCGCCGACGAAGAGGCGGCGACCGCGAGCACGGCGCTCGAGCGGTCGATCAGGGCGACGCTGGCGCCCAGCGCCGCCGCTGCGGCTCGCGCCACCGCCGGCAGACCGGCGCCCGACTCGATCGCCTCCGACAGCGTCTCGAGAGCGCCCTCATCTGCCGTATTTGCAGCGGTTTTGCCCGGTTTAGACTGCTGCGCCACGCGCAGAGTCTAGGCTCGCCAGGCGTAAATCGGGACGCCTGCCCGACTAACCGCCGAAGATCGAGGTGATGTCGTCCCAGTAGTAGACGATCGCGATCCCGGCGGCGACCCCGATCGCGAGCAGGGCGACCAGGACGAAGAACGAAACCAGCACCGCGGTCACCTTCTCCCAGGTGCGGCCGAACGATCCGACGGTGGGCGCGAGGATCAACAGCCCGAAGGCGAGCAGGCTGATCAAGCCCGCGCCGCCGAAGAGGAAGTACTCGGTCGGGATCTGAGCCACGACGAAGGTCACGATGCCGGCTGATTGTGCCGCAACTTCGCGACGTGCGTTACGACCATCGCCAGCGCGGCGCAGCCCGCGAAGGCGCTGACTCCCAACGCCCAGCCGCCGCTGACGTCGCTCAGGTAGTGGACCCCGAGGTACACGCGGCTGAGCCCGATCAGCCCCGTGAGCGCGAATCCGGTCGCGATCAGCGCCGTGCCGTACTTCCATCCCGGCCGCACCCGGACCGCGACCGTCAGCGCCAGCCAGACGTAGAAGACCGAGTGAGCGGCGTGGCCGCTCGGATACGAGGCGCCCGGCGCGGCGACCAGCGGGTCGGCGGGCCGCGGACGATCGATGCTCTCCTTGATCACCGGAACCGCGATCAGGATGATCACCACCGCGGCCAGCAGCACCGCGACCTCGGTCCAGCGCCCGCGCCAGCCGAGCACCCCGGCCGCGACCGCCGTGAGCGGGATCAGCGCCCAGCTCGTGCCGAGCGCCGTGATCACCTTGGCGAGGCTGGTCAGCCACGCGGTCCGCAGCGAGTCGACGAGGTCGATCGCCTGCGCGTCGCCCGGGGTCGGCCCGGCGTCGCCGGAGACGATCATCGCGTAGCCGACCAGCACGAACAGCGCCACCGCCAGGGTCGCGATCAGGGTCGTGAACTCGAGCCCGAGCCCGCCCGGAGTGAACCGGCGCCACGCGAAGCGGATCTGCGGCAACAGCCGTCGCAGCCCCGGCGTCGACTCGATCCTCGCGGCGACCTTGGAGCGGTTCTCCTGGTCGCGCAGGAAGCGTGAGACCACCACCGCGCCGACGATCAGCGCGACCAGGACCCCGAACACGAGCGCGCCCTTACCGGCGATCTCGGTGGCCTTGTCGATGCTCTGCGAGAGGAAGTAGCCGAGCAGGCAGAACGCCGTCGCCCAGAGCCCGGTGCCGAGCACGCTGTACGGGAACGAAGGCGCGATATCGCATCCCCGAACTGCCGGCGATGAACGGCGCCAGCGCCCGGACGAGGCCGATGAAGCGGCCGATCAGGATCGTCTTGCCGCCGTGGCGGGCGAAGTACGCCTCGACCTGCTCGAAGCGCTCGTGAGTGATCCGCACCTTCGGCCCATGGCGGAGCACGAAGTCGCGGCCGAGCCTGGTGCCGATGTAGAAGCTCGTCGTGTCGCCCGCCCAGGCGCAGAACCAGACAATCGCGATCGTGATCACGATCGACGTCTCGCCCTGCCCGGCGACCGCGCCGCCGAGGATCACCGCCGTCTCACCAGGGAAGACGAGCCCGATGAAGGCGCCGGTCTCGAGGAAGGCGAGCGCGCCGACCAGGAGGTAGGTCCAATCGCCGAGCTTCGCCGACAGGTCCTCGAGCAGCTGCTCGACGTTGATATCAGGGGCGAACTTCTGGAAGGCGATGAACGCCGCCACCGCCAGCACCGCGATCAGAACCAGGCGACCGCGGCTGCGCTTCTCTCCCTCGAGCTGCATCAGGGGATTATCCGAGCCGCTGCGGCGCCGAGACGATCGCGCGCGCGTAGCGGGGCGGCAGCGCCGACACCGCGGCGTCGGCCGCGGTCAGATCGGCGAACAGCCCGACCGCGGTGGGACCGGAGCCGCCGACCAGGGTGCGCTCGGCCCCGACCTCGTCGAGCGCCGCGAGCGCCTCGGCGATCTCCGGGCGCAGCGAGATCGCCGCCTGCTCGAGGTCGTTGACAAGCAGCTCGCCGTAGTCGAGCGGCGAGGCGCCGCTCGCGGTCACCTGGCGCAGCCGGCGCTCGAGGTCTTCAAGCTCCGCCGCCGAGCGCCCGCCGCCGAGCGCGTCGGCCTCCTCGTAGACCTCGGCCGCGCGCAAACCGTCCTCGTCGTCGATCAGCACCGCGGCGAACTCGCCCGGGGTCGGTAGCGGGTCGATCCGCTCCCCCGCCCCGCCCACCAGCGCGAAGACCGGATCGAGCTGGGACGGCACATCTGCCCCGAGCCCGGCGGCGAGCTCGGCGAGCCCGTCGACCTGATCGCCGGCCAGCCGCAGGACCGCTGCTGCATCCGCGCTGCCGCCGCCGAGGCCGGCGGCGACCGGGATCCGCTTCTCGATCTCGACCCGGACCGGGTCGTGGCGCCAGCCGCGGGCGCGCATCGCCTCGAGCGCGACCGTGACCAGGTTCGGGCCGCTCACCCCGGGACAGACGACCTCGTCGCTCTCGCCGGCCGCCGGGCCGACCTCGAGCCGATCGGCGAGGAGGAGAGGGCAGAACAGCGAGCGCAGCTCGTGCAGGCCGTCGTCGCGCCGCGCCCCGACGTAGAGGCACAGGTTGAGCTTCGCCGGCGCGCGCAGGATCACGCCGCATCACCCTCGAGCGCCGCCGCGAGCTCGACGAACTGCACCGGCGAGAGGCTCTCGGCGCGAGCGTCAGCCGGGAGGCCGAGCCGCTCGAGCGCCGCCCTGGCCGGCTCACG
The DNA here is from genome assembly GCA_963828755.1 of uncultured Solirubrobacterales bacterium. Lineage (GTDB taxonomy): Bacteria > Actinomycetota > Thermoleophilia > Solirubrobacterales > 70-9 > WHSW01. Next base: position 122,536 of record CAWHFY010000011.1, on the reverse strand, counting down.
CGAGCCCGGCCGCGCATGCTCGAGCGAGCGCGCCAGCGACTTGCGCCGGTGTGCGAAGGCGTCGCGAACCAGCCTCGCGACTGGCGGCGAGGCGCCTGGGCCGATCCGGCGCAGGCCGATCAGCGCCGAGTCGACCCGCGGGCGCGGCGTGAACACGGCCCGGTCGACGGCGCGCAGGATCCGCACCTCGCAGGCGAGCTGGACGAGCACGCTCGGCCCGCCGTAGGTGCGTGAGCCGGGTCCGGCTCGCAGCCGGTCGGCGATCTCGCGCTGGACCATCAGCGTCCACGACCGGACCCCCGGCAGCTCGGCGATCGTCCGCAGCAGCAGCGGGGTCGCGATCGAGTACGGCAGGTTGGCGACCATCCGGGTCGGGGCCGGGTCGAGCGCCGCGAGGTCGAGGCGCATCGCGTCGCCGAAGCGCAATCCGACGTTCGGGTGATCGGCCGCGACCGCCTCCAGCGCCGGGCGCAGCCGTTGGTCGAGCTCGATCACGTGCACGCGCGCCGCCAGCGGGGCGATCTGCGCGGTCAGCGCCCCCTCCCCGCCGCCGACCTCGAGCACGACATCGTCGGGCTCGATCGCGGCCTCGCGGACGATCGCGCCGAGCAGGTTCCTATCCGCCAAGAAGTTCTGGCCGAGCCGCAAGAGCTCACCAGCCGAAGACGCGGGCCGCGTTCGCCTCCACGGTCGCCTCGAGCTCGGCGTAGCCGACCCCGCGCACCTCGGCGACGGCCTCCGCGGTGGCGACGACGTTGGCCGGCTCGTTCGCCCGCCCGCGGACCGGCTGCGGCGAGAGGAAGGGCGCGTCGGTCTCGACCAGCAGGAGGTCGTCGGGGACCTCGGCGGCGGCGGCGCGCAGAGTCTCCGAGCGCGGGTAGGTGATGTTGCCGGCGAACGAGCAGTGCCAACCCAAGTCGGCGGCCTCGAGCGCACGCTCCGGCGGGGCCGAGAAGCAGTGGAGGATCACCGTGACCCCCGTCGCCTCGGCGCGCAGGATCCCGAAGGTCTCCTCGAGCGCCTCGCCGTCGGTGGTCGCCCCGCCGTCGCGGACGTGGATGACGAGCGGCTTCGCAACCCGGCGGGCGATCTCGATCTGGGTGCGGAAGGCGTGGCGCTGCGCCTCGCGCGGCGCGCGGTCGCGGTAATAGTCGAGCCCGGTCTCTCCGACCGCGGCGACCCGCGGATGGCGGGCGAGCTCCTCGATCCGCGACGCCGCGGCGTCGTCGAAGCCCTCGGTCCCGTTCGGGTGGCGGCCGACCGCCGCGAAGACCGCCTCGTGCGCCTCGGTGGCGGCGATCGCGCGCTCCGACTCCGCTTCGTCGATCCCGACGCTGAGCATGCGGCGCACGCCGACCCGCGCCGCGTCGGCGACGAGCACCGCGTCATCGGGCTCGCAGATGCTCAGGTGGGTGTGGGAGTCGATCACGGCGCCGAGTCTGGCAGAGGGCGCTGCGCGCGAGGGCGGAGATTCAGTCCGTGACCGGCCTCGGCGGTGCGCCCCCGACCTCGAGCGGCTCACCGTCGAGCGGCGCCCCGTAGGTCCACGGCGGTGGCCCGATGTCACGGTTGATGTCGAGCTGCACGTACCAGCGCGGTCCCTCGCGGGTTGCGACGAGGTCGAAGTAGCGCACATCGGCGAGGGTCAGCTTCCCGCGCTCGGCGTTGATCTCCGAGGCGAGCCGCGCCGGGACCTGCGGGCCGACGTCACCCGGGGCGAAGGTGCCATCCGCGCTCGAGGTGTCGGCGTCGAGTGATCCGGGCTCGAGGTGCAGCGAGGCGATCCCCTGGCCGGCGGCGAGCTGATCGTCGAGCTGGGTCAGGGCCGGCGCCAGGTTCGCGGCGCGATACAGGGAGTCCGGGTCGTCGCCGGCAACCGCGCCGGGAGCCGAGGACGAGCTGACCCCCGGCTCGACCGAGTCGTCGGGGAGGTCGGGCGCGAGCCCGTCCATGACCACGAAGCCGAGATACAGGCCGAGCGCGATCGCCACGAGGTGCACGAGCACCGGGATCGGGTTGAAGCCGCCGCCCTCGGTCGCCATCAGCCCTCGCCCGCCAGGATGCGCGCCTTCAGGGTCTCGAACTCCGCCTGCGTCAGGGTCCCCTCGCGGCGCAGCCGGTCGAGGGCCTCGAGCCGGGCGACCGAATCACCACCGGCGCGGGTCGCGGCCGGCGCCGGGCCCGGATCGAACGGCTCGACCGCGCCGCCGACCGCGGCCGCCCCGCCGAGCTTGGTCGCCATCCCGATGATCCGCGTCGTGGTGCCGCCGAACCCGGCCCGGCGCCCGCGCCGCCAGGGCAGGTCGAGGGCGAGCAGGCCGCCGGCGCCCATCACCACCCCCATGAACCCGACGATCAACCCGCCGGTCTTGCCGCCCGGCCCCGGGGTCGCGCCCGGCCCCCAGATCGCCAGGAACGACCCGGCGGCGATCGCCCAGAACAGCCCGGTCCAGAACCAGATCACGACCGCCCCGCCGTTCGGCTCGGCGCCGCCCGGTGGCCTGCCGCGCGCCATGTAGAGCCCGCCGGCCACGAAGAGGAGGAAGACGCCGCCGACGAGGGCGAGGATCAGGCCCTCGATCCCGTCCGGACACTCGCGCGCGGAGACGTACGGGCCGCCGCTCGCACAGGTACCGATCTGCAGCATCTGGTTGATGCCGTAGCCGACCGCAACCCAGCAGAACGCGAACAGCGTCATCGCGATGAAGGTGCGAATCACGTAGCGCACGGCGGCACCCTATCCGCGGCCGGGCCTTGGCGAGACCCACCAGGGTCGAGGTGGCGCTCAGCTCGGATCGAGCTTCGGAAACAGCGGCGCAATCCGCTCGACCCTGGCGCCACCGCCGCGGGCCCCGAACGCGTCGAGCTCGCGGTTGCCCTCGGCCAGCGCCTCGAGCACCTGGCCGCTGGTCTCGGGCATGTAGGGATGCAGGAGCAGCGCCAGCACCCGAATCCCCTCGGCGAGGTTGTAGAGGACGACATCCAGCCGGTCCGACTGCGCCTCGTCCTTCGCGAGCTCCCAGGGCTTGTTCTCCTCGACGTAGCGGTTGAGGCGCCGTACGCGCGACCAGATCGCCTCGAGCGCCTGCGTCAGCTCGACCCGGTCGAGCAGCTCACGGACGACGCCGTCGACGCCGTCGAGGGCATCGTCGCCATCGCGCAGCGCCGCGTCGGGCTCGGCCTCGGGTACGACCCCATCGCGGTAGCGCTCGACCATCGCCAGCGTCCGCGAGGCAAGGTTGCCCCAGTCGTTGGCGAGCTCGGACTCGTACCGGGACTCGAAGCCGGCGGTCGAGACGCTGCCGTCCTGGCCGAATGAGACCTCGCGCATGCAATAGAAGCGCAGCGCGTCGGCGCCGAAGCGCTCGATCACCTCGTTCGGGTCGAGGACGTTGCCGAGGGACTTCGACATCTTCTTCTCGCCCAGCAGGAGGAAGCCGTGGACGTAGACGTGCTGGGGCACGGGCAGGCCGGCGGCGAGCAGAAAGGCGGGCCAGTAGACGGTGTGGAACTTGAGGATGTCCTTGGCGATGATGTGCCAGGTCGCCGGCCAGAAGCGCTCGGTCAGGTCATCACCCTCGCGCGCGTAGGAGAGCGCCGTGTAGTAGTTGAGCAGCGCATCCCACCAGACGTAGATCACCTGATCGGGGTCCCACGGCAGCGGCACTCCCCACGACAACTTCGGTCGCGAGAGCGACACGTCCTGGAGCCCGCCCCTGATGAACGAGAGCGCCTCGTTGCGGCGAAACGACGGCTGCACGAAGTCGGGGCGCTCGGCGAAGAGGCGCTCGAGCTCGTCCTGGAACGCGCTCAGCTTGAAGAACCAGTTCTGCTGGCTCTCGCGCATGAGCGGGATCTCGTGGATCAGGCAGGTGTTGCCGGGGCCGATCTCGGCCCCGGTCTTGAAGTCGGCGCAGCGCGGGCAGTACCAGCCCTCGTAGAGGCCCTCGTAGACGTAGCCGTTGTCGAGCACCCGCTGGACGACCTCCTGGACCCGCTCCATGTGCTCGGGATCGGAGGTGCGGATGAAGAAGTCGTTGGAGGCGCCGATCCGCTCGACCATCTCGGCGAAGTGCGGCGCATTGCGGTCGACCAGCTCCTGCGGCTCGAGACCCAGGCGCTCGGCCGCCTGCGCGACCGGCTCGCCGTGCTCGTCGGTGCCGGTGAGAAAGAACACGTCCTCGCCGCGCTGGCGGTGGTGGCGGGCGAGGACATCGGCCGCGATCGTCGAGTACGCGTGCCCGAGGTGAGGCTCCGCGTTGACGTAGTAGATCGGCGTGGTGACGTAGTAGCTCACGAGCGCTGAGCTTATTCAGCCCATAGACTCGGCCAGTGGCCAACGAGGCGCTCTGGAAGCTGGTCAACGTCGCGACCGCCGCTCACGTCGCCGCCTACAAGGTGACCGGGGGCCGCTTCTTGCTCGGCCCGCTGGGCGCCTCGCGCACCGTGCTGGTCGACCACGTCGGGCGCCGGTCGGGCACCAAGCGGACGACGCCGCTGCTCTACCTCGACGACGGCGAAGACGTGGTCATCGTCGCCTCGAAGGGCGGCTCGCACAAGCACCCGGCCTGGTGGCTGAACCTGCGCGAGATGGGCGAGACGGAGATCCAGGTTGGCTCCGAGCACCGCCGCGTCACGGTGCGCGAGGCGACGCCGGAGGAGAAGGAGCGCCTGTGGCCGCGACTGGTCGAGATCTGGCCCAGCTACGAGGGGTACCAGAAGCGCACCGAGCGCCAGATCCCGCTCGCGATCCTCAGCCCGGCCGGCTCCTGAGGATGGCTCGGTGGTCGCCGAGTGGCGTCCAGCCGGGCCGAGGACCCGGTTCGAGGACACTCGAACTGGCCGCCCCGGTTCTAGAGCAGGGCGTCCTGCCCGCGGCCGGGGCCCGCACCGCCTGACTGCCGCGGTCTGGGCACGCCGGCGGCCTCGGCGAGCGCCGCCTCGACGTCGGCGAGGATCGCGCGCTCGGAGCGCGAGGCGACCAGCGGCTCGGTGAGCCCGTCGACGTGGACGTAGGTGCGCCGGCCGTCACCGCGCTCATGCGAGGCGAGCGGCACGAGGGCGAAGACGCGGTCAGCCCGCACCCAGCGCCCGTACCCGAGCGAGATCAGCCGTGGATCACGCGGCTTCGCCATCTGTGGGCAGCTTAAGGCGGCCCGCGGCGTCGGCCAAGTCTTGGGGTCAGTCGGTCGGCTCGGGATCGAGCCGGTTGAGCTTCTTGGTGGCCGTGTCGCGGCAGTCGGGTGCGAACGGCACCAGGCCGATCACGCCGACGTTGCCCTCCCGGCTGTCGATCACGATCCCGACCTGCTTCGGCTGCTCGGCGACCTGCTCGATCTCGTCGGCGCTGTTGAGCAGCTGGCCGTCGATCTCGCAGAACGGGTCGCCGTCGATCGCGTACCCCTTGCCGGTCTCGTCGAGGTTGAGCTTCTCGACGATCTTCTGGTCGTTGTAGTTGACCTCCGAGCCGCCTCCACAACCGACGGCCAACACGGCGATCCCCGCAAGCCCGAGCGCAATCCATTGCCGCCGCCTCATTGCGAGCCAACCTATAGAACCGGGCGGCCCGAATAGAAAAGGGCGGCCCGGAGGCCGCCCTTCTCTCACGTCTACAGCAGAGCTGAAGCTACTTCTTCTTCTTCTGCTTGCACGGCACCGTCAGGTCCGGCGTCGTCTCCGACGAGCCGTCGTTGTACGTGACCTTGCGCTGGAACACGAACTTCTTGTTCTTGCAGCGCGCGGTGACGGCCTTGCTGGCCTTGCTGATGGTCGCGTTGAACTTCGTGATCATCAGTCCACCCGTCTCCGGCGCGTTCGGCACCGAGAGGGCATAGCCGAACTTGCTGCCGGCGGTCGACTTGACGACCGAGCCAAGCACGGTCGGCGCAGCCTGACCGAGGGTCGGGCTGAAGGTGTGCAGCTGGATCCCGTTCTTCGCGGGGCCGCGGAACACGCTCACGACGATGTCCGTGATCGGGGGGATCCCGGGACCCTGGACCTCAGCTTCGCCGGAACCGAGGTAGGAGCTCGGCGGGCAGGCGGCCTTCGCCTGGTCCGGGGTGCTCCCGCTCGGCGGCAGCGACGTGCAGACATCGCCGGCGTTGAAGTTGAACTTGATGTTCTTGTCGTACGAGATGTACTCAACCGTGGGGTTGGCCTGCAGGCCGTTGACGCCGCCGTTGACCTCGGTGCGAACTCCCGAGAACAGGTTGACCGGCTTGAACTTCTTCTTGTCCAGCTTCTTCGGGGTGACGCCGCCGTCGACGAAGGCGGTGTTGTCGCTCGCGCCATCCGCGAACGCCAGACTGCCGACGCCCAGCGCGAGCACGAGCCCGATCGCCAAGACAAATCGTGACTTCTTGATCACTTCTCCTCCTGCTGTGTGTGCGCAGCCTGGTGCCACGCGATCGTTTGATGAGTCTCTCCACGCCCAGGGCCTAGACACCGGCGCTTACCGGTTTCAACCCACGGGCCCGACAAAAGTTGCCCTTGATCGAGTGGGCACCTGGCGCAGCATAACCGCACGGCGACAGGCCTACGGGAACTGACGGACGTGCAGGTACTGCGATTGCTCGGGCGACACGCCGATCGACGAGTACGGCCCCTGCTGGTTGCACGGCGCCTGGGCGATCGACTGCGTGTCGAGCTGGCCGTTGAAGGCGAACTTCTGCAGACGGTCGAAGAACAACTGCGCCTCGGCGACATTCCCCTCGGTGCGTGAGTTGAAGGCCGGGTTGCTGGGCGAGGTCGGATCGAGCAGCGCGTTGATGCCCATGCTGCATTGGCGGACCTCGAACGACTTCAGCCCGGCGCGGATGTCGGAGAAGTCCCCGGACTTGAAGTACGGGTTGGTGCGGCTCATCTCCAGCCGGTTCGGATAGGTCGAAATCGCCTCCGGAGCCAGCGGACCCTCCGTGCGGACGTAGTGGAACGACTTGCCCAGGGTGGTGTCGAAGAAGACGCCGTTGCTCGCAGCGGCGAGGTTCGCGAGAGCCGCGGCGACCTCGCGCTTGTACATGCGGATGACCTCGAGGATCGGGTTGAAGCTGGCGAGCCAGGGGTTGAAGCCCTTGAGCACTTGCGGCAGCGGAGAATCGAGCAGCGCCCGGGTCGCCTTGAGGCCCTTCGGCCCGACCTCGAGCGTCCCCAGCAGGGCGCTGAAGAACGAGTCCAGCACCGGCGCAAGGCGCTGGGCCTCGACCAGGGTCGGGGCGAGCTCGCGCGCAGCCGGCTCCAGGCCGACGACCACCGGGTCGGTGTCGCGAGCGAACTGCTCGAGACGCGTAAACGTCTCGCGCGATTCGCGCAGGAAGGTTGGGAAGATCCGGAAGATCTCGGCGAGATCGGCGTTGCGGTCGGCGGTCGTCTTGAACACCTGGGCGCCGTTCTCGATCGCCCCGCGCAGTTGCCCGGAGCGCTCCGAAAGCGCCGCGAACGCCTCCCCGCCGTCGCGGACGAACTGGCTCAGGGCGACGTTCTGGCTGTCGAGCAGGCGCAGCAGCCGGTCGGTGTCGTCGGCGAACGCCGGCAGGCTCGCGATCGCGATCGAGAGGTCGTCGCCGCGACCGCGCAGCGAGGCTGCCTGGCCCTGCATCCAAGCCTGGAACGCGGCTCTGGTCGGCTCGTCGAAGGTGCGGAAGATCTCGTCGAGCTGGACCGCCTCGGAGACCTGGGCGCGGGGCAGCGAGTCGCCCTCGGGCAGCGGCGCCGCGGTGTCGCTGCCCGGGGATAGCTCGACGTAGGTCTCGCCGAGCAGGGTCTTCTGGCGCAGGATGGCCCGCGTGTCGTCAGGGATCGGCGCGTAGGCCGCGTCGAGTTCGATCGTCGCGTCGGCGAGCCCGGAGTCGGAGAGGTCGATGGTCTTCACCTTGCCGACCGAGACCCCGGAGATCCGCACGTCCGACTCCTGGGCGAGCTGGGTCGCCTCGTCGAACGGGACCGTGAACCGGTAGCCCTCTGCCTTCAGCGGGATCGCGCCACCGAAGGCGAGCCACAGGAAGAGTGCGAGGCCGAAGCACGAGATCGCGAAGCCGACCGCGATCAGGATCCGGACTGTGGTCGGGGGCCTAGTTTCCATCGTCGCTCCCGTCGGCGTTCGGACGGGTGAAGCTGATCCCGCCGACGTCGCTCGGGTCGAGCGGGCAGATGATCTTGCTCTGCGGGACGTTGGTGTACTGCTGCAGCGTCCTGATGAACGGGCGCGCAACCGCGAGGCTCTCCGCGAGCCGCGCGGTGCGGCAGGACTGGAGGACGACGCCGCGCGGCAGCGGCCCGTTCGCGTCCTGAAGCAGCGCCGCACCGTTGGCGTTGTGGTTCAGCCACGCGGTCCAGAACAGGTAGCCCTCCTCGGAGCCGGGCGGGTTGTAGGCCCAGGCGTTGAAGAGCCGGTTGATGTCGCTGAGCGCGCCGGCGGTCGAGTTGGCGGTCTGCGCGAGCGGCTGCGATGCCTGCTTGAGGTGCTTGACCGGGCGCTGCACCTGGCGCGAGAACGGACGGATCTGGGTGCGGATCGGATCGACCGTCTCGTTCAGGAAGCCCTGGAGCGCCACCTGAGCCGGGGCGAACGACTCCGCGGTTGGGATCAGAGCGCGCGACGCCGGGCCGACCACGCGCGAGAGCTGGGCGCTCGACTGGAGGCCCTGCTGGGTCGCCCGCAGCGTCGACGGGAACTCCCGCAGGCTCTCCTGCAGCGCCTCGCTCTGGTTCGCGAACCCCTGCAGCGCCTGGTTTTGCGCCGTCACCCACTCGGCGAGGTGGGTGTCGCTGCGCCCGAGCGCCTCGGAGAGCTGGCGGAAGCTGGTGATCGAGCGGGCGATGCTGGCGCGCCGCTGCGCGAGCAGCCCGTTGATGGCGGCGAGGTCGCGCCCGAGCGGCTCGAAGCGCCGCAGCCCGGCCGAGAGCTCCTTGCCGCGCCCGCCGAGGCCCTCGCCGCCCGCCTGCAGCAGCAGCTGCAGGTAGTCGCGCGTGTCGCCATCGAGCGCCGCGAGGATCTGGTCGGGGTTGACGTTCGGCTCGGTCTGCGAGAGCGGGAGCGTCGTGCCCTCCTCGATCGGCTGCGAGCCGCTGCCCGGGTCGAGCTCCATCGTCATGTCCTGGAGGCCAGTGCGCGGGCGCAGCAGCACGGTCGCGTTCGGGTGGATCAGGTCCGCGTACTTCGCCTCGACCAGCATCGTGACCACGGCCTTGCCGTCGACCAGCTCGACGTTGGAGATGTCGCCGGCCTTGACCCCGGAGATGTTCACCGTCTGTCCCTGACCCGGAGTGACCGCCTGCGCGGTCGAGAGCTCGGCCTTGAGCTCGAAGCGGTCGTCGCCGAGCAGGGGGATCCAGGACGGGTACGGCTGCTGCTGCTGGGAGAGCACGTAGCCGGTCACCGCGAGCCCGACCAGGAAGAGGCCGATCACGGCGATGAAATCACGTAGGTGTTCTCTGATCACCCGTCGCATCAGGGCACCAGGTCCGCGGGTCCGGGGGCCGAGGCGGGCCCGTTGACGTTCGGCGGATCGTTCTTCGCGCAGGCGACGTCCATGCGGAACGGCGGCGCCGCCCCCGGCAGCACCGGCTGGATGCCGTCCGGGGCCTCGATCGTGTTCGTGAAGTTCACCTGGTCGGAGGGGGTTCCGGTCGGGTTCGGGTTGTGGACCAGCACCGGGCCGCCACCGGGCTGCAGGCGCAGGTACGGGCCGTTGCCGTCGAACCCCTGGCCGGCGCCGGCAACGTTCACGAGCCCGTAGAAGAGCTCATAGAAGTTCGGCTGGCCGGTGCCGAACTGGGTGTCGGCGGTGATCGTCGTGTCGGCGGAGGGGATCAGGTTCTTGGTCGAGCAGCGCGAGAGCGCGGTCACCTGCGGGAACAGCTTCTTCGCGCCGGCGTTGACCTGGGCGAGGCCCGGCGCGGTGCCCTTCAGCAGCCGGGCGAGCCCACCGAGCTCGCTCGCCTTGACCAGCTGGCCGGTCTGGTCGAGCCACGGGTTGAAGGCCTCGATCGTGTCGGGCAGCTCCTGGATCCCCGGGCGGGAGACGATCGCCAGCGCGCGCAGCGGCGGCAGCGAGTCGTTGAGGTCGGCGAGCGCGGGCTGCGCCGTTTCGAGCGTCGGCTGCAGCTCGGCGATCGTGTCCGAGAGGTTCGCCGACTCGGCGGCGAGCGCCCCGGCAACCGTGTTGAGGTTGGTGATCAGGCCGCCGAGGTCCTGCTCGCGGCTCGCCAGCTTCGCGAACACGTCGCGGGTGGCGACGATGAACCCGGCGAGATCGCCCGGGTTCTGGCCGCGCAGGGCCTTCGAGACGATCGCGGTGCCGCGGCCCGCCTCCTCGCCGTACTTGAACGCATCGTTGAGCGACTCGCCCGCGCTCTCGCCGGCGACGTCGGGGTCTTGGGTGCGGTCGGCCTGGGCGGTCGGCTGGTAGTTGAGCGCGGTCCCGAACCCGGTCAGCGTCTTCTGCAGGCCCTTGCGGGTCGGCGCCTGCAGCGCCGAAAGCACCTCGTCGAGCTGGACCGCGGTCGAGGTCTGGGTGACGGGGATGCTGTCGCCGTCGGAGAGGTCCGGGGCGCTCGGGCTGCCGGGCTTCAGGTCGATGAAGAAGTTGCCCTCCAGGAAGAGGCGCGGGCGGATCTCGACCTCAGCGTCCGCGTGGATCGGCAGCCCGTCCTCGTCGACGCTGAAGGTGACGTCGACCAGGTCGCCGCCATTGCCGGAGACGTTGGTGACCTCGCCGACGTTGACCCCGGCGATCCGCACCGGCGAGGTCGGCCGCAGGGTCGCCGTGTTCTCGAAGGTCGCGTGCAGCTCATATGCGGGGCTCGACCAGGGCAGCTGCTTCGCGAACGCGAGGTACGTCCCGATCGCAATCAGGAGGACCATCAGCAGGCCGAAGATCCACGGCGCGGGGCCACGGTAGGTGCGCCCCCAGATCCGCGGGTCCGGCGCCGGCCCCGTCATCCGCTTGGCGGTCTTGGCGCGCGATCGCCTCACTGGCCGCTCTCCGTGCTGGTCGTGGACCCGGGCTGGTCGGCGGTCGTCGTCCCCTGATTGCCGGGCGGGTTGCCGATCACCTGCTGGCCGACCGCGTAGGGCTCGTTGCCGGCCTCGCACTCGAACTTCTGACCCGGCGCCGCCGTGTTCGGGTACGGGTTGTAATGGAGGTAGTTGTCGGGGTCGTTGCTGCCCCCGTTCGCGGGCGCGTCGGCGTAGCTGCCCTCGCTGTTCGGGCCCGCGGGCGGCTCGAAGACGGTGATCCGCTGCCAGCGGCCGCCGTTGCTGCCCTGCGCGAGGGAGCTCTTGAAGTTGCGGAACAGCAACGTCCCGTAGTTGCAGACCGTCTGCGCCGGAGTAACGAAGCGGACGGTCGGGCCGAGGATGTTGACCGTCTGGTCGAGCCTCGAGATGCCGGAGCGGACGCCGTCATCGTCGTTGAAGCGCTGCAGGGCGAGCGCGGTCGGGCCGAGCTGGCGGTTGAGCGCCGGCGTCCCGCGCAGCGCCGGGATCCCCGTCTCGATCGCCGAGTCGAGCACCGGAGCCGTCTCGGCGAGCGTCTTTACACCCGGCTGGAGCTCGGTGAACAGGGTCGTGCTGTGGGCGAGGAACGGGCGCACGACCGGCAGCGCCTGGGTGGCCGCGTCGAGGGTCGGCGGCGTCTCGGAGATCGTGTCCTGGATGAAGGGCCGCGCAACCTGCTCGAGCGCGGTGAAGGTGGTGTCGAGCGAAACGAACAGCTGCGCCTGGGTCTCGGCCACCGGGGCCACCTCGCGGGAGGTCGCCGCGAGCGCCTGAACGAACCGGGCGAGGTTGGTGTCGGGGGAGGAAAGGTTCTCCATCACCGGCTGCAGGTTCTCGAGCACGCTCGGCAGCTTGCCGAGCGCCTCGTTGAGGGCCGGCCCTCGCCCGGCGAGCGCGTTGCCGAACTCGAACAGGTTGCGCTGGATCGCCGTCCGGGTCGGAGCGTCGAAGGTGCTCAGCACCTGGTCGATCTCGACCGGCTCGGGGCGCGCGTGCGAGATCGGGATCGTCGCGCCCGGCTGATAGCCCTCGTCGGAGTCGCCCTTGACGATCTCGAGGTACTTGAGCCCGAGCGCCGATCGCGCGCGGACCACGAAGGTCGAGTTCTTCGGCAGCGGGTCGACGTCCTTGTCGAGCTTCAGGTCGAGCCGGGCGCTGACGTTGCCGTCCTCGTCCTGTTGCGGCTCGATCGTCTCGACCACGCCGACCCGGACGCCGCCGATGCGGACCTCGTTGCTGGGCACGAGCAGGTCGGCATCGGGGACCTCGACCGAGATCCGGTAAGAGGGCACGAAGGGGAGGCCGTTGTTGGCGTTGTAGGCGAGGAAGACGGCGAGGATCACGACCATCACGGTCAGCGCGCCGACCATCGTCGGGCTCGCGGTGATCCCGGCAATCGCTCCGCGGCGCCTCATCGCTTGCCTCCGCGGTGATGGCGGCGCTCGCCGATCAGGAAGTCGAGCAGCTGGCGCGCGGCGCCGGCGTCAACCTGCGGCTGGCCGTCGGGAGAGATCGGTGCGTCCGGGGCCGCGTCGGGCTGGTTCGGGGAGGGATCGGCCTCGGTCGAGCCGTCCTCGGGGATGGTCGTCTGATCCTCGGGCGTGGTCGTCTCGGGCGGCGCGCTCGGCTGCGGGTCGGTCTCGACCGCTCCGTCGTCCGCGCTGCTTTGATCGCGGGCGCTGTCGGCGGCGCTCGAGTGGCGCCGGTCGCGGTGGGCGTCGGCGCGGCGCTTCTGCTTCGCGGCGGCGCTCAGCGTCGCGGCGCCGAACTGGGCGCTGCAGCCGGACTGCGGGATCGAGGTGTAGTCGAAGCAGTTTTGGACCGGGATCAGCGCGCGGAGGAAGTGGCCGTACTGGTCGAACGAGTTGACGGCGCCGCCGAGCCCGAAGATCGTCTTCATCAGGTACTCGAAGCCGTTCGTCTTGCGCAGGCTGGCGAGCAGCTTCTGCAGGTTCTTGCTCGCCGGGGCGCCGTCGTTGGCGAGGCTGCGAATCTGGCGGATCACCGGGTCCGAGGCGACGATCGCCGGGCCCGCCTCGTCGGCGGCCTTGCCGAGGGAGGTGACGGCCGGGATGCCCGCGTTCGAGAACGGGATCACGTCCTGATTGAGGTCGGTCAGCGATGGGGCCGCGGCGCCGAGCTCGCTGAAGACCGGCGTCGCGGCGTCGGAGAACTTGGTCAGCTCGCCCATCGTCGAGCGCAGCTCGCGCAGGAAGCCGGGCAGCTTCGCGAAGCCGGCCTCGAGGTCGGCCTGGCGCTCGGCGGTCGCCTGCCCGACCGTGGTCGAGGAGTTGATGAACCCGGCGATGCTCTCGCGCTCCCGCGCCAGCGCGGTGACCACCTGGTCGCCGTCGGTGGCGAGGTCGGCGAGATCGCGGTTCTGCGAGCGCAGGATCGCGATCACCTTGTTGGTCTCGCGCAGAGCCGGGTTCGCGCGCTCGACGATCTCGGCGAGCTCGTCGCCGCGGGCCGCGAGCCCGGCGCCGAGGTCGTTGAGGATCAGCCGGAAGCGGTCGGGGTACGGCTCGCGCATGATGTTGTTGACGAGGTCGAGGTCGACGGCCTTGCCGTTGCGCTCCAGCGGCAGCAGGTACTGACCGGCGCCCGGCTGGTCGTCGGGGATCTTCGCCAGCTGGGGCGGCGCCGGGTTGCCGGGCGCGCGCGGTTCGGTCGGTGTGCACTCGACGAACTTCTCGCCGATCAGCGACTGCGGGCGGATCAGGCACGAGGCGTCGGTGCGGAAGTCCTGGAAGGCCGGGTCGTCGATCCGCATCACGACGATCGCCTTGCCTGGATCTGGCGACCCGTCCTCGGTCACCGGCTCGTCGGCGGTGGCGATGTCGACCGCGGTTATTGAGCCGACCTTGGCCCCGGCGACGCGCACCTCCTCGCCGGTGACCAGGAAGCTCGCGTTGTCGAACACCGCGCGGACCTCGTAGGTGCCGTCGTCGCCGCCGGCGCCGGTGCCGAGGACCAGTACCGCGACGGCGACGGCGAGCGCGGCGACGATGGCGAGCAGGCGTCTCATGGGCCGGGGGGCACGTCGGTCGGGAGGCAGAGCCCGTCGAGGCTGCCGTCGTCGAGGAACGGGTGGTCGGTGGGGTTCGGCCAGCCGGCGTTCGGCTGGGTCGACGAGCCTGGGCAGCGCTGCTGCGGGCCGAAGCCAAGCGAGCTGAAGGCGTCGTACTGGGCGCTGAGCGGAATCGGCTCGAGCGTGTCGGTGGCGTCGTTGTATGAGAAGACGTTGCCGCCGGCGGGCTGGACACGCAGGTAGTGGCCGTTGAAGTCGTAGTAGCCCGACGCCCCGGCGAGCTTGCCGAACACGGCGAGCAGGTCAGGCGAGTAGGGGCGCGCGAAGTCGATCAGGTGCTGCGAGTCGGCGAGCGCGGCGAGCGTGGGCGCGACCGACTTCTTGGCCTTCTGGGTGACGGCCGGGGCGGTGCGCAGGGCGTCGGTGAGGTCATTGGTCGGGCCGTCGCGGTGCAGCGCGGTGCTGAGGTCGCGGAACACCGGCACCGAGTCCCTGGCCACCGGGCGCAGCTTGCGCAGGAACGGGGCCAATAGCGGGACGACCGCCTTCGTGTCGGAGACCAGCGGGTCGAGGTCGTCGAGCGCGGCCCGCAGGTTGACGAACGTCGTGTTCCCCTGGCGCATCACCGGCGGCAGCAGCTGCAGATCCTGGCTGAACGCTTCGTTCTCGGCCGCGATCGCGCCGAACGCCTGGTTCGCGTTCGAGGTCAGGGCGGAGAGCTCCTGGCGGCGGTCGGCCAGCACCCCGAAGACCTTCGATCCGGTGACCAGGAACTGACTCAGGGCCGCCTGGTCCCGGGTCAGCTCGGCGAACAGGCGCTGGCTCTCCTGGAGGCTCGGCGCGAAGTACTTGTACGTGGCCCGCGCCTCCTCGTTGTTGCCCGTGTAAACGGCGGCCTGCCCCTGGATGAAGTCGCTCAGCCCGGCCCTGGTCTTCTTGTCCAAGGTGTTGAAGAGCTGGTCGAGGTCGACCGGCGAGGTGGTCGAGTCGGACGAGATCGTCGAGCCGTCGGGGATCTCGGGCTCCGAGTTCGCCCCCGGTGAGATCGAGACGTAGCGGTTGGCGACCCCGGAGAGCGAGGTCGCGCGCACGATCGCGGTGGTGCCCTCGTGCAGGGGGCGATCGACGGTGATGTCGACCTGCGCCTGCGAGTCGTCGGTGAGCGTGATGTCATCGACGGTGCCGATCGGCTGACCGCCGACGAGCACCTCGTTTCCGGGCACGAGCTGGCCGCCGGTTTCGAACAGCAGCTTGTACTTATTGCCCTCGTCCCCGCCGAGCAAAACCATCGCGACCAGCACGATGGCGACGATCAGAGCTCCGAATCCTGCGATTCGGGCCACGATCCGTCCCTTTCCTCCAGTATCCGGTCGCTCTCCCTGCACTCCGGGACGGCGCGCGCCTACTCCTCTCTACCCACTCGCTGACAAGCGTTTCCGCTGGGAGGCTTCCAATCCTCCCTGCCAGTAGACAACCGGCCGGTTCGTACCCCGGGGCATCCTAATCGCTCGCGGCGTCGGCGCGAACGCGGCGCGCCGGATTAACGCGCTCTTCACTCCCGAGGTTCGCGCCCCGTGAGCCCCTTGTAGAGGTCGTTGGCGCGCGTTCCGGTGAGCGCGGCGACCACGCTGGCGGCGGCGCGGGGACGCGCTCCGGACTGCACCAGCCGGCGCAGGGCATCGACTGCGAAGGCCTCGTCGGCGCCAGCGGCGCGCGCCGACGCGGGCGAGATCACGACGACGATCTCGCCCTTGACCTCATCGCGAAAGGCGCGGGCGAGCTCGCCCAGCGTCCCGCGGGCGACCTCCTCGTGCAGCTTGGTCAGCTCGCGGCACACGGCGGCCTCGCGATCCGGGGCGAGCGCCGCCAGCGCTGACAGCGACGCGGGCAGCCGGCGCGGGGACTCGAACGCGATCACGGTCTCGGGCGAGGCCAGCACCCGCTCGAGCTCGCCGCCGCGGCGCGGCAAAAAGCCCTCGAAGCGCCACCGGTCGACCGGCATCCCGGAGGCGACCAGGGCTGTGATCACCGCCGACGGCCCGGGAAGCACCTCGACCTCGAGCCCGCGCTCGATGCAGGCGCGGATCAGCCGAAAGCCGGGATCGGAGATCGCCGGGGTCCCGGCGTCGGAGATCAACGCCACCCGCGCCCCGCGCTCGATCTGGGCGACCAGCTGGCGGGCGCGCTCGACCTCGTTCTGCTCGTGGTTGGAGACCAGCCGGGGCCGGGTGAGCTCGAGCCGCTCGTAAAGGCGCCCGGCGCGACGCGTGTCCTCGCAGGCGACGAGGTCGGCCTCCTCGAGCGCCCTCCGGGCACGCGGGCTGAGGTCGTCCATGTTGCCGATCGGGGTCGGGCAGACGGTCAGGCGGCCCGCCATCAGGCGCTGCCCTCCTCGATCGCCATTGCCGCGGCGCCGATCATCCCGGCGTCCGGCCCGAGCTCGGCCGGGGCGACCTTGATCTGGTTCATCGGCGGCAGCGCCCGGTTGCGCAGCTCGCGCCGCGCGGGCTCGAGCAGCAGGTCGCCGGCGGCCGCCGCGCCCCCGCCGATCACGATCACGTCGGGCTCGAAGATGTTCGCGTAGCTGGCGAGCGCGACGCCGAGGTGGCGGCCGATCCCGGCGACCACCTCGACCGCGATCCCATCGCCGGCGATCGCCGCCTCGGTCACGTCCCTGCCGGTGATCTCACCACGCTTGGCCAGATCCGACCCCAGGCGGGAGTCCGGGTGGGCGTCTGCCGCGATCCGCCCGGCGCGCCCGAGCGCGGTGCCCGACGCGAGGGCCTCGACGCAGCCGTGGTTGGGGCAGTTGCCCTGGCAGCGGGGGCCGTTCTCGTCGATGACCATGTGGCCGAGCTCGGCGCCGGCGCCGATCGTGCCCCGATACAGCTCACCGTTGAGGATCAGCCCGCCGCCGATCCCGGTCCCGATCGTCAGGAGCACGACGTTGCGGGCGCCGCGGCCGGCGCCGAAGCGGTGTTCGGCGAGCGCCGCGACGTTGGCGTCGTTGTCGACGAACACGGGCAAACCGAGGCGCTCGGCGAACAGGTCCCGGATCGGCACGCCGACAATCGGCAAGTTCACCGAGGCGATTGCCAAGCCCTTCTCGCGGTCGATCGTGCACGGGACCCCGAGCCCGATCGCCCCGACGTCGGGGCAGGCCTCGAGCGCCTCGCGGAGCTCGCGCTCGAGCGTTTCGAGCAGCGCGTCGAGCTCGAGCCCGGTGGTCGGCTCGGTACCGCGATGCAGCACCTGGCGGTCCGAATCGACGGCTCCGATGGCCATCTTCGTACCCCCGAGATCGGCGCCGATCGCAGCCCTCATACGGAAAAGCGCGTCAACGGCGGCGCGGCTCGGCTTCGCTTCGCTCCGCCTCGCAGAGGAAGGATTCTCCGAAGGGCATGCGGTATTGATAGCTCATGGCCGATGCCGGGGATCAACCTCCGAAGCCAGAGCGACGCGAGCCGCCCGAATACACGGTGTACAAGTCGCGCCGCCGGCTCGTCGACCGGATCCGCAAGCCCGACCTCTCCGGGCTCGGGTCGAAGCTCGGCCGCGGCGGCGATGACGGCGGCGACTCGAAGCCGCCGCGCAAGCTCTCGATGCCGGGCGAGCGCCCGCCGTGGCGGCGGATCGCGAAGTGGTTCGGGATCTTCGTCGTCGGCTGGATCGCGCTCAGCATGCTCGCGTTCGGAATCTCCGCGCAGATCCAGAAGTCGAAGCTCGCCGACGGGGTCGGCAACGTGCTCGACGGTGGCCCGTTCCTGCTCGGCGGCCAGACGATCCTCGTCCTCGGCACCGACGTGCGCTCCGGCGCCTTCGCCGGTCCCGACGAGTCCGAGACGGAGAACTGCATCGAGGCGGTGACCAGCGGGCGACCGACCGACAACAACTGCAAGCACGGCCCCTACCGCTCCGACACGATCATGCTGATCCGCGCCGGCGCCGGCACCTTCCGCAAGCTCTCCATCCCGCGCGACACGCTGGCCGACGTCCCCGGCCAGGGGCCGCAGAAGATCAACTCCGCCTACGCGACCGGCGGCGCGAAGCTCGAAGTGCGCACGGTCGAGGGCCTGCTCGGGATCAACATCGACCAGGTCGCGATCATCGACTTCGACGGCTTTCGCAAGTTCATCGACGCGATCGGCGGGATCACGGTCGACCTGCCCACGCCCGTTTGCTCATCGGTGTCCGGCGGCGCCTTCAATCTCGACCTCCAGGCGGGCGACAACGACCTCGACGGGTTCCAGGCGATCACCCTGGCGCGCACCCGCGAGAACACGTGCGGCTCCGGCGCGTTCGCGGGGACCGATGTCGAGCGGGCTCAGTTCCAGCAGCTGATCCTCGACGGGATCAAGGGCAAGCTGACCAGCATCACGAGCCTGCCGCTGAACTTCATCAAGGGCCCGCTGATCGGGTGGAACGCGCCCAAGGCGATGGTCTCGAGCATGGGCATGCTGACGATGCCGCAGATGGTGATCTCAGCGGCGACCGGCGGCGGGGGCGGCACCGACGTGCTCAAGCCCTCGGGGACGACCGCGGCCGGCAACCTGGTGATCTCGCAGGAGGAATGCGAGCGGGCGGCGGAGGCGCTGATCGGCGGAAAACCGCCCCGCAAGCCGAATTGTCCGCAGAGCTAACAGCTAATCCTTCGACTTCGACTCGGACTTGGAGTCCGGCTTCGACTCGGACTTGCTTTCCGAGCTCGACTCGGACTTGCTATCCGAGCTCGACTCCGACTTCGACCCGCCCTCGCCCTCGCTCGAACCGCTCTTGTTGGCGCCCTTCTTGGCGTAGTCGGTCGTGTAGAAGCCCGAGCCCTTGAAGTGGACGGCGATCGGATGAAAGACCCGCTCGACCGGCTTGCCGCAGACCTCGCAGACGGTGACCGGGTCGTCCGACATCGACTGGAACACCTCGAAGGTGTGACCGTCCGGGCACCTGTATTCGTAGATCGGCATTCGCGGCAAGTATTCCAAGCGGGCGGTCGGGGGCGGTCGGGGCACCGCTACGGTTGTGCCCAATGAGCGACTCCCCGGCAACCGAAGCGGGCCCGACCATGGACGAGATCGTCGCGCATGTGCAAACGCCGCGGGTTCATCTTCCCCTCGTCGGAGATCTACGGCGGGGTCGGCTCGACGTACGACTACGGCCACTACGGCGTGCTGCTCAAGAACAACGTCAAGAACGAGTGGTGGCGCGCGATGCTGCAGGAGCGCGACGACATCGTCGCGATCGACTCGGCGATCATCCAGCATCCTCGGGTCTGGGAGGCGTCGGGGCATCTGGCCGGGTTCACCGACCCGATGGTCGACTGCAAGACCTGCAAGCTGCGCTTCCGCGCCGACCACCTCGAGACGTCGCCCTGCGGCCAGAAGCCGTCGAAGCTGGCCGGTCAGGGCCCGGACTGCGAGCTGACCGAGGCGCGCGAGTTCAACCTGATGTTCGAGACCACGGTCGGGCCGGTCAAGGACTCGGGCTCGACCGCATACCTGCGGCCGGAGACGGCGCAGGGCATCTTCATCAACTTCAAGAACGTGCTCCAGTTCGCCCGCAAGAAGCCGCCGTTCGGGATCGCCCAGATCGGCAAGTCCTTTCGCAACGAGATCACGCCTGGCAACTTCATCTTCCGCACCCGCGAGTTCGAGCAGATGGAGATGGAGTTCTTCTGCCCGCCGGGCGAGGCGGAGCGCTGGCACGAGCACTGGATGAACGAGCGGATGCGCTGGTACACCGAGCTCGGCATCCGCCCCGACAACCTGATCCTGCGCGCCCACGGAGCCGACGAGCTATCGCATTACTCGAGCGCCACTTCTGACATCGAATACCGCTTTCCAATGGGCTTTTCGGAGCTCGAGGGGATCGCCAACCGCGGCGACTTCGACCTCACCGCGCACGCCGAGCACTCGGGCGAGAAGCTCGAGTACTTCGACCAGCAGACCAAGGACCGCTACGTCCCGTACGTGATCGAGCCGGCGGCCGGCGTGGACCGCGCGATGCTCGCGTTCATGGTCGACGCCTACGACGTCGAGGAGGTCGAGGGTCGCCAGCGCACCGTCCTGCGGCTGCACCCGCGCCTCGCCCCGGTCAAGGTCGCGGTGCTCCCGCTCGTCTCACGCGACGGGATGCCCGAGCGCGCCCGCGAGATCTTCACCGAGCTGCGCCAACGGATTCCCGCCGAGTACGACGAGGGCGGCTCGATCGGCAAGCGCTATCGCCGCCAGGACGAGATCGGCACGCCGTGGGGGATCACCGTCGACGGCGAGACGATGGAGGACGGCACCGTCACCCTGCGCGACCGCGACACGCTCGAGCAGACCCGGGTGCCCGGTCGACGGCCTCGCCGACGCGCTCGAGGTCCGGCTCACCGAGCCCTGGCAGAGCCCGAAGCTCGACTGAACCGACCCTCGAAAGTCGTCTGAGACACGCGAAGCGTGTCGCGGGCGACGCTCGGCCACCGACACAACGCCGAGCGTTACATCTGCGTCGCCTATCGACGCGAACGTAACGCTCGGCGCCGGTGTCGGCTCGCGACACCCCGCGCTAGAGCTTGCGCACGGGGTCACCGACGCGGACCTCACCGCCGCTGACCACCCTCGCGTTGAGCCCGCGCATGCGCAGCTCGCGGCCGACCTCCGAGTTGACGGCCTTCAGCGCGTCGACGCCGAAGCGCCGCGCGAACTTGCCGCAGCCGAGATGCGGGAGCTCGCTGACCTCGAGCACCGCCTCGCCGATCGCGAGCCGTGTTCCGGGCGGCAGGTTCTCCTTGCTGAGGTCGAAGTCGACGTACAGCTGGTCGCCCGCCTGCGCGAGATCCTCGGGCTGGTCGCCGCCGGCGACGAGCGTCGTCGCCCGCACGTTCATCACGGTCACCTGGGCCTCGGGGTTCGGCGCGCCGTCGTCGGTGGACGAGGTCGGGCGCACCGACCACATGTCGCCCACCAGGCCCTGCGCCTCGTCGAGGCGCGCGGCCTCGAGCAGCTCGCGCTCCTCCTCGGCCGGGCGCGCCGCGATCAGCCGCAGCGTGCCCGCGTCGGCCGGCGCCTCGCGGATTCGCTCGAGCCCCGCCTCGAGCTCCGCCGGGCTCGCGTGGTGTACCTCAGCCATCTCCGTCATCCCGCTCCGTTTCAGGTCGCCTGCCGGGGCGCCGACTCAGTCGAACTCGATCTCGAACGCGACCTCGTCCTCGTAGCACCAGCACCAGGTCTCCCCGGGCTCGGCCGAGCGGATGATCGGGTGCCCGATCGCCCCCGCGTGCTTGCTCGCGTGCTTGTTCGGCGACGAGTCGCAGCAGCCGACGTAGCCGCAGGTGAGACAGACGCGCAGGTGCAGCCAGCGGTCGCCCGTCTTCAGGCAGTCCTCGCAACCGGCGACCTCGGCGGGCGGCGCGATCTCGATCTGGTCCAGGTGAGCGCAGACTTCAGCCATCTCGCCCGACCGTATCGAGGCCGTCAAGGGCGGTCTCGCGTGGGAGACGCCGTGTGTGACGTCAGTCACACACGCGTTGTCGATGGCCGCACGGCGGCATAAGCTCGACATCATTCGGTGTAACGGTCCGAGGAGGACGAGATGAGCGTTGCCCAGAAGGACGGGATCAAGGCGGCCGAGGGGATCAGCTACGACGATCTCTACCGGCGCTGGGAGCAGTCGAACTGGGAGGCGACCTCGATCGACTTCGGCTCCGACCGCGAGGGCTGGGATTCCCTGAGCGAGATGCAGCGCAAGTCCGCGCTGTGGATCTACTCGATGTTCTTCTTCGGAGAAAACAGTGTCGCCGAGGACCTCTCCCCCTACATCGACGCTGCGCCGCGGGAGGAGCAGAAGTACTTCCTGGCCACCCAGCAGGTCGACGAAGCCCGCCACGCCGTCTTCTTCCATCGCTTCTTCAAGGAGGTGATCGGCGCCGGCGACTCGATCGCCGCGACGCTCGCCTACACCGAGTCACAGCTCGGCTGGGGCTATCGCAACGTCTTCGACCGGCTCGACCGGATGGCCGACGACCTGCGCCGCGACCGCTCCCTGCCGAACTTCGCCCGCGCGATCGCGCTCTACCACATGGTCGTCGAGGCGACCCTGGCCCAGCCCGGCCAGCACTTCATCGAGGACTACTTCGCCAAGCAGGGCTCGATGCCCGGGTTCAGCGAGGGGATGGCGAACGTCTCGCGCGACGAGCAGCGCCACATCGGCTTCGGGGTCAAGGTTCTCTCCGAGTGCTTCGCCGAGTCCGAGGAGTGCAAGCAGGCGGTGGCCGAGCTGCTGCGCGAGCTGATGCCGTACTCGGTCGCCGTCTTCGCGCCGCCCAACTGGGACCGCGAGTACACGCGGTGCTACGGATTCGAGCTCGAGGACATCTTCGCCTTTGGCCTGCGCTCGGTGCGCACGAAGTGGCGGGCCACCGGGTATCCGATGGAGGACATGCCCGGGGTCCTCCCCGTCGACCCGGCGCTCACGCCCGAGGAGGTGGCGGCTCGGCAGATTCGCCTGCTCCAGGCCGGCGTGATGGGCGAGCCGAACGACAAGCCCGACTCCTCGCCCGAGATCCAGGAGCTCTACTTCGACATCGTCGCCCGGGTCGCCCGCACCGACGCCGTCGACGGGCACCCGATGACGATCGAGTGGCGCTTCGACGACGCGGACCCGTGGCACATGCGGATCGACAACGGCTCGACCGCGGCCGGGCCGGGCCCCGCCCCGTCCGCCGACGTCACGATCCAGTCGAGCTGGGCCGATTGGATCGGCGTCTCGATCAAGGGCGAGGATCCGCGCCGCGCCCTGTTGCGCCGGCGGATCCGCCCGCGTGGCTCGCTGCGCAACCTGATGCGCCTGCAGCGCGTCTTCCCGGCGCGCCCGAACCGGCTCGGCTAGCCAACGGCGCCTCCCCCGGCGCCCCGCGCTACTCGGTGGCCGCGGGGGTAGCCGGCGCCGGGGTCGTGGTCGAGGTGTACTCGAACTCCTCCTCGGCACCGAAGAGCTTGTCGAGCACCGCCTTGCGCAGGTCCTCGGAAAGGGCGAGCGCGAGCACGGCGCCCGCGATCCCGATCAGGAGGAACCGGCCCCAGTGGCGCTTCTTCTCCTCGCCGCGCAGGCGACTGGTGGCGTCGCGAAGGTTCTCCGCCGTCGCCTTCAGGTCCTTGTGGAGCTTCTTGTCGTCGATCGCGGTGTCGATCACGCTGCCGTTCGACGACAGCCGGTCATAGGCGTCGCGGGCCGCATCGATCGCGTCACGGACGCTGTCGCGCAGGTCCTCGTCCTCCATCAGCCGGCGCAGGTACTGGTTGTCGGCGGCCGATCCGACCGCGTCGCGCGCGCGCTTTGCCCTCGTCGTGCTCTTCGCCATCGGTTCTACCTCTCCAAGTCTCGTCGTCCGGTCTGAGTTGCTCAGCTTATACCCGCGGCGGCGAGGGTTATCCGCCGATCGCGACCTCGAGCGCACGCTCGATCCGATCGACGTAGACGAACTCGAGCTCAGCGCGCTCGTGCTCGGGGATCTCGAGGATCTCGCCCTCGTTTCGATCGGGCACGATCACGCGCTTGATTCCGGCGCGCTGGGCGGCGAGCGACTTCTCCTTCAGGCCGCCGACCGGGAGCACCTGCCCGGTGAGGGTGATCTCGCCGGTCATCGCCACCTCGGGCGAGACCGGCTTGCCGCGCACCAGCGAGGTGAGCGCGGTCGCCATCGCGACCCCGGCCGACGGCCCGTCCTTGGGCACCGCCCCGGCGGGCACGTGGACGTGGAGGTCGTGGGTCGCGAACCAGTCGGCGGGCAGGTCCGGGTTGAGCTCGGCGCAGTGTCCACGCACCCAGGAGAGCGCCGCCTGAGCCGACTCGCGCATCACGTCGCCGAGCTGGCCGGTGATCGTCAGCCGGCCACTTCCCGGCATCGCGGTCGCCTCGATGAACAGCACCTCGCCGCCGACCGGAGTCCACGCGAGCCCGGTCGCGACCCCGGGATCCTTGGTTCGCCGCCGGGTCTCGGAGAACACCCGGCGGCGCCCGAGCAGCTCCCGGACGCGCTTCGCCGAGACCGGGCGCGGCTTTCGGCGTCCCTTCGACTCGGCGAGCTCGCGCGCAAGCTTGCGGCACACGCTGCCGATCTCGCGCTCGAGTCCGCGGACGCCCGCCTCGCGGGTGTACTCGTCGATGATCGCCCGCAGCGCCGCATCGGAGAAGCGGACCCCCGCGCCGCGCAGACCGTTCTCGGCGAGCTGGCGCGGGACCAGGTAGCGGCGGGCGATGTGGAGCTTCTCGTCGGCGGTGTAGCCGGCCAGCTGGATCAGCTCCATGCGGTCGAGCAGCGGCCCCGGGATCGTCTCGAGGTTGTTCGCCGTCGCGATGAACATCACCTCGGAGAGGTCGAACGACAGGTCGAGGTAGTGGTCGCGGAAGGAGTCGTTCTGCGCGGGATCGAGGACCTCGAGCATCGCGCTCGACGGGTCACCCCGAAAGTCGGCGCCCATCTTGTCGATCTCGTCGATCATGAACACCGGGTTGCGCGAGCCGGCGTCGCGAAGCGCGCGGATGATCGTCCCGGGCATCGCGCCGACGTAAGTGCGCCGGTGGCCGCGGATCTCCGCCTCGTCGCGGACCCCGCCGACCGAGATCCGCTCGAACTCGCGGCCCAGGGCGCGGGCGATCGAGCGCCCGAGCGAGGTCTTGCCGACTCCCGGCGGCCCGACGAAGCAGAGGATCGGACCGTGCGAGTCCGGGTTCAGGGTCCTCACGGCGAGATACTCGAGGATCCGATCCTTGATCTTCTCGAGGTCGTAGTGGTCGGCGTCGAGCACCTCGCGGGCGTGCCGGAGATCCAGGTTGTCGGTGGTCTCGGCCGACCAGGGCAGCTCGACCAGCCACTCGAGGTAAGTGCGAATGACCCCGTACTCGGCCGCCGCCGAGGGCAGCTTCTCGAGGCGCGAGAGCTCGCGGTCGGCGGCCTTGCGCGCATCCTCGGGGAGGTTGGCCGCCTCGATGCGCTCGCGCAGCTCGTTGACCTCTGCCTGCGTCTCGTCCGCTTCGCCGAGCTCGCGCTGAATTGCCTTCAGCTGCTCGCGCAGGTAGTACTCGCGCTGACCCTTCTCCATCTCCGACTCGACCTCGGACTGGATCCGTGACCCGAGCTGGATTACCTCGAGCTCGCGGGCCAAGAACTCGGAGAGCCGCCGCAGGCGCCGGGTGACGTCGACCTCCTCGAGCAGCTCCTGCTTCTCCTCGGTCGAGATCCGCAGCGACCCGGCGATCAGGTGCGAGAGCGCCGAGGGCTCCTCGATGTTGGTGACCGCGAGCTGCAGCTCCTCGGGCAGGTAGGGGATCTGTTCGATGATCTCGGAGAAGACGCGCCGCACGTTGCGGGTCAGCGCGTCGAGCTCCGGCGAGTCCTCGACGTCGTCGGGCAGTGCTTCGATCCGCGCGACCAGGTACGGCTGTTCGGCGATGTAGTCCTTGAGCCGCACCCGGTCGGTGGCCTGCACGAGGATCCGCATCGTCCCGTCGGGGACCTTGAGCATTCGCGCGACGACCCCGACCACGCCGACGTCGTAGAGCTGCTCGGGCCCGGGCTCGTCGAGCTCGGGGTCGCGCGACGTGACCAGCACCAGGGTGCGCTCGCCGCCGAGCACGTCGTCGATCAGCTTCATCGAGCGCGCCTGGCCGACCGCGAGCGGGGTGAGGGTGTCGGGATAGGCGACCGCGTCCTTCAGCGGCAGCACCGGCAGCGCCGCGGGGAGCGGCCCGGACGCGCGCTCGCGCAGCGCGCGCTCGACCTCGGGCGCCTCGACTACCTGAATCCCGTCGTCAGCCATTGGTGTCGATCGGGACCCGCCTCGTCACCTGCCCGGCGAGCGGCAGCTCGACCCTGAGGATCCCGTCCTCGTAGGCGGCGCGGGAGCGGTCCGCGACGACATCGGCGCCGAGTTCGACGACGCGCCGAAACGCCCCGGCCTCGATCTCGACCTGCTGGTAGACGCGCCCCTCGGTCTCGGCCACCGGGCGCTCGCCGCTGATCACGAGCTCGCGGCCGGCGACCTCGAGCGAGACGGTGTCGATGTCGACCCCGGCGAGCTCCGCCTTGACGACGGCGCGGGGCTCGTCACCGCAGTAGTAGACGTCGACCCGGGGCGAGAACCCGGGCTGCGGGCGCGCGAGGCCCGACCACTGCTCCGCGAACGGGTCGCCGAGCAGCTCGTCCATCTCGCGCCACATGCGGTCGAAGTTGACTCTGATGTTGCGGGGAGGCATGGGATGAATTTAGCTCGCCGTCCGCCGCTCGGCGCTCGGCGCTCGGCGCCCGAACGGCGAGCGGCGAGCTCACAGCTCGTAAACATCCCCCCCGCGCGCCACGCTCAGTTCGCCGCCGTAGGCCTGCTCGGCCTCCTCCCTCGCCCACTCGGCGTCGAGCTCGTCGGAGATGTGGGTGAGCACGACCCGCCTGGCGCCCGCGAGGCGGGCGTGGTCGCCGGCCTCGCCCGGGGTCAGGTGGCCGCGGATGCCCGTGCGCTCGGGGCGCGGCAGGGTCGCCTCGACGAACAGCAGGTCGGTGTCGCGGGCCGCCTCGATCAGCTCGTCGCACGGCCGGCAGTCGGCGCCGAAGGTGAACCGTCCGGCGCTCGAGACGAGGTTGACCGCGTGGGTGAGGATGAAGTGCGGGACCTCGGCGAAGGTCGCGGTAAGCGGGCCGATCTCGACCGTCGAACTCGCGTCGTACTCCTCGATCGTGAACGCCTGCTCGATCAGCTCCTCGTCTCCCCATGCCCCGACGACGGTGCGGAAGGTGTGGCGGGCGCCGGGCGGCACGATCAGTCGGGGACGAGCCGGGTCGTCGGTACCCGGGTGGCCGGCGACGGGGACCGGCTGCTGGCGCGGGGCGAGCAGCAACGCGTACGAGTAAGGGATCAGGTCGATGAAGTGGTCGGCGTGGACGTGGGTGATCACGACCGCGTCGACCTCCGTGTAGTCGACCAGCTCGCGCAACTTGGCGAACACGCCGCCGCCGCAGTCGAGCAGGACCGTCGTCCCGCCTTCCTCGACCAGGTAGCCGCTGCACGCCCCACCCGCGTCCTGCCAGGCCGGCGACTTGCCGAGCACCGTGATCCTCATCCCCTCCAACTCTACGGCCCGGCCGCCGGAATCCCGCAAACCGCGCAAACCGCGCCAGCGCCCTTGCGCGCGAAAACCCGGCGATTGCGGGATCGCCCCCTGAGCCTTGGCCGCGCCCGTGCCATGATCGCCGCGGCGCCGGGCGAAGGGCGCCACGGGAAGTGACAATCGGATCGAGGGGAGGCTAGAGCGGGTGATCGAGGTTGCGGAAACGGGGGCCCCGGCACTCTGCACAGCTGCGCAGGCGACCGAGGTCGCCGAGACGCTGGGGCTGCGGCGCAAGGGCGCCGCGAAGCGACCGAGCAAGCGACGCAACGGCGTCAGCTGCGAGCAGTGCTTCTTTCACCGCCGCATGCTCTGCGCCCTCGACCTCGACGAACCCTGCGCCACGTTCCGCGTCGACACCCCGCAGGGATTGGTCCCGCCGCGCCAGCCGGCGCTGCTGCTTCGGGACACCTAACAACCGGGCCCGCGCCGTCTAAGATTTGGCGCATGGCAACTGATCGCACCGCCCGCCTGAGCGCCTCGCCCCCGCTGTTCGAGAGCCGCTTCCTCGACTTCTTCTCGCGGATCCACCCGGTCGTCCCGGCGTTGATCTACGTCCCGGTGATCGTCGCGCTGATCGTGCTCGGCGCCGACGGCGGCAAGGGCGCGCTGGCGCTGCTCGGATTGTTCGCGGCCGGCCTGTTCATCTGGACGCTCGCCGAGTATTGGCTGCACCGTCTGGTCTTCCACTGGGACCCCGACCACCCGGTCGGCCACCGCCTGCACTTCATCATCCACGGGGTCCATCACGACCACCCGAACGACAAGATGCGGCTGGTCATGCCCCCCGGGGCGAGCATCCCGCTGGCACTGCTGTTCTTCGGTCTCTTCTGGCTGATCTTCGGCACCCCGACCGCCTATCCGCTGTTCGCCGGCTTCCTCGCCGGTTACCTGATCTACGACTACACGCACTACTACCTGCATCACTTCGTGCCGAAGTCGGCGCGGGGCAAGCAGTTGCGCGAACAGCACATGCGCCACCACTTCCAGGACCATCGCTTCGGTTACGGCGTCTCGTCCCCGCTCTGGGACGTGGTGTTTCGCACCCTGCCGCGCACGCGCCGCAGTCGCTAACCGTTACTCTCCTAAACACTGTTTGTTTCGACTCACTGTGTAACTCACAGTGAAAGGTAAGGGGAATGCTTGATGTCACCGTCTTCGAGACACCGTCGATGAGGCCGCGAGCCTGATCCGCGACCGGATCAAGGAAATCGACGCGGAGCGCGGTCAGCTCGAGCGCGCGCTCGCCAGCCTGACCGGCGGCCGCGAGGGTCGGCGGGGCCCAGGGCGGCCGCGGAGCTCGGGCTCGACGAAGTCGGCGCCGCGCCGCCGGCGCCGGCGCGGTGGGACCAGGGCCGACCAGGCGGTGAAGCTGATCACCGACAACCCGGGCATCTCAGCCTCCGACGTCGCCGGGCAGATGAAGATCAAGCCGAACTACCTGTATCGGGTGCTCGGCGAGCTCGAGAAGGACGGGAAGGTGCGCAAGGACGGGCGCGCGTACCACCCGGTCGCTCAGGCGAAGTAGTCGTCGATCGCGTCCGGCGCTCGCCGCGAGGCGATCACGCCGGCCGGGATCGCGAGCAGCCAGATCGCCACCGCGAGCCCGGAGCTCAGGTACGCGGCCGGGATCGAGGCGGCGAACAGGACGACCGGCGTCAGCGAACTGGCGCGCGCCCACCGGTAGACGTCGTCGGGCATCGCGCGGGCGAACAGTCCATTGCGGTGCGCGTGGCGCAACAGCACCACCTCGAGCCCGCTGATCGTGGCGACGGTCGCGGCGTAGACGGCGACCGCGAGCGGGTTGTCGAAGTAGTTGCCGATCAGCGCGGTCGGAAACGGCAGGAACGCGATCAGCGCCAGATAGACGAGGTTGAGCCCGATCAGGCCCGGATCGAAGCCGCGCAGCAGCGAGAACAGCTGATGGTGGGCCACCCAGTAGCGGCCGATCACCGCGAAGCTGATGAAGAAGCTGACGATCGCGTCGCTGAGGTCGTTGAGGGCGTCGGCGAGCTCGCTCGAGCTGTCGGCGACGTCGAGCGTCGGCACTGCGATCCCGACGACCAGCAGGGTCATCGCGATCGCGAACATGCCGTCGCTGAACGCGAGCACCCGCGCGAACTCCTCGCCGCCGCGCTCGAACAGGCGGTCGCGCGGCGGACGCTCCGGCGACGCGGTCACCGAGGCGCCGCGGGCTCAGACGAGCCCGAGCTCGGCGACCGAGTCGCGCTCGGAACGAAGCTCGGCGACCGAGGCGTCGATCCGCTCGCGCGAGAAGTCGGTGATCTCGAGGCCCTCGACGATCGAGTATTCGCCGTCGCTGCACCGGCACGGCTGGCCGCAGATGATCCCCGGCTCGATGCCATAGGTGCCGTCGCTGGGCACGCCCATCGAGACCCAGTCGCCCGTCGCCGTCCCCACGACCCAATCGTGGACGTGGTCGATCGCCGCGTTGGCCGCCGAGGCGGCGCTCGACGAGCCGCGTGCCTCGATGACCTCGGCGCCGCGCTTGCCCACCCGGGGAATGAACTCGTCGGCGATCCACGCCTCGTCGTCCACCGCCGACCAGGCGTTCTCGCCTCGCACCTTGGCGTTGACCAGGTCCGGGTACTGGGTCGGCGAGTGATTGCCCCAGACGGTCATGTTGTTGACGTCGGCGACGCCGGCGCCGAGCTTGTTGGCGAGCTGCGCCACGGCGCGGTTGTGGTCGAGGCGCATCATCGCGGTGAAGCGCTCGGTCGGGACGTCGGGGGCGTTCGCCTGCGCGATCAGGGCGTTGGTGTTCGCCGGGTTGCCGACCACGAGGACCTTGACGTCGTCCGCGGCGCCGGCGTTGATCGCCTCGCCCTGCGGCTTGAAGATGCCGCCGTTGGCCTCGAGCAGGTCGGCGCGCTCCATCCCCTTGGTGCGCGGCCGGGCGCCGATCAGCAGGCCGATGTTGCAGCCCTCGAACGCGCGCTTCGGGTCGTCGGTGATGTCGATCCGACTCAGCAGCGGGAAGGCGCAGTCGTCGAGTTCCATCGCGGTTCCCTCGGCGGCCTTGATCGCGTCCGGGATCTCGAGCAGGCTCAGCTCCACCGGGGTGTCGGGGCCGAGCATCTGGCCGGAGGCGATCCGGAACAGGATCGCGTAGCCGATCTGGCCGGCGGCGCCGGTGACGGTGACCTTGACGGGGCTACTCACTTGATTCATCACTCCTGGGTTTCGGGTTGAGGCTTCGGACCGCAAGCTAGCGGCTGAGGCTCAGGCCATCGCGGCCTGGAGGTTCTCGTCGATCGATGCGAGGAACTCCTGCGTGGTCTGGAACTCCTGGCCGCCGCCGACCAGCAGCGCGAGGTCCTTGGTCATCTTGCCGCTCTCGACCGTCTCGATGCAGACGCGCTCGAGCGTCTCGGCGAACTCGGCCACCTCGGGGGTCTCGTCCATGCGCCCGCGGGCGGCCAGGGCCCGGGTCCAGGCGAAGATCGAGGCGATCGGGTTGGTCGAGGTCGGGTTGCCCTTCTGGTGCTCGCGGAAGTGGCGGGTGACGGTGCCGTGGGCCGCCTCGGCCTCGACCGTCTTGCCGTCCGGCGTCATGAGCACGCTCGTCATCAGCCCGAGCGAGCCGAACCCCTGCGCGACGGTGTCGGACTGCACGTCGCCGTCGTAGTTCTTGCACGCCCAGACGTAGCCGCCCTCCCACTTGAGCGCCGCGGCGACCATGTCGTCGATCAGCCGGTGCTCGTAGGTGATCCCGGCGGCCTCGAAGTCGTCCTTGAACTCAGCCTCGTAGACCTCGGCGAACAGGTCCTTGAAGCGCCCGTCGTAGCGCTTCAGGATCGTGTTCTTGGTCGACATGTAGACCGGGTAGCCGCGATCGAGGCCGTAGCGAAGCGAGGCGCGGGCGAAGTCGCGGATCGAGTCGTCGAGGTTGTACATCGCCATCGCGATCCCGCTCGAGGGAAAGTCGAAGACGTCGATCTCGATCGGCTCGCCCGACGACTCGTCCTTCGGCGTCCAGGTCAGCGTCAGCTTGCCCTCGCCCGGGATCAGCGTGTCCTCGGCGCGGTACTGGTCGCCGAACGCGTGACGGCCGATGATGATCGGCTTCGTCCAGCCCGGGACCAGGCGCGGGATGTTCGAGATCACGATCGGCTCGCGGAAGATGACGCCGCCGAGGATGTTGCGGATCGTCCCGTTGGGCGACCGGTACATCTCCTTGAGGCCGAACTCCTCGACCCGCGCCTCGTCGGGGGTGATCGTCGCGCACTTGACGCCGACCCCGAACTCCTTGATCGCGTTCGCGGCGTCGACCGTGATCTGGTCGGAGGTCGCGTCGCGGCTCTCGATTCCGAGGTCGTAGTACTTCAGCTCGACGTCGAGGTAGGGCAGGATCAGCTGCTCCTTGATGAACTCCCAGATGATCCGGGTCATCTCGTCGCCGTCGAGCTCGACGATCGGGTTGGCGACCTTGATCTTCGCGTCAGGCATCGGGGCGCGCGATGCTAGCGGCGCAGGGCGTAGGCTGCCCGCGAAGCCACCCGAGGAGGTCCCCGTGCCGAGCGTCAGACTCCACCGCTGCCCGTTCACGTTCGTCCACAACAACCTGGACCACTGCTGGAAGGTCCAGAAGGCGCTCGACGATCAGGGGATCGACTACGAGGTGGTGAAGGCCCCGGTTTTCCCCCGCGGCCGCCGGACCGAGGTGATCGAGATCACCGGGCAGCATTGGCTGCCGGTGGTCGAGTTCGAGGACGGCTCGACGTATCGCGCGCAGTCCGCCGCGATGGCCGAGACGATCAACGCCGGGAGGCTGTTCGAGCAGGCGGGCGCGACGGCCGCCACGCCGTCCGCCTGACACGCGATGGACGCCGAGCGGGTCACGATCGAGGTCGCCGGCCACGTCGCCGACGTGCGCATGGTGCGCGGCGACAAGCACAACGGCCTGGACTGGCGGATGTTCGTCGCCCTCAACGAGGCGCTCGACGGGCTGCGCGCCGCGAACGACGTCCGCGTCGTCGTGCTGTCCGGCGACGGGCCGAGCTTCTGCGCCGGCCTGGATTTCAAGAGCTTCGCCGAAGGCGACGGCGACCTCGCCGGCGATGGGTTCGCCGCAGTCGAGGGGTCGATCGCCAATTACGCGCAGCGCATCGCCTATGGCTGGCGCGAGCTCGAGGTGCCCGTGGTCGCCGCCCTGCGCGGCGCTTGCATCGGCGGCGGGCTGCAGATCGCGCTCGGCGCCGACGTAAGGATCGCGGCACCGGACACCAAGCTCTCGGTGATGGAGGTCCACTACGGCCTGGTCCCCGACATGAGCCTTTGGCAGACGATCGGCCGCCTGGTCGGCGACGACGTCGCCCGCGAGCTCGCCTATACGGCGCGGATGGTCGGGGCGGACGAGGCGCTCGCACTGGGCCTGGTGACGCGGATCGAGGACGACCCGGCGACCGCCGCCCGAGATCTGGCGGCAGCGATCGGAGCCAGGTCTCCCGACGCGGTCCGGCGGATCAAGCGGCTCGCCAACGAGGTCCCGGACCTGCCGGCGGCCGAGGGCCTGGCGCGGGAGGCCGAGCTGCAGAAGGAGCTACTCGGCAGGCCCAACCAGATCGCGGCGGTGACCGCCGCGATGAGCGGGCAGCCGGCCGCGTTCGCAGACAAGGGTTGAACGTTTGCCCCTCTTGTGGGACTGTGGGCTGACCACTCACCACTCGAGGAGGTAGGGATGGACCTGTTCATGATCCGCCGTAACGACGGCTGGAAGACGGGTGAGGAGCTCGAGGCCGCGGCGAAGCGCTCGACCGAGGTCGCGGAAAGTGATTTTCCGGACTCGATCCGCTGGATCCGCAGCTACGTCGTCTCTGAGCCGAGCGGCGACCTCGGGACCGTCTGCATCTACGAGGCCTCGGACGCGGACGCGGTGCGAGCGCACGCCGACGAGGTCGGGATGCCGGCGAGCGAAGTGCTGCCGATCGTCGACACGGTGATCGTCCGGCCGGACCCGCAGCCGGCCGCCAGCGCCTGAGCGGCCGCGCACAGGGTCAGGAGCGGAAGCTGAGCGCCGCCGGGTCGACCCCGGCGGCGCGCGTTCCTTCGTCGCGATCCCACCAGTACTCCTGCAAGACGCACCATTCGCCTTCGAACGTCAGTCGAACCGCGATCGGCTGCTCGAGCGCCACGCCGCTGCCCGAACCCCGCAATTGGAAGCGGGCCCAGTTGAAGATCTGGCCGGGGCCCGCGTCGGCGACGGCCTCGGAAACGAGGCGGATCTCGTCCCAGGCGTCCTGGAACTCCAGCAGGCCCAGGATGTACCCCTCGACCCCGTCGAGCCGCGTCGGAACGTCGAGCAGGCCCGGCATCTCGCCTCCGGCCGCGTACACGTAGTTCGCCGGATGAATCGAGAGCGTGTTCAGCTCGAAGTCGCCGCGGGTGAACGCCGCGTAGGCGCGATGGAGGGACTCGTTGATGATCGCGAGGCGCTCGGGTGACGCCGGGGCCTCGAGCACACTGCCGAAGGCCGATCTGGACCCGGCGGGGTCCGCCGCGGCCGCGCGATCCACCTCGTCGCGCCCGGCGCGCGCCTCGTCGCTGGTCCACTCGACGGCGATCGGATGAAACCCCATCTCCTCGGACACGCGGGGAGTATCGCCGAGCGACGCGTTGACACAAGCTGTGAACCGTGGTTCACTTCTTGTGTGGCCTATCGACCGACGCAGCGAACCGAAGCGCGTAAGGCGGAGGTTCGCGCGCGGATCGTCGCCGCCGCTCGCGAGCTGATCGCCCACGGCGGCTACGCAGAGGCCCAGGTCGCCGCGGTCGCGGCGCGGGCCGGCGTAGCGACCGGAACCGTCTACCGGCACTTCCCCTCCAAGGCCGACCTCTTCGCCGAGGTCTTTCGCAGCGCTTCCCAGCACGAGGTCGACGCGGTCGTTGATGCGGCCGCCGTCGGCGACCGGTCCGCCGCGGCCCGGATCGCCATGGCGGTCGAGACTTTCGCCCGCCGCGCCCTGCGCGGACGCCGGCTCGCCTGGGCGCTGATCGCCGAGCCGGTCGACCCTGCCGTCGAGGCCGAGCGCCTGACCTTTCGCCGCGCCTACCGCGACGCGTTCGCCGACGTGATCGCCGCGGGGGTTGACAGCGGCGAGCTGCCGCCCCAGGACCCCGCGACGAGCGCCGCGGCGCTCGTCGGGGCGATCGGGGAGGCGCTGGTCGGGCCCGTCTCCCCCACTACCGCCGCCCACGACCCGGAGTCGCTGATCGACTCGCTGAGAGACTTCTGTATCCGCTCGGTAACCGGAAAGGAACCCGCGAATGTCAACGCTTGAGCACCCCCGCACCGCCGCAACCCACGAGGTCGCCAACCAGGCGACCCCGCTCGAGGACTACAACACCTTCACGCGTCCGACCAGGTCCTCGTCGAGGCGCTGCGCCGCGAGGGCGGCGACTGGGCCGAGGACCGGGTCAGCGAGGTCGGCGCCTTCGCCGGCTCGGCGCGGGCAATCCGCTGGGGGTTCGAGGCGAACGAGAACCCGCCGAAGCTGCAAGACCCACGACCGGTTCGGCAACCGCATCGACGAGGTCGAGTTCCACCCGTCCTGGCACGAGCTGCTCGGCGCTGGGGTCGGCTTCGGCCTCCACGCGCTGCCGTGGCGTGAGCCGCAGCCGGGCGCCCACGTCGCCAGGGCCGCGATGTTCGTCGCCTCACAGGCCGAGGCCGGGGTCGGTTGCCCGCTCTCGATGACCTACTCGGTGATCCCGGCGCTGCGCAAGCAGCCCGAGGTCGCCGCCGAGTGGGAGCCGCGCTTCACCTCGCTCGAGTACGACGGTGTGCGCCTGCGCCCGGCCGCCGACAAGACCGGGGCCCTGTGCGGGATGGGGATGACCGAGAAGCAGGGCGGCTCGGACGTGCGCGCGAACACGACGGTCGCCGCGCCCCTGAACGGCGGCGGGCCGGGGGCCGAATACGAGCTCACCGGCCACAAGTGGTTCATGTCGGCGCCGATGTGCGACGCCTTCCTCGTCCTCGCCCAGGCCGAGGGCGGCCTCTCCTGCTTTCTGCTTCCCCGCTTCACCCCTGACGGCGAGCGCAACCGGATCCACATCCAGCGGCTCAAGGACAAGCTCGGCAACCGCTCGAACGCATCGAGCGAGGTCGAGTTCCGGGGCGCCTGGGCGCGGATGGTCGGCGACGAGGGCCGCGGCGTGCCGACGATCATCGAGATGGTCAACCACACCCGGCTCGACTGCTGTCTGGGCGCCGCCGCCGGCATGCGAGCCGGGGTCGCGAACGCGATCCACCACACCTCGCAGCGCTCCGCGTTCGGCAAGCTGCTGATCGACCAGCCGCTGATGCGAAACGTGCTCGCCGATCTCGCGATCGAGTCGGAGGCGGCGACGATCGGTGCGCTGCGCCTGGCCCGCGCCTACGACGCATCGATCGCGGGCGACGAGGGCGAGACCCAGTTCAAGCGAATCGCCAACGCCGTGCTCAAGTACTGGCTCTGCAAGCGCGCCGTGCCGCACGCCGGCGAGGCGCTCGAGTGCTTCGGCGGCAACGGCTACGTCGAGGAGTCGGGGATGCCGCGCCTGTATCGCGAGTCGCCGCTGAACTCGATCTGGGAGGGCTCGGGCAACGTCCAATGCCTCGACGTGCTGCGGGCGATGGTCCGCGGCCCCGAGGCCACCGATGCCTTCTTCGCCGAGGTCGATGAGGCCGCCGGGACCGACGCCCGCCTCGACGCGGCGACCGCGGCCCTGCGCGACGAGCTCACCGACCTCGAGGCGATCGAGTCGCGGGCCCGGCGCGTGGTCGAGCGGATGGCGCTGGTGCTCCAGGGGTCGCTGATGGTCCGCTACGCCGACCCGGCGAGCGCCGACGCTTTCTGCGCTTCGCGGCTGGGCGGCGACTGGGGGCGCGCCTTCGGCACCCTGCCGGCGGCGACCGACTTCGAGCGCATCATCGACCGCCACGCTGTGTTGTCATAAGGGCATGCCCCTCTCGACCCGCATTCGCCGCCACCTGCAGACCCACATCGTCGGGTACCTCGCGCTGTTCGTCGCCCTCAGCGGCACCGCGCTGGCCCTCCCCGGGCACAAGACGGTCAAGGGCGACGACCTGGCGGACGGCGCGGTCAAGAAGCGGGCGCTGGCCTCGGGGGCCGTCGTCTCGGGCAAGCTCGCGGGCGGTTCCGTCAAGGCCGAGAAGCTCGCCGCCGGCGCGGTGGGCAACACCCAGCTCGGCGACGACGCGGTCGACCGCAAGAAGATCAAGGCCCAGGCCGTCGCCGGGAGCAAGATCGCCGACGGCGCGGTCAGCTCGGCGAAGGTCGAAGACGGCACCCTCCAGGCGGCCGACTTCGGCGCCGGGCAGCTCAGCGACGGGTTCGTGATCAACTCCGGTATCGGCCAGACGTTCTCGATGCCGCGGGCCGGCCGCGTGTACGTGATCGCCACGGCCGTTACCGCCTGTAACGCCACCGTGGACCCGTGTCACTACGGCGTCCTGATCGACTCGACGGCCGTGCCGGCGCGACCGTGACGCTGAACGAGACGACGACCGAGGACCAGGTGACGATGATCGGCGTCACGGGCCAGCTTGCCGCCGGCAACCACCTCATCAGCCTCATCCACGATGGCGACCTGACGATCGGCGACGTCAGCGTCGGCGGCATCCTCCTGCAGTAGCACGCGTGGCCTACGACGAGGGACTCGCCGAGCGGGTCCGAGAGCTGCTCTCGCTGCGGTCGGGACTGACCGAGAAGAAGATGTTCGGCGGCATCGCCTGGATGCTCGACGGCAACATGGCCTGCGGCGTCACCGGCGACGAGCTGCTCGTCCGCGTCGCTCCCGACGACCGCGAGCGGGCGCTGGCGGAGGAGCACACCCGTGTGTTCGATATGACCGGGCGGCCGATGAAGGGATTCATCTGCGTCACCCCGCCCGGGGTGGCCGACGATCGGTCGCTGGCGGGCTGGGTCGACCTCGGCGCCGACTTCGCCACGTCGCTGCCGTCGAAGTAGCGCGGCGGGCGCGCCGTACGATCTGCTGATGGCGCCAACGGGAAAGCTGACCCTGTTCCGAGTCCGGGGGATCCGGATCGGGGTCGACTACTCGTGGTTCTTCGTCCTCTTCTTGATCATCCTCTGGCTCTCGGGCTTTTACCGCGACGTCCTCGAGACCGGCGGGTCCGCCACCGCCCCGTACCTGCTCGCGGTCGCCTCGGCGTTCGCCTTCTTCGGCTCGATCCTGCTCCACGAGCTCGGCCACGCGGTGGTCGCCAACCGCCTCGGGGTGCCGATCACCGAGATCACGCTGTGGCTGTTCGGCGGCGTCGCGAGGATGAGCAAGGACACCGAGTCGCCGGGCGCGGAGTTCAAGATCGCCGCTGCGGGCCCCGCGGTCACCCTGCTGCTGGCGATCGGCTTCACGGCGATCGGGATCGCCGCCGCCGGCTCGGAGGACTTCTGGGCCGCGGTCCGGCTCGACCCGACGACGCAGATCTCCGGGGTGCTCGCGATGGTCGCGTGGCTCGCCCAGATCAACCTCCTCGTGCTGATCTTCAACCTGATTCCGGCCTTCCCGCTCGACGGCGGGCGAATCGCCCGCGCGATCGCCTGGCGGTTGACCGGCAACCGCAACAAGGCCACCCGGTTCGCCGCCAACGTCGGCCGCGGCTTCTCCTACGCGCTGATCGCGCTCGGGATCGGGCTGGTCGTCCTCGGCGGCGGCGACTTCCTGGTCACCGGCGTCTGGATGGCGCTCATCGGGTTCATCCTCGGCCAGTCGGCGCGCGGCTACGCGATGCAGTCGGAGTTCTCGAGCCGGATCGACGGGATCAGCGTCGCCGACGTGATGGACGCTGACCCCGTCTTCCTGACCGAGGACACGAGCATCGAGCGCGCGATCGACGAGTACTTCCTGCGCTACCGCTGGCCCTGGTTCCCGGTCGTCGACGCCGGCGACCACTTCCGCGGCCTGCTGGTCCGCGAGGCCGCCGATGACGTTCCCGAGCCGAGCCGCTCCTCGCAGACCGTCGGCGAGGTGTTCGAGCTGGACGCCTCCGGGGCGCTGCGGGTCCGCGACGACGCCCCGCTCGAGACCCTGCTCGGCAACGACGCGCTGCGCCGCCTCGGCGGGCTCGCGGCCGTCGACGCGGACGGGCGGCTGCGGGGCGTGATCACGGCCGACCAGGTCGGCCGCGCGCTGCGCGACGCGCTACCCGGCCGGGCGGGCTGATTCCCAAGCGCACCGGTCGGATTTCTGGCCGCAATCCGCGTTCATTAGGATCAGCTCAGATGCCGAAGCACGACGTATTGGTGATCGGAGCGGGACTCGCCGGCCAGCGCGCCGCCCTGGCGGCGGCCGAGCAGGGCGTGTCGGTCGGGATCGTCTCCAAGGTCCACCCCGTCCGCTCGCACTCCAACGCCGCCCAGGGCGGCATCAACGCGGCCCTCAACCCCGAGGACTCATGGGAGTCGCATGCCTTCGACACGGTCAAGGGGTCCGACTACCTCGGCGACCAGGACGCGATCTCGATCATGTGCCGCGAGGCTCCCGAGGAGATCCTCCACCTCGAGCACCTCGGCGTCCCCTTCCACCGCAACGAGGAGGGCAAGCTCGGCACCCGTGCCTTCGGCGGCGCCTCGCAGGCGCGCACCTACTACGTCGCCGACATCACCGGCCAGGCGATCATGCACGTGCTCTACGAGCAGCTGATGAAGCACTCGGACGCCGTCGACCGCTACGAGGAGTACTTCACGACCGCGCTGGCGCTCGACGACGACGGCAACTGCGTCGGCGCCGTGCTGCGCAACGTCCGCGACGGCTCGATGGAGCTGTTCGAGGCCAAGAACGTGATCCTCGCGACCGGCGGCGACGGCCAGGCGTGGCAGCCGACCACCAACGCGCTGATCTGCACCGGCGACGGGATCGCGATGGCCTACCGCGTCGGCGCCCCGCTGATGGACATGGAGATGATCCAGTACCACCCGACGACGCTGGCGGGCAAGGGATTCCTGATCACCGAGGGCGCCCGCGGCGAGGGCGCCCACCTGCTCAACGCCAACGGCGAGCGATTCATGGAGAAGTACGCGCCCAACAAGATGGAGCTCGCCTCGCGCGACGTCGTCTCACGCGCCGAGCAGACCGAGATCAACGAGGGCCGCGGCTTCCCGGACGGGACGGTGGCACTCGACATCACGGTGGTGCCGAAGAAGCGGATTCACGAGGCGCTCCGCGAGATCGTGCTCGTCGGTCGCGACTTCGCCGGGGTCGACATCACGAAGGAACCGATCCACATCAAGCCGGGCAACCACTACACGATGGGCGGCGTCAAGACCGACGCCGACGGAGCGACCGAGATCCCCGGCCTCTACGCCGCCGGCGAGTGCGCCTGCGTCTCGGTTCACGGCGGCAACCGGCTGGGTGCCAACTCGCTGCTCGACACGCTGATCTTCGGCCGGCGCGCCGGCCTGCACGCCGCCAACCGCGCCAAGCTGACCGATCCGGGGCGCCCTTCGAAGGCGACGCTCGCCGACGAGCAGGCGCTGATCGACGGGATCGTGGGCCGCGAGCGCGGCTCCGGACGCCGGATCTCCGAGATCCGCAAGGAGCTCGGGGCGACGATGGACAAGTACGTCGCCGTGTTTCGCGACGACGAGGGGATCAAGCGAGCGCACGAGATCGTCAAGCGGCTCAAGGAGGAGGCCAAGACCGCCTACATCGACGATGGCAGCTCGGTCTTCAACCAGGACATCCTCGGGGCGCTCGAGCTCGGCTACATGCTGGATTGCGCCGAGTGCGCCTGCGTCGGCGCGCTGCACCGGACCGAGAGCCGCGGCGCGCAGTACCGCACCGACTTCCCGGAGCGCAACGACGACGAGTGGCTCAAGCACATCGATCTGAAGATGAACGGCGACGGGCCTGAGATCAGCTACTCCGACGTCACGATCACCGAGTGGCAACCGATGGAGAGGACCTACTAAGCAGTGTCTGCCGAAGCCGAGAGCCGCGCCGAACCCGAGAACTACACGCTCAAGGTCCGCCGGTTCAAGCCGGAGTCCGGCGATGGCCCCTACTGGGAGGAGTTCGACGTCGAGCTCGACCCGACCCTCTCGGTCCTCGACGGGCTGCTGCAGGCCAAGGACCGCGACGACGGGTCGCTCTCGGTCCGCTGCTCGTGCAGGGCGGCGATCTGCGGCTCCTGCGGGGTGAAGATCAACGGCCAGTCGACGCTCGCCTGCCTGACTCAGATCGGCGAGGCCGCCGAGTTCGCGAACCGCGCCGAGCACGCCGCCGGGAGCCCCGACGCGCCGCAATCAGCCCAACGCCGTGACGCAGAGGACGGCGACACGCCCGGACGCGAAGCGGAGGACGTGGCGCCCATTGTCGTCGAGCCGATGGGCAACATGCCCGTGATCAAGGACCTGGTCACGGACATGGAGTCCACCCACTGGGCCAAGATCAGACGGGTCACTCCGTGGCTGCTCGACGACGGCAATCCGCCCGAGCGCGAGCGGATCGTCCCGCCCGAGTCGATGGTGGACATCACCCAGACGATCGCCTGCATCCAATGCGGCGCCTGCGTGAGCTCCTGCCTCTCGATGGAGGTCGACCCCGACTTCGTCGGCCCGGCCGCGCTGGCCAAGGCCTACCGGTTCGTCGGCGACCCGCGCGACGTCGAGGGTCGCGAGCGACTGTACGACCTCGCTCAGGATCCGCACGGGATCTACGACTGCACCCACTGCTTCAGCTGCGTCGACGCCTGCCCGAAGGGCGTTGCGCCGATGGACCAGATCATGCGCCTGCGCCGCGCCGCCGGCCACGACGAGGGGATCCGCGACAAGAACAACGGCCACAATCACGAGGCCGCGTTCGTGAAGATCATCGAGAAGAAGGGCACCCTCGACGAGTCGCTGCTGCTGCAGGAGTCCTACGCCCCGGGCGTCAAGGGCAAGCTGATCCCCAAGTCGTCGGCGCTCAAGGGCCTGCTCGGCTCGATCCCGACCGCGGTCCGCGGGATCCGCTCGGGCAAGATGCGCTCGCTGCCGAAGCTGATCCCGGGCGTGCACCACAAGCTGCCCGGTGACGCGCAGGAGCACGTCAAGCACATCTACGAGCACACCGAGGATCACCGCACCGAGATCAACCTGTACATCACCGGCGAGGAGGACGTCGAGCCCGAGCCCGACGAGGAGGCGCTCAGCCAACCAGAAGTTTCGAGCGGACCGAAGGAGAACGAATGAAGCTCGCGTACTGGCCCGGCTGCGTCTCGCGCGGCTTCACCACTGAGCTGCACGGCTCGATGGCGATGGTCGCGGAGCGGCTCGGCATCGAGCTCGTCACCCTCGACCGCGCCAACTGCTGCGGCGCCGGGGTGATCGCCGAGCACAACCAGGAGCTCGCCGACGCGCTCAACGCCCGCACGTTCGCGCTCGCCCAGCAGACCGGGCTCGGGATGATGAACATCTGCTCGACCTGCCAAGGCGCCCAGTCGGAGTGCCAGCAGCGCCTCGACGCCGACTCGGCCTATCGCGCCCACATCAACGAGATCCTCGCCGACGAGGGGATCAGCTACGAGAAGGACAAGGACGGCTGGGAGAACAAGAACTTCCTCTGGGTCCTGGTCGAGGACTATGGCCTCGACAATCTCAAGGAGAAGGTCACCCGCCCGCTCTCGGGCCTGCGGGTCGGCCCGTTCTACGGCTGCTACGTCGTCCGCCCCAAGCACCGGCTCGGCTACGACGAGCACCCGGAGCGCGACCTCTACCTCGAGCAGGTGATCGAGACGCTCGGCGGCGAGGTCGTCGAGTACGACGGGGCCCGCAAGTGCTGCGGCTTCCCGGTGATCACGATGAACCGAGAGACCTCGCTGCGCCAGGCCGGCACCCACGTCGCCGACGCGCTCGACCAGGGTGCCGACTGCCTCGTGACGCCGTGCCCGCTCTGCCACCTCAACCTCGACATGCAGCAGCCCGAGGCGGCGAAGATCGTCAACCGCGACCTCGGCCTCGCCGTCCTGCACCTACCGCAGCTGGTCGGCCTCGCCCTCGGCTTCGAGCCCAAGGCGCTCGGCATGAACCGCCACATCGCCTCGACCGAGTGGGTCGGCGAGCGGCTCGCCGGGGTTCCCGCCTGAGCCTCGGCGCGCGCCTCGGACGCCGCCTCCGAAAACCACTCCCGCTCGTCGTCTGCGTCGACGTCGAGCCCGACCAGCGCCGCCCCGGCGAGGCGAGCCCCGAGTGGACCGGGTTCGAGCTCATGCTCGAC
The DNA here is from genome assembly GCA_963828755.1 of uncultured Solirubrobacterales bacterium. Classification (GTDB taxonomy): domain Bacteria; phylum Actinomycetota; class Thermoleophilia; order Solirubrobacterales; family 70-9; genus WHSW01. The sequence continues at coordinate 80,132 of CAWHFY010000011.1, read as the reverse complement.
CGGGTGGGCGAGCTGCGCGCCCGCATCGCCGAGCTCGCGGCGGGCCCGACCGCCATCACCTGGTTCGTGCGCTCCGACCCGCAGATCGGCGAGCTGCACGGCGACCCGGCCTGGGCGCTGCGCCGCTACCGCGACGAGTTCGATGCGCTGCGCGAGGCGGGCGATGAGATCGGCGTCCACGCGCACGTCTGGCGACGCGACGGCGAGGGCGGCTGGCTGGTCGACCATGGCGATCCCGAGTGGGTCGAGCACTGCTTCGCGACCGCGGTCGCGGCCTATCGCGAGGTCTTCGGAGAGCCGCCGCCGTGCGCGCGCGGCGGCGACCGCTTCCTCAACGAGCGCGCGGTGGCGCTGCTCGAGCGCAGAGGGGTGATCGCCGACGTCACCGTCGAGCCGCGGATGGCGGCGACCGCGGGGGTCGTCGCCGGCGAGCCCACGACCGGCGAACTGCCCGACTACGTCGGCGTGCCCGAGGTCGTCTACCGGCCGGCGACGACCGACTTCCGTCGCGCCGACGGCGAGCGGCGGCGGCTCGTGATGGTCCCGCTGACCGCCGCCGGGCCGGAGTTGCTGTACCCGTGGATGGACCAGAACACGTTCTCGCGCCGGCTCAACGAGCGGCTCGCCGAGGGCGCCGGCTCGCACCTCGCGTTCGCGGTGCGCTCCGACCTGCCCCTGGTCGACGTGCACTGGGAGCGGGTCGTCGACAACCTCGGGATCGTCGCGCACGTCGTCGGGGTCACGGTCGCCAGGCGCCTGCGCCCGACGGTGGCGTCGCGGCTCGCCCACTCGAGCCGCTGACGGCTACCCTTCCGCGCGATGAACGACGCCCACATCCCCCACGGAGCCCCGCAGCCCCCGCCCGAGGTCGAGCAGGCCGCCCTGCTCGGCCACATCGAGGACGCGGTCAGCCTCTATCTGAAGTTCACCGACGTCGACCCGGAGACCGCCCGCCAGGTGGTCGAGAAGCTCGCCGACGGCTGATCAGCCGTCGCGGTCGCGAAGCGCCGGGCCGCGCGCGCCCGCCTCGCGCCACATGAACCAGTTGCTGACCCCGAGCAGCTCGTTCTCCTCGACCACCTCGAAGCCGAAGCGCGAGTACAGCGCGACGTTCTCGGGCTTCTCGGTCTCCAGGTAGGAGTCCTCGCCGGCGTCGTCGAGCCGGCGCGTGTACTCGCGCAGCACGAGGCTGCCGATCCCGTTGCCCTGCAGCTCCGGCTCGACCCCGAAGGGGCCGAAGTGGGCGTGCGGGCGGTCGGGGTCGCGGTGCTCCCAGTCGTTGAACCAGCGCAGCGCCCGCGCGGCCGAGCGCGGCCCGAGGGTGCTCAGCGCCGGCAGCATCCGGATCATGTCGATCGGCCGGGCGCGGCAGGCGCCGAGGACGAGGTCGTTGGTCGAGGCGATCACGCGGCCGTCGAGGCGGGCGACCAGCGGCCGCTGGTGCGCGGCGAGCCGGTAGAGGCGCTCGAACAGGCGGTGGGTGTGGCGGTAGCGGCGCTGCTCGTCGTCGCCGAGCACCGCGTAGGCCATCGGGCTCGTGCACATCGCGCGGGCCGCGACCGCGACCGCGTCGGCCGTCTCCTCGGGCCGGGTGTCCCGGACCTCGATCCGGCTCAGGTCGATCCTGCGATTCATGGACGTTGCATCCGCCGCGCGATCCAGCGGGCCCCGACCGTGTCGGTGAGCCCGTGGGCGATGATCGAGGCCAGGATCACGAACGAGGCGACGTCGAAGATCAGGGTGCGGTCGGGGACCGACGCGTCCAGGACGAGCAGCGCAAACAGCATCGACGCGACGCCCTTGGGTCCGAACCAGGCGATGAACGCCTTGTGCGGGCGCGGCAGCTTCGTCCCCGCCAGTGCCAGCTCGACCGCGACCGGGCGGGCGACCAGCAGCGCGAAGGCGATGAACGCGAGCAGCGCCACGACCGCCCCGTCGTAGCCCGTGGCGACGATCAGCGCCCCGAAGACGAAGAAGGTGAGGACCTGGAAGATCGCGCTGACGTTCTCGGAGAAGTCGGCGAAGCGCTCGGTGATCTTGTGCTCGGACAGGCCGAGCGTGATCCCGAGCACGAAGGCGGCGATCAGCCCGTTGCCGAAGGTGACGTCGGCCAGTCCGAACGCGGCGAAGCCGAAGCCGATCGCGTAGATGCCCTCGTAGCGGCCGGTGATCCCGCGCGGGACGACGCGGTGAAGCCAGCCTGCGAACAGGCCCATCGCGACCCCGACCACCGCCCCGAACGCCGCCTCGCCGATCAGCTGCAGTCCCTCCTGCCCGGCGTCGCCGCCGGGCGACGCCAAGACCAGGAAGAACAGCACGAACGGAAGCGCGAGCCCGTCGTTGAGCCCGGACTCGAGATTGAGCGTGTGGCGGATCGACGACGGCACGTGCCTGGAGGTGACCACCGCCGAGGTGACGACCGGGTCGGTTGCGCAGAGCACCGCGCCGAGCAGGAACGACTCCGCCCAGCTGAGCTCGCCGAAGAGCAGCTTCGCCCCGAGCGCCAAGAGGAGCAAGGTGATCGGCATCGCCACGACCAGCGCCCGCGCCGGCGGCCCCCAGTGGCGGCCGAGCAGCTCGCGATCGACCAAGAGCCCGTCGGAGACCAGGGTGAGGATCAGGGCGAGCTCGATCAGCTCGACGATCCCCTCGTCGCCGACGTCGACCGAGACGAGGTCGAGCTCCGCGAGCACGATCCCGAGCGCGATCGAGAGCACCGAGGCCGAGAGCACCGTGCCGCGCATCAGCCCGGAGAGCGCCGCGACCACGGCGAGCAGCGAGCCGAAGATCAGCAGCGCCTCGCCGAACGAGAGGTCCATCAGCGCACGAACCAGTCGACGTAACCGTCGCACCCGGCGCGGGGGTGCTCGGTGCTGGTCGCCGCGATTGTCCCGAGGTGAGCGACCGAATGGGCGCCGAGCAGGCGCCCGGCAAGCGGCGGATCCTCGACCGTCGCGATGATCGTCGCGGCGCCGCCATCCGACTCGACCGAGCCCGCGGGCCAGTACGGCGCCGTGCCCCTGTAGTCGAGGTTTCCGGGCAGGATGGAGTGGAGCCCGGGCGCGGCTCAGCGTGACCGGGCGGGTGGCGTCGTACTGGAGCGAGAGGTCCCAATCGCCCGGGGGGAGGTCGAGCGCGATCGTCGCCGAGTCGCCGCTCTCGACCGTGGCCGACGACCAGTCGTCGGCGACGACGGGCTCGGCGGCGAAGCTCGAGGCGAGCGCGGGCCGCTGCGGCGGGCAGGCGTCCGTGCGACCCGGCGCCTGATCGCGTTCCCCCGGCTCGCGCCCGAGCGGCGTTCCGTTCTTCTCCCAGAGCTCGTAGGAGTCCGTGCTCGCGGCCACCCGGTAGCCGGGCGGCGGGCCGCTCGCGTATTCGGCTTTGGTCGTCAGCACGTACGGGAACTCCGCCAGCGTCCTCGCCGTCACCGAGTCGAAGTCGAACTTCGAGCCGACGTTGGCGAGGTCGAAGTTGGGCTCGACGAAGTAGGGGTCGTAGAAGTTGCGCACGTGCGTGTAGGGCTTCGAGCCCCGGAGCTCGTAGAGGACGAAGTTGTCGCGGCCGAGGAAGAGCAGCTTCTCACCCTCGACCAGCGGCCGGATCTGCTCCAGTTCCTCAGCATGCGCGGTCGGCGCGACGGGAGCCTGGCGCAGGATCAAGAAGCTGGAGCCAGCCGCGGCGAGAGCGAAGACGGCACCGAGCGCGACCAGCGAGCGGCGGCTCGAGCCGAGCAGGCCGCCGAGCGTGATCAGCATGACCAGCGGGGCGGCGATCGCGAGTGCCTTGGCCGAGGTGTAGACGGTCCCGAGGCCGAGAGCGAGCAGGTACAGCACCGCGGCCGCGACGAGCGCGGCCGGGATCGCGGCACCGTGGCGACGGATCCAGCGCGGGAGCGCCAAGGCCAGCGCGACCAGTGCGAACGCCCCGCCGACGTAGAAGATCAGCGCCGGCGGGTCGGCGGCTGCGGCGGAGAGGCGGAAGTCGCTCGTCGGCCAGATGCCGAGGGCTTCGAGCGGCGACAGCTGGCCCGGCAGGTTGCCGAGGCCGCCCTCGTTGGCGTGGTCCGGGTGCAGGGCGCGGAAATCGACGAAGTCCTTGAGGCGGCCGAGTTCGGGGATCACAAGGACGAGGACGACGACGATGCCGACCGCAGCGGCGGTGAGCGCCGCCGTCCGGGTAACGGCGCCTCGGGACGGCTTCGCATCCCTGCTACGCACCGTCCTCGCATCCATGCTGCGGATGTCCCTCGGACCGTCACCCGAACGTCGGCGCTCCTCGGGGCCTTCCCCCTCATTGCCAACTCGGCGGGAGCGGGTGATGAGAGACAGGATGATCCAGAGGCACAGGACTCCGCCCAGCCAGGCCAGGCCCGGGAAGGAATAGACGTAGGTGACCCCGGCGGCCAGGACGCCGAGGGGGATCGCGTCGCGCCAGTTCTCTGCCTTGTCGAGGAGGAGGGCGAAGGTCAGGACGAAGAGGGCCATGATCGGCTCCTTGAACGCCTCCTGCGCGAGGTAAGCGGCCGCCAGATACGGCAGGGCGACCAGGACCGCGGCGAGCGTTCGCCGCCGGCGGCCGAGGCCGCCGAGCGCCGACCACGCGACCAGCGCGCTCAGCGACGGGATCGCGAGCGTGAGCCCGGCGAAGACGTTGATCGAGGTCGAGCCGATGCCCGACGCGAGCCCGGCGACGAGCGCGTGCGGGCCGAGCGGATAGCCCTGGTCGATCAGCACCGGCTCGGGGCGGAAGCGCTCGGTGATCCAGTCGGCCAGCAGCAGGTGCGAGGCCATGTCGTCGTTGACGAGCCCGACCCCGAGGATGCCGACGTGGCCAGCCGCGATGAACGGAATCGATGCGGCCAGCGCTGCGAGAGCAGCGGCCAGGGCGGCGAGCGGGTCGAGCGGCGGGCGCGGCATCGTCGCCGCGAGGACCGCGACGGCGGCGAGCACGAGAAGGAGGAGCGCGATCGCGATCGCCGTCCCCCGCCCACCCCAGCCGCCGATCGCGCCGCAGACGACGAGCGCCACGGCGAGTCCAAGCGGGCCGGCGAGCGGCGTCCACTCGCGCCGCCCGCAGAGGGCGAGCACGGCCTGGCCGACGATCAGCGAGCCGCCGACGAGCAGCGCCGCGGAGGCGACCGCGCCGGGCAAGCTCTAGCCGGCTAGCGCGGCGGCGCCCGCCGGGACGCGAATCAGATCGCGGTGGTGCAGGACCTCGGCGACCTGGACTGCGTTGGTCGCGGCGCCCTTGCGGAGGTTGTCGCCGACGACCCAGAGGTTGAGACAGCGCGGGTGCGAGGGGTCGCGGCGGATCCGCCCGACGAGCACCTCGTCTCGTCCGGCGACGTCGGTCGACATCGGGTAGACGCCCTCGGCGGGGGCATCGACGACGAGCGCGCCCTGGGCAGCGGAGAGCAGCTGGCGGCACTCCTCGGGTGAGAGCGCGTCCCGGGTCTGCACGTTGACCGACTGCGAGTGGCCGACGAACACCGGGACCCGGGCGCAGGTGGCAGAGATCCCCATCTCCCCCTCATCGACCTCGAGGATCTTGCGCGTCTCGGCCATCAGCTTGCGCTCCTCGGTGGTGTAGTCATCCCCGTCCTTGAACGTCTCAACCTGGGGCAGCACGTTGAAGGCGATCCGGTGCGGATACACCTCGGGGGCGACGTCCTGGCCGTGCAGCAGGGCGTGCGCCTGGTTGGTGAGCTCGTTGATCGCGCGCTGGCCGGTGCCGGAGACCGACTGGTAGGTCGAGACGACGATCCGCTCGATCCCGACCGTGCGCTGGATCGGCGCCAGCGCGACCATCATCTGCATCGTCGAGCAGTTCGGGTTGGCGATCAGCCCGTTGTGGCGCTCGGCCGCATCCGGGTTTACCTCGCTGACGACCAGCGGGACATCCGGGTGCATGCGCCAGAAGCTCGTATTGTCGACGACCACCGCCCCGGCGGCGACGAAGCGCGGTGCCCACTCGGAGCTGACCGCGCCGCCGGCCGAGGAGAGGACCAGGTCGAGGCCCTGGATCGAGTCGTCGGAGAGTGGGCGGCACTCGAGCTCGCCACCCGCGAATGGGACCGGCTTGCCGGCCGAGCGCTCGGAGGCGAAGGCGACCACCTCGGAGGCGGGGAAGTCGCGCTCGGCGAGCACCTCGAGCAGGGTCGAACCCACCGCACCGGTGGCGCCGACCACCCCGACTACGTAGCCGCGTTCACTCATGACCACGAGATTAGCTTGGCCTCGCGACAACCAGCACGGTCATTGCGCTGGTTCTCTAGGAGGTCACCCGCGGACGGTGCTCACCCGACGGGTCCTCCTCGTGGACGGCGTCCGCGCCGAGCCCGAAGGCGTCGTGGATCGCGCGAACCGCCGCGGGCACGTGCTCGGCGGCGATCACGCAGGAGATCTTGATCGGCGAGGTGGAGATCATCTCGATGTTGATCTCGTTCGCCCCCAGGGTGCTGAAGACCTTCGCGGCGACGCCCGGGTGACTACGCATCCCGGCGCCGACGATCGAGACCTTGCCGACGTCGGAGTCGGTGGAGATGTCGCCGACCTGGAGCGGCTCGAGCACCTCGGTCGCGGCGCGCAGGTCGTCGCGCGAGACAGTGAACGAGAGGTCCGCTTTCTGGTCGGTCGAGACCGGCTCGTTCTGAATGATCATGTCGACGTTCACGTTGGAGTCGGCGAGCGCGCCGAAGACGCGGCCGGCGACCCCCGGCTCGTCGAGCAGGCCGGTGAGGGTTACCCGCGCCTCGTAGGCGTGGGTGACTGCGGTGACCATCGGCTGTTCCATCGTCGCGTCCTCGGCGAGGACGAGGGTACCGGCGGAGTCCTTGAACGAGCTGCGGCAATGCAGGTTGACCCCGTGGTTGCGGCCGTACTCGACCGCGCGCAGCTGCAGCACCCCGGCGCCCGAGGATGACATCTCCAGCATCTCGTCGAACGAGACCTGCGAGAGCTTGCGGGCGCCCGGGACGAGCCGCGGATCGGCGCTGAACACGCCGTCGACGTCGGTGTAGATCTCGCAGGTGTCGGCGCCCAGCGCGGCGGCGATCGCAACCGCGGTGGTGTCAGAGCCCCCGCGCCCGAGCGTGGTCACATCCTTGGAGTCGCCCGAAACCCCCTGGAAGCCGGCGACGAGCACGATCCGGTCGTCGGCGAGGGCGGCGTGGATGCGATCGGCACGGACGTCGATGATCCGCGCCTTGGTGTGGGAGGAGTCGGTGACGATCCCGGCCTGCGAGCCGGTCAGCGAGATCGCCGAGTGGCCCATGTCATGGATCGCCATGGCGCAGAGCGCGCACGAGATCCGCTCGCCGGTCGACAGCAGCATGTCCATCTCGCGCTCGAGCGGACGCTCCGAGATCTCGTAGGCCGCGTCGACGAGCTCGTCGGTCGTCTTGCCGCGGGCCGAGAGCACCGCGACGACCTGCTTGCCGCTCTCGCGGGCAGCGACGATCCGGCGCGCGGCGCGCTTGATGTCCTCGGCGCCGGCGACCGAGGTCCCGCCGAACTTCATGACGATCGTCTCTCCCATCGAGACCTGAGAATACGGCGCCTCAACGGCGGCGCGGCTCGGCTCCGGCCTCGGCCTCGCATACGATCGGGACGAGGATGGAGGATTCGAGGGCGCCTTCGAGGCTGGTGGTCGCGCGCCGCCGGGCGGTCGCCCTGGCGGTGGTCGTCGCGGTGCTCGCGCTCGCCTGGCTGCTCCTCCTGCGCGGCGGCGGTGATTCGGGCGACGCGCCGGCCCCACCGGCCGGCGTCTCGGCCGAGGTCTCGGCCCGCGTCAAGCAGATGAGCCCGGCCCAGCTCGCCGACCAGGTGCTGCTGCTCGGCTTCGACGGGACCGACCCTTCGGCCGAGATCGTCGACGATCTGAGCAGACACGAGTACGGCGGTGTATTCGTCGACGCCGACAACTGGGTCGATGCCGACCAGGGAGCGAAGCTGGTCGCGGCGCTGCGCGCCGCCGGGCGCGAGCAGGAACGGATCCCGCCGCTGATCGCCGCCTCTCAGGAGGGCGGTCAGTACCGGTCGTTCGCGGACCTCCCGCCCGAGCGCAACGAGCTCGAGGTCGGCGACGAGGGCTCGCCGAAGGCCGCCGAGGACTGGGCCCACGACGCGGCAGCGTCGCTGCGCAGCGCCGGTTTCGACCTCGACCTGTTCCCGATCGCCGACATCGCGACGCTCGACAGCCCGCTCGCCGACCGCGCCTTCTCCGACGACCCGGCGCTCGTCACCGAGCTCACCGCCGCCTCGATCCGAGGGTGCAACCGCGCCGGCCTCGCCTGCGCGGCCCTGCACTTCCCCGGGCTCGGGGCCGCCTCGGAGGACACCGACCGCGGACCGGCGACGATCGGGCTCGATGCGGCCGCGATCGAGGCCCGCGATCTCGCCCCGTTCGAGGCCGCCTTCGACGAGGGGATGCCCGGGGTGGTCCTGTCGCTCGGCTTCTACGTCGCCTACGACGCGGTCACCCCCGGGGCGCTCGCCGAGCCGGTCGCTACCGGGCTGCTGCGCGACCAGCTCGGCTACGAAGGCGTCGCGATCACCGACGACCTCGGCGCCGGCGCGGTGCGCGCGGGAACGGCGCCGCCGAAGGCGGCTGTCGCCGCACTCGCGGCCGGTGCCGATCTGATCCGGATCGACGATCCAGCGAACCAGCGCGGCGTCGAGCACGCGATCGTCGCGGCGGTCGCCGATGGCGAGCTGCCCCGCAGCCAGCTCGAGCAGGCCGCGAGCCGGGTCCTGCAGCTGAAGCGCTCGCGTGGCCTGGTCGGCTAGGTGATGGGACTCACACACAGCGATCTATCGGGGCGATATATCTCTCCGATAGATGCAGCTCAACCCCACCTCATACGTGATCCTCGGGATGCTCGGCCTGCGGCCGATGTGCGGCTATGAGATCAAGCAGCTGGTCGACAACTCGACGCGCTTCTTCTGGGCGGCGAGCTACGGCCAGATCTATCCGGAGCTACGCCGCCTCACCGACGAGGGGCTGATCGAGGGCACGCCCGACCCGGGCACATCGCGCAAGCGGATCGAGTTCCGGCTCACCGACAGCGGGCGCGAGCAATTGGTCACGTGGCTCGCCGAGCCCCCGGTGATCCAGGAGAGCCGGGACGAGAGCCTGCTGAAGATCTTCTTCTCGGAGGCCGCCGGCAAGAACGGCACCCATGCTGCGCTCGAGGCCAAGCGCGACGAGCACCGCGAGCTCGCCGACCGACTCCGGGAGATCGCGCAAACGAAGCTGACCGACGGCAAGACCGGCCCCGACACCGCGCTGCGGTTCGGGATCGCGTTCAACGACTTCGTCGCCGACTGGTGCGACCGCGAGGCAAGGGAGACGACATGACCGACCGGCTGGCAAGGCTCGCCGACGGGCACGCCCGCCGCGTGCTGATCATCGCCGCGATCTTCTTCGTCGTCGCCGGCGTACTCGGGTCCGGGGTCGCGGACCGCCTCGACCCGTACGGCGCCGACGATCCGAGCACCGAGAGCGTCAAGGCCGACGAGACGCTGCGCGACGCCGGTTATCGCGACACCTCGGCGGTCGTCCTGATCGACGGCGTCGACCCGACCTCGCCGGCCGGGCGCGAGCGCGTCGCCGGGATCGCCGACCGAGTCGCCGAGGATCCCGACGTCGCCTCGGTGACCGGCTTCGCCGAGACCGGCTCGCGGGCGTTCGTCTCCCGCGACGGCGACTCCACCTACCTCGCCGTCGCCCTGCGGCCGACCGATGACGAAGCCACCCAGGACGCGGCCGACCGAATCGCCGGCACGCTCGAGGGGGAGCGCGGGGTCGAGGTGGGGGGAGCCGCGCTGGCACAGAAGCAGGTCAACGAGCAGGTCGAGAAGGATCTGCGGCGCGCGGAGCTGCTCGCCTTCCCGCTGCTCTTCCTGCTCTCGCTGCTGTTCTTCCGCAGCCTCGTCGCGGCGCTTCTGCCGCTCATCGTGGGCGGGCTGGCGATCGTCGGCACGATGCTGATGCTGAGCGCCGCTGCCGGGCTCGGCTCGATCTCGGTCTTCGCCCTCAACCTGGTCACCGGGCTCGGGCTCGGGCTCGCGATCGACTACAGCCTGTTCGTGGTCTCCCGCTACCGCGAGGAGCTCGCCCGCCACGGCCCGGGCCTGACCGCGATGCGGCGGACGATGGCGACCGCGGGCCGCACCGTCCTGTTCAGCTCGCTGACCGTCGCCGGGGCGCTCGCGTCGCTCGTCGTCTTCCCGCAGCGGTTTCTGTACTCGATGGGGATCGGCGGGGCGCTCGTCGCCCTGATCGCGGCGGCGATCGCGCTCCTCGTCCTGCCGGCGATCCTGGCGCTGCTCGGCGAGCGCGTCAACGCGCTCTCCCCAGCCTTCTTGCGCGACCGCGCCGCGCGCGACGCGCGTCCCGCCAGCGCGGGGTTCTGGTACCGGCTCTCGCAGCTTGTGATGCGCTTCCCGGGGCGGATCGCGATCGCCAGCGCTGCCTTCCTGATCGCGCTGGGGATGCCGTTCCTGTCGATCAACTTCACCTCGGTCGACGCCCAGGTGCTGCCCGAGTCGGCGACCGCGCGCCAGGTCGATGACACGCTGCGCGCCGACTTCCCGCCCTTCCACGACTCGCCGATCGTGCTCGCGGCCGACGGCGTCGACCGCCGGGGCGCGGCGGCGCTAGCCGCTGCGGTCGCCCGCGAGCCCGGCGTCGACTCGGTCAATCCGCCGGTCGCGCTCGCGGGCGCGCGCTATGCGATCGAGGCGATCTCGACCGAACCGCCGCTCAGCGACCCGAGCCAGCGGCTGGTGGAGCGGCTGCGCGGGCTGCCGGAGGGCGCCGCGGTGACCGGATTCACCGCCCACTACGTCGACCTCCAGGACAGCCTCGTCGACCACCTGCCGCTGGTCCTGGCGATCGTCGTGGTGGTCACCTTCATCGTCCTCTTCGCGATGACCGGCTCGGTCGTGCTGCCGATCAAGCAGGTGCTGATGAACGCGCTCGGGCTGAGCGCCACCTTTGGCATCCTCGTCCTGATCTTCCAGGACGGCCGCTTCGAGGACCTGCTCGGATACCAGAGCCAGGGCGGGCTCGAGTCGACTCAGCCGCTGTTGTTGTTCGCGGTCGCCTTCGGGCTCTCGACCGACTACGGAGTGTTCTTGCTGGCGCGGATCAAGGAGGCGCGCGACGGCGGCTACGACGATCGCGAGTCAGTCGCGGTCGGGCTGGAGCGCACCGGGCGGATCGTGACCGCCGCGGCGCTACTGTTCGCGATCGCCATCGGCGCCTTCGTCACCTCCCAGGTGGTCTTCATCAAGGAGGTCGGGGTGGGCACCGCGGTCGCCGTGCTGATCGACGCGACGATCATCCGGGCGCTGCTCGTGCCGTCGCTGATGCGCCTGCTCGGCCGCTGGAACTGGTGGGCGCCGGCACCGCTGCGCCGCCTGCACGAGCGGATCGGGCTGCGCGAGGCCTAGGCGGAAAGCGGCGCCAGGACTTACCGAATCGTTAGCTTGGCTCCAAGCCGCCGAGGTGCGCCGGCCGTATTACCGGTCATGAACACCTCACTGAAGCTCCGCCTGACCGCCGCCCTCACGATGCTCGTCGCCGCCGTGGCCCTCGCCGCCTGCGGCTCGAGCTCGGACTCAACGACCACCTCCGCCTCAGGGGGTGAGACGGTTGCGACCGCAAGCGTCGGAGGTGCCGGTGACGTGCTCGTCGGCGCCGACGGCCGGACGCTCTACACGCCGGCCCAGGAGGCCAGTGGCAAGATCGAATGCGTCGGGTCCTGCGCGAAGATCTGGATCCCGGTGACGTCCACCGGTGCGCCCACCGCGGCGCCGGAGGTCGGGGCGAAGCTGACGACGATCAAGCGCCCCGACGGCACGATGCAGGTCGCCGCCGACGGCGCGCCGCTCTACACGTTCAGCGAGGACACCAGCACCGGCTCGGCGAACGGCAATGGCGTGAGCGACTCCTTCAACGGCAAGAGCTTCACCTGGGCGGTGATCCCCGCCGGCAACGGGTCCGCGGGCACGGGGTCGACGCCGCCGTCGACGACCACGACGCAGAGCTCGAGCGGCTACAGCTACTGAGCGGCGAAACCGCGCTTCAGCCGACCGCGCTGCGGCCGGCGAAGGCGCGGCCGAGGGTGACCTCGTCGGCGTGCTCGAGGTCGGCGCCAACGGGCAGGCCGCTGGCGAGGCGGGTGATCGAGACCTTGCCGCGCAGCAGCTCGGCGATGTGGTGGGCGGTCGCCTCGCCGGTGGTGGTCGGGTTGGTCGCCAGAACTACCTCGCTCACCGGCTCCTCGGCCGCGTCGATCCGGCGGACGAGCTCGGCGATCTTGAGGTCCTCGGGGTCGACGCCGTCGATCGGCGAGAGCGCCCCGCCGAGCACGTGGTACAGGCCGCGGTACTCGTGCGTGCGCTCGATCGGGATCACGTCGGCCGGCTGCTCGACGACGCAGATCAGGGTCCGGTCGCGGCGCGAGTCCTGGCAGACCTCGCAGAGCGGGCCCTCGGAGAGGTTGAAGCACACCTCGCACAGCCCGACCCGCTCCTTGACCTCGCGGATGGCGTCGGCGAGCGCGGCGGCGTCCTGGTCCTCGGCGCGCAGGATGTGGAAGGCGAGGCGCTGTGCGGTCCGCTGGCCGATCCCGGGCAGCTTCCCGAGCTCGGCGACGAGCCGGTTGATCGGCTGTGGGTACAACTACATCCCGGGCAGGCCGAGGCCGCCGAGGCCGCCGGCTCCACCGCCGCCCATGCCGGCGATCCCGCCCATCTTGCTCGACGCGAGCTCCTGCGCTGAGCGCAGGGCCTCGTTGACCGCGGCGAGGACCATGTCCTGGAGGAGCTCGGGGTCCTCGGGGTCGATCGCCTCGGGGTCGATGGTCAGCTCGAGCAGGCGCAGGTCGCCGCTCATCTTCGCCTTCACCATGCCGCCGCCGGCGCTCGCGTCGACGACCTCGTCCTTGAGCTTCTCCTGGGCCTCGGTCATCTCGGCCTGCATCTGCTGGACCTGCTTCATCATCGAATTCAGGTCGAATCCGCCCGCGCCCTGTGGCAACCGGGTCATCCTTCCGCCTCCTTTGCTTCGGCCTCGCCGGACTCCGGCTCGGGCAGGTATTCCTCGGCGTCGAACTCGGTTCGCATCAGCTCGATCAGCTCGTCCTCGCTCAGCTTCTGCTCGGCCTCGGGCTCGACCTCGTCGCCGTCGAGCAGCACGTACTTGAGGCGCAGGCGCTCGCCGACGATCGTGCGCAGCGCGTCGGCGAAGCGGTCGCGCGCGTCGGTGGCCTCCGCCTTGCGCTTGTTGAACGCCGCCGAGGCCGGGAAGCCGACCTCGAGCACCGCGTCCTCGACGTCGATCGCGACCGGCCGCGCCGCGCTCAGGATCTGCGAGAGCAACCCGGACCCCGACTCGCGCACCTGCTCGAGCACCGCCGGCCACAACCCGACCAGCTTCTCGAGATCCAACCCCTCGACCACGGCGGTCGCCTGCGCCACCACACCATCACCATCCTCCGCGACCTCCGCCTCCGCGTCCGCACCGTCAGCGGTGTCCGGGGTCTCCTTTTGCTGGGTGAGGGGGGCGTCCTTCGGGGGGTGGGAGCCCGGGCTCGCCGGCGGCGTGTCCGGCGCTACCGGAGCGGCGGTGTCCGGTGCTGCCTGGGAGGACGCTCCTGGCTCCGGCCGCGCGGCCTCAGGCTCCGCCCGAACGGCAGCTTCCGGAGCCGGGTCCGACCGGGCAGTGCCGGGCGCCGCCGCTCCAGCCGCCGCCGCTCCGGGCGCCACGGGCCCGCCAACAACCGCCGCACCGCCAGACAGCGCAGCCTCAACGCGCTCCAGCCGCTCGGCCAACGCCTCCTTGGACGCATCCAGCTGCGGCCGCGCGCAGCGCAGCAGCGCCAGCTCGACGGTCATCCGCGGCTCGTCGCCCTCGCGGATGTCGGCGAGCGCCTTGGAGAGCGTGTCGACGGCGCGGGCCAGGGTCAGGTCGGAGAGCGAGTCGGCCTGGGTTCGAAGCCGCTCGGGCGGCGCCACTGAGACCGCGAACGAGGCGGACGCCTCGCCGAGCGTGCGAATCACGATCAGCTGGCGCAGATGGCCGAGGAGGTCACGGGCGAACTGGGTCACGTCGCGTCCCGAGGTCGCGAGCCGCTCGGAGACCTCGAGCGCGGCGCGGCCGTCGCCGGCGGCGATCGCGTCGGCGGCGGCGAGGATCAGGTCGGCGTCGGCGACCCCGAGCACGGCGAGCACGTCGTCGGTGCTGACCTGCTTGCCGCCGTAGGAGACGAGCTGGTCGAGGGTGCCCAGCGCGTCCCGGAAGCTGCCCGAGGCCGAGCGGGCGATCGCGCCGACCGCGCCGTCGGAGATCTCGATCTCCTCGGCGGCGGCGACCCGGCGGACGACCTCGGCGAGCTGCTCGAGCGACGGCCGCTGGAAGTCGAAGCGCTGGCAGCGGTCGACGATCGTCGGCATCACCTTGTGGGGCTCGGTCGTCGCGAGAATGAACGCGGTGTTCGGCGGCGGCTCCTCCAGCGTCTTCAGGAAGGCGTTCCACGCCTCGCGGGTGAGCATGTGAGCCTCGTCGAGGATGTAGATCTTCCAGTGGCCAGAGGCCGGCGCGTATCCGACACGCTCGCGCAGTTCGCGGATGTCGTCGACCGAGCGGTTCGAGGCGGCGTCCATCTCGATCACATCGAGCGAGGTCCCGGCGGCGATCGTCACGCACGACTCGCACTTCCCGCAGGGATGCAGGGTCGGCCCGTCGACGCAGTTGAGCGAGCGGGCGAGGATCTTCGCGAGCGAGGTCTTGCCGGTACCGCGCGAGCCGACGAACAGGTAGGCGTGGTGGACGCGGTCGCGCTCGACCGCGTTCGAAAGCGTGCGCACCACGGGCTCCTGGCCGACGACCTGATCGAAGGCCTGCGGGCGGTGGCGGCGATAGAGCGACGTCTCGCCGGTCACTGGGCCGAGTCTACTGTCGGCCCGCGGACCGTCTGAAAGACTGGCCCGGTGAGCACCGAGGACATCGTCAACCACGGTCGCCGGATCGCCGAGCTGGAGCGCAAGGTGAGCGCGCTCTACGAGCGGATCGGCCAGCTCGAGCCCGCATCCACGGGTTCGGTCTTCGCCTCGGACGCGGCGCTACCGGGCCCGCGGGAAGACCCGCGGGTGCTCGGGCCGCTGCAGGCCGGCAACAAGATCGAGGCGATCAAGGCCTACCGGGAGATCACCGGGGTGGGGCTCGCCGAGGCCAAGGACGCGGTCGACTCCATCGTCGTCGGCTGACCGCGTTAGCTGCTAGAGCTATCGGGCGGGACGGGACGAAGAATTCGGAGGTAAGAGCAGATGAGAGCGGGACTCACGACCCTCGCGCTGACCGCGGCGATCGCCTTCGCGGCCGTGGCGCCGGCGGCGCTCGGCGACGGGGGCGAGAAGTCGAAGATCAAGATCACGAAGCTGAGCGCCAATGGCGCCAAGGGCAAGGTCACCTCCAAGGCCCACTCCTGCGAGGGCGGCAAGAAGGTCAGCCTGTTTCGCTTCGACGACTACGTCTCGGTGAAGATCAGCATCACGAAGTCGAAATCGAGCGGCGCCTGGCGGGTCAAGAAGGATCTCAAGCCCGGCAAGTACTTCGCCAAGGTCGACGCGAGCGCCGGCTGCCGCTACGCGGTCTCGCATTACCAGAGCCTGCGCTGACAGCGGTGAAAAAATGACCGTGCGGGCTCGTCCTCGAGAATGGTCTGCGGGCGTGCCCGCCGTGGCTGGCTCGAGTCAGGCTGTTCCGCGGCACTTGCCCGGCACCGCTTAAGGCTGCTTCCTTCCGGACCTGACCTGATTCGCGGACGCGCATCGCGCGGGACCTGACCGTCAACACCGCCCGCGGCGTACTGGCCCCGTAGGCCATGACCCTCAGACGAGCTTTCGGCCCCGCTAGAGCGGATTGCGGGTACAGGGCACCGCTAATTCCCCACCTAGCACGGTCGGGGCGAATCCTACCGGGCTAAGGGAATCGCCACAGCACGCCGATTGCATGTCCCGATGGGACTTCGCCCTGGCACTCGCCCGGGGGCCGGGCCGCGAGGGGGTCGCGGCCCGCTCCTCCGCACGCTCGCGCGGCTCGCGGGCGCTGGCGCTCGCCCTAGATCGCCGCGGATTCGCCCTGGTGCTGACCGCCGCCGTCGCACTCGCGCTCGCGATCGCCGGGCTCGCCTCCGCGCGGATGACCTCGACCAAGATCAGCCCGACCCTCTGCGAGACCACGGGTGGTGGCAAGTTCGTCGCGATCCCGGGCTTCAAGGGCGAGATGGTCGACCGCCGGCTGCTCGCCGATATCCGCTGGATCACGAAGCGGTATCCGATCTTCATCACCGATGGTTACTCGATGAGCGACGTGCACGCCGAGCAGGGCGAGCACCCGATCGGGCTGGCGCTCGACATCGTCCCGAACAAGGCCGAGGGCGGCACCTGGGCCGACATCAGCGCGCTGGCGAGGTGGGCCGAGCCGAGGCAGAACCGGCCGCGGGCCCCGTTTCGCTGGGTCGGCTACAACGGCGACGAGGGCCACGGCCGCGGCAACCACCTGCATCTGTCGTGGAGCCACTCGGTGACCCAGCCGGGTCGGCCGGCGAAGCTCGTCGACACGATCCGCTGCCCGGACTCGATCACCGGCCAGACGCCGACCGACCCGAACACAGGCGGCTCGCCCGAGGACACCGCGCCGTCGCACAGCCACGACGGCGGCAGCGGAGGCGGACACTCCACCGGGGGCGGCGGCGTGAGCCCGAAGCTCCGCCTCGCGCCCGCGGTGGTCGAGACCGGCGGCGTGGGCCTCGGCGACTAGCCCGCCGGCCGCCCTCCCGCCTCCGATCTACAATCCCCGCCCTCGGGCGCGTAGCTCAGTGGGAGAGCGCTCGCTTCACACGCGAGAGGTCGCTGGTTCGAAACCAGCCGCGCCCATGGCCTGACAAGCCAAATAGCAGGCCTTTCCGAACGCGGAGCGAGCGTTCAAATGCGGCCGCGCGACCGTTTCCGTACTTGTTCCGAACATCGGCGCCACGAAACGGCCCATCTCGTGAGCCGAAAAACGCGCGAGTGACGCCTGAGTTCATCCGAGGATTGTGCGACCGCTCGCGCACGAGGCGAGCTGTCAGGCAGGCTTGAAAGTGCTCCGACACCGCAGTCATCGACGCCCAGAACTCGCCCGGACGACAGGGGGTGAGCCGCTGGCGCCCTACTTCTTGGCGGGCTCGAAGTAGGGGTTGGTGCCGACGGCGTGGTCGGTGACGTCGACCACGCGGGCGATCTCCGGAACCGCCTCGGTGATCGCGACCTCGATCCCCTGGCCGAGGGTGACGGTGGCCATCCCGCAGCCCTGGCAGCCGCCGCCCAGGCGCAGGTAGGCGGTGTCCTCCTCGACCGCGACCAGCTCCGCATGCCCCCCGTGCGCGGCGATGGCCGGGTTGACCTGCTGGTCGATCACTTGGATGACCCGCTGGGCGACGTCGCCGCTGAGGTCGGCGGGCGGAGGAGCGTCGATGGGCGGGCTCGCGGGTGGCGCCATCGGCGGGCTCATCATCGGCAGCTCCGCCGGAGCCGGCGGCTTGTTCGGGTTCACGAAGGTGAGCCCGCTCTGCTCGAGACCTTGCGACCAGTCGATGGTGGCGCCTCGCAGCTTCTCGACGCTCGACTCGGGCACCACGATCGCCAGGTCGCCGTGGCGCTGCACCACGTCGTCCTGGTGCGCAACGTGCAGTGCGTTGAGGGAGATCTTGTAGACGTACTCGCCGTCCGAGACGCCGCTCACCTCCACCCACAGCGCCTGGCTCTCGGGGTCCTCGGACTGCGCGCGGAACCCCCTGACCTTCTCGATCGCCTGCTCGGTGATCGCGAGCGTCGGCTCGGCTGTGTCTTCGGCGGTCATCTCATATCCCGTATGGCTGGTCGTTCGCCGGTGGCGCCGGCCCGCCGCTACCTACGATACGCACATGGCCCGAGTCCTTCTGGTGCTGCCCACCGCCACCTACCGCGCGAGCGATTTCCTCGCCGCGTCGCGGGCGCTGGACGCCGAGGTGGTGGTCGCCTCCGAGCGCCGGCAGGCGATGTCGGGGACGATGGGAGACCGGGCGCTGGTCGTGGACCTGAGGCGGCCCGAGGCCGCCGCCGAGGCCATCGTCGCCCGGGCGCAGGAAAAGCCGCTCGACGCGGTGGTCGGCGCTGACGAGCAGGGCGTGCTCGTGGCCGCGCTGGCCGCCGCGCGCTTGGGGCTCGCGCACAACCCGCCCGAGGCGGTGGCGGCGACCAGGGACAAGACCGCGATGCGTGGAGCCTTCGCGGCCGCCGGCCTGCGCCAGCCCGACTACCGGGTCGCCGGGCCCGACGCGGACGTGGCGCAGCTCGCCGGCGAGGTCGGTCTTCCCTGCGTGGTCAAGGCGGTTTCGCTGTCGGCTAGCCGCGGCGTGATCCGCGCCGACGATCCGGCGGCGGTCGACGCCGCGGCCGAGCGGGTCAGGGCGATCCTCGCCGAGGCCGGCGAGGACCCGGACGCGCCGCTGCTGGTCGAGCGCTACGTCCCGGGCGTGGAGGTGGCCGTCGAGGGCCTCTTGCGCGGCGGCGCCCTCGAGATCCTGGCGGTGTTCGACAAGCCGGATCCCCTCGAGGGCCCTTACTTCGAGGAGACCATCTACGTGACCCCGTCGCGCCTGCCCGCCGAGACCCTCGAGGCCGTCAGCCTGCTGCACGGCCGAGGCGGCCGCCGCGCTCGGCCTGGTCGAGGGGCCGATACACGCCGAGCTGCGGATCGACGGGGGTAGCGTGTGGATGCTCGAGCTCGCCGCCCGCTCGATCGGCGGGCTGTGCTCGCGCTCGCTGCGCTTCGGGATGGGCGTGAGCCTCGAGGAGCTCATCCTGCGCCACGCCCTCGGGCTGCCGCTCGACGACCTGAGCCGCGAGGCCGCCGCCTCCGGGGTGATGATGCTCCCGATCCCGAAGGCGGGGGTGCTGAAGGAGGTGCGCGGGCAGGCCGAGGCACGGGCGGTGCCCGGCGTGACCGGGCTCGAGATCTCGATCGCGCGCGGCAAGGCGGTGCGGGCGCTGCCCGAGGCCGACCGCTACCTCGGCTTCCTCTTCGCCCGCGGCGAGACGCCCGAGCAGGTCGAGCGGGCACTGCGCACCGCCCACGGCCAGCTCGAGATCGTGATCGGCGAGCCGTCGGAGTGAAGCGAAGCGAAGGCTATCCTGGCGCTGTGCGGGTCCTGCTGATCTCCACCTACGAGCTTGGTCATCAGCCGTTGCACCTGGCCTCGCCGGCGGCCGCCCTGGAGGCCGCCGGGCATCGGGTTCGGTGCATCGATCTCTCCGTCGAGCAGCTTGATCGAGACAAGATCGACTGGGCCGAGGCCGTCGGCGTCTCCGTTCCGATGCACACCGCGATGCGACTGGCGATTGGCGCCGGCGAGCAAATTCGAGCGATCCGGCCGCGGTTGCCGATCTGTTTCTACGGTCTCTACGCCGCGGTCAGTGACGACCCGACGATCGGTGGACTGGTCGACCGGCTGATCGCCGGCGAGTACGAGTCGGAGCTGGTGGAGTGGGTTGAGGCGCTCGGCGACTCGCCGGCGCTGCGACCGGCGACCAGCTCGATCGACCTGGGGCGCCACGAGTTTCACACCCCGAGCCGAGGGCAGCTGCCGCCCCTCAAGCGCTATGCGCGGTTGGAGCGCGATGGCGAGGAGCAGCTCGCGGGGTACGTCGAGGCCAGCCACGGCTGCGTGCACAAGTGCCGGCACTGCCCGGTGCCCGTCGCCTACGACGGCCGGATCCGGATCGTCGGGAGCTCCGTGGTGATGGCGGATATCGCCCAGTTGGTGGCGGCGGGGGCGCGCCATATCACCTTCGGCGACCCGGACTTCCTAAACGGCGTCAAGCATTCCCTGGAAGTGGCGCGCGAGCTTCACCGCCACTTTCCCGAGGTCACCTTCGACTGCACGACCAAGGTCGAGCACATCCTCGAGCATCGTCAGGTCTGGCCCGAGCTCAGCGAATATGGGTGCCTCTTCGTGATCTCGGCGTTCGAGTCGCTCAACGCCGAGATCCTCACCTATCTCGACAAGGGTCACACCGCCGACGAGGCCGCCCAGGCGGTGGCCTTGCTGCGCGAGCATGGGATCGAGATCCGCCCGTCGTGGTTGCCGTTCACGCCCTGGGCGACACCGCAGGACATCCTCGAGATCCTCGATTTCGTGATTGCCAACGAGATGGTGGGGAACGTGGATCCGATCCAGTACACGATCCGTCTGCTCGTGCCCAAGGGCTCGCTGCTGCTCGATCGCCCCGAGATCACACCGCACCTGCAGGACTACGATCGCGACCGCCTCACGTATGACTGGCAAGCCGGGGATCCGCAGCTGGATCGCCTCCATGCCGAGCTCGCCGAAATCGTCGAGGCCGATGTCGCGGCGGAGGTCGACAGCGTGTCGACGTTTCGGACCCTGTATCGGGCGGTGGCCGATGCCGCGGGACATTCAGCCGACCCCGCCGACCTTGGCGACGTCGAGCCGCGCCCGCGGCTCACCGAGGCATGGTTCTGCTGCGCCGAGCCCACCGACATCCAGCTCGCCTCGGTGGCCGGCAGCGAGCCGGTCGCTTAGCGGGCTCGACCGAGCCCTGAGACCGCCTTGCGCTTCGCAGCTACAGCGTGATCACTTGGTCCGGCGGGTTTCCCGACAGCGCCCCGTAGAGGTCCGGAAAGCAGCCGACCCGCACTCCCGCGACCGTGCCGCTGGGACGGCAGTCGCCCGGCTCACCCTCCGCGAGCGAGCGCTCGATCGCGCACCGGTCGCAGAGCATCAGCATGATCCCCTGCTCCTCGGCAACCTCGGCGAGGCGCTCGCCGAGCGGATCGCCCGCGCGCAGCACGTAGGTGTTGTCGTCGAAGAAGAACATCCCGACGACCTCCACCCCGTGGTTTCCCTGCTCGAGCTGCGGCAGGATCATCTTGCCGAGCTTGTAGCTCGCCGTGTGCCCGGAGGTGGAGAAGATGTAGGCGACCTTCACGCCCCGCAGCCTAGGCCTACGCGCGTCTCGCTGCGGCTGGGTCTCCGGCATCCACCAGTCGAACCTGGAGCAGGCCCGAGCGCGGCAGGACCCGGGGGGTCCCTGGCGCGTCTGCCGGATCCTGACCAAGCTGGTCGGCTCGATGGCGGTCCGCCGGAGACCTCCTCGATGGCATCTACTGGGTGCATGCAGTGGCACAGAGCCGGTCGGGTCGTTTACCTTCGGCTCTCAGTCCAGACTGCGGACCATGACCTTGGCGCCGCGCCCGGGCTCAGCGGAAAGTTGCGCTTCCATGCCAAGTGACCGTTCGTCGGAGTCGGACGCCATCCTGCTGGCTCTACTGCGTGGAAACGCGCTTGGAAAGCAGCAGCACCGACAGCAGAAGGCGACAAACCGCAACCGCTAGGCCTCGATGCTCTCGCTTCACGCACGACGGCGGCACACGGCAACAAGCGGCGGCAGCCCGATCACATTTCACACGCGAGAGGTCGCTGGTTCGAAACCAGCCGCGCCCATCGGAGAAACCCGCTTATGAGCCCGTCGGATGACGACCCTATTCCTCGCGGCTGCTGCGCGAAGGATCACCGCGCGCTTCCGCGTGAGATGGACGCTTAGGACGAGAAGCGAAACGATCGATCGGCACGGAGAACGGCGCATCCGCGCGAAGATGAACGTAGGAACGTCGAGCGTGCGTGTTCGCGCCGCCGGAGAACACGGCGGCGTCGCCACCGTGCTGCGCTCGAAGGCGTGCATGTCGCGCCGGCGTCTCGCACGTCGTCGAGGATCGGACGCCGGCGGCCGGATCGTCGCTCGACGACTTTGGCGCTCCCCCTGCCGTATCGCCGGACGTTCGACACCGAAGACGATCCAGCGCCCGTTCGGAGTAGGAGCCAGCGTAGGCTCCCTTCTCGCCGCCGGAGTTTAGTGGGTCGCATCCGCAGGTGAGAGTCGTTCGGGCCTCGACCGTCGCCCGTATCGCGGGCCTGTGGTGGAGGTAGTCGGCGTTCGTGGCGATCACGATGTGCCGCCCGTCGAGCGCCCAGTCGTGCTTGAAGGCGACGCCGAAGTAGAGGGTGACGCGGGCGACGTTGCTTCCGTCGAGCGAGGCGCTGAAGAGCGCGTGACGCCCTTCGCGTTCTCGCCGAGGAAGCTGACCGTCCCTCCGTCGGGGGACACGTTGGGACCGATGGCACCGACGTTCGGAGCCGTGATCCGCCGTCGTCGGTGCCGTCGAGGTTCATGCTCCAGACCGCGTCGTCGTCCGTCGCCGGGTCGTAGCGCTCGTAGACGGCCGCGAACCGTCGGCCGTGAACGACGGGGCTGCCTCACAGCCCCCGGGCGTCTCCGAGGGCAGGACCGACAGGCTCCTTCACGTCGAATCCAAGCGATTGGTAGAGGCGAAGCGAGCGCATGTGGAAGGCATCCTGGAGCAGGCGAATCCCGGGCGCGCCTTCTCTGCGCTCGATCGCGGCCTGCATCAGCCGGCGGCCCGCGCCCGCGTTCTGGCCTTCGGGGTCGACGGTGATCGGCCCGAGGCCCCGGATCGGGTCGCGCTCGTCGAGAAAAGCGACCATCTCGTTCGCTGTGCCTCTGCGGCGCGTACTAGGCCGGACGCGGCGCTAAGGCATACAGCCGCGATGCTGAGGCGAGGATTGATCCGTTGACGTTGGTCCCCTGGTCGACGAACATTTCCATCGACAGGAGAGTGCGAGGGAGGTCATTGTGGGAATGCGAACGCGGATGACCATAGGTCTGACGGCGGGGGTCCTGGCTGCCCTGGTACTCGCTCCCGGGGTGTCGGCGGACAAGGTCTATCACTCGCAGCACATCACTCTCGAGCCGGTGGGCGCTGCCCCGCTGAAGAAGGGGTTCGTGCAGAACATCCACGCCAACGGGCCGAATGTCTACGCCCACGAGATCTACAAGCTCAGCGGGGCAGTGCCGAACGCCAGCCTCCAAGTCCGGCTGCTGGCGTACGTATTCGACCCCGACTGCTCGGGGGCGCCATCGGACTTCGGGTCCATCCCGCTTGAGACGAACGGCGTCGGCAACGGCAGGGCCGATCGGTTCATCCGGCCGAGTTCGATGCCGCCGGTCTACGCCGGAACCCACGGAGTCCGCTGGGAGGTCCTGAGTAACGGCACCGTTCTCTACGCGACCGGCTGCAACGCCGTGACGCTCGATTGATGTAGAGCGCCTCCTAGGTAGGACGCGTCGAGCTCGCCGCCGTTCCGGCGAGCAGAGACAGGTCCTCGTGGCGCAGGCCGAGGACTCGTTCAGAAGAGCGCGTTGGCCGAACAGCGACGGAGTAGCGACGCCCGTCGTAGGTTGGAAACGCGCTGGAAACTGGCGGATCGCAGCAGCACGCGGCGGATCGCAGCCGCCCAGGCCACGAATCGGGCGGTCTAGCACAGCGCAACTGGCGGGCGGGTCGCCCTGGTTGAGGGTGCCCGCCGCGTCAGCGCCTGGACGCGATGAGGTCATTGGGCGCTTGGCCTAGCGGAGTACCGCTTTTCGCCCAAAGCAGAACGTTCCGCTTCGCCTGGAGTGCGGCTGTTCCGCCCGGCGCGAGGGATCGTCACCGCCGGACACATCGGCGGGTGTCCCAAGCCCTGTTGGTCTCTAACTCGGATGGGTGCTAGGGCACGCCGGTCACGGACTCACAGTGTTTCGTACTCCCGCTCTTACTCCGACGCGGCGACCGCGATGGGTGTCTTCGGTGCGTTAGTGCTCGGCAAGCTTGTGCCCGTACCCGACCCCTACTCGTCGTCCAAAGCGGCTATCTCCTCACTCACCCCGCCCGCCGGTAGCGGATGTGCGTGGCGAGCGGAGAGTGGAGCACCTCGACCGGCTCGAACCCGAGTGACTCGACTCCGTCGAACAGCCGCTCGCCGGACCCGAACAGGACGGGGACCACGTCGAGCGTGAGTTCGTCGATCACTCCGGCGGCGAGCGCCTGACGGACGGTCGAGGCGCCGCCCGCGATGTCGATGCCATCCTCGCCGGCCGTCTCACCCGCCTGCGCGTATGCGGCCTCGAAGCCCTGGGTGACGAAGTGGAAGCTCGTGCCGCCCTCCATCTCGATCGGCTCGCGGGCGTGGTGGGTGAGCACGAAGACCGGCGCGTGGTAGGGCGGCTCGGAGCCCCACCATCCATCCCAGTCCTCATCCCACTCGCCGCGGATCGGCCCGAACATGTTGCGGCCCATCACGTAGGCCCCGCGCGGTCGCATGAGCCAGCCCTCTGCCGTCGCGTCGGCGTCGTTCGCGCGCTCGTCGCCGAGGTGCCAGCTATGGACCTCCCTGCCGCGCTTCCCCAGCGGATTCTCCCGGCTCTGGTCCGGCCCGGCGACGAAGCCATCGAGCGAGATCGACATGTGGCAGGTGGTGTCCGGCATCAGCGTCCTCCAAGCAATTGCGGTTTGCAAGCGTCGGCACCGCAGCCTAGCCAGGGCTGGCCAGATAGCCGCTTTCCAAGCGGAGTGTGTGTTTTTCAGACCGGGTCGTTCCGGTGCCGCGTAGCCGATCGGCGCAAATCGTTTGGGCACCAGCTCCCAGATAGAGCGTCAGCGGAACGCCGATGAGATCGGAGGGCCCGTGGGTGCTGGTTCGTGACGCGTCGATCCCGGACCGGGGCCGGTGTCTGCCCGCGCTCGGCAAGGCGCCGCGCTGAGCTCAGCCCGCGGCGACAGTCTCCGGATCCGGCTCCTCACCCTTGGGGGAAGGCGCAACGCCGATGCCCGAAGGGAGGACGCGCAGCGCGTCGACGGGTAGGTGGAGCTGCACCGGGGTGCCCTGCTCGTAGGGGATTCCGCCGCCGGTGTTCTGAACGAGCGCCTGGAGCGCTTCCCCGGTGGCGCCGCGGACGATCACCTGAATCGCCGAGCCCACGTAGACGACGCGCTCCACCATGGCCGGGATGCGGTTCGGCCCCGACGGAGACCCGTGCTCTTCGAGCTCGATGCGCTCCGGTCGGATGACGATCTTCGCCTCCCCCGTGACGTCGCGGTCCGTTCCGCGCGTCTCGAGCTCGTAGCCGTCCAGCGCGACGCGGCAGGCGTTCGTGCCGGCACTGACGATGGTGGCCTGCATGAGGTTCGACACGCCGAGGAAGTCGGCGACGAAGAGCGTCTCGGGATCCTCGTAGACGTCCTGAGGCGCCCCGACCTGCTCGATGTGCCCGCCGTTCATGACCGCGAGGCGGTCGCTCATCGTGAGCGCCTCCTCCTGGTCGTGGGTGACGTAGAGGAACGTGATACCGACCTCCTGCTGGATCGACTTGAGCTCGATCTGGAGGGTCTTGCGAAGCTTCGCATCGAGGGCGCCGAGCGGCTCGTCCAGAAGGAGCACGGCCGGGTTGAGGACGAGTGCGCGCGCTAAGGCAACGCGCTGCTGCTGCCCGCCCGAGAGCTGGGCCGACTTGCGCCTCTCGTAGCCCGGAAGCTCGACGAGCTCAAGCGCCTTGCCGACGCGCTCGCGGATCTCGGCTTTCGGCCGCTTCGCCCGCTTCAGCCCGAAGCCGATGTTGTCGTAGACGTTCAGGTGCGGGAAGAGCGCGTAGTTCTGGAACACGGTGTTGACGTTGCGCAGGTGAGGCGGTGTGTAGGCAACGTCTGTGCCGTCCAGGAGGATCTCACCGGAAGTCGGTTGCTCGAAGCCGGCGATCATTCGCAGCGTGGTCGTCTTCCCGCAGCCGGAAGGCCCGAGGAGCGAGAAGAACTCACCACCCGGGATGTGCAGATCGATGCCGTCCACCGCGGTCAGCTCGGCGAACTGCTTGGTCAGCTTGCTCAATTCGATTTCGCCGTGTGCCATTGGTCTCCCGAAACTAGGTGAGGTCGAAGGCGCCGCCGAACTCCTCCGCCGCTTTGCCCGCCCGACGCTCTCCGCGGGTGAAGAAGCGCCAGGTGAGGAAGCCGGCCGTGACAATGAGGAGGGTTGACAACATCATGATCGTTGCGATCGCGTTCACAGACGGTAACGGCGCGGCGCGCGTCGCTGCGTAGATCTGGATCGGGACCGTGTCCGTGGGTCCGCCGCTTGACAGCCACTGGCTGATGACGAAGTCGTCGGCCGAGATCGCGAAGACCACGGCGGCCGAGGCGACGATCGCCGGGGTGAGCAAGGGCAGGAGGACGCGCGTCAACGCGACGAACGGCGAGGCCCCGAGGTCGGCGGCGGCCTCCTCGTACTGCCTGCCGATCGAGAACAGCCGACCGCGCACGATCACGACCACGAAGGAGATCGAGAAGGTCACGTGGCCGAGGATCTGGGCGAACGTTCCCGTGGGAACGAATGTGAAGACGTGGCTGAAGACGAGGAGGAGCGACACGCCCATGACGATCTCGGGCGTGACCAACGGAAAAAGCATGATGAAGTTGGAGGTGCCGGAGCCGCGACCCCGCCAGCGGGCGAGACCGAGGGCGAGCAAAACTCCGATCGGGACAGCGATGAGAACGTCCGCCGCCGCCAGCTTGAAGCTCTGAACAAGAGCATGCCGAAGGGTCGGGTCGTGCGCGACCGAGTCCACTGGATCCCCCCAGTACCAGCGCGTCGAGAAGGAGTCCCAGACCGTGCGCGAGCGGGTCGCATTGAAGGAGAACAGCACCGCGATCAGCACCGGCACGATCGACCACAGGATGTAGGCCCAGGTGAAGACGGCCAGGAAGCGTGGCTTTCCCCATGGGTTGCGGAACCAGCCGCGCAAGCGGGTCAAGGTCGAGGGCTGCGGCCTCGCTCGCGGCTCGGCAACGGCCGTCACAGCGCCCCCACCGTCCCGACCTCGCGTTTGGGCGCGATGGATGCTCCGCATGTAGTAGAGCATCAGGATCGTCAGGAAGGCGGCAAGCACGATCGTGAGCGCGGCGCCGATCGTCGGCTGCGGGCCGCCGTGGAAGTAGAGGTCGATCTGGTTGCCGATCATCGACGTGCTTCGGCGCGCCCGAGACGATGTTCGGCGTGTAGTAGTCGCCGAACATCGGCAGCGTGATCAGGACGGCGCCTCCCAGGATGCCGGTCTTCGAGAGCGGGAGCGTCACCGTGCGAAACGCGGACCAGCGGCTCGCACCGAGGTCACGTGCCGCTTCCAGGTGGCTGCGGTCGATGCGATCGAGCGCGGCGAAGAGCGGCAGGATCAGGTACGGGATGTAGCCGTAGACGAGGGCGAAGATGACGGTCGAGGCGCTCCCGCCGAGCCAGTCCCGCGGCTGGCTGAGCACGTGGGTGAACGTCAGGAAGTCGTTCACCCAGCCGTCCACCTGCAGGAGATTCACCCAGGCGAGCATTCGCATCATGTAGCTGATCCAGAGGGGAAGGATGATCAGGATGAGAATGAGGCCCTTCCACCGCCCCGCGTGCCGGGCCGTGTAGTAGGCGACCGGATATCCGATCAGCAGGCAGAGGACCAGGGAGACGAGGACGTAAACGATCGTCCTGACCCCGACGTCGAACCAGATTCCTCCCGGCGCGAGCCGACCGAGGACCTCGTTGAGCCAGCCGACGTTCCATTCGAGCGGGTTCCAGATCGGGACCGGCTGGAAGAGGATCGGGTCGACCGTTCCGAACGCGACCCCGAGGACCGCATAGAACGGAACGACGAAGAGGAGAACTAGCCAGACAACGCCCGGGAGCGCAAGAGCGGGCCACAACCAGCGTCGGTACACGACGCCCTAACGCTCGCGCCCTGGACCCGTCAACTCCCTCCTCCGGCGAGGAAGTCCGAGTAGCCGTCCTGCCACAGCTGCTGTCCCTGAGACGTGAGCGTCCCGTACTGCAGCGAGTCGGGCCCGAGATCCTCGTTCGTCAGGACGCTGTTCTCCAGGTTCTCGGGCACGACTCCCTTCTGCACCAGGGTGCTCGGGTCGATCTCGTTCAGCGGGGGCTGATACCCGTTGAAGTCGACGAAGTTCTCATAGGCGACGCCGTTGTCGAGGAGGTAGTTGAGGAAGAGGTGCGAGAGCACCGGCTTCTTCGTGGTCGAGCAGATCGCGAAGCAGTCGTTCTGGACCGGCACCTTGCCGTGGGGTGCCTTCCAGTAGGCGAGGGCGCTCGCTGGGGTTCCCTTCGGGAGGTAGTAGATGTAGCCCGCGATCATGTCCCCCGACCACGCCTGGTGGAGCCAACTCGACCCCTCCGGGACCGTCTGGTACTGGAGGTCGTCCACCTTGATGTTGCAGATGCCGTAGAGCTCCTTGAGGTCGGACACTGCCTGGTCCACGAGCGCGGAATCCTCGGTGTTGATGTCCGTGATCCCCTTGCGCAGGAGCGCCATGCCGATCGTCTCCCGGTTCTCGGAGAGGAGCGCCACCTTGCCCTTGTACGCCTGAGACTCCCAGAAGATGTCCCACGGCTGGTCCATGCCGGCGATGTCCTCTTTGATCTCGTCCGCCCGCCATGCGATGCCGGTGGCGTAGCAGGTGTAGGGAACGGTGTAGCGCGACTCGCCGTCGTAGAACGGGTCGACGAGCTGCGGCCAGATGTTCTTCTGGAGGTTCGGGATGTAGTCGAGGTTGAGCGGCTTGATCAGCTTGCCGGCAACGCCGATATCGAGCGTGTCCGGCGTGATCTCCATCACGTCGGGCGTGACCGCTCCGGAGGCAAGCCGCTGGAGTCCGGAGTTGACGTTGTCGAACGGCGTGTACTGGACTTCGACGCCGTACTTGGCCCCGAACTCCGTGAGGAGCTTCTTGTAGAGGTAGGCGGGATAGTTGTAGACGGTGAACGTCCCGTCTGTCTCCGGCTCGAGCCCTGACTCGATGGGATCCTCCCAACGCGGCAGGATCACGCGCTTGTCGGGCCGCGCGAGTGGCAGGCCTCCCGGCCCGACCAGTTCGCCGTCCGCGGCGGTGCTCCCGGCGCCGCTCGTCGTGTTGCCGCAGGCGGCGAGCAGCGGGCCAGCACCGGAGACGGCCGCGGCGGCACCTGCGCTTCGTAGCAGGAAACCGCGCCTGCTCAGGGAGTTCGGCCGTTCCTTCGGGTGGTGCGTCATTCGAGTCCCTTCCTGAGTTCGGTGCCCGCGAGGTGGGCCACGGTCTCACGGACAGCGTATTTTGCTGCCCCCGATCCATCCCCCGCCGCGGTCTCGTAGGCCGCCGCCCCCAACTCACAGTCGAGGAGCGATTCGGCCATCTCGAGCGCACAGCGAAGCATCCGCTCGCGAGTTACTTCGGGGTCACGCAGCGTCGCCTGGACGGCGAGTCCGTCGAGGAGCGAGCTGAGCAGCAGAGCCACCTCGTCGGCATCGGCGTCACCGAACTCACCCGCCCCCTGACCGGCTCGGATCACGGCCGAGATCTGCTCGCGCCACCGGTTGTCCAGTCGCTGACGAGCTTGTCGCGACGTGGGATCACGAAGAGCGCGGGCCCAAAGCTCGATCCACAGGGTCCAGTCGTACTCCTCGGCTGAAGCCTCGATCATGAACCGCAACTGGTCGCGCGGGCGCTCCAACAGGTCAATGCGCTCGCGCATCTCGACGTAGAAGCGCTCCTCGTCGACCGTCAGCGCCTCGGCGAGCAACTCGTCCTTCGACCGGAACCAATAGAGCACCGCCGGTGGGCTGGTGCCCGCTCGTTCGGCGACGTCCGCGATCCGCGTCGACGCAAGGCCGCGTTCGACGATCACGTCTGCTGCGGCCCTGAGCAACTGCGGTCTACGGATATGGTCGATCTGCGGACGCGGGCTCACACCGGTCTCTCCTCGCCCGAACGTTGAACCGCCGTTCAAACTATCACCGCTCGGGCTGGTTGGAAAGCTGACCACGCCGGTGACGGGCGCCAGCGTGATCGCTGATGTCAGGCTTTCTGCTTTCAGCGCCCGGGCGTTCTCAGCCAGATAGGGCCCTTGGAAACGTTCGGCGAACATCCGGCTTACTAGCGGCGCGGGGTTCAACTTCGGCAACCGGGGGTTAGAGGGAGTCGGGAGACGACCGAGCGCTTCGGACGAGAAGCGGCTTTGCGTGGTGCTGCACGCCGGGGCACGGAGGTCAGGCGGAGGCTGAGCTCGGGTCCCTCGTCGTCCTGGAGCGGAAGCCGCACGCTGCGAAGTAGCATCGCGCGATGAGGCAACACGTACTGATCCTCGGCGCCGGCTTCGCCGGACTCGAGCTGGCGACGCGGCTGTCCGAGACGCTCGCCGACGCCGTCGATGTCACGCTGCTCGACCGCAACGACTCGTTCTACTTTGGCTTCTCCAAACTCGAGGTGATGCTCGGCCGCGAGTCGTCTGATGCTGTGCGGTTGCCCTACGGCGACATCGCGAAGGACGGGGTCCAGTTCCGGCAGGAGACCGTGACCGGCATCGATCCGGTCGCACGGCGAGTCGCGACCGACGCTGGCACCTACGACGCCGACTTCTTGGTCGTAGCGATGGGCGCCGACTACGACATGGCGGCGACTCCGGGCCTCGAGGAGGGCGGCCACGAGTACTACACCCTCGCCGGGGCGGAGCGCCTGCGCGACGCGCTGGCCGACTTCGGCGGTGGGCGCGTCCTCGTCTCGGTTCTCGGGCAGCCGTTCAAGTGTCCACCGGCGCCGTTCGAGGGCTCGTTCCTCCTGCACGAGCACTTCACTCGACAGGGAATCCGCGACGCAGTGCAAATGGCGACCACGTACCCGATGCAGCGCCCGGTTCCGGTGACCGGCGAGGTCTCGCAGATGTTCCGCGACGGACTCGCGTCGCGACGGATCGAGGAGCTGCCTCAACACCTCGTCACCAGCATCGACCCGGCCGCCCGTGTGGCGCACCTGGCGAGCGGCGAAACGCTGCCATACGATCTGTTCGTCGGGATCCCCGTGCATCGGGCGCCCGATCCGCTTGCGGCTTCGGGCCTGGCGCCGGATGGCTGGGTGCCGATCGACCAGGCGAACCTGAGGACCCGGTTCCCGCGCGTGTACGCAGCGGGTGACGTTTCCTCGGGCCCCCGCACGGTCCCCAAGGCCGGGATTTTTGCCGAGTCGGCTGCTCTGGTCATCGCGGACGACATTGCGGCGGACATCTCCGGTGGCGAACCGCCGGCGCCGTACGAGGCATCGGGGGTCTGCTACGCCGAGTTCGGTGACGGGCTCGTCAGCAAAGTGGACGTGAACTTCCTCCGGGGAGAGGCCCCGTCCGCTCAGCGTCACGATCCCTCGCGAGAGTACGCGGCCGAGAAGGCCGAGTTCGGCGCGACGCGCCGTGCGCGCTGGTTCGGGCGCTGACGTAGCCGGCGATCCGCTCAGCCAGTAGGACACGGCTATCCCCATTCACGCGCCGCGTACGTGGACCTCTCGGGCCATGTTCTGTCGCTGTTCCTGCGCCGCTTCGACCGCGAGCAGGCGCTGCGCCTCGGCAAGCAGCGAGACCGCCCACGTCGTCATGCCGGCGTCGCGTCCCTCGACCAGCGCCACCAGGCCCGCGAGCCGGTCGCGGACTGCCCGGCCCGGCCGGTGGCAAGCTCGGCAAAGGCGATCGCGATACAGCAGGTATGGCACGGGATTGCCGGCGCCGAGCTTCAGTGTGCGTTCCAGGCGCGCCGGTAGGCGCCTGAGCGGGCGATCCGACTCGCCCTGCCAGGCATCAACGAGACCCTCAAACGCATCCGCAAATGCCTCAAATACGGGCTCCCCGGTGTCCGCCACTGCCGCTCGGAGCCGCTCGATCGCGTCGCGCGCTTCGGCGAAGCGACCATCGAACTGAGCCATCACAGCGGACCACGCCCAGCGCCGGCGATCTGAGGGGGTCGCCCAGCCGTTCGCCAGCGCGGCCACCTCCTCGTTGGCGCGGGTGGCATGCGCGTGTTGCCCCTGGTACAGGTGGGTGAGGACCGTTGTCTGCTTAGCCAGAACGAGCGCCCGGTCGTCGCCCGCGGCCCGGGCGAGGTCGGCCGCGCGCGCGAGCTCCGCTCTCGCCGCGGGTGGGTCCGTGAACGCGATCGCGTTCCCGAGATCGCGGCGCGCCCGCGCCGCCGTCCTTTGGTCGCCGACCTCCTCCGCAAGCGCCAGCGCCTCGGTCGCGTACGCCTCCGCCGCAGCGAACTCGCCCACCCAGAGGGCGATGTCGGCGCGGCTTTCGAAGGCGCGTGCGCGCAGCGCGGACTCGCCGTCCCCGCAGGCGTCCAGCGAGCGCGAGTGCGCCAGCTCGGCCTCTGCGAAGCGACCGCGCGCGCGCCACCACCCACGTAGCGCCACGCAGAAACGCAGGGTCAAAGGCGGGTTGCTCCGCAGCGCGTGGTCGATCGCCGCCGCCAGGTTCGCCGCCTCGGGGTCGAGCGCCTCGAGCCACTGCCGCTGGCGCCCGGTCTTAGGTGCGGCGCCGCTTGTTCCGTGGTTGCCCAAAGCGAGCCGAATCGTGCCCGATCCTGCCCCTATCGAATCGACCCTCTCAGGCGCCCAAGGCCCGGCGGCGTCGCCGCCCGCTCGACGAACAGCGACACTGCGTCGGATGCGGCCACGGCCTCGCGCCCGTCCGCCGGCAGCGACAGCGACGGCACCCGCCACTCGGCCTCGCCGGAGACCCCGAGCGGGCCCGGCTCGTCGCCAGGACCACGACCCCGGGAGCGGCCCCGAGGATCGCCTCGGTAGCCTCGGCGCAGGCCTCCGCCAGGTGCTCGCAGTTGTCGAGGACGAGGAGCGCCCGGCGCGAGGCGAGGTAGCGCCGCAGGCCTGGAGCTCGGTCATCCCCGGCAGCGCGCGGACCCCGAGCGCCTCGGCGATCGCCGCGCCGAGCAGCCGCTCGTCGCCCAGGGGCGCGAGCTCGACCCACCAGGCGCCGTCGGGGAAGCGATCGAGGATCTCTGAGGCGGCCTGGACGGCGAGCCGGGTCTTGCCACAGCCCCCGGCGCCGGTCAGGTGACGAGGCGATGGTCTGAGAGCAGGCGCCCGAATCGGCTCTCCGAGCGGGCTCTCGAGACGCTTCACCGCGAGAGGTCGCTGGTCGAAGAAGTATCGCTTCCATGCAAAGCGGAACTTTTCAGACTCACACCGCCAAGCGGTGAAGGCGCCCGGCTAGCTCTCAGGCGGCCTCTGGTCATCGCCAGAGCGACCGAAGCGCATCCTCTCGGCCGATGAGCCCATCCGACCGTCTACGGATCCAGGTCGACGAACCCAGGCCCTCAGGGCGCGCGCAAACCGCAGCAGATCGCGCAGATCCCGCGGCGCCAGAAGCACTCGACCTCGGCGAACCCGGCGCGCCGCATGGCCGCGAGCTCGGCGTCCAGCGGGAAGTAACGGTCCTCCTCGGCCCAGGCCGCGAAATGGGCGCGCGCGTCGGCGTCCGCGATGCCATGTTCACCGAGGTGGCTCGCCAAGCGGTCGAAGACCAGCGCGTTCACCCGCGGGTCCTCGCTGACCGCGGCGTCGAGATTCAAAAACGCTCCGCCGGGCGTGAGCGCCGCACAGATGGCCCGATACATCTCGGTTTTCTGATCGAGATCGTGCACGTGGTGAAGCGCCAGGGACGCCACTACGGCGTCGACCGTCGGGAGCGGGTCGAGGAAGCTCGCCTCCCGAAAGCCGACCCGATCCCCGAAGCGGGCCAATCGCCTGCGCGCCTCCGCGAGCATCTCGGCATCGATGTCGAGGACGGTGACGCGAGCCTGCGGAAGCCCGTCGAGAATCGCGGACGACAGGGCGCCCGTGCCCCCGCCCAGATCGAGGACGCGCACCGTCGGCCCGGTCAGCGACGCGAGCAGTTCGACCGCCGTGGCGAGCATGTCGTCGTAGCTCGGGATAAAGCGGCGAATCTGGACGTCGTAGGCCTCGGCATCCACGTCCAGGTGGCGTTTGACCGAATGGGTCTCGGTCATCTTGCCGACCCTACCCGAGAGTCACCACGAACGATGCGCATTCGGCCACCCGACGCGAGGCCGTCGCGACTGCCGGTCGAGCCGGATGTTTTCGGCCGACACCTCCTCAGCGCATGTTCTGCTCAGAGAGCCTCGTGAAGGAACCCGGTGAGCCGAGGCCGCGCCAGATGATCAGGCGCTTCGGGTCATCGGGGCCGAAACCGACGACATCGAGCTGGCCGCGCGCGTCGAAGTTGCCGACCAGCAGTCGGTTGGGCGAGCCCACGGCCTGGGAGTCTCGTCGCAACGTCCGCAGCGACGAGCGGCCGCCTCGGCTGTAACGCCAGACGCGCGCGTCGCCGATCGCGATGTCCGTCTTGCCGTCGCCGTCGAAGTCGGCCGCCACCGCGGCGCTGAACGACGGGGCTACCTTGGCGTTCAGTCGCTTCCACCGCTGGGTCGAGCCACTCGAGTACGACCACTCATTGCGAGCGACCGCCGCGACGTCAGTTCCGCGCACGTCGTCGAACTCCCCGAACAGCAAGCCGGAGATCGGCTGCGACGAGGTCTGGGTCGGCGTCCAGGTTCGGGTGCTGCCGTACCACACGCGCCATT
Source organism: uncultured Solirubrobacterales bacterium (assembly GCA_963828755.1). Taxonomy (GTDB): domain Bacteria; phylum Actinomycetota; class Thermoleophilia; order Solirubrobacterales; family 70-9; genus WHSW01. Next base: position 45,720 of record CAWHFY010000011.1, on the reverse strand, counting down.
GGCGATTGCGGGTATAGAAGATGTCGGTCAACCGGTCGCCGTCGAAGTCGCCGAAGCGGAGCTCGCCGATCGGGACGGGCGCACTCGTCAGGGGCGTCAGCTGGGCGGCCGCGCCGCTCTTCACATAGCCAAGGGCTCCCGCCGGGTCCCGATACAGCACGTCGGTGGCTCCGTCGTTGTCGATGTCCGCAAAGGCGAGTTTGCGGACGCGCTTGTTCGAGGGCCGCAGGAACTCCCAGGGCCGGACGCCGGCGCGGGAGAAGAACCACCCGGTCCCGTTGGCGAGGAACACGTCGGTGCGTCCATCGCCGTCGAAATCTCCGGCCGCGACTTCCTTCGAGTAGTCGGCGTCGTAGTCGTTGCCGCGGCTGTGCAGCCTGAAGGTTCCCGGATGCTGCGCGTTGAGCCGACCGTCGTCGCCGGCCCTCAGCTTCACCGCGTCATCGGAGTCTTGGGCGACGACGTTGCCGATGAAGTCGACACCGTCGCTGGGTCGGCCCCTGAGCGCGAGCGCGGGGCGCACGTCGCAAAAGTGACCCTGGAAGCAGTGATACTCCTGCTCGCCGCGGACCGTGTTGTTGAGGATCTCGTGGTACTCGCCCGCCTCGCCGCCGACCCAGTGCCCCGGATCGTGGGTTCCGTGGACGTCGAAGTGGGCGCCGTAATAACCGTCGCCGTACTTGTAGCCACCCTCGAGGATGTAGTTGAAGCGGGCGAAGTAGCCGCTGAAAGCGTGGCCGCCCGAGGTCACCGCGTGGCGGTTGAACTCGAAGACGTTTCCCGTCGCAGTCGCGTACGCGGAGCCGCCGACCGCGAGGCCGTAGCCGCCGCCGTCCTTCGCGTTGTCGTGGATGTAGTTGCGCTCGACTCGGACCTTGGAGGCGGTCTCGCGAGTGATTCGCGGTCCGTCGTAGCCCTTCGGCCCCTCGCGGTCGGGGAACACGACCGTGCCGTGCGCCTCCACCGCACCTCCGGGCCAGCCCGAGATCTCGTTGTCGGCAATCACCACGGGCTCTGGATCGCCCGCGAACAGAGCCGGGTCCTCGGAGACCTTGATCGCAAATGGGTCGATCTCCGCCTTTCTCGGACTACCCGAGGGACCGGCGAGACGCAGCCCCTCGACGCAGACGTCCGGGTTCCTGATCGCAAACATCGCGTACGTGTCGAGGTCATCCGAGTACAGCAGCGGCCGTCGGCCGAGCTCGCCGCGCTCACCCACCAGCTGCACCCCGGAGCGCAGCACGATTCCTTCAGCGCCATGAAAGCCGGTCATGTCGTAGCGCGCCCCCTTCGGAACGATCACCTGACCCTGGAACCCTGAGGTCAGCACCGTGCTCAGGTCGTTCGCCGAGGTGGCGAAATGGATCTCGGGGTGGTCGGGCTGGGGAACGCAGGCGGCGGGATGCGGTCCGGGCTGGGGGATCGTCCTCGTCACCCGGCGCGCGCTGCTCGTCCCGGTGCCGCGGCAGTTCGTGGCGGTCACGCTGACGTCGTTAACCCCGAGACTGAGCGTTCCGCTCAAGCTCGTTGGTCCGAAGGGGCCGCCGTTGGCGGAAACCAGGCTCGGGTAGATCGACGCCGACCTCGGGGCCGGCGAGACGGCAACCACATTGGCATCGGTGATCGGAGCCCCGTTGGCCGCGATCGACCCCTGTAGCTGGAAGGAGTCATCATCCGTGACCAAGCCGTCGGCGGGCGCGCTCAGGGTCACCGTAGGCGGGCCCACGGCCGTACAAGGGGGCGGGGGGCCGACGGTCGAGAACTCGACGTCGTCGACGGCGAGCCCGCTCGTATACCCGCCGCCCGTCGTCACCGAGACCTCGATCGAGCGGATGTCCGGGCTCGGACGGGTGATCTCCAGTGGCACGCCGATCGGCGTCGGGGCTGGGTTCGCGGGCAGGACCCCGTCCGCCGTACCAACAAGCGCCGAGGAGGCGTCGAAGCCGGTCAGCCGCACCGCGACCGGGGAGGGAAGCGGGACAGAGAACCCGACCCAGACCCTGACGTATTCCTGACCAGCCGTGAACGAGGCGCGCACCGGAGTCGTGCAGAACTCGGTCGCGACGCAGGGCTCGACCGCAACTTCGGGAGAGTGCGCGAAGTTCGGGATCGCGAGCGGTCCCGCGGAGTAATCGAACGCACTCGGGTCGTTGAACGTGACCCCTTGGCCGCTGTACTGGACGTTGACCGTCAGTCCGGCGGTGCCCGGGCCGGGCGCGCTGAGGTCGTCGAAGTTGATCACCGCGGCGGTGGCCCCGCCCGTCGCCAGCCCGGTCGTCATGCACGCACCGGTGATCAGAGCCGTTAGTGCCGATCGAGCTGTGATCTCACTGTCCTCCCCGAACGTCCGCCCCGAACGCTGTGGCGACCCTAACGCAAGGGGTCCTATCGGCCAAAGATGAGGCCCGAACGTCCACTAGGCGCTATCGCTATGGGGGCGTCACGGGACGTTGGGCGTTCCGCCGCCGCCGAACCATGCGGTAAACCGGCAGGCGGACAGATGCGAACGCTCGTTTCACACGCGAGCGGTCGCTGGTTCGAAACCGGCCGCGTCCGTCTCCGCGAGCCATTCCTCGAACGTGGGGCCCGCGAGTGCGGCGCCGGGGCCTGGCAGCAACCCGCCCGCGGCCATCAGGCGCCCGTCGGCATCGGAGGGCTCGCCCGCGGTCTCGACCCGCGCCGGGTCGCCGCGCCGGGCGGCGAACAGTCCCGCCATCTCGACCAGGCTCTCCGCCCGCGGGCCCGCGATCTCGGTGACGGTGGGCTCGGGCAGCGGCGACGCGGTCGCGAGCTTGGCGAGCGCCTCGCCGACCGCCCGTGCGGCGACCAGCTGGGTGCGGATCTCGGGCAAGTAGCTGACGTCGCCCTGGCGGCCCCACGCGATCAGCTGCTCGACGAACTCGTGAAACTGGGCCGCCCGAAGGATCCGCGCGGGCAGCGGCCCGGCGAGCGCCGCTCGCTCGTGGTCGACCTTGGCGGCGTTGTAGCCACCCTGGAAGCGGTCGGCGCCGATGATCGAGACGATCACCAGCCGCTTCACCCCGGCCCGCTCGCCGGCCTCGTGCAGGTTGCGCGCCGCGGCCGTGAAGAACTCGCTCGCCGCCTTGTACTCGGGCGACGGACCGGTCGTGGCGTCAACGATCGCATCCACCCTGGCGAGCGCCTCGGCGAGGCCCTCGCCACTGATCACGTCCACGCCCTGCGAGCGCGAGATCGAGACGACCTCAAAACCGCGCGCCTCGAGCGCGCCAACGACGTGGTGGCCGACGCGGCCGGTCGCCCCGGCGACCGCGACCTTGCTGATTGCATCCATGGTTCGTCTCCTTCAGTGAGCGCCCCCGGCGGCGGTCAGCGCGCCGGCGAACGGTTGATCACTGAGATGACGAGGCAGCGGCGCCGTCTGTGACCGTCGCGTCCGAGCTGCTCGCAAGCTCGCCCAGCTCGGCGATCGAGTCGGCGAGCCCGGCGGCGGCGACCTCGAGGTCGGGGACCGCGTCGCGGGCGACGTTGAAGCAGAAGAACACGCGCCCGTCGTAGCTGAAGATCGCGACGCCGAGGGCGTGCTGGGCCGCGAGCGGGACCAGCGGCCAAACCGCGGTCATCCGCGACCCGAAGGCGTACAGCGGCACCTGCGGGCCCGGCACGTTGGTGATCGTGACGTTGAAGAGCCGGGTGGCGAACAGCGAGCGGGCAAGGAAGGTGTGCAGGACCGGCGGCGCGTGCGCTGCGAGATCGATGATCTCCCGCGAGCCGACCGCCTGGTCGCCGGCCTTCAGCCGCTCGGCCTCCTCGACCTGCAACTGGTAGCGGCGCAGCGAGTCGGACTCGGCGACCGGCAGGTGGACGAACAATGAGGTGATCTTGTTGCCGAGTGAAAGCTGCTCGGCGGCGGTGCGGATGTTGACGGGAACCATCGCTCGCAGGCCGACCGCCGGAGGCTGCTCGCCGCGGTGCTCGAGCAGTCGGCGCAAGCTGCCGGCCATCGCCGCCAGCACGACGTCGTTGACGGTGCCGCCGAGGCTGGCCTTGATCCGCTTCAGGTCGTCAAGCGAGACCTCGACCACCGCGAGGCTGCGCGCCGCGCCGATCGGCCGGTTGAGGCTGGTGGCCGGTGCGCCGACCACCTCGTCGGCGACCAGGACACCGGCCAGCGCCCGCGCCCGGTCCCACGCCTCGCGGGCGTGCTCGGGGTGCACGGCGGCGTCGGCCGCCCCGGTCGCGATCGAAGCGGCGCCACGGACGACGTCGGCGCCGAAGCGCGCCAGCCCGAGTGCGGAGGAGCCCACTGCGACGGTCGCGCCGCCGATCGCACGAAGCGGCGAGTTCGCCGCCGGCGGGGCCGGGACGAGCTCGGGGTCGAGCCCCGTCGGCGCGACCACCGGCGGCGGCGCATCCGGGTCGGTATCGAGCAGGGCCTGGCCGATGTCGACCGACCCGACGCCGTCGACCATGCAGTGATGGGTCTTGCTGACCATCGCCCAGCGCCCGTCCCCGAGGCGAATGAGGACGATCTCCCAGAGCGGCCGGGCGCGGTCGAGCCTCGACGAGAAGTAGTCGCCCGCCCACTCGCGCAGCTCGCGCTCGCCCGCCGGGGCCGGGAGCCCAGCCTGGCGGACGTGGTTGGCGACGTCGAAGGCCTCGTCGTCGACCCACTGCGGCCAGTGCAGGCCGCCGGTGCGTGGCTGCGAGAGCCGCTGGCGAAAGCGCGGCATGTCGTCGGCTACGCCGACCAGTTTCGCGCGCAGCTGGTCCAGAGTCGGAGGCCCTCCGCCGGAACCCGGCTCGAACAGGGCGACGCTGCCGATGTGCATGTGGGCGCTCTCGTCCGCTTCCTCCAGCTCGAGGAACGTCGCATCAAGAGCTGTCACATCCTCAATCGACATCGTCCGATCCTCCCCTGTGGCGGCGCGGCGAACATCAGCACTGGCCACCGGGAGATCATAGGGGCGGACTACGGAGGTGGAGCTGGCGCCGGGGCGCGCGCACATCTAGAGTCGGGCGACCCCCGCGCCCGACCACCCAGGAGGCCCAGATGGACAAGCTCGACTTCGTCGCCGTCCCCTCAACCGACAGCGACCGGACCCGCGCCTTCTATGTCGACACGCTCGGTCTGCGCGCCGACAAGAGCGCCGGCTACGAGTTCTGGATCGGTGAGACCTGCTTCGGCATCTGGGAGCCGGCCCGCCTCGGGATGGAGTTCGCGCCGCAGAAGAACGCCCACCCGGCGATCCACGTCGACGACGTCGCGGCGGCCCGCGCCGAGCTCGAGGCCAAGGGGGTCGAGTTCAACGGCGAGACCCTCGACACCGGCGTCTGCCACATGGCGCTGTTCACCGATCCCGACGGCAACGACCTGATGCTCCACCACCGCTACACCCCGCGGGACTGATCCGGGGCCGTGTCGCGCGCGTTTGCTCCGCCGGAGCGCCATCTGCTGCGGGCCCGCGACCTCGCCGACGCGCGCTACGCCGAGCCACTCGGAGTCGACGACCTCGCGGCCGCGGCGGGGCTCTCGCGCGCCCACTTCAGCCGCGAGTTCCGGCGCGCCTTCGGCCAGTCGCCGCACGCGTACCTGCTGACGCGCCGGCTCGAGCGCGCGGCGGCGTTGCTGCGGACCACCGACCGCTCGGTCGCCGACATCTGCCTCTCGGTCGGGCTGACCAGCATCGGCTCGTTCACGACCAGCTTCACTCGGACCTTCGGCCGCTCGCCCACCGCCTATCGCGCGGAGTTTCCGCCCGCCTCGCAGCTGGCGATGGTCCCGGGCTGCGTCGTGCGCGCCTACGGGCGGCCTCAACACCGCACGTTTCGAGAAGACAAACCGCCGTCGTCGTCCTAGCGTGGCCCCATCGACCACGACCAAGGAGGACACGCACGATGATCAAGTTCGCAAACGCCCAGCTCTGGGTCCACGACCAGGACGAGGCGCTCGCCTTCTACACGGACAAGCTCGGGATGGAGGTCCGCGCTGACGTCACCCTCCCGGAGATGGGCGACTTTCGGTGGCTCGTAGTCGGCGCCCCCGGCAACGACGAGACCGCGATCGTCCTGATGCAGGTTCAGGGGCCGCCGCTCTTCGACCAGGACACGGCCGACCAGTTGCTCAGCCTGATGGCCAAGGGCGCCGCCGGGACGATCTTCCTGACCACGGAGGACTGCCGCGCGTCTTACGAGGAGCTCAAGGACCGCGGCGTTGAGTTCACCGAGGCACCCGAGGAGCGCCCGTACGGAGTGGACTGCGGCTTTCGCGACCCGTCGGGCAACGCGCTCCGGCTCACCGAGCCGCGCGAGCTGCCGACGGCCTGAGCCGCCCCGAGCCCGAAACCCGAACCCGTCCGGCCGCCGGGGCGCTATACAACCCGGGGCCGGACGGTTCGGTGAGGGCGGCTAGTCCGAGTCGCCGGCGAGCACCTCGTCGAGGCGCTCGTAGGTCTCGTTGAGGCCGCCCTCCATCCCGGAGCCGAGCATGCCGTCGCGCTCCTCGGTGGTGTGGAAGATCGAGGTCGTGACGAGCTTCGTCTGCTCGCCGAGGTCCTCGAGCACCGCGGTCTCGACCGAGACGTGGCCGGGCATGCCCTCCCACTCGAACGTCTGGACGATGCGCTCGGGCGCCTCGATCTCGCGATAGGTGCCGCGGAAGCCGATCGCCTCCTCGCCCTCGCCGCCCACGAGAAAGCGCCACGAGCCGCCCGGGCGGACGTCCATCACGTCGACGGTCGTGGTCGTGCCGCGCGGTCCCCACCAGTGCGGGATCGTCCGCGGGTCGGTCATCGTCTCGAACACCCGCTCGCGCGGGGCATCGAAGATCCGCTCGACCCGGATCTCGCGATCGGACGGCGTCGACACCGCCGCCTGGCGTGACTGGGTCTGCTGGTCGCTGGTCATTGCTTGGCTCCTTTCGAGCTCTCGAGGAACTCGCCCAGCCGATCCAGGCGAGCGTTCAGCATCTGTCGGTAGCTCGAAAGCCAAAGCTGGACCTCGTCCAGCTGCCGGGGCCCGAGCGCGCAGACGCGGGCCCGTCCCACCTTCTCGGTGCTCACGAGCCCGGCACCTTCGAGGACCCGGACGTGCTTCTTGATCCCGGTGAGCGTGATCCCGAACGGCTCCGCGAGCTCCGAGATCGTCGCGCTGCCCTCGCCGAGGCGCTCGAGGATCCCCCTGCGAGTGGGATCCGCGAGCGCCGCGAGCGACCGGTCGAGCTCTGACTGATACTGAACCATTCGGTTCACTGTAGCAAAGCGGTCGACAGCGTGCATCGAGACCGACCGCGCACGCGGCAGCCGCCCCGTCAGTGGGGCGTGAGGGTCGGCTGAGGCGGGGCGCTAGCGGCCGAGGGTGCTCAGGAAGGCGCGGGCCGGAGTCGCGAGCTGATCGACCAGCTCGCGGATCTCGGCCAGCGAGGCGCGCAGCTCGGGGTCGCCCGCTTCGATCGGCAGCATCGAGTCCTGCAGCTCGGCGATCCGCCGGCTGGCCTCGGCGCCGGCGAGGACCGCGCGGTCGACGAAGGACTTCACCCCCTGCGACGGCAGGCCAGGCGAGGGCGGTTCGATCACCGGCGCCCTGAGCCCGTACCGCTCGGCGAATCCGGTGCTCGTCCGCTTGGCGCGACCGTAGGCGCGCTGCACCGGCCGGAAGAGCTCGTCCTCGAGCCGGTCGGCGGTCGCCTCATCGAGCAGCTCGTAGGCCGCCCCAAGGCACGAGACGGCGAAGCCGATCTGCAGCGTCGCGCCGCCGAGGTCGTCGAGGATCTGGGTCCGGGCTGCGAGGGTGGTGACCGCCAAGGCGACTCAGCTTAGGCGGTGACCGCGAGCTCGTCGTCGGTCGTCGCCGCCGGGTCGGGGCTCGAGAAGACCATCGCACCGTCGTCGATCGGCCCGTAACGGACCCGGCGAATGTCGAGCGCGTAGTTCATCGGCAGGCTCCAGGGCGGCTTCGACCCCCGCTTCGGGAACAGATGAATCGCCCGCTGCACGTAGCCGGAGGAGAAGTCGAGAAACGGCTGCTCCTCGACCGATGGGTCGACGATCAGCGGCACCGCCTGGCGATGGCCGTGCTCGCGCATGTAGCCGAGCAAGCGACACGCGTACTCGCAGGTGATGTCGACCTTGAGCGTCCAAGACGCGTTCGTGTAGCCGATCGCGTAGATGAAGTTCGGAACCCCGCGGAGCATCATCCCCTTGTAGCCGAGCGTCTGGGGCAGTTCGACCCGCTCGCCGTCGACCCTCAGCTCGATGCCGCCGAACGGGACCAGGTCGAGCCCAGTGGCCGCGACGATCACGTCGGCCTCGAGCTCGGCCCCGGAGCGCAGTCGCAGCCCGCCCGCCGTGAACGTCTCGATCTCGTCGGTGACGATCGAGGCGCTGCCGTCGGAGATCGCGCGGAACAGGTCGGCGTCGGGCGCCAAGCAGACGCGCTGATCCCAGGGGTTGTAGCGCGGGTTGAAGTGGAGGTCGACGTCGTAGCCCGGCGGCAGCCGGCGCTCGTTGCCGCGGCGCAGCAGACGCCGAACCAGCTCCGGCCGACGGCGCGCGAGCTGGTAGAAGCCGGCCTGCAGGAGCACGTTCTTCCATCGCGTCACCGAGTAGGCGACCCGGTCGGGCAGCACCCGACGCAGGAAGTTCGAGATCACATCGGTCCTCGGCATGGAGATCACGTACGTCGGCGAGCGCTGGACCATGGTCACGTGGGCGGCGTCGGCGGCCATCGCCGGCACCAACGTGACCGCGGTCGCGCCACTGCCGATCACCGCGACGCGCTTGCCCGCGTAGTCGAGGTCCTCGGGCCAATGCTGGGGATGGACGAGTTCGCCGCGATAATGATCGAGCCCCTCGAACTCGGGCAGGTAGCCGCGCTCGTAGCGAAAGTAGCCGCAGCAGGCGAGCAGGAAGTCGCAGGTGAGCGTCGCGCGGTCGCCCTCTTCGCCGCGCTCGACCTCGACCGTCCAGCGCGCGTCGGCACTCGACCACTCCGCGGCGACGACGCGATGGCCGAACCGGATCCGCTGGTCCACGCCGTACTCGCGAGCGGTGTCGAGCACGTAGTCGAGGATCGCCGGCCCGTCGGCGATTGCCTCGGCCGCGGTCCACGGCCGGAACCGGTAGCCGAGCGTGTGCATGTCGGAGTCCGAGCGAATTCCCGGGTAGCGAAACACGTCCCAGGTGCCACCGATCGCCTCGCGCCCCTCGAGGATCGCGTAGCTGAGCCCGGGGAGCTCGTCCTGCAGATGACAGGCGGCGCCGATCCCGGAGATCCCGGCGCCGACGATCAGAACGTCGTGGTGCTCACTCACCCGCGCCCTTGTCGGTCGACTCGTCGCGCGGCTCCACGGCCGGCTCGGCTGCCGGCGCCGCCGGCGCGGGCTTTGCGGCCGGCTTCGGCTCGGGCTCGCTCTTGCCGGTGAGCGCGTCGCGAAACTCGCGCACCTCGCGCACGCCCTTGCCTGCCGACTTGCCGATCGTCGACGGGTCCGCCTTGTCACCGACCATCTCCTGCACCGACTCCTTGAGGTCGCGCGCCCCGGTGCCGGCCTTGCGGCCAAGTCCCGGCAGGTAGCGATAACCGAAGAGGACGAGCGCGATGAAGACGATGATCGCGATCTCTGGGAGTCCGATCACCGTCCAGAGACTAGCCGCGCCCGCCTAGAATCGGGGCGATGCGATCTCGGCCGCTGATTCCGGTTAGCTAGCGTTGCGATGCCGGTCATCCCTCGCCTACCTCTGATCGGCGACCCGCTGCGGCGGATCCGCCTCCCGGAGGACCTCGACGCGGCGACCGTCGCCGGCCCCGAGGCCGACCCGACGACCGTCGGGCTCGAGCCCGAGACGATCGAGCAAATCTGGGAGGCGGGTCTCGACCTCTACCGCAGCGGCGTCCACCCGGCGCTGCAGCTCTGCCTGCGCCGCGAGGGCTCGGTGGTGCTCGACCGCGCGATCGGGCACGCGCGCGGCAACGCCCCCGGCGCCAACGGCGACGAGCCGGCCGTCGCCGTCTCAACCGACACGCCGTTCTGTATCTACTCGACCTCGAAGGCCATCACGGCGATGGTCGTCCACATGCTCCAGGAGCGAGGCGCGCTCAAGATCTCCGACCGGGTCGCCGACCACATTCCCGAGTACGCGCGCCACGGCAAGGGGAAGATCACCATCGGCCACGTACTCGCCCACCGAGCCGGGGTCGCGTCGCTGCCGCGTGAAGCGCTCGACCTCGACCTGCTCGGCGATCGCGACCACCTGCTCGAGCTGATCTGCGATGCGCGGCCGGCGACGCCGCCGGGCATGCTGCTCGCCTACCACGCCGTCTCCGGCGGCTTCATCCTCGGCGAGATCGTGCACCGGGTCACCGGGCGCAGCATCCGCGACGTGCTCGGCGACGAGATTTTGGGCCCGCTCGGCTTCCGCTGGGGCAACTACGGCGTCGATCCCGCCGACGTCGGGGAGGTCGGGCTCAGCTACGTCACCGGCCCGCCGCTCTTGCCGCCGGTCTCGCTGCTCGCGACCCGTGCGCTCGGCGCCCCGCTCGACGACGTGATCGACCGCTCCAACGACCCGCGCTTCTTGACCGGAATCGTGCCGGCGGCGAGCGTGATGACGAACGCGAACGAGCTCTCCCGCTTCTTCGAGATCTTCCGGCGGGGCGGCGAGCTCGACGGCGTCCGCGTGATGCACCCGCAGACGCTGCGCCGGGCGCTGACCGAGCAGTCGCGGCTCGAGATCGACCTCTCGCTGTTCTTCCCGACCCGGTTCGGCTACGGCCTGATGCTCGGTGCGAAGGTGGTCAGTCTCTATGGCCGCGACACTGACCTCGCGTTCGGCCACCTCGGCCTGATCAACATCATGGGCTGGGCGGATCCGGAGCGCGGCATCTCGGCGGCGCTGGTGACCAGCGGCAAGGCGATCCTCTACCCGGAGGTGCACCGCTTCTACGGCGTCATGCAGCGCATCGCCTCCCAGGTGCCGAAGGTCCCGGAGGCCGAGCGCCATTTTTGAGCGGGGGGAAGTCGAGGGGGAAGCGGTGATCCGGCGCGCCTACGCCGCCTTCGGCGAGCGCGACCTGGAGGCGCTGATCGAGCTCTCGGCTGAGGAGATCGAGGTGTTCACGGTCACCGGCCTCCTCGCCGGACGAACCGAGCCGTACCGCGGCTACGCGGGACTGGCCCAATACCTCACGGACCTGACCGAGCAGTGGAAGCGGCTCGAGCTGCAGCCGCAGTCCTTTCACCCGGTGGGTGCCGGGCAGGTACTCGTCTTCGGGCGGGTGCGCGCGTGGCACGGATCGGGGTTTCTGGACTCGCAGAACGCCTGGCTGTGGACGCTCGACTCCGGGCGGGTGAGCTCGGTACGCGTCTACGCCGACCCCAGCGACGCCCGCAGCGCCTTCTCGACGGAGTAACCACCCGCGCCCCCGCGCCCCCCGCGCCCCCCGCGCCGACTTTCATCTCAACCACCCCCACGGTGGTCTGGATGAAACTCGGCGATCGCTCAGACGCGCTCGAACGCTTCGGCGGCGGCGCGGCGGCGTAACGTCTCGAGCCGCCCGCGCTGATCGCCGGCGCGCTCGGCGAGCTCTGCGAACTCGATCCCGTCGAGGCGCTCGCCGACCGCGGTCCGCATCGCCTCCCAGACGGCGAGCTTGGCGGTCACCCCGATCACCAGGCCCTCAAGCTCGACCACGCGGCTGAGGGGCGAGTAGCTGAGCAGGCTGTTGTTGGGCTTCAGCCGGCCGAGCTTCTCGGCCATCCACCCGGCTGCGTCCTTGACGGCGCTCGGCTTCACCCCGAGCCGTTCCATCGCCCGCTCGAGTGCGGCGCGGTCGGCGTCGATCTCCGATGCGATGCGCTCGAGCTCGGGCCCGTACTCGGAGTCGCTGTTGGAGGCGGCCGCCCGGCGCGCCAGCTCCAGCCCCGCGGTGGCCCCCGCGTGGTGGTCCTGAAGGTACGTGCGCAGCATCTCGGACATGCGCCCACGGCCTACCCGGCGCGCGATGCGGGGAAACGACGGCGGCGCCGCGTCCTCGCGCTAGCGTGTCGGCCATGGACACGCGCGTCGAACGGATCGTGCTGGAGACCGATCGCCACCGGATCATCGGCGATGTCACGATGCCCCGGGAGGGCTACCGCAGCCGCCTCTCCGACTACCTGAACCGGGGCGAGATGGACTTCATCCCGCTCGCCAACGCCGAGATCACGTCGCTCGACTCGGCGTCCGCGGGCGAGCAGCGCGAGTTCATCGCCGTCGCCCGCACGCATGTCCACCTCGCCTACCCGGCGCCGGCCGCCTAGCCGCTAGGCGATCCGGTCCCCGAGCTCGACCTCGCGGTCGGGCCGCAGCAGGATCACTCCCTGCTCGGGATCGACCGCGCCGATGACCAGGCACTCGGACATGAACGGGCCGATCCGCTTTGGCGGGAAGTTGACGACCGCGACCACCTGGGTTCCCTCGAGCTCGGCGCGCTCGTAATTGGTGATCTGCGCCGAGGATCGCTTGACGCCAATCTCGGCGCCGAAGTCGATCGTCAACTTCCAGGCCGGGCGCCGCGCCTCCGGGAACTCGTCGACAGCGATCACGCGGCCGACCCGCATGTCGACCCGCTCGAACTCGTCCCAGCTCAGCTCGCCGGCCATCGCTACGGCGTGAGGACGATCTTGAGCGCCTCGCGGCGGTCGTAGACCGCGTAGGCGTCGGCCGCTTCGTCGAGCTTCATGTGGTGCGTGACCAGGGGGGTCGGGTCAAGCGTCCCGGCAGCGAGTCGCTCGAGCACGGGGTCGACGTGCTTGATCACGTTGGCGTGCCCCGTCTTCAGCGTCAGCGCCTTGATCCAGACGATCCCCATGTGGACGTCGATGCGCTCTGCGTAGACGCCGGTCGCCGAGACGGTGCCGGCCTTGCGCGTCAGCCTGCAGGCGAGCTCGAGCGCGTCGGGGTGGCCGACCGCGTCCACCGTCGCGTCGGCGCCGCGGCCCTCGGTCAGCGCCTTCACCGCGGCCCGCGGGTCCTCCTCGGTCAGGTGGACCGGATCGGCGCCGAGCGAGCGAGCGAGCTCGAGCCGCTCGGGGACAGTATCGACCGCGACCACCCCGGCGGCGCCCTCGGCGAGCGCCGACTGGACCGCGCAGAGGCCGACCGGCCCGAGCCCCAACACCGCGACGACCGAGCCCGGCCCCACCCCGCACTCGACCACCGCGTGGTAGCCGGTGCCCATCACGTCGCCCGCGAACAAGGCGACGTCATCGGACATCCCCTCGGGCACCTTGCGCAGGGTCAGGTCGGCGTTCGGGATCAAGAGCAGCTCGGCCTGGGCGCCCTGCAGGGAGCCGAGCGTCTTGCCGTGGCCGAAGACGCGGCCGTGGTCGCACTTGTGGAAGTCGCCGCGCTTGCAGAAGAAGCATTCGCCGCACGCGGTGCAGTAGGTGCCGAGGACGCGGTCGCCGACCGCGACCGAGTCGACCCCGTCGCCGACCGCGATCACCGTGCCGACGTACTCGTGCCCGAGCACGAACCCCTCCTCCATCGAGACCCGCCCGTGGTAGATGTGGAGGTCGGATCCGCAGACGCCGCTCGCCTCGACCCGGATGATCGCCTCGTCGCCGGAGCCGAGCTCGGGCTCCGGGACGTCATCGACGCGGACCTCGCCGGGCGCTTGAAAGGTGACGGCGCGCATCGATCCTGACTCTATTTGGACGAGCCAGCGGACATAGACTCGCGCCTCCCGAAACTCACGGTGTCGCGCGGGGGCTCCGGCTCCGCTCGTGTTCCCCGGCGGCGGCGCCTACCACGCGAGCAAGTACGCGGTCGAGGCGCTCTCCGATGCGCTTCGCGTCGAGGTCAACGGCTTCGGCGTCCGGGTCGTTGTGGTCAAGCCGGGCCTGATCACCACCAACCCTCGGCGTCTACGAGGGCCCGATGAAGCGCCTCGGCGGCGGGCCCGACGCGGTCGCGCGGACGACCGAGCGAGCGATCGCATCGGCGCGCCCGCGACCGCGCTACAAGGTGACCGCCTCGGGGCGACTGGCGCTCGGCCAGCGCGCGCTGCTGAGCGACCGCGCCTGGGACGCGGTAATGCGCAGCCAGTTCCCGAGCCCCAAACCTGAGTGAGGCCGCGCGCATAAACTCGCATGGGTGACCGCAGCAGGGGCTCGCAGCGCGATCGTGATCGGCTCGCTGGCGCTCTGCGCGAGCGCGGCGATCGGGTGCGGAGGCTCGGAGGAGCCGACCGAGACACCGATCCTGGTCGCCGCCGGATCCGGCGCCGAGGTGCTCGATCCGGCGCTCGCCTCGACGGTCGCCGCGCGCGAAGCGGTCTGGCTCGCGTACACGCCGCTGCTCACCTACCGCCACGCCTCCGGCGAACGGGGGGCCGAGCTGATCGCCGGCCTCGCGTCGGACCTGCCCGAGGTCTCCGAGGACGGACTCACCTGGTCGCTGCAGCTGCGCGACGGACTCGAGTATTCCAACGGGCGCCCGGTCCGCGCCTCCGACTTCGAGCGGACGATCGCGCGCACGCTGTATCTCGAGTCACCGGGTGCGCCCCTCTACGAGTCGATCGCGGGCGCGACCACCTACGAGGCGGCGGGCGCCCCGGCGGCCGACATCTCCGGGATCGAGGCCAACGACGAGAACGGCAGGATCTCGATCTCGCTAGCGCTCCCCGACCCGTATTTCGCTGACGCGCTCGCGCTTCCCTACGCCGCGCCGCTGCCGGCCGGGACGGCGTTTCGCGACCTGAGCGACGACCCGCCGCCGGGGGTCGGCCCGTACGAGCTCGGCGAGCCCGATCCGGACGGCAGCTTCGTCCTGCGGCGCAGCCGCGGCTTCGCCGACCTCGACATCCCGGACATCCCGACCGGCAACCTGGCCGAGATCACGACCAAGCTCGTGCCCGGCGCGGCCCGCCAGGCGCAGGACGTGCTTGATGGCAAGCTCGACTACATGCAGGACGAGCCCCCGGCGGCGCTCGAGCCGACGATCGCCGAGCAGGCATCGGACCGCTTCAGCGAGGACGCGACCGCAGCGACCGTCTACTTCGAGCTCGACGACGACCAGCCACCGTTCGAAGATCCCCTCGTCCGCGAGGCCGTCAACCGCGCTGTGAACCGGGCCCGGCTCGCCGACGAGCACGGCAAGATGCTGCCGGGTTGCGCGCTGTTCGCCCCCGGCGTCCCGGGCTACGACGAGCGCCTCGACACGACCGAATGCCCCTACGGCGACCCGACCGCGGCGCCGGACCGCGGCGGCGCCGAGGCGCTGATCCGCCAGGCGGGCGCGGAGGGTCAGACCGTCGGGGTCGCCGCCTCGCCCGGGCAGCGCGAGCTGATCCGCACCTACATCGACGAGCTCGACGCGATCGGCCTCGACGCTCGGGTCGTCGACGGCAGCCGGGCGCAGACCGCGCTGCATACGATCGCCCCACCCTTCCCCCGCGCGGTCGGCTTCCTGCGCGCGCTCGGCACGGACGACCCCCTCGCGGTTGCCGCGATCGACCGGCTCGCGACCGGGGCCGAGCTCGATCCCGACACCGATGAGCTGCAGCGGATCGACGAGTACATGGTCTCGCCGCCGCAGAGCTACCTCGTGGTACTCGGCCATCCGTCCACGACGACCTTCCTCTCGGAGCGGATCGACCCGAAGAGTTCGATCCTGCACCCGCTCTACGGGACGGACTACTCGAGCTGGCAGCTCAAGGAGGGCGAATAGTAAAGGTGAGTAACGGGTAAGACTCCCGGTCGTGAGCCGTCCGCAGCCCATTTCGACAGCTAGGGTTGCGCGCGGATGAGAGCAGAGCTGGACTAGGCGGGGGGACGCTTGGAGGCCGGCAACTTCCCCGAGGACCACCCGGTACCCGTAGGTGCCGGCGCTGAGCTGACCGAAATCGACGCCGGTGGTGCGCTGCCGCGGACGCCGTGGCAGCTGTTCTGGAAGCGGTTTCTGGAGGACAAGCTCGCACTCGGCGCGCTCGTCTTCATTGTCCTGCTCGTCCTGATCGCGATCTTCGCGCCCGTCGTCTGCGACATCGCCGGCGCGCCTGGGCCGGACGAGCGCGACACGGCAGCACTCGACCCGGTGTACGCACTCCCGACCGGTCCCAGCGCCGACCACCTGTTCGGGATCGACCAGCTCGGGCGCGATGTCTTCAGCCGCACCGTCTACGGCGCCCGGGTCTCGCTGATCGTCGCCTTCGCCGCCACCTTCATCGCGACGGTGCTCGGAATCGTCGCCGGGCTCCTCGCCGGCTACTTTCGCGGCTGGACCGACACCCTGATCTCGCGCTTCGTCGACGTCCTGCTCGCGATCCCGTACCTGTTGCTGGCCACCGGCCTGGCGGCCGCGTGCACCCTCGGCCAGACCAGCGGCGGTGGCGCCGGCTGTCTCGGCGGCCTGATCAAGCCCGGAATCGGGGTGGTGATCGCGGTGATCGCGTTCACCAGCTGGACCTACATGGCGCGGATCGTCCGCGGCCAGACGCTGTCGCTGCGCGAGAAGGAATTCGTCGAAGCCTCGCGCTCGATGGGCGCCTCGCACACGCGGATCGTCTTCCGCGAGCTGCTGCCCAACCTGACCGCCCCGATCATCGTCTACGCCTCGATCCTGATCCCGCAGGTGATCCTTTACGAGGCGGCGCTCTCGTTCCTCGGCGTCGGCGTCACCGACCAGCCGAGCTGGGGCCAGATGATCTCCGACGCCACCCCCGTCTTCAGCGACGCGTGGTGGTACATGCTCTTCCCCGGTCTCGCCCTTCTGTTCACCGTGCTCGCCTTCAACTTCGTCGGCGACGCGATGCAGGACGCCCTCAACCCGCGCAAGAAGCGGAGCTGAGATGCACAAGCCTTCCCGAACCCACAAAAAAGAGAAAGGAAAGACGATGCGAAACAAGCTGCGATGGCTGCTTGCGCTGGGCGCCATCGTCGCACTGGCGCTGACCGTTTCAGCGTGCGGCAGCGGCGATTCGACTTCCAGCGACACCAGCTCTTCAAGCAACGATTTTGCGCCGATCACCCAGGCCCCGAGCGACGCCCAGCAGGGCGGCGAGCTGACCGTGATCTCGGCCTCAGACGTCGACTACATCGATCCTGGCGCCTCCTATTACCAGTACAGCTACATGGTCACCTCGGCGACGCAATCGAACCTCGAGGGCTACGCGCCGGACGACGTCGAGCAGCCAACGCCACTGCTGGCGACCGATCACCCGACGGTCTCCGCGGACGGCAAGACGATCACCTACACGCTGCGCGACGACGTCAAGTACTCGCCGCCGGTGGACCGAGTCGCGACCGCTGCCGACGTCAAGTACGCGATCGAGCGCTCACTGCTGCCCGGCGTCCCAAACGGCTACGTACAGACGTACCTGGCCGGCGTTGAGGGCATCGACAAGGCCGTCAAGGAGGCGCAGGACAACCCGACGGGTGGCGCCCCCCAGATCAGCGGGATCACCGCCCCGGACGACACGACGCTGGTGATCAAGCTCACCGACACGACCTCGCTCGGCGTGATCGGCGCGCTCACGCTCCCGGTCTCGGCGCCGGTTCCCGAGGAGTACGCGAAGCAGTACGACGCGGAGAACCCGTCGACCTACGGCGAGAACCAGGTCTCGACCGGCCCGTACATGATCGACAACTACGTGCCGAACAAGGAGATCCACCTGGTGCGCAATCCGAACTGGACGGCGTCCGATGCCGACTTCCGGCCGGCGTATCTGGACGAGATCACCTTCCAGGAAGGCTTCGCCGACACCGTGTCGGCTGGCAAGAAGATCCTCAGCGGAAACGCCGAGGTCAACGGCGATTTCTCAACCCCGCCGAGCGTGATCAAGCAGGCGGCCACCACGGGTGAGGAAGGTCAGTTGACGGTCACGCCAAGCGGCGGAAACCGTTACATCTCCCTCAACACCCAGGATCCACCGTTCGACGACATCAACGTCCGCAAGGCGGTGATCGCCGGGTCGAATCGCACCGACCTTCGCAATACCCGCGGCGGCGAGCTCGTCGGCCCGGTGGCAACGCATTACCTGCCGCCCGACTTCCCCGGCTTCGAGGAAGCCGGCGGACTCGAAGGCACCGGTCTGGACTACCTCGCGAATCCCGACGGAGATCCAGACGTCTCAGCCGAGTACTTCAAGAAGGCTGGGATGGAGAGCGGCAAGTGCGAGGGGGCGGATTGCGAGATCACCATGGTCGGTGACGACTCGCCTCCCGGATCCGACACCGCGGAAGTGTTCAGGAGCCAGCTCGAGGAGATGGGCTTCGACGTCAACTTCCAGAAGGTGACGCACGACATCATGTACACGAAGTTCTGCAGCGTTCCGACCAACGCGCCGGATGTCTGCCCGAACGTGGGCTGGCTGAAGGACTTCAACGACGGACAGTCGATGCTCGACCCGACGTTCAACGGTGAGAACGTGGTCCCGGAGAACAACTCCAACTGGCCGCAGCTCAACGTTACGGAGGTCAACAAGGCGATCGACGACGCCGCGCTGATCGACAACCTGGATGAGCGCAACCAGGCGTGGGGCGACGTCGACACGATGATCAACGAGCAGGCCCCGGCGGTTCCGTGGGTCTGGGACAACCAGGCGAACATCCAGTCCGCCGACGTTGCCGGCGTGATCAACAAGTTCAACGCGAACTGGGACTTGTCGTTCACGTCCCTGAAGTAGGGGTCCGCGCACGCTGACCCCAAGAATGCGAACCGGGACCCGCCGCCGCCCGGCGGCGGGTCCCCCACTTCGCCCCCTACCCACCCGAGAAGACCCGAATGGCCCGCTACATAATCCGCCGCCTACTCTGGGCCATCGTCCTACTGGTGCTGGTAAGCGCGGTCGTCTTCGTCCTCTTCTACGTCTTTCCGTCGGCCGATCCCGCGCAGCTGCGCGCCGGCCGCCAGGCCAATGAGGACCAGATCGCGGCGATCCGCGAATCGCTCGGGCTCGACAAATCGGTCCTGACCCAGTTCTGGATCTACATCAAGGGCGTCTTCACCCCCTTCGACCTTCCCGGCACCGACGCGCACGGGCCGCTCTATTTCGGCCGCAGCTATCAGTCGAACGCTGACGTCTTCGACGTGATCAAGTCCGACCTGCCGGCAACGACGATGCTCGTCATCGGGTCAGTGATCCTGTGGATGGCGATCGCGATCCCGGTCGGGATCATCTCCGCGGTCAAGAGCCGTTCGCTGCTCGACCGGACGACGATGATCACAACGCTCGCGTTCATCTCGGCGCCGGTGTTCTGGCTCGGGCTCGTCTCGCTCTACCTGTTCGCCGATGACGTCGGCGTGTTCCCGATATTCCCCGGCATCGGCAGCTACTCCACGGCCGACGACTTCGCCGGCAAGGTCGGCTCGATGCTGCTCCCGTGGGCCGTGCTCGCGGCGGCCACGGCGGCGATCTACGCCCGCTATCTGCGCTCGCAGATGATCGACGTGATGGGCGAGGACTACATCCGCACGGCCCGCGCCAAGGGGCTGCCGGAGCGGCGGGTGATCATGCACCACGCCCTGCGCTCGGCGATCACCCCGATCGTCACCCTGCTCGGGCTCGACGTCGCGGTGCTGCTCGCCGGCAACGCGATCCTGACCGAGACCGTCTTCAACATCCCCGGCGTCGGCGCCGAGACCTTCAACGCGATCAAGCGCTCCGACCTGCCCATGATCCAGGGCATCACCCTCTTCGGCGCTTTCTTCATCGTCACGTTGAACCTGGTCGTCGACATCGCCTACGCCTATCTCGACCCGCGGGTGCGCTACCAATGAGCGCCGCCGAACCGCTGCTGCGGATCGAGAACCTCGAGGTTGCCTTCGACACCGACGAGGGCCTGGTCAAGGCCGTCGACGGCGTCTCTTTCGACGTCCACCGCGGCGAGATGCTCGGGATCGTCGGCGAATCGGGCTCCGGCAAGAGCGTCGCCAACATGACCATCCTCGGGCTCACCCGCGCCTCGAACGCGAAGATCTCGGGCCGGATCTCGTTCGAGGGCCAGGACCTGATCGACCTCTCCGAGCACGACCTACGCGCGATCCGCGGTAGCCAGATCTCGATGATCTTCCAGGATCCGCTCTCCTCCCTGCATCCCTTCTACAAAGTCGGCAAGCAGCTGGTCGAGGCAATCCAGGTGCATCAGGATGTCGACGACAAGGCGGCGATGGCGCGCGCGGTGGAGCTGCTCGGCCTGGTCGGGATCCCGGACGCCGAGCGGCGCGCCGGTGAGTACCCGCACGAGTTCTCCGGCGGCATGCGCCAGCGGGCGATGATCGCGATGGCGCTCACCAACGACCCGAAGCTGCTGATCGCCGACGAGCCGACAACCGCGCTGGACGTCACCACCCAAGCCCAGATCCTGAGGCTGATCGAGCGGCTGCGCGAGGAGTTCGGGATGGCGGTGATCATGATCACCCACGACCTCGGGGTGATCGCCGAGGTCGCCGACCGGGTGATGGTGATGTACGCCGGGCGCGCGGTGGAGTCCGGCACCCTCGACCAGATTTTCTACGACCCGCAACATCCCTACACCTGGGGCCTGCTCGGCTCGCTGACACGGATCGACCGCCCGCACACGGCGCGCCTCGCTCAGATCGCGGGTCAGCCGCCGTCGCTGATCGCGCTGCCGAAGGGTTGTTCGTTCCGGTCCCGCTGTCCGCACGCCTTCAACCGCTGCACCGAGGAGCCCCTGCTCGAGGAGCGGATACCCGAGCGCGGCCACACCGATCGCTGCTGGCTGCTGCCCGACCAGAAGCGCACCCTGCGGGTTGTGAGCTCCGGCGAGATCGGGCTCGAGGAGCCGGCGGCGTGAGCGCCGAGGCGACCGCCGTCGTGCCCGGCGCCGAGCCCGGCGAGGCCCCGATCCTCGAGGTCGAACACCTGGTCAAGTACTTCCCGATCAAGGCCGGGATCCTGTTCGACAAGCAGATCGGAGCGGTGCAGGCCGTCGACGACGTCTCGTTCTCGATCAAGCGCGGCGAGACCCTTGGTCTCGTCGGCGAATCGGGATGCGGAAAGTCGACGCTCGCCCGCTCGGTCCTCCAGTTGATCAAGCCGACCTCGGGCTCGGTGCGCTTCGATGGCCACGAGATCACCGGGCTCTCGAGCAAGGAGTCCCGGGGGCTGCGCTCGCAGATGCAGATGGTGTTCCAGGACCCATACGCGTCGCTCAACCCGCGCAAGCGCGTCGCTCAGATCGTCGGCGACCCGATGCGCCTGCACGGGATCGTCGACCGCCGCGGCGTTCGCGACGCGGTTCGCGTGCTGCTCGAGCGCGTCGGGCTCAACCCCGAACACTACAACCGCTTTCCGCATGAGTTCTCGGGCGGCCAGCGCCAGCGGATCGGGATCGCGAGGGCGCTGTCGCTGAACCCGAAGCTGATCATCGCCGACGAGCCGGTCTCGGCACTCGACGTCTCGATCCAGGCGCAGATCATCAACCTGCTCGAGGACATCCAGGACGAATTCGAGCTCACCTACCTGTTCGTTGCCCACGACCTCAGCGTCGTCCGCCACGTCGCCGACCGGATCGCGGTCATGTACCTGGGCAAGATCGTCGAGATCGGGCCCGCGGACGCGGTCTACGAAAAGCCGATCCACCCGTACACGGTCTCGCTGCTGTCGGCGGTGCCGATTCCGGACCCACGCGCGAACGCCGCACGGGAGCAGATCGTGCTCGAGGGCGACGTGCCGAGCCCCGCGAACCCGCCGTCGGGGTGTCGATTCCATCCGCGCTGCCCGAGCGCGACCGAGATCTGCTCGGAGCTCGAGCCGCAGCTGATCGACTACGGGAACGGCCACTGGGCCGCCTGCCACCACCCGGTCGGGCGCCCGGACCCCGCGGTCCCCGCCACCGCCTCGGCCTAGGCGCGCTCCGCCACACCGGCGCGCGCCGCTCGACCCACTCTGCGCGCCACGCGCGCGCCCGCGCGGCGGAGACTCGCCTCCATGCCCGCCGAAAGTCGTCTGAGACACGGGAGCCGGGTCGCCGACGACACTCGGCCGGAGGAGCTGATCGCGCGGCGCGCGCCCGGGCGCTGGGGCGTGTTCACCCGCGCCGAGCTGATCGCCTGCGGGCTCAGCCGCGAGGGGATCGCGCGCCGAGTCCGGCAAGGGTGGCTGCGGCGCGTACACCGCGGCGTCTACGTGGTGGGCTGGCTCGCACCGGCGCCGGAGCCGACTTGGCTGGCGGCGGTGAAGGCATGCGGCCCGGCGGCGGTGTTGAGTCATCGGGCGGCCGGAGAGTTGTGGGGCGTTCTCGAGTACCGAGCGCCGGTCGAGGTGACGATTCCGGGCCCCGGGACGCGAGCGGTGGCCGGAGTCGTGGTCCATCGCTCGCGCCTGCTCGAGCCCGACCAGATCGCGGTTGAGCGCGACGTACCGGTCACCTCGGCGGCGCGGACGCTGATCGATCTGGCCGCCGTCCTCGGCTTCGCGGCTTTGCGGCAGGCGGTCAGACGCGCGCAAGGCAAGCGGCTGGTCACGTTGCCCAAACTGATCGCCCTGATCGAGCACCTCGGACCGCGCCGCGGCTCGAAGCGCCTGCGTTCGATCATCGCCAGCGGGCCCGCCGGAACCCGCACCGTGCTCGAGGACATCGTCCTGGACCTGTTGCTGCGCGCGGGCTTCGAGCACCCCGATGTCAACGTCCCGATCACGATCGGCGACCGTCGGATCATCCCCGACTTCCGCTGGCCTGAGGTACGGCTGACCGTGGAGGCGGATGGCGCCGCTTGGCATGATCAGCCGGTCGGCCGCGACGACGACGCCGAGCGCCAGGCCCTGCTCGAGGCGCATGGCGAGCGGGTCCTACGCGTCACCTGGGACCAGGCCGTTCGACGCCCGCGCGCCACGGTGGCGCGCGTCGAGGCCGCCGGCGCCCCGCGTCCGGGTCACTCGAAAGTCGCCTAAGACACGGATCGCGGGTGCAGGGCGACTTTCGGCGCCGTCCCGCGCGGCGCGATGCGCCCCGGTTGGGCTACGCTGGCGCCCGAGAGAGATCGCCGCTGCAGGCGGCACGAATACGGGAGATCACATGCGCTTCAGTCGGACCTTGGCCGTCCTCTTCGCAACCGCCGCGCTCGGCGTCAGCCTCGCCGCCTGCGGCAGCGACTCGGGCTCGAGCGGAGGCAGCTCGGACACGATCATCCGCGGCACCACCGACCAGCCGATCAGCTTCGACCCGGCGGGCGCCTACGACCTCCCCTCCTACGACGTGATCTACAACGTCTACCAGAACCTGGTCCAGTTCCCGCCCGGCGAGACGAAGCCGGTTCCCGAGGCGGCCGAGTCGTGTGACTTCCAGGACGACGTCACCTACGAGTGCAAGATGCGCAGCGACGGCGTCTTCTCCGACGGCTCCACGTTGGACGCCGAGGACGTCGTCTTCTCGTTCGAGCGCAACGTCAAGATCGCCGATCCCAACGGCGCCTCCTCGCTGCTCGCGAACATGAAGAGCGTCGAGGCCCCGGACAAGGACACGGTCGTCTTCCACCTCTCCGAGCCGGACGCGACCTGGCCCTCGGTGCTGGCGACCGCCTCGTTCGCGATCGTCCCGTCGGACACGTTCCCGGCCGACAAGCTCCAGGACGACGGGTCCGTGATCGGCTCCGGCCGCTACACGGTCGAGCAGTACGAGCCCGGCCAGCAGACCGTGCTCCAGGCCAACGACCAGTACAACGGCGAGGATCCGGCACAGACCAACACGGCGATCATCCAGTACTTCGACAAGGCTTCGGCCCTGAAGCTGGCGGTCGAGTCGGGTGACGTCGACGTCGCCTACCGCAGCCTCTCGCCGACCGACCTCGAGGACCTGAAGTCGGCCGACGGTGTCAACGTGGTCCAGGGCGAGGGCGCGGAGATCCGTTACCTCAACTTCAACCTCGACCTGCAGCCCGGCGACGACGACGCCCAGAAGACGGCGATCCGCCAGGCCGTGGCGCAGACGATCGACCGCCAGTCGATCGTCGACAACGTCTACAACGGCACCGTCAAGCCGCTGTACTCGATGATCCCGGCGAGCCTCCCGTTCCACACCGATGCGTTCAAGGACAAGTACGGCGAGTCCCCGGACGTCGACGCCGCGAAGCAGCATCCTCGACGACGCCGGCGTCAAGACGCCGGTGCCGCTCGAGGTCTGGTGGACGCCGTCGCACTACGGCCCGTCCTCCGGCGACGAGTACGCCGAGATCAAGCGCCAGCTCGACGAATCGGGTCTGTTCGACGTGACCCTGAAGTCGACCGAGTGGAACCAGTACTCGGAGGCCGCGTTCACCGACAAGTACCCGACCTACCAGCTCGGCTGGTTCCCGGACTACCCGGATCCGGACGACTACGTCGGCAACTTCCTGTCCAACACCAGCTTCCTGAACATCCACTACGACAACCCGGAGATTCAGAAGCTGCTCGCCGAGGAGAAGGCGTCGACCGACGATGCCACCCGCCAGGCGGCGTTCGAGAAGATCCAGCAGATCTCGGCCGAGGACGCGCCGAACATCCCGATCTGGGAGGGCGACCAGGTCGCCGGAGTCCGCGACGGGGTCAACGGGGTCGAGGACACCTTCGACCCGGCGTTCATCTTCCGGTTCTGGCTGATTACGAAGGATTAGGCAGCGAAGTTGCGTTTCGACCGCGCGCGGGGGCCCTCGGCCTCCGGGTGCGGTCGGGGCTTCCGTCACTCGTCGCTCGTCGTCCGCAACCACACGTCGAAAGACGAGTGACGAGGGGCGAGTGACGAGCCCATGAGCCACGGCACCTCCCTGCGCCGCTACGCGCTGACGCGCCTGGCGCTCGCGCTGCCGACCGTCCTCATCCTGCTGACGATGGTCTTCCTGCTGATGCGGGTGGCCCCGGGCGACCCGATCCAGTCGGCGCTCGGCGGCCGGCTCTCGCAGGAGGAGCTCGATCAGCGCCGCCACGCGGCGGGCTTCGACAAGCCGATCCTCGAGCAGTACGTCGAGTACCTCGGCGACGTGTTCACGCTCGACCTCGGCACGACCCTGACCGACAACCGCACGGTCACGTCGATCCTCGTCGAGAACGGCAGCGCCACCGTCGAGCTGACCTTCTGGGCGTTCATGATCACGCTCGCGGTCGGGATCCCGGTCGGGCTCTTAGCCGGGCGCTACCGCGACGGGCCGATCGACTTCAGCGGGCGGATGTTCGGGATCATCATCTACGCGACCCCGGTCTTCTTCCTCGGCTTCCTGGCCCAGATCTGGATCGCCCCGGCGCTCGGGTTACCCACCTCGGGCCGAGCGAGCCCGATCGTCGACTTCGAGCTCTCGAAGACGACCCACTTCTATCTGATCGACACGCTGATCCACGGCCAGTGGAACGCGTTTTGGGACTGTGTGCGCCACCTGATCCTGCCCGCGGTCACCCTGGGCCTCGTTGTCAGCGGGGTGATGATCAGGCTGGTCCGTGTCAACCTGCTGCAGACGATGAAGGGCGACTACGTCGAGGCGGCGCGGGCGCGCGGCATCTCCGAGCGCCGGGTGGTCTTCCACCACGCCTTCCGCAACGCGATGGTCCCGGTGATCACGATCGCCGGCCTGCAGTTCGCGATCCTGCTCGGCGGTGCCGTGGTCACCGAGCAGACGTTCAACTGGCCCGGGCTCGGGGCCGAGCTGATCCGGTATCTCGACGAGCGCGACTACATCGCGGTCCAGGGGATCATCACGGTGTTCGCGCTCGCCGTCGTCGTGATCTCGGTGATGATCGACATGGTCGCCGCGATGGTGGACCCGAGGGTGAGGTACTGATGCGCCTCCCACGCTGGGTCAAGCCGATGACTGAGGCTCGGGGCCTGCCGAAATGGATGCTGATCGGCGGGATCGCGATCGTTGCCTTCTTCCTGATCCTGGCGATCTTCGCCCCCCTGATCGCCCCCTACGGCTTCGACCAGGTGAGCGCCGACGGCGTCCGCTTCCCGAAGCAGTCCGCTCCCGACTCGATGCACCTGTTCGGGACCACGGTGCAGTCGACGGACGTGCTCTCGAAGATCGTCTGGGGCTCGCGAACAGCGATCGAGGTCGTGGTCGTAGCGGTCACGCTGTCGCTGCTGGTGGGCGTCCCGCTGGGCCTGATCTCCGGCTACGTCGGCGGTCGCCTCGATCGCGGCCTCGTGCTGATCATGGACGCGCTCTTCGCCTTCCCATACATCCTGCTGGCGATCGTGATCGCCTTCCTGCTCTCCGACTCAATCGGCCAGGGCATCTTCTCGGCCGCGATCGCGATCACGATCGTCTACATCCCCCAGTACTTCCGCGTCGTCCGCAACCACGTGATCAGCGTCCGCGAGGAGTCCTACGTCGAGGCGGCTCGGGCGCTCGGCGCCCCGCGGCGGACGATCATCAGCCGCTACGTCTTCTACAACGTGATCCAGAACGTCCCCGCGATCGCGACCCTGAACGCCGCCGACGCGATCGGGACCCTGGCGGCACTCGGCTTCCTCGGCTACGGGATCCAGCCGACCGAGGCCGCGGAGTGGGGCTACGACCTCCAGCGGGCGATCGACGACGCGGGCGCGGGGATCTGGTGGACCGGGCTCTTCCCGGGCCTCGCGATCGTGCTCCTGATCACCGGCTTCACGCTGGTCGGCGAGGGCATCAACGACACCCTCAACCCGCTGGTCCGCGAGCGGCCGATCGATCCGCCGGAGATCCCCGAGGCGGCCGCCGCCGAGGTCCCTCCGGCCGGGCCGGCCGAGCCGCGGGCGGCGACCGCGATGTCGGAGGTCGAGCGTGACTGAGCCCGGCCCCGTCCTCGACGTTCGCGATCTGCGGGTCTGGTACGGGACCGGCGGCGACCCGGTGCGCGCGGTCGACGGGATCTCGTTCGAGATCGCCACGGCGAGACGCTCGGCCTGGTCGGCGAGTCCGGCTGCGGCAAGTCGACCCTGGGCCGCGGCATCCTCGGCCTGCTGCCCGAGAACGCGAGCCGTCGCCGGCGAGGTGCTCTACTGCGGGCCGCAACCTGGTCGGGCTCGACGCCGACGAGCTGCGCGGCCTGCGCGGCCCCGACCTCGGGCTGATCTTCCAGGAGCCGATGACGCGGCTCGACCCGCTGCACACGATCGAGAGCCACTTCCTCGAGACGCTGAGCACCCACCGCCCGGACATGGACAAGGACGAGATGCGCAAGCGGGCGCTCGAGACGCTGGCGAGGATGGGGATCCCGCCGACCCGCTTCAAGCAGTACCCGCACGAGTTCTCCGGCGGGATGCGCCAGCGGATCATGATCGCCCTGGCGCTGGTCCTCGAGCCGAGCCTGCTGATCGCCGACGAGCCGACGACGGCGCTCGACGTGATCGTCGAGGCGCAGATCCTCGCGATCCTCGCCGACCTGCGCAAGAACTTCGACACCGGCCTGCTGCTGATCACCCACAACCTCGGGATCGTCGCCGAGGCCTGCGACCGGGTCGCGGTCATGTACGCCGGGCGGATCGCCGAGGAGGGCGACGCGCGCGAGGTCTTCTCCGAGCCCGCCCATCCCTACACCCGCGAGCTGCTGCGCTCGACGATCTCGCTCGAGACCACCGGCCTCAACTACATCCCGGGCGCCCCGCCGGACCTGATCGATCCCCCGCCCGGCTGTCGCTTTCACCCGCGCTGTCCGAACGCGATGCGGGTCTGCGACCAGCGCCAGCCGCCGGAGGTCCGCGCCACGGGAGGACAACGGGTCGCCTGCTGGCTGCACGGCCCGGCCGACGAGATCCCCGAGGGCGGCACCGAGCCGCTCGAGCGGGGCGAGATCGCGATCGCGGAGGAGGCCTGATGGACGGAGACGCCCTGATCGAGGTCCGCGACCTGCACACCCACTACTCGGTCCGCGGGTCGTTCGTCGACCGCCTGCGCGGCCGCGAGTCGGGCTCGGTGGCCGCCGTCGACGGGGTCAGCTTCGACCTGCGCAAGCGGCGAGGTCCTCGGCCTGGTCGGCGAGTCGGGCTCCGGCAAGACGACGCTCGGGCGCACCCTGCTCGGGCTGGTCGAGGCGACCGGCGGCAGCGTCAAGCTCGAGGGTGAGGAGATCACCGGTCGCGCCGAGGACGAGATGCGCGCGTTTCGCCGCCGGCTGCAGATCGTCTTCCAGGACCCGCACGCGTCACTCAACCCGGCGATGACGATCGGCGCCGCGATCGGCGATCCGCTTCGCTTCCACGGGATCGCTGCCGACCGAGCCGACCGCGACCTGCGCGTCGCCGAGGCGCTCGAGCGCGTCGGCCTGGCGCCCGCGTCGCAGTTCGCGAGCAAGTACCCGACCGACCTCTCCGGTGGCCAGAAGCAGCGCGCCGTGCTCGCCCGCGCGATCATCCTCAGCCCCGACGTCCTGGTCGCCGACGAGCCCGTCTCGATGCTCGACATGAGCGTCCGGGCGAAGATCCTCGAGCTGATGATCGCGCTCAAGTCGGACCTCGAGCTGACCTACGTCTACATCACCCACGACCTGGCGACGGCGAAGTTCTTCTGCGACCGGATCGCGATCATGTACCTGGGGCGGATCGTCGAGCTCGGCCCGGCCGAGCAGATCTACGCCGACCCCAAGCACCCCTACACGCAGTCGCTGCTGAAGGCGATCCCCGAGCCCGACCCGCGCCGCAGCGTCCCCCGCGACCTGCCCCGGGGCGAGATCCCGGATGCCGTCTCGCCGCCGCTGGGCTGCCGCTTCCACCCGCGCTGCTCGCAGGCTTTCGAGGTGTGCGGCTGGGAGAGCCGGGACCTGCGTGCGCTGCTGGAGACGCGCTGGACGCAGCTCGAGGAGAGCGACTACGAGCGCGAGCGCGAGATGATCGGCGACCTCGACCAGCTCGACGAGCCCTCGTTCGAGGCCACCCTGGCGGCCGGGTCGGGCCACACGGCGAGGATGCGGCCGAGGTCCTCGAGGCGATGCGCTCAGGCGCGCCCGACGACCCGATCTGGAAGGGCGTCGCATCCACCGAGACCCGGCCCGATGGGGTGGAGATCGAGTTCAACCACGGGGTCGAGCCACGGCGCCGCGAGGTCGGCGGGGTCGAGGTCGAATGTCACCTCCACGACCCCGATGCGATCGAGGCCGCGAAGCGGGCCGCTCACGGCGAGCGCCCGCCCGCGCCTCAGTCGTCCTGAGCTGAGTTAGTTCGCTAGACCCGGCTGGTCCTGCCCGCGCTGATGCGCGGCCAGATGAGCAGCACGAGGCCGATCAGGATGCACGCGATTCCGATCGCGTAGTTGACGAAAATCGCCAACACGATCCCGATCACGATCAGCAATAGTGATAGTTCCATGCGCGGGTCGTACCCCCATTCCCATGCGGGAAACGAAACCGGATCGGTGTTCGCGTCGGAGGGCCGATAGATTCCCGACCCCGTCGACCGAGGAGGAGAGAGACCTTGGAGACCATCGGACACGGACGTCCGCGTGCCCACCTGATCGCCGCCGTGGCGATCGTCGCAACGGCGATGGCGATCGGCGCGCCCGCGACCGGCGCCGCCAAGGGCAAGCCGGTGCAGGTGAAGCTCGCCGGTGTGTCGCAGTCCAGGCTGGTCGACAAGGGCAAGGTGAAGGTCTCGGTCAAGTCCCCCACGGGCCGCCGTGCTCGCCTCTCGATCGCCGTCGTCCAGGGCGGCGACCGCACGAAGGTGGCGCGCAAGGCGAAGTCGAAGCTGAAGGCGGGTAAGCGCAAGCAGTTCAAGGTCGCGCTCAACGACGACGGCAGGCGCCTGGTCCAGAGCTGCATCACGACCAAGTTCGTGGCCACCGCGCAGACCGGCTCAGGCCGCGAGCTCGGTCGGGCGAAGGACTCGATGAAGCGCGACCCGACCCGCTGCGACGGCTCGAACCCGGTCGGCGTCGACCTCGCGAACGCCGATCGCTGCGACTTCATCACCCAGCCGGGCGAGGAATGCCTGTTCCCGTACCCGAACGACTACTTCACGAAGGCCGATCCGTCGACCGACACCGGCCTGCGCCTCAACCTGAACGCGGCGTCGACCCCCGCCAACTCATCCGGCGTCCACATCGACCCGACCGACATCAACGGGAGCGACGGGTTCAGCCCCGGCGCCCTGTTGGTGCTGCACGTCCCCGGGATGGACACTCCCGCGGCCTTCGCCGCCACCGGCGCCGTGCCGATCACCCGCGAGGGGGCCTCGTTCGACGCCGATCAGCCGGTCGTGCTGATCGACGCCGAGACCCGCGAGCGCCAGCTGATCTGGACCGAGCTCGACTCGAACGCGACCAGCCCGGGCGAGACCGACCTGCTGATCCACCCGGCGAAGAACCTCAAGGACGGCCACCGCTACATCGTCGCCCTGCGCCATCTCAAGAACGGCTCCGGCGAGACGATCCCGCCGCCCGAGGGCTTCCGCCTTTACCGGGACCGGATCCCGACCGCGATCGACGCGGTCGAGAGCCGGCGCGACCACTTCAAGGACATCTTCCGCCGCCTGCACAGCGTCGGCATCGATCGCGGAAACCTGTATCTCGCCTGGGACTTCACCGTCGCCAGCACCCGCAACATCTCCGAGCGGATGCTCTCGATTCGCGACCGCGGGCTCGCCGAGCTCGGGGACACGACCCCGGGCGACGGGGTGATGCAGGGCAACGCGCCGGCGATCAACGTCACCAGCGTCGTCGACTTCCCGCTTGATTGCTCGACACCCGGCACCTGCACCGGCCGCGGCGTCGAGGACATCCGCACGATCGAGGGCACGATCGAGGTTCCCTGCTATCTGAGCCAGATGGGCTGCCCGCCGGGCTCGCGCTTCAACCTCGGCTCGGACGGTCGGCCGCAGCGGATCCCGGGCAACGTCTACGAGGCGCGGTTCGGCTGCAACATCCCGCGCTCGGCCGTCCAGGACGACGGCGGCGGCAGCCCCGAAGTGGCCGCACCGGCGCACGCGACGATGTACGGGCACGGCCTCTTCGGCGAGTACGACGAGGTCTTCTCGGCCAACGTCCGCCAACTCGGCAACGAGAACAACATGGTCACCTGCGCGATGGACTGGATCGGGATGGCCGACGAGGACGTCTTCCCGGTCGCGGTTCCCGCGCTGCAGGACCTGTCGAAGTTCGCGCCGCTGCCGGACCGCCTGCAACAGGGCTTCCTCGACTTCGTCTATCTCGGGCGAGCGATCGGCAACCCCGACGGGTTCGCCGACCAGGCCGCGTTCCAGTTCGGCGGCGAGTCGGCGCTTGACCCGGCGGGCGTCGCCTACTACGGCAACAGCCAGGGCGGGATCGCCGGCGGCGCGCTGACCGCGATCGAGCCCGATGTCACCCGCTCGGTGCTTTACGTCCCGGGCATGAACTACGGCGGCCTCCTGCTCACCCGCAGCGTCGACTTCGAGGATTACGCCTTGGTCCTCTACCCGTCGTACCCGGACGAGGGCGAGCGCCCGCTGCTGCTGTCGATGATCCAGTCGCTGTGGGACCGCGGGGAGCCGAACGGCTATGCCAACCACATGACCACGGACCCGCTGCCGAACACGCCGCAGCACAAGGTGATGATCTCGATGGCCTACGGCGACCACCAGGTGGCGAACGTCGCCACCGAGGTCGAGGCGCGCACGATCGGCGCCTCCCTGCGCCAGCCGGCGCTGGACGCGTTCCGCCTCCCGGCCGGGTTCGACCAGCCGTTCTTCGACCTGCCGACGCTGGGGTCGCTGCCCGCCGACGGCAACTCGATGTGGGTCTGGGACATCGGCCCGAAGCGCGACGATCCCGGGCCGGGCGACGTCCTCGGCACCGACCCGCCACCGATCACCAACACGGCCCCGAACGACAGCTTCGGCGTCGATCCGCACGACACCGTGATCCGTAGCTCGGCCGCGATCCGTCAGCAGATCGCGACGTTCATCAAGCCGGGCGGCACGATCACCGACCCCTGCGGGGCGGCGCCGTGCTACGCGGCGGGCTGGATGGGACCGCCGTAGCGGGCTAGTCGACTGCCGCCGGGACGGGCTCGGGCTCGTCCTCGGCGCGATCGTGGAACAGCTCGCTGCCACCGGAGGCGGTCGAGGGCCACCAGACGCGATCGCCGATCAGCTCGACGGCTGCCGGGACCATGATCGTCCGGACGATGAACGTGTCGAGGATGATCCCGAGGGCGACCATGAAACCGAGGTCGAAGGTGAAGGTGACCGGCAGTGTCATGAGCACCGAGAAGGTCCCGGCCAGGATCACGCCGGCGCTCGTGATCACCGGCCCGGTGGCCGAGATCGCCCTCAGCATGCCCTCGCGGGTTCCGTGGACGCGCGCCTCCTCGCGCACCCTGGCCATCAGGAAGATCGTGTAGTCGATCCCCAGCGCGACCAGGAAGATGAAGGCGAACGTCGGGATCGAGGCGTCGAAGCCGGCGTCGCCCACGACGAAGCGGATGAACAGGATCGAGATCCCCAGCGTGCAGAGGAAGGAGAGGATGACGCTCGCGATCAGGATCAACGGCGCGACCAGCGCCCGCAGCAGGATCGCGAGGATGATCGCGATGACGAGCAGAGCCAGCGGCACGATCACCTTCAGGTCGCGCTCGGTCGCCTGATCGAAGTCGTATTGGATCGCGCTGCCGCCCCCGACCAGCACGGTGGCCCCGTCGACCGAGTCGCCGACCGAGTCGCGGATCTCGGGGACGATGCCGAGCGACGACTTGGTGTACGGGTCGCCGCCGAGGATCACGTTGACCGATGCGATCGTCCCGTCGGTCGACCTCTGGCCGGTGTCGGCCGCCGAGGCAACACCGTCGACGCCGTTCGCCGCCCGAATCGCGGCTTCGACGTCGGCCTCCGAGACCGGGCCGCTGTCGGATTCGACCAGCATCGTCATCGGCGCCAGGACGCCGGGCGGGAAGGCCTCCTCCAGCAGCGTGAAGCCCTCGACGCTTTCGACCGACTTCTTGAAGAAGGTCGTGGTCGAGTAGTCGACCTTGAACGCGATCAGCCCGAGCGCGCCGGCGACGAAGACCGCGAGCGTGATCGCGAGCGCCGGACCCGGCCGGTGAAGGACCTTGTCCCCAAAGCGCCGCCAGGCGCCGACCTTGACGTCGGCGGCGTGCTCGGGGTCGTATTCGACTGTCTTGCGCCGCGGCCAGAAGCCGCGGCGCCCGAAGATCGTCAGCACGGCCGGCAACAGTGTGAGGCCGGCAAGCAGCGAGCTTGCGACCCCGATCGCCGCGACCGGTCCGAGGGTCGACGTGTTGCGCGAGTCGGCGAACAGCAAGACCAGCATCGCCAGGGTGACGGTGAGCCCGCTCGCGAGGATCGCGGGGCCCGACCTGGTGACCGCGTGGGTCATCGCGTCGTGCTTGTCCTCCGTGCGGCGCAGCTCCTCGCGCAATCGCGAGACCAATAGGAGGCAGTAGTCGGTGCCGACGCCGAACATCAGCACGATCAGGATCGAGGTCGAGTTCGACGAAACGGTGGCGCCGCTCTTCGCGAGCAGGTAGATGAAGCCCTGGGCGATCGTGTAGGCGAAGAAGACGACGATCAGCGGGGTCAGCGCCACCAGTACCGAGCGATAGATGGCCCCGAGCAGGACGAGGACGAGCAGCACGGTGGCGAGCAGGAGCTTCGTGTCGATGTCGCTGAAGACCTCGTCGGCATCCGTGTTGAAGCCGATGTCGCCGGTGAGCTTGATCTGCATCCCGTCGGCCTCGGAGCCGGTCGTCTCGCGGATCAGCTTGCCCCAGTCGGCCGCGTGGTCGAAGTCGGTCGGCAAGATGACCACGGTGTAGGCGAGCGAGCCGTCCTGCGAGACGAGGCCGTCGACGGGCTTGCCGTTCTTGAAGGGTTGGATCGGAGGCTGGTCCTCGGGCAGCGGCAGCTCGTCGGCGGGCAGGTCCTCGAGCGCCTTCGCGTCCGCGGCGATCTTCTCCCGGTCGGCCGCGGTGATCCCGCCGTCGCGCTGGTACACGATCAGGCCCTGGCTCGTCTCCTGCGCCGGGAACTTGGCGTCGAGCGTCTCGACGACGCGGGTCGACTCGGCGCTCGCAGGCAGGAACGACGCGGTGTCGTCCTTGGTCTCGTCGGCGAGCTTGGCGCCCAGCGGCATCATCACGACGACGGCGAGCAGCCAGATGACGACGACCACCCACTTGCTGCGGCGACCGGAAACGATGTTTGCGAGCCAATTCACGGGCGATGACGTTAGAGAACCGATTCGGACGAAGAGTGTGATCTCAGCACGTTCTAAGAGACCGCGAAACGTCGGCTAGAGCACGCCGGGCGGGTTGCGCCGGTCGGCCGCCGGGTCGCTCAGCCGCGGCGGTCCCAGCGGTGCAGGCTCGGCGCCGGGTCGAGCGGCTTGCCGCCCTCGTACCAACCTGGCATCGACCACATCTCGAAGTGCAGGTGGCAGGTGGTCGCGTCGCCGGTGTCGCCGACCCGGCCGATCCGCTCACCCTCAGCGACCCGCTCGCCCTTGGTAACCGAGGCCGGCGCGGAGAGGTGCATGTACACCAGGTCCGCCGCCCGTCCCTTGCCGTCGATGACCACGTAGTTGCCGGCCGCCGACTGGTACTTGCGGTACTGAACGCGCCCGGGCTGCGCCGCGACCACCGGCTTGCCGCACTTGGCGAGCAGGTCCTGGCCCTCGTGGCCGCGGCCGGCGCCGAGGCCGTCGCCGTAGGTGTGCTTGCCGATCACCGGGAACGTGCCGTCGCCGAGCGTCGGCTCGGTCGTCACGCCGCCACCGGAGCCGACGCCGCCGCTGCCGCCGGCGGCGATCGCCGCGCCGGTCGCGAGCACGGTGGTCATTCCTACTGCCGCGGCAACCGAGGCGCCGAGGCGGATCCTGTCAGAGGTCTTCAACGAGTTCTCCTTCGTCGGCCTCCGGGGTTAGCTGACGGGCTGGCGCTGAAAGAGCCTGCGCCCCCGCCGCGAGCGGCGGGTTAGCCCCAACGTTTGGTTCCCCCGGTCCCAGCGCTTTGGCCAGGATTCGGCTTACCGTTTATCGAGCCGCGTCAGGGTAACGGGTCGGGCCGACGAAGGCGCCGGATCACGAGTCCTCGGACTCATCGGAGGCCGCCGTGCGAACGCAGTCGTGGTGCCAGATCGGCTCGACCAGGCGGGCGATCCGGGCGAGCTGCAGCCAGCTCGTCGGCTCGGCGTCGACTCGCGGTTCGGTGACGATCGACTCCCACATGCCGATCGGCAACCCGCACCACGCGCAGGGTGGAGGTGAGGGAATCTCCCGCACGCCGCGAGGCTAGGCGCCGATTCCGCGCATTGCATCGGTAGTCAGCCCGGAGCCCGACCCGGGCGCCTACCGAGGCCAATAGCCTGCGGCCGATGTCGATCGACCGACGCGAGCTGGCGGCGATCTTCGCCGGGGGGTTCGTCGGCGCCGTCGCTCGCGCGGCGCTGATCGAGGCGTTCCCGCACGCGGCGGACGCGTGGCCGTGGCCGACCGTGATCGCGAACCTGATCGGCGCCTTCGCGCTCGGCTACTTCGCGACCCGGCTACAGGAGCGCCTGCCGCTGTCCGCCTACCGGCGGCCGCTCCTCGGGACCGGCCTCTGCGGGGCGCTGACCACGTTTTCGACCATGCAGCTCGAGCTGGTGCGGATGCTCGAGAGCGGGCGGGTCGGCCTCGCGGCCGCCTACGCGGCGGTCAGCATCAGCGCCGGCTTCGCGGCGGTCGCGATCGCCAGCAAGCTCGTGCGCCGCGTCGGGGTCGCGCGATGAGCCTCGGCGTCTGGCTCGGCATCGGGCTGCTCGGCGGACTCGGCGCGGTCGGGCGCTTCGTCGTCGACTCAGGCATCGCCCGGCGGGTGAGCTCGCGGCTGCCGGTCGGCACGCTCGCGGTCAACCTGAGCGGGACCCTGGCGCTCGGGGTGCTCGCCGGGGCCAGACGGACACCGACACGCTCCACCTCGTCGCGACCGGCTTGCTCGGCTCCTACACCACCTTCAGCACCTGGATGTTCGAGTCCGAACGGCTCGCCGAGGAGGGCGAGCCCGGGGTCGCGAGCGCCAACCTGGCGATCAGCCTCGTGGTCGGCGTCGCGATCGCGTGGGTCGGGCTCGAGCTCGGGGGGTTGCTTTGAGCGGCGAGCTGCTCGAGCTCAGCATCGCGCTCGGCGAACGCGACCGCACGTCGACCGCCTTCGTCGCCGACCGAGTGCTCGATGCGTTCGCCGAGGAGAACCTGGAGGCGAGCGCCCTCCTGCGAGGGGTCGAGGGCTTCGGCGCTCGCCATGCGCTGCGCACCGACCGGCTGCTCAGCCTCTCCGAGGACCTGCCCGTGGTCGCGGTCGCCGTCGATCGGCCGGCGCCGATCGAGGCGGCGATGCGGCGGATCGAGGCGCTGCCGTTCAGCGGTCCCGTGACCCTTGCCCGGGCCCACGCCGCCGAGGCCGCCCCACCTCGGTCGGGCGCCGCCCACGTGAAGCTGACCGCCTACCTCGGCCGCGGCGTGCGGGCCGGCGCTCGCCCTGCCTACGAGCGCGCGGTCGAGCTGCTGCGCGCGCCGGGGTCGGCGGCGCGACGGTGCTGCTCGGGGTCGACGGCACGCTCGGCGGCGCGCGGCGACGGGCGCGCTTCTTCGCCGCCAACGTCGAGGTGCCGGCCGTCGTGACCGCGGTTGGCGAGGCCACGGCGATCGACCGCGCGCTCGGCGACCTCGAGGCGCTTGCGCCGCCACGCGCGCTGAGCGTCCAGCCGCTCACGGTCCTGAAGCGCGACGGCGAGCTGGTCGCTGCGCTCCCGGAAGGCTCGGGGACGATCGTCGGCGGCGATCCGCTGCTCAGGCTGACTCTGTATTCGAGCGAGCAAAACCACGTCGCCGGGCGTCCCGTCCACGTCGAGGCGGTCGAGCGGCTCCGGCGCGCCGGGGCGTCGGGCGCGACCGCCTGCGCGGGATCTGGGGCTATCACGGCGATCACCGACCCCACGGCGAGGCGCTGCTCGGGCTCAGACGGCGGGTGCCGACGGTGACGGTGACGATCGCCGCCCCGGACGAGGGGCGACGCTGGTTCGAGTTGCTCGACGACCTGACCCCCGACCGCGGCTTGATCACCGCCGAGCTCGTGGCATCCTCACGGCGATGAACCACGGGCTGCCGATCCACGCGGATCAGGTCGAGCGCCAGGTCTGGGACGCGGGCGAGATCCAGGCGCAGCGCCGCCGCCTCGGGGCCGCGGTGAGCGCTGCGCGGCTGGGGGTGGCGCTGATCGAGATCGAGCCGGGCAAGCGCTCAACCCCTCCCCACTCCCACGTCGACGAGGACGAAGTCTTCCTCGTGCTCGAGGGCACCGGGGTCAGCTACCAGCTCGGCCCCTCCGGGCCCCGCACCTGGGAGATCGGGGTCGACGACCTCATCCTGCACCCGAGCGGCGGCGACGCGCACACGCTGATCGCCGGCGGCGGCGGGCTCACGGTACTGGTCGTCGCCGAGGGCTCGCGCACGCGCCTCACCTGGCTGCCACGCACAGGGCAGTTCTGGATCGGCAACCGCTGGACGCCGGCCGACACCGCGCCGCCGTTCATCGCCGACAGCGAGCTCGGCCCGCTCGACATCCCGGCGCCATCGGCGGAGCGCCCGCCGACGATTCGTAACCTCGCCGACCTGAGCCTCGACGAAGGCCGGATCGGCCGGCTCGCCTACGCGAGCCGCGACGTCCGGGAGATGGGGTCGCAGCGGCTGGTGCTGGCGACTGACGCGATGCCGCCGAACACGCACAACACCGACCTGCACTTCCACTCGACCCGCGAGGAGTGCTGGTTCGTGCGCGCCGGCGGCGGGATCGCTCGGGTCGGCGACGACGGCTTCGAGCTGCGGCCCGGCTCGTTCTGGCTGCGCCGCCCGAACGGCGGCATCGGCCACCGGATCGAGGTCGGCCCCGACGGCATGGACCTGGTGACCATGGGCGACCTGGTCGGCGGCGACGTCTGCGTCTATCCCGAGCGGGGCACCGTGAAGCTCGCGAGCGGGATCGAGATCCCGTACCCGGTGTGAGGAACCAGCGCGGCGCGGGAGCCTGGATCCGCCAGGCCCCCGCACTCGCAGCGGCTCAGACGCCTGCGGCCCGCTCGTCCTCTCCGTAGACGACGATCCCGTGGACGACGTAGATGCACAGTGCGAACACCGCGAGTGACCACCAGGGGTAGGCGCCGCCGATCGACAACAGGGCCCCGATCGCACCGAGGGTGCCGGCGACGATGCCGAGCACGCGCCCATAGGCATTTCCCGAGTAGAGGGAGAAGCCGGCGGTCAGCTGAACGATCCCGAGGAGGATCAGTACCCACCCGAGGGTGTTCAGGTTGCTGAGGATGAACCTGGTGTCGTTGACGAAGTATGTTCGCGTCATCGAGGGCGCCGAAGCCGTAGATGATGTTGAGCACTCCGACAACGACCAGCAGGGTTGCGGCGAAGACGACACGACCTGCGCCTCTCATCTGAGACCCCTTCTTTCAGTCGACCGCTCGGACGCGGTCGAGCTCGCCCCGCACGCCGGCCCGCCCGCAACACTCCACGGCAGGCGACCCTTTCCCGTGCGGGGATCTTCGCCCGGGTATTTCGGCGTCTGAGAGGCTTCCCCTGCCGCGCCGAGATCGCTCGGCTGCGCAATACGCTGGTTGCGTGACCGTCGCCATCACCGTGCTCGGAGCGCTGCTGGTGGTGGTGGCGCTCCGCGACGTATTCGACACCCTGTTTCATCCGCACGGGCAAGGGGTCGTAAGCGAGAAGCTTCTGCGCGCGGTCTGGCGGGTGACCAAGCGCCTGGCGCGCGGCAATCACCGACTGCTCTCGTTTGCGGGACCGGTCGCATTCATCACGGTGATCGGGACCTGGGGAGCGTTGGTGGTGGTGGGTTTCGCGCTGATCATCTGGCCGCAACATGCCAGATGCGTTCGCGGTCACCACTCAGGTTGACCCTGCCGGGCAGGACAGCATCATCGACGCCGTCTATCTCTCGATGGTCGACTTGACGAGCCTCGGATACGGGGACATCGTGCCGACGACCGACCTCCTGCGACTCCTCGGGCCGCTCGAGACCCTGATCGGGCTCGGCCTGCTCACGGCGAGCATCTCCTGGCTTCTCCTCCTTTACAGAGTGCTCTCGGACTACCGCTCGCTCTCGCACGAGATCGCGCTTCTGACGGACACCGAGCGCTCGAGCCAGACGGGTCTCGCCGAGATCGACCCGTCAGTGTCGGCGGGTGTGTTGGCCGACCTGACCTCCCGGGTCGTGGCGATGCGAGACGACTTCGTCCACTCGCCGATCGCCTACTACTTTCACCCGCGCGATGCGCGGCACGCGCTCCCGGTTCTCCTGCCGGGCCTGATCGAGGTCGTTGAGAGTTGCTCAGCGCCGGATCGGGCGCCTGCGCTGGCGTTCCAGGCGAGGATGCTCGAGCAGGCGATCACGGACCTGCTCACGACGATCGCCGAGGAGTTCCTCGGGAGCCCCGGCAGCGATGCGCAGGAGGCGCTCGCCGCCTACCGGCGCGACCACCTCTGGACTACGGGCTACCCCGGTGGTACGTCGGCGGCTGGATCCTAGGCACTTGCCTCCCTCAGATCCGGCTGCTTCGGCATCGAACATCCGCTTACTCGCGAAACCGAACCGCCAGGTCTCGACGCCAATGCGGAGTACAATCCGACGCGGCATGGCGACGCTTTCGTTCGAGGAGCTCAAGAGGCAGATTTCGGCGGGCGAGTACACGATCAGCTCGGCCGACGTCGCCGGCGAAATCGTCACCAAGTTCGCGTTGATCAGGCGGGTTGGACGCCTGATGAGCGCCGGCGAGGAAGGCGCAGCTGACCGAGGCCCTCAAGCCGGGCGTCGGCGCCGGGCACGGTCGGAACTGTCGCACCCGCTGAAGCTGCGCCGCGAACCCCTTTCTTAAAGACCGCCCACATAGGTCCTGACTTCCGCGCGCCCCGTTCGTGATGGGAGAAACCCACGAACGGAGGACCGGATGCGGGCGAACTACAACAGACAGGCGAGGCGCGTGGCTCTCTGCAGCAGGACTCGCGGGTGGTGTCGCCGCGAGCGCGCGGTCTCCGCCGGGAGGGTCTGGCTGACTGCCTTCGGCCACGATCTCGCAGTGGTCGCCGAGCGCATCGAGTTCGAGCTTCCCGTCGAGCTGGTCGAGCTGCTCTCGCCCGCTTGTCTGCCGACACCGGCCAGCGTTGGCTCTCAGCGATAGTCGTCGGGGACGGGCGGGGGTTCGGACGGCCCGCGCAACGCGTTTCGCGAGGGGTTGACACTACCCCAAATTGGGGACCATAATTGGAGTAATGGACGACACCGTCGCGGCCGGCACCACCGGCCAGCCCCTGCTCTCTGGGCAGGCGCTTCGGATTCTCACGGACGAGAAGCTCGCCGCCATGGTCGTGGCCGGAAGCGACGACGCCTTCGCGACGCTCTATCGGCGCTATCACCAACCGATCTACCGCTACTGCCTCTCGTTGCTGCGGCAGGAGGCTGACGCACGTGACGCCCTGCAGAGCTCGATGCTCGCCGCGCTCTCGTCCCTTCGGGCGCGCCCGATCGAGGGCGCGTTCAAGCCGTGGATCTTCCGGATCGCCCACAATCAGTCGATCTCGATCATCCGAGGCCGCGCTCGGGAGGCGCCCACCGAGGTCCCGTCGCCGGCGGCTTTCACGCGACGATCCGGAGGCCAGGGAGCAACTTCGCACGCTGGTGGCCGACGTCTCCGCGTTACCCGACCGACAGCGTGGCGCGATCGTGATGCGCGAACTCAGCGGGCTCAGCTACACGGAGATCGGCGCGGCGCTCGGCACGTCGCAGGCCGCCGGCAAGCAGCTGGTCTACGAGGCTCGGTCGGCCCTGCAAGACTTGCGGGACGGCCACGAGATGAGCTGCGAACTCGTGCGCGAGCGCATCTCGGCGAGGGACAGGCGACTGCTGCGCGGACGGAAGATCCGCTCCCACCTACGTGGCTGTCAGCCATGTCAGGACTTTGAGCGAGGGATCCGCCCTCGCCGGGGCGCATTCGCACTGCTCGCTCCGCCGCTCTCGCCGCTGGTTGCGGCAGCGCTGCTCCGGGACGTGTTCGGTGGCGGCGCGGCGAGCAGTGGCACGGGCGGTGCGGGTGGCGCGGTGGGCGCCACCGGTGGGGCCTCGGGGGGCGTCCCGGTGGCCGCCGGACCGGTGGCGCTGAAGGTGGCGGCCACGGTGCTGGTCGCGACGGCTGCCGGGGTCGGTGCCTATGAGGCGCAAAGGTCGATCTTTGCTGACCATCCGGCTTCGGTGTCGGCGGCAGCCACCTCGGCCGAGCCGGCGGGCCGTCACGACACCCGGGCTGGTTCCGACCACGCCGCGCGAGACGGCTCCGCGCGAGATGGCGCCGGCAACGCTCAAGCGCGTGGGGCCAACCAGGACAAGGGGCCCGCGATCGCCGGCGATCCCTTCGCGGGCGACCCGGCGACCCCGCAGAGCGATAGCCCGGCGTCGCCTGGCACCCACGGTGCGCCGGACTCCGCCGGCCCGAGTGGAGCAGACACCACCGGCGCGGGTGGAGCAGACACCACCGGCGGCCCGGGTGGAGCAGACACCACCGGGACAGTTGCCGCGGCCCCACCCGAGATACCTGCCTCGGGTGATGGTTCGAGCGGCGGCAGCTCCGGCGGCGGGGGTTCCGACGGCCCTGCCGAACCGTCGTCACCGACAACGCCGACTTCCCCGCCTCCCACGCCTGCGCCGCCGCCCGGCGGCGAGGTCCAGCCCGGGACCCCGCCCGGCCACGGCGGCGTGCCGCCCGATCAGGGCGGCATCCCTCCCGGTCAGGCGGGGGGCGACGTCCCGCCGGGCCAAATCAACAACCCGGGTCAGGGCGGCGGCGTTCATCCTTAACGCCACCGGCGGAGGTCCGGTTGTCTGAGGCGAGTGGGTTCTAGCTAACGGGCCGCGCCTGCGTACTGCATCTCAGGGCCGGAACCGAATCTTTCCCCTCCCCCGGCGTCCCTGCGTCTAATCGGTATCGCGGCTGAGCAGCTCGGGGAGTGACTGCCCTGCTTGATCTCGGGGGCTTCCCGACCGCGAACGCCTCGCTGCCCACCACCGTGGGTCTGTGATCTTGCTCACCCTGGTGCCGGCGCGCGGAATAGGACGCCGCCGGGACCGGTCCTCCGGGTCACATCAACCGTCCAACCTGAGGAGGACTCATGAAGCACCTGCGAATCACCGGTCTGCTCGGCGTGATCGCCGCGACGGCCATCTTCGCCTCCGCGGCCGGCGCTGCTCCCGTCGTCACCGAAGCGACGGGGCCCGACGCGGCCTCGATCCAGACGGCCGTGGATCAGTTCCGAAACGACCTCGGAACCAACAATGCCGGCGGCCCGCCGGCCGCGAGCGGTCGGCGCCAGATCACCTGGGACGGCGTTCCCGATGCGCGGTCGGCGCCCTCGTTCATG
Organism: uncultured Solirubrobacterales bacterium; assembly: GCA_963828755.1. GTDB lineage: Bacteria > Actinomycetota > Thermoleophilia > Solirubrobacterales > 70-9 > WHSW01. The sequence goes on along the minus strand of CAWHFY010000011.1, from coordinate 3,401 downwards.
CCCGAGGGCCAGTTCCGCAACCTGGGCGCGTTGTTCTCGACGCCCGGCGTGGGCTTCGAGGTCTCCGGCGACGATGACAGCGACAATGGCAACTCCGACGCCGATCCCGACCTGATCAATTTCTCGGATGTGAACGCGGCCTACAAGGGCGAGTTCGCGCCGTTCTCAGCCGAGCGGCTGTTCGCGCCGATCGGCTCCAACGTCACCGACACGACGTTCGTCGTCCCGAACACGAACACCGTCGCCGAAACCAACGGCTTCGGCGCCGTCTTCAGCGACGTCGACGTGGCCGGGCCGACCAGGCTCGAGCTGCTTGCGGCGGACGGCCACAGCCTCGGGACGTGGAACGTTCCGGCGACCGCGGGCAGCGGGACGTTCTCGTTCCTCGGTGTTCGTTTCGACGCCGGCGAGCGAGCCGCGCTGGCGCGGATCACCACCGGGGCAGCGGCGCTTGGCAACGCCGACATCACCCAGGGCGGCCCGGCAGACATCGCCGTGATGGACGACTTCATCTACGGCGAGCCGAAGGCGATCCCGCCCGCTCAGCCGCCCGTCGAGCCGCCGGCTGCGGACACCCAGGGCCCGCAGGTCGAGGTCAAGGGAGCGAAGAAGCACGTCGAGCTGAAGCAACTGCTTCGCGGGCTCGAACTCACGCTGACCGCGGACGAGCCGGCCTCCTACGAGGTCACCCTGCTCGGCTCGGCTCGCTCGGTCGAAATCAGGAAGAACGACGTCATCCTCGCCAAGCGAACGCTGGCGCTGGCAGCGGGCGCGCGCGAGCTCAAGCTGCGGCCTGTGCGCAAGCTGCTCAAGGAGACGCCGAACCGGTTCAACGTCCGGCTCTCGATCGAGGCAACCGACGGAGCAGGCAACTCCGAGTCGGTGCGTAAGTCGATCAAGGTCACCGGATGATCTGGTGACCGGCAAGCCGCCGCGCCGGACAATCATCCGGCGCGGCGGAACCGGTCGCCCTCTGCCCGGCGATCACCCTCTGAGCGCCTCGGCGACTCGCTCTCGGCCGCGATAGAGGCGGCTCATGATCGTTCCCTCTCGGGTCCCGAGCACCTTCGCCGCCTCGCGGTAGCTGAGCCCAGCGAGGTCGACCGCAGCGATCGCGTCGCGATACTCAGGCGAGAGGTCGGCGACCGCGGCCAGCGCCTCGTGCGCCTCGAGCGAGGCATCGATCGAGGTAGCGGCGGGGCGGTCGGAGGCGGCGACGTCCTCCTCGACTCCGAGCAGCGGCCGTCGTGCCCGCTGTCGCTCGGTCGTGTAATAGACGTTGCGAAGCACGCCGACGAGATAGGCGAGGTCGTCGCCCGAGCGGACGAAGCGCGGCTTCCGCAGGACTCGGACGCAGGTCTCCTGGACGAGGTCCTCGGCCTCCTCTCGCGAGCCGCACATCCCCAGGGCCACTCTGTACAGACGGTCGAGATGTCCCGCGAGACGCTCGGGATCGAGCCTACGGCCGCGCGCGATCATCGGTCTTCCCCTCGTACTCGATCAGAAGGCGACGGCTCCCTCGCCCTTCCAGGCCGCAAGCTCAACCATGGTGCGCTCGTCGATGCCCTCGCCGGAGAGCACGCAGCTGTGGCCGCCGCGCAGCCAGGTCACCGTCGTCCGCTCGCCCTCCCGAGCGATCATGAACTCGACGCCGTCGATGGTCTTCGAGTCCGCGCCGGCGGGCGGCGCGAGCGGCTCGCCGGACACGATTGTGTAGCCGAGCCGTCGTCCGTCCTTGTCGTAGTAGACCGTGGTTGCGGAGCGGTCGCCGAGCTCGTCGGCGCGTTCGCCCGCGGCGCGCCAGCCGAATTCGCCGCGCCAGTTCGGGTAGCTCAGTCCCTCCGCAGTCGCGGTGAGTAACGCCGGCTCGCCCGCTGCCGGCGCCGGCGCCGGCTCGGTGGGGGAAAGGGCTGAGAGCTGGGCGGCCTCGCCGACCGTCGGCGTCTCCGCGCCGCCCGCGATGATCAAGGTCACCACCATCACCGCGGCGATCGCCACCGCCGCACCGCCGGCCCAGGCGAGCCAGGGCGTGCGTCCCTTCGGCGGCTCCTCGATGGCGCCGCGAACCCGGGCGCGAAGCGATGCCGGGACCGCAACCTCGGCTCCGGTTAGCGCGGCCACAGCGCGCCGCTGGCGCTCGAGCCCGGCTCGAAGCTCCGGCGACCCGGCGATCCGCTCCTCGGCGGCTCTCCTGCGCCGCCCGGTCAGCGAGCCGTCCGCTAGTGCGGCCAGCTCGCGTCGGTCGCGCTCGCTCAGGCTGTCGGGACTCTTGCGGCTCAAAGCGACTCCTACTTCGTAGACGCTAACGGCCGCCGGTTCATTCCAGCCGGACCCACCGAGACCCCTACTTATCGTGCACGCCGACGATCGAGGCCGAGCGGGTGGACCGACTCAATCGGACAGTTGCTGCTGGATGGCGGCGAGGTCGATCCAGGCGCTCTCCCGGCTGATCAGGCCGTCGCTGAAGTCGAATATGTGCAGAAACCGCGTCCGCACCGGCCGGCCGCGCCCCTCGAACCCGAAGGGCTGACCCTCCGCCGTAGCGTGCAAGACCGACTCGTCGACGACGTGGTCGTCGCCATACCAGCGTCGGACCGGCTCGAAGCGCTCGATTCGAAGCTCCGCGAGCAGGCCTCGATAGAAATCCTCGATCTGGTTGCCGCCGTGGAGTGGGCCGCCGGGGCGTCCGGCGACGTCGTGCTCGGCGTCGGCGGTGAACCCCTCGACGATCGCCTCCAGGTCACCGGCTTCCTCGGCCCGATAGTGACCCTCCACGAGCGCGTCCATTTGCGCTCGAGTCGTGCGTGGTGTGATCGCTTGTTGAACGGTCATGTCGTGTCCTTTCCTCCGGAACGGGAACGCCCATCCCGGTTGATATCAAGGTCCTGTCATTATGCCAGGGTCCTTATATAATGTCAAGGGCTTGATATACTGCGGGCGTGAGCGACGCGCCACGCATCGGACAGGGCTACCGGGGAGTCGAGGGCCGCAGCGGCTATCTGCTGCGCCAGGCCTGGCAGGCGTTTCGCGGGGCCATGGAGGCGGCTCTGCGGGCTCATGGATTGACTGGGGCCCAGTACGCGGCGCTGAGCGTGCTCGCGAGAGACCCCGGCATGTCAGGCGCTGACCTGGCGCGGGCCTCCAACACGACTCCTCAAGCGATGAACGGCGTGCTCGGAACGCTTGAGCGTGACGGCTTGGTCGAGCGCCATCCCCACCCGACGCACGGTCGCATCCTGCAGGTCACGCTGACGCGCGAAGGCGAGCGGCGACTCGAGGCGGCCACCCCCGCCGTCCGAGGGCTCGAAGACGCCATCGAAGCCGACCTTGATCCGCAACAGATTGCTGCGGTGAAGGCGTGGCTCGTCGCGTCCGCGCAGAACCTGGAAGACAGATGGGAC
>CAWHFY010000010.1:0-206103 GCA_963828755.1 uncultured Solirubrobacterales bacterium | reverse complement strand
CATCCTGGGCGCGGGCGAGTCGGATCGTTGATTCGAGGCTGCGCTCGGAGAGCACAGAGCCCAGGAACGGGAACAAGATCCGACGCTCGGAGGCGGATCTTGCGCCGGCCGCGGCCAGGCTCATGGCTCGTTCCTCCAGCAGTGAGCGGTCGGCGACGATCCGCACGTCGACGCCGGGAGTTGCGGATCAGGCGTTCGGGCAGCGACTCAGGCGGCCCAGCCCGGTCCTGAGCCTGCTGGCCGATCAGGACGTAGGTGGAGCCGCGCTCGCCCGCGACCGCCGCGGCGACGTCGGCGACGTCGTCGCCCTCCTCGACCAGCAAGCGCGCGCCGAGGACCGCGGCGAGCCGGCCGAGCGCCCCGAGCTGCTCGCGCTCGGCGGCCTGAGGGCTCGGCGCCTGGCGCAGCGACGTAGAGCAGGTCGAGGTCGGCCCCGAGCCGCTGCGCCGACCGCCAGGCGCGCCGCACCAGCCGCTGCGAGCTCGGCCGCGGCCGCCAGCGCAAGCGCGCGCTCGGCGACCGCCTGCGGGGGCGGCCTCGATCACCTGCTCTCGGGGTCCCAGCGGCTCGTCTCAGCCGGCGCGGGCGTGCCTTCCGCCTCGACCTCCTCCGCGGTCTGGCGCAGGGCGAGCTCCCGCAGGGTCGCCAGGTTCTCGATCCGGGAAGAAGTTGTTGAGCGACGCCTCGACCCGTTCGGCGGGGTACATGGTCCCGCCGCAAACGCGCTCCATCAGGTTCTCCGGCGTCAGATCGAGCAGCATCGACCTCGTCGGCCAGGTCAGCACCCTGTCCGGAAAGGTCTCGCGCACCCGCACCCCGGTGAGGGTGGTGACCCGGTCGTTGAGGCTCTCCAGGTGCTGGACGTTGACGGTCGAATAGACGTCGATCCCGGCGTCGAGGATGTCCTCGATGTCCTCGTAGCGCTTCGCGTGCTCGAGCCCCGGGGCGTTGGTGTGGGCGAGCTCGTCGACCAGCGCCAGGTCGGCGCGGCGTATCGCCGGCAGGTCCATCTCCTTGAGCTCAGTGTCGCGGTAGGTGACCGTGCGCCGCGGCAGCTCCTCCAGCCGTTCGGCCTGGGCGATCGTCTCGGCCCGGCCGTGCGGCTCCAGGTAGGAGCGAGCACGACGTCGCGTCCGGCCTCCTCCCGTTCGGCGCGCCCTCCTGGAGCATCGGGTAGGTCTTGCCGACCGGGCTGACATCCCAGGAAGATCTTGTAGCGGCCGCGACCGGTTCGGACCATCGGGGATCGCCTCCGCTTCGACGCCGCCCTCAGCGCGAACACGTTGTGGACCAGCAGGTCCACGAGCTTGATTCGATGAACGGGGCGATCACGCCTCCGAGCCCGTAGATCAGCATGTTGCGCCGCAGCAGGGCGCGGACCGATCGCGCGATGAACCCCGCGCAGAGCCAGCGGAACCAGCATCGGGATGATCAGCGCGTTGAAGATGATCGCTGAGATGATCGCCGACTCCGGCGTGCCCAGGTTCATCACGTTGAGCTTGTCGAGCGGGCCCGCGCCGAACGTGGCTCGCACCGCCTCCCGGCGCCGGCGGCGACGTAGGTCGCGGCGAAGATCGCCGGCAGGATCGCGAAGTACTCGGCGATGTCGTTGGCGACCGAGAGGTGGTCAGGGCGCCGCGGGTGATCAGCAGCTGCTTGCCGATCTCCACGATCTCAATCAGCTTGGTGGGATTGGAGTCGAGGTCGACCATGTTCCCCGCCTCGCGCGCCGCCTGGTGCCGGTGTTCATCGCCACGCCGACATCCGCCTGCGCCAACGCGGGGGCGTCGTTGGTGCCGTCGCCGGTCATCGCGACCAGCTTGCCCTCGACCTGTTGCTCGCGGATCAGCTCGAGCTTGCGCTCGGGGGTAAGCCTCGGCGAGGAAGTCGTCGACCCCCTACTCGCCGGCGATCTTCGCCGCCGTCAGCGGGTTGTCGCCGGTGACCATCACGGTGCGGATCTCCCATCGCGCGCAACTGGGCGAAGCGCTCGTTCATCCCGTCCTTGATCACGTCCTTGAGGTAAACGACCCCGAGCACCTGCTCGTTGCGGCGACGGCGAGCGGGGTACCGCCCTCGCCGGCGATCCGGTCGAGCGTCTCGCGCAGCTGCGCGGGCGCCTGGCCGCCGGTCTCGGTGACCCAGTTCAGGATCGCGTCGCCGGCACCCTTGCGGATCCGGCTGCCGTCCAGGTCGACGCCGCTCATGCGCGTCTCGGCCGTGAACGGGACGAAGGTGGCGTTGCCGCTGAGCTCGTGCTCGCGGATCCCGTACTGCTTCGCGAGCACGACGATCGAGCGGCCCTCCGGGGTCTCGTCGGCCAGCGACGCGCATACTGCGCCGCCTCTGCCAGCTCGACCTCGGTCACCCCGGGCATCGGGATGAACTCGGTCGCCTGGCGGTTGCCGAGCGTGATCGTTCCGGTCTTATCGAGCAGCAGGACGTCGACGTCGCCGGAGGCCTCGACCGCACGCCCGGAGAGGGCGAGGACGTTGCGTCGCACGAGCCGGTCCATGCCCGCGATCCCGATCGCCGACAGCAGGGCCCCGATCGTGGTTGGGATCAGCGCGACCAGCAGCGCGATCAGGGTGACCATCGAGACGTTCGTCCCGGCAAAGTCGGCGAACGGCCGCAGGGTGACGACGACGACCAGGAAGACCAGGGTGAGCCCGGCGAGCAGGATGCCGAGCGCGATCTCGTTCGGGGTCTTGCGGCGGCTGGCGCCCTCGACGAGGGCGATCATCCGGTCGAGGAAGCTCTTGCCCGGCTCCTGGGTGATCTCGACCACGATCCGGTCGGAGAGCACCCGGGTGCCCCCGGTGACCGCGCTGCGGTCGCCACCAGCCTCGCGGATCACCGGCGCCGACTCCCCCGTTACCGCTGACTCGTCGACCGAGGCGATTCCCTCGATCACGGTGCCGTCGCCCGGGATCACCTCACCCGCTTCCACGACCACCAAATCGCCCTTGGCGAGCTGATCGGCGGCGACGGTGCCGCCGTCGCGCAGGCGGGCAACCGTCTCGGTTCGCATCGCCCGCAGCGCGTCGGCCTGGGCCTTGCCGCGGCCCTCGGCCAGCGCCTCGGCGAGGTTGCCGAAGACAGCCGTGAGCCAGAGCCAGAGCGAGACGACGCCAGTGAACCAGGCGGCCTCGTCGCCGCCGCCGAGCGGGTTGCCGCCGAAGATCTGGATGAGGAACCCGATCGTCGTGAACAGGGCGCCGACCTCAACCACGAACATGACCGGGTTGTGGACCATCCACCGCGGGTCGAGCTTGACCAGGCTGGCGGCGATCGCCGCGCGCATGCTGGCGGGGTTGAACAGCGACTGCTGGGGACGGTCAGTCATCAGGCCTCCTCGTCGAGCGCGATGTTGAGTTCGAGCACGTTGACCCCGGGTTCGCCAAGGAAGCCGAGCGCGCGCCCGTCCGTATGCTCGTCGATCAGTTCCATGACCCGGTCGAGCGGAAGCCCGCGAACCGCTGCGATCCGGTTCGCCTGGATCCGTGCGTTCGCCTCCGAGATCTGCGGATCGACGCCGAAGCCGAGGTGGTGACCGCGTCGACGGGAACGTCGGCGGCGGTCAGCCCGGGCGTATAGCGGCCCTCGAGCCCGATGTAGGCCTCGACGGCGTCCGTGATCTGCTGAGCGAGCTCGGCGTTGTTCGGGCCGAGGTTGTTGAAGTAGGTGACGTCGGCGCTGTAGCCGGTTGCCGAGGGGCGGCTCTGGAAGTAGCGCGGATCGGGCACGCGGTGGAACTTCGGCTCGTCGGGGCCAGGCTTCGGGACCCGCTTGGTGAACTCCTGGCCGATCAGCTCCGAGCCGACGACGCTCCCGTCACGCTCGATCTGACTGCCGTCGGACTTGTCGGGGAAGAGCAGCTGCGAGACCCCGGTGGTGATCAGCGGGTACGCGAGGCCGAAGATCACGGTGAACGCGACGACGGCGATTGCGGATGCGATGAAGTCTCGTTTCATGGCTTAGAACAGGGTCGTGGAGAGGCCCTGGACGATCGGGCCGAGGAGTAGGGCGGGGAAGAAGGTCAGGGCCCCGACGATGATCACGACGCCCAACAGCAGGACGACGAAAGTCGGCGTGTCGGTCCGGAAGGTGCCAGGCCCGGCCGGCGTCACACTTCTTGCCGGCCAGCGAGCCGGCGACCGCGAGCACCGCGATCATCACCGGGAAGCGGCCGAAGAACAGGGCCAGGCCGCCCATCAGATCGGCGAAGGTGATCCCGTAGGAGTCGACGTTCCCGGGCGCGTTGGGCTGCAGGAACCCGGTGTATCCGGCGAACGCCGAACCGTTGTTGTTGGTCTGCGAGACGAACGCGTAGAGCGTTTCGGAGAAGCCCTGCGGGCCGGGGTTGTAGATCGACGGAGCGCCGTAGTCCGTGGCCACGGCGAGCGCGGTGAAGGTGAGCACGATGATCGGCATCACCAGGACCCCGACCAGGACCAGCTTGATCTCGCGCGCCTCGATCTTCTTGCCCAGATACTCGGGGGTTCGGCCGACCATCAGGCCGGCGATGAACACCGTCAGCAGGACGAACAACAACATCCCGTAGAGGCCGGATCCGACCCCGCCGAAGATCACCTCGCCGGTCATCATGTTCGCCAGCGGCACCGCGCCGCCAATCCCCGTGAACGCGTCGAGCGCGGCGTTGACCGAGCCGTTGGACGCGTCCGTGGTCCGCTCGCCCAGTTGGCGCTGGTGACGATCCCGTTGCGGACCTCCTTGCCCTCCATGTTGCCGCCGCTGGTCCCGTCACCGGCGGCCATCTCCAGCCCGGCCGACTCCTGGGCGGGCGATCCGTGCTGCTCGGCGACGGTGGTAGTGACCATGCCGCCGACCATCAGCACCGCCATCGCCCCGTACAGGGCCCAGGCCTGGCGCCGGCTGCCGACCATGCGCCCGAAGGTGAACACGAGTCCGGCCGGGATCATCAAAATGAAGAACATCTGCACGAACCCCGAGAACGCAGTCGGGTTTTCGAACGGGAAGGCGGAATTGACGTTGAAGAAGCCGCCACCGTTGGTGCCCAGCTGCTTGATCGAGATCTGGGAGGCCGCCGGTCCGAGGGCGAGCGTCTGGGTGTCGCCGCCGAGGGTGTGGACGTCGGCGTAGCCGGTCAGGGTCTGGATCACCCCCTGGGAGACGAGGAGCAGGGCGCCGACGATCGAGAGCGGCAGCAAGATGTACAGGAGCGTCCGGGTCAGGTCCTGCCAGAAGTTTCCGAGGCTGCGGCCGGCGCGCCCGCGGATCCCGCGGATCACCGCGATCAGCACCGCCATCCCGACCGCGGCCGAGACGAAGTTCTGGACCGCCAGTCCGGCCATCTGCGAGAGGTACGACATCGTCGTCTCACCGCCATAGAACTGCCAGTTCGTATTGGTGACGAACGAGGTCGTGGTGTTGAAGGTGACGTCCCACGGCGCCGCCCCGAAGCCCTCAGGGTTGAACGGGAGACTGCCCTGGGCGCGCAGAAGCACGTAGAGCACGATCCAGAACAGGAGGCTGAAGACGAGCACCGTCTTCGCGTACGCCTTCCAGTCCTGCTCGACCTTGGCGCTCGATCCGAGCCCGCGGTAGACGAGCCGCTCGAGCGGCCCGAGGATCCGGGTCAGGAAGAGGCGCTCGCCCTCGTAGACACGCGCCATGTAGTGGCCGAGTGGGACCGCAACGGCGGTCAGCAGGACGGCATAGAAGGCGAGCTGGAGCGCCCCCTCCGCGGTCACCTAGAGCTCCTCCCCGCGAAACAGCGCGTAGAGCAGATACAGCGAGAGCGCCGCGGCGACGATCAGCCCGACAACCTCCGCGGCGCTCACAGGCGGTCCAACCCCTCGACCAGCGCCCACATGAGCGCGAAGAAGCCGATCGCGATCGCGATCGAGACGATGTCCATATCAGCCCCCCAATCCGATCGCGACGGCCTCGAGGTAGTGGCCGAGCTCGTCACCCTCGCTGCGCACCCAGAGCGGCGAGGTGCCGTCGGTGAGCAGCAGGTTGACCGCGGCGATCCCGCGGATCCCGGCCGGCGCCTGCGAATCGAGGCGGTCGGCGACCTCGGCGAGCAGGTCTCGGCTGTGAAGAACCCCGATCCGCGCGACGGGAGCGGCGGCGCTCAACCGGGGAGGATGCTCGGCGCGGGCGACGGCGTCGCGCAGCCCGGCGGCAAGCTGGCGGCGCACGTGCGGAGAGGCCAGGTGCTCGGCCCTCAGGGTGAGCGTCGGATCGCTCTGCGGGTCGGCGCCGCCGGCGAGGGCGAGATCGAGTCCGGTCGTGAACGCCCGAGCCCGCAGCCGACGGGTCAGCGAATGGCGGCGGTGATGCGCGAGCCGATGACGGGCGTCAATCGCGAGGTCTCTGTGATGACGCAGTTCCATGCATCAGAGCTTGGAATCGATCGCGTCAAGCGAATCTCAAGACTTGCGGTAGGCGCGTAAAGGTGTCGTGAAGGCGCGGCGCCTAGGGGCTGAACCGGTAGCCCACCCCCGGGTCCGTGCGGATCAGCCGCGGCGCCCCGCCCTCGGGCTCGATCTTTCGCCGCAGGTTGGCGATGTGGACGCGCAGCACCTGGGTGTCGTTCTGAAATCCCGGTCCCCAGACCTCGCGAAGCAGCGCCTGATGGGTGAGCAACCGGCCACGATTGAGCGCCAGGTGGCGGAGCAGGTCGTACTCGGTCGGGGTCAGGTGGATCTCCTCCCCTCCGCGGGTGATCCGCCGCGCGGGCAGGTCGATGACCAGGCCGTCGACCTCGATCACCGGCTCGTCATCGCCTGACGGTTCGGTCCGGCGCAGCGCCGCCCGCAGGCGGGCGACCAGTTCGTCGGGGCCGAACGGCTTCGTGATGTAGTCGTCCGCCCCGGCGTCCAGCGCCCGTACCTTCTCGCGCTCGTCGCCGACCGCTGAGAGCACCAGGATCGGCATCTTGCTCCACTCGCGAATTGAGCTGGTCACCTCGACCCCGTCGCCATCGGGCAACACCAGGTCGATGATCGCCGCGTCGGGCGGTCGGACCGCGACCGCGTCGAGCGCCTCGCGGACCGTCATCGCCGGGACGACTTCGAACCCGGCGTCGCCGAGGATCACGCGCAGGGCACGTAGGATCTGGGCCTCGTCGTCGCAGATCAGGACGCGCTGGCGGGCGGTCACGGCGTGTCCGGTACCGGCAGATGGATCGAGAAGGTCGAGCCCTGGCCGGGGAGCGACTGGGCGCGCAGCTTGCCGCCGTTCGCCTCGACGAAGCCGCGCGCGATCGCCAGACCGAGCCCGGCGCCGCCGTGGTCGCCCGAGCTGTGGAAGGGCTCGAAGATCCGCTCGAGGTCGGCGCGCGGGACCCCGGGGCCGTGGTCGGTGATCCGGATCGCGACCTCGGACCCGACCCGCTGGGCGGCGATCGTCACCGGCTCGTCACCCGCATAGCGCGCCGCGTTCTCGACCAGGTTGGCAAGCGCGCGCTCCAACTGGGCCGAGTCGGTCTCGAAGAGCGGCAACTCGGGCTCGATCGCGAGCTCGAACCCTCCCTCGGGGGCTTGCACGTTGGCGATCGCGGCCTCGATCAGCTCCTCGGCCGAGGTCCAGTCGGCGTGCGGATTGAGCTGGCCGGCCTGAACCCGCGACAGGTCAAGCAGGTTGTCGACCAGGCGGGTGAGTCGGTCGGACTCGGTCGCGATCACGGAGACCAACTCGGCGCGCGCCGCATCGTCGAGCGTCGGGGAGCCGAGCCCCCCGGCCGCCGCCGTGATCGCGGTCAGCGGCGAGCGCAGGTCGTGCGACACCGATCGCAGGAGCGCGGTCTTGACCACGTTTGAGCGCCGCAGCGCGTGGGTCTCGATCACCTGCGCCTCGAGGCCCTCGCGGCGACTGGCCGCGGCAAGGAGGGTCTCAAGGCTCGGCACCACCCGCCGCTCGAGCTCCGTGACCAACTCCGGGTCGGTGGCCCTCGGGACGGCGACCGTCCCCGCCCGCTGGCCCTCCACCACAACAGGCAGCGCTCGGCGTCGCTCATCACTGTCGCTCCAGCGCGTCTCGACCTCGACCCAGGACAGCCCGAACGCCTGCGCGATTCGCTGGCCGACCACCCGCAGCGACTCGTCGAGGCTCTCACCTCCGAGCAGCACCCGCGCCATCTCCGCGGTGAGGTCCGCCTCGGCGCTGCGCCGCTCCGCCTCCTCGGCCCGGGCCCGGGCCGCTCCGGCGAGGGTCGACGTGACCGCGGCGACGGCGAGGAAGACGAGGAGCGCGACCCAGTTCTCCTCCTCGGCGATCGAGAACCGCCCGGTCGGCGGGATATGGAAGAAGTTGAACGCGGCGGCACTCGCGATCGAGGTCAGGATGCCCAGCGCCAAGCCCCAGTAGCTGGAGGCGAGCAGAACCGGCAGCAGGTAGAGGACGCCCGCGGCCTCGACCGGCATCACGTCGCGCAGTGCGTAGATCACCAGGGTCACCGAGGCGACCAGCAGCGCCGAGACGACGACGCCGGCGGCGGTCGAACGAAGTCCGTTGCGCTCGGTCATCGCGCCCATGGTGGCGCAAGCGCCCCGATCGACGCCCGCCCCTGCCGTGCCTGTACAAAGTCCACCGATGAGGGCCTGACAGGGCGCCCGCGACTCGCGACCCCTGACCACGGTGGCGGTCGGGGCAAGCGGTGTTCGCCGGGCTGGCGCTGCCCGCGCCCTAGCTCAGCCGCTGTCGATCCCGGTCAGCCAGACCGCGTTGAGCGACGGAGCCGGGTCGTCCGCCGGGATCCCGCGTACCGAGCGCTCGACACCGAGCGGGTGCCCGGGCCGCTCGATCGTGGTCAGCAGCGGGTCGGCGCGCACCGCGGCGCGCTGGCCCAGCGCGAGATCAGCGACCTGGACCGTCCCGTCGCGGAGCAGGCCGAGGCGCTCGCCCGGGTCGGTGACGATCCTCATCTCGATCTGGTCGACGCCCGGCCCGAGCCCGTGATCGGTGCCCCACCACTCCGTGTTTCGCGCCAGCACGAGGGCGTGCGCACCTCGCTCTCGCAGCTCGAACGGGCCGGTGCCGCTCTGTGGCAGCCGGCTCGGGTCGAGCTCGCCGCCGCGCGCCTTCGCGAGCGCCCGCGGCGAGACGATCCCGAGCTCAGGAGCCGCGAGGCGGCCGTCGAACTCGGGGTCGGGAGCCGGGAGGATGAAGCGGACGAGGTCGGGGCGCGGCGCGTCGACGAGCAGCTCACCGAGCGCCTCGCGCCCGGCCGGTGACGCCTGCCAGCGGTCGACGTTGGCGAGCACGGCGGCCGCGTTGAACGGTGCCCCGTCCTGGAAGCGCACCCCCTGGCGCAGCCGCGCACGCCACACCGTCTGGTCCGCCGACGGCTCCACCGAGAGCGCCAGCCCCGGCAGCCGCGGCGGAAAGTCGAACGGCCCCCCGAGGCTCTCGACGAGCGGCTCGTGCAGCTGGCGGGAGACGAGCAGGTCGGCGGCGCTGGTCACGTAGAGGGGGTCGAGCGTTCGCGGGCGCTCGGCGAGCGCCCAGGCGAGCGAGGTCGACCGCTGGCCCGCGGCGGCGCCGGCGAGCGCCGCGTTCTCCGATTCGTCACCCCCGCAGCCGATCGCGCCCGCCGCGATCGAGACCACGACCGCGACGGCTGCCAGGGACCGAGCGCGGGTCAGATCTTCAGCAGGACGAGCGTGTTCAGCACGAACAGGATCGAGAAGAAGATGGTCCAGCGATCGAGGTTTCGCTCGACCAGCGAGCCACCGACCGAGCCGCCGGTGGCGCCGATCCCGAAGGCGCCCGAGAGCCCGGCGTCCTTGCCCGAGTGCAGGAGCACCAGGAAGATCAGGACGACCGAAATGAGCACCTGAACGACGTTGAGGATGCTTTCCATCGCCGGGCAGTGTAGATGACTACCTGGGCCTGGCGGCCAGCGCGTCGATCCGCTTCAGGACCTCGATCGCCTCCCGGCGCAGCTCGTCGTCGAGGCGCTTCCAGTCCGCATCGGTGAGCTTGCCCTGCTCACGGTCGAGCTCGGCGTCGCGGATCTGGCGATACAGCGCCTCCTTGCGCGCCTCGAGATCGGCGCGCTCGGGGCTCTCGCCCACCTCGTCCACGCGGCGTGGCGCGGCGGCGAAGCGGCGCGGTGACGAAGGCCGCGAGCACGACCAGGATCACGAGCGCGATCACGATCTCCATCGCGGGCGACGCTCAGGCGCGACCGAGGTCGCGGGCGAGGCGAGCCGCGTAGACGTCAGAGACCCGGCGGCGGCGCGCCTCGGGCGCCGGCCAGGCCGCGATCACGGCGCCGACGACGCCGATGGCGCCGCCGAGCCAGATCCAGATCACGAACGGGTTCACGTTGATCCGGAAGTCGACCGGCAGCGGGTTGGCAACGTAGAGCGCCGCGAGGTTGCGGATCGCCTCGCCCTGGCGGCTCGTGTACGAGCGCATCGCGTCGACCTGCTCCGGGGTCGGGCCGCCGGCGCCGACGTCGGGCAGGGTGCGCTCGAGCCGCCGGTCGACCCCGGCGATCACCGGGTCGAGCGAGCTCAGGTCGGGCCGCATCGCGGTCCAGAGGTCACCGCCGGCCGTGGTCCGGCGCCCGACCTCGCTGGTCGCCTCGCCCTCGAAGAAGCCGGCGATGGTCGCGTCGGTGGCGGTGGTCGAGTAGTAGTTGCGCGACGGGTGCAGCAGCACGACCTGCTTACCGTCGCGCTCGACGTCGAGCACGGCGCCGAACGTCAGCCGTTGCTCCGCGCCGTCGATCGACTGGGTCGGCTTCGTGTAGGTGATCGTGTAGTCGCCGACCTGGGTGGTCTGGCCCGGCTTCAGCTCGACGTCGCTGCTGGTCTGAAAGCTCGACGAGGCGGCGACCGCGATGAACAGGATCGCGATCCCGGCGTGGACGATGTAGCCGCCGTAGCGACGGCGGTTGCGGCCGATCACCCGCCCGAGGGCGGCGATCCGGCTGCCGCCCGAGAGCGCCCGCTGGGCTGCGGCACCGCGCCAGAACTCGGCGACCAGCGCCGAGAGGGAGAAGAACGAGAACGCGAACAGGATCAGCGCCGGGACGTGGTCGGCGGCGTCCGTGAACGCGAGCACCGCAACGGTGCCGACGGCCGCCACCGCGAGGGGCGCGCGGATCAGGCGCCACAGCGACCCGGGGCTGATCTTGCGCCAGGCGAGCAGCGGGCCGATCCCCGTGAACAGCACCAGGACGATCGCCAGCGGGGTCGTGTACTGGTCGAACCACGGCGCCCCGAGGGAGGACTTCTCCCCCGTGAACGCCTCCGAGATCAACGGGAAGAACGTGCCCCAGAAGATCACCACCGCGAGCCCGACCAGCAGCAGGTTGTTGATCAGGAAGACCGATTCGCGCGACGCCAGCGACTCGATCCGCCGCTCCGAGCGCAGGTCGTCCAGGCGGGAGACGATCAGCACCGCCGAGCCGACGATCACGACCGCGATCAGGCCGAGCAGCCAGGGGCCCACGGTCGACGCGCCGAAGGCGTGGATCGACTCGAGGATCCCCGAGCGGACCAGGAAGGTGCCGAGCAGCGCGAGCGTGAACGTGGCGACGATCAGCGACACGTTCCAGACCTTCAGCATCCCGCGCTTCTCCTGGACCATGACCGAGTGCAGGAAGGCCGTGCCGACCAGCCACGGCATCAGCGAGGCGTTCTCGACCGCGTCCCAGCCCCAGTAGCCGCCCCAGCCGAGCTCCGAGTAGCTCCAGCGGCTGCCGAGCAGGATCCCGATCGAGAGCAGGATCCAGGCGACCAGGGCGAAGCGCCGCGTCTGGCGGATCCAGCTCGCGTCGAGGCGGCGGGTGATCAGGGCGCCGACCGCGAAGGCGAACGGGATCGACCACAGCACGTAGCCGGAGTAGAGCATCGGCGGGTGGATCGCCATCGCCGGGTGGCGCAGCAACGGGTTCAGGCCGACGCCCTCGGTCGGCACCGGGTCGAGGCGGCCGAACGGGTTCACGTCGGGGGCGAGCAGGATCAGCGCGGTGAAGAACAGCCCGATCCCGGCGAGCACCGCGGTCGCGTACGGGACGACCTCGCGATCGCGCCGGCGGGTCAGGAAGAGGACGCCGCTCGAGGCGATCGACAGCACCCAGGCCCAGAGCAGCAGCGAGCCGCCCTGACTCGACCACATCGCGGTCAGCTTGTAACCGAGCGGCGTCGTCGTCGAGGAGTGCTCGGCGACCAGCGCGACGCTGAAGTCCGAGCGCACGAAGGCCGCCTCGAGCACGACCACCGAGATCGTCAGCAACGCGCAGAGGCCGTAGATCGCCCGCCGCGACGAGTCGACGAGGCGGCGGTCCGCACGCCGCGCGCCGACGATCGCCGCGATCGCAGCGTAGGCGCAGACGAACGGGGCCGCGATCAGGCAGGCGGCGCCGAGCTCGACCATCTAGCGGGAGTTGTCGCCGCGGAGCACCCGCCGATTATCGCAACGCCGCGACTGCGGCTAGATTCGGCCGGCCCGATCGTCCGCCGAACAGGGGAGTCCGATGACCAAGCTCACCGCGCTGGCCGCCACCGTCGCGATCGCGATCGTCGCCGCCGGCTGTGGTTCGGTCGCCGAGCAGAACGACTACGTCGAGCAGGTCAACGCCGAGCAGACCCAGCTGCTCGACTCGATCGGCAAGATCGTCTCCGGCTCGGCGCCGACCAATTCGCAGCAGGCGGCCGAGGTCGCGGGCAACCTGTCGCGCGCCTTCGCGACCAGCGCCGACGAGATCGAGGCGATCGAGCCGCCCGACAACGTCGCCGAGCTCCACGGCCAGCTCGTCGACGGGATGCGGGGCCTGTCCGACCGACTTCGCGAGGCGCAGCGCGCGCTCGCCGGCGGCAACGCCCAGCGCGCGGCCGAGGCGGCCGCCGACCTGCAGCGCGAGACGAGCAAGGCCCAGGCGCGGATTCAGGACCTGATCGACCGGATCAACGCCGAGCTCGAGAGCTAGCCCGAGCCCGGTCACGGGGCAGGGGTGTTCGGAAAGCGCAGCACACTCCGCGCCGAACGCCCCGCGACACGGGCCATCGCGGGGGCGCGGGACGGCCGGCCCGCGCCCCGCTTGCGAACTGTCCGGGCGATGTTGCGAAATACGCAACGTTGGGCGGACAGTTGGCTCTGGGCCGCCCGTGCGCCGAACGCCCGCTTTCCATGCCGAGCGAACTGTGCGGGTGTGTGCCCGCTTTCCGGGCCAACCGCCGGTCAGTTGCTCGGCGGAGCGCCCCCGGCTCCGGCTACTCGATGATGACGTTGGTGTCGCTCTTCGCCTGCTCGGAGAACTTCGACGGGCACTTGGTGAGCAACGTGTCCCGATCGCCGACGAAGACGCCGTCGCGCATCGAGCCGTCGACGACGATCTCGCGGCCCTCGCGGAAGGCGTCGGCGCGCTCGCCGGTGTAGTTGACGACGAGGCCTCCCGCCGAGGGGTTGTCGTTGTCGACGACGCTGAACTTGACCGGCCCGTAGCCGTCGGCGCTGCCGTCGATGATCTTGTCGACCTTGCCGGCGAGCTGGTAGGGGCCGCCGGACGTCGACCTGCTCGAGCTCCGACGGGCTCTTCGCCTCGCTCGACGCCGAGAACGAGACGTAGACGAGCCCCGCGGCGAGCAGCACCGCGACCGACAACGCCACGACGAGGCGAACCCTTCGTTTGCGATCGGGATCCACTGCCCTCAGATTATGGCGATCGCCGTCGGGTAGCTTGCAGCGCCATGAGCGACAAGCCCGTATTACTGATCACCGGGGCGTCGAGTGGAATCGGCGCCGCCACCGCCCGAGCGCCGCTTCGCAGCAGGGATACCGCCTCGTGCTCGGCGCCCGCAGCGAGGACAAGCTGCAAGCGCTCGCCGATGAGCTCGGCGGCGAGGAGGCCGCGATCGCGGTTCGCTGCGACGTCACCGAGTGGGCGGACAACGAGGCGATCGCCGCCGCTGCGATCGACGCCTTCGGCCGCATCGACGCCGTCTTCGCCAACGCCGGCTTCGGCGCCACGCGCGGCTTCCTCGAGGAGTCGCCGGAGTTCTGGCGAGAGATGGTGCTGACCAACGTCTACGGCGTCGCGCTGACGATCCGCGCCACCCTCCCCCATCTGCTCGAGCGCGGCACCGGCCACTACGTGATCACGAGCTCGGTCGCCGGGCGCCGGGCGCTGCCGGGCTCGCTCTACTCGGCGACCAAGTGGGCCGTGACCGCGATCGGCGAGGCGCTGCGCGGCGAGCTGCGCACGATGCACGACAACCAGGGGATCCGCACGACGCTGATCGAGCCGGGCATGGTCGACACGCCGTTCTTCGACAACCGGCCCGAGGGCGCGCTCGCCGACGAGGACATCGCCCGGGCGGTGATCTACGCGCTCTCGCAACCCGAGAACGTCGACGTCAACGAGATCCTGATCCGCCCGGTCGCGCAGCCGACCTAGCTACAGCAGATGCTGAAGACGACCGCGTCGCGGCCCCAGTCGCGGACGTCACTCACCACCGATTGTCCCCCGCTCGCGGCGCACCGGCCGCATTCCCCGCGCCTCGTAGTTGGCAAGGGCGTACGCGCCGTCGCGTGTGTTGGTGCTCACCGCGACCTTGGGCCCGAGCTCGAGCCCGCGCCGGATCGCCTGCGCGAGCGCGTGACCGCCGATCCCGAGCCCTTGATACGTGCTTCAGCAGGCCGAAGTAGGCGAGCTGGACGAGTCGCCCGCGCGAGTAGGGCTCGAGCTCGAAGTACCCGGCCCGCTCGCCCTCGACGATCACGACCCAGGTCTCGACCCGCCGCTCCCAGTCGGCCCACTGGCCGTCGGTCCAGCGCAGCCGGTCGACCCAGTAGTGGTCGGCGCCGACGTGCTCGTAGAACCAGCGGTTGAGATCAGGGTCGCTGACCCGCTCGAGGTCGAAGGGCCGCTCCGGCGGGCGCTCGGGCGGGCGCAGGTCGGCGAGATCGGTGATCTCGAGGTAGGTCTTGACGACCTCGATCCGTGCGCCGCCGCTCACGCGGGCGAAGGTAGCGGCTAGGCGGGGGCGGGAGGCTCGGGCGAGAACTCGCCCGCCGGCGGCCTGCTGGCCGTGGCCGGGGTGCCGCCGCCGAGGTCGAAGAAGAGGATGCTCGCGATCAGCGCCGGGATCGGCGCGGTCAGAACGCTGACCGCGATCACGATCACGATCAGGGCGCCGAGGCCGATGCTCGTGCCGATCGCCGCCGCGACGAAGCCGAGCACGACCGTGATCAGGAAGCCGACCAGGAGCGCGCCGAGGACCTCCCAACCGTCGCCGCGGACGAGGTCGTGGCTGCGCTTGAACGAGTCGAGGACGCCGACGCGCTCGATCACGATCGCCGGCGCGATCACGGCCCAGATCGTCAGCAAGAAGAGGCCGGGGATGATCAGCAGCGCGAGGCCGATCGCGATCCCGATGCCCGCGAGGATGGCGGCGCCGATCAGCGGCCAGATCGCGGGCCTGGCGGCGGAAAAGAGTTGGCCGACGGTGAGGTCGCGCTTGCCGTCTCGAACGTCGCTGACCAGCGAGACGACAAAGCCGGTGTAGAGCGCGCTCGCGATCAAACCGATGACGGTGGCGACGAGCGCGAGCACGAACCCGCCCGAGTCGCGCAACAGCGCCTGGAGAACGCCGGAGATCACGAAGACGATCAGGGCGCTGCCGAGCAGCGGAGCGGCGAACGCGCCGTACAGCGCGAACGTCTCGCTGATGACCTTGCCCACCCGGATACGCGAATGGATGGGTTCCCCGCTCACTCGACCACCCTAGTCGAGCGCCGGCATCCGCGTGCAGGCGTCGGCCGCGGCGTTGAGCGCCGGGCCCAGCGCCTCGTCGGCGCGCGACAGGTTCCAGTCGAGCTTCGCGAGCCCGGCGACCAGGGTTCCCATGAACGCGTCGCCCGCGCCGATCGTCGAGACGACCTCGACCGCGGGCGTCGGGGCCTCGGCCTCGCAGGCACCGCGAATCACCGCTCCCTCGGCGCCGAGCGTGACCACCGCTAGTTCGGCGCCGAGCGCCGCGATCGCGTCGGCGGCCTCGCGCGGATCCTCGACCCCGGCGATCTCGGTCGCCTCGGTGCGGTTGGTGCGGACGACGGTCGAGCCCGCGACGAGCTCGCGCGAGATCGCGGCCGCCGGCTCGGGGTCGCCGCCCCAGCGGTTCGGGCGGATGTTGGGGTCGAAGCAGACGCGCACGCCTCGCTCGAGCGCCAACTCGCGGGCGCGCAGGGTTACCTTGCGCTCGCCCGACGTGGCGAGCGTGGTCGAGCCGTAGACGAGCGCGGTCGCCGCCTCGATCGCGGGCTCGAGGCGCGGCGCGACCGCGGCGACCGCGAGCTCGATCGCGTCGCCGTAGATCTGAAAGCTGGGCTCGCCGTCGGCATCGAAGATCGCGAAGGCGAGCGGCGTCTGCTCGCCGGCGATCAGCTCGAAGAAGTCGAGCCCGACCCCCTCGCGCTCGAGCCGCCTGGCAAGCCAGCGGCCCCACTCGTCGTCGCCGGCAGCGCCGGCGAGCGCCGAGTCGGCGCCGGCGCGGCGCGCGGCGACCGCGACGTTGGCGAGCGCGCCGCCAAAATGCGGCGAGAACGAGTCGGCCTCGTCGAGCGACCGCACCGGCCGCTCGCAGATCAGGTCGACCAGGGCTTCGCCGAGACAGACGATCATCGGCGAGCCAGCCTAGTGGCCGCCCCTGGCGGCCGGAGGAAGGTCGACGGGGCGCGCCGGACGATGCCGGCGCGCCCCTCGACCGTCAGGAACTACTCCTCGAGCTGGCCGCGAACCGCACCGTCGGGGTGCTTCTTCGAGGTCAGGTCGACGTAATGCGCATCGGGCTTGCGCTTGAGGCGCTTGACGATCCGCTTCTTCAGGTTCTTCACGCAACCCTCGCGCGGGCTGGTCGCGCTCTTGTCCGTGAAGAAGGTCGCGATCGGACGCGCGATCTGATTCGGGCCGCCCTTGTGCAGAAAGGCGCCGGTCACGTTCTGAATCTTCGAGAACGTGATCGTGTAGCAGATGCGCCGCTTGACGCGGTTGACCTTGAGCCGGAAGTCGGCGACGCCCTTCGGGTCACCGCCGGACGGGTTGACGACCTGATCGCCCGTCGCGTGGGCGGTGATCGCGGTCCCCGCCGACGCGAAGATCGGGACCATCAGGCTGAGAGTCAGAGTCGCCGCGATCGCGACGACGAGCCCCTTTTTGTTCATGCGCTCCTCCCTAAACGGGTTCGATTGGACTACCAACAGGGGCATTTCGCGTCTCGCTGCCGCGAACCTGCCCGCGCGCGATGGCGCCCGGGCGTGAAGAAAGCGGGAGACGGGTCTCGAACCCGCGACCCCCAGCTTGGGAAGCTGGTGCTCTACCAACTGAGCTACTCCCGCAGAGCGGCGCAGTCTAGACCGTGATTGGGGCTCTCTACGCTTCGGCGGGTGAGCGCGCGGGCCTTCGCCGTCTTCATGGGCGTCCTCGCCATCGTCGGCCTGCTCGTCTTCGGCCTGGTGTCGAAGGGCGAGGCGCGGCTGTCGGTCGGCGACGAGGTCCCGACCGACTCGCTGCCGGTGCTCGGCTCGGAATCCGAGACCGGCTCGGTCGCCGACCACCAGGGCAAGTGGGTGCTCGTCAACGTGTGGGCCTCGTGGTGCGGGCCGTGCCGCGATGAAGCGCCGGCGCTCGAGTCCTTCTATCGCCGCCACCGCAACGACAACTTCGAGGTGCTCGGGATCGACACCCAGGAGACCGGCGAGGGCGGGCTGGGCTTCGTCGACGAGTTCGACCTCACCTACCCCCAGCTTCACGATGGCGACGGCCAGTACGCGAAGGAGGGGCTGAAGACGACCGGGGTGCCGGAGAGCTTTCCTTGTCGATCCCGACGGCAACCTGGCGCTGCAGCTGCCCGGGCAGGTGACCGAGTCGTTCTTGAACCAGCAGGTCGCGCCGATGATCGAGGGCACGTGATGGTCCGGCGGGCGGCGCTGCTCGTGGCCGTCGCGCTGCTCGCGGTTCCGCCGCTGGCGGCTGCGCAGTCGGCCGAGCCCCAGACCTCTCTCCCCGACATCGAGGACGAGGTGATGTGCATCGTCTGCGGCGTCCCGCTCGAGCTCGCCACCGAGGCCCCGCAGGCGAACCAGGAGCGTGACTTCATCCGCGAGCTGATCGCCCAAGGGCTGACGAAGGACGAGATCAAGGACCGCCTCGTTGCCGAGTTCGGCTCGGAGGTGCTGGCGACACCTGACAACTCCGGATTCGACCTGGCGGCGTGGCTGGTGCCGGGCGCGGCGATCCTTGCCGCGCTTGTGGGCATCGTCGTGGGGCTCAGGCGCTGGCGGAAGGCCGGGGCTGGTGAGGGGGGCGGCGGCTCGGGCTCGGGCGGTTCCGCGGAACCGCCGGCGGAGGCGATCGACGACGAGGACTCGAAGCGGCTGGACGCGGATCTGGCGCGGTATCGGTTGTAGGTGGGCGGGAGCCGGCGGCGGTGCCGCGTGGGTTCGCGTGGCGAGTCCCTCCCGCTACGCGGGACTAACTCGAGAGGTGCCGACGATCAGACCTGCAGCCTGGCGAGAAACCGTCGCATAGCGACGGAACTCGACAGGCGCGTGCTTCAGCCGAGGTCCGCGTTGGTGACGGCGATTGCGGAGATGGCGAGATCGCTCACGATCAGAGTCTGCGAACTGATTCCCGGCAACGTCAGGGCGACGCTGTGCTGGCCCTTGGGAGCTTGGTGGTCACCTTGGTTGAGGGCGATCGTTCTCGTCTCCGTGTCGATGAGCTGGCCGTTAGACTCGCGCCGTCCACGCTGATCGAGCATCACCGTGCCAGCTCCGTCCTGAGCTCGCGCCGTGCCGAACGATGCAGGAGCGCGCCTGGACGCGCCGGAGGTGGATCGTCTTGCCGATGCAGTCGACCTCCGCTCGGCGGCGGGTCACATGCCGATCGACGTCGCCATCGCCAACGGCCAACGGCCCCTCAGCTTCCGCTCATCGACCTGCCGTCGCTCCCAGGCGTCGTCCGCCACGTCCTTCCCCTTGATCGATCGGTTCTCGATCTGTGCCGAACCGATCTTGCTGACGGCGTACGCGCTCCCGCCGATCGCGACGAAGAGCGCCAAGTAGGCGACGACGGTGGCGTGACTGGGCGTTCTCAGCTTCATCTCCCTCCCATCGCTCTAACAGTCGCATGCAGCCCGGGTTTCGGGCAAGTCAGTGGGCACGAACGATCACTTTGCGCCACTTCGACGTCGAGCCCTTGAACGGCCAGTTGCCCTCGCCGCGGACCTTGACTCGGAAGTGGAAGAGCGCATCGGCGGTGAGTGCCTTCGAGAAGCGATATGAGAGTCGATAGGAGCCGTCCGGCGCCGTGCGGAAAGGCTCCTTGAGCGTTCGCTGCCTACCGGTCTTCAGTCGATACTGGACCTCGACGAGCTTGCCGCCGACCGGGATGCGGGCTCCGCGATGCTTCACCCTGCCGCTGAAGACGATCGACGTGCCCTCCTTGACGACGTCGGACGAGGTCCTGAAGCTCGCCGCGCCCTTCACCGCAAACCTGCCGACGCCCTCGGTCGCGGGCAGGTACTTCGCGTTGCCCGGGAACTCGACTTCGACCGACCGAGTTGGACCGGCCGGCTCGGGGGCCGTGAAGCGACCCTGTTCATCGGTTACCACCGGGCGCTCGGCTCGGGGAAAGAGAGCCCCGTTACTGAAGTGGTCGATGACCACGACTTGCTGGCCGGCAAGCGGGTCGCCTGCCGAGTCAGTCAGTCGTCCGTGGACGGATGAGGAAACGCCATAGGGCACCGTCTGTCCGGTCGAGCGACCTTCCCCAAGCCCGGCCCGCAACTTGGCGGCTGCCCGCAGTGGGAAGTTGAGTCGCATTGGCGTCCCGTCCTCGCTGAGGGTGGTCTCGAATGAGTTCCCGGCAACATCGGTGACGTGAAGGCTGAACTCGTACTCGCCTGGCGGAACCGCTGACGAATCGACTCGGGCCCGTGCTTCTCCGCCAACAACTCGAGTTGCGAGCGGTTGCCATTCCTCGTGCCCCGACCGCGCGATAGGAGATCGATGCCTCGTCGACGCCCGAATGCCGAGTCGACGACCTGCGCCCGAATCACCTCAGGATCGTCGGAGCCGATCGCGCCAGTGAACGCAGCTCAGGGCTGCGCGTTGTCGACGAGACCGTGCGCTCCAATCGCCAGTATTCGCCCCGTAGTCAGCGACGTAAATCCGGACGCGGTTCGCGCCATTCTGGAACGGCGACGTGGCTGTGTCGATCTGAGCATCGAGATCGTCAAAGTCCTGCTCCAGGCACGGCGTGACTGTCGGCGAGAAATTCCATCCCAGTGGATCCGACGGCGCAATCGGCTCATCCCCTCCCAACCTCCACCCCGTTCACATACCCCACCAGCTGGTAGACGCCCGAGCCGAGGTCCGCGGCGTCGGCGATCAGGGTCTTCGTGCCTCGGATCCAGCCCGGCGAGAGCAGATCGCCGCCGAAGGCGGTGATCGACGGGTCGTGGTCGTCGGCGAGGGCGATGGTCAGGTTCCGCACCCAAGCGTGCGCGTTCGGGCCCGACGGGCAGCCGCCGGGCTCGTTGCAGGCGAGACGCACGATCAGCTGTGAGCTGCTGATGTCGAAGCAGCGGCCCACCCAGCCGTCCGGTCCATCGCCGCCGCTCGCCAGGACGGCGAAGCCCGGGAATGCCAGGATCTCCGCGCGGTGGTGGCCGTCGCGGCGCAGCTTGTAGTCGAGGCACGCCGTCTCGATGTGGGTGCCGGCAGGAGCGCTCAGCATGAGCTGGCGATAGGCGTTGTTGCCCGCCGCACCGGTGTTGAACAGACCGATCTTCGGGTCAGGCGACGCGCCGTGGCAGTCGTTCTCGAACGCGTAGCTCGGATGTCCGCCGGCGCTCTCGAACTCGTCCGCCTCGATGTGCCACGGATGGCACTTGACGACGTTGTAGACCCCGCCGGTCGCCTCGGCCGGTGGCGCAACCACAAGCGCGCCGACGACGGCGACTAAGCCGACGGCGATCGCGACTCTCACGGTCCGAACTCCTGGCGCACCGCCGCGGCCTCGGGCGACCCGGTCGACGGCGCCGGGGCGCTCGCCCCGGGTGACGAGCTTGGTGGCGACGCCGGCACCGCTGCGGCCGCGACGCCGAACTCCTGTTCCTGCGGCGTGGCGGTCGCGGCGACCCCAGGCGCAGCGGCCTCTGGCTCGGCCGGCTGCTGATCGGTCGGGGCCGGCTCTGACGTCGCCTCGTCGGACCCGGACGGCGGGGGTGGCGGCGGAACGAACTCGTTGCCAACCTGGGAGGGCATCGTCTCCGTCTCGACCACGGCGGGGGCGGAGCGCTCCGCCCGCGGTTGCGAGGACTTCGCCGGCGGGGCCTTCGGATCGGGGTCGCCGCCGATGCCGAGCCCGAGCGGGCCGACGCCGGCGGCGACGCACGCGGTCGCGGCGACCCCGCCGCCGACGCAGGCGAGCGCGACCTTGCCGGCCGCGCCGAGGCTCGCGACCTTTGCCGCCAACCCGGCGCCCGCAGCGCCGGCGCCGCGCGCTCCTCCCGACCCGGCGATCTGCGCGGCGCCGTCGCTCGCCGCCGTCGAGCCGCGGCCGACGAGCGATCCGGCCCGCTCGCCGAGGTCACCCAGCCGATCGGCGATCGCGAGGTGGCCGTCGAGCCCGTCGATCGTCCCCGCCGCGGCGGCGCTGCTGCCGAGGTCGTGCAGATGCCCGCTGAGCCGCGCGACGAACTGCGAGCACTGGCGGCAGTGCGCGAGGTGCGCCCGCGCCTGGCGCTCCTCGTCCTCGCCCGCCACCCCGGCGACCAACGCCTTCAGCAGCGGCTCGCGATCGGCGCACCAGCGGCCGGCCTCGACCGCGCGCAGCTTCTCGGTCAGCTCGTCGACGCCGCGGGTGATCTCCTTGCGGTAGGCGCGCGGCGACAGCCCCTTGATCAGCGCGCATACCTGCCTCGGCTCGAGCCCCCAGCCGTAGCGCAGGAGGATCACGGCGCGGCGGCGGGCCGGCATCGACGCGAGCAGGTCGCGAGTCACCCGTGACTCCTCGGCGCTGGTCGCGCGGTCCTCCGGCGAATCGCTACACGCTGCGACCGACCCGACGAGCTCCAGCGGCGCGGTCGGCTTTCGCTTGCGCCGGCGCAGCTCTTTGCCGGCCTGGTTCGCGACCGCGGTGAGGACGTACGAGCGAATCTCGTCGTCGCCAAGCTGCGACTGACGAGTCGCGAGCGCGCGCAGGGTGCCGACCCACGCGTTCGAGTAGATGTCGTCGAGCTCGTCGTCGGAGAAGGCGCCGCGGAAGGCGCGCCGGACCATGCCCTTCGCCGGGCGCTCGAACTCGGCGAACAATCGCCCGGAGCGCTCTCGCCACTGATCCGCGTCGGTCGCGGACACCGGCGCGACGACCGCGGCTCTGGCTGTGGCGGCGGGCTTCATCGAGCTTCCCGTCGTCGACAACCCCGTCGCGCTGCCGCGCGCCCCCCAGGCAGCGCGAACCCGCCCGCGACCGTACACGCGACCACCCTTGCTCCCGAACTCAACCGCTCTCCCCGATCGGACTATCCCCCTCGTCCCGATCCTAAGATCGCCAGTCGGCGCGGCGCTTGAATCTGAGCCTTAGTTCGCACCAATCCGCGCAAGCAAGTCCGCAAATTGCGTGAAGTTCTTCACCGACGCGATCGTCAGCCGCCGACGGGTTGAAACCGTTGAGCTGTCTAGCGTTTTCAACCCGTCGACCCGCGGGGGCCTCGGATCGCGACCGCTCGACCCGTCGGAACTTCGGCGCTGCGCATATGTTTCAGCCAGAGCCAACGACAGAAAGGGTTCGAAACGTGGCTGGCGTCCGAGTTCGCGCATCCGTCGTCGCCGTGGCGACCGCCGCCGTCACCCTGGCGCTGAGCGCCACCGCCAGCGCGCTGCCCATCGCCGACGCGGGGACCCCGTCGCTGCCCAACTTCAGCGGCGCGGCCGCGACCGCGAAGAAGGTCAAGGACCCGACCAAGGCGCCACAGAACCCGTTCATGGCCGACGAACCCGAACTCGAACATCCACAACGACACCTGGATGACCGACGCCTACCAGCGCTCGGGCCCGCTCGGCAGACAACCTGCAGGCGACCTCGGGAGCGACGCCGCCCTCGCTGTGCGGCTCGATCTCGTTCGACACCCAGGGCCGACTGCTGAGCGTCTGCCCGTCCTCGGTCTCCCCTCCCGTGGCCCGGATGTTCGACCCGAACACGCTCGAGGTGATCTCCGAGTTCACCCTGCCGACGGCCCCGAACCCGCCCGGGACCAAGGAGTACCAGAACTTCACCGGGGGCGGCTACTACTTCCTCGACAACGAGAACCGGATGTGGGTCCCGACCAAGACCGACCACATCTTCGTCCTCAACGAGGGCGCCGACGGCAAGACGCTGACGCTCGAGAACGACTACGACCTGACCGGGGTCCTCGACCCGGCGACCCAGCGGATCACCTCCGCGCTGCCCGACTTCAACGGCCTGATCTGGTTCGTCTCCAAGATCGACGGCAAGATCGGCACGCTCAACACGAAGACCGGCGTGATCAAGGTCAAGACCATGAACGAGGAGATCGAGAACTCGTTCGCGGTCGGCGAGGACGGCGTCTACATCGTCTCCGACCACCGCATGTACCGGTTCAAGGCGACGAAGAAGGGCATCCCGCGGATCGTCTGGCAGAAGGGCTATCCGAACTCCGGGATCGTGAAGCCGAGCCAGGTCAACGCCGGCTCCGGCACGACCCCGACGATCATGGAGAACGGCCTGGTCGCGATCACCGACAACGCCGATCCGATGAACGTCGTCGTCTACCGCAACAAGAAGAACCTCGACAAGGGCGAGAAGCGGATCGTCTGCAAGCAGCCCGTCTTCTCGAAGGGCGCCAGCGCGACCGAGAACTCGCTGATCACGGCCGGGCGCTCGCTGCTGGTCGAGAACAACTACGGCTACCAGGATCCGTTCGGGCCCAACTCCGGCGCGGTCACCGAGCCTGGGTTCGCGCGCGTCGACGTCAACAAGAAGCTCACCGACTGCAAGCTCAAGTGGACCAACACCGAGGTCCGAGCGCCGACGGTCGTCCCGAAGCTATCGACCAAGAACGGCCTGGTCTACGCCTACACGCGCCCCGAGGACCCGGCCGCGCAGGGCTACTACTGGACCGCGCTCAAGTTCTCCAACGGCCAGACCGCGTGGAGCAAGTACGCGGGCTCGGGCCTGACGTTCAACAACAACTACGCCGGGCTCGCGCTCGGCCCCGACGGGACCGCCTACCTCGGCGTGATCGGCGGGATCATCGCGCTGCGCGACGGGGCCTGAGCGGCCGACGGCCGGCCCTCAGCAGGAGTGGTAGTCCGCCTGCGAGCGGACGACCTCGAACGCCGAACCCGGGATCGACTTGAGCTGGCTGAGGCTGTCGTCGTCCCAGCGCGGATCCGAGCTGCCCTGGAAGTACCAGTTCGAGCCGTTGTCGGCGACGATCATCCCGTAGCGCTTGAGCGCCTCGGCGATCGGCTTCGCCTGGCCGCCAATCGAGGAGATGTCGTAACCGGACTTGAGCCGCAGGCGCATCCCCATCGGCGGCGCGACGGCGCTCTGGGTCGAGCCGGCGCAGTGGCTGGCCGGGTGCAGCCAGCCGTCGCGGGTGGTGTCGAAGGTGACCCTGATCGCGTGATCGACGCGCCCGGCGGCGACCTCGTCGTGGCGGACGAGGCCCGGGAAGATCGGCAGCCCGGCGGCGTCGGCCGAGGTCCAGCCGTCGGGTCGCAGGCCGGCGCTTCGCAAGTCCCAGATCACCCCCGAGTCGGCGCTCCAGCGGCGCTTGCCCGGGAACGCCCGGTAGAGCTCGTAGAGCTTGCAGCGGGCCTTGTCGTAGGCGATCACGTGGCGGTCGCCGTCGGCGCGGGCGCCGCCCTCGACCGGGGCGCTGAGCGGCACTCGATAGGCGCCGCGGTCGGACTCGTCGCCGTAGGCCGTGAACTTGACCTTGACCCGCTTGGCGCGCTTGCCGACCACGCGGTACGGGATCCCGTACTCGCGCGGCGAGCCGAAGTCCGGGTGCAGGTCGCCGCCGAGGTTGTTGATGATCGCGTCGGAGTTCGGCGCGAGCGGCGAGTTGGAGACGTCCTGGTTCCAGGCGCGCTGGTCGTCGAGCGAGGCGGCGTCGGCGCCTACCTCAGGCCCAGGGCGCGGGAACACGCCGCACTTGGAGCCGAGCGAGCCGGGCTTGACCGAGCGCTCGGCCGATGGCGCCGCGAGCGCGAACCCGGCGACGGCGAGCAGCCCGAGGACCGCGAGGCTGAAGGATGCGCGGCGGGCCAGCGCGACGTTCAGACGCGCTCCTCGTCGCGGGCAGCGTCGAGCACCCGCGACGCGGCCAGGAAGAGCTCGCGGCCCTGCTCGGTCTCGGGCTCCAGCGCGATCGTCCGGCCGCCGGGCGCGTAGACGCGCGCGAACGGCCGGCGGGTGAGCCGGCGGCGACGCAGATAGGCGGAGGCCTCGTCGGCGTAGCCGGTGACGCGGTCGAGCAGCACCCGGTGCGGCTTCGGAGGCATCAGACGCGTGGCCTCCGCCGGCCCGGCGCCGCGGGCGAGATCGCGCAGCACGGCGCGGAGGTCGAACAGCATCAAACCCGCGAGCGCGAAGCGCTCGGCGGCGGCGACCGCCGCGTAGCCGCCCAGGCGGACCGCGAACACCTCGCCGTCCTCGGTGCCGACGTGGGCCTGGGTGACCGGCTCGCCGGCGGCCGCGTCGGCGGCCGCGAGGATGCCGCGGGCGGCCTCACCCCAAGGCTCGAGCTCCCCGCTGGCGGCGAGCGGCTCGCCCTCGGGATCGAGGATCACGCAGCCCCGAAGGTCGGCCGACATCGACTCGAGCCGGGCGACGGCGACCTCGGCGTCTGCGGCGCTGGGCGTGGCGGTGGCGGCTGGGTCCGGCACTTGGGCGACAATACCGGCCGTGTCCCTGCAACGAGCATCGTGGTTGACCGTCGTCGCCGTCTGCGCGATCGCCGCGATCCTGCTCGCGATCAGCGGCTACAGCGGCTACAGCATCGTCGTCTGCGCCGTCGGCCTCGCGGCCGCGATCAACCTGCTCTGAACGGGCGCTAGCCCGCCCGGTAGGGACCCTGCGACTGCTCCTCGGGCGGGTGAAACGACTCCTCGGGCTCGGTGTGGATGAGCACCTCCGAGCGCGGGATCTCGCTCTCGATCGCCTCGCGCACGGCGTGGGCGATCCCGTGGGCATCCTCGAGCGTCGTGCCGGAGCGAAACTGCAGATGGAGGTCGATGTAGCGGCGCGAGCCGGCGCCGCGCGCGCGGAGCTTGTGGTAGCCGACGATCTCGGGCGCCCGCGCCCGGGCCGCGGCGATCGCGTCCTCGACCGCGTCGAGCTCGGCGGCCGGCGGCGCCTCGTCGACCAGGGCGCGGCTCGACCGGGTCAGGATCCGCACCCCGGCGACGACGATCGCCCCGGCGACCGCGAGCGCGGCGATCGCGTCGAAGGCCGGCTCGCCGGTGATCTCGACCAGCAGCAGACCGACGAGGACGCCGACCGAGGTCATCGCGTCGGTCCGCAGGTGGGCGGCGTCGCCCTCCAGCGCCGGCGAATGGAGCGCCTTCGAACGCCGGTAGAGGAACGCCGAGACGCAGATGTTGGCGACCGCCGAAACGCCGATCACCGCGATGCCGACCCCGAGGTCCTCGACCTCGGAGCCGATCACCAGGCGCCGGGTCGCCTCGAAGATGATGATCCCGGCGCCGACCAGGATCAGCATCCCCTCGATCGCCGCGGCCAGGTTCTCGACCTTCTCGTGGCCGTAGGGATGCTCGCGGTCGGCGGGCTCGTCGGCGGCGCGGACGCTGAACAGGGCCACGACCGAGGCGAGCAGGTCGATCGCCGAGTGGATCGCCTCGGTGATGATCGCGATCGAGCCGGTGATCGCCCCGGCGGCGAGCTTGAGCACGATCAGGGTCGCGTTCGAGGCGATCGAGAGGCCGGCGGCGGCGCTCTTGGTCTGCAACATCGGTGCTACCCGCCGGTCGGCCACAGCGCGTCGGCGAGCGCCCGAGCGGCGCGGCCGCGGTGGCTGATCGCGTGCTTTTCGGCCGGGTCGAGCTCGGCCATCGTGCGCTCGTCGTCGGCGCCGGTGTCGACCGGGACGAAGGCCGGGTCGTAGCCGAAGCCCCCGGCCCCACGCGGCTCGGTGATCAGCGTCCCCTCGCACCGGCCCTCGAAGAGGCGCTCGGTGCCGTCCGCGTCGATGTGGGCGATCACGCAGACGTACGCGGCGGAGCGGTCCTCGTGGCGGGCGATCTGCGAGACGAGCAGGTCGAGGTTCTGCTTGTCGGTCGCCTCCGGCCCGGCGAAGCGGGCCGAGTGCACCCCGGGGCGCCCGCCGAGCGCGGTGACCGAGATCCCCGAGTCGTCGGCGATCGTCGGCTCGCCCGTGGCGGCGTGAGTGGCGCGCGCCTTGATCAGCGCGTTGTCGGTGAAGGTGACGCCGGTCTCCGGGGGCAGGACGACCTCCTCGGCGAGGGGCACGAGCTCGACCTCGGTCAGGATCTCGGCGAGCTCACGCAGCTTGTGGTCGTTGCGGGTCGCGACAACCAGCCGCGGCTTCGTGGTCACCCGGGTAGCGGGCCGCCGCAGGCCTCCGCCTGGGCCTCTCGCAGCGCCACGATCGACGACTCGGCGAGCGCGAGCAGCTCGTCGAGCGAGGCGCGCGAGACGGGGGTCCGCTCGGCGGTCGCCTGGACCTCGACGAGGCCGCCGTCGCCGGTCATGACCACGTTCGCGTCGACCTCGGCGGTCGAGTCCTCCGAGTAGTCGAGGTCGCAGAGGAGCTCGCCTCCGACCACGCCGCAGGAGATCGCCGCGACCGAGCCGGTCAGCGGGTCGCGCTCGAGCTCGCCCGCCTCGAGCAGGCTCTGCGTCGCGAGCCGCAGGGCGATGTAGCCGCCGGTGATCGAGGCGCAGCGGGTGCCGCCGTCGGCCTGCAGCACGTCGCAGTCGACGTAGACGGACCGGTCGGGAAGCGCGGTGAGGTCGACGACGCCGCGCAGCGAGCGCCCGATCAGGCGCTGGATCTCCGTCGAGCGACCGTCGGGCCGGCCCTTCTTCGAGTCGCGTTCCTTGCGCTCGCCGGTCGACGCGGGCAGCATCGCGTACTCGGCCGTGACCCAGCCGCGGCCCTTGCCCTCGAGCCAGCGCGGCACCGAGGTCGAGACCGAGGCCGTGCAGATCACCCGCGTCTCGCCCTGCGAATACAGGCACGAGCCGGTCGCCGTGCGCACGAAGCCGGGCTCGATCGAGACCGGGCGGTGGTCGGCGTTGGTGCGGTCATAGCTGCGGGCCATGGCGCGAGTCTGCCAGACCGCGCCGCGTCGCTCGCGCGCGCCAGAGGCGACCGCAGCGGGGCCGCGGTTCCGCGGAACCGCGCCTGGGCGGCCCCGCGGAGCCACCCGCTCAGCGGAACGTGATCGCGTTCACGGCCTGCTTGATCTTGCTGATGATCACCTCGGCGATCTCGGTGCCCGAGGTGCCGTTGAAGCCCTTCATCGCGGCCACCATGCCAACCATCAGCATCGAGACCAAGAGGATCAGGCCGACGTACTCGACCGTCCCCTGTGCGCGCTCCTCGCCTACGCGGTGGGCGACTCCCCGCAGCGCCGCCGCGGTCCGGATCCAGGTTGAGATGAGCAGTTCGTTCACCGGGTCTCCTTCGTTCGCAGTTGCATCGGGGTAATCGTCGATCGCGGCGGCGCGCGCGACTAGACGCGGAGGTGTCAAGAGCGCGCCGAGACGGTTGCGGAAGCCGCCACGAGGGCTGGCGCTGGTCGCCGACCGCGACCTCCTCGACGGAGCGCAGGTCTGGCGTAGAGTCCGCCGCCGATGGCTCGGCGACGACTCGGGATCTTCAAGCGAGGACGCGGGCGGACGGACGACGCGCCCGCCGGCGCGAAGCCGAACGCCGAGCAGCCGACGGCTGAGCCGGCCGCCGAGGAGCCGGTCGACCAGCAGGCAGCCGAGGCCCTGCCTGAGGGCGAGTCGCTGCCCGAGAGCGAGGCCGGGCGCCGCCAATCCGAGCCCACCACCGACACAGTCGAGTGGACGCACGGCGCTGACGGTGACGCAACCCCCGCCGCGCGCGCAGGACGACGCGAGCGCGAAGGACGACGCGACCGAGGCGCCCGCCACACCGCCCTCGCAGCCCGAGCGGCCGAGACCGCGGACCTGGGTCCCCCCGCCGCCGCAGCGCAGAGCCCCGGCGGCGACATCGCAGCGCGGATCCGCGGCGCGGCCGAGACCGCCGCGCAGGAGGCCGAGCAGCGAGCGATGGGCGAGATCCTGGCGCTCGAGGGCGATCTCGAGCGGGCCCGGCGCGAGGCCGCCGGGCAGCTCGAGGTCGTCGAGGGCCGCTTGGCCGAGGCCGAGCGGCGCACCAGCGAGGCGCAGCGGGTCGCGGAGCAGGCCGAGCAGCGCGCCGAGGCGGCTGAGGCGCGAATCGAAGAGCTGCAGCAGGCCGCAGCGCCCGCGGACGCGACGTCGCCCGCGCCGGCCGCATCGCCCGACCCGGTCGAGCTGGACGCGATCCGCGCCGCCGCCGAGGACGAGGCCCGAGCCGCCGCCGGCAAATGGCTTCGCGGGCAGCTCGACGCGGCCCGCCGGGAGGCGGAGCGAAGCCAGGCGACGGCGGTCGAGGCGGCGCGGGCCGAGCTGACCGAGAAGCTGAGCGCGGCGGCCCCGGAAGGCGACCGGGCACGCGCGGCGCTTGTCGAGGCCCACGCCGCCGAGGTCGAGCGCCTACGAAACGAGCTCGACGCGGCGCGCACCGAGCTCGAGGTCGAGCGTGCCCGCGCCGCGGCGGGCGTCCCGGCGAAGGCCGAGCCCGACACCGCGATTCAAGAGGCGCTGACCCAGGTCCGGGAAGCCGAGTCGCGGGCTACGGAGGCGAAGCGCGCACAGGCCGAGGCCGAGCGGCGCTCGCGCGATGAGATCGAGCGCCAGGTCGAGGTCCGCACCGCCGACCTCAGCCGCGAGCTCGAGACCCTGCGCACCGAGGCCGACGAGCGGGTCCGTGAGGCCGCCGACGCGGCCCGGGCAGAAGCCGAGCAGCGGGCCCGTGACGAGGCCGAGCGGCGAGCCGCGGAGGCCACCGACGCGGCCCGACGCGAGATCGAGGGCATGGCCCTGCAGTCGGCGGACACCACCCGGAGCGAGATCGAGGAGCGAGCGAAGCGCGAGGCGCGCGAGCGCGCCGACGCCGACCTCGAGCGGATCCGCGTCGAGGGCGAGCAACGGACGCGGGCAGAGATCGAGGCCGCCCGCGTCGCGGTCGAGGAGCGGCTGACCGCGGAGCTGCGCCGCCGCGAGGACGAGCTCGAGGTCGAGCGCGAGGAGAAGCTGCGGATCATCGAGTCATCGGACGAGCGCCTGAGCGAGATCGAGCAGCGCGCGTTCGCCGCCGCCGAGCGGGTCGACGCCGCCGAGCGCGAGCTCGCGGCCGAGGCGGCGCGGCTGCAGGAGAGCGCCGAGCGCCGGATCGCCGAGGAGCGCCGGCGGCTCGAGCGCGAGCTCGGTGAGCGAGTGGGGTCCTGGGTCGCTGAGCGCGAGGCGGAGGCCGAGGCGCGCGAGACCGCCGCGCAGGCGGAGGCCGATGCCAACGCCGGCGAGCTGAAGGCCGAGCTCGGCTCGGAGCGGGCGACGAAGGCGCAGTCGCTGGACGAGGCCGAGCGCAGTCTGCAGGAAGCGACCGAGCGGGCGCGGGCGGCCGAGGAGGTCGCCGCCCGCTCCGCGGTCGAGGCGCGCACGGCGGCGTCGCAGTGGCTGCGCACCCAGACCGAGGCGCTGCGGCGCGAGGGCGAGCGCCGCGCCCAGATGCAGATGAGCGACTCCGTGTCCGAGACCGAGCTCGCGGCGACCCGGCGCCAGCTGGATGAGGCGAACGAGCGCGCCGCGGCGGCCGAGCGTCGCGCCGACGAGGCCGAGCGCGGCGCGCGCGCCGAGCTGGCGCGCGAGCGCGAGCAACGCTTCCAACCGGACGAGGCGCCAGGCCGCGGCCAGCGGCGCACCAGCCTGCGGGCGCCTGGCCTACTGCGCTCGCGCGGGGAGCCCGCCGACGCCGCCGAGCCGAGCGAGAGCCGCGCCGCCGAGACGCCCGCCGACGAGGTGGCCTCCGTCGACGCGGCGCCGAGCGACGCGGGCGGCATGGTCAGCCTCAGCTCGGCCGGGGTCGACGAGCTGCAGTCACTGGGGATGTCCGTGACCCAGGCGAAGCGGGTGATCCGCCACCGTGAAGAGCGCGACGGATTTCGCGGCATCGAGGAGCTCGACGACGTGCCCGGCTTCTCGCGCACGTTCCTCGACCAGATCAAAGGCCGGCTCGTCCCCTGAGTCAGAGCGGCCAGCGCTCGCGCAGGCGGCTGCGGTGCGGCTCGGCCGCCTCCGGCGAGCTCGACCGCGCCGGGGGGCCGCCGTCGAGCGCCTCGAGGGTCGCGAGCACCGAGTCGGCGAGCGCCGTCGGCGAGTAGCCGCCCTCCAGACAGACGAGCGTCGGCACGCCGAGCTCATCCCCCACCCCTCGCATCACCGCCGTCATCGCGCCGTAGGCCGCAGTGTCGACGGCGCAGGAGGCGAGCGGGTCATCGCGGTGGGCGTCGTACCCAGCCGAGATCAGCACCAGCCCGGGCTCGTAGGCGCGGGCGATCGGCGCGACCACGTGCTCGACCAGAGCGAGGAAGGTCTCGCCGTCGGTGCCTGCGGCGACCGGCAGGTTGACCGTGTAGCCGTCGCCCGCCCCCACCCCCTCGTACTCGGCGGCGCCCGTCCCCGGATACAGCGGCCATTGGTGGATGCTCGAGTAGAGGACCTCGGCCGACTCGGCGAAGATCGCCTCGGTGCCGTTGCCGTGGTGGACGTCCCAGTCGAGGATCAGCACCCGCTCGGCGCCGCAGGCCTCGATCGCGTGCGCGGCGGCGACCGCGGCGTTGTTGAACAGGCAGAAGCCCATCGCCCGGTCGCGCTCGGCGTGGTGGCCGGGTGGTCGCATCGAGGTGAAAGCGGCGCCCGCGTCGCCGGCGAGCAGCCGCTCCGCCGCGGCGGCGGCGGCGCCGGCGGCGTGCAGGGCGGCCTCGAACGAGTCCGGCGAGGTGATCGTGTCCATGTCGATCATCCCGCCGCCCTCGTTGCAGATCCGCTCGATCCCGGCGTAGTGGTCGTCCGTGTGGACGCGGACGATCTGCTCGCGAGTGGCGGCCGGCGCCTCGACCCGCTTGATCCCGGCGCCCCCGGTCTGTGCGAGCGCCGCCTCGATCGCGCGCAGGCGTGCGGCGTTCTCGGGATGGGCCCCGGTGTCGTGGCGGTGGGAGGACTCGTGTGAGTAGAAGAGGGCCATCGGCGAAGCTCCCGGATACCGTACCCCGCTGGTGAGCACGCCCCGAGAAGCAGATCTGGTCGTGGTCGGCGGCGGTGCCGCGGGCCTTCACGTCGCCCTCGAGGCCGCCGAGCTCGGCGCCCGGGTGGCGCTGGTGGCGCGCAAGCCGCTCGCCGAGAGCTCGAGCTTCTGGGCCCAGGGCGGGCTCGCCGCGGCGCTCGCGGCCGACGACTCGCCCGATCGCCACGCCGCCGACACGCTCGCCGCCGGGCGCGGGCTCTGCCGGACGAGCGCAGTCGAGGTGCTGACCCGCGAGGCTCCGGCCGCGGTCGAGCAGTTGCGCGAGCGCGGCGTCCGCTTCGACACCGAGGACGACGGCGAGCTCGCGCTCGGGCTCGAGGGCGGGCACTCGGCGCGGCGGATCGTCCATGCGGGTGGCAGCGAGACCGGCCGCGCAATCACGTCGAGGCTCGCCGAGCTGGCGGCCGCCGAGCCCGAAATCGGCGTGCTCGAGGGCGTCTCCGCAGTCGCGCTGTGGAGCGACGGCGAGCGCTGCCGCGGCGTCGTCACCGATGCGGGCGAGCTCGCGGCGCCGGCGACCGTGCTGACCACTGGCGGCGGGGCCGCGCTTTGGTCGCGCACGACGAATCCGCGCGGCGCGATCGGCGCCGGATCGGTGCTCGCCCACGCTGCCGGCGCCGAGCTCGCCGACCTCGAGCTCTGCCAGTTCCACCCGACGGCGCTGGCGCTGCCGGGCCAGCGCGAGGACGGAGCGCTAATTACCGAGGCGGTCCGCGGTGAGGGGGCGACGCTGCTCGACGCGACCGGACGGCGGTTCACCGACGAGCTCGCCCCACGCGACCAGGTCAGCGCGGCGATCCTCGACCGGATGGAGGCCGACGGCTCGCCGCACGTGCTGCTCGACCTGCGCGGCCTCGATCCGAACCGGTTCCCGAACGTCTGGGCGACCTGCCGCGGGGCGGGACTCGACCCGGACCGCGAGCCGGTCCCGGTCGCCCCCGCCGCCCACTATCTGATCGGCGGGGTGCTCGCCGACCTCGACGGGCGCACGACGTTGCCGGGACTGCTCGCGGTCGGCGAGTGCGCGTGCAGCGGCCTGCACGGGGCCAACCGACTCGCGTCCAACTCGCTCAGCGAGTGCTTCGTGTTCGGCAGCCGCGCCGCCCGCGCGGCGCTCGACGTGTCCCGCGACGGCGCTCCGCAGACGGTCCCCGAGTGGCGATTCGAGCCGCCGACCGCCGCGACCCGGGAGGCGGTCTGGGAACACGCCGGGCCGATGCGCGACGCCGCCGGCCTCGAGCCGTTGCTCGCCGACGCCTATCCGCTGGCCCGGATGATCGCCGCCGCGGCGCTCGAGCGCGCCGAGTCGCGCGGCGCGCACCGGCGCGCCGATTTC
The DNA here is from genome assembly GCA_963828755.1 of uncultured Solirubrobacterales bacterium. Lineage (GTDB taxonomy): Bacteria > Actinomycetota > Thermoleophilia > Solirubrobacterales > 70-9 > WHSW01. The sequence continues at coordinate 172,326 of CAWHFY010000010.1, read as the reverse complement.
CCGCTACCCGACCCGTCGCTGGACGGAATCCACCTGGTGATCGACGCCGACGGCGCGCTGCGCCGCGAGCGCTGGACCTAGCGCCCTTTCGTCGCTCTCCTCCGATCAGAGGAGAATGAGTCTCCGTTCGATCGATTAACACCGCCTTAATCAATCGGCCTTGCGATTTGCCGATCGATGGAGAATACTTCTCGTCCCTTCAGGGATGGTGCAAGGAAGGTCCCGGGGATTCGACGGAACGGACAACCAAGGGGGCAAGGGAGAGACAGATGTATCGCTTCAGTCGCTCGATCTATCGCGAGATCGCTCCGGCCGTAGTCGAGGACGAGCGGGACCCGACGGGGTGCCGAAACAAGCAGGCCGTCCTCGACGCGTGCGAGACCGTAATTCGGCGGATGGCGTGCGATCGCCGCTACTTCGCCCGACCGGCCAGGACGCTGTTCAACGAGGTGCGGATGCACTTCGCGATCGGCGATCAGCTGCGGGTCTGGATGGTGATCGACAAGAACATCAAGCTCGCGGTCGACTTCCTCGAGCGGATGCCCGAGCACCTGACGCTCGAGGGGATCACTCGCAACTGCCGAGCGCACACCCGCAAGGGCACGCCCTGCCAGCGCGACCCGCTGCCGGGACGCGACTACTGCCCTTCGCACAAGCACCTCGAGGAGACCTTCGACGGACCGGAGCTCCCGATCGAGGCGTTCGCGGCGCCGGAGCTCGAGGTCGCCGCTCACTGAGGTCATCGCTACGTGGGGAGAGGCCGTTCGGGGCAACGGCTGGAATGGGGACGAGGCCCCGGCTCGAAAGAGCCGGGGCCTCGCGTATTTCCGGGCCGCTCGCCCTCGATAGCTTCGGGGCGTGCTCCTGGGAGTCGACGTCGGCGGCACGTTCACCGACGCGGTCGTCTTCGACGGCCGCGACCTCTACACGGCCAAGGCGCCGTCGACCCCTGACGACCAGTCGCAGGGGGTGATCGCGGCGCTCGAGCGCGCGCTCGAGCGCGCCGGGGCGACGCCGTCGGAGGTCGAGCGCTTCGCGCACGGGATGACCGTCGGCACCAACGCGCTCCTCGAGGAGCGCGGTGCTCGCACGGCGCTGATCGCGACCGCCGGCTTCTCCGACCTGCTCGAGATCGGGCGCCAGGATCGTCCGAGCCTCTACCGGCTGTGCGAGCCCAAGGCCGCGCCGCTGGTCGCGGACGCCGACCGCGTGGAGGTTGCCGAGCGGGTCGGCGCCGAGGGCGTCGTCGAGGCGCTCGAGCCCGCCGAGCTCGAGCGCGTCGTCGAGGCGATCCGCGACGCCGGCGCCGAGTCGGTGGCGATCTGCCTGCTGTTCTCCTACCTGGAGGACCGGCACGAACGCTCGATCGCCGAGCGGCTGCGCGCCGAACTCCCCGACGTCCACGTCTCCGCCTCGCACGAGGTGCTGCCGCGCTTTCGCGAGTACGAGCGCTGCTCGACCACGGTGATCGACGCCTACCTCTCTCCCCTGCTCGGGCGCTATCTGGGCCGGCTTCGCGAGGCGACCGCCGAGCGGGGCCTGCCCGCTCCGGCGGTGATGCTCTCCTCGGGCGGGATCGCCCCCGCTGAGGAGGCCGCGACCGCCGGCGCCTGGAGCGTGTTGTCCGGTCCCGCGGGCGGGGCGATCGGCGCCGGGCTCCTGGCGCGGCTGTCCGGCGACGGGCACGCGCTCGGGTTCGACATGGGCGGCACGTCGTGCGACGTCTGCGTGGTCGAGTCCGGCCGGGTGCGCAAGACCGACTCGCGCCGGCTCGGCGGGCGGGTGATCCAGTTGCCGATGGTCGACGTGCACACCGTCGGCGCCGGCGGCGGCTCGATCGGCTGGCGCGACAGCGGCGGTGCGCTTCGGGTCGGGCCGCGGTCGGCCGGCGCCGATCCTGGCCCGGCGGCGTACGGGCGCGGCGGGACCGAGCCGACCGTGACCGACGCCAACCTCGCGCTCGGCTACCTCGGGCCTGGCTCGAGCCTCGCCGGCGGGGTCGAGCTCGACCACGGTGCCGCCGACCGCGCGCTCGCCGGCCTCGGCGAGGAACTCGGCCTCGACCGGCTCGAGGTCGCGGAGGGGATCGTCCGGGTCGCCAACCAGGAGATGGTGCGCGCGCTGCGGGTGGTGACCGTCGAGCGGGGCGTGGACCCGCGCGGCTTCGCGCTGCTGCCGTTCGGCGGCGCCGGGCCGATGCACGCGGCCGCGATCGCGGTGGAGCTCGGGATCGACCGGATCCTCTGCCCGCGGGCCAGCGGCGTGCTCTCGGCGCTCGGGCTGCTCGCCTCCGAGCGCCGCCGCGACACCGCCCACACGGTGATGCTGCGCGACGGCGACCTGACCGCCGAGCGAATCGCGGCTGAGGTCGCGGCGCTGCGCGAGCCGCTCGCCCGCGGCCTCGATCGCGGCCGCGTCGAGGTCGGGTACGAGCTGCGCTACCGCGGCCAGGCGTTCGAGCTCGGGGTCGAAGGCGGCGAGCGACCCGAGCCCGAGGAGCTGATCGAGGCGTTCGCCGCCGAGCACGAGCGCCGCTACGGGTATCGCAACCCCGACGCCGAGGTCGAGCTGGTCGGGATCACCGTCGCGGTGATCGAGCCCGGCCCCGACCCGCGGCCGCGCGCGGCGCCGGCCGGCGGCATCGAGCGCGGCTCGCGCCGGGCGCGCTTCGGCGGCGACTGGCTCGAGGCCGAGACCCTTCGCGGTGAGCCCGCCGCCGGGGTCACCGCCGCGGGCCCGTGCGTGTTCGAGCTCCCCGAGGCGACCCTCGTGCTCCCGCCCGGCTGGCGGGCCGAGGTCGACGACGCCGGGACGATCGTCGCGGAGCGGAGCGAGTGAGGCGGGGCGAAGCCGGGAGCGGCCTCGACCCGGTCTCGCTGCAGGTCCTGGTCGGCGCGCTGCGGGCGGCCTGCGACGAGATGGGCGCGATGCTGATCCGCTCGGCCTACTCGCCCAACATCACCGAGCGCCACGACTGCTCGACCGCGCTGTTCGACGCTTCCGGGGAGCTGGTCATGCAGGCCGAGCACATCCCGGTCCACCTCGGCTCGATGCCCGACGCGGTCGCCGCCGTGCTCGGCTTCGAACAGCGGCCCGACGACGTCTGGATCCTCAACGACCCCTATCGCGGTGGCACCCACCTGCCCGACGTGACCCTGATCTCGCCCCTGTTCAGCGGCGCGGGCGGCGAGCTACTCGGGTTCGCGGCGAGCCGCGCCCACCACGCCGACATCGGTGGGCCGACCCCTGGCGGGATGCCGGCGGACTCGACCCGGCTCGACCAGGAGGGGGTCGTGATCGAGCCGAGCCGGGCGACCGACGAGCTCCTGCGCGAGCTCGCCGAGCGGATGCGCCGCCCCGAGGAGCGGCTCGCCGACCTGCGCGCCCAGCGCGCGGCGAACCTGACCGGGGCGCGCCGCGTCGCGGAGCTGGTCGAGCGGCTCGGGCGCGAGCGGCTGATTGCCGGGATGGCTGAAATCCTCGACTACAGCGAGCGCCGCACCCGCGCCGCGATCGAGCGGATCCCCGACGGCGAGTACGAGGCCGAGGACGTGCTCGAGAGCGCCGGCGAGGGCGAGCTTCGCCTGCGCCTGCGCCTCGGCGTCAACGGCGACGCGCTGCGGCTCGAGTTCGAGAGCCCGCCGCAGGTCGAGGGCAACCTCAACTGCCCGCTCTCGGTGACCAAGTCGGCGGCCTTCTTCGCGGTGCGCGTGCTCACCGACCCCGACGGCCCGCCCAGCGCCGGCGCGCATCGCCCGGTCGAGGTGCTGGCGGAGCCCTCGACGCTGCTCAACGCGATGTCGCCCGCGGCGGTCGCGGCCGGCAACGTCGAGACGTCCAGCCGCGTCGCCGACCTCGTCCTCGCCGCCTTCGGGGGCGCGGTCGAGGTCCCCGCCCAGGGTCAGGGCACGATGAACAACTTCACCCTCGCGGGTGAGGACTGGACCTACTACGAGACGATCGGCGGCGGCCAGGGCGCCTGCCCGCACGCCGACGGCCCGAGCGCGATCCACGTGGCGATGTCGAACACCCTCAACACCCCTGTGGAGGCGTTCGAGAGCGAGTACCCGGTGCGGGTGCGCGAGCTCGCCGTCCGGCGAGGGTCCGGCGGCGCCGGGCGCCATCGCGGCGGCGACGGGATCGCCCGTGAGCTCGAGGCGCTCACGCCGATCGCCTACACGCTGATCACCGAGCGCCGCGCCCGTGCCCCGCGCGGGCGTGCCGGCGGCGCCGACGGCGCCCCGGGGCGCAACTCGCTCAATGGCGCCGAACTGCCGGCGAAGGGGGCGGGCGAGCTGCGCCCCGGCGATCGGTTGCGGGTCGAAACGCCGGGCGGCGGCGGCTACGGGGAGGCGGGCTGAGCGATCGGCCCAGCCATGCAACATCGCACACAAACTTGGCATTTTTGGACCCCTTCTCTAGACTCCGGCCTCTCGACCGGGTCTCTGGCACCCTCGCGGGGCTTGTTTTCGGCCCGGATCCACACGTTCACGAACCCTCCCCCCAGAACCAATCAATCAATGCCTATTGCCTTTAAAGAGTGGGCCGTAACGGTCCGCGCCCTTTCCGAGGGTGAACAGCTGGTCACCCTGCGCAAGGGCGGAATCCGTGAAGAGGACAAGCATTTCGAGCTCGAGCACGAGCAGTTCTTCCTCTATCCGACCTTCGACCACCAGCGCAACGACCTGGTTCGCGAATCCCACCATCCCGAGCTGCGGCGCGCGCTCGAGGAGGGTGTCTGGCCCGACGAGGAGCCGCCCCCGCGGGCGCTGCTCCAAGACGGCGGGATCGCCCAGCCCGACCGGGTCCGGATCCGCGCCTGGGCCGAGGTCGCCGACCACTTCGAGACCGACGACCCGCGCATCGTCGACGCGCTCTCGCCCTACCACGTCTGGACCCAGGACTACGCGATCAAGCGCCTGCGCTGGAAGCGGACCCATCCCCTGCACGTGCTGTTGCTGCGGGTGCACCGGATCCCGCGCCCGGTGACCGTCCGCGTTCGCGACGAGTACCACGGCTGCCGTTCCTGGGTGGAGATCGACCGCGATCTCCCGTTCGAGGGGACCCCGGTGATGGCCGACGACGAGTTCGACCGCGCCGCCCAGGCGATTCGCGAGATCTGCTCGGCCGAGCCCGCGCTGGCGTAGAGCCGGTTGCTGAGCTTCGATCGACGGGTCCAGCGGGCCCAGCGCGCCCTGGTCCTCGGGATCGGGGGCGGCGGTGACGCGGTCGGGTCGCTGGCGATCGCGCGGCGATGCGAGGAGCTCGGGACGCCGTTCGTGGTCGGCGGGGTCGCCTGGGAGCGGCTACCGATCGACCCGAAGCCCGGGCCACGGCCCGTCGCCGAGATCCGCAACGCCGACCCGCTCGGCCGCAACGCCGTCCTCGCGCGGGCCGAGACCTCGACCGCGGAGGGCGTCCGCTTCTCCGAGTCCCACGTCGCCGAACACCTCGGCAGCCCGACGGTGCTGATCGACATCACCGGCGGTGCGGCCGGCGCGGCCGAGGGGATCGCTGCCGCCGCGGGCCTGCTCGGCTGCGACCTGGTGGTCTACGTCGATATCGGCGGCGATGCGATCGCCAGCGGGTCGGAACCCGGCCTCGGCAGCCCCCTTTGCGACGCGCTGATGATCGCCGCCGGGACCGGGCTCGACGCCCGCATCGACGGCGCTCTGGCCCTGCTGGGGGCCGGGTGCGACGGCGAGCTGACGATCGACGAGGTCCTCGGTCGGGTCGCCACGCTGGCCGCCGGAGGCGCGTGGATCGGCAGCTCGAGCGTCAGCGCCGCGCACGCCGACGAGATCGAGCGCGCCGCCAGGGCAACAGGGACCGAGGCTTCGATGCAGGTGGTCCGCTGCGCGCGGGGCGAGCGCGGCGAGGCCGAGATCCGCGGCGGCCGCCGCACCGTACCGCTCGGGCCGCTCGGCGCGCTGGGGCTGTACTTCGATCTCGGCGCCGCCGCCGCCGAGCTTCCCCTGGCCGCGGCGGTCACCGGCAGCGAGCGGCTCGAGGATGCCCGCGAGTCCCTGAACGCGCTCGGCGTCTCGACCGAGCTCGAGTACGAACGCGACCGCTCAGCGGGCTCGGAGACCTAGCGCGGGCTTCAGGCCGGGACGGCGGCGCGCTCGCGCACCCCGGTGCTGATCCGAGCGCCGTCGGCAGGGCGGATCGTGATGTTGCGCCGGCGCGCCACCTCGGCGCCCTGGGCCGTGGCCCCGACCTCGTAGGCCGAGAGCACCGCGGCGAGCACGATTCGCATCTCGAGCAGCGCGAAGGACGCCCCGAGGCAGCGCCGACGCCCGCCGCCGAACGGGATCCACGTGTAGGTGCCGGGCGGGCCGTCGAGAAAGCGCTCGGGCCGGAACGTGTAGGGCTCCGGGTAATACGCGGGATCGTGGTGCAGCAGGTATCCGTTCGCGACCAGCACGACTCCTGGCTCGAAGTGCCACTCGCCGACATCGATCGGCTTCACCACCAGCCGCGGCTGGGTGTTCGGCAGCACCGGGCGGCTGCGCAGGGTCTCCTGGACGGTCGCGGTGAGGTAGGCGTCGTCGTCGCCCGAGTCGAGCTCGGCGACCAGGCGGCGCAGCACGTCCGGCGCCCGCACGAGGCGCTCGAACGCCCAGGCGAGCGAGGTCGCCGTGGTCTCGTGGCCGGCCACCAAGAGCGTCATCAGCTCGTCGCGCAATTCCTGGTCCGACATCGGGGAGCCGTCCTCATGGCGCGCGTCGAGCAGGATCGAGAGCACGTCGTCGCGCCCCTCGTGGGCGGCGCGGCGCTCGTTGACGAGCTCGAAGATCAGCGTGTCGACGCGCTCGCGCAGGTCGACGAATCCGGCCATCGGGCCGGCGCGGTTGAGCAGCGGCTCGAGTCGCTCCGAGGGCGGGCCGAACAGCGCCATCGGCTTCTCACCGAACGCGAGCATCTCGCCGAGCGCCGCGCGCACGGCCGCGAGGCGCTCGCCCTCGTCGAGGCCGAAGACCGCGCGCAGGATCACCTCGAGCGTCAGGCCCTGCATCCGCGGGTGTAGCTCGAGGTCGGGGTCGGCACCCCAGGAGGCGACCTCGCGCTCGGTGACCTCGGTGACCAGGTCCTCGAGTCGCTGCATCCGCTCACCGTGGAAGGCGGGAAGCATCAGCTTGCGCTGGCTCATGTGGGCGTCCTCGTCGAGCAGGAGCACGGAGTTCGAGCCGACGATGGGCTGCAGGACCCGGGCCCCCTCGCCCGGATGCAGGACGTCGGCGGGGGCCGTGTAGATCTGCTTGATCTGGTCCGGGTCGGTGACCATCACGAACGGCGGCCCGAACGGCAGCCGCAGCGTGAACGGCGTGCCGTAGCGCCGGCGGCAGCGCTCCAGGTAGGCGAGCGGGCGCGTCCAGAACCCGAGCGCCTGAAGCGACGCCGGATAACGAGGCCCGGGAGGCAGGCTCGCTCTCATCGCGACCCAGCGTCCTCGAGTCCGACGGCGAGAAGTGTGAGATCAGCCACGCTTGCAGACAATAACCTCGCACCACCGATGGCCTGGGTCGAGACCGAATCGCTGAGCTTCACCGCGCGTCACGAGACGGACGACGAGGCCTGGGCGCAGCGCACCCTCGACCGGCTCGAGGACCTGCGGCTGCGCCTCGAGGACCGCTTCGACGACGCGCCCGGCGGGATCACCGTGGTCATCCACCCCAACCCCGGATGGCTCGCCGCCGCGCACCCGTTCCTGCCCGGGGCGCGGCTCGCCGCCGCCCCGGCCGGGCGCCGGTACCTGGCCGGCTGGGCGATGGCCTCCGAGCTGCACATCCTCAACGAGGAATACACCGACCGCCGCGCCGCCGGCGAGGACTCGCTCGCGGCGTTGCGCGGCACCGCCGAGCGTCTCTACGCGCAGATCGTGATCGCCACGAACAACGACCACCTCCCGCCTCCGTGGGGCCCGCGGCGCTTCGCTCGGTACGTGCGGTGGGCCTGGCTGATCGAGGGCGGGGCCCAGTACTACGCCGGCCAGGCGTCGCTTTTTCGCGCCGCGGTCAACACCCGGATGCGCCAGGGCGCGCCGCCCACCTTCCCGCCCTCGGCGCGCGACGCGATCCTGCTCGGCGGGACCGTCTTCGACCTACTCGAGCGCGAGCGCGGGCCCGACGCCTGCGCGATCCTCGTCTCGCGCCTGCGCCGCGAGGGCCCCGAGCGGGCGCTCGAGCTTGCCTACGACGAGCGCTTCCGCAACGTCGAGCAGGAGTGGCGTCGCTACCTGCGCGAGGACCTCCCGCGCTCCGGGTCGCTCGACGACCTCGGCGACGAGGACCCGTTCGCCTGAGCCGCGGCGGGTCAGCCGACCGCTAGCGACACGAGCCAGATCAGCAAGGCGCCGATCGCCAGCGCGATCAGGATTCCTGCGAGCAACCGCAGCGGCCGCTCGTCGCCGGCCGTCGCGGTCTCGGCGCCGGCGACGAGGTGCTCGCCGGTGTCGGCCAAGAGGCTGCTCGCCGCCTCGGCCGCGGCGCCGGGCACGAGGATGTCGCGCGGCCCGCCGGCGAGGAAGTCGGGGACGTCGAAGCCGCGGCTGCGGCGCTCGTAGCTGGGGATCCCCTCCTCCAGCAGGATCCCCTGGATCAGCTGCGCCTCGGCGAGGTTGCGGGCGAAGCCGACCTTGACCGGCTCGCCGCCCGTGTACTCCGGCTTCACCTTGCGCGCCCTCTCGTGCGCCTCCGTGATCGGCTCCTGCTCGCCGCGCCCGACGTAGACGAGGGGCATCTCGCAGTCCGGGCAGAAGCGCTCCGACAGCGGGTACTTGCGCGCGCAGGTCGGGCAGGCGAGCGGCTCGACCGGCTGGTCACCGACGTCACTCGACAACCAGCTCCACCTCCCTGACCTCGGTCCCGTCGATCTCGAAGCCGCGGAGGACGAACTCGCCCCCGGCGAGCGACGCGATCAGCCAGGTGACGCTGCCCCACACCTGGGCGATGTTGGCGTTCATGTTGATGTCGGTCTGCGAGGGCCGGCCCTCGGTCTTCGGATGCGAATGGAAGAGGATCGCGATCTCCTCGCCGGCCGCCTCGGCCGCGGTGTAGATCGAGTACATGTCCTCGGGGTGGATCTCGAACCGCATCGGGCTCTCGAACAGGTTGCGGGCCCGGTGAAAGGCGACCGGCTCGCCGTCGCGGGTGCTGATGATCCCGCAGGACTCGTTCGGGAGCTCGGCGCGTGCGTGCGCCTCCATCTCGTCGTACAGGGACCGGTTCAGACGCACGCGGGCGAGGCTACCAGCGCCAAAATCGAGTCTGATCAGTACCAGGACGAGCCGGGGTCGCGGTCGGGCTCGCGCAGGTCCCCGGCCGCGCACCCGAGCAGGTCGGGATCCTCGCGGCCGAGCTCCCAGAGCATGTCGTCGAGCAGCGGCGCCTCGATCGAGGTCGCGACCGCGAGCCGCTTGAACGCGTCGCGGGTGGCCACGCGCACGGACTCGAGGTTTCCCGGTTCGACCAGACCGCTGCGCAGTGCGAGGCGCATCAGCACGTTGTCGGCCGAGACCTCCCACGACTCGGGGTCGGCGACTTCCAACCAGCCGCGCCGGGCGCAGACCTTCGCGAACAGCTGCGCCTTCTTCGCCAGCGGGTCGGCGTAAGCCTCGAAGCGCCGCGAGCCGCTCGAGCAGGCCGCCCGGACCGCCAAGCCGTCCGTCGCACGCGGCCAGCAGGGCGGCCGCCTCGCCCGCGTACCCGCGCTCGACCCCGGTCGCCAGTCCGCGCCAAAGGGCCGCGCGGCGCTCCGGATCGGCGACGGTCTCCTCGTCGATCGCAAACAGCGCGGCGACCGTTGCGGCATCGACGTCCGCGAGGCGCGCCGCCGTCAGCAGCCCGGGCTCGGAGGCGGCGGCGGCCAGCGCCACGCTCCACATCAGCTCGCTGCCCGAGAACGGTCCCTCGCCGTCGACGACGTGGGCGCGCTCGTAGCCGGTCTGGTGGTCGACGGCGCACAGGTAGAGGGCCGCGTCCGGATCGGGAACGTGGGCGAAGCTGGGCGGCTGGTAGGCGCCGAACAGCCCGCGGACGCGGTCGGCCGCGCGGCGCTCTGGCGCGCTCCCGGCCATCAGCCGCGCGGGCGGGCCCGGCGTCGCCCGCGGGCCATGTAGGCCTCGCGGTCCGCGCTCGGCAACCGCTCGAGCGAGTAACGCAGCATCGTGCGCGGCATCCGGTCGGCGTTGCGATCCAGGAAGCCGCGCAATTGCTCCTCGTCGCGCTTGCCGACCTCGCGCAGCATCCAGCCGGTCGCCTTGTGGATCAGGTCGTGCTCGTCATCGAGCAGCGCCTCGCACACCCGCAACGTCTGCTCGAAGCTGCCGCGCTTGATCAGCGCGTGGGTCGCGAGCACAGCGATCCGGCGATCCCAGACCGACTCCGACGCAATCAGCGGGTCGAGCAGCTTGCGAGGCGCGCGGGCGACGCGGTCGGCGAGCAGATACTCGGCCGAGCTGTCGACCAGGTCCCAGTTGTTGACCCGGTCGCGGCAGGCGAGATAGAAGTCGGCGATGCGGTCGCGCCCGGCGGCGTCGGCGCTCTCGTATTGGCGGCAGAGGATCGCCAGCGCGACGAAGCGGTGCTCGTGCACGTCGCTGTCGAGCAGGCCCCGGCAGGTCATGGTCGAGGCGTTGCGATGCGCGCGGGCGACCCGCCGGAGCGCCGGGACGCGGACGCCGATAAAGACGTCGCCGTATCCGTACTCGCCCGGGCCGGTCTTGAAGAAGCGCTGCAGGACCTCGGCCTGAGCCGGGTCAGCGAGCTCGGCGAGCTCGGCCTCGATCGAGCGTGCGGAGGAGCTCAACGCTCTCCGACAACCAGGAACTGCTTGCCCAGCACCCTCCAGGCGAGCGGCAGGTTGAGGTAGGCCCGGGTCAACCCGGCCGAGGCCGGTAGCCGCCCGGTGAACGAGTAGGGCAGAAAGCGAGGCGCGCTGGACACGACCTCGAAGCCGGCCGTGTACAGGTGCTCGGCAACGGCCTTGTGGGTGAGCACGACGCTGTGGTCGGCATAGTCGAAGTACTCGCGCGAGCAGAAGCGGAAGTTCGGACCGAGGATCGCGATCCGCCCGCCGTCGCTACTCAGCTCGTACATCCGGCGCAAGAACTCGAAGACGCGCTGCTGGCTTTCGAGGTGCTCGAGGAAGTTGGAGACGAAGATGCCGTCGAAATACTGCGGCGGCAGGTCGGCGCTCATCACCTCGGAGACGACGAACTTCACCGCCCGGTCATTGCCGGCCTCGAAGTGGGCGACCTGGTCCACGCCCCAGCGCTCCGGGGCCGGCGCGACGTCGATGAACTCGCGCCTACCGGCGGCCGGGTCGAGCAGCCGCTGCGGCGAGCCCAGCGAGCGCTCGGTGACGTAGCGCGCGATCTCCGCCCAGACCTGCCTGCGGCGGTCTTGGTCGACGTTGCGAAAGCGATACGAGTAGAGCCGCTCATAATCCATCCCGGCGCCGGAGGGTAGAGGCAGCGCCCGCTAGCCTGCGGCAGCCTTGACCCGGATCCTGATCACCGGCGGCGCCGGCTTCGTCGGCGCCAACCTGGCCACGGCCCTGGCCGAGCGCCATTCCGATTGGGAGCTCGTTGCGCTCGACAACCTCTACCGGCCGGGGTCGAGGCTGAACCTGCCGCGGCTCGACTCGGCCGGGGTCGAGTTCGTCGAGGCCGACGTCCGCGATCGCGACGCGCTCGGGCGGATCGACCCGATCGACGCCCTGATCGAGTGCTCGGCCGAGCCCTCGGCGCTGGTCGGGATGAGCGGCGACACCTCCTACCCGTTTGAGACCAACCTGGTCGGCGCCTACAACTGCCTCGAGCTGGTGCGGCGCGATGACGCCCAGTTCGTCTTCCTCTCGACCAGTCGCGTCTACCCCTACCCGGCGCTCGGCGACCTGGCGCTGCGCGACACCGCGACCCGGCTCGAGCTCGAGCCCGCGCAGGTGGTCCCGGGCGCCGGCCCCGCCGGCATCGCAGAGAACTTCCCGCTCGACGGGCCGCGGACGCTCTACGGCGCGACCAAGCTCGCCGCCGAGCTGCTGGTCACCGAGTACGCGGCCAACTTCGGCGTGCGGGCCGTCGTCGACCGCTGCGGCGTAATCGCCGGGCCCTGGCAGATGGGGAAGGTCGACCAGGGCGTGTTCACGTTCTGGCTCCTGCACCACTACTTCGGCAAGCCGCTCAGCTATATCGGCTACGGGGGCGAGGGCCACCAGGTGCGCGACCTGCTCCACGTCGCGGACCTGGTCGAGCTGGTCGACGAGCAGCTCGCCGACCCCGGGCGCTGGGCCGGCTTCGTCGGGAACGTCGGCGGCGGGCGTGAGGTCAGCCTCTCGCTCGCGGAGACGACCGAGATCTGCCGCGAGCTGACCGGCCACGAGGTCGCGATCGAGCCAGCCAGCGAGGGTCGGCCAGGCGACGTTCCGCTATACATCTCCGACTGCTCGCGCCTGTTCGGTCGCACCGATTGGCGCCCGGCCAGGGCGGCCAGAGAGGTACTCGCCGACATCTTGGCTTGGGTCGAACAGAACACCGACGACGTTGCCAGATCCCTGGGGCTGCGCGGATGAAGCTCTCGGTCGTAGTCCCGGCGCACAACGAGGCGGGCTCGATCGCCGAGACCCTGACCGCGACCATCGACGCGCTCGAAGCGGCTGGGATCGAGCATGAGATCCTCGTCATCGACGACGCCAGCGTCGACGACACCCCGGCGGTCGTCGAGGCGATTGCCGCCGACCATCCGCAGGTTCGCTGCCTGCGCTCGCACCATCCCCGCGGCTTCGGGTTCACGGTTCGCTCGGGGCTCGAGCGGTTCAGCGGCGACGCGGTCGTCGTGATGATGGCCGACGGCTCCGATGACCCCGCGGACCTGGTCCGCTATCACCGGCTGCTCGAGAGCGGCTACGACTGCGTCTTTGGCTCGCGCTTCCTGCCCGAGTCCCGTGTCTACGACTACCCGCGGCTGAAGCTGGTCCTCAACCGGCTCGCGAACTGGTTCATCCGGATCCTCTTCCGGCATGGGTTCAACGACACGACGAATGCGTTCAAGGCCTACCGGCGCGAGGTGATCGAGACGATCCAGCCGCTGCTCTCCAACCACTTCAACCTCACGGTCGAGCTTCCCCTGAAGGCCGCCGTCCGCGGGCACAGCTTCGCGGTGATCCCGATCTCATGGCGAAACCGGACCTCCGGGGAGAGCAAGCTCGCGATCCAGGAGATGGGCAGCCGCTACCTGTTCATCGTCCTGTACGTCTTCCTCGAGCACCACCTGAGCCGAGGCGACTACCGCAGGTCGGACTTCGAGGGCTCGCAGAGCTCGAGCGCGCCGCCCGTCGCGGCGAGCTCCCAGCGCTCGGCGGACGCGTCGGCCGGCAGCTCGAGCGCCGCCGCCTCGCCGGCTGCGAGCGAGCCGAGCTCGACCGGAAACGACTCGGTCGCGTAGCGGCGCAGCGCGAGCTCGGCGGTCGCCCCGCTCGCGCGCACGACCGTCGTCGAGCCGGGCTCGAGCTGAGTGAGCGCCGGCGCGCCCGCTGCGGCCGGCTGGCAACCGGCCGCCTCGTCGACCGGGCGCAGCGCGACGCCGTCGGCGGCCGCGAGCACCTTGTCGGCGGCGGCGCGGCCCGCTTCGGGCGCGCTCGCGAGCTCCTCCTGCGTGTACGCCGGCGAGCCGAATTTGTCGGCGGCGGACAGATAGGAGCCCGCGTCGACCAACGTGAAGTAGTTGAAGTTCGAGTTCGTTCGGGGTGAGGACGAGCGCCGGATCGACGTTGTCGGCGGCGATCTCGAGCGCCGCGAGGTCGCCGCGCACGGTCGGCACGACACCCTTCAGGCCGTGGTAGGCGTCGCGCATCGCCGACAGGTTCGCGGCTGTCGCCGCGAGCGAGACGACGACAGCGATCGCGATCACCCGCCAGCTGGGCCGGATGCCGCGGGCGAGCTCCGCGGCCGTCATCAGCACGAGGACGACGCCGATGTACTGGTAGCGCGACGTGGTCGCCAGGCGGCCGGTGCTGGCGTTGATCGCGGTCAAGAACCAGAAGGCGAGCCCGGCGATCACGACGACGACGAGCCACTTCGGGATCCGGCCGCGGGCAATCAGGACGGCTGCCCCGACGACGATCGCGAGCGCCAGGAGCGGCCGGCCCCAGTCGAGCGAGCTCACCGGGGCGTCGGCGCTCGAGGAGGTGAGCCCGAACAGCGACGAGACCGCCGCCGCGTAACCGTCGAGAATGAAGCCCGGCGCGGTGGCGATGTTCTCGAACGAGAGCTGGCTGGCATCCGAGCTCCTGCCCCAGCCGAGATACCAGAGCGCGTAGAGGGCAGCCGGGAGCACGACGACCCAGGCGCGGGCGCGCAGCTCGCGATCCCAGGCGATCGCGACCGCGGCCGCGGCGACGAAGACCAGACCGACGGTCTGGAAGCTGATCGCGAACACGAGCAGCGCACAGCAGATGACATCACCTCGGCGGTTGCCGCCCTCGAGCGCCAGCAGCGCCCCGATCCCGCACGCGATCGGTGCGAAGTAGCCGAGCTGAAACGGGCTCATGAGGTCCTCGTAGGCGGCACCCAAGAAGAGCAGCGGCAACGCGCCCGCGAGCGCCAGCCAATCGCCGACCCGGCGGCGCATCCAGATGAACAGGAGGACCACGCTGGCGATGAAGACGAGGGTCGAGACGACCGCGTACGGGGTCAGCGAGCCCATCCCGAATGTCGCCTGGAGCGCCTTGTAGACCGCGACGAGGCTCATCGACGGGTGCCCGGCGTGGTCGCTGAAGAAGGCGTCCACGCTGAAGCCGCGGCGATGCAGCAGCACCTCCCAGTCGTCGATGAAGAAGGTCAGCTGCGCATTGAGCGCGATCAGCAGCCCGCCCGAGACGACGGCCGCGAACGCGAACAGGGCGACCGGGAGTCGCGGGTCGCCGAGCAGCCCGCGGGCGTCGCGCACCGATGTCGCCTCGGCGGCGGCGCTCACGCTCCCGCCCCCAGCGGGCAGACCACGGTCGACCCGGCGCCGTCGAGCTTGACCCGCCAGGGTTGCGAGGAGGCGTCCTCGGGGATCGCCAGCGCCGCCGCCGCGCCGGCGGCGACCGTGCCCAGGCGGACCGGGAACTCGTGATCGGCGTAACGGCGCAGGCTGACCCGCACCGGCTCGCTCCTGGCGCGGATCACGGTGCCGCCCGGCGGGACCGGGATCGGCTCGGAGCCAGGCGACGGGGCCGGTGCGCACGCGCGAGTCGTGGAGGCGGGTACCGGCTCGAGCCCGATTCCCAGCGCCGCGGCGGAGACCTTGTCGGCGGACATGCGGGCGCGATCAGAGGCGCCGGCGAGCTCGTCGGCGGTGTAGGCGGGCGAACCGTGAGCGTCGACCGCCGAGAAGTACGAACGCGCGTCCAGAAAGCCGAGGTAGTCGACCCCTGAGTTCTTCTCGGTGAGCAGGAACGCCGGGTCGACCTTCGCCCTCGCCAGCTCGAGCGCAGCGAGCCCGCCGCGCTGCTTCTCGGCGATCCCGGCGAGCCCGCCCGCGGTCTGGTTGAGCAGCGAGAAGTTGGCGAGCGCCGCCAACACCGAGACGGAGAGGACCACGGCGAGGATCCACCGGCGGATCGCCACCCCGCGCAGCAGTTCGGCGGCGATCATCACCCAGAACACCGCACCGAGGAGCTGGTAGCGACCCGAGGTCGCTTGGCCGAAGAACGACGCGTTGAGGCCGGTCAGGGACCAGAACACGAGCTGTCCGGCAACCACAGGCCCACAGACGCCCGGCATTGCCGCGAGCCCCGCCCGGGCGACCCGCCAGACCGCGAAGCCGATCGCGATCACCAGCAGGGGCCGGCCCCAGTCGAGCGCGCTCACCGACATCTCGTCGCGTGAGACCGCGAGGCCCAGCAGGCTCGAGAGACTCGACGCGAGACCGTCGCTCACGTATCCGAGCAAGGTCTGGAAGTTGTGAAAGGAGATGAAGGTCTCCGCGTCGCGGCCCCAGCGCAGATACCAAAGCGCGTAGAGCGCGGTGGGAACAATGACCACGAAGGCACGCCGGAAGCGCTCGCGGGTGAGGGCGATGTCAACTACGGCCATGACCACGAACGGGACTCCGAGGCCGGAGAACAGGAGACCCACGGTGAGCAACGCCGTCGCGATCACGTCCCCGCGCCGAGACTCGCCGTCGAGCGCCAGGAGCGCCCCGATCCCGCACGCCATCGAGCCGAAGAAGGCCATCTGGAACGGGAACAGCAGGTCGTCCCACGAGGGGCCGAAGAAGAGGACCGGGAGCACGCCGGCCAGCGCCAGCCAGGCGTCTACGCGCCGGCGCACGTAGACGAACAGCAGCGCCGCGGCCGTGATGAACAGGCCCACCGCGACCACCTGGGTCGGCGCCGCGGACTCCATCCCGAAGATCGCCACGGTGAGCTGGTAGATGCCGATCGAGAGTGCCAGCAGGTGCTCGACGAAGGGGTCGAAATAGACCTCGGCGTTGAACCCCCGCCTGTGCAGGAGAAAGTCCCACTCGTCCCGCCAGAAAGTCAGGTCGGAGAGCCAAACGAGCAACGCCACACCGGCGAAGAGCGCTGCGCCGGCGAAGACGAGCGTCGCGGGCTCCGCGGCCCGTAGCCGCCGCGCGGCCATCTAGCCGGCGCCGGACCTGCAGATCGCGATCAGGTCCAGTGCCTCGTCGAGCGGTTCGTAGCGCAACTGGAAATCGTCGACATCGATCGCCTCGGCGCCGGCCTCCGGGCGCTCGCGGGCGCGGGCAAGCATGCTGTCGTAAAGCCGCTGACGGACCTTGCGCGGGACCAGCCTGCGCAGGCGCAACGGGTCCCTGCGAAGCAGTCGGTCCAGTCGACTGTGCTCGGCCGCCACCAGCTCCAGATAGCGAGGTGAGCCGAACAGCCCCCGAAGCTGGACCTCGTCGAACCTGCCTCTCGCAGAGCGCGGCGAGCTCACCGGACGAGTACTCGACGTAGTGATAGGGATCGACGATCTCGTCCGCTCGGGCGAAGGTGAGCCGGTTCGGAGTGACGAAAATCGCGACGCCGTCGGGCTCGAGCACGCGCCGAACCTCGCTCATCACCCGCTCTGGATCCGGGACGTGCTCGATCGACTGGACCGAGAGCACCGAAGCGAACTCGCCCTCGGCGAACGGGAGCTCGCGCATGTCGGCGACCCGGGTTTCGCGATCCTGGCCGGCGAGCGCTTCGGCATCGAGGTCGACGCCGACGGTCTCGCGCGGGGCGAGCAGGTGATAGCTGTGGCCAACTCCACAGCCGAGGTCGAGCAGCCGCCCGGGGGGCAGCAGCGAGGCGCAGGCGGCGTAGGCGGCGACGTGGCGCTGCCAGGTCGGGTTGAACCCCCCTTCGGGCGTCATCACGCGCTCGCCGGTGATCCTCGAGCCCGCTTCGGCCGCGTTCAAGGCGAAAACTTCCTCGACCGCAGGATCCTCTTGCGGTGCAGCAGCAGACGCATTGCGGCGCCGAGCGTCTTCACCCCGTAGACGGTCGCCGGCCAGAGCTTGATCGACGACGCGTCCTCGAAGTAGCGGGTCTTGGCGGGCACTTCAGCGATCCGGAACCCGAACTGCGACGCCTGCATCAGCAGCTCCGAGTCGAAGCTGAAGTCGATCGCGTTGCGCAGGAACGGAACGGTCAGCAGCAGCTCGCGTCCGTAGGCGCGGTAGCCGGTGTGCAGGTCGGTGAGATCGGTGCGCAGGACCCGGTTCTCGACCGTCGTCAGGGCGCGATTCGCGACCCGTTTGTAGAGCGGCATGCCCGCGTCGCGCGCTGCACCGCGCTCCGCCATCCGGGTGCCGAGCACGAGGTCGGCGCGATCGTCGGCGATCGGCGCGATCAGCTTCGGGATCAGGCTCGGCTCGTACTGGCCGTCGGGGTGCAACATGACCACGATCTCGGCACCGCGCTGCAGCGCCTCGAGGTAGCAAGTCTTCTGATTGCCTCCATAGCCGACATTGTGTGGATGCCAGACGACGTGGACACCGAGTGTCGCGGGCGATCTTCAGGGTCTCGTCGGTGGAGCGATCGTCGACGAGGATGATCTCGTCGACGAAGTCGCGCGGGATGGCCGCGACCGTGGTCTCCAGCGTCCTCGCCGCATTCAGGGCCGGCATCACGACGACGGTCTTCGGGCGCGTCGGGTCAGACACGGCGAGCCTCGACGTAGACGGTCCCGCCGCGCCTCAGGGCGGCCTCGGCCAGCGCGCAGGCGCCGGCGACCGGCAGCAGCAGCGCCGCGGCGGCGAGCGTCGTCAGGCGGGTGGCGCCCGAGACCGCACGGCGGCGGGCCTCCGGCCGGCGGATCGCGTCGTAGAGGTCCGGGTTGCCGGGCAGCGCCCCGACGATCCCGTGCAGCCAGCCGAACATCACCTGGCCGCCGCGCAGGTAGCTGGTGCGCTCGACCCGCAGCCCGAGCGCCCGGAGCTTCGCCAGCAGGGCCCTGGCCGGCACGTGGACGAGGTGGCGCGGAAGATCAAGCGCGAGCCAACGGTCGCCGAACAGCCGGGCCTGGAGGCTGTCGGGGTTCGGGATCGCGACCACCAGCGACCCGCGCGGCTCGAGCAGCCCGGCGGCGTGCTCGAGCGCGGCGCCGGCGTCGCGCAGGTGCTCGAGCGAGTGCCAGAAGACAACCGCGGCGCATGGCTCGGAGATCTCGTCGAGCTCGGCGGCCCGCACGTCGGGGCGGTCCGAGTGGCGCTCGAGCCCGACGGCCGGCCGGCCCCGCTCGGCGAGCGCTTCGAGCAGAGCCCCATCGCCGGCGCCGACGTCGAGCACGAGGCCCGGCGGGGCGATCGTGTCGAGGCGCCCGGCGAGCCGCCCGCGCAGCCGGCGCAGAACGCGGTCGCCGAGCCCGGAGAAGCGCCCGGCCTCGGGCCGGTACCACTCGCCGTAGGCGACCTCGAGCTCGGCTTCGGTCGGCGCCGGCCAGGTGGTCTGGGACCCACAGGCGGCGCAGGGCACGCGCCCCAGCGGGTGCGGAGCGCCCGGGTCGAGCGTCGCGTGACACCACGCGCAGCGCGGCTCGGCGGCGGTCGCGGCGTACACGGACGGGGCTTCGGGGTCGGCGGTTGTCATCGTCGGGACGCGGTGGATATCACGCGGCGGGCTGCGGGCACACGCCGACCTCGCCCCGGCCGGAGGCTTGCAGCTGCCAGGCGCGATCGGAGCGGTCGGGCATGATCGGGATCGAGACGGCCTGCTCCCCGACCAGCGAACCGGCCCCGATCGGGAACGTCGCGGCGAACCGCCGCATGCGCAGGTCGACGTTGGTCGCGGCGCCATCCCCCGAGATCACGGCGCCCCCGGGCGGCAGGTTGACGACCGCCGGCTTGTCGGGCCGGGCCTTGATCGTCGGGCAACCGGCGATCCGGCCTGCTTCTCCGCCGGGACCACGGCAACCCCGAGCGCACCGGCGAGCACCCGGTCCGCCGCCTCGCGCGCCGGCTCGGGCGCGGTCGCGATCTCGGCGGGGGTGTCGGCCGGCGAGCCGAACTGGTCGGCGGCGGCGAAGAACGACCCCGCCGGGACGTGGACGTAGGCGGTGCCCGCGAGCTCGTCGGTGAGCACGAACCCCGGGTCGACCGTGTCGCGGGCGATCTCGATCGCCCCGAGGTTGGCGCCGATCAGGTCGCTGGTGGCCTCGTAGGACTTCGCCGCCTGGTCGAGGAACGAGAGGTTGCTGAGCACGGCGAACGCGATCACCGCGCCGCCGATGCCGAACGCGGCCGGTCCGACGCGGACGCCGCGCAAGAGCTCCGCCGCGATCATCAGGACGAGGATCCCGCCGATGTACTGATACCGGCTGGAGCTCGGGTCGCGGCCCGGAATCTGGTTGAACGCCGAGAGCAGCCAGAACGAGAGCGCGATCGCCATGAGTACCCAGAGCCACCGTGGGACCGAGCCGAGCCGGTGGATCCGCCAGGCGGCGACCCCGAGCGCGAACACGGCCAGGGTCCGGCCCCAGTCGTAGGCGCCGACGCCCGACTCGTCGCGCGGGGTCGCCATCCCGAAGAGCGAGGAGATCGCCGCGGCGATCCCGTTGAAGACGTAGAGCGGCGAGTTGGCGACGTTGCGCAGCGAGATGTGGTTCGTGGCCTCGTGCCCCCACCCGAGGTACCAGAGCCCGTAGAGCACCGCGGGAATGACGACGATGAAGGCGCGCCGCCGCCAGTCCGGGCCGGTGGCGATCGCGACGGCGGCGCCGATCGCGAACGGGATCCCGAGGCTCGAGAACGCGAGCGCGGTGACGATCAGCACGCAGGCGACCACGTCGCCGCGCGGCGACTCTCGCCGCAGCGAGAGCAGCATCCCGATCCCGGCAGCCATCGAGCCGAAGTAACCGATCTGAAAGGCCCAGAGGAGGTCCTCCCACGCAGCGCCCAGGAACAGCACCAGGGCGACCCCCCCGAGCGCCAGCACCTCTCCGATCCGCTCGCGAAGCCAGGCGTAGAGCAACGCGGTGCTGGTCAGAAACGTGGCGATGGCGGCGACCTGGAACGGGCGCGCCGAGTCCATGCCGAAGACCTCGAGCAACGCCTTGTAGACGAGGATCGGGATCAGATGGAGGTGCTCGTTGTGCGGCGTGAGCAGCGAGTCGGCGGTGAACCCCGGGCGCCCCAGCAGGAAGTCCCAGTCGTCGAGCAGGAAGGTGATGTTGCGGGTCTCGTAGAGCAGGACCGCGGCCGAGGCGAGCAGGGCGGCGATCAGCAGCAGCGTCGCCGGGCTCTGCAACACGGCAGCCCGCGGCGCCGAGCGCTCGCGCTCGCCCGCTGCCCCGCCTGCGACACCGGCTGCCACCGGCGTCAATCTACGGGGAGCGGCTCGCGTCCGGGTGGCTGGGGCGGATCGGGTGGGCATGCCAAGCCGCTCTGGAGCGCGCCCGGATGGCTAACATGGGCCCCGTTGCGGACCGGCGGGGGCCGGTCCGTTTTCCGCTCATGGGAACCGCGATAGTCACAGGATCCGGCGGGCTGATCGGCTCGGAATCCGTGCGCCATCTGGTCGCGCAGGGATTCGACGTGCTCGGAATCGAGAACGACATGCGCAGCCGGTTCTTCGGGCCCGAGGCCTCGACCTCGCCGGTGACCGCTGAGCTGACCTCGAGCCTCGACGCCTTCCGCTCGCACGAACTCGACATCCGCGACGCCGACGGGGTCGAGCGGCTGTTCGCCGAGCACGCCGGCTCGATCGAGGTCGTCGTCCACACCGCCGCGCAGCCGTCGCACGATTGGGCGGCGCGCGAGCCGCAGACCGACTTCGGCGTCAACGCCAACGGCACCCTCAACCTGCTGGAAGCCGCGCGCCAGCACTGCCCGGACTCGCCGTTCATCTTCTGCTCGACCAACAAGGTCTACGGCGACACCCCGAACCGGCTGCCGCTCGAGAACCTCGAGACGCGGCTCGAGCTGCCCGAGTCGCATCACTACTTCGAGGGAATCGACACCTCGATGTCGATCGACCTCTCGACCCACTCGCTGTTCGGAGCCTCGAAGGCGGCCGCCGACCTGCTGGTGCAGGAGTACGGGCGCTACTTCGAGATGCCGACGGTCTGCTTTCGCGGCGGCTGCCTGACCGGCCCGCAGCACGCGGGCGCCAAGCTCCACGGCTTCCTCGCCTATCTGATGAAGTGCGTCGTCACCGGCACCCCGTACACGGTGTTCGGCTACGAGGGCAAGCAGGTCCGCGACAACATCCACTCCGCCGACATGGTCGCTGCGTTCGAAGCGTTTCGCGAGGCGCCGCGGGCGGCGGCGGTCTACAACATCGGCGGTGGGCGCTACTCGAACTGCTCGATGCTGGAGGCGATCGAGGCCTGCGAGCGGATCGCCGGGCGCGAGCTCGAGTGGGAGATGGGGCCGGAACCGCGGATCGGCGACCACCGCTGGTGGATCTCCGACCTCGCCCCGTTCGAGGCGGACTACCCGGGCTGGTCGCCCCGCTTCGGGATCGACGACATCCTCACTCAGATGTACGAACAGAACCTCGAGCGCTGGGAAGCCGCGGTCGCCTGACCGCCGCTCCCGGGCGTGACCCCCGGTGCGCTCTAACTTGTCAGCGTCGATGACCCCGCTCGAGGAGATCGTCTCGCCGCAGCATGAGCGGCCCGACCCGACGGTCGAGGATCGGCCGCTGGCGATCGAGGTCCGCAACCTCGTCAAGAGCTTCGAGATCCCGCTGCAGCGCGTCGACTCGATCAAAGAGCGCGTCCTGCACCCGCTTGCCGCCGGCCAGGTGCGCCGCCTCGAGGCGCTTCGCGACGTCTCCTTCGAGGTCCACCGCGGCGAGTTCTTCGGGATCGTCGGGCGCAACGGGACCGGCAAGTCGACCCTGCTGAAGATCCTCGCCTCGATCTACCGCGCCGAGGCGGGGACGATCCGCATGGCCGGGCGCGTCGCCCCGTTCATCGAGCTCGGGGTCGGCTTCAACCCCGAGCTGACCGCGCGCGAGAACGTGATCCTCAACGGGGTCCTGATGGGCCTCAGCCGCGACGACGCCGAGGGCCGCCTCGAGGCGGTGATCGAGTTCGCAGAGCTCGAGGAGTTCGCCGACCTGAAGCTCAAGAACTACTCCTCGGGGATGCTGGTCCGCCTCGCCTTCGCGATCATGATCCAGTCCGACGCCGACATCCTCTTGATCGACGAGGTGCTGGCGGTCGGCGACGCCGCCTTTCAGCAGAAGTGCAAGGACGTCTTTCACGAGATCCGCGGCTCCGATCGCACCGTGGTCTTGGTCACCCACGACATGGGGGCGGTCGAGGAGTACTGCCACCGCGCGATGCTGCTCGACCACGGCGACATCATCGCGATGGGCGCGCCCGACGAGGTCGCGAGCCGCTACCTGCGGCTCAACTTCGCGAAGCCGAGCGGCGGCGTGGACACGCATCCGGTCGCTCCCGATGGCGCCGAGATCCTGCTGATCGATGCCTGGATCACCGCCGATGGCCAGCGGACCACGAACGTCGAGCGCGGCCAGGAGCTCGAGTTTCACGCCGTGTTCGAGGCGCCGACCGTGATCGAGGGGCCGAGCTTCGGCTTCGTGATCACGAACGCCGACGGGATCGAGATCGGCGGCTTCGGGCTCGGCCTCTCGCCTGAGCACGAGCTCGGGGACTCGATCCCGCCCGGCGGCGACGTCCGCGTGCGCGCCAAGCTCGCCAACCGCTTCGCCCCGGGCCGCTATGCGATCCAGTGTTGGGTGCATCGCAATCACTCGTTCGCCGAGCCGCTGATCGCCTCGCCGCGGATCCTCGACTTCGTCGTCTTCGGCACCGGGACCACGGTCGGCCTCGTCGACATCGTGGACGAGGCCGAGCTGAGCGCCGGATGGGAGCCGCAATGAGCGCCTCGCCGGACTCGCTCGAGCTGCGCCCGGTACGCGGACCGTCGGCGCTCGGCGGCGGCAGCCGCCGCTTCGGCGAGCTGCTCTGGCTGATGGCGGTGACCGAGTTCCGCCGCGCGTATTTCGGCACCGTGCTCGGCTACTTCTGGTCGCTGCTGCGGCCGCTGATGCTGTTCGCCGTCCTGCTGTTCGTGTTCACACAGATCTTCCGGCTCGGCTCCGACGTCCCCAACTATCCGGTCCTGCTTCTGTTCAACATCGTCCTGTTCGGCTTCTTCCAGGAGTCGACGACGACCGCGGTGACCTCCGTCGTGGCCCAGGAGGGGATCGTCCGCAAGACGCAGTTCCCGCGCCTCGTAATCCCGCTCTCGATCGTCCTCACGGGGCTCATGAACCTCGGCCTCAACATGGTCGCCGTGTTCATCTTCATCCTGGCCTACGGCGTCGACCCGATGTGGACCTGGCTGCTGATGCCCCTGATCCTGTTGCCGCTGACGATGCTGACGACCGCGGTCTCGATGCTGCTCTCGGCGCTCTACGTGCGCTTCCGCGACATGCTGATCATCTGGACGGTCTCGGCGACCGTGCTCTTCTACGCCACCCCGCTGCTCTACCCGATCGAGGTGGCCCCGGACGGTCTGCGGGCGCCGATGATGGTCAACCCGCTCGCGGTGATCTTCGAGCAGGCCCGGGTGTGGATCATCGACCCGAGCGCCCCGACCGCGGCGGAGGCTGCCGGCAGCGTGTGGCGGCTGATCCCCGCGATCACGATCTTCGTGGTCGTCTGCGTGGTCGCCTGGCGCGTGTTCACCCGCCAGGCGCCGAAGATCGCCGAAGCGCTCTAAGCGCCGCGCGCGGACAGCTCGACCGAGCCGATCCTGCGCATCGGATACGAGTCGTACGGGACCGAACCGCGCCACTGGTTGTGCGCCTCGGCGGAGACGAAGTAGGTCTCCGGATCGGTCTCCATCGCGGTGATCGTTGCCGCGAGCGCCTCGGGCCCGATCCCAAGCCCGGCGGCGATCCGCTCGAGGCCCTCGCGGTGCGAGTCGGAGCTCCACCCGGCGAGCACGTGATCGACCGCGTGGATCTGCGACCCGCCGCGCTCCGCGAGCGCCGCCGATGCCGCCTCCAGGACCCCGTCGATCGCGTCGAGCGGGACGTGCTCGAGCACCGAGATCGAGTAGACGCAGTCGTAGGCGCCGTCGAGCTCCCGCCCGGGCGGGAACTGGTCGCGGATGAAGTCGAGATCCGGGTAGGTGGCGGTGAACAGCGAGTACTCGCGCGGCCCGTTGCCGCTGCCGTCGTACGGGTCGACGACCGTCACGTCGTAGCCGAGCCGCGAGAGGATCCCCGCGACCAGCGGCTCACCGGCGCCGATCTCGAGCAGGCGACCGCCGACGGGGACGTTGCCGAGGATCGCCTTCAGCGTCCAGCAGCGCTGCAGGTTCTTCATGTCCGCGCTGGCGGCCGCGAGGCCGGGCAGGTTCTCGGTCGAGTCGGCGTAGTCGCGCACGGTGCCGTAGCCGATCGCCTCGAGCGCGAACTTGCCCTGATAGAGGTCGCGGATCGGCCACAGGTCGGCGTCGGCGATGGCCGCGGCGGACGCGTTGCTGCCCGCTCCGATCCCGTCCTCGGGCGCCAGCCGGGCCTTCAGCCGCCGCCGGGCTGCCGCCTTCGCCCGGCGGGCGGTCTCGAGCGCTCGCGATGCCACGGCTACGCCGCCAGCGGCGCGGGCTCGCGCTCCGGGGAGCGCTCGTTTTCGATGCGATTGAGAAAGCGGCCGAGGGCGATCGAATTATCCTTCCAGTTCAGGTGCTCGAGCGCGAACCGCCGCGCCCCGGCGGAGAGGCGCTCGCGCAACTCGCGGTCGGCGATCAGTTGCTCGAGGCGCTCGGCGATCTCGAGCGCGTCGCCACGCTCGAGCAGCAGCGCGTCCTGGCCGTGCTCGAGGTCGTGGCCGATGTTGCAGTTCGGCAGCACGACTGGGCGGCCCATGGCGAGGAACTCGGGCAGCTTCGAGGGCAGCCGGTAGCGGTTGAAGTCGTCGGGGCCGCCGGGTTGCACGAACGCGTCGGCGAGCGCAAGGAATCCCGGAATCTCGAGCCAGCCGACCGCGCCCAACTCGATCACGCCGTCTCGCAGAGCCCCGAACGAGCGCGGGTCGACGCCGCCCAGGTCGGTCTCGCCCAGGCGCACCAGGCGCACCTTGCGGCCGCGCCGCTGCAGCAACTTCACAGCGAGGTAGAGGCTCAGCATCTCGTGCTGGTTGGCGTAGTGGACGGTGCCGTGGTAGACGAGCACGAACTCGTCGGGGTCGATCCCGAGCGTTCGCCGCCCGAGCGGCGGGTCGAGGTCCGGACGGAAGCGCTCCGAGTCGATTCCCGGCCGGGCGATGTGATGCGGGCGTCCGGCGTGGTTGAACTCGTTGAGCTCCTCGGTGATCACGGTGATCCCGGCGGCGCCGGCCATGAACGTCTCGGAGTGGGTCGGGTGGATCAGGGTCGGCGGGGTGATCCGATCCTGCTCGGCGAGGGTGAGGCGGCGCGCCTGCTCGATCGGCCTCCGGACCGCTTCGCCGTACAGGTACCACTCGTTGTCCTCGAGGTGGATCACGTATGGGGCGCCGAGGCGGCGACAGAAGTCCTCGGTCGCGTGGCGGACGATCTCGCGCGGCGTCCAGGCGAGAACGATCGTCGGCTCGTCGGCGCGCCGGCAGCGCTCGAGCACATCGGCGAGGTCGCGGTGCGTGACGCACTCGAAGTTCGGCTCGCCCACCTCGCGGATCCGCGCCGGGTCGCCCACCGCCGCGAACGTGACCGTCCAACCGACGTCGGTCAGGTCGCGCGCGAAGTGAAAGGCCTGGATCGCGCTGTTGACGTGAAACGGGCCGAAGTAGACGATCACGAGCCGCATCGGATCCGGCGCTGTCGAGGGCGCGCTCATCCGGGGGTGAAGCTCGCCTCGGCGCGGGCGAAGTTGGGGTTGAAGAACGGGTCGCCGTCGGCGATCCGGTCGTACCAGCGATCGACGAACAGGGCCCGGTCGACGATGTCGAGCGCCTCCCGCCGGGCCGCGGGGGTCTCGTGCACGACGATCCGCGGGCGCGCCGCGTAGACCACCCCCCCGCCCTCGGCGCGCAGCCGCTGGCAGAGGTCGAAGTCCGCGTAGCCGGTCAGGAAGTTCTCCTCGAAGCCGCCAGCGGACTCGAACGCGGCGCGGCGGATCAGCATGAACTCGTCGCTGACCGCGGAGACGTCGCGCGAGCAGACCAGCGAGCCGTAGTAGCCGTCCTCGTCGACGCCGAGCCCGGCGAGCATCGGCTCGACTGGGTGGTCGAGACCGATCGCGAACCCGGCCGCCTCCGCACGCCCGTCGGGGCGCGAGATCAACGGCCCAGCGGCGACGACGCCGGGCAGCGAAGCGTGCAGCCACAGCTGGGTGAGCCAGTCCGGCTCGACCACCTCGGCGGCGTCGCTCGAGAGCAGCAGCCACGGCGTGCTCGCCGCCTCGGCGGCGCGGTTCAGCGCCCGGGCGTGGTTCAGCAGGGCGCCGTCGTCGACGAGCGCGCGCACCGGGTGGCCGCCCGCGGCGCGCTCGATCTCAGCGGCGTCAGCGCCGACGACGATCACCTCCGCCGGGGGGCGCTCGCCGACCTCGTGCAGCGAGGCGAGCAGGCGGCCGAGCCCGTCGCCGCCGCTCCAGGCGACGATCACCGTGACCTGCGCGGCGAGCTCCTCCGGCGGCGGGGTGCGACGCGGATCCGGGGCGAGCTGGGCCCGGTGGGCGATCCGCGGGTGCGCGACCGCGCGCGCGGGGGCGCCGATCCGGTCGAGGTGGGCGGTGACCGCTCGCGCCTGCAGCTCCGGGACCCCGTCCTTCTGGTCGGTACCGGCCGCGATGCTTCCCGGGATCGCGCGCCAGTGATAGAGGATTCGGGGCAGGTGGCGGATCCGCTCGGTGTCCTCCGACACGCGCAGCATGAACTCGAAGTCCTGGATCTTGTCGTAGGCGGAATCGAAGCCGCCCACGCGCTCGGCGAGCGAGCGGCGGACGACCAGCAGGTGGCCGATGTACATCGCGCCGAGCGCGTAGACCGGCGACCAGTCCGGCTTGAAGAACGGGTCGGCGCGCACGCCGTGGGCGGTCAGCTTGTCCGAGTCCGAGTAGACGACGTCGAGCTCGGGGTCCTCCCCGAGGACCTCGACGACCCGCAGCAGCGCGTCCGAGGAGAGCACGTCGTCGTGGTCGAGGAAGGCTACGTACTCGCCGCTGGCGAGCTCCAGCGCCGCGTTGGTGGCGGCGGCGATGCCGACGTTGCGCTCCAGATAGGCGGGCTTGACCCGCGCGTCCTGCGCGCGGGCGCGCTCGAGCTCTGCGCGGACCGCGCTCGAGCGCGACCCGTCGTCGGCCACGCACAGCTCCCAGTCCGGGTACCGCTGGTTGCGCACCGAGTCGATCGCGTCGCGCAGATACCGGGGGTCGGTCTCATAGGTCGGCATCACGACCGAGATCAGCGGACGCGCCGCCAGCGCGTGCAGCTGCTCGGCGATCTCGCGCCTTCGGGCGCGACCCCGCGGGGTCAGCGCCGACCTGCGGATCCTCGACCTCATCAGCCGGGCTTCGGGGACCGGGCGCGCACCCGCAGCCGCTGCGCGAGGCGCAGGGGCCGGGTCAGCTTCCAGCTCAGCGAGCGCCGGTAGCGGTTCTCGGTGAGCTCGAGCAGAAGCTCGAGCTCGGCGATCCGCATCGATTTGCGCATCAGCTCACGGTGAAACTGTTCGCGCTGGGCTTCGAGCTCGCTTGGCGGCATCGGCCGCATGTTAGAGCGAACGCTCCGGTGCGCGGAACGCCTCGGTCGGCTCACCTGCCGGGCCCCGCGGGCCCCGGCGCGGCTACCACCAGATCGTCTCGTCGATCCCTTCGAGCTCCTCGATCGGGGTCGTGTAGACCCCCGAGGAGAGGTACTTCCAGCCGTCGTCGGGGACGAGGAACACCACGTTGCCGCCGTCGAGCTCGGCCGCGATCCGCACGCAGATCGCGGCCACCGCGCCCGCCGAGACGCCGGCGAACAGGCCCTCCTCGTGCAGCAGCTTCTGGGTCCAGACGATCGCGTCCCGGTTCGAGACCATGATCTTTCGGTCGAGCACCGAGAGGTCGATGATCGGCGGGATGAAGCCGTCGTCGAGCGAGCGCAGGCCCGGACGAGCTCGCCCTGCATGGGCTCGGCGGCGACGATCTTCGTCTCGGGATCGGCCTCCTTGAGCCGGCGCCCGTTGCCCATCAGCGTGCCGCCGGTGCCGAGTCCCGCGACGAAGGCGGCAACGTCGTCGAGCTCGTCGAGGATCTCGACCGCGGTGCCGTTGTAGTGAGCGCCCGGATTGGCCTCGTTGCCGTACTGGTAGGGCATGTAATACGACGCGTCGGCGCCGACCATCTCCAGCGCCAGCTCGACCGAGCCGTTGGAGCCCTTGGCGCCCTCGGAGTAGATGATCTCGGCGCCGAACATGCGCAGCAGCTGCGAGCGCTCCTCGGTGACGTTGTCGGGCATCACCGCCGTGAACGGATAGCCCTTGCGCTGGCAGATCATCGCCAGCGCGATCCCGGTGTTGCCGGAGGTCGGCTCGAGCACCGTCTGGCCGGGGGCGATCGCGCCCTCCGCCTCGGCGGCCTCGATCATCGCCTTCGCGACCCGGTCCTTGACCGAGCCGGTCGGGTTGCGGCCCTCGAGCTTCGCGAAGATCCGCACGCCAGGCTTCGGCGAGAGGCGCGGCAACTCGACCAAGGGCGTGTTGCCGACCGCCTCGATCACGTTGCCGTAGCGCCCTCCGCACGGCCGGTTCAGTGACGACTCGAGCATCACTTCAGGAAGTGTAGTGAGGTCGCACAGCGCGCCCCCAGCTCGCTGCGAGCGCCGGTAGCGTGCCTGCGCATGCGGCCTGCACCGAGTTCGGCGCACGCATGGCGTCGATCGCGCGCTGGATGCGGCGGCGGGCGACGGCCGGCTCGACCGATCGAGCCGTCGAGCGCTCGGCCAACGCGCGCCGCGCTCGCGTCGCTCGGCCGCCTGGCGCGAGGCCGCTCGACTCGATCGCGCCGACGATGGCGTGGATCGAGCAGGCGAGCCCTGAGCACCTCCCCGCTGATCAGCGTCGTGCTCGCAACCCGCAACCGGGCCGCGCAGCTGGGCGGGGCGATCGAGTCGGTGCGCGCCCAGACTTATCGGGCGGTTCGAGCTCGTGGTCGCCGACGACGCGAGCGCCGACGAGACCGCGGCCCTGCTCGCCTCGATCGGAGACGAGCGGGTGCGGTCGGTGTCGGTCGCCAACCGCGACGGTGGCGGCCCGGGCGCCGCGCGCAACGCGGCGCTCGCCGACGTGCGCGGTGAGCTGATCGCCTACCTCGATGACGACAACCGGATGCATCCCGGCTGGCTGAAGAGCGTCGTCTGGGCATTCGAGCAGCGCCCGGCGACCGACGTCCTCTACGGAGCGCTCGGTGATCGACGACGTCGCCCGCCCCGCGAGCCCCGTCGGTGGGACGCTCCCGAGCATCTACCTCAACCCCTACGGCCGCGAGGCGATCGCCGCAGCGAACCCGGCCGACACCTCGGCGATCGCCCATCGCGCCGGCCTCGCCGAGGCGCGGTTCGATCCGCAGCTGACGCTGATGGGCGACTGGGACCTGCTCGCTCGCCTGACCACCGACGCCGACCCGCTCGTGCTGCCGGCGATCGCCGCCTACTACGCGACCGGCGCTCCGCACCGCATCTCAGGCGGGCCGACGGCGGCGATCGACGCCGAGATCGTCCGGCGCCGGGCGCGCGCGGCGCGCGGGCTCGTCCGCCCGGCCGAGCCGCCCGCCGGGGCCGGGGCGCTGCTGCGCTCGCTGCACGACCCGGCGCACCCGCTGGAGCTCGACGGCTGGGCGCTCTCCGCGCCCGCGCTCGAGCGGTTGCTCGCGCTCGTGCCAGCCGGCGACCGGCTCGTGGTCGAGTGCGGGTCGGGCGAGAGCACGATCGCGATCGCGCGGCTGCTGCGCGCGCGCGGCCGTGGGCGCCTGCAGGCGCTCGAGCACTACCCGGCTTGGGCCAGCGAGATCCGCCGCCGGCTCGAGGCCGAGGGCCTCGCCGATCAGGCCGCGGTCATCGACGCGCCGCTAATGCCCGACCCGGCCGCCGAACCGGGCTGCGAGTGGTACTCGCCGGCGGCGCTCGAGCGTCTGGGCGAGCCGATCAACCTCCTCCTCGTCGACGGCCCTCCGAGCGGCGAGCCGGGGCGCGAGCGCAGCCGCTACCCGGCGCTCCCGGCGCTCGAGGCGCGGCTGGCGCCCGGCGCCGCGGTCGTCCTCGACGACGCGGGCCGCCCCGGCGAGCGCTGGGTCCTGGAGCGCTGGGAGGCCGAGCCACGGCATCCGCTTCGAGCGGCTCAGCGAGGGGCTCGCGGTGGGCCGGGTCGGCGCCACCGATCCGTGCAACCCACGGGCGCTCAACCGCCCACCGGGCCGAGCTTGTGAGCCCAAAAGCGTAAAACTGCAACCCGAATAACCCGTCCAACTAGTTCCAGAGAGGGGACTGAAAACAAGATGAGATCGCGTCTGCCGATCCTGATCGCCGCCCTGGCGATCGCAATCACCGCCATGATCGCCGCCGGATGCGGTAGCGACGACAGCACGACTCCAGCTCCGGCTCCGACACGACCGCAAGCTCGGGGAACTTCTCCACGATCACCGACGGGACGCTCCTGATCGGCACCGACGCGCCGTACCCGCCGTTCGAGATCGGGACGCCGGCCGACGCCGACTTCGGCGGCTTCGACATCGACCTCGCCAACGACATCGCCGACCGCCTCGGGCTGACGCCGGAGTTCCAGGACACCTCGTTCGACACGATCTTCCGCGACGTCGCCGCGGGTCAGTTCGACGTCGTCGTCGCCGCCTCGACGATCACGCCAGGCCGCCAGAAGACGGTCAACTTCTCCGACCCGTACTACGAGGCCGCAGCAGGCGCTGGTCGTCCCGGAGGGCTCGGACATCACCTCGGTCGACGACCTCGCGCGGCAAGATCGTCGGCGCCCAGGACGCGAACCACCGGCGAGACGTACGCCAACGACGAGACCGACGCCGCCGAGGTTCGCGGCTTCCCCGAGGGCCCCGACGCGATCGCGGCCGTGACCACCGGTCAGGTCGACGCGGCGATCATCGACCAGCCGGTCGCGGTCGACGCGGTCGAGAAGCAGGGCGGGATCGAGATCGCCGCCGAGATCCCGACCAACGAGCTCTACGGGATCGCCCTCTCGAAGGAGAACCCGGAGCTGCTCGACGCTGTCAACGGCGCGCTCAGCGACCTCAAGGACGACGGGACGCTCACGGATCTGTACCAGCAGTACTTCAAGACGGATCCGCCGGACTCGGTCCTCAACGGGACCACCACGAACCCGGCAGCTGAGCCCGAGCGGACGGACACCTAGACGGAACGGACCGGGGCGCCCAGTTGGCGCCCCCTTTCGTTCACGGAATAGGCTGCCGACGCACCGCGACCCGGAGACGCAGATGAACTTCATCCTCGACTACTACTTCGACTTCAAGAACTCGTCTTCGCCGACGGCAACTTCTGATGCGCTCCTCAACGGGTTCTGGATCACGATCAAGCTCTCGATCATCTCCGGGATCCTGGCGCTCACCTGGGGGCTGATCCTGGCCGTCGCTCCGTCAGTTGCCCGGGCGCGGGCTCGGCGCCCGTGTCGGTGGCTGACGATCGGCTACATCGACGTCTTTCGCGGGCATCCCGCTGCTGCTCGTACTGCTGCTCATCTCCGGCATCTCGGTCTTCGGCGCCCCGATCGGCGGCGAGGTGCTGCCGAAGTGGATCGCATCGCCCGACCTGGCTCGGCAAGACCGTCACCCTTCTGGTACGGCGTCTTCGCGCTCACGATCACCTACGGCGCCTACATGGCCGAGGTCTACCGGGCGGGGATCGAGGCGGTCCCGCGCGGTCAGATGGAGGCCGCGCGCTCGCTCGGCATGAGCCACGGCCAGTCGATGCGCTACGTGATCGTCCCGCAGGCCGTGCGCAAGGTGATCCCGCCGCTGCTCAACGACTTCATCGCGCTGATGAAGGACACCTCGCTGGTCAGCGTCCTCGGCGCGGTCGAGGTCGTCCAGGCCGGCCGCGACATCCAGTCGGACGTCTACAACGGCTCCGGCCTGATGATGGGCGCGATCCTGTTCCTGATCGTGACGATCCCGCTCGCCCGGCTGGTCGACTGGCTGATCGCCCGGGAGCAGCGCAAGCGTACGGCGCGCGGTGGCGCCGACGGCGGTGACGGCGACTGGTCCCGGACGACCCGGCGCTCGGCGACAGGCGGCGGGGTGACGGTATGAGCGCCGAGGCGAGGCCCCGCCCAGCCGCGGCGGCGGGCCGATGCTCTCGCCTGCGCGACGTCTGCAAGCGCTTCGGCAAGCTCGAGGTCCTGCGCGGCGTCGACCTCGACGATCGAGCGCGGCGAGGTCGTCTGCGTGCTCGGGCCGAGCGGCTCGGGCAAGTCCACGCTGCTGCGCTGCATCAACCTGCTCGAGCCGCCTGAGGAGGGTCAGCATCCTGCTCGAGGGCCAGCGAGATCACCGGTGCAGGACGCGACCGAGGGAGTCGACTTCGTCCGCCAGCGGGTCGGCATGGTGTTCCAGCAGTTCAACCTGTTCCCGCACAAGTGCGCGCTCGACAACGTCCGCCTCGCGCAGGAGAAGGTGCTCGACCGCTCGCCGCAAGAGGCGCGCGAGAAGGCTCGAGTCGCTGCTCGCCCGGGTCGGGCTCGACGACAAGTTCGACGAGTATCCCGGACCGGCTCTCCGGCGGCCAGCAGCAGCGGGTCGCGATCGCCCGAGCGCTGGCGATGGACCCGCACGTGATGCTCTTCGACGAGGTCACCTCGGCGCTCGACCCGGAGCTGGTCAAGGAGGTGCTCGACGTGATGCGCGAGCTCGCCGCCGAGGGGATGACGATGATCGTCGTCACCCACGAGATCGGCTTCGCGCGCGACGTCGCGAGCCGAGTCGTGTTCATGGACCTGGGCGTGATCGTCGAGCAGGGCCGGCCCGCCGAAGTGCTCGACAACCCGAAACAGGAACGCACCAAGCGATTCCTCGGGCTCGTGCTCGAGCATTGAACGATCGAGGCCCGGGCGCCGATGCCTTAGGATTTCGCCTGCAAACGCGGACCGCACGGAGAGAGAGCTTGCCTCCAGATAGCCCCGGCTGGACGATCACGGATCGTCTGGACAGCTTCGACTGCACCCTCGCCAACCTCGGCGAGATCGTCCGGGCCTGTCTCGACGCCGCCGGCGCCCGCTCGGTCGCCGAGGTCGGCGCCGAGCACGGGCTGTTCACCAGGGAGCTGCTCGACTGGGGCGAGCGCACCGGAGCGGAACGGATCGCGGCGATCGACCCGGCCCCGCGCCCGCTGCTGCGCGAACTCGCCGACCAGCACCCGGAGCTCGAGCTCGTGATCGGGGCCAGCCACGAGGCGCTCGCCGAGATGGAGCTCCCCGACGTGGTGGTCATCGACGGCGACCACAACTACTTCACGGTCGCGGGCGAGCTCGAGCTGATCGGCGCCCGGGCCGCCGGTCCGGGGATGCCGCTGCTCCTGCTCCACGACGTGGGCTGGCCGCTCGGGCGGCGCGACAGCTACCACGCGCCCGACCGGATCCCGGACGAGCAGCGTCAGCCGCTCGCTCGCGACGCCTTCCTCGTCCCCGGCGATCCAGGGGTCGGCGACCGCGGCCTCTATTACGAGTGCGTCGCGACCGAGGAGGGCGGCCCGGGCAACGGCGTGCTCACGGCGCTCGAAGACTTCCTCGCGGCCAACCCCGAGCTGCGCTCGGCGATCATCGCGCCGTTCTTCGGCCTCGCCGTCGTCTGGCACCCGAAGGCCCCGTGGGCCGCGGCGCTCGAGGCGGTGGTCGCGCCGTGGGACCGCAACCCGGTGCTCGAGCGGGTCGAGGCCAAGCGCGTCGATCACCTGGTCGCCGAGTTTCAGAACCTGCAGCGCGTCGACGGCCTCTACACGGCCGATTACGTGCACCGCTACCGGCTGATCGGGCGCCTGCTGCCGATCCTCGACTCCGGCGCCTTCGCACTCGCCGAGAAGCTCTCGGCGGTGAAGCAGCGCGGGCGCCCGAACGTCTCGCGCGCCGATCTCGCGGCGCTGCTCGACGAGCTCGCCGCCGACGACATCGACGTCGAACACCTGCGCCGCCACCCCGAGGACTCGCCGGAGGGCGAGGTGCCGATGCGCGCGGTCGAGCCGGAGCCGACCTCCCCGCCGGCGACGCTGCCCGCGGTCAGCCCGGGCCTCGCTAGCGAGGCTTCCTGATCCGGGCGCCGAGCCGGCGCAGCGGCTCGGTCCAGGTCCAGCTCGAGCTTCTCCAGGTGTCCATCAGCTTGCCGCGAGCGTCGTTTCGCTGGAGCTCGGCGGCGCCCATCCGCAGCCGCGCCGCGGCCGCCTCGGCCTCGGCGCGCCGGGCCCGCCGGCGCCAGTCCGGATCGGCGTCGGCATCCAGCCGCTCCGCCCACTTCTCGGCCAACTCGACGTGGGCCTGGACCCACTCCTCCTGGTCCGGCAGCAGGTCCAGCGAGTGGTGGTGGACGACCCGCAGATCGGCGGTCACGACCCTGCGCCCTGCGGCCGACGCCTGCATGCAGATGTCGACGTCATAGCCGTGGCGCCCAGCCAGGGCCTCATCGAAGCGCAGATTGCGGACCGCCCAGGCCGAGAGCACGATCAGGCAGCCGTCGATCGCGTCGACCTCGCCGGTGCCGACGTAGGCGCGCCGGTCGCCGCCGTTCCACGAGATCCCCGGGATCTCGCCGCCGCCGCCGAACTCCTCGTAGCGCTGGGTGAGCGAGGCCCAGGTCACCGAGCCCTCCCACCAGGCGAGGCTGCGGACGCCGATCGCCCCGGCGCAGCCGGCGACCGCGACCTCGGGGTCGGCGAGCGCCTCGCGCAACTTCGCGGCGAAGTCATCCGCGACGATCTCGAGGTCCTGGTGTACGAGCACGAGCGCCTCGAGGTCGTCGCGCTCGGCCGCCCGGTCGCAGAGCAGGTTGTAGTTGCGAGCGATCGAGCCGGCGCTCGGCTGGGCAAGCAACTCGCCCGCCGGATCGCCGGCGACCGCGCGACGAATGCCGGGCTCGGCGTAACGGGCGAAGACCTCGCCGTCGGTGACTGCGCAGCCGTAGAGGATCATCGGCCCCCCCTCCTACCCTGCCCGGCCGCCGCGGCGCGAGAATGGCGAGAGACGGACGCGCGGGCCCGCCCCGCTTCGCGCCTGAGTGCGGACGCCGCAGCGTCCCTGCCCGCGCGCGGCGCGGGAGCGCCCTGTTCGTCCACGGGGTGGCGTTGTCGCGAGGCTCGAGCGATCGTCGCCCTCGAGCCGCCGCCGGCGAGCGCCGCCGCCCCCCATGGCCCCCGCGATGCCGACGCCCAGCCTCGCCGACGAGCTGCCGTGCCGCCGCGACCGCGCGGGCTTCTGGTGGTCGCCCCCCGTCCCGGGTTCGGTGGGCGACGATGCTGGCCCTCCGCGCGGCTCGCCGGGCGGCTCGGCCGGCCGCCCGCCCCTCGCGCCCCGCGGCCGCCGCGGTCGACGGCTCGCGCCGCCGGCGCTCGGTCGCGATCTGCATGGCCACCCACGAGCCGCCGCAGCTGCTCGACGCCAGCTCGACTCCCTGACGAACGCAGACGAGCGAGGACTGGACCTGCCTGATCAGCGACGACTGCTCCAGCGACCCAGGCGCTCGCCGGATCGAACGCGCCCATCGCGGGCGATCGCCGTTTCACCGTCTCCGCGCACCCGAGGCCCGGCGCATACGGAAACTTCGGCCGAGCGCTCCGCCCTGGTGCCGGCCGATGCCGCGTTCGTCGCCCTCGCCGACCAGGACGACGCTGGCACCCGGACAAGCTCGCGACCCTGATCGGGGCGCTGGGCGGACGCCACCTTGCGTTCAGCGACATGCGCCTCGTCGCGCCGACGGCACGGTCCTCGCGGACACCTACTGGACGTCGCGCCGGCCGAATCACGGGAACTTCGCCTCGCTGCTGCTCGGCAACTCGGTCACCGGCGCGGCGTCGCTCTTTCGCCGCGAGCTGCTCGACGACGCGCTGCCGCTCCCGCCCCGGTTCGGCAACCTCTACCACGACCACTGGCTGGCGCTGGTCGCCGCGGCCACGGCCGGATCGCCTACGTCGACCGCCCCCTCTACGACTACGTCCAGCACGCGGGCGCCGTGATCGGCCACGCCGGCGCGAACCGCGGCCGAGTCGGCGGCGGCCTCGCCCGCGACTCGCGGCCCTGCGCGACCGCGAGCGGGCCGGCTGCGGCCGAGTGGCGGCGGATCTATTTCGCCGAGTACTGCCGCATGGCGCTGACCGCGGTGGCGCTGCGAGCGCCGGCTCGGCGTGCGCCTCGACGGCGCCGCCGCCGCGCTCGAGCTCGCGCTGCGCCCTCGACCACTCGCCGCGGCGCTCGCCTGGCTCGCCGCGCGCCAGCTGCGGCGCCTGCGCCGCGACGACACCGGCGGCAGCGGAGCCGGGATGCTGCGCGGGCTGCCTGGCGGCGCGCGGTCGCGCCGCGGCGGCGGCGACGCCGACCTGCCGCCGGGGATCGTCGGGCCCGAGCTCTCGTTTCCGGCCGAGCGGTCGGCCTGATCCGCGTTCGAGCGTCAGCGAGACCGCGCGCTGAAAGCCGGCGAGGCTGTGGGCCGGCGTCGAGCCGGGCGGCGACGATCTCGCGCGCGCCGTCGACCAGCGTCTCGCCCAGGTCGGGCTCGGTGAGCACCCGGACCACGGCCGCGGCGAGGCCGGCGGGGTCGTCGGGCTCGACGATCAGCGCCGAGCGCCCGTGCTCGAGCAGCTCCGGAATCGCCCCGACGCTGGTCACGACCGCGGGCTTGCCGGCGATCGCCGCCTCGAACGGCACCCGGCCGAAGGGCTCGTTGAAGCGGGCCGGGTTGACGATCACGTCGGCGGTCGCGTAGAGGTCGGCGACGTCCTCGTAGTGGCCGGCGACGATCACCGAGTCCTCGAGGCCGAGCTCGGCGATCAGCTCGATCAGGGCGTCGCGGAAGGCGATGTCCTGCGGGCGCGGGAACGGGTCGCCGGCGAGCACGTAGCGAGCGTCGGGCAGCCGCTCGAGGATCCGCGGCATCGCCCGCACGAGCACGTCCTGGCCGCGGCCATGGGTGACGTAGCCGACCGAGGCGAGCACGGGCGCATCGGGCGGGATCGAGAAGCGGTCGCGAAGCGGGCGCGCGTCGCCCTCCGAGTAGCGCTCGCCCACCGGCGGGTAGACGGTCTCGATCTCGGCCGAGGCCTCGATGAACTGGCCGGCGACCGTCTCCGAGCAGGCGATGATCACCGCCGCGAGACGAGCCGTGAGCACCGCCAGCGCGCGGCTTGCCAGCGCCCGCATCGCGCCGCCCCGGTCGCCGCGGTCGAACAACTCGCCGCAGTAGACCAGCGACGGGACCCGCTCGAGCTTCGCGGCGATCGGGACCGCCGGCAGCATCGTCGTCACCGAGAGAACGAGCTCGGGGCGGCGCTCGCGGATCACGCGGCGGAAGCTGCGCACGTCGCGCCACAGACGGCGAAGCTCGTGGATCAGGCCGCGCACGCCCGGCGCGGGCTTGGTCAGCGCCTCGTAGTCGAGCTGAATCATCCGCGCCCGGTCGCCGAGCACCTCCCCGAGGTTGCCGGCTCCGGGGGTGACGACGTCGAGCGTCCCCTCGCCGGCGAGCCAGGCGAGCTCGGCCTCGAGCGAGCGCGACGGCCCGCTCGTGTCGGCGAGGTGAAAGACGGCCAGCGAGCGCAGCCCGCCGGTCGGGGCCGCGGTCCGCAGGCGCCTGCGGCGCGCGGCGCGGCGGCGCAGCGTCTCGATCGCCCCGGACGCGCGCTCGAGCTCGAGCCCGCCCGGGTAGCGCTGAAGGGTGGTCGCCGCGCGGTAGCCCTGCACCCGGCCGCGAACCCCGGCGAGGTTGCGATCGATGACCGCCTGGCCCGCGCACAGCGCGAGCTCGCGGGCGAGCACCGCCGGCAGCCGCCGCGGCGTCAGCACCCCCCACTTGCGCAGCAGGTACCCGCGCCCGTAGCCCATCAGGTAGTTCTTGCGCGCCGAGCCCGAGCCGAGCGTCGCCGAGTGCTCGTGGTCGCCGCGCGCGGTCGGGGCGAGCGCGCAGCGCAACCCGAGCCGGCGCAGGCGCAGGATCAGGTCGACGTCCTCCCAGTAGGCGAACAGCCGCTCGTCGAAGCCGCCGACCGAGAGGAAGGTCACCCGATCGAAGGCGGCGGCGGCGGCCGACGGGCCGATCGGGTCGGGGACCCCGGCGTCGAGGCGCGAGACCGGCTCGCCGTTCAGGTAGTCGAACACGAGCAGGGTCCGGTCGAGCTCCATCCCGGCGCTGTCGATCAGCGATCGATCGCGCCAGTCGCGCATCACGCCGGCCGCCATCACCACCCCGGCCGCCGGGTCGATCGGCGCCGTGATCGCCTCGACGAAGCCGGGATCGCAGACGCAGTCGTCGTTGAGCAGCACGATCCGCTCGCCGCGCGCCCGGCGCACGCCGAGGTTGATCGCTCGCGTGTAGCCCGACGTTGTGGTCGAGCTCGACGACCTCGACCCCGGGGAGCCCTTCGCTCGCCGCGGCGACGGAGCCCCCGGACCCGTTGTCGACCACGATCGTCTCGTAGTCGGGCGAGGCGACCGAGGCGAGCATGCGCCCGAGCCGCTCGCCGCCGAGCGTCGGCACGATCACCGACGCCTCCGCGGCGCTCACCGGACCGCGCGCGCCTGGACCACGATCGAGCCGCCGCGGCGCAGCGAGGCCGGCGGCGAGCTCGGCGACGACCGCCACCGGGGCGAGCAGCGGCCCGGCGATCGCGGTCACCGCGAGGTCACGGGCTCGCTCGCCCGCGCTCGCGGGCTCGAGGTCGCGCTTCAGCGCCCGGAAGGCGAAGTCGCGCTGCGCCGTCAGCCGATTGAGCAGCGTCTGCCACATGCCAAGCGGATTCTGCTCGACGAGCAGGTGGCGGACGCGCTCGACCTCGAACCCGGTGCGAGCCAGCAGCGCGCCGGCGCCGGCCGGGGTGAAGTGGGTGCGATGGCGGGGCACGTCCTGATGAAACCAACGATCGCCGCCGATCCGGGCCTGGATCGAGGCGAGATTGGGGACGGCGACGATCAGGCCGCCGCCGTCGCGGACCCAGCCGCGAACCCGCTCCAGCGCCGGCGCGGGGTCGTCGAAGTGCTCGAGCGCGTGCCAGATGACCACGGCGTCCTCGCTCGCCGGCCGGCAGCTCCGCCTCGTCGACGCCGACCGCCTCGACCGGAGCGCCGATCGCCGCCGCGGCGGCGCAGGCCGCCGGCGACGGGTCGATCCCGTGCGCGTCGAGCCCGGCGGCCCGCATCGCCGCGACCAGCTTGCCGTCGCCGGCGCCGACCTCGAGCACCCGCGAGCCGCGGTCGAGATGCGAGCTGAACCGGACCCGGTCGCGCTCGGCGAGGCCGCGCAGCGGGGCGAGCAGCCGCCGGGCGCCGCCGCGCGCGGGTGCGTAGGTGCCGCCCTCGTACATCAGGGCGCGGTCGGGCGCGTCGCCGACCGTCGCCGCCGAGCCGCAGTCGGCGCAGCGCAGCAGCGAGAACGGCCCGGCGCCGGCGAGCTGAGGGTCCGACGGCGTCGCGGCGCGCCACGGACGCAGTGACGACCGGCCGCAGGCCGGGCAGGGCCGAGCTGCCACCGGCCGCTGCTCAGTAGGCCCCGGACCCGCGCAGGGTCACGGGGACGGTCTCGGCGATGATCCGCAGGTCACGCGCGAGCGAGAGGTTCTCGATGTAGTCGAGCTCGACCGCGAGCCGCTCGTGGAAGGTCAGGTCGCCGCGGCCGAAGACCTGCATCGGCCCGGTGATCCCGGGCTTGACGCTGAGCCGGAAGCGGTGCTCGGGCCGGTAGCGCTCGACCAGCTCGACCTGCTCGGGGCGCGGCCCGACGATGCTCATCTCGCCGCGCACGACGTTGATCAGCTGCGGCAGCTCGTCGAGGCTGAGGCGGCGCAGGAAGCGCCCGACCCTGGTCACACGGGGATCGTCGGAGAGCTTGAACACCGGGTCGCGGAGGTCGTCGAGGCGGACGACGTCGGGCAGGCGCGCCTCGGCGTCGGCGACCATGGTCCGGAACTTGTGCATCTCGAACGGGCGCCCGTCGAGTCCGGCACGGGTCTGGTTGAAGAGCACCGGCCCGCGGCTGTCGAGCTTGATCGCGAGCGCGACCAGGGGGAAGAACGGCGCCGTCAGGACGAGTCCGATCGAGGACACGGCGATGTCGAAGGCGCGCTTGATCAGCGCCGTCGAACGCGACGGGTCCCAGGTCTCGTATTCGAGCACCGGCAGGTCGGCGACGCGCGAGAGGCGCACCGGGCCGGCGCGCCCGTGCAGCGGCGAGATCACGCTCAGCTTCACCTGACGCTCGCGACAGAGAGCGACGAGGCCGCCGACCTCCCCGGGCTCCATCCGGTCGGAAGCGAAGATCACCCGGTCGACCCCGCCCGCGAGCGCGTCGAAGGCCTCGATCTCGTGCTCGTCGACCAGGCTCAGGTGCATGTCGGGGAAGAGCTCGAGCTTGCGGCGGATCATCTCCGCGAGATCGCCGTCGCCGAGCACGGCGGTGACCTCCGGCGGGGTCAGGCGCCGCCACAGCCAGCGGGCGGCGCCGCGCAGGACCAGCGCCGCGCCGCCGGCGACCACCCAGGCGCCGACCGCGGCGCTCGGGGTCACCTCCCCGGCGGGAGTCTGCGGCAGGATCAGCGCGAGCAGCGCAACCCCGGCCGCGGCCCAGGCGGCGAGCGCCGGCAGCTCGTCGACGGTCAGGTGACGAATCGCGACGTGATCGCGGTCATAGAGCCCGATCAGCTTCGCGACCACCACCCAGACGGGCAGCAGCACGAGCGCCCAGAAAGCGTCCGCGGAGGTCGAGGCGACGACGATGCTGGCGGCCGCGGCGGCGATCAGATCAGCAAGCGCGAGCATGCGGCGGCGCAGGGCGTCGCGCCAGAAACGAGGCCTACCCGGCTCGTCCTCACGGCCCCGTTCGGTGCGGACGGAAGAGGGGCCTTCCCTGACCATCTCGGAGAGGTTAACCCGCCAAACCCGCAAAAGGCTCGCAAACGGACGGTTTGGTACCTCCTTCCCACGACCGCGCGGGAGCCCTCTACCCTCGTCCTCGCCCGTGAGCGACCAAGCCAACCAGAGCGCCGCCGAGCTACCGGCCTTCCTGATCTGCGTCGAGCACGGTCGGCTCGAGAGCGAGGCGATCCTGCTGGTCGAGAGCCTGCGCGCCTGGGGCGGCTCCTGCACCGAGTCGCCGTTTACGCGTTCGCGCCCCGGCCCGAGTTCCAGCCAACGGCCGAGACGGTCGAGCGACTGACGGCGCTTGGAGCGACCTTCGTCGACGAGCACCTGGTCGACCGCTTCGCCGAGACGCCGACCTTCAACAAGGTCGCGGTCTCGGCCTGGGCCGAGCGCGAGCTCGACCACGAGACCCTCGTCTTCACCGACACCGACTGCATCTTCGCGGGCGAGCCGCTCGAGCTGACCGAGGGCGACTGGGTCGCCGCGGTGCGGCCGGTCGACCGCCGGATCGCAGGGTCGCGCGGCAAGGGCAAGGGCGAGCCCTACTGGCAGAAGATGTACGACCTGCTCGGCGTCCGGAACCGCCCCTTCGTGCACACCACCGTCGGCCAGTCGGAGATCCGCGCCTACTGGAACAGCGGCCTGGTCGGAGCGCGGCGAAGCGCCGGGCTGTTCACCGCCTGGGAGGACGCGCTAACGAAGCTCTTCGATGCCGGCGTCGTCGCGAAGCGCTGGCCGCACTTCATGGACCAGCTCAGCCTGGCCGCGGTCACTGCGGACGTCCACGACCGGGTCCGGATCCTGCCCGATGCCTACAACTACCCGCTCCGCCACCGGGCGGCGCTCGTCCCGGCCGCGGTCGGGCTCGACCTGGCCGACATCGTCCACCTCCACTACCGGCTCTGGTTTCACATGCGCGACTCGCTCTCGAAGATCAACCCGCCGTTCGACCCTGGCAGCGAGAGTTCAGGTGGCTCGCCGAGCGGCTGCCGATCCCGCCCGAGGTCGCCGACGACGCCTAGGCCTAGCTGCTCGAGCTCGCCGGCCGCCGAGTTCCTGGACGATCGCGGGGTCGCGCGGGTTGAGCTGGTGGGCGGTCAGCAGCGCCGATCGCACCGCGGGCGGTCGCCGTCCTCGGCCGCCATCCGCGCTGCGAGCAGGTGCAGCCGGTAGTCATCGGGCGAGCGCTCGACCGCCTGGGCGATCGCCTCGAGCCTCGATCGTAGTCGCCCTCCTGCTCGTAGACGAGCGCGAGCTGGGTGCGCGGCTCAGCCGACCACGGCTGCAGGTCGATCGCGTCGTTGGCGGCCGAGATCGCCGCGTCGACGTCGCCGTCGGCGGCGTCCGAGCGGCTCGCGGCGAGCGAGTGGGCCGAGAGCAACAGCAGGCCGGAGCCGCAGATCGAGATCCAGGCGACGAGGAGCAGCGCGACGCCGCCCGCGAACCCGCGGCGGCGGCGCGCCTGGTCGCGCGGCTCGCGCGAGGGAGGCCCCGGATCCGGGCCGCCGAGGGTCGCGGGACCCGTGAGCAACGCTGCGGCGACGATCGTGATCGCGAACACGGCCGGCAGGTCCCAGGTCCAGTCGACCGCCGCGATGGCGACGCCGACGACCAGCAGCGCCAGCGCCGGGCCGACCTCGGGCGACCGGCTCGCGGGCGCGCGCCCGGCGGACACCGCAGTACAGGGCGGTGCCGAAGAAGGTCAGCAGCAGCCCGAGCCCCGCGATCCCGAGCTCGGCCAGGGTCTCGAACAGAGCCGAGTGGGCGCGGGTCGCCGGGATCGGGATCTCGCGGTGCTCGAACCAGTAGGGGGTGTAGCCGCTGGCGCCGACACCGCCGATCGGATCGCTGGCGAAGGCGTCGACCGCGGTCTCCCAGAACTGGTAGCGGCCGCTGCCGCCGCCGCGCAGCAGGCCGACGTCGCCGCTCGCGAGCACGT
This sequence comes from uncultured Solirubrobacterales bacterium, assembly GCA_963828755.1. Taxonomy (GTDB): domain Bacteria; phylum Actinomycetota; class Thermoleophilia; order Solirubrobacterales; family 70-9; genus WHSW01. Next base: position 128,865 of record CAWHFY010000010.1, on the reverse strand, counting down.
CGTTGCTGGGCGGTGCCTTGAACTCGTCGTACTGCTGGATCGGGTCGATCGCGATCAGGCCGACGAGCGCGACGACGGCCACGACCGCGAGGCCGGCGATCGCGAGCCGGCGCGAGATCAGCAGCGGCTGCACGAAGCGGTCGAGCGCCATCCGGGCTGCGAACGCGAACGCGACCCCCGCGAGCGTGATCACCAGCATCCGGTCGCCCTCGCCGCCGGCCGCCGGTGCGGTAGGGGCGTTGAGCAGGGTGTCGTAGGTCTCGGCGACCGCGATCAAGATCGCTCCGAAGGCAACCCCGAGGGCAAGGTTGGCGAGCAGCAGCGAGCGCCGCGGGCCGACCACGAGCAGGACCCCGAAGGCGATCACCGCCGCCGCGATGCCACCGCGAGAGTCGGTCATCCAGAGCGCGAGCAGGACCGGCGGAAGCGCGGCGACCGCGCCGGCGCGCGCGCGGACCGAGCCGGCGGTCGCGGCGAACCAGCTGAGCAGCACGATCGCCGCGGCCATCACCGCGGCGAGCCCATTCCAGTATCCGATCGGGTAGATGAGCCGGCCGAGCACCGCGGGCAGGTCGGCGAGGTCGGCGTCGGGATTGCCAAACAGCGACGGCTCGAACCGGGCGAGGAGCGCGATTGCGGCGATCGCGGCGACCCCGACCGCGAGGCCGGCGAGCCACGGGGTCGCCTCGTTGCGGCGCGAGGCGAGCACGACCGCGGCGAAGGCGCCGAGGTAGGCGAGGGTCCGGACGACGTCCTCGAACCCGTTGCCGTCGTCGCTCGCCCAGGCGAGCGAGAGCGCGGTCAGCGCGGCGAGCCCGGCAAGCGAGATCCCGGCCACCAGGGCCGCGGTCGGCGGCTGCGAGCGTGGTAGCACCCCGACCGCAAGGCCGATCACGACGGCGATCCAGACGACCAGCCCGGCGGCCGCATATGCGGTCGGCTCGAAGCCGCCTCCGGCGAGCGCCATGGCGACGGCGGAGGCCGCAACTGCGCCCCCGATCAGGTGTTTGACGTCTAGACCTCGTATGCCACTCATGATCGGCGCCACCCTGTACCCTGCTCGGCCTGCAACCCCCAAAGGACGGACTTACGGATGACGCAAGGCAGGAAGTCTAAGACCGTGCTCGCGCTCGTCAGCGCCCTGGCGTTCGTCGCGCTCGCGATCCCGCGCTCGCCGCGGCACAGGCGGCCGACGACGAGTACAACCTGACGCTGCCCGGCGCTCGGCCGGCGCGTCCCCAAGCGGCACCACCCCCGGCACCGGGGCCAGCGTCGGGCGGTCGACCTGCGGCGCCCGACCGGCGGCGACACGCGGTCGCCGCTACCGCCGCCGGCTCGAGCGGCGACGGGTCGGGCGCCAGCGCGAGGTCGAAGGCGAAGAAGGCGCCACGACGGCGGCTCGCAGAAGGCTCCAACGTCGCCTCGGGCTCCCGGCCCCGAGCGCCGGATCAGCCGACGCCGGCGTTCCCATCCTCCTGATCGCCCTCGCCGTGGTCGCCGCAGCCTGTGTGGGCGCCGCCGCGTGGCGGCTGCGCAACCGCCCTGACGGCGGCGCGGGCAAGCTGGACCGGCGCCCCGCCGGCGCCGGGGGAGTCACAATAACCGCGTGGGGTTGACGGACTCACGCGGTACGGCGGGGCACGGTCGCCGGCTCGGGTCGGCGGGTGGCGCTCTGCGCACTGGCGCTGACCGTCGTCGCGATGCTCGCATTGACCGCCCGCGCCGACGCGGCGAAGCCGGTCTTTGGGATCGTCCCTCAGGACGGCGCCCTCCCCGACGTCTCCGACCTCAACATGATGCCCGCCGGCGGGATCGGCGGGATGCGGACGATGCTGTCCTGGGGCTCGGTCGAGCAGTCGCCCGGCGAGTACGACTGGGGTGGTACCGACGCGATCATCCACGAGACGACCAGCCGCGGGATCGCCCCGCTGGTCTTCATCTTCGGCACGCCGGAGTGGGCGGCGAAGATGGACGGGCGCAACTGCGACGGGGGCGCCTGCTCGGTGTACCCGCCGCGCACGCCGGCGACCCGGGCCGCGTTCCGGGCGTTCGCGGCCGCTGCGGCGAAGCGGTACGGACCCGGCGGCGACTTCTGGAGCGTTCCGGTCAACACGCTGCCGACGACGACCGGCACCACCGACGAGCCCGCTTCGACGAACCCCGAGGACACGGGCAATGGGCTCTGCGACCTGCTGCCGATCTGCCCACCGACGCCGCCCCCACCTCCTCCTCCGCTCGATCCGCCGCTGCCCGGCCAGCCCCCCTGCGGGTGCACGAAGCCGAGCCCGATCACCGTCTGGCAGATCTGGAACGAGCAGAACTCGCCCAAGTACTTCGCGCCGAAGGTCGACGTCCGCGGCTACGCCGCGATGCTCAAGAGCGCGGCCGCCGGCATCCGCTCGGTCGATCCGAAGGCCGAGATCATGCTCGGCGGGATGTGGGGCCCGAATTCGGCGCGCGAGGTCGTGATGCCGGCCAAGGCCTACCTGGAGAAGCTCTACAAGCTCGGCGCCGACGACGACTTCGACTCGATCGCGATCCACCCCTACGCCAACAACGCGACCGGTTCGGTCGCCCAGCTCGCGACCGCGCGCAAGGTGGCGGTTGCCGCCGGCGACCGCAAGGCCGGCATGTGGGTGACCGAGATCGGCTGGGCCGCGCGCGGCCCGCGTGAGAACCCGTACGTCAAGGGCCTGGTCGGCCAGGCGCGAGTCCTGACCCGGGCGCTCTCGGCCTACAAGCGCAAGGCCCGCAGCTTTCACCTTCGTGGGGTGTTCTGGTACTCGTGGCGAGACAAGAAGGGCGGCGACGCAATCTGCGATTGGTGCGGCCACGCTGGCCTCCGAGCGAAGAACGGGGACGCGAAGCCCGCCTGGCGGGCGTTCGTAAGAGTGGCTCGCGGGTGAGCGCCGGCTTGGGCCGGGCCGCGGCGCCGGCGATCGCGCTCGCGCTGATCGCGGTGCTGTGCGTCACCGCGAGCGCCTCTGCCGGCCGTCCCGAAGCGCTTCTTCGGCGTCATGCCCCAGGGGCCACTGAACGCCCAGGACTACGACACGATGGGCGCCGCCAACGTCGGCACCCTGCGCTTCGAGATCTACTGGGCCGGCATGGACCCGACCTCGGCCCCCGGCGACTACGACTGGTCGACGTCGGACGCGGTGGTCGCCGAGGCCGCGCGCAACGGGGTCGCAACGCTGCCGTTCGTCACCAGCGTGCCGGAATGGGTCGTGCGCCTCGACGGCCACAGCTGTCAGGTCGGCAACTGCCCCTCATACGCACCGCGGGGCAAGGAGGCGCTGGCCGCCTGGCGCACCTTCCTCGCCGACGCGGTCCACCGCTACGGCCCCGGCGGCAGCTTCTGGGACGAGCACCCGACGCTGCCCGAGCTGCCGATCCGCGCCTGGCAGATGTGGAACGAGCAGAACTCGCCCAGCTTCTGGAAGCCGAAGCCGAACGTGAAGGCATACGCGAAGCTGCTCGACTCGGCCCACACGGCGATCACCGGCGCCGACCCGGGGGCGAAGATCATCCTCGGAGGCATGTTCGGGACCCCGCTCGGCGGCCGCAAGCCGGCGATCTCGGCCTGGGACTTCCTCGAGAAGCTGTATCGCCAGAAGGGCGCGAAGCGCGACTTCGATGGCGTCGCCCCGCACCCGTATGCGTCGAAGCTCTCGAAGGTGCTGGCCCAGATCGACCTGCTGCGCGACGCAATGGTCGCCGCCCACGATCGCGACGCCGAGCTGTGGATCACCGAGATCGGCTGGGCTTCCGGCGGCGCCCCGAACCCGCTCAACCGCGGGCTCGCCGGGCAAGCAGACCGGCTGCGGGAGGCGTTCAAGTACTTCATCGCGAAGCGCCGCAAGCTCAACGTCGAGGCGCTGATCTGGTACTCGTGGCGCGACAACACCGCCGACGACGTGCAGCTGTGCGAGTGGTGCCCGGAATCGGGTCTGCTGAGAGGAGGATCGCTCCCCCAAGCCGGCCTTCGACGCGTTCACCGACTTTACCGGCGGAACCTTCCCGGCCGGTAGCTAGCCTTCCCGCCGATGAAAGCTCTGCTTGCCGCGGCAGTGGCCGCCGGCATCCTCGCCCTGGGAGTCGCCGGCTGCGGCTCCAACACCCCCCCGAAGAGCCCCAGGCGGCCGACGCGCCCAAGGAGTTCTTCGGCGTCGTGCCTCAGAGCCTGCTGACCGAGGAGGACCTCAGCCGGATGCAGGAGGGGCGAGTCGGCACGATCCGCCTCGTGATCCCTGGGGCGCGCTGGCGCCGGATGAGAAGGACGCGAAGCAGGTCGACTTCTCCAGCGTCGACCCGATCCTGCTCAGCGCCGCCGAGAACGGGGTTCGGGTAGTTCCGACGATCTACGGGACCCCGACCTGGGTCGCCGAGGGCCTGGACGGTTATGACTGCGACCCCGGCTGCGGTCCGTACGCGCCGACCTCCGACGAGGCCCTGGCAGCGTGGAAGGACTTCGTCGACCAGCTGGTCGAGCGCTACGGCCCGGACGGCGACCTCTGGACCGCGCATCCCGAGCTCGACCGGGTGCCGGTGCGCTCGTGGCAGATCTGGAACGAGCAGAACTCGCCGACCTTCTACCAGCCCGAGGTCGACCCGGCCTCCTACGAGCGCCTGCTCGACACCGCTTCGGAGGCGATCAAGGACCGCGACCCCGACGCCGAGGTGATCCTCGGCGGGATGTTCGGGACGCCGTTCAACGGCAAGCCGCCCGCGCTCAGCGCCCCCGACTTCCTGCGCCAGCTATATGCGATCGACGGCGCCCGCGAGCAGTTCGACGCGGTCGCCGCCCACCCCTACGCCGCTCACGAGGGCAAGATCGAGCTCCAGGTCCGCCTGCTGCACGACGAGATCGAGCGCGCCGACGACGATGCCGGACTCTGGATCACCGAGGTCGGCGCCTCCTCGGCCGACGGCCCGAACCCGCTCGACCGCGGGCCCGAAGGACAGGCGCAGCAGCTCACCGACGCGTTCACCTTCTTCCTCAACCGGCGCCGCGCCTGGAACATCGAGGGCGTTACGTGGTACTCGTGGCGCGACACGAGCGACCCGAACCAGTGCGACTGGTGCCCCGGCTCGGGCCTGTTCGAGGAGGCGTCGCTGGAGCCGAAGCCGGCCTGGGACGCGTTCACCGCCTTCACCGGCGGCTCCTGAGCTCGGCCGCCCCGACTCCAGCGCGACCGGCGAGACCTAGCGCCGTGCCGGGGCGAGGCCCCTTCCGCTTGCGCATCGAGGCGCCGGTGCTGGACACGAACGACCCCGTCGAGGACCTGCGGACGGCTTGCGAACTTGCGCTCATACGCGCGCACCCGCTTGACGGTCTTCAGGTCGGCGGTGTCGAGCGCGACGACGATCTGCTCGGCGCTGAGCGCGTCGTAATCGTCCAGCGGCTCGGGCCCGCACATCCAGCGCAGCTTGTCGAGCACCGGTTCCCGGTCCTGATGGGAGCGCTCGTAGCCTCGATCGCGGCGAGCTCGACCTGTGACTTGTCGTGGAGGCGATCAGCCAACATAGAGGGCACTTCACCGCTCGCTGGCTTTCGGCCTTCCGATCGGCGATGATGGCGGCGTCTTGCCCGCTGGCACCCGTGTCTCGAGCGCATTGCTGGCCGCGGTCGGCCGCTGGTCTTCGCCGCCCCCGCGATCGCCGCCGACCCGGTTCTCGACGCCGCGATCTATCCGGACGCCACCACATACAACTGCGCCACGGACCCGATCCCGATCTATCCGGGCCAGAACCTGAACCTCTACGGGCTGACCAAGACCTGCCCGAACGCGCAGAAGGTCAGCGGGCCCGGCGACACGAGCGTCTTCGCGACCGGCTCGACCGCCGAGGGCTACGTGACCCGCTTCAAGCCGAGCATGGTCGAGGTCCACGAGGACGGCAGCCTGACCACCCCGAGCGTCTGGGACCTGCACCTCCATCACGTCGTCTGGCTGTCCCCGAACGGCTTCGGCTACGGCACCGGCGAGGAGAAGACCGAGTGGAAGATGCCCCAGGGCTACGGCTTCCAGGTCGGCGGCGACGCGACCTGGGGGATCAACTACATGATCCACAACCTGACCGCGACCACCGGGCGCCAGGTCCAGATCACCTGGCAGATCGACTGGGTGCCGACCACCAGCCCCTCTGCCGCCTCCATCCACCCGCTGAAGAGCGCCGGGCTCGACGTCGCCGGGACGCCACACGTCTACCCCGTGTTCGACGCCGAGCGCGGCTTCGACCGCGACGGCGACGGCAAGTACACGTTCCCCGACGAGGTCCCCACCGACCCATCGCAGCCCGGCTACGAGGAGCGCGCCAACATCAGCAGCGCCGCCAAGTGGACCGTCCCCGCAGGCGGGCGCACGCTCGTCTGGGCGGTCGGCCACCTGCACCCGGGCGGCCTGTACATGGACATGACCGTCGCCCGCGACGGTCCCGACGCTGGCTCGACCCCGGGCGACGACCCGTCCGAGAAGCGACCGCTGTTCAAGTCCGAGGCCCACTACTACGAGCCGGCCGGCGCGGTCAGCTGGGACGTCGCGATGACTGCGACGCGCTCCGACTGGCGGGTGCACCTGAACGCCGGCGACGTCGTCTCGGTGAACGCGACCTACGACGTGCGCAAGGCGTCGTGGTATGAGTCGATGGGCCTCTTCCCGCTCGAGGTGAGCGCGTTCGACGACCCGGCCGCGAAGGACCCGTTCGACGACGACGCGGCCGTCAAGGCGATGTACGACGAGGGCGGCATCCTGACCCACGGCCGCCTGCGCGAGAACATCGACAAGCACGCGAACCAGAACCTGAAGCTCCCGGACCCGCGCGACCTGCGCAGCAAGGGCCGCCGGGTCGGACCCAACGGGGTCAAGATCCAGGACTTCCTCTACTCGCTCGGCGGCTACACGGCGAGCCGTGGCGCGCGCACCTCGATGATGCGCCCGCCGGTGGTTCGCCCGGGGCAGACGGTGACCTTCACGAACCTCGATGCCCTGTTCGGCGAGTCCGACATCGACCAGGTCTGGCACAGCATCACCTCATGCAAGGCGCCCTGTAACCGCGGCACGGGGATCGGCTATCCGCTCGCCCGCGGCCCGATCAAGTTCGACTCCGGCCAGCTCGGGTTCGGGACCGGCCTGAGCTCAGGAGTGACGACGCAGAGCGCCACCTACACGACGCCGCCGCTGACCAAGCCCGGCAAGACGTACACGTACTTCTGCCGCATCCACCCGTTCATGCGCGGATCCGTCCGCGTCGCGGGCGGCCGTCAGCGGCGCGAGTAGGCCGCCGAGCGGGTCGGGCTAGCGCCCGCCCGCCATCGCGGGCAGGATGACCACGGTGTCGGCGTCGGCGACCGCGGTGCCGAGGCCATCGAGCACTCGGACGTCCTCGTCGTTGAGGTAGACGTTCACGTAGCGGTTGAGCTCGCCGTCACCCGCGAACAGCTGCTCGCGTGTGTCGGGGTGCTCCGCTGCGAGTGCCTCCAGCACATCGCCGATGGTGTCGCCGGCGGCGCTGACCTCGGCCTCGCCGCCCGTGCGGGCGCGCAGAACCGGCGGGATCCTCACGGTCGGCATCGGCTGAAACCTATCGATCGAGAGCGCCACGCGGCTAGGCGATCGCCGGCGTTTCCTCGCGGGCCGGGGCACCGCAGAAGAGCTCGTAGTCGGGGAACTTGCCCATCTCCTCGGGAGCGACCTCGGGGGCGTGCTCGCCGCAGATCGGGCACTCGGGATCGCGCTTGACCTTGAGCTCGGTGAACCGGGTCCCGAGCGATTCGTAGAGCAGCAGGCGGCCGATCAGCGGCTCGCCGATCCCGGCGACCAGCTTGATCACCTCGTTGGCCTGCAGCAGCCCCATGACCCCGGCCATCACGCCGAGCACGCCGTTGGCACCGCAGCTCGGGGCGAGCTCCGGGGGCGGCGGGACCGGATAGAGGCACCGGTAGCAGGGGCCCTCGTGCGGAACGAAGGTCGAGATCTGGCCGTCGAAGCCGAGGATCGAGGCCGAGACGACCGGCTTGCCCAGCCGCACCGAGGCGTCGTTGAGCAGGTAGCGGGTCGGGAAGTTGTCGGCCCCGTCGACGATCACGTCGTAGGGCTCGATCAACTCGAGGATGTTCGACGAGTCGAGCCGGGTGTTGTACTCGACCACCTCGACGTCGGGGTTCAGCGCCTCGATCGTCATCCTCGCCGAGGTCGTCTTCGCGACGCCGACCCGCTCGGTGTTGTGGATCACCTGGCGCTGGAGGTTCGAGGCGTCGACGACGTCGTCATCGATGATCCCGATCGTGCCGATTCCGGCCGCGGCGAGGTAGAGCGCGGTCGGCGCTCCGAGCCCGCCGGCGCCGAGCAGCAGCACCTTCGCGTTGAGCATCTTCAGCTGGCCCTCGACCCCGACCTCGGCGAGCAGTGTGTGGCGCGAGTAGCGCATCCGCTGCTCCTTGGTCAGGCCCGAGTCGCTGACGGTCGGCAGCCCGGCCGCTTCCCAGGCGACGATCCCGCCCTCGACCACGCCGACGTTCTCGTAGCCGAGCGACTCGAGCTCCGCGGCCATCTTCGAGGAGCGGTTGTCGGTGCGGCAGTGCAGAAGCAAGCGCTCCGACGTGTCGGGGGCGACCTCGTCGAGGCGCTCGACCAGCTCACCCTGCGGTACGAGCACGGCCTCGGCGATGTGGGACTCGTCCCACTCGTTCTGCTCACGGACGTCGATCAGCTTCGCGCCACTGGCGATCTCCTCGCGCGCCGCCTCCAAATCGAGCATCTCGGTCGCCATCTGCCTTAAATCTCCTAATCCCTATCCGGAATCACAGGTTTACTTCAGAAAGTGTAGCAACGGGGGCCCGGGGAGGGGCGACGAACGCCGACGCTCGAACGTCCTCGCTTCGCTGCGGGATGTTCTCGGTCGGCGTCCGCCGCCCCTCCTCACCCGACGCCTGGAGATCCGACCTCGGCGGGCGGCAGCTCCGGCGCCGGGTGAGCGGAGAGCACCGCCTCGACCGCGGCGCGGTCGCGCTCGGTCGCCCGTCCGAGCAACCGTTTGGCGACCAGGCGCAGGCGCAGGTTCGTCCGCAGGGCGAGCCAGCCGAGCCACTCCCGCCGCGGCCCGTAGGCGCGGCGCACCGCGGCGCGCCAGTTCAGCGTCCCGGTCGGGCGCCAGCCCTCGCGGGAGCCGTAGGCCCGGGTCGACGAGCCCTGCCCGTGGTGGACGATGCGGCAGGCCTCGGGGTCGAACCACGACGTCACCCCGGCCGCCGCCGCGCGCAGGCCGAGGTCGACGTCCTCGCCGAACATGTGCAACGCCGGATCGAACGGCCCGAGGCGAGCGAGCACGTCGGTCGGCCCGGCGACGCAGGACCCGGTCAGCCAGCTGACCTCGAGCCGGCGCTCGAGCCGGTACGGCTCGGTGCGGGCGCGGATCGCGGCGGGCTGCAGCGCCGCGGGTACGAGGGCCCTCACCCAGGGCCAGGCGCCGACCTCGGGGCCACTCGCCGACGGCTGCACAGTGCGGTCGGGGTTGAGCACCCGAGGACCGACCAGGCCGCCGAGCTCCGCGGCCGCCGCCGCGAGCCGGTCGAGGCCGTCGTCGAGCAGCTCGGTGTCGGGGTTGAGCAGCACGGTGACCGGGGTGGCGGCGGTCGCGACCCCGGCGTTGGAGGCGGCGCCGAAGCCGGCGTTCTCAGGCAAGCCGATGAACCGGTGCGGGCCGTTCCAGCCGGCCGCCGCGACCTCGGGCGAGTCGGTCGACGCGTTGTCGACGACGACCAGCTCCTGGCTGCCGTCGAGGAATCGGTTCATCGTCGCCACCAGGGTGCGCAGATGCTCCGCGCACTCCCAGGTGACGACGACGACCGAGTACTTGATGCGTTTCGGGTCGCTAGGCGATCGTGGGGCGCATCTGGCGCAGCCGGCGCACGCGCTCCTCGATCGGCGGATGGGTCGAGAACAGGCCCGCGATCCCGCCGCCCTTGAACGGCTTCACGATGTAGAGCGACTCGGTCGCCTGGTTGACCTGCATCGGCATCGCGTTCGCGCCCTCCTCCAGTCGCAGCAGCGCCGAGGCGAGCGACTCCGGGTTGCCGCAGAACTCGGCCCCGGTCGCGTCCGCCGAGTACTCGCGCTGGCGCGAGACGGCGAGCTGGATCAACGTGGCCGCGAGCGGTGCCAGGATCACCAGGGCGAGGCTTCCGATCAGCCCGAGCGGCGACTCGTCGTCGCCCCCGAACCACATGAAGAAGTACGCCAGGTAGGTGATCATCGCGCCGATCGCCGAGGCGACCGACTGGGTGAGGATGTCGCGGTTGCTGATGTGGGCGAGCTCGTGAGAGATCACGCCCCGCAGCTCGTCCTCGGAGAGCAGCTTCGTGATCCCGCTGGTCACGGCGACCGCGGAATGCTTCGGGCTGCGGCCGGTCGCGAACGCGTTCGGCTGATCCGAGGGGATCATGTAGAGGCGCGGCATCGGCAGCCCGGCGCGGGTGGTGAGCTCCCGGACCATCTGGTAGATGCCTGGCGCCTCCTGCTCGGAGAGCGGCTTCGCACGGGCGCTGGCGATCGCGATCTTGTCGCTGAAGAAGAAGGCGACGAAGTTCATGACCAGCGCGATCACGAGGAATACGGATGCGATCTGGATCCCGCCGATCGCGTAACCGATTGCGATCAGCAGACCGCCGAGCGTGGCCATCAAGATGGTCGTGCGCAGGGCGGCGCTGAAGTTGGACTTGCGGGTAGTTGTCATCGCGAGGGTGACTCCTGGATGCCTGCCCGACTCTCAAGACACAGGCGGCCGGACTTGAACCTGTACCTGGACATTCTGACGATGCCCGCCCGCGAACACATAGGGGCTGGCCCCTATTTCGCCCTGGGGGTCGACCCTGGTTGCAATCCCGCTCCCGGAACGCCGCACTGGCGCCGATACTTAGGTGGCATGCGTCGTCGCGACCTTCTGACCCAGGTCCTGTTCGTGAATCTGCTGCTCGTCGTGGCCGCGGTGGTCACGGCGGCGTTCGCCGCCAATCCCGACGCCGGGCTGTTCGACTCGCCCCAGGCGGCGATCGTCCTCGGGCTCGCGGTCGGCCTGACGATCCTCTTCAACGTGCTGTTGGTCCAGCGCCGCTTCCAGCCGCTCGAGCAGCTGGTCGATCAGATGGAGCGCGCCGACCTGTCGCGCCCGGGCGCCAATCTGAGCGCGATCGGCACCCCCTCCGACCCGGAGGAGGTGGCCCGCCTGCACCACGCCTTCGCGCGGATGCTCGAGCGGCTCGAGGCGGAGCGCCGGCGCGCCTCCAACGCGGCCCTCTCCGCGCAGGAGCAGGAGCGGGCCCGGGTCGCCCGGGACCTCCACGACGAGGTCAACCAAGCGCTTACCGGCTTGCTGTTACGGCTCGAGGCCGCGCGCGAGAAGGCGCCGCCGAGCCTCGCCGCCGAGCTCGCGGAGATCCGCGGGCTCGCCAACCAGGCGATGCAGGAGCTGCTCGCCCTGGCTCGCCAGCTTCGGCCCACGGCGCTCGACGACCTCGGGCTCGAGGCGGCGCTCGCCGGCAACGTGCGCGAGCTCTCCAACCAGGGCGGGGTCGAGGCGTCGTTCGAGGCCGAGGAGCTCGGTCCCCTGCCGCAGGACGTCCAGCTGGTGGTCTACCGGGTCGCCCAGGAGGCGCTCTCGAACGCGGTGCGCCATTCGGACGCCGCCCACGTCAAAGTCGGACTCCGGCGCGAGGGCGACCGGGTGGTGCTCAGCGTCGCCGACGACGGGCGCGGATTCACCTTCGACCAGGCCAGCGACGGGCTCGGGATCGCGGGAATGCGCGAGCGCGCCCTGCTGGTCGGCGGCGAGTTCCAGATCGAGTCGCGGCCGGCGATCGGCACAAGGGTTCGGCTCCTGGTGCCGATAGAGGAACGAGATGCAAATCGAGCCGAGAGAAGCTGACGTGAGGGTCCTGATCGCCGACGACCACGGGATCGTCCGCTCGGGCCTGCGGATGCTGCTCGAGCAGCAGGAGGACATCGAGGTGATCGCCGAGGCCTCCGATGGCGCGGAGGCGCGCGATATGGCGATCCGCGAGCGGCCCGACCTGGCGATCCTGGACGTGAAGATGCCGAAGCTGACCGGGCTGCAGGCGACCCGAGAGATCCGTGAGCAGGCGCCCGACGTCTCGGTCCTCATCCTCTCGATGTACGACGACGAGCGGTACCTGTTCGAGGCGCTGAAGGCAGGCGCCTCCGGTTACGTGCTCAAGACCCAGGCCGACGTGGACCTGCTCGAGGCCGTCCGCGCGGTCGAGCGCGGCGAGCCCTTCCTCACCCCGGAGGCACAGCGGGCGCTGATCAAGGACGTGCTCGGCCAGGGCGCCGCCCGCGCCGACGAGCTCACCCCGCGCGAGCAGGAGGTGGTGAAGCTGGTCGCCGAGGCGCACACCAACAAGGAAATCGCCGAGATCCTCCACCTGTCCGAGAAGACGGTCGAGAACCACCGCTCGAACGCAATGCGCAAGCTCGGTATGCGCGATCGAGTCGAGCTGGTGCGCTACGCGATCCGCCGCGGGTCTGATCGACCCTTAGGGTCGTCTCGTCGCAGAGACGAGTCTTTTCCGACTTCGTCGCTAGGATTTAGGGCGGAATGCTGTTCTCGACCAAGGCGGAATACGGCGTGCGGTTGATGGTCGAGCTCGGACGGCGGGCCGGCGACGACCCGGACCGCGCCGAGCCGGTCGCCTTGGCGGCGGTCGCCGAGGCCGAGCTGCTGCCGCTGTCGTACCTCGAGCACCTGGTCGCGAAGCTGCGCCAGGCGGACCTCGTGACCTCGGTCCGCGGCGCCCACGGCGGCTACCGGCTGGCGAAACCGGCCGCCGAGATCGGCATGCTCGACGTGGTCGAGGCCCTCGAGGGCCGGATCGCGCCGATGGATTGCTTTCATTCCGACCGCGAGGGCAGGGTGCTGTGCTCGCACGAAGTCGACGACGGCCACGCGTGCGCGACGAAGCTGCTCTGGACCCGCGTCCACGGCGGCGTCACCAAGGCGCTGACCTCGACCACGCTCGCCGACCTGGTCGCGTTCGCTGGCCCCCCGCCGACCGCGGAACCCGCGGTCGTCGCCTAGCAACCAAAACTTCTACGACCCAACTGGAGACCATGGCTGACCTCGAAATTCGCAACCTTCACGTCAACGCCGACGACAAGCGCATCCTCAACGGCCTCGACCTCGAGATCTCACGCGGCGAGGTGCACGCGCTCATGGGCCCGAACGGCTCGGGCAAGTCGACCCTCGCGAACACGATCATGGGCCACCCGGCGCTCGAGGTGACCGAGGGCCAGATCGACTTCAACGGCGAGGAGATCACCGAGGCCGACCCCGAGGAACGGTCGCGCGCCGGACTCTTCCTCGCCTTCCAGTATCCGGTCGCGATCCCCGGCGTCACCGTCGCCAAGTACCTGCGGATGGCGATCAACGCGCACCGCGAGGCGCGCGGCGAGCCGCAAATCAGCCTCAAGGAGTTCCGCCGCGACACCGAGGCCGCGATGGAGATGGTCGACATCCCGCGCGAGTTCTCGAGCCGTTACGTCAACGACGGCTTCTCGGGCGGCGAGAAGAAGCGGCTCGAGATTCTGCAGCTGGCGATGCTGAGGCCCCAGATCGCGGTCCTCGACGAGACCGACTCCGGGCTCGACATCGACGCGCTGCGGATCGTCGCCGAGGGCGTCAACACGTTCTCCGGCCCCGACATGGGCGTCCTGATCATCACCCACTACCAGCGCATCCTGCACCTGGTCGAGCCCGACTTCGTACACGTGATGTTCGACGGGCGGATCGTCAAGCAGGGCGGCCCCGAGTTGGTCACCGAGCTCGAGGACAAGGGCTACGGGTGGATCCAGCGAGGAGGTAGAAGCCGCGGCATGAGCGGGCCATCGCCGCTCGTCCCTCGTCTCTCGTCGCTCGACGTTGAGCGGGTGCGCGCGGCGTTCCCGGCGCTGAGCCGCGAGGTTCATGGCCGTCCGGTTGCGTATCTCGATTCCGGGGCGAGCGCGCAGCGGGTGCTCGCTTCGATTCAGGCGGTCGACCGCTACGAGCGCCGCCACCACGCGAACGTTCACCGCGGCTCCCACACGCTCTCGGCCGAGGCCACCGCCGCCTACGAGGGCGCCCGCGCGACCGTCGCCGACCATCTCGGGGCGGCCGACCGCCGCGAGGTGGTCTTCGTCCGCAACGCGACCGAGGCGATCAACCTGGTCGCGCGCGCTTGGGGCGACGCCAACGTCGGCGACGGCGACCGGATCGTGCTCACCGAGATGGAGCACCACTCGAACATCGTCCCCTGGCAGCAGCTCGCGGCCCGCACGGGCGCCGTGATCGACTGGGTGGGTGTGGACGACGATGGCCTGCTCGACCTCGACGGCTACGCGAAGCTGCTGGAGCGCGGGCCGAAGCTGGTCGCGGTCGCCCACGTCTCGAACGTGCTCGGCACCGAGAACCCACTCGCGGAGATCTCGCGCCTCGCGCACGAGGCCGGGGCGCTGGTGCTCGCCGACGGCGCTCAGGCCGCACCGAAGCTGGCCCTTGACGTCCCCGAGCTTGGGATCGACTTCTACGCGCTCACCGGCCACAAGGCCTACGCGCCGACCGGGATCGGGGCGCTCTGGGCCCGCCACGAGCTGCTCGTCGAGATGCCACCGTTCCTCGGCGGCGGCTCGATGATCCGCAAGGTGACCAAGGCCGGGACGACCTGGGCCGACCCGCCGGCCAAGTTCGAGGCCGGGACCCCCGCGATCGCGCAGGCGATCGGGCTCGCCGCCGCCTTCCGGTGGCTCGACTCGCTCGGGATGGACGCGGCGACCGCGCACGAGCGCGAGATCGCCGGCTACACGCTCGAGCGCCTCGCCTCGGTGCCGGGGCTGCGGGTGTTCGGCCCTCCAGCCTCCCCCACCAGGCTCGGGCCGGTCTCGTTCGAGCTCGAGGGGATCCACGGCCACGACGTCGCCGAGATCCTCGACCGCCACGGGGTCGCCGTCCGCGCCGGCCACCACTGCGCCCAGCCGTTGATGAACCGCTTCGGGATCGCCGCCACCGCGCGGGCGAGCTTCGGCATCTACACGACCCGCGACGAGATCGACCGCCTGGTCGAGGGTCTCGACGACGCTCGCCACGTCTTCGGGCTCGACTGAAGCCCGTGCCGCGCGACCTGCTGCCGATCGACGAGTACGAGTTCGGGTTCACCTGGGCGCTGGACGAGCCGATGCAGCGCGCCTGCCACGCGCTGGTCGCCGACGACAAGGTGTGGATCGTCGACCCGGTCGAGGTCGACGACATCATCGACCGGGCCGCGGCGCTCGGCGAGCCGGCCGGCGTGCTGCAGCTGCTCGACCGCCACAACCGCGACTGCGAGGGCGTCGCGAAGCGGCTCGGGGTGCCGCATCTGAAGGTCCCCGACCAGGTCGACGGCTCGCCGTTCGAGGTGATCAAGGTGGTTCGGGTGCCGGGCTGGAAGGAGACCGCGCTCTGGTGGCCCGAGCAGCAGGCGCTGATCGTCGCCGAGGTGGTCGGCACCAACAGCCTCTTCAACGCGGGCGCGCGGGGCGTCGGGATGCATCCGATGCTGCGGGCGCTGCCGCCAGGCAAGCTGCGCGGCTACGAGCCCGAGCACCTGCTCACCGGCCACGGTCTGCCGGTGCACGGGCCCGACGCGAGCTCAGGCCTCGAGCGCGCCTACCACCGTTCGCGCCGCGACCTGCCGCGAGCGCTGCTCAACCTGCCCCGAGCGGCGCGCTAGCGCCGGCAGGGTCGGCCCCGGGGGACATGCCGAGCGTTACGTTGGCGTCGCCTATCGACGCGGATGTAACGCTCGAGCCTCAGCGCCTAAGAAGGTTCGCTTGCGGCGCGCTGGCTCAGCGCACCCAGGTCGGCTGCCAGTACTCGCGGTGCTCGCGGTCGGAGGCGAGCGGCTTCCAATAGCGACAGCCCTCGAAGAAGTAGTGGGTGACCTGGCTCCACCGCGTCAGCGACGGATCAGTCTGCGGGGCGCCCCCGTGCAGCAGGTTCGACGCCCAGAGCAGTGCCTGGCCCTTGCGGATGGTCGCGGTGCGCGCCTCCATCCCCTCGCGGTCGATCAGCTGGTCGACGAAGTCCTCGTAGTCGGCGCCCGGCGGCAGCCCGGACTCGAACACCTCGCCCATCGTCACCTCGGCGAGCCGGTGGCTGCCCGGGTAGTAGATGAGCGGACCGCGGGCGTCGTCGATGTCCTCGAGCGCGACCCACACACCGCACATGAGGCCGGGGGGCTCGGAGTTGAAGTGCATCGCGTCGGAATGCGGGCGCTGCTGGCTGCCGACCCTGAAGTTGATCGTCTGGAAGGCGAGCGGCTCGCGCTCGTAGGCCGAGCGCAACAGCTCGAGCACCCGCGGCGCGAGCGCGATCCGCTTGACGCTCTCGGAGATCACCCAGGCGTCCTGAACCCGGATCTCGTCGCGGTGCGAGAGCGTCCGCCCACGCCCGCCGAGCGCCCGCCGGGCGCGCCGCGCGGTGCGCTCTAGCGATCCCTCGGTCCGGAACTCCGCCTGGATCTCGGAGACCGCGCCGTCGATCACCGACTCGTCGATCCCGGGGTCGAAGATCACGTAGCCGTCGCGGTCGAGCGACTCGCGCAGCTCGTCGATCGTCGGCTCGCTTCCGGGCTCGGCCACCGCCGGATGGTGGCATGAATCCACGCCCGAGGCGGTCGGCGGCGCGGGCGGGGTCCACTAACCTCGGTCGCGTGGACGACCTCTACCGCGAGAACATCCTGGACCACTACAAGCGGCCTCGCCACTTCGGGCGCCCGGATGAGTTCGACCTCGACTTCGAGGACACGAACCCACTCTGCGGGGACGAGCAGCACGTCTTCATCACGCTCGGTCCCGACGGCACGGTCAGCGACGTTTCGTTCGAGGGCAAGGGCTGCGCGATCTCGACCGCGGCGACCTCGATGCTCACCGAGGAGCTCGCGGGCAAGACCCGCGAGGAGCTGCTGCGGCTCGACAAGGAGTACGTCCTCGACCTGCTCGGGATCGAGATCTCGGCGACCCGGATGAAGTGCGCGCTGCTCGGGCTCAAGGTCGTCAAGTCGGCCGCGCTCGGCGACGCCGCCGACTGGGACGACGAGGGCACGACCGGCGACCCGCTCGCCGAACGCGACCGGATCTAGGCAACCGGCGCTACCCCCGGGCCGCCCAGCTCAGCGTGCCCCGAGCTCCCCAGTGACGCCTAGTGTCGTGTTCGCCCGGCGAGGCGCAGACCGGCGCTCGCTAAAATCCGACCGCGAGACTAGGAATAGTGACCACCGATACGAGCATCGTCGTCTGCAAGCTCGCCGATCTACCGGCGGGCGAAATGCGCCTGGTCGAGGCCGGCGGGCGCAAGATCGGCGTCTTTCACGGCGCCGACGGCGGGTTCTACGCGATCGAGGACCGGTGCTCGCACGACGACGGCCCGCTCGCCGAGGGGGAGTTCGACCCGGCCTCCTGTACGGTGGAGTGCCCGCGCCATGGCTCGGTGTTCGACCTCCGTACCGGCAAGCCCAAGACCCTTCCGGCATATCGACCGGTCGAGACCTACGAGGTCCGTGTCGAAGCGGACGAAGTGAAGTTGGAGCTCTGATTTTCAGATGACCACCCCCGAGACCGCGACCGCGTCGACCACTCCGTCGGGCAAGCAGCTGACCGATGCCGAGTCCGCCCTCAAGGGCATCGGCTCCGACTACAAGGAGAAGTTCGGCTTCCACGACCCGGAGACCGGCTACGCGTACAAGGCGCCCAAGGGCCTCAGCCGCGACCTGATCGCGGCGATCTCCGAGTACAAGAACGAGCCACAGTGGATGCGCGACTTCCGCCTCAAGGCCTACGAGCACTATGAGAGCCGCCCGACCCCGCAGTGGGGCGGCGACCTCAATCAGATCGACTTCGAGGACATCCACTACTTCGTCCGCGCCTCCGAGAAGAGCGAGCGGAGCTGGGACGAAGTCCCCGAGGACATCAAGAACACCTTCGACAAGCTCGGCATCCCCGAGGCGGAGCGTAAGTTCCTCTCCGGGGTCGGGGCCCAGTACGAGAGCGAGTCCGTCTACCACCAGGTGAACGAGAAGCTCGAGGCCCAGGGCGTGATCTTCACCGACATGGACACTGCCCTTCGCGAGCACGAGGACCTCGTCCACGAGTACTGGGCGACGGTGATCCCGCCGAACGACAACAAGCTCGCGGCGCTCAACAGCGCCGTCTGGTCGGGCGGCTCGTTCGTCTACGTGCCGAAGGGCGTCGAGGTCGCGATGCCGCTGCAGGCCTACTTCCGGATCAACACCGAGAACATGGGCCAGTTCGAGCGCACGCTGATCATCGCCGAGGACGGCGCCGACGTCCACTACATCGAGGGCTGCACCGCACCGGTCTACTCGACCGACTCGCTGCACTCTGCGGTGGTCGAGATCGTCGCCAAGCCCAGCGCGCGGGTCCGCTACACGACGGTCCAGAACTGGTCGCAGAACGTCTTCAACCTGGTCACGAAGCGCGCCATCGCGATGGAGGACGCAACGATGGAGTGGGTCGACTGCAACCTGGGCTCCAAGCTGACGATGAAGTACCCGTCGATCTACCTGCTCGGCGAGCGCGCTCACGGCGAGATCCTCTCGATCGCCTTCGCCGGCAAGGGCCAGCATCAGGACGCCGGCGGCAAGATCATCCACGCGGCGCCGAAGACGACCTCGTCGATCTTCTCCAAGTCGATCTCCAAGGACGGCGGGCGAGCCACCTACCGCGGCCTCCTCGAGGTCGCCCAGGGCGCGACCGAGGCGAAGTCGAAGGTGGTCTGCGACGCGCTGCTGCTCGACGAGGACTCCCGCTCCGACACCTACCCGACGATCCGCATCGACGAGTCCGACGCCAACGTCGGCCACGAGGCCTCGGTCTCGAAGGTCGGCGAGGAGATGCTCTTCTACCTCCAGGCCCACGGACTCGACGAGGAGGAGGCGTCGAAGATGATCGTCAACGGGTTCATCGAGCCGATCGCCAAGGAGCTCCCGATGGAGTACTCGGTAGAGATGAACCGCCTGATCGAGCTGCAGATGGAAGGCTCAATTGGCTAGCGCGACCCGCGCTGACGTCGTCGCAGCGGCGGCGCCTCAGGTCGACGAACCGGACTGGCTCAGCGAGGCACGCGACCGCGCGAAGGAGGCCGGCTCCGGCCTCGAGCTCCCGACCCAGAAGCAGAAGGGCTGGGAGTTCACGGACCTGAGCGAGTTCGACCTCAACGGCTACACCGACGCGGTCGCGACGGTCGAGGGCCTCGAGCGCTCCGACGAGGGCGCGATCGTGATGCCGCTCGCCGCGGCCGCGGCCGAGCGCGCGGAGTTGATCCGCGAGCACCTCGGCCGGATCGTCGCCGCCGACGACGCGTTCACGGCCCGCAACGCGGCCCGCTGGCGCGACGGACTGCTGGTCTACGTGCCCGCGAACACGCGCGCCGAGGCGCCGGTGAAGCTGACGGTCAACGGCGGTCCCGGGGCCGACACCGAGTGGCGGACGCTGATCGTGCTCGAGGAGGGCGCCGAGGCTGAGGTCTGGGAGCGCTACGCCTCGACGGGCGAGGGTCTGTTCAACGGGGTCGTCGAGCTGGTCGTCGGCGACGGCGCCAACCTGCGCTACGTCTGCGAGCAGGAGATCTCGGACGAAGGCTGGGTGTTCGCCACCCAGCGCGCCGAGGTCGGCCGCGACGCGAACCTCGACTGGGTCGCGCTTGGGTTCGGCTCCGCGAACGGCAAGGTGCGGATGGAGACGAAGCTCGCCGGGCGCGGCTCGAACGCCAAGGTCACCGGCGCCTACGCCGGCGAGGGCGCCCAGCACCTCGACTACGACACGACCCAGGAGCACGCAGCCGAGGACACGACCTCCGACCTCGCCTTCCGCGGTGTGCTCGCCGAGCGGGCCACCGCGGTCTGGCGCGGGATGATCCGGGTCGACAAGGGCGCCCAGCGCACCGACGCTTTCCAGGAGAGCCGCAACCTGCTGCTCTCCACCGACGCCCACGCCGACGCGATCCCCGGGCTCGAGATCGAGGCCGACGACGTGCGCTGCACGCACGCCGCCGCGGTCGCACAGGTCGATCCCGAGCAGCTGTTCTACGCGCGCGCGCACGGCCTCGACGACGCCGAGGCCAAGCAGCTCGTGGTCGAGGGCTTCCTCCAGGAACTGGTCGAGCGCGCCCACGACGGGCCGATCCGCGAGACCCTGCGCACCGAGCTCGAGCAGCGGCTCGAGCGCCTGCTCGCGGTCGCCTAGCCGGCCTCAGGCGAGCAGGCCCGCGCCGCCGCGGCCCTCCGCGCCGATCACCTCTCGACGGGGGGCTCGCCGCCGTCGCGCTCGCGGCGTTCACGGCGCACGGAAGCGATGATCGAGCCGAGGACGACGATCACGGGTACGGCGTAGAGCAGCCACAGGACCCAGTGGCCGGCGTGGGCGAGCGGGAGCACGGATCAAGTATCACAGCGCTCACACACGCCCCGGAGCAGGACATCGTGGGCGTCGACTCGATGGCCGATCCGCTCGGCGATCGAGTCGATCGCGCGCTCGAGCGACCGGTCCTCGAACGGCGTCAGCCGCCCGCAGCGCTCGCAGACCGCGTGATGGTGGTGATGGCCGCCCGGGACCACGGCCTCGTAGCGCGCGCCCCCCTCCCCGGTCTCGACCCGCTGTAGGAGCCCGCGCTCGCGCAGCAGCTCGACCGTGCGATAGACGCTCGCGGTCCCGATTCGCTCGCCACGCTCGGCCGCCTGGGCGGCGACCTCCGAGGCGCTCAGACAGCAGTCGTGCTCCGCGAACACGGCGACGACCGCGCGGCGAGCCTCGCCGCGTCGACCGCCCTCGGCCCGCAGCGCCCGATCGGCGAGCTCAGGCCAGCGTTCGGACGCGCTTTCCATGTCTCGAACCATACCGCTGATGATAATGAGTATCGTTCTCATTTATGGAGTGGATCGCGATTCCGTTCGGCGCCGTGACCGTGCTGGCGACGTTCGCAGGCGGGGCGCTGGCGCTGCGGCTCTCCCACGCCCTGCCAACGCTGCTGGCGCTGACCGGGGGGATAGTCGTCGCGGTCGCCCTCTTCGACGTGCTCCCGGAGAGCATCGACGCGGTCGACGACCCCCAGCGGGTCGCGACGCTGATCGGGGTCGGGTTCATCGGCTTCTTCCTGATCGAGCGGCTGCTCGTCCTGCATCACCGCGACGACCCCGAGCACGCCCGCGCGCATGCCCAGGTTGGGGTCCTTGGGGCGCTCGGCCTCTCGGTTCACAGCTTCGTCGACGGGCTCGGGATCGGGCTCGCTTTCGGACTCGACACGGCGACCGGGGTGCTCGTCTTCATCGCCGTCGTGAGCCACGACTTCGCCGACGGCCTCAACACGGTGAGCTTCGTCCTGAGCCAGTCCGACGACCGCCGCCAAGCCAAGCGCTGGCTTGCGATCGATGCGTTCGCCCCGCTGCTCGGGGTGATCGTGGGCTCGGCCGTGACGATCTCGGAGTTCGCCCTCGGCGAGCTGCTCGCCGTCTACGCCGGGTTCTTCATCTACATGGGCGCGACCGACCTGCTGCCCGAGGCGCACGGTGAGCACGCCTCGTGGGCGCGGGTCGCGCTGACCGTCGCCGGCTTTCTCGCGGTGTTCGCGATCACCCGGGTCGCCGGCGTCTGAGCGCTACCCGTTGGACTGCGAGAGCAGGAAGAGGCCGAGCGACGTGAAGCCGACCATGAGCGCGAGCATCCAGTACTGCGACCGCGCGGCGACCTTCGAATCGCCGTAAACCGTTCAGCGCCCGGTCGTGGCCGAGCACGAGCGCGGTCACGTGCCCGACGATCAGCGCTCCGACCTGGACGTACCAGATCGCGTTCGCGCTGATCGCCGAGTAGTCGATCCCGCTGCCCGCGGTCCCGAACAGGTCGGAGCCGTCGCCGAGCGGATCGGACAGCAGAAACGAGAACTGGGCCTGCTCCTGGAAGATCACCAGGCTGAAGTAGTGCGCGACCAGATAGGCAAGCGCGATCGGTATGAACGCATGGGCGAACAGGCGCCCGAGGTCGCGGGTCGAGTGGTTCGTGCGGACCGTGTGCATGCCGTAGATCCCGGCCCAGAAGAGCCCGGCGACGAGGGCGAGGCAGAGGGCGAGGAAGATCGAGTTGGTGATCCGCAGCGCGGCCAGCGGCCCGAAGCCGACGTCGCCGATCCAGCCCTCGACCGTCCGGATCGGGCTCGCGAGGGTGCCCTCCGCGGCGCCGTCGAACGTGGTCGCGCCGATCGTGAACAACACCAAGGCAACCGAGCCCGGCGCCTCGGCGACCCACTTGGTCGAGGCCGCGAGCATCCGCCGCAGGCCGAGCACCCGATCGCGGACCTCGAACCCCGACAACGTCGAGAACATGTGGAAGTACACCGAGAAGAACTCGCCGCGCTCGAGCCACTTCTCGGCCCCGAACAGAGTCATCGCGACGAACGTGTAGGCCGTGTAGACAAGCGTTGCGACGGCGACCGTGTGCGGCGTCAGGCCGACGGTCTGAAAGCCGCCCTGGCCGTAGACGAGCTCCAGCCAGACGAACGCGACCAAGCCGATCGCCGCGGGCCAGCGCCCGAGCCGCTCGGGGTACGTGAGCGGCGGCGGCCACGACTGGCCGGCGACGGCCTTGAACAAGGCCCCGGAGACGCGAGCGATCGCCCGCCACGGGTTGAACGCGCGAAACAGGTCGCCGAAAGCGACGCTGAGGAGAACGAAACCGAGCCAGACGGTGACGAAGGCGAAGGTGACCGAAAAGTTCCGGTCCGGCGCCTCGGTGCCGTTGAGGCCGGTCCACACCGTCAATCCGAGCAGGAACACGCCGAGCAGCCCGCACGCGATCTCCACGGGCGGGTTGAGCAACGCCCGCGAGATCGCCGGGCGGACGGGCCGCCAGCGGGAGTCCTCGAACTTGCTCGTGTGCCAGGCGACCGTGAGGACAAAGAACGAGACGATGAGGACGAGCGACGCCGCCCACGCGAACAGCCACTCGGGGATCGGCAGGTCCTGCCGACCGACCAGCGCGTGCCCGACAACCTGGAACGGCGCCAGCAGCATCAAGTCGCTCAGCTCGGGTTGACCGTGATCTCGGCGATCGGAACGACCCGCTGCTCGAGCTCGACCTCGAACACACCCGCGTCCGTCGCCGGGACGTCAAAGGTCACCGAGCCTCCGGCCTCGACGTCCATGCCGACGTCGTAGCCGTGGAAATGGACCTCGTCGGCGACGTCCGACTCGACCTTGAACTGGATGTCGTCGCCCTGGGTGAAGCTCAGGTCCTGGACCCCGCCCACCGGCTGGCCGTCCCTGATCACGATCGTCGGGACCTCGGCGGTCGTGCCGGCGCCGTTTGTCTCGCCGCCGGCTGTTGCCGGAGCCCGACGTCGTCGTCTCCTGGGCGGTCGGCGACGTCGTCGTGGTCGAGTCGTCATTGCCGCTGTCGCTCAGAACGATGAACAGGACGACCGCGACCGCGACCGCCACCCCGGCGATCGCCAACCTGGCTGTGTTCGATTGCATCTCGTACTCCTTCGAATCTCGTGGTCAACGCACCACGAGCCCTCGGGCCGAGGTGCGAATCAGGTTGCGAAGAGGAGCCGCGGCGGTGGGCGCTTGGCGAGCGAGCTGGCGATCAGCTGCCCGCCGCGCGAGACGAGCACGAAGACTGGGTCGCAGCGGTGAGATGCACGGGCCGGCCGTTGCCGCAGGCGGCCGGCGCGGCGGGCCTCGATCGCGCGGTCGAGGCGCCTCGCCCCGGGGTACTGGCCGCAGTAGAGCAGCGCGAACGCGAGGACGGCGGGCATCGCGCCGAGCAGGCCCATGGCGGCGATCAACACCGCGGCCATCGCGAGGATGACTCCGATTCCGAGCAGTGAGCGACCGGGCGCCGTGCGCATCGGGCGGAACGTTACCCCGCGCTCCCTAAGGCTGGTCTCAAATGGTCTCCGGTTGTCCCGATTGAGATCGGTCGCGGCCGGGTATCGGTGCGCGCAACTCGCACCGGGCGTGGGGCCCGGGGGGATTGAAACGGAGGAACCAAACGATGACTCGCACCAAGCTGCTCGGCTTCACCGCCGGGCTGTTGGTCGCCCTCGCCGCGCTCGCCCCGAGCGTCGCCGGCGCTTGGGCGCCGGCCGGATCGGCGACGATCAAGCCCGGCGTGATGACCTACACAGACGGCGGCCAGTGCACCGCGAACTTCGTCTACCAGGACGGGTCGAACGTCTACATCGGGCAGGCCGCGCACTGCTCGAGCACCGGCGCGCAGACCGACACCAACGGCTGCACCAGCGGCTCGCTGCCGATCGGCACCCCGGTCGAGGTCAACGGCGCGAGCAGGCCCGGGAGGCTCGTCTACAACTCGTGGCTGACGATGCAGGCGCGCGGCGAGACCGATCCGGACACCTGTCAGTACAACGACCTCGCGCTGGTCAAGCTGGACCCGGCCGATATCGGCAGCGTCAACCCCTCGGTGCCGGGCTTGGGCGGCCCGACCGAGCTCGGCTCGGCGGCGGCGATGCTCGGCGACACCGTCTACAGCTACGGGAACTCCTCTCTGCGGCAGGGGATCACGAAGCTGAGCCCCAAGCAGGGCATCGTCGCTCAGAGCGAGGGCGACGGCTGGAGCCGCACCGTCTACACGCTCACCCCCGGGATCCCGGGCGATTCGGGTAGCGGGTTCATGAGCGCGGACGGCAAGGCGATCGGTGTGCTGAGCACGCTGCAGCTCGCCCCGGTGCCGGCCTCGAACGGGGTCGGCGACCTGCGGCACGAGCTCGACTACCTGCACGCGCACACATCGTTCACCGGCGTCGAGCTCGTCACGGGCACCGAGCCGTTCAAGCCGAGCCTGGTCGGCGCGATTCTCGGCAGCTAGGGCTGGGTGGGCTGCTCCGTCGGCGCGCCGTTGTTGATCGACGGCGCGTCGACGGTGTCCTCGCTGAAGACGAAGACGAAGACCGCGACGATCGCGATCCCGACCACGATGCCGATGGCGATCCCGATCAGGCGGTCGCCCCGACGCAAGCGTCCTCCCGCCTAGACCCCGTCGAGCAGGCGCCAGTTGGCCCGGAACGCGGCCTCGGCGGCGGCGGCGAGCTCGTCGGCGTCCACGTCGCCCGCGACCTCGCCGATGAGCTCTCGGACCTCTGCCGCGTGCTCGACGTCGCGGCTTTCGTGGATGCGGAAGTAGGCCGTCCCGGCGCCGTCATCGAACCCGTAGCGCTCGAGCAGGCCCTCGCGCTTAGTCCGTGAGATCTGCGGCTGGCCGCTCTCGATCGCGTAAAGGCGAGCGAGCTTCGCAGCCGTCGAGCCGTCGGCGGTCCAGGCGCGGACGCACTCGGTGGTCTCCGCGGTCGGCGGGTCGCCGGCGCGGCCCTCGGCGGCGTCGACGAAGCCGTCCCAGAGGCGCACGTGCTCACGCTCCTCGACCGCGTGGGCGGCGAGCTCGGGGTGCTGCGGGATCTCGTCGGCGGCGTCGGCGCTCAGGGTGGCGATCGCCTCCACGGCGTGGCGGTACTGACCGGAGTAGCGGGCGAGCTCGTCGGCGCTCAGCTCGCCGGCCGTCCAGCGCTTGTAGAAGGGGTGGCGAAGCACATCCCAGCGCTGTCGGCTGCCCTCGATCCGCTCCCAAGTCCGTTCGTCCACCACGCTCTCCCCTTTCGCTCCACGATTGAATCGACGAGAAGCCCCAGCATAACGATTGCCATCGGCCGCTCTACGATCCGCCGCCGTGCGCCCGCAGCGAGACAATATCGCCGCCCCCGTGCTGCCCCCGCGCCTGCGGTGGCTCAACGCCGACCGCGCCCCGGTGCTCGCCGAGCACACCGCGGCCGGGCCGGTGCTCGTCCACTTCTTCGACTTCGCCCAGCTGAACAGCATTCGCGCGCTGCCGTACGCGGTCGCCTGGACGGACCGCTACCGCGACGCGGGCCTGACGACGCTCGGGATCCACTCGCCGCGGTTCCCGTTCACCGGCGAGGCCGACGCCCTGGCGGCGGCGCTCGGGCGCCTCGGGATCGAACATCCGGTCTGCGACGACTCCTCCTACGCGGTCTGGCACGACTACGGCTGTCGCGGCTGGCCGTCGCTGTTCTTGTGGGGCCAGGGCGGGGCGCTGCGCTGGTTCCAGTTCGGCGAAGGCGAGTACGAGGCCACCGAACGCGCGATCGCCGCCGAGCTCGCCGCGATCGACTCGGCCTTCGAGGCGCCCGAGACGCTCGCGCCTCTGCGCCCCGCCGACGCGGCCGGGGCGATGGTCGTCCCGCCCTCGGACGAGGTCTTTCCGGGAGGGTCGGCCTCGGAGCCATGGCGGGCGGGGCCGATCGAGCTCGACTACGCAGCCGGCGGCGCCCACGCCTCGGTGGCCGGCGAGGGCCGCATCGAGTACGCGATCGACGACGGCGCGTCGCGGGAGATCGAGGTCGGAGCGCCGGGGCTGTTCGAGCTCGCCGAGCACCCGCGCCACGGCTCGCACCGGCTGCGGCTCGAGCCCTCGCCCGGGGTCGAGCTCTACTCGGTCAGCTTCTCAGCCGGGCTGCCCTAGAGCTCCGCCAAGCTGCTGCGCTTCACGCCGCTCGCTCGACCACGTCGCGGCGCGGGATCACGCCCCGGCTCCGCCCGGCTCGACGTCGGTCGCGATCTGCAGCAGCTCACCGCCCTCGTGGTCGACCTGGAGCGTGGTGTGGTCGAGCCCGAAGCGCTCGTGCAGCATCGTCTCGAGCTCGCGGCGGGTGGCGTGGCAGTCCGTGTCGCGATCGACCAGCACGTGTGCGGCGAGCGCCGGGAAGCCGGATGTGATCGTCCACACGTGCAGGTCGTGGACCTGGTTGACCCCGCCGACCGCGGCCATCGCGAGGCCGATCTGCTCGACGTCCATTCCGGGCGGCGAGCCCTCGAGCAGGATTTGGGTCGAGTCGCGCAGGATCGACCATGAACTGGCAAGGATCAGGAGCCCGATCGCGACGCTGACCACCGGGTCCGCGTACTCCCAGCCGCTCGCGAGGATGATCAGCGCAGCGACGATCACCCCCACCGAGCCGAGGACGTCGGCGATCACGTGGCGTAGGGCGGCCGAGACGTTGAGGCTCTCGCCCGAGTGCGCGGCCAGGATCCGGGCAGCGATCAGGTTGACCGCGAGACCGCCCATCGCGACCCCGAGCATCAGGCCGGCCTCGACCTCCGGCGGGTCGCCGAACCGCATCCCCGCCTCGATGAAGATCCAGATCGAGATCGCAACCAGGGTGATCCCGTTGAACAGCGCCGCGAGGATCTCGGCGCGGCGATACCCGAAGGTGCGGCTCGGGCCGCTCGGGCGCCCACCGAGCCAGGCGGCGAACAGCGCCACCCCGAGCGAGAGCGTGTCGGAGAGCATGTGCCCGGCGTCGGCGAGCAGCGCGAGGCTGTCGGCCAGCAGGCCGCCGACGACCTCGGCGACCATGAACGCCGCGGTCAGCGCAAGGACGAGCTTCAGGGCCCGCTTCGAGCCCGCGCGGTCGAGCTCGAGCCCGTGGGTGTGGTGGTGGGCGCCGGGGCCGTGCATGACCCCAAGGTACCCGGCCTACCCGACCCCCTGGATCGCCTGCTGCAGCTGGTCGAGCGTCGGCGCGACCAGCGTCTTCGTGCCCGCGGGGCCGTCGACCACGAACGATGGGGTGGCGTTGAGGCCGAGGCTCGCGGCCTCGTCCTGGACGGCGGCCAGCTGCTGGGCGAGGGCCGGGTCGTCGCGGTCGGCGTTGAACTGGTCGAGATCTGCCACCCCCGCGCCCTCGGCCACCGCCTCGAGGAACGCATCGGTGACGTAGCCGGAATTCTCGGCCCCCTGGTTGGCGTAGAAGAGGTCGATGAACTGCCAATACCGGCCCTGCTTGGAGGCCGCGAGCGCCGCTTTCGCCGCGTCCTCGGAATCGGGGCCGATGATGTTGAAGTTCTTGAACTCGATCCTCGCGTTGCCGGGCTCGACCTCGTTGCTGATCAGATCGGGCATCACCTGAGCGGCGAAGGCGGCGCAGACCGGGCATTGCAGGTCGCCGTACTCGGTGATCGTCACGCTCGCCTTCGGGTCACCGAGGGTGATCCCGTCCTGAGGTAGGCCGGCGAGCTCGGCGTTGATGCGGTCGGCGCCCTCGATCGTCGTGTCGCCGCCCGTGTCCGACCCCGACTGGCTGACGACGATCAGCACCCCGACCACGACCACGGCGGTAAAGAACGCCGCGGCCCCGTACTGGATCAGCCGCTTGCGCCGCTCCGCATCGGCCTGCTCGGCCTCGAGGCGGCGTCGCTCCTCGCGCGCCTCCTCTCGTCGTTGCTTGTTCGTCGCCATCCCTGCTTCCTTTCTATCGGTTACGCGTCCCGTCTCTGCGGTCTGAGCTCCGCGCCGGTGAAACGGATCAACCGGGTCACGCTGAGCGCGAACAGCGCCGTCATCACAACAGCGCTCGCCACACACCACTGGCAGATCGCGTCGATCACACCGAGCTCGAGATAGGTGAGATAAACGCTGAAGCCGAAACCGACCAGCGCCAGTGACGCGGCGGCGAACCGGCCGAGGTCGCCTGGCCACAGCATCGCCGCGAGCAAGGCGATGTAGCCGCCGATCCCGATCACCGAGACCGCAACGCCACCGAGGTCGGCGTAGGAGCTGTCAGCGACCGCCTGACAACCGTGGCCGCCCGCGACGCAGACGGGCGCGCCGCCACCGGCGTCGGCGATCGTGATGTACGTGGCGATCCCGACCCCGACCAGCGCAAGCGCCGCCCCGGTTCGCTGGATCGTGGGCTCGCCCATTCGCGGTCAGGCGCGGGCGGCGAGCTCGGTGCGGATCTTCTTCGGGAGCATGAAGCGGACGTCCTCGTCGACCGCGCGCAACTCGGAGACGTCGCTTGCACCGCGCACCCGGAAGAACTCGACCAGCGCCTCGACCAGCTCCTCGGGCGCGCTCGCCCCGGACGTGATCCCCACCGTGTCGACGCCGTCGAGCCAGGCCTCGTCGACCTGGGAGGCGTTGTCGATCAGGTGCGAGGCGGCGCCGTGCTCGCGGGCGACCTCGACCAGGCGGTTGGAGTTCGAAGAGTTGGTGGACCCGATGACGAGGACCAGCTCACACTCGCGGGCGAGCTGCTTGACCGCGATCTGGCGGTTCGTGGTCGCGTAACAGATATCGTCGGACTTCGGCGAGGTGATCGCCGGGAAGCGCTCGCGCAGGCGGGCGATGATCCCGGCGGTCTCGTCGACCGACAGCGTCGTCTGGGTGATGAAGGCGACGTGCTCGGGATCGGCGAGGTCGAGCGCGTCGACATCGGCGATCGTCTCGACCAAGATGATGTTCTCGGGCGCCTCGCCGGTGGTCCCCTCGACCTCCTCATGGCCCTCGTGGCCGATCAGGATGATCGTGTAGCCGTGCTCGGCGAATTTGCGCGCCTCGACGTGGACCTTGGTGACCAGCGGGCAGGTCGCGTCGATCGTCCGAAGGCTGCGGTCGGCCGCGTTGGCGTGAACGGCCGGGGCGACGCCGTGGGCGGAGAAGACCACCAGCTCACCCTCGGGGACCTCGGTCTCCGTCTCAACGAAGATCGCGCCGCGCTCGGCGAGCTGCTCGACCACGTGCTTGTTGTGGACGATCTCCTTGCGCACATAGACCGGCGGCCCGTGCATGTCGAGCGCCTTCTCGACCGTCTGCACGGCCCGGTCGACGCCGGCGCAGTAACCGCGCGGGGCGGCGAGCAGGATCCGACTCGGGGCGTTGGTTCTGGCTGCCGAGGCCACGTGACAAGGGTAGCCGCGCGGCGTGGTCGCCTGCCGCAATCGGGCTCCGCGAAGCTCTCAGCCGCGCAGTTCGGCGAGCCCGATCACCGCATGGACCGGTAGCTCGGGCGGGGTCTCCCCCGAGTCGATCAGCGCCGCGGCCTTCGAAATCACCCGCTCGCGCTCGCGCTCGGGGAGGGCCGCGACCCAGCTCATCGAGGCGACGTAGTCGAGGATCCCGGCGGGGTCGACCGCGCGCATGCTCGTCACCCGGATCTCGCGCGGCTCGGTCCAGCGGCCGGCCGCGCGCACGGCGTCCTGCCACGGAGGACCGTCGAAGAACGGGTGCTCGGGCCGGTTCTCGGCGACCAGGGTGCCGAGTTCGTGCGCCCACGGGGCGCCGGTCCAATCCGGGAGCGAGACGACGATCGCGAGCACGCCGCCCGGCCGCAGCACCCTCGCGATCTCGGCCAGCGCCGGCGCCGTATCAAACCAGTGAAAGCCATCGGCGACGGTCACCGCGTCGACCGAGGCGTCGCCGAGGGGGATCGCCTCGGCGACCCCGTCGCGGACGCGCTCGGCGCCGATCGAGGCGGCGAGCGCCGCGCGCATCGCCTCCTGCGGCTCGACCGCGACGACGTCGAGGCCGAACTCGAGCAGACGGCGCGTCAGCTTGCCCGTCCCGGCGGCGAGGTCGAGCACCCGATCCCCAGGGCGCACCCCGAGCTCGGCCGCGAGCGCCCCGACGGCGGCGCGCGAGTACTCCGGCCGACCGCGCTCATAGACAGCGGCGACGTCATCGAAGTGCGCGGCGAGCGGGTGCAGTTCCACGCGAAAAGGCTAGCCCTCGCCATGCGGTGTGGCGCTGCGCCGACTTCGAGGGGAAATGGGAGGTCCGCGGCCGCACGGTTCGCGCCGACTCAGCGGATCCGCGGGATCGCCCTGAGCGCCGTCTCGCCGACCTGCTCGAGGCTCGCCGGGCAGACCTTGTCGAGCGTGTCGGCGGGCGTGTGCCAGTACTCCCCCGGCGGCGCGCCCGGGCCGTAGGTGAAGTCGATGAAGTCGACCGCCGGGATGCCGGCGTCGAGGAACGGGACGTGGTCGTCGGATACCGGGAGGGTGTTGTAGCGAAAGGGCTCCGCGCTCCCGAACAGCTCGGCCGCGGAGACCGCGAACAATGCATAGAGGTCCTTGTCGGAGTTCTGCTCGTAAGGGATCTGCAGGTCGCAGTCGCCGACCATGTCGAACAGGACCATCGCCCGGATCGAGGTCAGCGGCGGCGTCCCCTGCTCGCCTCCGGCGCGCGCGTAGTCGATGAACTGGCGGCTCCCGCGGATGCCGTCGCGCTCGAAGTCGCGCTCGCCGCGGGCCTCCTCGCCGTCGAAGGCGACCAGCTGCACGGAGGGCCCGGCGAGGCGCGGCGGCAGCGCGCGGGCGAGCTCGAGCAGTACGGCGACGCCGGAGGCGCCGTCGTTGGCGCCGACGAAGCGCGGCACGCCCTGCTTGGTGTCGTAGTGGGCGCCGACGACGACCGTGCCCGGGAGGCTGCCGGGGACGGTCGCGATCACGTTTCGCCACGGGCGCTGGATCGCGACCCCCGAGAGCCCAGCCTCGCGCCAGCTCGAGGCGATCAGCTGGGCGGCCCGCTCCGCCGCGGCCGAGCCCCGCGGGCGCGGCCCGAGCGCGACCTGAGCGGTCAGGTCGGCGAAGGCTCGATCGGGGTCGAAACCGGGGGCATCGGAGCTCCCTTGCTCGGAGTCGCCGGCCCCGCATCCGGCGAGCAGCGCGAGCAGGGCGAACGCGGTCGCGAGGCGGCGCATTGCCGGTAAGTTAGGCGCGATGGCTCAGGGGCATATGGACCGACTCTCGGCGCTCGACGTCTCCTTCCTCACCAACGAGTCGTCGGCGAGCCATATGCACGTCGGAGCGATCTGCATCTTCGAGGGCCCGCCACCGAGCTACGACGATCTGCTCGACCACGTGCGCTCGCGCCTGCACCTGGTGCCGCGCTTTCGCCAAAAGCTGGCCTACCCGCCGGCGCCGACCGGGCGGCCATTTTGGGTCGACGACCCAGCCTTCAACATCGGTTACCACGTCCGCCACTCGGCCCTCCCCTCTCCCGGCTCGGAGGAGCAGCTGCGCAACATGGCCGCCCGGGTCTTCAGCCAGAAGCTCGACCGCACGAAGCCGCTCTGGGAGCTGTGGATGGTCCAGGGGCTGACCCGAAAGCGCTTCGCGTTCGTGACCAAGACCCACCACGCGCTCGTCGACGGCGTCGCCGGGGTCGACATCGCGACCGTCCTGTTCGACGTCAAGCCCGTGCCCGAGCCCGCCGAGGCGGAGCGCGACTGGATCCCGAGCCCGACCCCGTCGCCCGCCCAGCTGCTCGCCAAGGACGCCGAGGGGATCGCCCGGGCGCCGGTCCGGGCACTGCGGCGGATCGAGCAGGCGGTCGAGCACCCGCGCCGCTCACTGCATCAGGTCTCGGAGGCGGCCGAGGCGCTCGGAGAAGTCGGCTGGAACTTCGCCAACCCGGCGCCGAAGGTGCCGCTGAACGTGCCGGTCGGCTCGCACCGGCGATTCGAATGGGTGCGCGGCGACCTCGCCCAGTTCAAGCGGATCAAGAGCGTGCTCGGCGGGACCGTCAACGACGTCGTCCTCGCCGTTGTCGCCGGCGCGATGCGCAACTGGCTTCACGCGCGAGGGGTACGGACCGAGGGACTCGAGCTCCGCGCGCAGGTCCCGGTCTCGATTCGCGCCGAGGACGAGCGCGGCCAGCTCGGCAACCGGATCGCAGCGTTGCGGGGACCGATCCCGGTCTACGTCGACGACCCCGTGAAGCGACTCGAAGTCTGCCGCAAGGGCATGGAGGGGATCAAGCACTCGAAGCAGGCGCTGGGCGCCGAGGTGATCTCGCGGTTCAACGACTTCGCCCCGCCGACCCTGCTCGCGCAGGCGGCCCGGGTCAACTTCTCGACCCGCCTCTTCAACCTCGTCGTCACCAACGTCCCTGGGCCGCAGATCCCGCTCTACGTGCTCGGGCGCGAGCTCGAGGACATCTTTCCGGTCGGATTCCTGCCGCCGGAGCAGGCGCTGTTCGTTGCCATCATGAGCTACAACGGAGGCATCAACTTCGGCCTGCTCGCCGACTACGACGCGATCGACGACGTCGCCGAGGTCGCCCGCGGGATCGAGGATTCGACCGCCGAGCTGCTCGAGGCGGCGGACGCGGCAGACCAGGCGACGCGGGATGCCGAGCGGGCACCGGCCTGAGCAATGAGAATCGAAGGGAGAGACGGATGAGGCAGGGAACGAGGATCGCCGCGGTCGCTGCGGTCGCTTCCGGGCTGGCGCTGGCGGCGATCGGGCCTGCCGTCGCGGCGCCGGGCGAGACCGTCTACACCGGATCGACCGCCGAGGGCGCGAAGGTGAAGCTGATCGTTGCAACCGCCGGCAACGCGACCAAGTTCAAGGTCGGCAAGACGAAGGTCAAGTGCAACGAGGGCGGCACGCTCAGCAACGACGCCGGCAGCTACACCGGCTTCGACACCTCGGACCCGGGCTCGTTCGCCGACAAGCGCTCGACCGCGAGTAACTCCGGCGGCTACCACTTCAAGACGAAGTCGACGCTCTCCGGCGCGGCCGCCGAGGGCGGGGCTTCCTGGACGGGAAAGCTGAAGCTGTCGACCAAGGTCTACAAGCGCAACGCGCTGATCGACACCTGCAAGCTGAAGACGACCTGGGACGCATCCTGAGCGTGGGGCCAGCTTGAGCGCGCGCGCCTGGTTCGCGTTCGCCTCGGTCTCGGTCCTCTGGGGCATCCCGTACTTCTTCATCAAGGTCGCGGTCGACGACGGCGTCCCGCCCGTCTTCCTCGCGTGGGCGCGCGTGACACTCGGGGCGCTGCTACTCGGCGCGATCTCGTGGCGGCTCCGGCTGCTGCCGAGCCTCCGGGGGCGCTGGCGGATACTCGCGCTCTACGCGCTGGTCGAGATCGTGATCCCGTTCCCGCTGATCGCGGCGGGCGAGCAGCACATCTCGTCCTCGTTGGCGGCGATCCTGATCGCCTCGGTGCCGCTGATCGTCGCCCTGCTGGCGCTGCGCTTCGACCACGCCGAGCGGGCGACGGGGGCGCGCCTGTTCGGGCTGCTGATCGGGTTCGCGGGCGTGGTCGCGCTGGTCGGCCTCGACATCGCCGGCAACGGCGACGAGCTGCTCGGAGCCGGCGCGATCCTGCTCGCCGCGCTCGGGTACGCGGCCGGGCCGATGCTGCTCAAGCGCCGCCTCGGCGACGTCGACCCACGGGCGCTCATGGCCGGGGCGCTAGCTCTGGCCGCGATCGTGCTGACGCCCGCCGCGCTGCTCGCGCCGCCGTCGGGCCCGATCTCGGGCGAGGCGATCGCGTCGCTGATCGCGCTTGGCGTCCTGTGCACAGCGGCGGCGTTCGTGCTCTTCGGGGCGCTGGTGATCGAGGTCGGGCCGGGGCGGGCGCTCGTGATCACGTACGTCGCCCCGGTGGTCGCCGTCGCGCTCGGCGTCGTCGCCCTCGACGAGCATCCGGGCGCCGGGGCGATCGCCGGGCTGTTGCTGATCATCGCCGGCTCGTGGCTGTCGACCGACGGGCGAGTCCCACCCGGCCTGACCTCCCTGTTCAGCCGCGGTCGGCGCCGGCGCGGCGACTACGCCAGCACCGCGGTGCGATAGCGGCGCACCGCAAGCGTCCCGAAGACCACGACAAGGCCGACCGACCAGGCGATCGATCCCCAGATGTCGTTGCCGGCCGGACCGCCGACGAACAGCGCCCGGACCGCGTCCACCATGGTCGAGAACGGGTTGATGTCGGTTGCGAATGTCTGCAGCCAGTCCGGCATCGTCTCCGGCGGGACAAAGGCCGACGAGGCAAAGGTGAGCGGAAAGATCGCGATGAATCCGAACGCGTTCGCGGCCTCTGGGGTCGACGCGTAGAGCCCGACGCACGCGAAGACCCACGAGAACGCGTAGCCGATCAGCAGGCAGAGCAGGATCCCGGCGATCACCTCGGGGACTGACGTCGAGAAGCTGAAGCCCACGATGTAGCCGACGACGATCATCGTCACCAGCGCGATCGCGTTCATCGCGATGTCGGAGAGCGTGCGGCCGGTGAGCACCGCCATGCGCGACATCGGCAGCGAGCGGAAGCGGTCGACGAGGCCCTTCTTGAGGTCGTCGACGAGCCCGAGCGCCGTCGCGAAGCCGCCGAATGACATCTGCTGGACGACGATGCCCGGGATCAGGAAGTCGGTGTAGTCGTCGTAGCCCGGGGTCTGGATCGCGCCTCCGAAGACGGCGACGAACAGCAGCGTGAACATCACCGGCTGCACCGTGTAGGCGGTCAGCAGGTCCGGATTGCGCGGGATTCGCCGCAGCGCTCGCATCGCCAGGATCAGGGTGTCGCTGATCGCGTAGCGAGCGGTCATGCCGCGAGCTCCTCGTGCTCGCCGGTATCGGCGTCGGCCGCAGCGCCCTCGTCGGCCGCGTCCGGCTCCGGCGGCTTGCCGGTCAGGGTCATGAAGACGTCGTCGAGGGTCGGGCGGCGGACCGCGATGTCATCGATCGCGATCCCCTCGGCGTCGAGCTTGCGTACGGCCTCGGCGATCGCGCCGCGGTGCTCGCGCACCGGGACGATCACCGTGCCGTCCTCGGAGCTCGGCGCCTCGGCGGCGAGCGGGGTGAGCACGGCGATCGCTGCCCCGCACTGCTCGGGGCGCTCGAGTTTGACCTCGATCCGCTCGCCGCCGACCCGCTCCTTGAGCTCGTCGGACGTTCCCTGGGCGATCACCGTGCCGTGGTCGATGACCGCGATCCGGTCGGCGAGGCGATCCGCCTCGTCGAGGTACTGGGTGGTCAGCAGCACGGTCGAGCCCTGCGCGACCCGCGCCTCGATGACCTCCCAGAGGGCGAGGCGGCTGCGCGGGTCGAGGCCGGTGGTGGGCTCGTCCAGGAACAGCACCCGGGGGCGCGCCACCAGCGCCGCGGCGAGGTCCAGGCGGCGGCGCATGCCGCCGGAGTACGTCTTCGCCAGCCGGTCGCCCGCTTCGGCGAGGTCGAAGCGCTCGAGCAGCTCGGTCGCGCGCTCGCTCGAGGGCTGCTTGCCGAGGTGGTACAGGCGCCCGACCATCTCCAGGTTCTCGAAGCCGGTCAGGTTCTCGTCGACGGCGGCGTACTGTCCGGCGAGCCCGATCTGGGATCGCAGCTCGGCCGCGTCGGCGACCACGTCGAGGCCGGCGACCCGGGCGCTGCCGCCGCTCGGGGGCAGCAGCGTCGTCAGGATCCGCACCGCGGTCGTCTTCCCGGCCCCGTTCGGGCCGAGCAGGCCAAGCACGGTCCCGGTCTCGACCTCGAGGTCGATTCCGCACAACGCCTCGACGGCCCCGTAGGACTTGCGCAGGCCCTTGGTCTCGATTGCCACGTCTCCCGCCAAGCAGTTCAACTTAGCGAGCGGCGCACGGCGATGAGATCCCATTTCAACGATCTCGAAATCCCGCTGGTGCTGGCGGCATAATGGGCCGGTGGAGTCGATCAATTACCACCTCGAGCTGACCCCGGCGCAGCTGAAGATCACGCATACGGCGCTGCGCAGCCTGCTCGACGACTTCGGCCACGACCAGCCGAGCATCCACACGATCATCCACGAGGTGCTGGCGAAGCTCCCCGACGAGCACGCGATCCGCGCGATCCAGCTCGACGCCGAGCTCCAGCCCAAGGACGCGCGGCCCGACCCGGATCCCGATCCGGGCGCCGCCGCCTGACCCCCTGAGCCTCTCGGTCGAGATCGGTCTGCTCCTCGCGGTCGCGACCGCGTTCGCGTCGGTGCTCGGCTTCCTCTACAAGCACCGGGGTGCGGTCGAGTCCCCGGCGGTCGAGATGAGCCGACCCGTGGGCAGCTCGCTCGCCCTGTTTCGATCGCGCTGGTACCTGCTCGGGCTCGGGGTCGCGCTCGCGGGCTGGGGGCTGCACGTCGGGGCGCTGGCGCTGGCGCCGATCTCGCTGGTCCAATCGGTGATCGCCGGCGGGCTGGTCCTGCTCACCGTGACGGCCGACCGCCTCTTCGCCCACCGCGTCACCCGTCGTGAGTGGGTGGGGGTCGGGCTCGCCGCGCTCGGCCTCGCCTTTCTCGCGGCGACGCTCTCGGGGACCGGCAACGACTCGCACTCCGACTACGAGAGCGGTCGCCTGATCGCCTACCTCGCGGTGGTCGGGATCGGCGCCGTGGTCGTCGCGGTCGGGGCCCGCCGCAGCGTCCGCGAGGGCGTTCTGCTCGGCGCCTCCGCCGGCCTCTTCTGGGCCGCCTCCGACACCTCGATCAAGGCGCTCTCGGGCGAGCTCGGCGACAGCTCATGGGCGACGATCGTGTTCAGCCCGCTCGCGGTCGTGATCGCGGTCGGCTCGATCGTCGGCCTGGTGGTCTCGGCCCGCAGCCTGCAGCTCGGCAAGGCGGTGCCGGTGATCGCGATCACGAGCGTGGCCGCGAACGCGCTCACGATCGCCGCCGGCCCGCTCGTCTTCGAGGAACCGTTCCCCGACACGCCGCTCGGCGTCGTGCTGCGCCTGTGCGCATTCGTGCTGGTGATCGTGGCCGCCGCCCTCACCCCGGCGCCCGTCAACGCCGCCGAGGCCGAGCTCGAGCCGGCGCGCGGCTGGACCTGAGCCGAGCGCATACGATCGGACGCATGACAGCGCGCGCAATCGTCGTCGCTCCCGGCGAGGGCCGGGTGCTAGGCAACGTCGAATTCCTCGCCCGCACCGCGGACTCGCCACGGTTCAACTTCTCGATCATCGAGATCGTCGCCGGCCGTGAGCTCGACTCGCACGTCCACGACGCCGAGGACGACGCCTTCTACATCCTCGAGGGCGAGCTCACCTTCACCCTCTCCGGCGACGAGGTGAGCGCCGGGCCGGGCACCTTCGTGCTCATCCCGCCCGGGGTCGAGCACGGGTTTCGAAACGACGGCGCCGACTCGGTGCGGATGCTCAACATCCACGCCCCCGGTGGCTTCGACCGCCGCATCGGCCTGCCGGACTGAGCGAACCGGCCTCGGCGTCCGCGGCCGATTGGCCTATCCGTCGAGTCGAGGGTTGCGTTTCCGGTAGGGGCGGATAGGTTCGAGGCTCACCCCGAAACGGGAGGAATGAGCTGATGCCCAGCACGCTTACCCCGAAGCTCGCCCTCGCGGCCATCCTCGCTCTCGTCGGCTCAGGCCTGGCGATCTCGGCCGCCAACGCGACGAACACGGTCGAGATCGACAGCCAGATCATCCTGCGCGAGACCTTCCCCGCCTTCCACGGGAAGGTGAAGTCCTCGAACGAGGCCTGCGTCCAGAACCGGCTCGTGAAGCTGTTCAAGAAGAAGCGCAGCGGCGGCCGCAAGCTGCTCGGCAAGACCCACACCGACAGCGCCGGCCATTGGGAAGTGATCGTCGACCCGCTGAGCTCCGGCGTCTACCGCGCCGTGGTGAAGCAGCGCGCGGAGGGCACAGCCGGAACGATCTTCGTCTGCCTGCGCGACAAGTCGCAGCGGGCGGTCGTCGACTGACCTAGCCGCCCCTTGGTCGAGAGTCGCCTGAGACACGCGAGGCGTGTCTCAGACGACACTCGGCGGCGGACTATCCCAACGCGTCAGCCCGGCGGCATTTCGGCGAACTGCGGCGCGTCGTCGCCGATCTCGTGCCAGCGGGCCTTGTATGCGACCTGCTGGTGAAAACTCGGCTTGAGGTCGAGGTCGCTCATCAGCCCTGCGGCCACGAAGTACACCTCGCCGAGGTCATCGAAGATGCTGGAGCCGCAGTTGCTGCAGAAGTTGCGCGGCGCGAGCTCGCTCTCGTAGGTCTTGACCAAGTCCTCGCCCTTGGTGAACCTGAAGTTCTCCTTGGCGACGACCACGCCCGCGAGGCTCGAGCCCGTCCAGTGCTGGCAGCGGGTGCAGTGGCAGTAACCCAATGCCTGAGGATCTTGAACCTCGTACTCCACGCCGCCGCACAGGCAAGTTCCGTTGAGCGTTTCAGACATCACGACCCCTTCTCGGTTGGCGTTGAACTAAATCGCGGCAAACCTACCACCGCCGGGCGAGTCTGAGACGAACGCTAGCCGGGGATCGCGCCGAGCTGCTGCATCAGGCTCAGCGTGTCGGTGACACCCCAGTGCTCAGCGACCTTCCCGTCCTCGACGCGGATGATGTCGATGGACTCGAACTCGACACTCCTGCCGGTCGCGCTCACTCCCATCAGCTCCCCTTCGTGGGTTCCAGCGACGATGACGCGGGCTGCTTCGAGGTCTCCGTCGGTCATCATCGGCGCGATCGACTTCAATCGAACGTCGGGGAACGCCTCCCGCATCGCGCCGACGAAGAACTTCACGCCCTCTCGACCCGAGGGCTGGCCGGGAAGCCCCTCCTCGTGATCGACGATGTCATCTGTCGTGAGCTCGTCGATCAGAGCGAGATTGCCGTTTCCGATCACGTCCTCGTAGAAGCGCTTGATCAGCCCGGTGCCTTCAGCCATGTTGGATCTCCCTCCTGTCGTTTCGAGCTCCGCACCCGATCCTCTCACGGCGTGCTCAAGAAGCGCAATCGCGGGGAGCCGGCGATCTGCAACCTCGTCTTGGATGAGCTTCCCTAAAGCGCGTCCACGAAGCTAGGGCCTCAGGCGCAGCTCCATGAAGACCCAGTGCGACTTGTACTTGTCGGGGATCTCGCTTTCGGCGTAGGGACTGGTGTCGACAAAGCCGCGAGAGCGGTAAAGGTCGTGTGCTGCCGTCATGAAGTCCGGGCTGTCGAGCCTGATGCGCTCATAACCTGTGCGCCTTGCCATTCCGATGAGGTGGTCGAGCAGCTGCCGCCCGTGCCCGAGGCGGCGGCGCTCGGGGTCGACGTACATGCGCTTGATCTCGGCGGCTCCTGGGCCGATCCGCTGCATGCTCGCAGTCCCGACCAAGTCCCCGGACTCCCCAGCTACGAGGAGCGCCCCATCGGGAGGCTGGAACTTCGCGAGCGACGCGAGGTCACGCTCAACGGCGTCCTCGACAGCAAGTCGAAAGCCGTACCTCGCTTCCAGCTCATCGTTACCCCAGCCGAGATACGCAAGCCAAAGCCGTTCGATGGCCTCAAGATCGTGGGCCGGGTCAGCGGCGCGAACCGTCAATGCCCGCCAAGACTAAATCGCCGGGATTGTGTCAGGCGGATTAGCTCGAAAGAGCGCTTCGCCGCTTCGTGCCGGCCGTGGCTGCATTAGGCGCCTTTGCGCGCAGGACACGCCCCGGACCGGTCCTTCTGCGCTGAGCTGCACGGCGGTCGTTGCGATCTTCAGCTCGCGCGACATCTCCCTCCCTCCGCCGGGGGATACTGCGTGGGCGATGTCACGGGAGAACGTGGAGATCGTGCGCGCGATGGTCGACGCTGCCAATCGTCGAGACTGGGATGCCGTGTTCAGAGACACCGCGCCGAATTTCAAGTGGGACCACTCGCGGGCGGTTGGACCAGACAGTCGGGGCGTCTGGACGGCCGACGAGGCGAGGGATTACTACATGGCAAGTGCCAAACTCTGGGAGGACTTTCGGATCGAGATCGACGAGCTGATCGCGTCGGGCGATTTCGTGGTGGTTCCACACACGATGCGCCTTCGGGGTCGGGACGGCGTCGAAGTTTCGGTCAGCACCACGTGGCTGTTCACAATTCGGGGCGACAACATCCAGCGCGTCTGCCTCTACCAAGAGAGGCGGGACGCCCTCGAAGCCGCCGGGCTGTCGGAGTAGGCGATGTCGCAGGAGGACGTCGAGCTCGCGCGCAGGATGATTGCGTGGTTCAACGCGCGGGACGCAGAGGCGGCTCAGGCCCACTCGACGGATGACGTCGAGATCGTGCCGTTGCGCGCTGCGATGGAGGGCACGGTCTACCGGGGACCGGAAGCGTTTGCGGCCTTCGGAGTGGACAGTGAGGAGGCGTGGGAAGAGATTCGGTTTGACCCTGAGGCGCTTCGCGACGGAGGCGAGCGGGTGGTAGCGATTGGGCACCTGTCGGCGCGTGCGCGGGGCACGGGTGCCGAGGTCAGCGCGAGAGTGGCGATGCTCTTCGAGTTCAGCGGCGGCCAGCTCTCGAAAGCCCGCAGCTACTCGGACGTGGCTGAAGCCCTCGAAGCCGCCGGGCTGGCGTAGTTCGCGGTGCATCCTCGCGACCCCTCCCAGCGACCCCTCCCATCAGAGCGCCTTGGCGTTGTCGGTCGGGACGAGCCAAGGATGGGCGGAGGGCCGCCAGGGCTGCGCCGCGCTCGGCTCGGCGCGGATGAGTAGCCAGTCGCCGGCGACCAGGAGGACGACTCCGACCTTGCGCGCCGTCATCTAGCGCCGAGAACGGTCCGCGGCGCCCACACCCGTCTTGCGACAGGCCTCGCGGACGCTGTCGGCTGGCAACAGCTGCCCCCGCGCATCCCGGCCGACCGCGAGAAGCCGCCCTCGCTCGCATCGCTTGCCGATCTGCCGCCGCGCACCTGGTCGGCACGCTCGCGGCGGGCGTTCACCCGAAGGTTGTTCAAGAGCGGCCCGGGCACGCCACGATCGCGATCACGCTCGATATCTACTCGCACGCGATCCCGCCACTCCAGGAGGACGCGGCGGAGAAGATCGCAGCGCTGCTCGAACGCTAGGGCTGCAGTTTGGGCTGCAGCGTGGGTTGGACGACGGCGACAAACCGCATGGCCAAGCGGCTCAGTAGCCCAAAGCGAACTTCGCGTCCTCGGTCATCATCATCGCGGAGCGCCGTGACGGCTGGATATCCGGCGTATCGCGGTTTGTGCTCGCGTGCAGGGAGAATGAGCAGAATGGCTCGCTCGCCCCGGCGGTCATGCGTTAGGCGCCCGGTTGCAGTTTGGGTTGCAGTTTTGACCCGCCGAGATCAGGTCTACGATCGGCAGCCGTGACCACTCGGAGCCGGGTACGAGGCGTCCGCGAAGAGATCGAGCGCCAGCAGCAGCTCGACCGCCACTGGCAGCAATACCAAGGCACCCTCGAAGCGCGGCTCGAGGCCGTGGTCGGCGCCCGCGCCGCCTTCACCCACCGCGAGCTCGGCGCCGCCCCGGCGTTGAGGCAGAGCTTGGTCGACCTCGCCAGCGTTTGCGAACTACTCGCCGGCGAGCTCGAGCCGCCGACCGCGGCGTAGGTGCTACTCCGACAGCCCGGCGGCTTCGAGGGCTTCCTCCCTGCTTGTGATTCCCTGCCCGTGTACGAGCTTGCCGTCCCGCACCGTCCACAGCTCCCAGAGAGTCCAACTGCTCGCCGCGCCGCTCTGCTTGCCACGGCCCTGCACCGTCTCCGTGGCCAGCACCTGGTCGCCCGCATCGACGAACTCGTGGACCTCTATATGGGCGTCGTCGAACTCGTCCCAGAACGCCCCCCTCCACCGCTTGAATCCCTCAGGCCCTCGGTACACCTCCAGCACGCCCGGGACCACCCCAGCGGGGGGGACATACTCGAAGTCCGGGCCAACGTCCGCAACCATGCCATCGATGTCGCCTCGGTTGAACGCTGCGTAGGCGCGGCGCATGATCTCCACGTTCTCCTGCGACATCGCCTACTCCGACAGCCCGGCGGCTTCGAGGACCTCGCCGGGGTCACCCGTGCTCCACACCCGGGTGGCAATACCGTTCTCGAAGTCGGTCAAGACGCCGATCGGCGTTTCAACCTCAGCGCCACTCCCCCGGCCTCGGGCGCGAAAAGTGCCTATCGCGAGCACCCGGTCGTCGCCGAGGTCGCGGATGTCCGGGTACTCCCAGTGGAGCTCGTCGAAGTGGTCGCCGAAGTCACCGAAGAACTCGCGGACACCTGCGTGCCCCGAATAGACCCTCCCCTCGCCGCCCAGCAATTCCTCCATGAACGCATGCCACTCGACCGCCGGGTGGACCGCCTTCAACACCGCTTCGATGTCGCCGCTGTTGACCGCATCGACTGCGCGCTTGAAGGCCTCGACGTTCTCCTGCGACATCGCCCGCGCAGTATCCCGCTATGGCCGTGGCCTAGCTGAGTAGGTGCGCCGTCTAGCCCATATCGGCGGCCAGGGCCGCTATTCGTTAAACGCCTACTCCGACAGCCCGGCAGCTTTGAGGCTTGGCTCATCTCACCTTCAGGCGGTCTCCGAGCCACCCTTCCAGGGTTGAGCGAACCACCTCGTGCACGGTGTCGTCTTTCAGCCACA
Organism: uncultured Solirubrobacterales bacterium; assembly: GCA_963828755.1. Classification (GTDB taxonomy): domain Bacteria; phylum Actinomycetota; class Thermoleophilia; order Solirubrobacterales; family 70-9; genus WHSW01. Next base: position 85,864 of record CAWHFY010000010.1, on the reverse strand, counting down.
GGAGCTTGATGCGGGTGCCGTCGTAAAGGACCACCCGCAGGCGTCCCTGCATCAGCCCTTTCCGAAGCGAAGCGTCGCTGACTTGATCTCGCGAAATCCAACGGTTGCGTCCGCGCCCGGCGAGGAGGTCCGGGATGTCGCCAGCGGGGATCTGACGGACCGACCCTGGCATTTCCGCTGCGGCCGTTCCCGCCGTCAGGCCCGCGATCAGTCCCCTCGACCCGGTGCTGAGTCGGAGCAGACCGTCGGGCAGCAGCCAAAGCTCTCCCCACAGCCAATCGGTCCACCCGGTCGTGCAGCTATGCGTGAGGAGTTGCGCGTTCTCCTGCGACATCGCCCACGCAGTATCTCGCGGAAGGACGCGAGCGCGTCGGTGTGCGAGCTGCTCGGCGGGCGAGTTCGAGCCGCCCACTGCGGCGTGAGCCGTACATTGGGCCGCGCCAGGCGCGAAGTTCTGACAGGTCCAGACTGTGACGGGGGCGCCGGCCGAGGAGATCGGAGGTCACCCCCGGGCGACGCCTACCCCCATCACAGTTGCTTCATCGGACGGCGAAGCCTGACAACGATGACGCCGCGTACGGACAGCATCGGTCCGAAGATCGTGCACCGTGGGCAAATTTTTCTCGCACGCTATCGATGTCGGAGGAGAACGTGGGAGGCAGTCCTCGAGCCGACTAGCTTGACATTGCGGAGTGCCGGGTTAGGGTCCTTGCACCTCTCAGGAACAACGCCCAGGCACAAGACGCTCGGGGCGAAGAAGGGGGCAGACGCATGGACGCACGGCAGGTTCCGACGGGAACGCCCGATTCGGCTGAGCGCGCCCACAGGCATCGCGATCGGCGGTCGCTTTGGGCTTGGTTGGCGTTGGCCGCGTTTATCTGGCTCTGCCTGGGCAACACGGCTTCCGCAGCGGCTCCAGCCAATGACGACTTCGCCAATGCTGCGGCGCTGAGCGGCCTGCCCGCGAACGCCACGGGCACGAACGTGGACGCCACGACCGAGTCCGGCGAGCCGGAGCACACCGACTTCCCGAGTGGCAACCCGGGCGAACACTCGGTCTGGTGGAGCTGGACAGCGCCCTCGGACGGCGACATCACGGTCGGCACCTGCGGCAGTGACTTCGACACCCTGCTCGCTGTCTACACCGGCAGCAGCGTGGAGGCGCTGACCCGGGTCGCGCGCAACGACACTGCGTTCGGCAGCTGCGGCGGAACTGACCGAGAGCGGTGACAGCGAGCTGAGCTTCCCCGCGCAAGGCGGCCAGGTCTACCGGATCGTCGTCGACGGAGCCACCGGACGGATCCACGGCGCGACCGGCAGCATCGCGCTGGCCTTGAACGAGTCACCCCAGCCCGCCAACGACGACTTCGCGAACGCCGCCGTGCTGACCGAAAACGAGAATGAGAACGCCTTCGCGAGCGGGACGAACGCCGGCGCCAGCAAGGAGACGGGCGAGCCGAGCCATGCGGGCGAAGCGGGCGGCCACTCTGTTTGGTGGACCTGGACCGCCCCGCGGAGCGGGGTCGTCCACTTCCAAAATTGTGGGAGCCCCAATGTCGACACACTGCTCGCCGTCTATACGGGCGACGCTGTCGGTGCGCTCAGCGAGGTAGCGAGCGCGCCGGCCGATAGCAACTGCATTGGGAGCAATCTCAGCTTCAGGGCGAGTGGCGGGGTGACCTACCACATCGCGGTCGACGGCGCCGGCGGTTCAATCGGCGGCTTCTACCTCAGCAAACAGCCCACTCCGCGGAACGACGAGTTCGAGAACGCCACGCCCCTCAGCGGGCTGTCAGCAAAGGATTACGGCTTCAACTCCAGCGCGACGAGCGAACCTGGCGAGCCGAACCACGCCGGCAACGGCGCCGGGCGCTCGCTGTGGTGGCGTTGGACGGCACCCGCGAACGGTCCGGTGCAGATCGATACATGCGACAGCGGCGGCTTCGAGAACTACTTCGACACCGTGCTCGCCGTCTATACGGGCGACGCCGTGGACGCGCTGAGCCTGGTGGCAAGCAACAACGACCTTGCGAGCTGCGTGCCCGCAAGCGGGGTCGCCTTCACCGCCAGCGCCGGGACGACGTACCAGATCGCCGTCGACGGGGCCCCCGGACTCTATGCAACCGGGATTATCGGGCTCTCGCTACGCGAGACTGCTGCATCGGTCGGCCCGCCTCCTGCTCCGCCCTCGAACGAGTTCAGTTTCGGCGAGGTCAAGAAGAACAAGACGGAGGGATCCGCGAAGCTGATCGTGGAGGTCCCCGGTCCCGGACGCTTCGAGGCAGTCAACCGGACGTACGCGGAAGGGACCGACGACCTCTATCGCTGCTCGACCCGGATGTCGAGCGGCTTCCGCTCCCGGGCGATCCTTGACGGACGGAGCTACCACGGCCACAGGTGTGCGGCAGGGATCGAGGACATGCAGAGGATCGAGAGGCATTCGCGCCGAGACCGGAGGTTTTCCGGGACCTCGGTGACGATCCGGCGTTCTGGCTCATCTCCCTTGGCATCCGCGTGGGCAGTGAGCCGCAACCCCCCGTGCCGCTGACTGTCTCGCGAGCGTCCTCGGCGCTGGCGGCGTCCGCGGGCGCGGAACATCGACATGCTGCTCAGTGATCCACGAGCCGGGACAGGACCTCGAAGTTCTCGGGCGTCGGAGTAGGCGAGGTGGCACGATGAATCCAGGAGGTTGAGACGGCCGACGAGACGATGGTTCTGCTCCGCCTCTGGCGGAGACGCAGACGATCTGTTGCCACGCTACTTGGCGCGGTGAAGCGCTGGCGAGAGGACGACGCACGACGAATGTCTCGCCGCCACTGATCGAGCCGCGCGCGCAGACCGATGGACGGACTGCATCGCGCTGGAACCTGAGGAGCCGACGACGCCGATCGCGAGGGCTGCGGACGCAAGATGGGGCCGTCTCTGGAAGCTGACGGGCTCGCTCGTGACCACGCAGCCGACCAGCCGCTCGAGCGCCGACCGTGCGCCTCGGCTGGGAGCGCAAGCGACCGGGGCCTCCGGGCTATCGGACTTGGCGATCGCCACTGCCGCCTATCCCCGCCGGTCCGGCCCTCGATCACGCCGCGCACGGCCGCAATGCCGAGGTCGGCGTTGCGCTTCGCCCGGTTGCCGGCCAGCTTCGTGCTCCGGTTCCTGATCGCGAAGCCGTCGTCTCCCGCGCCGACCGCGACGTTCCGCCTCAGCAGACTGTGACCGTCCTTCGCGAAGACCCGGAATCCGTCATCGGTGCTTCGCCTGACCAGGTTCCGACGGACGATGTTGTGGCCACCGCCGAGCAACGGATTGCCGATGCCGAGGCGGATGCCGTAGCCGCGAGCATCGATCACGACGTTGCGGGCGACGAGGTTGCCGCGTCCGTTCTCGACCGCCAGGGCGTCGTCTGCCCGCGAGACGCGATTGCCGACGATCAGGTTGTCGTCTCCGCGACCGACCAGGATTCCGGTACCGCGAACGACGCGGTTGTGCCGCACCTCGTTGTCGTCGCTGTCGATCAGCAACGCCGGACTGTCATCGTCCGAACTGGTTCCCCTTGATCAGGTTGTGCGCGTGAGCCGTCGATGTGGATGCCCGGTCCGGCGTTGTCTTCGAATCGAGTTGTCAACGATCTGGATGTGGTCGGCGTCCAAACAGGCCGATCCCGTCTCCCTCCGGGGCGATGTTGTTGCTCAACGAGCTGTCGCGGATCACGCTCCGCGACGAGCCGGATGATCATGGCGCCGAAGAGGACGTTCTTCGACGAGGAGACGTCCACGACCCGGGTGTCCCGAGCGCGCACGACCAGCACTCCGATTCCGAACTCCCGCGTCGAGCCGCCTTCGATCTTGACCCCGTCGTGGCGGTCGTTCACCACCCCGGAGTCACAGAAGTTGCCTAGGGGGCAGGGCGGCTCCACCAGCTCGTTGTCACCGTCGATCCGGTGGCCGTTCAGATCGAGGGTGATGTCATCGGCGCCGAGGGTTGCAGTTTGGGTTGCAGCGGGTTCGGCGCGGATCCCGCAAACCGCATAGCCAAGCGGCTCAGTAGCCCAAAGCGAACTTCGCGTCCTCGCTCATCATCTCCGGGGACCACGGGGGGTCGAAGACCATCTTCGGGTGCACCTTGTCGACGCCCTCGAGGTCGCCGACGAACTCGCGCATCTGCTCGGAGACCTGCGGCCCGATCGGGCAGGCTGGCGTGGTCAGGGTGAAGGTGACGAAGACCTCCGGGCCCTCGATATCGACGTCGTATACGAGGCCCAGGGAAACGAAGTCGAGCCCGAGCTCCGGGTCGATCACTTCCTCGAGCGCCTCGTAGACATCCTCTTCGTTGGTCATGCATCCATCGTAGTGGCTCTATCTTCCAGCGCTCATGGCAATCGTCCTGCTGTTCCTCTTTCTCGCCCTGCCGATCGCAGAGATCTACGTGATCATTCAGGTCGGCGATGCGATTGGTGTCGTACCCACCCTGGCGCTGCTGATCCTCGACGGCTTCGCCGGCGCGGCGCTCGCGCGCTCGCAAGGACGGGTGGCCTGGGAGCGGTTCAACCTCGCACTCGCCAACGGTCGCGTTCCCGCTCACGAGACCTTCGACGGCGCGATGATCATCCTCGGCGGCACCCTGCTGCTCGCCCCCGGGTTCATCACCGACGTAATCGGCTTCGCGCTGCTGATCCCGCCGACCCGCGCGGTCTTCCGCGGCGTCGTCGCGAGGCTCGCCAAGCGACGGGTCTCGGTCGGCTGGACGGTGATGGGAGCCGGCGGCCCGGGCCCCGGTGGCGGCACCGGGCCGGCGGGCACGCGGCAGCGGCCGACCCGAGGCTACGACTACGAGGGCAGCGCCCGCGAGGTCGACGACCAGACCCCCGAGCTCGAGCCCGGCGACGACCGTGAGTGAGCACGTCGCGCTCGAGTTCGAGGCGCCGACCGGCGACCGGCTCAGCTTTGAATGGGACGCCGACCGGCTCGCCGAGCTCGACCCGGAGCCGCCAGACCGGCCGCTCTGGGAGCTTGCGGGCGAGCTCGACTGGGACGAGATCGAGCGCGTCAGGGTGCTTTCGGCGCGACTCGGCGACGGCCGGCTGCTGGCGATCGCGGCGCTGCTTCCCGCCGGGGCCGAGGGGCACGGCGAGGAGCTGGTCGCCGGGGCGATCGGCGACCGCGACCGCTTCGAGCACCTCGACGAGGCCCTGTTGTCGGCGGAGTACGGGGCCGACGGCAAGCTGCGCCGGATCGGGCTCGAACTCCACTCGGAGGTGGAGCCGTTGACGATCCGCGCGTCCGGCGTCGTCGCCTCGATCTCGCGGTCGAACAACGGCGGGGTCGAGCGGGTCTCGGCGATCATCGAACTCTCTGCCGGCGGCAGCGGCGTCCTCGACCTGGTCACCCGCGCGTGAGGACACCGCAGATCACGGCCGTCGTCTCCGACTTCGGGGGCGTCCTGACCACCCCGCTGATGCACTCCTTCGCCGCCTTTCAGGACCGCACCGGGATCTCGGGCGAGTCGCTCGGCCGCGCCATGCAGGCGCTCGCCGACCGCGACGGCGCCCACCCGCTGTTCGAGCTCGAAACGGGGCGGATGACCGAAGCGGATTTCCTCGCCCGGCTCACGGACGCGCTGGAGCCCGAGCTCGGCCACCGACCCGAGATGCACCGCTTCCGCGAGATCTACTTCGACGCGTTGCAGCCGAACGAGCCGATGATCGCGCTGATGCGCGAGATCAAGCGCAGCGGCCGGCGGATGGCGCTCCTGACGAACAACGTGCGCGAGTGGGAGCCGCTGTGGCGTTCGATGCTGCCCGTCGACGAGATCTTCGAGTTCGTCGTCGACTCGGCCTTCGTCGGGACGCGAAAGCCGGACCCCCCGATCTACGAGATGACGATCGCCCGCCTCAGCGGCGCCGCCGCCGAGCGGTGCCTGTTCGTCGACGACGTCCTCGTCAACGTTGAGACCGCGCGGGCGATCGGCATGCACGCGGTCCACTTTCGCGACAACGAGCAGGCGATTCCCGAGATCCGGGCGGCGCTTGGCCTCAGCGGCTAGGAACCCCGCCGCTGCGCGTTACGGTAGATCGGTGAAGCGCGATCGTGCGGTCGAGGCGGTGTTCAAACCGGTTCGCCCGCCCACCACCTTCGAGGAGACCGTCGAGCGGCTGGGGACGGCGATCCGCACCGGCCTGCTCGCCCCCGGCACCCAGCTGCCGCCCGAGCGACGGCTCGCCCACGAGCTGCGGATCTCGCGGTCGACCCTGCGCCAGGCGATCACGACCCTGGTCCAATCGGGCCACCTGAACTCGGTCCGCGGCCGCGCCGGCGGCACCTTCGTCGCGGAGCGCCCCCCGCTCGCCGAGCGCGACGAGGCCGCCGACCCGCTCGGCGACGACGCCTGGGCGGTGCTCGACCACCGGGTCGCAATCGAGGTCGGCTCGGCGATCCTCGCCGCCGAGCGCGCGGACCGCGAGGACCTCGACGCGCTCGACGCCTGGGTCGAGCGGATGGCCGCCGACACCGAGTTCGACGCCTACCGGCGCGCCGACATCCGCTTCCACATCGGCCTCGCGGCCGCCGCCCACTCCCGTTACCTCGTCACCGAGATGACCGAGGTCCAGGCGCAGATGAGCGATCTCATCTCCCTGATCGCCCATCCGGAGGAGGTGCTGACGCGCTCCAACGCCCAGCACCGAAAGCTCGTCGCCCACCTGCGCGAGGGTGACGCGGACGCGGCGGCGAAGCTGATTCGCCACCACGTCCGGGGCACCGAGCACATCCTGACCGGGCTCGTTTGAGCTACGCCCCCGTGCAGCCGACCAGGTCGACCTCGCCCTCGGGCGGCAGCTCGGCGATCACGCCGACGCCCCGCGCGTAGAGCTTGTACTCGACCTCCTTGTCGGGCAGCGCGAACTCGCGCACCTTGACCACGTGGTCGTAGGTCCGGCCTCCGACCTCGACCCGGCCCAGGCGGGCGACGACGCGGTCGTGCTCGACCGTGATCGGCGCCGCGTCCTCGGAGAGCCAATGGCGCCCGGGATGCGGGCGGGCGGGCATCAGCACGCCGAGTTGGTTCGTGTCGCGACCGTAGATCCAACTGCCGTGATGGTCGACGACGTGCCCGTTGCGCAGGTTGTCGACGCGCTCACCGAGGTAGTGCACGTCGCCGACGTCCGACTGCGCGAAGAAGTCGTGGGTCGACTCGATCAGCTCGCCGTCGGCGTGGACGCGGTCCTTGACCACCATCGCCTCGATCGGCGACCCGTCGACGACGAAGGTCCGGGTGCGATCGAGGACGGTGCGCTTGATCCGCAGTCGCTGATCGCCCTCGTGGCCGCGCAGCGTGCAGCGGTGGAACTTGCTCAGCGGCAGGTATGGGTTGTCGATCCGGGTCGGGTCGCTGAACCCCGGCCCGTCGGCGGCCGCCACGGCGCCGACGCTTGACCATCCGATCGCAGCCGTGCAGATCGCGACCACGGCGAGGATTCTGGGCATGGTTGGGGCTGTCATGGGAGTTCCTTCCTCATCAGGGTCGTGCGGATAGCCGTCGGGTTCACCTGGGCTCCTTCGGTCGTTCAGTCGCCTTATCGCCGACGAAAATGAAAGCCGTGTGAAAAATGGCCGAAAGCCGCGACGGCCTTCATCGCCCTTTCACGCTGGGCCCTGGAGGTACGCGACCAGCGCGGTGCTCAGCGGCTGATGCGGCTGAGCACCGGGTTGTGGGGGAATCTCGATCAGTTCTCGCCGCTGCCGTCTGAGCTCGCGTCGAGCACGTTGAGGTCGCTGTCGAGGTGGACGTCGATCTGGCTGCCGTCCGGCTTCGTGATCTCGATCTCGTAGTAACCCTCTTCATCGCGGATCTCGCTCCCGGTCACCTGACCGCCGCCGGTGCGCTTCAGGGCGACCGCGCTCGCCCGATCGAGCGGGCTACCGGTCACCGGCTGGCCATTGCCGTCGTCGCGACCCGCCTCGTCATCCTTGGCGCCCACGTCGCCGCCGGCCTGCGCGCCGCCACCCGGCGACGCAGTCGGCGCGCTCGCCTCGTTGCCGGTCGCGCCGGCGATCGCCGCACCGCCGGCGGCGAGAGCAGCCACCGCGGCCGCCGCGAGCAGTCCACGCTTGAGCTTCTCGTTCATCTCAACTCCAGTCGTCGAGGCCTCGTGTCGAGGCTAGGCGCGTTCGATGAATTGAGCGTGAAAGCGACCGGGCGGTTTTCATCTTCCTTTCATTCCCACTCATAGGCTTGCCCGTATGCGCGTTCTGATCGTCGAGGACGAGGTCAAGATGGCCGCGCTGATCCGGCGCGGGATGCGCGGCGAGGGGATCGCTGCCGACGTCGCGATCAACGGCGAGGACGCGCTCTGGATGGCCGAGGCGACCGACTACGACGCGATCGTGCTCGACCTGATGCTGCCCGGGATCGACGGCTTCGAGGTCTGTCGCCGGTTGCGCGCCACGGGCGTCTGGGCGCCGATCCTCCTGCTGACGGCCCGCGACGCGGTCAGCGACCGGGTCGAGGGCCTCGACGGCGGCGCCGACGACTACATGACGAAGCCCTTCTCGTTCGCCGAGCTGCTGGCACGGCTGCGGGCGCTGGTGCGCCGGGGGTCGGTCGAGCGCCCGGTCGAGCTTCAGGTCGGCGACCTGCGCCTCGACCCGGCGACCAAGCGCGTCTCGCGCGGGGACACCGAGATCGAGCTCTCGGCGAAGGAGTTCGCAATCCTCGAGACGTTCATGCGCCGACCCGGCCAGGTGCTGTCGCGCTACGCGCTGCTCGAGCAGGCCTGGGACTACGACTACGAGAACCGCTCCAACGTCGTGGACTCATACGTCCGCTTCCTGCGACGGAAGATCGACAAGCCGTTCGGCACCGATTCGATCGAAACCGTGCGCGGCTCCGGCTACCGATTGCGCGAGCCGTGAGGCGGATCCCGATCAGGGTCCGGGTGACCCTGGTCTTCGCCGCAGTGATGGCGGTGGTGCTGGTCGCCGTCGGCCTCTTCCTCTATCTGCGGCTCGACGCCCAGCTCAGCGAGTCGGTCGACACGGCGCTGCGCTCGCGGGCGACCGAGGTCGCGGCGCTGACGCGGCAGACGGGGGAACGCCTGTCCGATGCCGCCGCGAACCCGTTGATCGAACAGGACGAGAGCTTCGCCGAGATCGTCAGCACCGACGGCAGCGTGCTCGACGCGACCCCGCAACTCCGTCGGACGCTCGTCCTCGGCCCCGACCAGCTCTCCCGGGCCTCCGATGGCCCGCACCTTCTTCAACCGCCCCGATGTGCCGGGAATCGAGAGCGAGGCTCGCATCCTCGCGGCGCCGACCGAGCTTGACGGCAAGCCGGTGATCGCGGTGGTCGGCTCGTCGCTCGGCGATCACGACGAAGCGGTGAGCGAGCCTCGCAAAATTGCTCTTGATCGGCGGCCCGGTGGCACTGCTGCTCGCCTCGCTCGCCGGATACTGGGTCGCCGGCTCGGCGCTGCGGCCGGTCGACGCGATGCGCCGGCGAGCCGCGGAGATCTCCGCGCACGATCCGGGGGCGCGCCTCCCGGTGCCGGAGGCCCGCGACGAGCTGTCGCGCCTCGGCGAGACCCTCAACGAGATGCTCGCGCGGCTCGAGCAGGCGCTCGCGCGCGAGCGTCGCTTCGTCGATGACGCGAGCCACGAGCTGCGTACGCCGCTGGCGCTGCACAAGGTCGAGCTCGAGCTGGCCCTGTTGCACGCACGCGACGAGGTCGAGCTGCGGGCGGCGATCGGCTCGGCCAGCGACGAGATCGACCGGCTGATCGCGCTCGCCGAGCAGCTGCTGGTGGTCGCGCGCTCCGAGGACGGCGAGCTCTCGATCAACCCGGAGCGGCTCGCGATCGACGACATGCTGGGGGCGATCGGCGCCCGCTTCGAGGCGCGGGCAGCGCGCGCCGGGCGCCGGCTCGAGGTTGAACCGACCGACGGCGAGCTGCTCGTGGCCGATCGGACCCGGATCGAGCAGGCGCTCACCAACCTGGTCGAGAACGCCTTCATGCACGGCGCCGGCACGGTCAGGATCGAGGCCCGCCGCAGCGGCGACCTGATCGAGCTCCACGTCACCGACGAAGGCGACGGGATCCCGGAGGACTTCATCGGCCGAGCCTTCGAGCGCTTCAGCCGCGCCGACGCCGCTCGCGGTCGCGGCGGCAGCGGCCTCGGGCTCGCGGTGGTCGACTCGATCGCCCGCGCCCACGGCGGCTCCGCGCACGCCCGCAACCGCCCCGAGGGCGGCGCGGACGTCTGGATCGAGCTGCCCGCCGCCGCAGCCTGAACGGCCTCAGTCCTCGAAGCGCAGCCGCCTTCCGTCGGCTGATTCGAAGCGCCCGGTGGCCCGCCGCAGCCGGAACGTGAGCCGCTGCTCGGTGTCGAGCAAGACCTCGACGCTCCTGCGATCGTCGTTGACGGTGACGACGACCCCGGCCACCGGATCGCCGAACGACAGGACGGTGACCGCCGCTCCCGGTTCCGGATTGCCGCGTAGCCGCGCGCACATTCCCGTGATCGTCTCAGAGCGCCTGGCTCTGGGCTTTCACCGGGGTTTCATCGGCGCGCCGTAGACATGTGGTTGCAAAATGGCCAACCAGAGCAGGAGGAAGAAGGCATGGACCTGAACCGCAAATACCTGGTGCTAGGCGGCACCATCCTCGCGATCTCGGCGGGCGGCGTCGGTGTGGCCGCGGCGACCGGCGGAATCGGCGGCGGCGACGACGGCGGCGACGCGACCGTCAGCGGCCCAGGCGCCGACCAGGCGACCGCCGCGGCCCTCGAGATCACCCACGGCGGCACCGCGAACTCGGTCGAGCGCGACTCCGAGAACGGCGCCACCTGGGAGGTCGAGGTGACCAAGTCCGACGGCAATACGGTCGACGTCCGCCTCGACGAGTCCTACGGCCTCGTCGTGGTGGAGGGCGACAGCGAGGACGAGGCAGGCGCGACGCAGGGCTAGTGACGCGCCCGCGAGTCTGAGGTCGAACAGCGGCTCCGCCGCAACCTCGCCGGCAACTCACTCGCCGAAGATCTCGACGCCCGCTCGCGCCCTAGCCACCGGCGACGATCCAGTACGGGTCCCGGCGCCGAGAGATGTCGCGATCTGGAACCGAGTTCACAAACGGGTTGACACGGATCCTCTTGCCGAAATATGTTCCAGCACGTCCATAGGTCGGACGGGTACACCATTTGCGGCGAGCGCCGCGCAAGGGAGGAGAGACCCCACATGGAGTCAGCCAGTCTGAAGGCGCCGGACGAAGCCGACGAGCAGCGACTCGCCGAGCTCGGTTACAAGCAGTCGCTGGATCGGGCCTGGAGCTCGTTTTCCAACTTCGCGATCTCGTTCACGATCATCTCGGTCCTCGCCGGGTGCTTTACCACCTACTTCATCGCTTGGAACAACGGCGGACCGATTGCGATCTCGTGGGGCTGGCCGATCATCTGCGGACTGATCCTGCTGGTCGCGTTCTCGATGTCGGAGCTGGTCTCGAAGTATCCGACTGCGGGTGGGATCTACTACTGGGCATCCGACCTCGGCGGCAAGGGCTGGGGCTGGTTTACCGGCTGGTTCAACCTGATCGGGCTCGTGGGCATCGTCGCGTCGGTCGTCTACGCGTCGGCGCAGTTCGCGTACGCGCTCTTCTCCCTCTACGGCCTCGATCTCGGGTTCGTCAACTTCGGTGACGCGGACCACGTCCTACTCGAGACGTTCGGCATCTTCGCCTTCTTCCTGGTGATTCACTCGCTGATCAACATCTACTCGTCGCCGCTGGTGGCGATGTTCAACAACATCTCCGTCTGGTGGCACGTGCTCGGTGTCGCGGTGATCATCGCGATCCTGATCATCGTCCCCGACACGCATCAGAGCGTCGATTTCGTCTTCACCCAGACCTACAACAACTCCGGCTTCATCGACGGCGCCACCAGCGGCGGGTTCTTCTGGTTCTACGTGCTTCCGCTGGGATTCCTCTTAACGATGTACACGCAGACCGGGTACGACGCCTCCGCCCACATCAGCGAGGAGACGCGGGGTGCGGCGCTGGGCGCCGCGAGGGGCGTCTGGCGCTCGGTGTTCTGGGCTGGGACGATCGGCTGGCTCGTCCTGCTGGCGATCACCTTCGCAGCCATCGATCCCAAGTTCATCAACGACGCGGGGAACGGCTTCGGGCTCGGTTCTTCACTGGCGATCTTCGACAGCGCCCTGGGCTCGGGATCGGCAAAGGCCGTGATCCTGATCGCGACGATCGGTCAGCTTTTCTGCGGGATGGCGTGCCTGACCAGCGCTTCTCGTATGTGCTACGCGTTCTCCCGCGATCGCGCTGTGCCAGGCCACCGGCTCTGGACCCGGCTCAACCACCACCGCGTTCCGGCGTTCTCGGTCCTGTTCATGGCGTTCCTGGCGCTGGTGGTCACCCTTCCGGCGCTCGAGGGCGACGAGAACAACTACACCTACGCGTTCTTCGCGGTGGTCTCGATCGCCGTGATCGGCCTCTATATCGCCTACGTGATCCCGACCTTCCTCCGCTGGCGGATGGGCAGCAGGTTCGTGCCCGGCCCGTGGACGCTCGGTCGCAAATACAAGTGGGTGAACCCTGCAGCCGTGATCTGGGTGATCCTCTGCGTGATCATCTTCAGCCTCCCGCAGTCGCCGATCGGCACTCCGGGTACCCAGACCGGCGACGATCCGGCGAACACGTTCGATTGGAAGTACGTCAATTACGCGCCAATCGCGGTCCTCGTGGTGATCGCAGCCGTGGGGCTGTGGTGGCTGATCTCGGCGCGGCACACGTTCAAGGGCCCGATCAGCCAGCTAGATACCGACGACACCGGCAGGGTCGTCGATCCGCCGCCGGCGGCAAGCCCCCCCGACCAGCACTGAGAAGGAGGCAATGCAATGTTCAATACGATCGTGGTGGCGACTGACGGGTCCGACGGCGCACGCCGGGCGAGCGCGCTGGCGGGCGAGCTCGCGAAGCGCGACGGCGCGAAGCTCGTTTTCGAAGGGGAGGCCGCTCGCCGCCCTGACCTCCTCCTCGCGCTCGGCGAGCCGGTCGAGCACCTCCTGCGAGCGCTTGTCCTGCCAGACGACGATCGGAGACGAAGCGGCTCACCGCTATCGGCATCCCAGGCCAGCACCGACTCGCCCTGGTGGTCCAGTCCGCAGGCGACAACCTCGCCGGGGGCGTCGGCCAGCAGCTCGCCGACCGCCTCGACCACGGCCGCGAGCACCTCGTTCGCGTCCTGCTCGACCCAGCCGGGCTGCGGATGGCGGTTGACCTTGTCGCGGCGAGCTTCCGCGACCTGGCGTCAGCTCGCGGTCGAAGAGCGCCGCCTTGACACCGGTCGTGCCTTCGTCGATCCCGAGCAGCAGCGGCTCGGTCATCAGCCCGCGAACTCCCCCAGCAGGCCCGCCGCCACCAGGGCTCCCAGGGTCCCGCCGAGGTCTCGGTCGGCAAGCGGTAGTTCGCGCTCGGCGACGAGCTCGACGCCGGCGGCCTCGAGCAGCCCGAGGACGTGCTCGGCGATCCCGAGCGAAGCGGTGAGACCGGTCGAGCGGATCGCGGCGACGTTGATCACCGAGGCGCACGCTGACGACGGTCCGATCACGTCGTTGCAATCGCGGCCCGCTGGGCGCAGGCCGGCGTAGCTGGCGATCGGCTCGGCGCCATCGAGCGCCGGCAGCATCGATCGGACCTTGGGCATCACCTCTTCGAAAGCGCTCTCGCGCACTGACCAATCCTCCTTGTCGTCCTGGTCGTGAGCGGTCGGACCGGCGACCAGCTTGCCGTCGACGGTCGGGAACACCAGCACACCCTTGGTCCGCTTCGTCGGCACCGGCAGCAGGATCCGCTCCAGCGGCGCGCCGTCCGGCGGCTCGAAGACGAAGAACTCGCCCTTGCGGGGGTAGATCGAGAAGCTCTCGTCGCCGGCCAGGCGGGCGACCTCGTCGGCGCGCAGCCCGGCGCAGTTGACCGCGATCGAGCAGCTCACCCGATCGCCGTCGGCGGTCTTCAGGGTCAGCCGCTCGCCGGATCGCTCGATCGCCTCGACCCGTGCGCCGGTGCGGATTTGCGCGCCGCCGGCGGCTGCCCCGGCCGCGAGTCCGAGGGTGTACGCGACGGGATCGGTCACCGACTCGCCCGGGATCTCGAGCGCTCCGGCGTCGGCGAGCGTCGGCCGCAACTCCATTGCGCTCGGCATTCGCGGCGACCTGCGCGACCGTCCGTGCCTCCCCCGCGGTGCGTGGCCGAAGCAACGCCCCGCAGCGGACCACCGGCACGCCGAGGCGATCGAGCACCGGCTCGCGCAGCCCAGCGGCGCGCAGAATGAGCTCGGTCTCGAGCTCGCCGGGCTCGGAGTCGAAGCCGGTGTGAAGGATCCCGGAGTTGCTGCCGCTCGCCGCCATCGCCAACTCGGCCTCGGCCTCGAGCAGGATGGCGGCGACGCCGCGGCCGGTGAGCGCATGCGTCACCGCTGCGCCGACGACGCCGCCGCCGATCACCGCTACCGCTGCGTCACCCGAGCTTGACAAGCCAGGGTCCCCAGATAGGCTGCCGCTCAATGGTGCGATGTGCGCACCTTATAGCCAACCCCGACGCAGGAGGAGAGGATCCGCGGTGACTGCCAAAGACTCCCCGACGGAAGCGAGCGGCCAGGCGGGCCGGGCGGGAGCGCCGGGATGCTGTCGCTCGACGACTTGCGAAAGCAGGCCTCCGACGGGACGATCGACACGGTCGTGACGGCGTTCACGGACATGCAGGGCCGGCTGTTCGGCAAGCGGATCCAGGTCGAGTACTTCGTCGACGAGGTCGTCGACCACGGGGTCGAGGGCTGCAACTACCTGCTCGCGCTCGACATGGAGATGGACCCGGTTCCCGGGTATGAGATGGCGAATTGGGAGGGCGGCTACGGCGACTTCGGGATCGTGCCCGACATGGCCACGCTGCGCTCGGTGCCCTGGCTGGACCGCACCGCGATGGTGCTCTGCGACGTCGTCAACCACGACGGCTCGCCGGTCGTCGCCTCGCCGCGCCAGGTGCTGATCGCGGTCTACGAGCGTGCCCGGGAGATGGGCTATCTGCCGCAGATGGCCTCCGAGCTCGAGTTCTACCTCTACAAGGAGAGCTACGCCGAGGCGCACGAGAAGGACTACACGGGCCTGACGCCGACGATCCCCTACATCCTCGACTACCACATCCTCGCGACGACGATGGACGAGCAGTACCTCGGCGCGATCCGCCGCGGCATGCACGCCGCCGGGATCCCGATCGAGTTCTCCAAGGGCGAGGCCTGGTACGGACAGCACGAGGTCAACACCCGCTACGCGGACGCGGTCACCTCGGCCGACCGCCACACGATCTACAAGAACGGGGTCAAGGAGATCGCCTTCCTCAACGGGATCTCGGCCACCTTCATGGCGAAGCCATCGGAGAAGGACATCGGCAGCTCGTGCCACATCCACACCAGCCTGCTCGGCGAGGACGGCAAGAGCGTCTTCGTCGACGGCGAGGAGGAAACCGACACCTTCCGCCACTTCCTCGGCGGCGATGCGCGCGCACGCGCGCGAGATGGCGCTGTTCATCGCCCCGTCGATCAACTCCTACAAGCGCTACGCGGCCGAGAGCTGGGCCCCGACCTCGGTCTCCTGGGGCCGCGACAACCGCACCTGCGGCTTCCGGGTCGTCGGCCACGGGCAGTCGCGACGGGTCGAGTGCCGGATACCGGGCGCCGACGTCAACCCGTACCTCGCGTTCGCGGCGATGCTCGCCGTCGGGCCTCGACGGGATCGAGAACCAGATCGATCCCGGGCCCGAGCTGAAGGGCAACGCCTACGAAGAGGGCGAGGCCGAGGGCTTCCCGTCGAGCCTGCGCGAGGCGGTCGATCTCTGGGAACAGCAGCGAGTTCGCCCAGAAGCGCTTTCGGCGGAGGTGGTCGACGCACTATCTCAACTACGGTCGCACCGAGCAGCGGCTGTTCGACGAGGTGGTCACCGACTACGAGCGCCGCCGCATGTTCGAGCGCGGCTGAGCGGACATGCGCCGCCCGGTGATCGGGATCTGCGCGACGGTCGAGCGCGCGGCGTGGACGGTGTGGGAGGACGTCGAGGTCAACGTCTTCCCAGCGCACCTACTCGGTCGGCGATCTCCGAGGCCGGCGGGCTGCCGCTGATCCTGCCCGCCGAACGACGGCGAGCGCCGAGTCGCCGGACCAGCTCCTCGACCTGCTCGACGGCGCTCGCTGCTCGCCGGCGGCGCCGACATCGACCCGGCCACCTACGGCGCCGAGCCGCACCCGCGAGACCCAGGGCTCGCGGCCGGAGCGCGACCGCTTCGAGCTCGCGCTCGCCGGCGCGGCGCTCGAGCGCGAGCTGCCGGTGCTCGGCGTCTGCCGCGGCATGCAGCTGCTCAACGTCGCCTGCGGCGGCACGCTCGACCAGCACCTCGCCGACGCCGAGCTTCACGTCCACACCCCGGGCACGTTCAGCGACCACGAGGTCCGGCTCGAGCCCGGCTCGCTCGCCGCCCGCGCGGTCGGCGCCGAGCGCGTCATCGGTGCGCTCCCACCACCACCAGGGCGTCGACCGCCTCGGCGACGGGCTCGTCGCCAGCGGCTGGGCGGAGCCGGGCGAGGCGGTCGAGGCGATCGAGGTGCCGGATCGCCGCGTGGGCGCTCGGGGTCCTCTGGCACACCGAGGAGGAGCGGCGGAGCCCGGTGCTCGCGGCGCTGGTCGAGGCCGCTCGTCGTCGCGCCCGTCGTCCGGGCGAGGGCGGGCGTGATCCAGGTCGTCGAGCCGTCGACAGCGCAGGTGATGGCCGAGGTTCCTCGCGCCGGCGTCGAGGAGACCGACGCGGCCGTCGCGGCGGCGAAGGTCGCCTTCCCGGGCTGGCGCGCGGTCGCGCCGGGCGACCGGGCGCTGCTGATGCTGCGCCTCTCGGAGGCGGTCTCCGACCGTCTCGAGGAGCTCGCGGTGCTCGAGGCGCGCAACGCGGGCAAGCCGATCGGCGATGCCCGCGACGAGATCGGGATGGTCGCCGAGTGCTTCCGCTACTACGCCGGAGCGCCGGAGCGCCTGCTCGGCAAAACGATCCCGGTGGCGGGCGGAGTCGACATGACCTTCCGCGAGCCGCTCGGCGTCGTCGGCCTGATCACGCCCTGGAACTTCCCGCTCGTGATCGCCTCGTGGAAGGTGGCGCCGGCGCTCGCCGCGGGCAACACCGTCGTGCTCAAGCCGGCGGAGCTCACCCCGCTGACGTCGCTCGAGCTCGAGCGGATCGCGCTCGAGGCGGGGCTGCCCGAGGGCGTCCTCAACGTCGTCGCCGGCCCGGGATCGGTCGCCGGCCAGCGCCTGGTCGAGCACCCCGACGTCGCCAAGATCGCCTTCACCGGCTCGACCGAGGTCGGCCGCCGGATCGCGGCGGGTGCCGCCGAGACGATCAAGCGGGTGACGCTGGAGCTCGGCGGCAAGTCGGCGAACGTGATCTTCGCCGACGCCAACCTCGACGCCGCCGCCAGGGCGGCGCCGACGGCGGTGTTCGGCAATGCCGGCCAGGACTGCTGCGCGCGCTCGCGGATCCTGGTCGAGCGCGCGGCGATGGACGAGTTCATGGCGGCGCTCGAGCGCGCCGTGAACTCGATTGTGGTCGGCGACCCACTGGACGAGCGCACCGAGATGGGGCCGCTGATCTCGGCCGACCAGCGCGACACGGTGAGCTCCTACGTCAGCGCCGACGCCCCGGTCGCGATCCGCGGCGCCGCGCCCGACGGCCCCGGCTTCTGGTTCGCGCCGACGGTGCTGGCCCCGGTCTCGAACTCGGACCGCGCCGCGACCGAGGAGATCTTCGGCCCGGTCGCCTGCGTGATCCCATTCGAGGGCGAGGCCGAGGCCGTTCGCCTCGCGAACGACACGATCTACGGCCTCTCGGGGTCGGTGTGGACCGGCGACGGGTCCCGGGCGCTGCGCATGGCGCGGGTGATCGAGACCGGGGTGCTGTCGATCAACTCGAACAGCTCGGTCCGGGTGACGACCCCATTCGGGGGGTTCAAGCAGTCCGGCGTCGGGCGCGAGCTCGGCCCCGACGCGCTCGACCATTACACCGAGGTCAAGAACGTCTACTACGCGACCGGGAGCGGCTGATGGCGGGAAGGCTCGAGGGCAAGGTCTGCGTGATCACCGGCACCGCGAGCGGGATCGGCGCCGAGTCGGCCCGCCTGTTCACCGACGAGGGGGCGCGGGTGGTCGCGGTCGACCTCAACCCGAGCGAGGTCGGCGAGCTGACGATCGAGGCCGACGTCACGGACGAGGCGCAGGTCCAGTCGCTCTACGACCGGGTCGTCGACGAGCTCGGCCACATCGACGTGCTCTTCAACAACGCCGGGATCAACCCCTACGACGACACCACGGTCATCGACGAGCCGCTCGAGGCCTGGCAGCGGGTCCAGGAGGTCAACGTCCGCTCCGTCTTCTTGTGCTGCAAGCACGGGATCCCCCACGTGCTCGACGCGGGCGGTGGCTCGGTCATCAACACCGCTTCCTTCGTCGCCGTGATGGGCGCCGCCGTGTCGCAGATCTCCTACACGGCGTCGAAGGGCGCGGTCTTGGCGATGTCGCGGGAGATGGGGGTCGAGTTCGCCCGTCGCGGCGTCCGCGTCAACGCGCTCTGCCCTGGGCCGGTGAACACCCCGCTGCTCCAGGAGCTGTTCGCGAGCGACCCGGCGAAGGCGGCGCGGCGCCTCGTGCACCTCCCGATGGGCCGCTTCGCAGAGTCCGATGAGATCGCCAAGGCCGCGCTCTTTCTCGCCTCCGACGAGTCCTCCTACATCACCGCCTCGACCTTCCTCGTGGACGGCGGCCTCTCGGGCGCCTATCTGACGCCCGAGACCGGCGAGTAGCGCTCCCGCGCCGGGGCTCAGCGGGGCTGCAGCTGCGCCGCGCGAGCGAGGAAGCGCTCGCAGAGCCCACGGCCGAGCGCGTTCCAGGCATCGATCCGCTCGCTCGTCTGCGCGCCGAGGGCGACCGGGTCGACCCCGATCCGGACGGCGTCGGGGTCCGCCTCGTAGTCGTCGATCCAATGGGCGGCGTCGGCGGCGCTGACCTCCGCGTGAAACTGGATCCCCCAGACGCGATCGCCGAGTCGGTAGGCCTCGCCGCACACCGGGCTGGTGGCCAGCAGTTCGGCCGCGGCCGGCGGCCGGCACTCATAGCTGTGCCACTGGAAGGCCTCGAACCGCGGGGCGAGCGCCCCGAGTACCGGGTCGACGGCGCCCGCGTCGGTGAGCTCGACCGGATGCCAGCCGATCTCGGGCTCGCTGGCTCGCGCGACCTGGCCGCCGGCGGCGCGAGCGAGCAGCTGTGAACCGAGGCAGACCCCGAGCACCGGCACCCGCCGCGCCAGCAGGCGGCCGAGCAGGCCGATCTCGGGCCCGAGCCACGGGTACTCGCCGACCTGGTCGGGGTGCATCGAGCCGCCGAAGGTCATGACGGCGCCGTAGGCGAGTGGGTCGGCGGGCGGCGTCGCGCTCTCGGCGATGTGCCAGACGTCGAGCTCGTGCCCTGCCGCGGCGGCGGCCTCGGTGAAGACTCCCGGGCCTGCGTCGCGCTGATGGGAGATCGCGAGCGTGCGCATCTGGGCAGTCTGCCAGCCGCGCGCCGAGCCCGAACGCTTAGGATCGCCGCCATGACTGCCAACCCCTCCCTCCCGCTCCCCGGCCGCGTCGCGCTGGTCACGGGCGCCGCTCAGGGCATCGGCCACGAGACCGCTCGCCGCCTGCAGGCCCGCGGCGCCTCCGTCGCGCTGCTCGACCTCGACCTCGCCCGCACCGAGTCGGCGGCCGCCGCGATCGGGGATCGCACCCACGCGATCGCCGCCGACGTAACCGATGCCGGGGCGATGCAGGACGCCGTCGACGAGGTCGTCGAACGCTTCGGCGGGCTCGACATCGCGGTCGCAAACGCCGGCGTCGCGCCGCCGACGCGACCGATGAGCGTGGTCGACAATGATGCCTTCGAGCGGACGATCGAGATCGACCTGCTCGGGGTGTGGCGCACGGTGCGCCCAGCGCTACCGCAGGTGATCCAGCGCCGTGGCCACGTCGTCGTCGTGGCGTCGGTCTACGCGTTCCTCAACGGCGTCCTCGCGACGCCCTACGCGGTCTCGAAGGCCGGGGTCGAGCAGCTCGGCCGGTCACTGCGGGCCGAGCTCAGCATCCACGGCGCCAGCGCCAGCGTCGCCTACTTCGGGTTCATCGACACGCAGATGGTCCGCGACGCGTTCGATGACCCCGCCGCCGAGGGGGTCGAGGACCTGTTCCCCAAGTTCGTCACCAAGCGCCTACAGCCCGCCGACGCGGGGGCCGCGATCGTCGACGGGATCGAGCGCCGCGTGCCGCGGATCATCCGGCCCCGCTGGTGGCGGGCGTGGTCGGTGCTGCGCGGGGTCGTCAACCCGCTGCTCGACGCCGCGGTCGAGCGCAACGACCGCTTCCGCGACGTCGTCCGCGAGGGCGAGCGCCAAGCGGCCGCGGAGACCGAGGTCGAGGCCGCCGCAAACGCGCGCTAGCCGCAGGCGACCGGGGGCTGGACCTCGATCCCGCGCCGCTGCGCCAAACACCAGTAGGCGGGCTTCGGCTCGAGGAAGGCCGGCTGATCGCGGGTCACCCCGAAGCGGTTCGGGAACGGGTCGGTGAACGAGGTTCCCTCGTCGACGAGCTGGTGGACGATCGCGAGCTCGACCCGGGGCGAGGCGGCGACCGTGTCGTAAGCGGCCGTTATGGCGCGCGCCTGGTCGGCCTCGGAGAGCGCCCGACAGTCGAGGGTGAGGCCGCCAGACGAGGAGAAGCCGAGCTCGGTCACCCAGAGCTCGGTCGGCTCGGCGACCAGCGCCGACGCCTCGCCGAGCTGGCGCTCGGTGTCGGCGGCGACCGCGGCGGCGGGGTCCACGCTGCGCCCGCAGGCGCGCTGGTGCGCGTACAGGTGGATCCCGACCGCATCCACCTGGTCGAGCAACCCGGCGTCGAGGGTGGCGGCGAGATAGTCGCGCCAGGGCACCGAGCCCGCCACCGTCGACGGGTTGAGGCCGGCCGAGACCAGCGCCCGGTCCGGGTGCTCGGAGCTCGGCGCGGCGAGCGCCTCCCGGGCGAGTGCCACGAGCTGGACGTAGCGGGCGGGGTCGGGGGCGCAGGTTGGGCCGCCCCAGTAGTCGCGCGAGTTCGGCTCGTTCCAGACCTGGAGTGCGAGCGCCTCGTCGAACTCGTTCGAGGCGCGGACGACGTAGGCCTGCCAGTCGGCGTCGTGGGAGGGGTCCGGGGGCGCGCCGAGGCCGCCGTTGCAACCCGGCGGCGACCAGTCCGGGTTGATCTCGTCGGTGCCGCCGCGCGGCGCCGAGTACAGGACGATGACGGGCTCGATCCCCTCGGCGACCATCTCGTCGTAGACGTCCCGGTAACGATCCCAGGCAGCCTCGTCCCAGCCCCCGGAGGCGTCGACGACGTCGCCCCACGGGACCGGGAGGCGGTCGGTGTTGGCGCCGGCGACGACCGTCGCCTCGACGCTGCGGCGCATCTGCGCGTCTGGGTCGGGCGCCGGGCCCGCCTGCCAGGCGTTTGCCCAGCGCAGCTCGTTGAACCCGAACCAAGGCAGGTCCGCGTCGCCGGGCGCGAGCGCACCGGCAGGAGCGGGCGCCGGGTCGTCGCGGAGCGCGGCCAGCGCTTGGCGGGCGATGATCGCCGCCGCAGCGATCAACATGACCGAGGCCAGCGCCATCCACGGCGCCGGCGACCTGACGTATTCGAGCGCTCGCGAGCCGCGAGCCAACACGTGCGATCACCTCCCGGTAGCTCCACGTTTCCCGCCGTAAGCCCGGTTGCCTAACCGATTCTAGGCGGGCCTAAACGCGGGCTTGGGCGTGGCGCCGGCGGGAGGAAGTGGTCGATCCAGGGGCCTGAGACGCGAAACCGTCGGACGGTGGCGTCTTCTCGTCCTAGGAGCCTGACGAGGCCGGGAGCCCGTCAGGCAAGGATGCAGCCGGCGACGTGTGCTCGGCACACGAGCCGGCGAAGACGCCGCCTGGCGAGCTCCGGGCCCGTCAGGTCAGTTGTCGGAGCCGGCGCGGTCCCAGATATAGAGCTCGACCGCTTCCACGGCAAGCTCCATCAGCCGCGGCGGCGAGAGCCACTCGAGCACCGTTTCCAGCGCCCGCTCCTCGGTCACGCCGCGGTCAACGGCCTCCTCGCCGCGGAAACCGGCGGCGAGCTTCAGCGCCTCGCGGCGGTGCTGGCCGAGCGACGGGAACGCGCCCATCAGGTAGTCCCGGTTCGGGATCGGCGTGCCGACGTCCATCGACGCATGCCAGGCGGCGAGCATCGAGATATCGTGCTCGTCGAGCTCCGAGATCGCCTTCGCGTAGTGAGCCTCGAGCTCGTCGTCCGGGATCTCGTCGACCCAGGCGCGCACCGCCTCGCCGAGCAGCTGACGGCGAGCCTCGCGACCGATCGAGTCGGCGATCGCGCGAATCGAGTCGGCCGGGTCGATGAAGCAGAGTGACATCGGTGAGGACGATAGGTCGGCCTCAGGACGGCAAAACGGACCGCGGAAAAACCCACGTAGCGGCTTCTCGCGTCGGCTTTGAGACCCGGGCGGCGACCTATGCTCGTAGCGATGTCGCTCGAGCTGATCCAGGGGCCCCCGAACTCCGGCCGCGCCGGTGAGATCCTTGCCGGATTCCGGGCGGCGCTCGCCCGCCAGGCCATGCTCATCGTTCCGACCGCCGACGACGTCGCCGCGTTCGAGCGCGACCTCTGCGCCGGCCCGGGTGCCGCGGTCGGCGGCTCGATCGTGACCTTCGCCGGTCTCGCCCGCGAGCTCGCTCGAGCGCTCGCGGTCGAGCTCGGCCCCCCGCTCTCGCCGACCCAGCGCCAGGCCCTGGTCCGCGCAGCGATTCGTCGCGCCGCCCCGCGGCGCCTCTCGCGCTCGGCCGCCCGCCCCGGCTTCGCGCCCGCCGCCGACCGGCTGATCGCCGAGCTGCAGGCGGCGCTGGTCGGCGCAGCGGAGTTCGAGGCGACGGTCGCCGCACTCGACGACCCCGGCTACGAGGTCGAGCTGGCGGCGATCTACGCGGCGTACGTCGAGCTTCGCGACGAGAGCGGACGCTCCGACCTCGGCCAGCTGAACGCCGCCGTGCTCGCGGCGCTGCGCGCTGATCCCGACGGCTGGGGCGAGCGGCCGCTGTTCGTCTATGGCTTCGATGATCTCGTCCGCGGTCAGACCGAGCTGCTGGCCTCGCTGGCGCATACGGCGCCCGTCACGGTCGCCGTCACCTACGCGGACACGCGGGCGCTCGCCGCCCGCGCCGGGCTGCTGACCCGGCTGGTCGACGAGCTCGGCGCCGAGCGCCCCGCGCCGCTGCCGTTCGACCCCGGCTACACGGACAGCGCCACCCTCCGGCACCTCGACCTGAACCTGTTCGAGCCCGGTGCCGGCGCGGTCGACCCGGACGAGGGTCTGGTCCTGCTCGACTCGGCGGGCGCCCGCGGCGAGGCGGAGTCGATCGGGATCGAGATCGCCAGGCTGCTGGGCGCCGGCTACCGGGCCGACGAGATCGCGATCGTCCTCCGCCACCCGGACTCGACCGGGCCGGTCCTCGCCCGGGTGCTCGGCACGCTCGGAATCCCGGTCGCGCTGGAGGCTTCGGCCCCGCTCACGGAAACGACCGTCGGCACGTCGCTGGTGGCGCTCTGCCGTGCGGCCGGCGACGAAGGCGCCGTCGCCGCCCTGCTCACCCACCTGCGCACGGATCCGTCCCTGGATCCGGATGCGATCGACTGGGTCGAGCGCAAGATCCGCCGCGGCAAGGCGACCACCGTCAGCGAGGCGACCGCGAGCTGGGAGAAGCCCCCACGCCATCTCGTCCGCCTGCGCGGCGCCACCGGCCCCGCCGAGCGCCTGCGAGCCCTGGCCCGCTCCGCTCGCGAGCTCGCCGAGGGCGCCCACCGCGGCGAGGCCCCACGGGCGCGCAGTGCGCTGCAGTCCGGCGAGCGGGCGCCGTTCTCCGCCCTCGAGCTGCGCGCGGGAGTGGCCGCCGCGGAGCTGCTCGAGGAGCTCGCCGGCGTCGGCGAGCTGCCCGGAGCCGAGCCGGCTTCGCTCGCCGACGCGATCGAAGCTCTGGAGTCCGCGACGGTGCCGCGCTGGCGCGGCCCCGCTGACGGCCGGGTGCGGATCATGAGCCCGTATCGCGCCCGCGCGGCGCGAGCTCGGGCGCTGTTCTGCGCCAGCCTGCAGGAGGGCGAGTTCCCGAGCGCCGCGCCGCCCGACCCGCTGCTCTCCGAGGAGCGCCGCGCCGCGATCGGCAACCGCGACCTCCGCCGCGCCGACCAGGCCGACGAGGAGCGCTACCTCTTTCACGCCTGCGTCTCGCGCCCGACCGAGCGCCTGTTCCTGAGCTGGCAGAGTTGCGACGAGGACGGCGCCGCGCGGGCGCGCTCGCCCTTCGTCGACGAGGTCTGCGATCTGGTCGTCGCCGACGGGGACGTCCGCGATCGCCTGCTCCGGGTCCGCGGACCGGAGCGGGCCGTGCTCGAGGCCGACGAGGCGACCACCCCGCGGCTGCTCGCCCGGTCCCTCGCGCGAGCCGGCTGGCACGCCGACCGCCCGCAGCTGCTGGAGCGCCTCGGCGTCGAGGGCGACGACGCCGCCGGCGCCCTCGCCCCGTTCGCCGGGCTCGCGGACCCCGACGCGCTGCCGGGACCCCTGCGCTCCCCGCGCGTGCTCGAGGAGATGCGGGCGCGCCGCGTGTTCAGCGCGAACTCGCTGGAGGGCTGGGTCACCTGCTCGTACAAGTGGTTCGTCGACCACGAGCTGTCGCCCCAGCAACTCGACCCGGCCGCCGACCCGCTCTGGCTCGGCGGCGTCGTCCACGCGGCGCTCGAGCGCCTCTATGCCGACCCCCCCGGCGACGACTCGATCCCCCGCCCCGGCGACGTCGGCCGCTGGCGCAACCGCTTCGGCGAGCTGCTCGACGAGTTCGGGTCGGGCGGCGCGGGCGAGCCCAACCGGGCACGCCGCGCGGCCCTCGAGCGGGCGCGGATACAGGTCGAGTCGTTCCTCCAGCGCGAGGCCGACACCGAGACCGAGTTCCGCCCGGCCCGCGAGCTGCTCGAGCTCGGTTTCGGAAACCTCGACCATGGACCCGACGAGGCGCCGGAGCCACGCGCCGCGCTCGAGCTCGGCGAGCTCGAGCTCCGCGGGCGAATCGACCGCATCGACCTCGCCGCCGACGGGCGCAGCGCCGTCGTTCGCGACTACAAGACCGGCAAGTCGGTCGTCGGCGCGAACAAGTTCGACGACCGGGGCACCCTGCAGATCCAGCTCTACATGCTGGTCGCGCGCCGGGTGCTCGGCCTCGACCCGGTCGCCGGGCTGTACCACCCGCTCGGCGCCGCCGCCCCCGACAAACGCAAGCCGCGGGGCATCGCCGTCGCCGACGATCCACGGCTGGAGCCGCTCGGGCTGGTGCGCACTGACGTGAAACCGCGCGAGGAGCTCGACGAGGCGCTCGAGCGGGCCGAGGCCACCGCGGTCGAGGCGGCCGCTGGGATGCGGGCCGGGCGGGTGCGCCGCGATCCGCTCAACGGCGAGTGCCCGCGCTACTGCACCTATCAGCCGATCTGCCGCCTCGAGCGCGCGCTCGGCGCCGTCGGCGAGGAGACCTCGAACGGCGGCGAGCCGGCGTGAGCACCGACGGTCAGCTCACCCTCGCCGACCTCGAGCCGGAGGCCGGCGCGGTCGAGGTGCCGGTCGCCAGCCCGCGCCCGGAGCCGACCCCGGAGCAGGCGGCTGCGGTCGCCGCGCGTCGCCGCGACGCCTTCCTCGAGGCGGGCGCCGGGACCGGGAAGACCACCGTGCTCGTCGACCGCTACTGCGCGGCGCTCGTCGACGACGGGGTCGAGGTCGACCGGCTGCTCGCGTTCACGTTCACCGAGCGCGCTGCAGCTGAGATGCGGACGCGGATCCGCGCCGAGCTCGGGCGCCGCTCCCGCGCCGCCCGCGCGCACGGCGACGGCGGACTCGGGGACCGGCTGCTCGGCCTCGCCCGGGCCACTGAGCGCGCCTGGGTGATGACGATCCACGCCTTCTGTCGCCGGCTGCTCGCCGCCCACCCGCTGGCCGCCGGGCTCGACCCGGCGTTCCGGGTCCTGGACGCGAACCAGGCGGCGCGGTTGCGCGACCGCGCCTTCCGTGCCGCGCTCGACGAGCTGCTGGCCGCGGGCGACCACGAGGTCGCTCGCGCGGCCGCCGCGTACGAGCCGTGGCGGCTGACCGCGATGACGATCGCGGCGCACGAGCGCCTGCGCAGCCAGGGGATGTCCGATCCCGAGCTGCCGCCGGTCGGCGACCCGATCCGCGCCCGCAAGCCTGGCGAGGAGCCCGAGCAGCTGAGCCCGGCGGAGGCCGAGGCCGCGGTGATCGCGCGGGCCGCGATCGAGCGCCTGCTGGAGCGCTTTCACGACCGCTACGAAGCCGACAAGAACGAGCGCTCGGCGCTCGACTTCTCCGACCTCGAGCTGCGCGCGCTCGCGCTCCTGAAGGCGAACCCGGCCCTCGCGGCGAGCTGGCGCGCCCGCTTCGACCACGTGATGGTCGACGAGTTCCAGGACACCAACCGGGTCCAGCTCGACTTGGTCGAGGCGCTGCGGGGCCCGGAGACCAAGGTGTTCATGGTCGGCGACGAGCACCAGTCGATCTACCGCTTCCGCAACGCGGACCTCGAGGTCTTTCGCCGCGAGCGCGAGGCGGCGGCGGCCGACCCGGAACGCGACGTGCTGCCGCTGCTTGGCAACTTCCGCTCGCGGCCCGCCGTGCTCGCCGCGATCAACGCGGTCGGACGCGCCCTGCTGGACGGGTTCTCTGAGCTGACCGCCGGGCGCACGCCCGACGGCGGGCCGGGTGCGGTCGAGCTGCTGCTGACGCTCGACGAGGGCAGCGGCCGCGAGGCGCGCCGCTGGGACGCGGACGGGATCGAGCTCGACCCCGCGCCGAGCGCCTCACCGTCGAAGGTGATCGCCGAGGCGCGGGCGCTGGCCGAGCGCCTGCGCGAGCTGGTCGAGTCCGGCGACGCGACCCGGGGAGAGATCGTCGTCCTGCTGCGCGCCTTCACCCACGTCGACGCCTACGAGGCGGCGCTCGAGCGCGCCGGCCTGCGCCCGTTCGTGGTGGGTGGGCGCGGCTACTGGACCCAGCAGCAGGTTGAGGACCTCATCCGGCTGCTCGGCGTGGTCGCCAACCCGCTCGCCGACGAGTACCTGTTCGGGGCGCTCGCCTCGTTCGCGAACGGGGTCAGCCCCGACGCGCTCTGGCTGCTGCGCCAGGCGGCCCGCGGCGAGGGCGGCAGCGCGCGGCACGTCTGGCCGCTGCTCGAGTGGCGCTACGGCGACGGGCGCGAACCCGAGCACGCCGAGACGGAGTGGCTCGACCACATCGAGCCCGAGGACGTGCAGCGGCTCGAGCGCTTCTGCTCGATCGTCGCCGCGCTGCGCCCCCAGGCGCCGTTGCTGACGCTCGAGGCGCTGGTCGAGCGGACCATGGACGCGTTCGGCTACGACCTCGGGCTGATCGCCCGCCCCGGCGGCGTGGGCCGGATGGCAAACGTGCGCAAGCTGATGCGCTTGGCGCGCGACTACGAGGCGAGCGAAGGACGCGACCTCGGCGGCTTTCTCGCCTCGGCGGCGGAGAGCACCGAGCGCGACGAGCGCGAGGGCATGGCCGCGGTCCAGGCCGAGGGTCACGACGGTGTCCGCGTGATGACCGTGCACGCGGCCAAGGGCCTGCAGTTCCCGATCGTCGCGGTCCCCGACCTCGGCCGCGGGCTCGCCGCCGGCCACCGCAACGGCGACCTGGTGATCGGGCCGCCGCCGTTGCCGGGCGAGCCGGAGCGCGATCGCTTCGGGATGCGGCTCGTGTTCGCCTCCGCGAAGTCCTTCGGGCTCTGGGAGCTCACCGACCTGAACGAGGCCGAGGGCGTCGCCGAATCCGAGGAGGGCTGCCGGCTGACCTACGTTGCTGCCTCGCGCGCCGAGGACCGGCTGATCCTCAGCGGCTCCTACCGGCCGAGCGATGCCGAGCCCGCCGAGCAGGCGAAGCCGAGCGACTCGCCGCTGCGCCGCCTGCTGCCCGCGCTCGCGGAGGCCGGCTGGGACGGCGGCGCGCAGATCGTCACCCTGCCCGGCGCGCGGCCGATCGAGTCCGCCGACCGGTTGCCAGAGGCCGCGCTCGAGATCCGGATCTCCGAGCCGGGGCCGGAACGCGCCGCCGAGCTCGTGCGGCGCTTCGACCCGCCGCCTGAGCCCGAGCCGCTCGCGGGAGTCGTCGCCCCGCCGCCGCTGGTCGAGGCGCGAGCGGCGCCTGTTTCGGTCGGCCACCTGTCCTACTCGGCGCTCGCCCTCTATGAGCGGTGCGGCTACCGGTTCTACGTGGAGCGGGTCCTCGGCGCCCGCGAGCCGCTCGCGGCCGGCCCTGCGACCGCCGACACCGAGCAGCCCGAGCCCGAGGACGAGCTCGCCGAGCCCGAGGTACCGCGCCGGCTGGCGCTCGGGGTCGGCAACGCGGTCCACGCGGCGCTCGAGTGGAGCGCCCGGCGGGGCTGGCAACGGCCTCCCGACGAGCTGATCGAGCGCCTGCTGGCCGGCGAGGGCGTCGGCGCCAGCCGCGCCGCAGGCGCCCGCGCGGCCGCGCTCGTCGCCGCCTGGCTCGACTCCCCGCTCTGCCGGGAGCTCGGTAACGGCGTCGGGCTGCGCCCGGAGGTGCCGTTCGTGCTCGCGCTCGGGCCGACGGTGATCCGCGGGCAGATCGACCTGCTGGCCGAGTCCGCCGACGCCCTGCCGACGGTGATCGACTACAAGACCGACGCGCTCGCCGGCCGCGAGCCGGCCGAGCTCGCCGAGCGCTACCGCGCCCAGCGCGAGGTCTACGCGCTCGCGGCGGGGGATCGCGGCGCGCGCGTGCTGCACGTCTTTCTCGAGGCCCCCGACCGTCCCGTCGAGGCGGTGATCGGAGCCGACGAGGTCGACGGCGTGCGCGCCCGCCTGGAGCGCATCGTCGAGCGGATGCGCTCGGGCGAGTTCGACCCGACCCCCGAGCCCTACGCGGCGCTTTGTCACGGCTGCCCGGCGGCGGCGCGCCTGTGCCCGCACCCGAAGTGGCGGCCGCAGGATTGAGCCGTCTCGCGGTCTTCGGCTACGCCTCGCTGGTCAGCCCGGCGAGCGCCTCGCACACGCTCGGCCGGCCGGTCGCACCGATCCCCGCCCGCCTGCGGGGCTGGACCCGCGCCTGGTCGCTCGCCCGCGATAACCGGACCTCGGAGAAGACCTTCGCTCGCCCAGACGGCTCCGAGCCGGCCTACTGCCTCGGGCTCAACCTCGAGCCGGCGCCCGCTGGGCCGCACCCGAACGGGGCCCTGATCGAACTCGAGGACGCCGAGCTCGAGCGCCTCGACCTGCGCGAGATCCGCTATCGGCGGGTCGACGTCACCGATTCGGTATCCGCGGCCGACCCCCGCGCCGCGGGCCTCGACCTCATCTACGCCTACGTCGCGCGCGCCGAGCATTACCGCCCGGTTGCACCGGCCGACGCGATCATCGTCGCCAACTACCGCGCGACGGTCGAGGCCGCGTTCGACGCGCTCGGTCCGGGTGAGCTCGATCTGTATCGCGCCACGACCGCGCCGCCGCCGGTCGAGGTGACCGCGGCGACTCTGGTCCGCGACCGGATCCCGCCCGGAAATCCCCGAAGCTGGTAGATAACTGTCCGCGCTGTTACAGGATGTCGGCGTTGGGCCGATTCCCGCAGCGGAAGGACGCGATGGCAGAACAGCCTTCGAGTGTGGTGATCTCGGACCTCGGCCCGCTGCGCGTCGCCGTCGTCGACGGCGAGGTCGACCTGGCCTCCGCCGACCACTTCGAGCGGGCCATGCTCAAGTCGCTCGCGGCCGCCCATCTGATCGTCGACCTCGCCGCGTGCACGTTCCTTGACTCGTCCGGGCTGCGTGCCCTGGTCAGCGCCTCCCGGCAGGCCGACCGCCTCGGGCACCAAATGGTGATCGCCCGGCCCTCACCGCGAGTGACCCAGCTCCTCGAGCTGACCGGGATCATCGCCGCGATCCCGATCTTCGACGAGCTCGAGCAAGCGAAGCTCGAGCTCGGCGGCGCTAGCCGCTGAGCCCGGCGGTCTCCGCACGGACGAACTCGATCAGCGCCGTCGCGGCCGCCGAGCGGTGGCGGCCGCGGCGCCAGGCCAGGCAGACCGGAAGCCGCAGCGGCGGGTTCAACGGCCGGGTCTCGACCGGCGGCCCGGCGCGGCGGGTGATCGACGCGGGCAAGATCGCGGCTCCGAACCCGTCGGAGACCAGGCAGCGGATCAGGTACGGATCGCCGCTCTCCAGCGAGAGTTGGACCCGATGGCCCGCGCGCTCGAAGAACTCGTCGAGGGCCAGCTTGATCGCCGAGCCCGAGCGCGGGGTCGCGAGCGCCTCGGAGGCCAGGTCGGCCGCGTTAACCTGCGGCTTCGCCGGGGCGCCGCCGGGCGGGTAGGCGGCGACCACCTCCTCCTCGCTGAGCTGGACGAGCTCGAGGCTCGGCGGCGGGTCGCCGGCGACCAGGGAGAAGGCAACGTCGAGCTGGTCGGCCTCGAGCAGCTCGCGCAGGTCGGCGGCCGTGCCCTCGCGCAGGCTGACCTCGATCGCCGGGAAGGCCCGGTTGAAGCTCGCCAGCAGCGTCGTCACCTCGACCTCCCCCGCCGGCAGCAACGCCCCGATCGAGACCCGCCCGCGGACCAGGCCGCGGAGCTCATCGACCTCGCCACGGATCTCGTCGAGCTCGGCGAGCACCCGGCGCGCGTGGTGGGCGACCGCCTCGCCTGCCTCGGTCGGGGCGACCCTGCGGCTCGTGCGCTCGAACAGCTCGGTGCCGAGCTCGCCCTCGAGCCGGCGGATCTGGTGCGAGAGCGCCGACTGGGCGACGTGCAGCTCCTCGGCGGCGCGGGTGAAGTGCCGGTGTCGGGCGACCGCCTCGGCGTAGACGAGCTGGCGCAGCTCCATGACGATTGATCGTAATTCACGATCAATTCAGTGACAACTACATCTTGCCTCGATTGATGTGATCGGCGAGACTCGGCCCATGAACGGTGAACAGGCGCCCCAGCCGACGATCCGGCGCGACCTGCGGCCAGGCGACCTGGGCGCGATCGTCGCGCACCACGGCGCCACCTACCTCCCCGAGTTCGGGCTCGACTCGACCTTCGAGGCGCACGTCGGCGCGAGCGTCGCGGCCGCCGGCGTGCGCGGCTTCCCCCGCTCCGGCGAGGCGCTGTGGATCGTCGAGCGGGGCGGCCGTCACGCCGGCAGCCTCGCGCTCACCGACGAGGGGGACGGCATCGGGGCGGTGCGCTGGTTCGTGCTCGACCGGTCCCTGCGCGGCCGCGGGCTCGGGCGCCGGATGCTCGACGAGCTGATCGCCGAGGCACGAGCCCGTTACGGCGGGCTCGCTCTCGAGACCTTCAGCGACCTGCGCGGCGCCGCCCACCTGTACCGCTCGCACGGGTTCGAGCTGCGCTGGGAGCAGAGCGGCCCACGCTGGGGCCGCGAGCAGCTCACCTATCAGCGGTACGAGCTGAGCTTCCAGGCGCGCGCCCATTCCTCGAGCTGGGAGAGCACCGGCTCGAGCGCGCGGCCCTTCTCGGTCAGCGCGTAGGAGACCCGCGCCGGAGCGCCGTTGTGGACGGCGCGCTCGACCAGCCCGACGCTCTCGAGCTCGCGGAGCCGGCGCGACGCGAGCCGGTCGGAGAGGCCGGGGACGCACCCGGTCAGCTCGGCGAAGTACAGCGGCCGGTCGGCGAGCGCCCAGAGGATCGCGCCAGTCCAGCGGCGGCCGATCAGCTCCACCGCGGCGTGAAATTCCGGGCTGAACGACTCGCGGGGCTCGTCGCCCCCCGCGCCATCGATTGCTGCGCGATGCTGTTCGCTCGCGGCCTCCACCCGGGCGTCCACGTTAGCGAACGGCTCCGCTGGGCCAGCACTCTCGCGGCGATTTCGATCTCGATCAGGCTGCACATGGGCCGGTGTCCGTGGGTTCCAGCCTACCGTCGAGCGCGCGCGCGACGATCCGGTTCGGCACCCCCAGGCCGTTGCCCTCACCGGTTCCGGTGGTCGCCGCGAACACGGTCGTGAGCACGCGGCCGTCGAGGTCGACCAGTGGGCCGCCGGAGTTGCCGCTGCGTACGTCGCCCCGAAACGGCGTCATCTCGCGCTCGACCGGCCCGCGGCCGTAGGAATCCTGGCTGTTGACCCTGCCGGTGCGCCCGAGCCGCGCCGGCTCGAACCGAAGCGGCCCGTTTTCTGGGTATCCGATCACGGCTCCGTCGGTGCCCTTGCGCGGCCGCTCGGCGAGCTCGAGCGGTGCCGCCGAGAGCCCGTCGACGACCAGCAGGGCGAGGTCGTTGCGACTGTCGTAGTGAACCGCGGTCGCGTCGAGCGCGGATCCACCCTCAACCGTGACCGTCGTGTCGTCCTGGCCGGCGACGACGTGCGCGTTGGTTACCACGACACCCGGGGCCGCGATCCAGCCCGACCCCTCGACCCCGAGCCCGCACGCCGTGCCGAGCACCCGAACGCTCGAGTCGCCGGCGGCCCGCACGTCGGGGTCGTCGACGCCGGCCGGCTCGGGCGGAGGGACGTCGGCGTCCGGCCCGCGCACGATCGGGCGCGGGTCCACCCGGCGCAGCACGTGCAGCAGCGGCCCGGAAGGCGGCAGGGCGTCGTTGAGCGCGCCGAGGATCACCGAGCGCTGCACGGCCTCACGCAGGTCGCGGGCCTGGCTGCCACTCGCGTGCAACGCGACGGCGCCAAAGCCCCAGGCGAGCAGCAGGCCCAGCGCGGCGAGCAGGATCGCGCCGCCGATTCCGTCGGCGATGCCGACCGCGCCGGCGCCGATCCGTTCCCGGATGCGCCGGCCCAGTCCGTCGAGCGCGACCGCCAGGAAGGCGCCGAGCAGGACGCCGGTGAGCACGGCGACCAGCGGCGCGTATGACGACTCGGCCCCGTCGGGCAAGAGCGTCGGCCCGACCCGGGCCCCGAGGGCGATCCCACCGACGAAGCCGACCAGCGGCAGGGCGCTCGCGATCAGTCCGCGGGTGTAGCCGACCGCGGCGAGCGCGATCACGAACAGGACGATGCCGACGTCGACGAGGCTCATCGCCGCGTTCGATCCCGCGCTGCACGCAGTCGTTCAGCGGCCATTGCGAAACTGGAAGGCACTACCTTGTCCCGCATGGAAATCGGGTCGCAGATGCGACGTGGCGGGGTCGAAAACGCTAGCGAACGGAATCGCCGAAGTTGAGCGCGACCGGTTCAGCCGCGGAGCGCCGCCGCCGCATGCTCACCCGTGCGGTGCCAGTTGTCGTCGTCGCGACGGCCGCGTTCGTTGCCGGCGTCGTCGTCGCCTCGGGCCCGGCCGCGCCCGCGGCGCAGCGTTTCCTCGACGCCTGGGAGCGGGGCGACATCGAGGCGATGTACACCGAGCTGACGCCCGCGGCCCGCGACGACTTCTCGCTCGAGCGCTTCACCCGTG
The DNA here is from genome assembly GCA_963828755.1 of uncultured Solirubrobacterales bacterium. Lineage (GTDB taxonomy): Bacteria > Actinomycetota > Thermoleophilia > Solirubrobacterales > 70-9 > WHSW01. The sequence continues at coordinate 52,258 of CAWHFY010000010.1, read as the reverse complement.
CCTATGACGACGCGGCGATGACCGCGACGATCACGTCGGTCTCGACGGGCGAGGTGAGCGAGCAGGGCGACGCCGCCGTCGCCCCGATCCGCTTTCAGACCAACATCTTCGGCGAGCTCGCTGGCGATCTCAGCGTGCCCATCAGCGATGACCAGGTCGCCTGGACGCCGAACCTCGTCTACCCCGGGCTCACGGCCGATGAGCGACTCAGCCGCCGGACCCGAGCCCCGGGGCGTGCTGCGATCCTCGCCACCGACCGCTCGCCGCTTGCCGAGGGACCCGCTGCGGCGCGTACGGTCGGCACCGCGGCCCTGGCCGTCGTCGGCGAGGTCGGTGCCCCAAGCCGCGCCCAGGCGCGCGAGCTGTCCTCTCAGGGCTTTCCCCCGGGCACCCTGACCGGGACCTCGGGGCTCGAGCTCGCCTTCAACGAGCGGCTCGCAGGCCGGCCGGGGGGCCAGCTGCTTGCGGTCAGCGCCGCGGACGAGAACAAGGTCGACGCCGGCAGGGTGCTCGCGACCACCGAGCCGGTCCGCGGCAAGGCGGTCCGCACGGCCATCAACCCGGATGTCCAGGACAGCGCGGTTGCGGCGCTCGGCGCGACGTACGGCGGTGCCGCGGTGCTCGACGCCAAGACCGGCGACGTGCTCGGGCTCGCCGGCCTCGCCTACTCGGCGCCCCAGCCGCCTGGCTCGACCTTCAAGATCATCACGGCGACGGGGGCGCTCGACGCCGGGATCGTCAAGACCTCGGACGAGTTCCCGGTCGAGTCGTCGAACTCGGAGATCGGGCGCGAGATCCCGAACGCGCACGACGAGCTCTGCGGCGGCTCGTTCGCCGAGAGCTTTGCCGAGTCGTGCAACACGGTGTTCGCCCCGCTCGGCGCCAGGCTCGGCGGCGAAAAGCTGGTCGACACCGCCGAGCTGTACGGGTTCAACTCGCCGCCGGCGCTCTTCGACGCGGCGACGACCGAGATCGTCGACCCGCCGCAGAGTTCGATCCCGACGTCGCTCTCGGAGAGCGTCGAGACCGGGGAGTCCGCGATCGGCCAGGGCCAGGTGCTTGCGACGCCGCTCGAGATGGCCGCGGTCTCGCAGACGATCGCCAACAAGGGCGTCCGATTGCCGAACGCGATCGCCCGCAGTGCCGACCTCGCGCCGCCCGACGACCCGGTCGACGTGACCTCGCCCCAGACCGCGGCGACGATTAAGGACTTGATGATCGGCGTGGTCAGCCGCGGCACCGGCGTCGCCGCGGCGCTTCCGGGGATCCAGGTCGCCGGCAAGACAGGGACCGCGGAGCTCGGGCCGGCGGCGCTCGAGCCGGGTCAGGAGCTCGGCCCGGGCGAGGACGCGCCGCAGGAGACCGACGCCTGGTTCACGGCCTTCGCGCCGGCGAACGACCCGAAGATCGCGGTCGCGGTGATGGTCGTCAACTCCGACGGCGACGGCGGCACGGTGGCCGCCCCGATCGTCCGCCAGATCATGGCCGACTACTTCGGCGTCGCCTGAGCCCCGCCCCCACCCCGCGAGTTTCATCCTGACCACCTGTGAGGTGGTTGAGGTGAAAGTCGGCGCGGGTTAGAGCGGGAAGCCGACCGTGGCGCCGATGATCACCAGCGCCGAGCCGGTGATCGAGACGATCCCGGCGACGGTCTCGGCCGGCTCGGAGAGCTCGGCGGCCGCGAATCCGGCGATGGCGAGCACCGCGCCTGCGCCGACCAACAACCACCAGCCGCCGCCGCGGCGGCTGCGCTCCGGCTCCGTGTAGTGCGCCCCGAGCACGATGATCCCGAGGCAGAGCACCCGGGCGCCGGTCGACAGGAGGCCCGCCATCACGACCGCCGCCGCGGCAGCGGTGACCAGCAGCGCCAGCTGAAGCCCTCGGACGCTCACCGGGTTCTAGATGTCGAGGATGACCTCGCCGCTACCGGCGTAGGTCTGGATTTCGAGCCGCAGCGGGCGGTTGTCGCTGACGTCGTCGGAGACCGGGAAGATGAGCAGCGACCCCTGGTTCGGCCCGGTCGCTGCGGTCGAGTCGGGGGTCGGGAGTTGGCTCTCGGCCGCCACCTCGGCGCCGACATCGAGCGCGTACGGGCTCTCGCTCTCGACGGAGTCGAACTCGTTGTGGAGCGTGTCGACGACGGTGAAGTTGGTCGCGGAGGGCCGCGGCTCGTTGCTGTCGTTGGAGACGACCATGAAGACGCCGAGGTATGAGGTGCCCGGCTTCGCCGGCGGCTGGCCGACCAGGTACTCGGCGTCCTCGGTGTCGTCGGGGTTGAGGAAGCGGGTGATCTGGATGTTGTAAGAGAGCCCGGCGATCTCGATGGGCTCGCCCTCGGCCGCCTCCGACGTGTCCTCGGAACCGCAGGCGGTCAGCCAGCCCGCGAGCACGAGCCCGGCGAGCGCAAAGAGGGCGAGCGTGGGGATGCGGCGGCGCATAGCGGGCGGAAGCATATTGAGTGGGCAGCCGTCAGCGCGCGAAAGCCGGGATCGCGTCCTCGCCACCGACCCCGACCCGCTCGACCGCGGCGCCATCCTCGGCGAGGGAGCGGAGCCGCCGCAGGGCTCGCTTCCAGTCGCGGCGGAAGCGGCGCGAGCTGCCGAACAGCTCGTGGACGCGGTCGAAGATCGTCCCGGGCTCGGTCCAGAAGGTCACGGTCACCTCGGATGAGGCGGGCGACGGGCCCTCGGCCAGCTCCCAGACCGTATGGACCGGCACCCGGTTGGAGCGCCCGCCGCGCCCGCCCTCGCGGATCAGATGCGGCGCCTCGGTCGCCTCGATCGCAGTGTCCATCCAGTGCTCGGCCTCCCGCACGCGAAACCGTGCCGAGGCGCCGACCCCGACCGGCTCGAGCCGGGCGAGCCGGTACTCGGTCATGAAGTGGTCGGTGAACGACGGCCGCAGCGAGAGGTCGGTGAGCAGGTCGAACAGGCGCTCGCGGGGAACGTCGATCGGGGTGGTGACCGAGATCGGGCGCATCGGCGGCGATTGTATTCGTCGCCGCGGGCCGGAGAGCCCGCAAATACCGTCTAACCCGATGCACCGACCCTGGACATTCCGGCAAAGTTCGTTAGGGTCGTCACGAGCGAAGTAGACCGATGCCGATGCTGATCGAAGGTTCGCCGGACCCGCCGGAGCTACACCGGTCCGGTGAACGCATCACCGAGGCGCAACCCGGCTCCCTCTACTGCGTCGGGTGCGGATTCGCCGTCTCGCTCGCGTCGGTCGGCTCGCTGCCCGAGTGCCCCAACTGCGGTGGCTCCAGCTTTCGCCGCGCCTCTCTCTTCGACCGCCCGACCGTCGACTCGGGAGCCATCACGATGCCGGCGAAGGCGCCGGACTGGCTGCTCGAGGCGCGAGCCGAGATCGACCGGGCCGGCCATTACCTGGCCTTCGAGGAGATGCGACGGCGCCCGGATCGTGATCCGGCTCGAGGCGGGTTGGACCCGGATCGGGCGCTCCGGGTCGGCCGACATCCTGCTCGACGACGCCACCGTCTCGCGGCGCCACGCGCTCGTCGTCCTGACCGAGCCGGGTGAGCTGCGCGCGCTCGATGACCGGAGCCTCAACGGCCTGTTCGTCAATGGCGAGGCGGTCGACTGGGCGCCGCTGGGCGACGGCGACGAGCTCGAGATCGGCCGCTACCGGCTGCACGTGCTCGAGGCCTGAGCCACCGAGGCCCGCGCCACCTATAGTCCCGGCGATGGCGACGACGATCGCGGTCCTGTCGCAGAAGGGTGGCACCGGCAAGACGACGCTGACGCGCACCCTCACCGACGTCTTCGGCCGTCTGGGCCTCGACGTGCTCGCGATCGATGCCGATCCGCAGGGCAACCTCTCCGACTACTTCGACACCGACCCACAGGCGGCCCCGACCCTCGCCGACGTGCTCCAGGGCCAGGTGCGCGCGGCCGAGGCGGTTCACGGCCAGGTGGTCCCGGCGAACATGCGACTCGCCGAGGCCGAGCTGATGCTGGCCGGCAAGATCGGGCGCGAGGTGACGATGCGCAACGCGCTCCGCGACGTCAAGCGCGAGCGCGACATCATCCTGATCGACTGCCCGCCGACCCTCGGGCTGCTGTCGGTCAACGCGCTGGTCGCAGCCGATTACGCGCTGCTGACGACGGAGGCCCAGTACTTCTCGCTGCTGGGGGTCGAGCAGGCGATGGAGGTCGTCGACCTCGCCCGCGACTCGCTCAACCCGGATCTCGAGCTGCTCGGGGTGGTGCTGAACATCGCCAACATGCGGACCAAGCACGCTCGCCAGACGCTCGAGTCGCTGCGCGAGCGGTTCGGCGAGAAGGTCTGCCGCACCGTGATCCGCCAGTCGATCGCCTACGCCGAGTCGGCCGAGCGCGCCGTCCCGATCCTCGACTATCGCCCCGACCGCGGCGCCGACTACCTATCGCTCGCGGGCGAGCTGCTGCGCCGGCTCTCGCGGCCAGAGTTCCTGGGCAGGCTCGACGAGCTCTCAACCGAGATCGTCCCCGCGGGGGCCACGCGCTAATGAACGACGCGGATTCGGCGACGGCTTTGGAGGCGGCGATCGCCCGCTACAACGACGCCTGGAACGCCCACGACCTCGACGCGATCATGGCCATGCACGCGCCCGACATGGTGTTCGAGAACCACACGGCGCACGAGCGCGCGGAGGGCGAGGACGTCCGCGCCCACATCGGCGCGATCTTCGAGACCTGGCCGGACATCCGCTTCGACGGCCGGCGCACCTACTGCCGCGAGGGGCTGGTCGTCCAGGAGTGGACCGCGACCGCCACGCACGCGAACGAGATGCGCCGCGGCGACCTGGTCGCGGCGCCCACCGGCAAGCGGCTGAGCTGGGACGGGCTCGACGTGATCCCGTTCGAGGACGGCTTGGTGAAGCGCAAGGACGTCTACTCGGACTCGGTCGCGATCCTGAGCGCCCTCGGGCTGCTCTAGCGGCGCCCTTCACTCCCTCCGTTAGAGCTCGGGGACGTCGGCGCCGAGCGGCGTGAACGGCACCCGCCGCACCGCGGCCCAGCCCTCCGCCGCCTTCGTCGCCGCCTCGACGACCTTGCCGGTGTCCTGCCAGAAGCTCCACAGCATCAGCGAGGGACCCGCCCCGGAGATCGTCGCGCCCAGCGCGCCGAGTTCGCGCGCTCGACCGAGCAGCTCCATCGACCTGCGGTAAAGCGGCTCGCGCGCCGGCTGGTGAAGCCGATCGGCGAGGCCGCGCTCGATCAGCGCCAGGTCGGACCGCTCGAGCCCGAGCACGAGCTGGGTCGCCGCGGCGACGTTGGCGACCGCGTCGGCGATGTCCACCGTCGCGGGCAGCGCGGCCCGGGCGGCGGCGGTCGGCACCGTCTCGTCGGGGATCACGAGCACCGCCTCGACCCCCTCCGGGACCGCGAGTCGCACCGGGGCGGGCAGCTCGGCCGCGCCGTCGGCCCGCGGGCAGAGGACGAAGCCGCCGTAGAGCGCGGCGGCGACGTTGTCTGGATGGCCCTCGAGCTCGACCGCATGACGGTAGATGGCGTCGCGCTCGAGCCCGAGCTCAAACAGGTGATCGGCCGCGACCAGCCCGGCGACGATCGCCGCGGCGCTCGAGCCGAGGCCGCGCGCGAGCGGGATCTCGCCGCGGATCTCGAAGCGCAGGCCGTCAGCCGAATGGAGGTGCTCGAACGCGCGCACGCACAGGTTCGAGCGGTCGGTGGGCAGGTCGGCGCCGGCGTCGACCGAGAACTCGCCCTGCTCGGCGACCTCGAGCTCGAGCTCGATGGAGAGTGCCGCGGCCAGCACGTCGTAGCCCGGCCCGAGGTTGGCCGACGACGCCGGCACCCGGACGACCCTGCGCCGCTCGGTCATTGGGCCAGCCTAGTCGAGCAGGCTCTCAACGCGTCCGAATCTATTCACGCGGGCGGCGGCGGGCGATCCTGCAAGCGCCCTCGTGTTGCCGGCGATTGCGCCGGCGAGCAGCCCGTCGGCGGGGACCTCGGCCCCCGCGAGCAGCACCGACTGGCGGACCATCGCCCCGGCGCCGATCGAGGCACCCGGACCAACCACCAACGGACCGTCGAGGCGCGCTCCGTCGCCGACCTCGGCGCCGTCGCCAAGCAGCACCGGCCCGGTCAGCTCCACTCCATCGAGGCCGCCCTCGTCGGCCGAGTCGACCAGCCGCCCGAGCGGCTCCACATCGACCTCGCCGGTGAGGACGTCGAGGTTGCCCTGCAGGTACTCCGGTAGCGAGCCGACATCGTTCCAGTAGGCGTCGGTGACGTGCACCCCGAACGGGATGTCGGCGTCGAGCAGCGCCGGGAAGACGTCGAGCGCGAAGTCGACCTCCTCGGCGGCGGGAAAGTGATCGAAGATCTCCGGGTCGAGCACGTAGATCATGCAGTTGGCGAGGTCGGAGAGCGCCTCGGCGGCGTCGGGCTTCTCCTGGAATCCCTGGACGCGTCCGTCGGCGCCGGTGACCACGACTCCGTACTCGGTCGTATCGGTGACCCGCTTCACGGCCAGGGTGGCGAGCCAGTCGTTCTCCGCGTGGGCATGCGCCATGGCCGCGAGGTCGATGTCGGTCAGCGCGTCGCCGGCCATGACCACGAACGACTCCGAGCCGAAGAAGTCGCGCACGTTCCGCACCCCGCCCGCCGTTCCGAGCAGCTTGTCCTCGTACGAATACGTGAGCGCCACCCCGGCCGAGGAGCCGTCGCCGAAGCGATCCTTGATCGTTTCCGGGAACCAATGGAGGTTGGCGACCACCTCGCCGAACCCGTCGCCCGCGAGCCGTTGCAGGATGTGCTCCATGATCGGCCGGTTCGCGACCGGCACCAACGGCTTCGGAATCTCGTGGGTCAGCGGGCGCAGCCGCGTGCCGAGCCCGGCCGCCATCACCATCGCCTTCATCGCCGCTGAGGCTAGTGGTTGAGCGCCCCACTACGATTCCAGGCGATCAGCGACTCAGGAGCAGCATGACGACCACTCAGACCGCAGCGGACTACAAGGTTGCCGACCTCGGCCTCGCCGAGTTCGGCCGCAAGGAGATCACCCTCGCCGAGCACGAGATGCCCGGCCTGATGCGCACACGCGAGGAGTTCGCGGCCGCGCAGCCGCTCGCCGGCGCCAGGGTGACCGGATCGCTTCACATGACCGTGCAGACGGCGGTGCTGATCGAGACCCTTGTCGCGCTCGGCGCCGACGTCCGTTGGGCCTCCTGCAACATCTTTTCAACCCAGGACCACGCCGCCGCCGCGATCGCGGCCGCCGGGATCCCGGTGTTCGCCTGGAAGGGCGAGACGCTCGAGGAGTACTGGTGGTGCACCGAGCAGGCGCTCACCTGGCCGGACGCCGACGGGCCGAACATGATCCTCGACGACGGTGGCGACGCCACCCTGCTCGTCCACAAGGGCGTCGAGTTCGAGGCCGCGGGCGCGGTCCCGGACCCCGCCTCGGCCGAGTCGGAGGAGTTCCGGATCATCCTCGAGACGCTGCAGCGCTCGCTCGAGGCCAACCCGCAGCGGTTCACGAAGATGGCGGCCGGAATCATGGGCGTCACCGAGGAGACGACGACCGGGGTCCATCGCCTCTACCAGTTCGCCGAGACCGGGGACCTGTTGTTCCCGGCGATCAACGTCAACGACTCGGTCACAAAGTCGAAGTTCGACAACCTCTACGGCTGCCGCCACTCGCTGATCGACGGCATCAATCGTGGCACCGACGTGATGATCGGCGGCAAGGTCGCCGTCGTCTGCGGCTACGGGGACGTCGGCAAGGGCTGCGCCGACTCGCTGCGCGGCCAGGGCGCCCGCGTGATCATCACCGAGATCGACCCGATCTGCGCGCTGCAGGCGGCGATGGAGGGCTACGAGGTCCGCCGGCTGGACGAGGTGATCGAAAGCGCCGACATCTTTGTCACGGCGACGGGCAACAAGGACATCATCACCGTCGACGACATGGCGCGGATGAAGCACCAGGCAATCGTTGGCAACATCGGCCACTTCGACAACGAGATGGATATGGCCGGGCTCGAGTCGTCAGGCGCCGAGCGCGTGACGATCAAGCCGCAGGTCGACGAGTGGACCTTCAGCGACGGCCACTCGATCATCGTGCTCTCCGAGGGCCGGCTGCTCAACCTCGGCAACGCGACCGGCCACCCGTCGTTCGTGATGTCGAACTCGTTCACGAACCAGACGATCGCCCAGATCGAGCTGTTCACGAAGAACGACGACTACGCGAAGCGCGTCTACGTGCTGCCCAAGCATCTCGACGAGAAGGTCGCCCGCCTCCACCTGGACGCGCTGGGCGTCTCGCTCACCGAGCTGCGCCCCGAGCAGGCCGCCTACATCGGGGTGCCGGTCGAGGGGCCGTACAAGCCGGATCACTACCGGTACTAGTTCCCGCTCGCCGCTCGGCGCGACGCTCGTCCGGGCGTGCGCGGTGCCATATTGGCCGCATATGGCGCCAGACATTCCGCTGAGCGAGATCCAGATCCGCACCAGCCGCTCCTCCGGGCCCGGCGGCCAGCATGCGAACGTGACCGCGTCGCGAGTCGAGGCGGTGTTCGAGATCGACGAGTCGGCGTCGCTGGGCGAGGATCAGAAGCGCCGGCTGCGGGCGCGCTTCGGGCGCCGGGTGACCGCGGTCGCCCAGGACGCCCGCAGCCAGTCGCGAAACCGCACGCTCGCGATCGAGCGCCTTCAGGACCGGGTCGCCGCCGCGCTGAAGCCGCGCAAGCACCGTCGGCCCACGAAGGCGACCCGCGGCTCGCAGGAGCGACGGCTGGCGTCGAAGAAGCGGCGCAGCGAGATCAAGCGGGCGCGCCGGGCGCCTCGCTCGGAGGACTAGCTTCCGGCTCGACCTCGGCCTCGGAGCGGCGACGCAGCGCCATCCCCACGAACGGGAAGATGAGCGTCGAGAGCATCGCCGCGCCGACCAGTCCGGCGGCGGTCGAGGACCGCATCTTGCCGGAGTCGATCGCCAGCGTGGTGATCGCGACCACTAGCGGCAGCTCGGTGGCGGAGAAGAAGGCGAGCGCCATCCTGTCGCGGGCATTGAGCACCTCGCGGTAGAGCAGCAGCGCCGGCGTCCCGCGGACGACCAGGAAGAGGCCGAGGAACAGGAACAGCTTGCCGATCGCCTCGGCCGAGCCGAGCGCTTCGAGGTCGAAGTTGATGCCGCTCACGACGAAGAAGAACGGGATCAGGAAGCCGAAGCCGACCGCGGTCAGCTTCGACTCGAACGACTCGAGCTCGTTGCCGCGCAGCGCCGCGCGGACGATCATCCCGGCGACGAAGCCGCCGAGCAGGATGTCGAGGCCGAGCTCGGAGGCCAGCAGGACGAGTCCGAAGACGAGCACCGTCGCGATCCGAACGGCCAGCTGGCTGCTCGACTCGAGCGTGCGCTCGAGCGCCGGGATCCCGCGCCAGGCGAAGCGGACCGAGGTCAGCGCCAGGACCAGCGCGATCGCGATGAACCCGAGCAGGATCAGCGCCTCGTGCAACGGCTGGGTCGTCGAGAGCACCAGGGTGATCAGCAGGATCGGGCCGAACTCGCCGACCGCACCGGCGGCGAGCAGGTGGGTGCCGAAACGCGTCCTCAGTTCGCCGGCGTCGCGGAGGATCGGGATCAGGGTGCCGATCGCGGTCGTCGCCATCGCCGAGCCGGTGTAGAGGAACGAGACGACGACCCCGGCCGCCGCCAGCGCCCCGCCGATCCCGTAGGCGAGGACCAGCGAGCAGAGCCAACCCCAGGCGCCGAGGCTCAGCGGCTTGCCGCGGATGCGCTCGAAGTCGATCTCGTAGCCGGCGAAGAAGAACAGCATCCCGAGCCCGAGGTTCGAGAAGAACTCGAGGAAATCGTCGGACTCGGCGATCCCGAGCACATCCGGGCCGATCACGATCCCGAGGATCAGCTCGAGCACGACGACCGGGGGCGCGAGCCGCTTCGGCAGCGCCACGACGGTCACCGCCGCGACTGCGGCGATCACGATGACCGCGAAGAATGAGCCCTCGTCGACGGTGATCACGGCGAGATCATTCTCGCCCCTGCGGACGGCAGGGCGTCACCCGCTATGGGTGAACGGAAGCTACAGGCGGCCGAGCTCGGCCTTGAGCTTCTCGATCACTTCGATCGGCTCGGGGTCGACCTGGTTGCGGGCGGCGAGCTCCAGCGAGACGAGGTCGCCGAGCAGGACCGACCACAGCAGGCGCTGGACGCGGGTCTCGCCCACCGTCTCGACCCGGACCACGGCCCCGGCAGAGTCGCCGATCAGCTTCGCGGTCAGGTCGGCGCGCTCGCGCTGGCGCGGGTGCTGATCGGAATCGCCGAGGAAGATCGCCGAGAAGCGCTTGCCCTCCTGGGCGTCGGTCCAGCCGACGATCTCGTTGTGATCCAGCTCGGGAAGCTGGTGCTCGAAAGCGTGCTGCTTCCCGTTCTCGTTCACCTGGCACTTCCAGCGGTAGGCGACGGGCGCCGTCAGCTCGCAGCCGTAGATCAGCGGCACGGTGCCGGCGATCTGCGCGGCGATCTCGTCCGCCGCGGCGACCAACGAGTCGCGCTCGGTCTCCAGGTGTGCGGCGCCGGCGTCGATCTCGGTCCGCAGCCCGTCGGCGGCACCGACAAGCGAGGCGATCTCGCACGCGACGGTGAAGCCGTAGCCGACCGAGTGACGCGGCTGCAGCCCGCCGGGCAGGCCGACCACGGGCGCGCCGGCCTCGCGGGCCGCATCGGCGAGCGCACCGCCGGTGGTCGCCGCGTAGCGGCGGGCGCCGATCGCCTCGGCGGCGGCAAAGCAGGCGAGCGTCTCCTCGGTGTTGCCCGAGTAGCTGAGGCAGAGGACGGCGCGATCCGGTGAGGTCCAGGAGGGGAGCTCGTAGTCACGGTAGACCAGCATCGGAAGGTTGAGCCGGTCGCCGATCGCGGCGCGGGCCAGGACCCCGCCGATCGCGGAGCCGCCCATCCCGCAGACGATCAGGCCGCTCGACTGTTCAGGCTCGAGGGCGGCCGACTCGACCCGCCAGAGCGCGTCGCGGATGTGGTCGGGCAGCGCGAGAACGTCGTCGAGCTGGCCGCTCGGGTCGACCGCCCGGATGTGCTCCAGGCTCACAGTCGCTGCCTCAACGGCGGCAGGGCTCGGCTTCGTCCTGTCGGACTCCGCCTCACAGTCCCTGCCTCAACGGCGGCAGCGCTCGGCTTCGTCCTGTCGGACTCCGCCTCACAGCACCTGCCTCACGCGGCCACCTCGGCCTCGACGAGCTCGTCGGGCTGGACCCGCGACTCGGCCTCGACCATCGCGCCGGCCTCGATCCTGGCGCCCTCGCCGATCACGCAGTCGGGGGCGATCGTCGCGCCCTCGCCGACCTGAACGCCGGCGGCGAGGATCGAGCCGCTGACGTGGGCGCCCGGGCCGATCAGACAGTCGTCGAGCAGCACGGACTCGGAAATCTCGGCGCCACCGGCGACCTTGGACCCGGAGCGGATCACCGCGCGGCGGTCGACGGTCGCATCGGCCGCGATCTCGGCATCGGCGGCGATGTAGGGATCGCCGTCCCCAGCGAGCTCGGTCTCGACCGTGCCGTCGAGGATGTCCCAGGTCGCCTGGAGGTACCGCTGCGGGGTCCCGATGTCCATCCAGTAGCCCTCGAGGCGGCGGCCGTAGAGGCCCTGACCGACCAGCCGCGGGAAGACCTCGCGCTCGATCGAGACGGCGCGCCCGGCGGGGATCAGGTCGAGCACCTGGCGCTCGATCACGTAGGCGCCGGCGCTGACCTCGTCCGTGTCGATCTCGGCCGGATCCGGCTTCTCGAGGAAGCCGAGCACGACCCCGTCGTCCGCACGCCTGACGAGACCGTATGAAGTCGGGTCGTCGACCGGATGCAGCCCGAGCGTGATCACCGCGCCGGTCTCATCGTGCTGGCGCTGCAGGGCGGTCAGGTCGAGGTCGGTGAGCACGTCGCCGTTGAGGACCATGAACCGATCGCCGAGCAGCCCCTCATCGGCCGCGAGCCGCACCGGGCCCGCGGTGCCGAGGGGCTCGTCCTCCTGGATGTAGCGGATCTCCGGGCCACCCGGGACGGAGTCGCCGAGCGCGGCGCGCAGGCTCTCGGCCTTGAAGCCGCAGGCCATGACCACCTCATCGATCCCGTGGCGGCCGAGCCAGTCGACCATGTAGCGGATGAACGGGCGGTCGACGAGCGCCAGCGCCGGCTTCGGTTGGGTCAGGGTCAGCGGACGAAGCCGCGTTCCCTCGCCGCCGACGAGCACGACGGCCTGCATCACGAGCGACCGATGCCCTCGTAGGTAAACCCGGCGGCGCGCAGGCGCGCGGAATCGAGGAAGTTGCGCCCGTCCACGATCAGCGGGTTCGACATCCGACCAACAAGCTCCTCCCAGGCGAGCTCGGCGAACTCCGGCCACTCCGTGACCAGGATCGCCGCGTCGGCCCCCTCGAGCGCCTCCGCGGCGGAGGCCATGAGCTCGACGCTGGGCAGCATCTGGCCGGCCGGGCCCTCGGCGACCGGGTCGTAGGCGACAACGCTCGCGCCCTCGCCCTGCAGCCGCGCTGAGAGCACCAGGCTCGACGCCTCGCGCATGTCGTCGGTGTTCGGCTTGAAGGCGAGCCCGAGCAGCGCGACGCGCTTGCCGACCAGCGAGCCGAGGTGCTTGGAGAGCTTCGAGATCACCCGGCGCTTCTGCAGCTCGTTGACCTCGATCACCGAGTTGAGCAGCTGGAAGTGATAGCCGGTGTTGCCGGCCAGCATCTTCAGGGCGGAGACGTCCTTCGGGAAGCAACTACCGCCGTACCCGATCCCCGCTTGCAGGAACTGTGGGCCGATCCGGCCGTCGAGGCCCATCCCGCGGGCGACCTCGCTGACGTCCGCTCCGACCCCCTCGCAGACGTTGGCGATCTCGTTGATGAACGAGATCTTGGTCGCGAGGAACGCGTTCGACGCGAGCTTGATCATCTCGGCCGAGGCGACGTCGGTGCGGACGATCTCGCCGCCGAGCGGCTCGTAGGCGGCGGCGATCGCGTCCGCGGCCCACTCGGACCCGGGGTCGGCGCCGATCACGACCCGGTCGGGCTCGAGGAAGTCCTTGACCGCCGAGCCCTCCTTCAGGAACTCGGGGCAGGAGACGTACACGAGGTCCGGTTTCGAGCGCCGAATCGCGGCGCCGGTCCCGGCTGGGACGGTGCTCTTCATGATCAGGGCGTGCTCGCCGTCGTCCGGAAGCGCCGCGACGACCGCTTCGACGCGCGAGAGGTCGGCGTCGCCGGAGTAGGTGGGCGGCGTGTCGACGCAGCAGAAGAGCAGCTGGGCGGCGCCGAGGAGCTCGTCGATCTCGGTCGTGAAGGTGAGCCGCTCGCGATTGGCCTCGACCAGCTCCGGCAGGCCAGGCTCGTGAATCGGCAGCGGGGCGCCGGAGCGCAGCGCCTCGATCTTGTCGGCGTTGATGTCGACCGCGATCACGGGATGCCCGGTCTCGGCGAAGCACGCGGCCGTGACCAGGCCGACCCAGCCCACTCCGATGACGCCGATCGTCGGCTTATCGCCTTCGTTCACGATCGGGAAGCTACTTGCCTTCGTACTCGCGCATCGAGGTCGCGATCGAGAGCATCTGGCCCTCCTCGAGCGACTGCAGCAGCGTGTTGTTGATCCAGTAGGCGCCCTGATTGGTCTTCCACCCGACCAGCCGCAGGCGGTCGCCGTCGTAGAAGAGCTCGTACTCGCGCCCGTCGATCGTCCGGGTCTCGCTCGGGTTGTCGAGGATCGGCGGATCGGTCCAGTCGGTGCCCGAGATCCCGTAGAACTCGTCCAAGAGGCCGTGGCCGAAGGCGTCGCCCGGGACGTCGACGACCATCTTGTAGCCGTAGTAGACGTCCTTGTCCGGACCGTCGATCACGAACGCGCGGCTGTCGTTGGCGATGAACGAGCCGGGCACGAGGCGGGTGGGGTAGTAGATCGGGAAGGTGACCATCGGGTCGCCGTCCTTCTTCTTCTTGATCGACGCCTGGTGGGCGTACGTCTGGGCCTGCTCGGTCGCGTCGTCCATCGCCGGGCCCTCGAAGTGGTCGGTGCCCTCGCTCGAGCCGCCGCCGTTGCCTGCGCCGCCGCCTCCGCCATCGCCCTCGGGCTTGTCGGCGCTCGACGGCTTGTCGGGCTGGTCGGAGGGAGGTGACTCGCCCGCCGGGCGGCCGCCTGGGGTGCCCTCGCCGCTCTCGAACTGCTGCACCGCGGCCTGGATCGCCTTGTCGTCGGCGGTCACGTAGATCTCACCGAGCTCGGCCGGGAAGTGGACCTCGCGCACGGGCGCGTTGCGGACGAAGAAGAACGTCTTGATCAGCTCGATCACCTGGATCGGGTCCTTCAGGGCGTTGTCCGAGGTCGTGTACTTCTTGAAGATGTCGAGGAGTTCCTCGCGATCGGAGATCATCTTCGAGGGTGGCACCGCGGCCCGTGCCTCGCGGACGAAGTCCTGCTGGCGCGCGGCGCGGACGAGGTCGTTGTCCTCGTGGCGGAAGCGCACGTACTGCAGCGCCTTGAAGCCGCAGAGACGCTGGTAGCCGGCCTCGATGTCGATCTCCGAGACGCCGGTGTCGGGCGGGATGTAGTAGCGGCGGTCGACGTCGACGTAGACGCAGTCGATCGCGTCGACGGCGTCGGCGAAGCCGGTGAAGTTGACGTTGACGACGTGGTTGATGTCGAGCCCGGTGAGCCGCTGGACGACCTCCAGGGTCAGCTTCGGCCCACCGGCGCTGTAGGCGGCGTTGAACTTGTCGACCCCGACCCCCGGGATGTTGACCCGGAGGTCGCGGGGGATCGACATCAGCGCGATCGAGTTGCGGTCCGGGTCGACGTGCAGCAGGATCGTCGTGTCCGAGCGGCCCGGGTCGCCGGCGCCCTCGGGCCCGAGCCGTTTGTCGGAGCCGAGGATGAGGATGTTCTGCGGCTCGCCGCCGTCGGTCGGCACGAGCTTCTTGGACACGCCGTTGATCCCGCCGAGGCCCTCGGCGAGGTCGGCGGCGATCAGCAGCACGTACACCGAGGTCGCCGCCGCCATCGAGATCACGATCACCATCGAGGCGGCGAGAAAGCGCGGCCACAAACGCTTGGCGCGCGGCGTCTTGCCCTTCTCCTCCGGCTCCCCCGGCTCCTCGGGCTTGGTGACCGCGGCGACCGCGGCCGGCGGTTCGACGGGCGGTTTGGCCGCCGCGGCGCCGACCGGCTTCTGGCCCTTGCCGGCGGCGCGGGCGCGTAGGCCGGCGAGGGCTGCCTCCTCGGCCTCGGTCTTGTCGGCGAGCCCGATCGTCTCGGCCTCGACCGTGTGGCCCTCGGTGGGCGGCGCCTCGTCGGCGGCGGCCTCCTCGCCGTCCGGCTGCGGCGCATCGTCGGCGGCGGCCTCCTCGCCGTCCGGCTCAGGCGGCCTCGTCGGGCTGGGGCTCGTGGGCTGGACTCGTCACCGGCCTCCTCGGCCTCCGCGACCGGCTCCCCTTCGCCGGTCGCCGGCTCCTCGAGCCCGGCGAGCTCCGCGTCGAGATCGCGCTCGATCTCGTCGAACTCCTCGGTGAAGCCCGTCCTCAAGTCGTCGGAATCCTTCGCTTCACCGTCGGTCCGCGGCTCGTCGGGTTCCGGGGCCTCGACCTCCGGCTCCTCCGCGTCGTCCTCCGTCTCGTCGGCGCCCTGCGCCTCGGCGCGGCGGCGGCCGGCGTACGTCGCCGGCGGCGGCGCCTCGTGCTCGCCTGCATCGGCAGCGTCGCCCTCTGGCTCCGCCGCCTCCGGCTGCTCGGGCGCCGCATCCTCCGGCTCGGGCGTGTGACCCTCCGCCTCGCGGCGCTCCTCGGGGTCGAACTCGCGGGTCTCGTCGTCGATGCTCACGCCGCCTCCCCGTCGTCGACGACGCGCAGGTTGCGCGCCAGCGCGCGGCTGAACTCGACCAGGGCGCTGCGGTAGCTGGCCAGCGAGCTCACCGAGACCCACTCCTCGGGCCCGTGGTGGCCGCCGCCGACCGGCCCGAACTCGACCGCGGGCACGCCGGCGCGCAGGAACGAGACCGCGTCGGAGGCGCCGTCGCGACCGACGCTGGTCACCTCACCGTGGTGGTGCTTGGCGGTCGCCGCACAGAGCGCCTGCACGTACGGTGACTCGGGGTCGACCATCGCGGGCGGCCTGCGGAAGGTGGAGACGAGCGAGGCGCCCGGGATCCCGTCGACCTCCCCCAGGATCGCGTCGGGGTCCTGCTCTGGCAGGTAGCGAACATCGACGTCGATGTAGCAAGTGTCGGGCACCTTGTTCAACGCGTCACCGCCGAGGATCCGGCCGAGGTTGATCGACGGCCGGTCGAACAACTCCGAGCTGCGCGAGGCAAACGGTAGCGATTGGATCGCGCGGAATACATCGATCGCCCTCAGGATCGCGTTCTCCCCCAGCCAGGGGGTCGCACCGTGGGCGGCGAGCCCGTCGACGCGCAGCCGCATCGCCACGACTCCCTTGGCGGCGACCCCGACGTGCAGGTCGGTCGGCTCGCCGGTGATCACGAAGTCGCCGAGAAAGCCCTCGGAGACGATCAGGTCGCCGCCGCGCTCGACCTCCTCCTCGGATTCCTCATCCGGGACGACCCCGAGCCGCACCCGCACCGCTGCCGAATCGCGTAGGTCGGCCACCGCGAGCAGCATGGCCGCCAGGGCGCCCTTCATGTCGTAGGCGCCGCGTCCGACCAGCCGGTCGTCCGTCGACCCGAGCCTCGAACTGCTCGGCGCGCCCGGGGACGACGTCGATGTGGCCGTGCAGCAGCAGCGTCGTCTGAGCGTCGGCGGGGCCGACCTCGGCGAGCGTCACCGGGAGGCCGCGGCAGTCGAGCTGTCGGGTCTCGATGTTGCGAGCGTCGAGCCAGCCCTTGACGAAACCCGCGCATTGCTTGATGCCCTCGGGCGTCGAGGTGTCGTAGCCGATCAGCTTCTCTGTCAGCAGCCGTTCATCCATGGGACAAATCCGCCGGCTGATGAGCATCGCGCCCGCGGCCGGCGGAAGTGCGCGATTCAGCTTAGGGATCGGCTGTTTTCAGCGATCTCGATGTACGCCTCGCAGCGGGCGCGCTCGCGCTCGGCCTGCTCGGCGGCGGCGGAGCCGTCCTCGGCCTCGGAGAGGCTCTGCTCGGCGTCCGAGAGACGCTGCTTGAGCTCCGAGACATCGAGCTCGTCGGGCGACCGCGCCTCAGCGATCAGCACCCTGGCGCGGTTCGCGAACACCTCGAGCCAGCCCTCGCCTTGCGCGTAGCGCTCGACCTCCGAGTCGGAGACGTGCAGGCGCAACTCCGCCGGCAGTAGCCGAGCCACCATCGGAATGTGGTCGGCGAGGATGCCGACCTCGCCGACCGCGGTCCTGGTCGAGAGCATCCGCAGCTCGCCGGAGAAGACCGTCCCCTCCGGGGTCAGGACCTCGGCCTCGAGCTTCTTCTCGCCCGCCACGAGCTAGGCCTCGACCGCCTCGGCCTCGGCCTCCTTGCGCTCCTCCGCCTCGGCCTGCCTCGCGCTCGACGCCCTCGTCCTTCTAGCCCTTCTCCTCGGTGCCTGTGACCTGGTCGATCGAGCCCTTCATGTAGAAGGCCGACTCGGGCAGGTCGTCGTGCTGTCCGTCGAGGATCTCGCGGAACGAGCGCACCGTCTCGGCGACCGGGACATACTCGCCGTCGCGGCCGGTGAACTGCGAGGCGACGAAGAACGGCTGGCTCAGGAAGCGCTCCAGCTTGCGGGCGCGGTTGACCGCGACCTTGTCCTCGTCGGAGAGCTCGTCGATCCCGAGGATCGCGATGATGTCCTGCAGCTCCTTGTAGCGCTGCAGGTTCTCCTGGACCTCGGTCGCGACGCGGTAGTGCTCCTCGCCGAGGATGTCGGGCTTGAGGATCGTCGAGGTCGAGTCGAGCGGATCGACCGCCGGGTAGATCCCCTTCTCCGAGATCGCTCGTGACAGCGTTGTGGTCGCGTTCAGGTGCGCGAACACCGATGCCGGCGCCGGGTCGGTGAGGTCGTCGGCCGGGACGTAGACCGCCTGGATCGAGGTCACCGAGCCCTTCTGGGTCGAGGAGATCCGCTCCTGCAGGCCGCCCATCTCGGTCTCCAGCGTCGGCTGGTAGCCGACCGCCGAGGGCATCCGCCCGAGCAGCGCCGATACCTCCGACCCCGCCTGCACGAAGCGGAAGATGTTGTCGATGAACAGGAGCACGTCCTGTCCCCCCTCGTCGCGGAAGTACTCCGCCATCGTCAGCCCGGAGAGGGCGACGCGCAGGCGCGCCCCGGGCGGCTCGTTCATCTGCCCGAAGACGAGCATCGTCTTGTCGATGACGCCCGATTCCTTCATCTCGCCCCAGAGGTCGTTGCCCTCGCGCGAGCGCTCACCGACGCCGCAGAAGGCCGACAGGCCCTCGTGCTCCTCGGCGAGGTTTCGGATCAGCTCCTGGATCAGGACGGTCTTGCCGACCCCCGCGCCGCCGAACAGGCCGACCTTGCCGCCCTTCGCGTACGGGGCGAGCAGGTCGACGACCTTGATCCCGGTCTCGAGGATCTCCTGCGATGGAGCGAGGTCCTCGACGCTGGGCGCCGGCCGGTGGATCGGCCACCGGGCGTCGTAGTCGACCTCGCCGAGGTTGTCGATCGGGTCGCCGAGCAGGTTGAAGATCCGGCCCAGGGTGCCCCTGCCGACCGGGACCGTGATCGGCCCGCCGGTGTCGATCACCCGATCGCCGCGCTGCAGGCCGTCGGTGGCGTCCATCGCGACCGCGCGAATGCGGTCATCGCCGAGGTGCTGCTGCACCTCGCAGACGAGGTCCAGCGCCGGCCGGTTGCCCTCCTCGGGCACCTTGATCTCGAGCGCCGAGTAGATCTCGGGGAGCTGGTCGGGGAAGAGGACGTCGACGACGACGCCCGCGACCGACTCGATCGAGCCGATGTTCTTTCCGTTCCCACTTGCGTTTCCGTTGCTGTCAGCCATGTTCCCTTTCTACGTCGACGGTCAGCCGAGCGCCTCGGCGCCACCGACTACTTCCAGAATCTCCTGCGTGATCTCCGCCTGGCGGGCTCGGTTCATCGCCAGCGTCAGATCGTCGATCATGTCCTGCGCGTTCTCGGCCGCCGAGCGCATCGCGGTCATCCGCGCGCCCAGCTCCGACGCCGAGGACTCGAGCAGCGCCCGGTACACCGAGAGGTCCACATACTCCTCGAACAGCATCGGGAGCAGCACCTCGGGCTCCGGCTCGTAGTCCCAGTAAGCCTTCTCGTGCGCCTCCGCGAGTTCCGGGTCGGCTGGCTCCTCGGGCTCGGGAATCCCCTCGCCGAAGACCTCCGCCTCCTGCATCGGCAGCAGGGTCTGGCGGCGCACGTACTGCGTCAGCGGCGACACGTAGCGGTTGTAGACGAGTTCGACCCGGTCGAGCTCCTCGTCAACGTAGGCCGCGGTCACGTCGCGCGAGATCCCGCGCGCATCGGTGAACGCCGGTCGGTCGGTGAACCCGGCGTAGGAGTGGGTGATCGCCTCGCCGCGGAAGCTCATCGTCGAGTTGCCGCGGCGGCCGACGACCGAGAACTGGACCTCGGCGCCGCCGGCGGCGAACTCGCGCTTCAGCCGCAGCCCCTCGCGGATGATGTTCGTGTTGAAGGCGCCGGCGAGGCCGCGGTCGCCGGTGACGAGAACGATCCCGACCCGCCGCTCCTGCTCGCGCTGCTCCAGCAGGGCGATCCTGGGGATCGCGGTCGAAGCGTCGGCGACCTGCTTGGTCATCTTGCGGATCGCCTGCGCGTAGGGGCGCATGTTGTCGATCCGCTGCTCGGCGCGCCGCAGCCTGGCCGCAGCGACCATCTCCATCGCACGGGTGATCTTGTGGATGTTCTTGACCGAAGAGATTCGGTTCTTGACTTCCTTCTGGGTTGCCACTAGGCGGTAACTTCCTCCTTCTCAGCCTCGGCCTCGGCCTCGGCGCGCGCCGGCTGCCCGCGCTCGTGCCCGGACCGGATCCGGTCCGACTCGCCCTCTTCGAGCGGCTGCCCCTCCTCGTCGAAGTCGGGTCCGAAGTCGTCCACCATCTCGGCGATCGCCTTGCCGAGCGCCCCCTCGTCCTCGTCGGAGAGCTGGCCGTCGTCGATCCGGCCCATCAGCTCCCCCTGCTCCGCCTTCAAACGCCCGAGCAGGTCGGCGAGGAACTCCGGCACACGCTCGACCTTGATCCGGTCGAGGTAGCCGCCGGTGCCGGCGTAGATCGAGGCGACCTGCTGGCCGACCGAGAGCGGGCTGCGCTCGTTCTGGTTCAGCATCTCGACCAGGCGCTCGCCGCGGCTGAGCTGCTTCTGCGTCTCGGGGTCGAGCTCGGAGCCGAACTGGGCGAAGGCCTCGAGGTCGCGGTACTGGGAGAGGTCGAGCTTCAGCTTGCCGGCAACGCTCTTCATCGCCTTGGTCTGCGCGTTGCCTCCGACTCGCGAGACCGAGATCCCGACGTTGATCGCCGGCCGCACGCCCGAGTAGAAGAGGTCCGACTCGAGGAAGATCTGGCCGTCGGTGATCGAGATCACGTTGGTGGGGATGTAGGCCGAGACGTCGTTCGCCTGCGTCTCGATGATCGGCAGCGCGGTCATCGAGCCGCCGCCGAGGTCGTCGTTCAGGCGAACCGCCCGCTCGAGTAGTCGCGAGTGCAGATAGAAGACGTCGCCCGGGTATGCCTCGCGACCCGGCGGCCGCCGCAGGAGCAGCGACATCTGCCGGTAGGCAGAGGCGTGCTTGGTGAGGTCGTCGTAGACGCAGAGCGTGTCCTTGCCCTGATAGAGGAAGTGCTCGGCCATCGCGCAGCCGGCGTACGGAGCCATGAACTTGATCGGCGCCGCCTCGTCGGCCGGGGCCGCGACGATGATCGTGTTGTCGAGCGCCCCGGCGTCGTCGAGGATCCCGGCGACCTGGACCACGGTCGCCATCCGCTGGCCGACGGCGACGTAGACGCAGATCAGGTCCTTGTCCTTGTTGTTGATGATCGTGTCGATCGCGATCGCGGACTTGCCGGTCTGGCGGTCGCCGATGATCAGCTCACGCTGGCCGCGGCCGATCGGGATCATCCCGTCGATCGCCTTCAGCCCGGTCTGCACCGGAGTGTCGACGGGCTGGCGCTCGACCACGCCGGGGGCCTTGAACTCGGCCGGCCGCGTCTCGGAGGTGTTGACCTCGCCCTTGTCGTCGAGTGGGCGGCCGAGCGGGTCGACGATCCGGCCCAGAAGCTCCTCGCCGACCGGGATCTCGAGCAGGCGGCCGGTGCGCTTGACCGTGTCGCCCTCGACCACGTGGTCCCAGGCGCCGAACAGCACGACGCCGACGTTGTCGGCCTCGAGGTTGAGGGCGAGGCCGGTGACGTCATGGGGCAGGTCGAGCATCTCGAGCGACATGCAGTTGTCGAGCCCGTGCACGCGGGCGATGCCGTCGGCGACCGACAGCACGGTGCCGACCTCGGACAGGTCCGCGGCGTCGGTCTCGAGTCCTTCGATCCGCGCTCTGAGGATCTTCGAAATCTCGTCGGGCTTGATCTCCACGCTTGTTCAGTGCTCCTTTTGAATCTCTTGCGGCCGCCTTCGGCGGCCTTACACGCTTGTTTTCGGGGCCTAAAGCCCTCACGTCGCCTATGCGGCCGAGGCGACTTCCTTTCTCAGTCTTTCCAGCTTGTTGCGAAGGCTCGCGTCGAGAACCATGTTGCCGACCCGCAGCACGAGGCCGCCGAGGATGTCGGGGTCGACGTTCGTCTCGAGGTCGATGTCGCGATTGGTCTGCTTCTCGACCGTGTCGCCGATCTGATCGATCACCCCGCGGTCGAGCTCGACCGCGCTCGTCAGGGTGACCTCGAGCCGCTTCTTCGCCTCCGCCCAGAGCTCGTCGAAGCGTCGCTTGATCGCGAAGATCGCCGGCATCCGGTGCTTCTCGGCGAGCAGCTCGAGGAAGTTGACGAGCTCCTTGGACGCCGCCGAGATCGCCGCCGAGATCGCCTCCCGCTTCTCCTTCGACGAGAAGTAGGGGCTGAAGAAGAACACCCGCATGTCGTTGGACTCGTTCATCGCATCGGTGAACTGGCCGAGCTGCTCGTGGATCTCGTCGAGCTGATCGGTGTCCTGCGCCGCCTCGAACAGCGCGTTGGCATATACGCGGGCGATCTCCTCCATCAGTTGTTCGACGCCTCGCTTCCGGCGAGCGACGAGAAGTCGACCTCCGCCAGCGCCTCGGAGACGAGCCGCTGGTGGTCCGCGGCGTCGAGCGACTTGCGGGTGATCTTCTCGGTCGCGAGCACGGTCAGGTCGGCGACCTCCTTGCGGATCTGCTCGAGCGAGCGCTTCGTCTCGGTCTCGATGTCCCTGCGCGCCGCGGCGACCAGCTCCTCGCGCTTCGCCTTGCCCGCGGCGGTCGCCTCGCTGACGGCGTTGTCTGACGCCTTGCGGGCGCGGGCGACGATGTCGTCTGCCTGCTCGCGGGCCTCCTTGAGCCGCTCCCGGTACTCGGCGAGCAGCTCGTCGGCCTCCTCGCGGGTGCGCTTCGACGCCTCGATGTTCTCGTTGATCGCGTTGGCGCGCTTCTCGAGCGCCTCGCCGATCCGCGGGAACGCCAGCTTCGCGAGCACGAACATGGTCACGCCGAACGCGAGCAGCGTCCAAAACATCAGCCCGAGCGAGGGCGAGACGAGGAAGCTGCCTCCCTCCTCTTCCGCTCCGACCGGGAGGACCGTTGCGATTGTGGCCAGCAACTCCACCGGCTTAGAGGAAGAACGCGATCAGGCCGAAGATGAACGTATAGAACGCGACCGCCTCGGTCAGTGCGAAGCCGAGCCAGCGGATCGCCTGGAGCTCATCCTTCATCTCGGGCTGGCGGGCGACCGACTCGATCTCCTTGCCGAAGATGATCCCGATGCCGATGCCGGCGCCGATCGAGCCGAGTCCGGCGCCGATGCCGAGCGCGACCGCCTTCAGGCCGTCCGTGATCGGCGCCAGGTCGACCGACTGAGCGGCCTGGGCGATGGGCAGCAAATCCATTCCTAGTACTCCTTTTCTTAGTGACTGTCGGCGGTTGCTCCGCCGATGTAGATGGCTGTCAAGGTCGAGAAGATGAATGCCTGGAGGGTGGCGACCAGGCCGATCTCAAAGATGAAGAAGGCGAGCGCAAGCGGGAAGGTCAGCGCCCCGAGCGCCGCGAGGCCGAGCAGCACGGCGAGCCCGCCCGCCATGAAGAGGATCAGCAGGTGGCCGGCGAGGATGTTGGCGAAAAGTCGCACGGAGAGCGAGATCAGCCGAACCATGTGGGAAATCGCCTCGATCACGAAGATCAGCGCGCGGCCGACGACGTTCATGTCCTCGAGGCCGGGCGGCAGCCACGACTTCAGATAGCCGAACAGGCCCTTGGCCCGGATCCCCTCGAGGTGGTAGGCGGTGACCGAGATCAACGCGAGCACGAGCGGGATCGAGATGTTCGCGGTCGCCGCGTAGATCGCCAGCGACGGCACCTCGAGCCCGAAGATGTCGACCTTGTGCTCGGTGTTGGTCGGCAGCGGCAGGTAGCCGAGCATGTTCGAGAACCAGATGAAGAAGAAGAGCGCCGCCAGATACGGGAACCACTTGCGGGCGAGCGCCTTGTCATCGATGTTGCCGCCGGTGATGTTGTTCCGGGTCAGGTCGTAGGCGATCTCCACCGCCATCTGCACCTTGTTCGGCTTCTCGGTCGTCATGCGGCGGGCGATGTAGGTCATCACCCCGATCGTCAGGCCGCTGGCGAGCAGCACGTAGAGGACACCCTTGGTGATCGAGAGGTCGACGCCACCGATGTGGATGTCGATCCAGGCATCCAGCTTGAACTCGTTCTGGGGCTGGAACTCGTCGTTCTTGCCCGCGCTGCCGACGATCACCACGAGCATCACGAGGATCAGGAAGTAGAGCCCGACCCCGATCCAGATCTTTGCCTTGCGGCTCACAGCAGGCACCTCAACAGCGGTGCGGCTCCGCTTCGTCCTGTCGGACTCCGCTTCACTGGCCGGCCGCCGGGGTCTCGGCGAAGAACAGCTTCGAGATCGCCAGGCAGGCGAGGTGGACCGTGACCAGCGCCAGCGTGAGGATCGCGGCGGCGAGGCCGGCCTCGCGCTCGCCGAGCAGGCCGACGAGCAGGATCGCGAGCGCGACCAGCCAGACGCGTCCGAGCGTCGCCGAGCCGACGATGCCCATCGCCCGGCGGCGGTCGCCGGCGCGCAGCGCGGCGGCCGAGCCGCGGTCGGAGAGCGCGAGGATCACGTGCTGGGCGATCCAGGCGACGGCGGCGACGGCGTAGCCGGCCAGCGGCCAGCCGGCGGCGATGAAGATCGGTAGCGCGATCGCCAGCAGCGCCAAGTCGGCGTAGCGGACCAGCAGGCCCGGACGGCCGCCGGAGGCGGCATCAGAGCCTTCTAAAGCGAGCGTAGACAAGAGCAAGACCGGCGACGAGGCCCGCGAACAGCCCAAGCAGGCCGAGCGGGACCGCAAGGCCCACCACCGAGCCGAGCCCGTACCCGGCCACTGACCCGGCCGGCATCGCTGCGATCAGGGAGATGCCGGCCGTGGCGGCGTCCACCCTCGTCGGAGGGTCCTCGGTCATCGGAGTAGTTGAAGTAGCGGCCAGACAATGGCGGTCGCGAGGTACGAGTTAGAAAGATCTCCCAGGACGGACTAGAGCATCCGCCCCCGAGAATCCATCCAGCGGGGCGGATCGACGACTATAGCCGACAGCCGCCGCCCCGGGCTGTGCGCTTGTAACAAGTTTGTGACAGCCGCTACGGGCTTTGTTCGCGGGCCGCGTCGACGCTCTCGAACTCGCCCGTATCCGGGTCCACCGCGGCGAAGCTCCCGGTCTCGAGCTCGCGCGCGACGCCCTTGTCGACGGCCGCCTCCTCGGGCGCTTCTGGGCGGGTCCCGAAGCGCTCGCGCAACCGCCGCTTGCGCAGCTTCAGGATCTCGAGCGTGATCACCAGATAGACGCTGGCCGCGAACGCGGCGAGTGCGCAGACGATCATCACCGCCGTCCACAGCGGATCGAAGTTGCCGTGATCGTCCGAGTACGGGACGAAGCGCAGCGCCAACGCCAGGGCGGCCATCACCGCCGCCCACCCGTACAGATAGGCGAGCGTGCGCCGCTGCGAGAACCCGATGTTGGCGAGCCGGTGGTGCAGGTGCCAGCGGTCGGCCCGGTAGATCGGCTGGCGGTACTTGATCCGCTTCGCGATCACGAAGGTGGTGTCGAGGATCGGCACCGCGAGGATCAACAGCGGCAGGATCAGGGCGATCACCGCGTTCGTCTTCAGCGCGCCCTGGACGGCGACCGCGCCGAGCAGATACCCGAGCAGGTTGGAGCCGGTGTCCCCCATGAAGCTCGACGCGGGCGGGAACCCGTGGCGGAGGAAGCCAAGCGCACCGCCGGCCGTCAGGGCGGCGAGCACCCCGGCGCCGGGCTTCTCGAGCGACAGCGCGATCACCGAGAGCGACGCCGCCGAGATCACGCAGACGCCGGCCGCGAGCCCGTCGACGCCGTCGATCAGGTTGATCACGTTGATCACCGCGACGATCCCGATGATCGTCAGCAGGTGGCCGAGGTGGACGCTGCCGATCAGCCCGACGTCGAACAGCTCGACCGAGCGCAGGTTGACGCCGCCGACGAACGGGAGGGTGAACGAGCTGGCGTTGACTCCGTTGAGCACCGGGATCGCCGCCGCGACCACCTGCCCGGCGAGCTTCAGCATCGGGTGCAGGTCGAAGACGTCGTCGAGGACGCCCACGGTGACGATCACCACCGCGCCGATCAGCAGCGCCTGGGTCTGCTCCGCCCAGGGCAAGAAAAGGATCGCGGCGACGCTGGTGCCGACGAAGATCGCCAGCCCGCCGAGCTTCGGGGTCGGCTCGGTGTGCAGGCTGCGCGCGTTCGGGTAGTCGATCGCCCCGATCCGCCGGGCGATCCGCTCCGCGACGGGGACCAGCAGCCACGCGAGCACCGCGGCGACCACGAACGCGAACAGCGCCTGGATGGTTTCGGGGCGGCCGTCGACGAACATCTATTCGTTGCTCGTTGTTCGTTGTTCGTCGTTCGAGTGAGGGACGGCGGCCAGGATCGCCTCCACGAGGACGTCGGGTCCCGAGGGTTCTGCGGGCCCGGGTGGGTGGTGCGCTTCGAGAGGTCGAGCGCCGCCGGATCGTCGAGCGGGCGCAGCAGGCCGGCGGCGATCAGGCGCTCGTCGACCGCGCCCATGCGGCCGCTGAAGATCGTGTAGACGGGCGTGCCCAGCGCCACCGCCTCGCGGTTCATCGTCCCGCCGGCGCTGACCACGAGGTCGGCGTAGGCGATCAGGCTCTGCGCGTCGACCGCGCGCTCGGGTGCGATCAGCGACGGATCGCGGCGGGCGCGGACCACGTCCCCCTGGGCCTCGGTGCGCGGGATCACCACCGCGACCGTCCGCTCGGCTGCGGCGAGCCGGTCGAGCACCGCGTCATAGACCGGGTTGCGCTCGTGATAGGCGGAAGTCTCCGGCGGCGGGCGGACGACAGCGAGCACCGGCTCGCGCGCCACCGCGAGCTCGCCGAGCACGGCGGGGTCGGGCTCGAAGTCGGCGAGGTAGTAGTCCTCCTTCAGCCCCGGGTAGCGGAAGAGCTTGCGCTCGGCGGCCCCGGCGCGGCGCATCGCCTCGACCCCGATCGCGTCCGGAACCAGTACCCGGCGCGCCGCGCGGAAGGCGAGTTGGCGCTGCAGACCCGCGAACTCGTAGTCCTGCATCTGCGCCGACGGGATCCGCAGCGCCGAGCTGACCACCGCGAGGTCGACCGAGCCGTGGCCGAGCGCCAGCCCGAACCCGCGCGGGCGCGCCCAGCCGAGCAGCGCGCGGCTGCGGCGGGCGAGCGCGAGCGCCTTGCCGGCGGCCCCGCCGCCGCCGTGGCTGCCGATCACGGTGTGCTCGAGCCCGAGCCGCTCGAGGATGCCCACCGTCTGCCCGTACTCGCGGGTGGTGATCTCGACTTCGTGGCCGCGGGCCCGCAGGCGTTCGACGATCGGCCGCAGGACAAGCGGATGAGCCGCAGCGGTGCAGTCGACCCAGACCCTCATCGGCTGCCGAAACTTACGGCCCGCTCGATGGGTTTGACCGGTGGGGGGCGTCAACGACTCCATAAGGGAGGCTCAAATGCGTCTCAGGAAACTGCCCTCGCCGGCGATGCTGGTGGCGATCTGCGCGCTGATCGTCGGGCTCACCGGCTCGGCCGTCGCCCTTCAGGGCAAGAACTCGGTCAAGTCGAACGACATCGCGCCGGGCGCGGTCAAGGCGTCGGACCTGCACAAGCTGTCGGTGCAGCCGCCGTCGCTCAACCTGTTCAAGACCCAGGGGGTCCCGGGCCCGTTCGCAACCGCCGCAGGCACGCCGACCGACCTCGGCGGCCCGACGGTCACCGTGAAGGTGCCGGAGACCGGCCTCGTCGCCGTCTACGCCCGCGTCACCGGCCAGCTCACCGGCGGCGGTCAGAACGCGCTCGCCCAAGTGCACCTGTACGAGCCGACGCTGCTGCCCAACAGCCCGCCGATCATGAGCTTCAACGGCTCCGATCCGCAGATCCGGTACACGGTCCCGGGCGCGGGCGACACCGGCGGCGTCTCGAACCCGACCCGGGGCGGCTTCCTGGTCTTCTCGCCGATCAACCCGGGCAAGTACACGTTCCAGCTGCGTTACAGCAACCCGGGCGGTGGCACCGCGACGTTCACCAACGCCGGCCTCTGGGCCGGGGTGGTCCAGTAACCGCGTAGGAGCGTCAGGCCGCCGCAGTGGCGGCCAGCTGGGGATACAGCGGATAGCGCTCCATCAGGGAGCGTGTCCGCTCCCCCAGCGCCTCGCGCTCGGACTCGAACCGGTCCGAGAGCGCGATCGCGATCACCTGGGCGATCTCGCGCATGTCGTCCTCGACCAGGCCGCGGGTGGTCAGCGCCGGGGTTCCGATCCGCAACCCCGACGGGTTCATCGGCGGGCGCTCGTCGAACGGGATCGCGTTGCGATTGACGGTGATCCCGACCGCCTCGAGGCGTTCCTCGCCCTCCTTGCCGTCGAGCCCGGTCGGGCCGAGGTCGACGAGCACGAGGTGGACGTCGGTGCCCCCGGTCAGCACACTCGACCCCGTTGGCGATCAGCTCGGCGGCGAACGCGCGGGCATTGGCGACCGTCTGACGCTGGCGGGCGCGGAACGGCTCCGTCTGAGCGATTCCGAGCGCCACCGCCTTGGCGGCGATGATGTGCATCAGCGGCCCGCCCTGCTGGCCGGGGAAGATCGAGCGGTTGACGTCCTTGGCGAGCTCCTCGCGGCACAGGATCATCCCGCTGCGCGGCCCGCAGAGAGTCTTGTGGATCGTCGTCGTGACCACGTCCGCGTGCTCGACCGGGTTCGGGTGCTCACCCGCCGCGACCAGTCCGGCGAAGTGCGCCATGTCGACCATCAGGCGGGCCCCGACCGAATCGGCGATCTCCCGGAAGGCGGCGAAGTCGAGCTGCCGCGGATAGGCCGACCAGCCGGCGATGATCACCTTCGGCCGGTGTTCGGTGGCGAGCCGCTCGACCTCGTCCATGTCGACCAGATAGTCCTCGCGCCGCACGTGGTACGGGACGACCGCGTAGAGCTTCCCGGACACGTTGAGCTTCATTCCGTGGCTGAGATGCCCGCCGTGATCGAGGGCCATCCCCATGATCGTGTCGCCGGGCTCGAGCATCGCCATGTAGGCGGCGTTGTTGGCCTGGGCGCCGGCGTGCGCCTGGACGTTCGCGTGCTCGGCGCCGAAGAGCTCCTTGGCCCGATCGATCGCCAGGTTTTCGGCGACGTCGACCTCCTCGCAGCCGCCGTAGTAGCGCTTCCCGGGATAGCCCTCCGCGTACTTGTTGGTGAGCACCGAGCCGGCTGCGTCGAGCACCGCCTGGGGAACAAAGTTCTCCGAGGCGATCATCTCGAGCGTGTTCTGCTGGCGCTCCAGCTCGCGCTGCAGGACCTGTGCGATCTCGGGATCCACCTCGGCCAGCGGGGCGGTCTGGAAGTCGTCCGGGAGCTCGAGCGTCATCGAGGCCGACGATACCACCGCCCCCCGGCGATACTTCGGCGATGGCGAGTGACGCCGAGGCCATCGTCGAGACGTTCCGGTTGCTCGACTCCGACACCTACGAGCAGGCGCTCGAGCTCGTCGACGACGAGTTCGAGATGGTCACCCCGGCCGCGATCGCCAGCGAGCCGGACGTCTATCGCGGGCCGGAGGGCGTGCGCCGCTGGTGGGAGTCGTTCCTCGAGGTGATGGAATGGGTCCGGCTCGAGACCGAGCGGGTCCACCCGGTCGGCGACGGCCGCGTGATCCTCGAGTTCGTCATCCACACGCGCGGGCGCACGAGCGGGATCGAGACCGACCAGCGCGCCGTCGGGCTCGCCACCGCGCGCGACGGCAAGCTCTACCGGCTGGAGTTCTTCCTCACGCTCGCGGCCGCCCGGGCCGCCGTCTGAGCGCTACCACTCGAAGACGAGATGGAAGGCCGTGTCGCGGTCGCTCCACGACGCTGCGCACAGCAGCCAGCTCTCGACCAGATTCCCGGCAAGTCGGGGATGCGCCTGCCAGAGGTGCCCGGCCCCGCGGATCACGACCGCGTAGCCGGGGGCACCGATCCAGCTCAGATCGCGAAGGCACTCGTCGAGCGCGTCCCAGTTGCGGCCGAAGTAGTCCGGGAACGAGAGCGCCACGGCGAATGCGTCCATGAGCTCGTCGTGATCGTGGATCGCGGCGCCGTCGAGCTCGGCCAGGTGCACGGGCGGCTCGGGCTTCGGCGCCGCAGCGGCGAAGTGGACGCAGACCGGGCTCGGGGTCTGTAGCTGCGCTGGCGACAGGGTCACTGGTAGTCCTCCGGGTCGATGCGCTCGAACGAGGCGTAGTGGTCGTCGGTGTAGTAAGTCTCGCCGCCGGAGCCGATCACGAGCCGGCGGGCGCCGCGGTCGGGCGAGCCGGGGGTCTCGACCGTGTACTCGCGGTAGTAGCCGAGCGGCTCGTCGGGCAAGAGCCCCTCGCGGTTCTGGAACGTGCTCCCATCCTCCGAGTACGGGCTCGGATCCCCGGCGGCGATCCGGGCGAGCACGGCGGCGATCGCGGCGCCCTCCTCGCCCTCCGATCGCGGTCGAGGTCGCGGCCTCGGTCGAGGTCGCCGGCGAGCCGCCGGTGAGTGCCCGCGGTTCATCGTCGCCGCCGCAGCCGGCGACGAGCAGCAGGGCGAGCGCGAGCGCGAGGGCCCGAATCCTCACGTAGCCGCCCCGAGGCGCTCGAGCGCCACCGCGGCGGGGAGGGCGCCCTCGCGCAGGATCAGCGGCTCGCCGCCGGACTCGATCGCGGTCACGTCGACCACCGTCGACGGCGCCCCGGCCAGCGCGCCACCGTCGATCGCGAGGTCGACCGCCGCAACGATCCTCGGGTCGACGTCCTCGTAGCGGGCGGGCGCCGGCTCGCCGGAGCGGTTCGCCGAGGTCTGGAAGATGGCGCACGCGGTGCCGGCCAGCGGCCCCTCGATCAGGCGCACGCCGAGGCGCTCGGGATCCTCGCGACAGGCGAGGGGGTAGCGGTGCTCGGGGTTCGCGATCACCAGGGTGACCGGGCCGGGGAGGAGCGCTCCGAGCGCATCGCGCGTCCGCGGACCGAGGCCTGCGACCAGCTCGCGCATCGCCAGCGGCGAGAAGTACATGACCGCCGACGGCTTGCCGTCGTCACGACCCTTGATCCGGTGGATGCGCTCGATCGCGTCGGCGCGGGTCGGGTCGCACGCGAGCCCGTAGAGCCCGTCCGCGGGAAACAGCGCCACCCCGCCGTCGAACACGCAGCGCTCGAGCGCGCCGCGGGCCTCGCTCACGTCAAGCGCCTCAACGGCGACGCGGCTCGGCGTCGCTCCGCTCCGCCTCACATCCACGCGACGACCACCCGGTCGATCCCGGCTAGGTCGGGGCGGATCTCGATCCGCTCGAATCCGGTCCGGCGGACGAGCTCGGCCACGCTCAGCGCCTGGTCGAGGCCGAGCTCGAGTCCGATCGCCCGCGGCAGCTCCAGCCCGACCGAGAGCTCGGCGAGCAGGCCCTCGATCGCCTCCAGGCCGGTCGGCCCGCTGACCAGGGCCTCGCGTGGCTCGTGCTCGCGGATCTCGCGCGCGAGCGATCCCCACTCGTCCTCGCTGACGTACGGCAGGTTGGCGACGATCAGGTCGAAGCTCCCCGGCTCGAGCGTCCCGTAGGAGAGCCGCACCCGCTCGGTGAGCCCGAGGCGATCGCGGTTCGCCTTCGCGACCGCGAGCGCGTCGAGCGAGGTGTCGGTCGCGACGATCGCCGCGCCGGGCAGCTCGTCGGCGATCGCGAGCGCGATCGCCCCTGAGCCGGTGCCGACGTCGAGCACGGTCGCCGGCTCGAGCTCGAGCGCCAACTCGACCAGCAACTCGGTCTCCGGTCGCGGGATCAGGACCCGGCGGTCGACCTCGAGCTCGATCCGTCGAAACCCCTTCGAGCCGAGGATGTAGGCGATCGGCTCGCGCCGCAAGCGTCGCCGGACCATCGCCCCGAACTCGCGCGCAGCCCCCGCCTCGACCCCGGCCTCGGGGTTGGCGACGAGCCGCGCGCGGTCGTGGCCGGTCGCCCGTTCGAGCAGCAGCTCCGCGTCGAGGCGCGGGCTCTCGACCCCGGCCGCCGCGAGCGCGTCGACCGCCGACCCGAGCGCCGACGCGACGCTGCCGGCGACGGCGGGTCCGCTCACGAGACCTCGGCGGTCTGCGCCTCCAGCCGAGCCCGCTTCTCCTCGGACCCGAGCGCCGAGGTGAACTCGCTCAGGTCGCCGGCGAGGATCTCGTCGAGGTTGTGGGCGGTGAGCTTGATCCGGTGGTCGGTGACCCGGCCCTGCGGGAAGTTGTAGGTGCGGATCTTCTCCGACCGCTCGCCCGTGCCCACCTGGGAGCGGCGGTCGGCGGCGATCTCGGCGCGCTGCTCGTCGAGCGCTCGCTCGTAGAGGCGCGCGCGCAGGACCCGCATCGCCTTGTCGCGGTTCTGAAGCTGCGACTTCTCGTCCTGCATCGAGACCACGATCCCCGACGGCTGGTGGGTGATTCGGACCGCCGAGTCGGTGGTGTTGACCGACTGCCCGCCCGGGCCCGACGAGCGATAGACGTCGATCTGCAGGTCCTCGGGAGCGATCTCGACCTCGACTTCCTCGGCCTCGGGCAGCACCGCCACGGTCGCGGTCGACGTATGGATCCGCCCCTGCGACTCGGTCTTCGGCACCCGCTGCACGCGGTGGGTGCCGCCCTCGAACTTGAACACCGAGAAGGCGCCGTCGCCCTTGATCTCGAAGGTGATCTCCTTGAAGCCGCCGACCTCGGCCGGCGACTGGGAGAGCACATCGGTGGTGAAGCCGCGCTCCTCCGCGTAGCGGGTCAGCATCTTGTAGAGGTCGCCGGCGAACAGGGCCGCCTCATCGCCCCCGGCCCCTGCCCGGATCTCGATGATCACGTTCTTGTCGTCGTTGGGGTCGCGCTCGACCATCGCCAGCCGCAGCTCGTCCTCCAGCTCGCGGAGCTGACCGGGCGCGGCCGCGACGAGCTCTCGCAACTCCTCGTCCTCACCGTCCTCGGCGAGCATCTCCTCGGCTCCTTCGAAGTCGCCGCGCAGCTGGCGCCAACGCCCGGCGAGCTCGTTGGCGAGCTCGAGCTCGCGGTACTCCCGCCCGACGGCCGCGTAGCGCTCGCGGTCGCCGATCACCTCGGGATCGGACATCTGGCGTTCGAGCTCGGCGAAGCGTCCCTCGATCTGTTCGACCAGCTTCTCGATCACCGCGGTGTCAGCCATGCGCTGAGGCTATCGCGCGCGATGCGGCCCGCCTGGCCGCGCGCCGGCGCTAGGCGACGATCTCGATCACGTCGCGGTCGCGGGCCTCCTCGGCGGGATTCTCGACCGCGAGCACCGCCTCGAGCGCCGCGATCGCGACCGCGAGCTGCTCGCGGTCGGGTTCGCGCGTGGTCAGGTTCTGAAGCATGAGCCCGGGCCACATCAGCGTCCGCACCCAGCCCTTGCGGCGGTTCTTGCCCGCCCACTTGATCACCTCGTAGGAGAGGCCGGCGATCAGCGGGATGCCGAGGATCCGCGAGGCGAGCAGCCAGTACCACTCGGGCAGGCCGATCGGGGCGAAGACGAAGATCGCGAGCACCATCACGATCAGCAGGAAGCTCGTCCCGCAGCGCGGGTGCAGGCGGGAGTAGGTCTCGGCGCGGGCCGGCACCAACCGGTCGCCGGCCTCGTAACAGGAGATCGTCTTGTGCTCGGCGCCGTGGTACTCGAACACGCGGCGCAGGTCGGGCAGGCGGCTGATCGCGACGATGTAGCCGATGAAGATCGCCGTTCGCAGAACCCCCTCGATCAACCAGAACAGCAGCGACGAGCCGAGCTGGTCCTTGATCAGGCTCGTGAGCCCGACCGGGACGACGAAGAAGAGGCCGATCGCGAGCGCGAGCGAGAAGAAGATCGTCAGGCCCCAGGTGAAGCCGCCGATCGGCTCGGGCTCGTCGCCGTCCTCCTCGACCAGCTGCGCGTTGGCGGAGATCGCCAGCGCCCGAAAGCCGATCTTCAGCGACTCGGCGAGCGCGACGACGCCGCGGATGACCGGTAGTCGCAGGATCCGATGACGCTTGGCCCACGAGACGACCGGCTCCGAGGTGACCTCGATCTCGCCGACCGCCGGCCCGGCGCCATTTTCGCCCTCGGGGCCGGGCTTGCGCACCGCGACCGCCCAGGTCGAGACGCCGCGCATCATCACGCCCTCGAGCACGGCCTGACCGCCGACGGGCGCGTCCTTGGAGGCCACCGGCATGCCGTCAGGCATCCGGGTGACGTCGATGTCGGGACCGCCCCCGGCGCTCATCAACGCGCCGCCGCTCAGCTTTGCTTGCTGCGCGCCGCCCGGCGACGGAAGCGCTCGACCCGGCCGCCGGTGTCGACCAGCTTCTGCTTGCCGGTGTAGAACGGATGGCAGGCGGAGCAGATCTCGACGTGCATCTCTGGGTTCGTCGAGCGCGTGTAGAACTCGTTGCCGCACGAGCAGCGCACGTGGGAGAGTCCGTATTCGGGGTGGATCCCGGTCTTCATCGAGGTGAATTCTAGCGGCGCCCCGTGAGGTCGAGCCACAGCGCCATATGCTGCGCCGGTGAGTCCCCTCTACCGCACGATCCTCGTCGGCTATGACGGACGTGAGAGCGGCGCCGACGCGCTCGGCCTCGCGGCGGCGCTCGCGGCGGTCGAGGGCGCCGGGCTCGTCCTCTGCGTGGCACTCGAGCTCGACCCGCTCGCGACCCCCGCGCACGCCTATGAGCGAGCGATCGCCGAGGCTGAGGAGCGGCTGACGACGGAAGCGTCGCGCCAGCTCGGCAACGCCGATTTTCGCCTCCGAGTCGTCGGCGGCGTCTCGGCCCCGCGGGCGCTGCACGAGCTCGCCGAGGACGAGCGCGCCGACGTGATCGTGCTCGGCTCGACCCACCGCCACGGGCTCGGGCGAGTCGTCCCGGGCAGCGTCGCCGAGCGGCTTCTGCACGGCGCCCCCTGCGCGGTACTCGTCGCCCCGAGCGGATTCGCCACCCGCGCGGACTCGGAGTTTCAGCTGCGGACGATCGGGGTCGGCTTCGACGGGCGCTCGGAGGCGAGCCATGCCCGCGACGTCGCCGCGGCGCTCGCGGCGGAGCTGAACGCGGAGCTGATCACGATCACCATCGGCGAGGGCGAGGGCGACCCGGCCGAGGTCCTGGTCGAGCACTCGCGAGACCTCGACCTACTGGTCGTCGGTTCGCGCGGCTACGGGCCGCTACGCCACGCGCTGGTCGGCAACGTCTCCTGGGCCGTGATGCGGTCGGCCGCCTGCCCGGTCCTCGTCGTGCCGCGCTCGGCGAACGGTCACGACTGAGCGGGCAGCAAGGCCTGGACGCTCGAGCAGCGCTGAGGCTACCCGCGTGACGCGCAGCGACGCGAAGCCGCGAGTCGCGCGCCGGTTGAGGCGCCTGATCGAGCGCCGCGGCCGCGACGAGGAGCGCTGCGGACTGGGTCGAGGCGTTCGCCGCCTCGCATCCCGGCGCTCGCCGACCTGACGCCGACCCGTAACGCAGCGATCACTTCGAGCCCTGCCTGTCAGACGAGCATCCGCCGGCGCTCCAGCCGCAGATGTCGCGCACGTGGTCGAGCACGGCGGAACGTCTGCGCCCGAGCAGTTCGCGCGGCCGCTCGCTCGACCTCACTCTCGGACGTCCACGGCAGCGGTCGGCTCGTGCGGCCTCGGCGCCCGAGGCCGACGGCGACGGTCCCGCGTCCGATCGAAGCTGGCGATCCGCGCCCGGGTCGGCGGACGACCGGTGACCCTGCACACGGTCGACATGATCACCCTGCGTGACGGGGTCGCGGTCGAGCGCGATCGCGACCCTCGACCCGCTCGAATTGCTCGGAGCGATCGCCCTGCGCCCTCGGTCGCTGGCACGCGGTTCGTCCGGATCCGGCTACGCCGGCTTCCGCCCGAGAGGTCTCAACCGACCCTCCGAGACGGTGCCGTCACCGTCGAGCAGGGAAGGTCGCATACCGCGAGACCGGGCCCGACGACGGTCCGCGTCGTCTTCGTCCATGGGGCCTTCGTCGACGGCACCCTGTGGCGCAAGGTGACCCCGACGCTCGATGACGCGCTGCGGTGCGTGGTCCCCGACCTGCCGCTCGGCTCGCACCACACCCCGATGAAGCCCGGCGCCGACCTCTCCCCTCCCGGGCTCGCGAAGCTGATCGCCGACTTCGTGGCCGCCCTCGAGATCGACGACGTCACCCTGATCGGAAACGACACCGGCGGTGCGCTCTGCCAGATCGTCGTCACCGCGCCATCCCCAGCGGATCGGACGGCTCGTGCTGACGCCTGCGACGCCTACGAGAACTTCCTGCCGTCCGGCGTTCCGATACCTGCAGGCCGCGACTGGCGCGGATGCCGGGCGGCGTCAGCCTGATCGCCGAACTCGATGCGGATCCCGGCGAGATCGGCGCTGGCCGCTCGCCTTCGGCTGGCTCGCAAAGCGGCCGATCCGGCCGCGTGCTCGCGGGTGGATGGCTCGAGCCGTCCGCGACAAGGCAATCCGCCGCGACGCCCGCGCCGATCTGCGCGGCGATGCTCGAAGCGCTACACGCTCGAGGCGGCGGCGCGGCTGCGCGACTTCGCGCGGCCGACGATGCTCGCCTGGGCCATCGAGGACCGCTTCTTCAGCTCGCGGTTCGCCGAGCGGCTCGCCGGCGACATCCCCGGCTCGCGGACTCGAGTGGATCGAGGATTCGCGCACGTTCGTCTCCGAGGACCGGCCGGAGCGGGTGGCGGGCCTGATCCGCGAGTTCGCCGGCGCCTGAGCGCCGGGCCGGACCGCTAGTCGCCGGCCTGCGCCTCGGGCACCGCGCGCAGTCCCCACGGAGGGGTGGCGAGCTCGACCGTGCCGCCGGCGAGCACCCGCAACACGCCCGCCATGTGATCGCCGATCCCAGCCTCGGGGATCTCGACCTCGACCTCGACCGTCCCGGCGTCGCGCGACAGCACCTTGGCCGGGCCGAGCGACGCGAGCACGTCGTGCATCTGGTCGTTGCCGGCGAGAAGCAAAGCCGTGAACTTCTCGATCCCCTCCGCGCGGGCGCGCTCGGCGAGCAGCTGACAGATCGCCGTGCCGAGGCCGCGGCCCTGCCACTCGTCGACGACGGTCACCGCCGCCTCCGCCGTGGTCCCGCCGTCGATGCGCACGAACCGGGCGACCCCAACCGCCTCTCCGTCGCCGTCGAAGGCGATCAGCGCCTCATGGTCGTGATGGTCGACCTCGGTCAGGTAGGCGACCTGCGAGTCCGAGAGCTCGGAGATCGAGGTCATGAAGCGCTGGTAGCGCGACTGCTCGCTGAGCCGGTCGAAGGCCGAGCGCAGCGCCCCCTTGTCGGCGGGCTCGATCGAGCGCACGACGACCTCGTGGTCGTCGCGCAGCCTGACGGTGGTCGCGGTCGCGGTCAGACCTCTTGGTAGAGCGGCCCGTCGCCGCCCTCGGGCATCGTCAGGCGCCCGCCCTTGGCGTTGATCGCGCCGCACTGGACGCAGTTGGAGGCGGTCACATGGACGTCGACCTCCGCGGCGCCGCTCTCCAGCTGGTCGTCGGGGATCTCGTAGACCTGTGCCGGACACAGGTTGACCCAGGTCTTCGCCAGCTCGCGCGGGACGTGGGTTTGGATCTTGACGTGATTGGGAGCGTCGTCGCGGGTCGCGTTGCCTGAGAGGAACACCGAGTCGAGCTTGTTGAATGTGAGCTCGTTGTCGGGCTTCGGGTAGTGCTTCGACGCCCCGCCGTCCGACATGGCGATCTCCGTGTCGGCCTCGTACTTCCACTTGCCGCCCGGGAACAGGCCCTTGGTGATCGTCATCGCGCTCGCGATCGCACCTCCGAGGAAGAACCCCTTCGAGAACGGCGCCCGCATGTTGCGCGAGTCGAACAGGTCCGAGTCGATCTTCGACTTGCGCACCTTCTCCTCGTAGGAATCGAGGTTGACGCTGTCGTTCTTGAGCGCCTCGAAGATCGCCTCGGCGGCGTAGATGCCGGCGTGCATGGCGTAGTGGACGCCCTTCAGCGTCGGCACGTTGACCATGTTCGCGGCGTCGCCGGCGATCGCCATCCCGGGCACGGTGAGGCTGCGGGGCATCGAGTAGTAGCCGCCCGACGGAATCGTCTTGGCTCCCCACGCCACGCGCTCGCCGCCCTCGAGCATCTCCTTCACGAAGGGGTGCGTCTTGAACTCCTGCAGCAGGTCGTGACAGGAGAGGCTCGAGTCGGTGTAGTCGAGGCCGATCACCATCCCGATGCAGAGCTTGTCCTCGCCCATCGGGTAGATGAAGCTGCCGCCGAACTCGTTCCACTTCGCCCGCTTGCGCAGCGGCCAGCCCATCGTGTGGATGACCCGGTCGAGCGGCTTCGTGACCTTCCAGACCTCCTTGACGCCGAGCTCCCAGCGCACCGGCAGCGCGCCCTCGAGGTCGAAGTACTCGATCGCTCCCTGCGTCAGGTGGCCGAGGGTGCCCTCGGCGAGCACCGTGGTCTTCGCGACCACGTCCGAGCCGGGCTCGAAGTTGCCCAGCGGCTCGCCGTCCTTGCCCCGGCCGCGGTCGCCGGAGCGGATCCCGCGGACGATGCGGTCCTCGACCAGGAGCTTGTCGGCGACCGTCTCGGTGAGGATGTAGGCGCCCTTCTCCTCCGCCTGCTCGGCGAGGAAACGGGACAGCTTCGAGACCGAGATCACATAGTTGCCATGGTTGCGAAAATTCGGCGGCATCGGTTTCAGCGGGAGCGCCGCCCTCTTGGTCAGCAGGTAGACCGCGTCCTTGGTCACCTCCTGGTAGGCGAAGGGCCAGTCCGCCGGATCGAGATCCGGAAACAGCTCCTTCATCGCCGACGGGACCATGTTCGCCCCGCTGAGCGTGTGGGCGCCGCACACCTTGCCCTTCTCGATCACCGCCACCGGCACCTCGCCGAGCTTCTCCGTCAGCTCCGGCTCGTCGGCAAGCAGGTCGAGCAGCTTGTTCGCGCAGGCGAGCCCCGCGGGCCCGCCGCCGACGATCGCGACGCCGACCTCGATCCGCTCGTCCTCGGGATCGGTCGGCTCCGCGATCAGGGCACGGTCATCGAATGGCGGTGGGGAGTCGTTGGGCACCACCGCCGACGCCGGAGGGGTCATCGGTGCTTCAGCCGCCCTTCTTGGCCTTCACGGCCTCGGTCAGCTTCGGCATGATCTTGTGGAGGTCGCCGACCACGCCGAGGTCGGCGAACTCGAAGATCGGAGCGTTCGGGTCCTTGTTGATCGCGAGGATCGCCTCCGAGTTCTGCATCCCGACCTTGTGCTGGATCGCGCCCGAGATCCCGGCCGCGAGGTACAGCTTCGGCGCCACCGTCTTGCCGGTCTGGCCGATCTGCGCCGCGTACGGGTACCAGCCGGCGTCGACCACCGCGCGGGTCGCGGCGACCGCGCCGCCGAGCGCGTCCGCGAGGTCCTCGGCGAGCTTGAAGTTGTCCTTCTCGCCGAGCCCGCGACCGCCGCCGACCAGGATGTCGGCGTCCTCGATGTTGACGTCGGCACCGCGCTGCTCGCCGCGCTGGCGCATGCGCGCCTTCGTGGACCACTCGGAGAGCTCAACCTCGACGTCGACCACCTCGGCCGGGCTGCCGGAGCCGTCGTTCTCCGAGAACGCGTTCAGGCGCCCGATGATGATCCCGGGCTCGCTGACGTAGCCGACGTCGACGATCGCCGAGTCCTGCAGGACCGGGCGCTCGGAAACGAGCTTGCCGTCGGCGACCTTGACCGCGGTGACCTCCATCGTCACACCGGCGTTGAGCCGGGCGGTGAGCCCCGCGCCGATCTCGAACCCGAGCAGACCGCCGCCGAACAGCGCGTACGAGAAGCCCTCGTCGGTGATCACCTTCGCCATCACGTCGACGATCGGCTGCGCGAGGCCCTCCGGCGCCGACTTGGCGCGGAAGACGCGCTTTGCCCCATAGGCGCCGAGCCCGGCGGCAGCGTCGTCGGCGATCTCGCCGACGATCACCGCGGCGGCCTCGGTGCCGAGCTCGCCGGCGAGCTTCGCGGCCTCCGAGATCGCCCCGAGCGAGTTCTTGTTGAAGTTGCCCTCGTCGTCGTGGAGGGCGTAAACCAGAATCCCAGCCATCTAGATCAGCTTCCTTTCGTCAAGCCAGGCGACGATCTTCTCGACCGTCTCGTTGGTGTCCTCGTCCTCGATCACCTCGCCGGCCTCCTTGGCGGGGGGCGGGTTGATCTCGAGCACCTGGGTCTTCGAACCGGCCTCGCCCACCTCGGCGGCGTCGATGCCGACGTCCCCGGTGGCCTTCGTGTCGAGCGGCTTCTTCTTCGCGCCCATGATCGCCTTCAGCGACGGATAGCGGGGCTCGTTGATCGCGTCACCGACCGAGATCACTGCCGGCAGGTCGATCTCGACCGTGTCGTAGCCGTACTCGGCCTGGCGCTCGCAGACGAGCTTGCCGTCCTCGATCTCGATCTTGATCACCTGGGTGAGCGACGGCATCTTGAGGTGGTCCGCGACCACGGCGCCGATCGTGTAGCACTCGCCGTCGTCGGACTGCTGGCCGAGCAGGACGAGGTCGGGCGACTCGCTCTCGAGCACCTTGGCAAGCGCGTAGCCGGTGGCGCAGACGTCGGAACCCTCGAGCGCCGAGTCGGTCAGCTGGACCGAGCGGTCGGCGCCGAGCGCGACGGCCTTGTGCAGGGCGCGCGCCGAGGACTCGGGGCCCATCGTGACGGCGACGATCTCGTCGACGTCGGCACCGTTGTCGCCTTCGCGAATCTGCATCGCGGCCTCGATGCCGTGGGTATCGAACGGGTTGAGGTTCTTCTCGCCCGAGCGGTCGAGCCGCTTGGTGGCCGGATCGATCCGCTTTTGCACAGCGGCGTCCGGGACCTCCTTGACGAGACAGCAAATCTTCAAGTCAGGGTCCTCCTTGGGGAATGAGCGGCGGGCATGTTACTGGATTGACTGACGAGTCAATCGGTTGGCCTGGGGAGCGTCAGGCGCGCTCAGGCTCGCTGCCCGACGGCGCCCTCGATGAACTCGACGATCGCGTCCGTGGGCGCGCCCGGGGTGAACACCTCGGCGACGCCGAGCTGCTTCAGCTCCTCGACGTCGTCGGCCGGGATCGTGCCCCCGACCGTGATCACGACGTCGCCGGCGTCCTGCTCGCGCAGCAGGTTGATCACCCGCGGGACGAGGGTCATGTGGGCGCCCGAGAGGATCGAGAGCCCGATCGCATCGGCGTCCTCCTGGATCACGGTCGCGGCGATCTGCTCCGGGGTCTGGTGCAGCCCGGTGTAGATCACCTCCATTCCGGCGTCGCGAAGCGCGCGGGCGATGATCTTCGCCCCTCGGTCGTGGCCGTCGAGACCAGGCTTGGCGACGACGACTCGGATCTTGCGCGGCTCGCTCACGGGCCGGGAAGCGTACCGACCTTCAGGCGCGCCCGAGCGCCGTCGCGATCCGCCCGAGCAGCTTCAAGATGACGACGGTCGCCCCGGTCCCGCGCATCTCGGGAAGCACCGCGCATCCGAGCGCTGGCGGCAGCGCTTAGCTGCCGAATCCGGTCAGCGAACCGGTCAGCGAGAGCACGATCACGAGGATCGTGATCAGGACCGCGAGCCCGCCGAGCCAGAGGAAGGCGGGCTTCATGCCCTGGCGCGCGTCGTCGATCGCGTGCACCTCGCCGGGCTCGACCACGACCGGCTCGCCGCCCTCCTGGCTGACCCGGTCCTCGTCGGCGCGAATTCGCGCCGCCGTCTCGGCCGAGGCGCGGTCGGGATGGTTCGACAGCGCGACGCCCTCGTCCTCGCGAATCACGTCCCAGCCGTCGACCTCGTTGCGTACGACCTTCAGCGCCATGCGTATTGGATACCCGGCGCCGCGAGCCGAAAACGGCTC
The DNA here is from genome assembly GCA_963828755.1 of uncultured Solirubrobacterales bacterium. Classification (GTDB taxonomy): domain Bacteria; phylum Actinomycetota; class Thermoleophilia; order Solirubrobacterales; family 70-9; genus WHSW01. Next base: position 10,721 of record CAWHFY010000010.1, on the reverse strand, counting down.
AGAACTGGGGGTGCTCGGTGTACGTGCCGAAGACCGCCTGCATCGCCGCGACGAGCTCGCCTTCGGAGACGCGCACCCGGGCCGCCTCGATCAGCCTCGGCATCAGGTTCTCCCCCGCTTCGGCGGCTCGACCAACCGCGGCCAGTGCGGTGTCGACCTGGCCCTGGTCGCGCTCGGACTTGGTCCGGTCGAGCCGCGAGCGCTGGCGCTGCTCGGCCGCCGGGTCGGGACGGTGGATGTCGAGCTCGGACTCGCCCTCGAGCTGGAACTCGTTCACCCCGACCACGATCCGCTGCTTCGAGTCGACCTCGCGCTGATACGTGAAGGCGGCGTCGGCGATCTCCCGCTGGGGGAAGCCGTTCTTGATCGCCTCGACCATCCCGCCGAGCTCGTCGATGCGGTCGAAGTACTCATAGGCAGCCGACTCCATCTCGTCGGTGAGCCGCTCGACGAAGTAGGAGCCGCCGAGCGGGTCGGCCGTGTTGGTGACCCCGGATTCGTGCGCGATCACCTGCTGGGTGCGTAGCGCGACCCGGACCGCCTCGGCGGTCGGCAGCGCGAGCGCCTCGTCGTAGGAGTTCGTGTGCAGCGACTGGGTGCCGCCGAGCACGCCGGCGAGCGCCTCGATCGTGGTGCGAACGATGTTGACCAGCGGCTGCTGCGCGGTCAGCGACACGCCCGCGGTCTGGGTGTGGAAGCGCATCATCTGCGAGCGCGGGTCGCGGGCGCCGTAGGTGTCGCGCATCTCGCGGGCCCAGATCCGGCGGGCGGCACGGTACTTGGCGATCTCCTCGAAGAAGTCGAGGTGGGCGTTGAAGAAGAACGAGAGCCGCGGCGCGAAGGCGTCGACGTCGAGGCCGCGTTCGATCGCGCGCTCGACGTAGGTGAAGCCGTCCTTGAGCGTGAAGGCGAGCTCCTGCTGGGCGGTCGAGCCGGCCTCTCGGATGTGGTAGCCGGAGATCGAGATCGGGTGCCAGCGGGGCATCGAGGTGGAGCAGAACTCGACCATGTCGGTGACCAGTCCCATCGCCGGCTCGATCGGGAAGCACCACTCCTTCTGGGCGATGTACTCCTTGAGGATGTCGGTCTGGATCGTCCCGCCGAGCCGGTCGGCGCCGATCCCGTTCTCCTCGGCGGCGACGACGTAGAAGGCCAGCAGGATCGCGGCCGGCGCGTTGATCGTCATCGAGACCGTCACCTGGTCGAGCGGGATGCCGGCGAACAGGGTCTCCATGTCGTCGACCGTGTCGACCGCGACGCCCTCCACGCCGACCTCGCCGAGCGAGCGGTCGTGGTCGGAGTCGAGCCCCATCAGGGTCGGCATGTCGAACGCTGTCGAGAGGCCGTGCTGGCCCGCCTCGAGCAGGTAGCGGAAGCGCTCGTTGGTCTCCTCGACGGTGCCGAAGCCGGCGAACTGGCGCATCGTCCAGAGCCGCCCGCGGTACATCGACGGGTAGACGCCGCGGGTGAACGGGTGCTCGCCGGGGTGGCCGAGCTTCTCGGCCGGGTCGAAGCCGTCGAGATCCTCGTCGGTGTAGAGCGGCTCGATCGGGTGCCCGGAGATGGTCTCGAACAGCGCCTCGCGCTCAGGGGTGCCGTCGTAGAGGTCCTCTCTCCACTGGTGGGCGCGCCGCCGCGCCTCGGGCTCGATCGCCATCGCCTCAGAGTCTAGGCAGCGGCGGCGTTGGATTCGCGCCGTGTCGCGCTCGGGCAGTCGGCGATGGACCACGTTCTCGCTGTGCGGGATCGCGCTCTGGGTCGGGGCGACGGTGCTCGCGGCGGTGCTCAACGACGACCTGTCGGACCCGGCGCCGGTGCTGCTCACGTTCGCGGCCGGCGGAACATCTTCTGGCGCATCCGGTCGAGCGTTACATCCGCGTCGATAGGCGACGCCAACGTAACGCTCGGCAGGCTTTGCCGGCGGCGAGCGCGCGGGCGCGTCCGGATCGCCGACGCCAGCGAGTCGGTCACCGGGGCCGCTTTGAACGCACCCGAGCGGGTCGGGTAGCGGCCGCTGCGCGAACACCTGGCAGCCGCGACGGAGCTCCTAGGCGAGCGGTGGGCGGCGGTCGGCCCAGCGGCGCTCGGCCTCGACCTGGGCGGCGAGCGAGAGCAGGGTCGGCTCGTCGGCGGGGCGGCCGACCAGGGTGACCGAGCGCGGCAGCCCGGACGGCGTGAAGCCGGCCGGGATCGCCGCCGCCGGCTGGCCGGTGTGGTTCCAGATCGGGGTGAAGCAGAAGACCCGGCTGATTCCGAGCACGGTCCGCATCGCGCCCTTGCCCTCCCAGCGACCGACCTCGACCGCCGGCTCGCCGACGGTCGGCGTCACCAACACGTCGAAGCCGTCCCAGCTGCGGTTGATCTTCGCCGCGTCGGCGGCCGCGGCGCGGGTCGCCCGGCCCGCGAGCGCCCCCGCGTAGGCACGGCCGAGCCGGCCGAAGCCGCGCGTGCGCGCCTCGAGCCGCTCGGGGTGCGGGACCTCGCCGATTTCGTCGTGGATGCCGCCGAGGTAGCGGGCGACGAAGTTGTTGCCCGCGAGCCCGAACGAGGGCTCGTGGCGGTGGACCTCGTGGCCGAGCGAGCGCAGGAGCTCCTCGGTCTCGGCGAGGCCGGCTCGGGCCTCGTCGCTGACCTGCGGCGGCAGGATCGCCCGCGCGGGTCGCTCGGAGATCGCGATCCGCAGCCGTCCGGGCGCCGACGCCGCGGCGTCGGCGAACGAGCGCTCGGGCGCCGGCGGCCCACCGGGGTCGCCGCCGCCGGCCGTCACGGCGTCGAGCCAGAGCGCGGTGTCGGCGACCGTCCTGGTCACGCATCCCGCCGCCGAGAGCTGGTTCCAGTGGTCGTGCGGCTCGATCGGCACCCGGCCGCGCTGCGGCTTCAGCCCAACCAGCCCGCAGAAGGCAGCGGGGATCCGGATCGAGCCGCCGCCGTCGGTGGCCGAGGCGGCGCCGGCGAGCCCGGCGGCGACCGCCCCCGCGCTGCCGCCGCTGGAGCCGCCCACCGAGCGCTGCGGATCCCACGGGTTGCGCGACTTCCCCCAGCCCTCGGTCTCGGTGAACGGCAGGATCGCGAGCTCCGAGAGGGTGGTCTTCGCCAGGATCACGGCGCCCGCCGCGCGCAGGCGCTTGACGATCTCGCCGTCGACCGTGGCGGGCGAGTCGTCGTAGCCGCGCGAGCCGAACCTGGTCGCGGCCCCCTCGACGTCGACGTTGTCCTTGATCGCGACCGCCACCCCGTTCAGCGGCGGGGCGTCACCGGCGGCGCGGCGAGCGTCGGCGGCGTCCGCCTCGGCGAGCGCCCGGTCGGCGAGCACCTCGGCGAAGACGTTGAGGCGCGGGTTGAGGCGTTCGATCCGGTCGAGATAGAGCCCGACGAGCTCACGCGAGGAGGCCTCCCCCTCGCGGATCAGCTGCGCTTGGCGCGCGGCGCCTGCGTACGCGAGCTCCTCGCCGTCCACGGCCCGATCCTATTCCGCCCGAGCAGCGCCGCGCCCGCGAGCGCGAGGCTGAGCCCGGCCAGCGCCAGCCGGCGGCCGAGGCGCTCGAACCGCATCACGCGCCAGCCCTCGGCGTCGGCGATCCGGGTCAGCTCGTCGTCTGGGTTGACGACCACCGGGATCCCGACCGCGCGGAGCATGGGCAGGTCGGAGACCGAGTCGGAATACGCGTAGGAGAGCCCGAGGTCGATGTCGTGCTGGTCGGCGAACTTGCGCATCGCCTCGACCTTGCCCTCGCCGTACATGAAGGCGCCGCCGAGCTCGCCGGTGAACAGGCCGTCCTCGCCGATCTCGTAGCTGGTCCCGATGCCGCCGTCCATGTAGAGAATCCGAGCGAGCAGCTGGACGAGCTCGTCGCCCGCCGCCGAGACGATGAAGGTCGGGCGCCCGGCGTCCTGGTGCGCGTAGACCTCCTCGAGCATCTCCGGGTAGATCCGCGGCAGCACGCCGACCAGCACCTCGGGCGCCATTCGCGCGATCTGGCGCGCCGAGACGCCGTTGAAGACCTGCTTGATCTCGCCGAGCAGCTTCTCGGTCGCCTCGTCGGTCGAGCCGCGCATCCGAAAGCGCATCGCATCGACCCCCCAACGCGCCATCTGGCGCCGGCTGATCAGCCCGGCCTTGGTCGCCGCCCGCGCCCACGGGAGGCCGGAGGACCCGGAGATCAAGGTCCGGTCCAGATCGAAGAACGCCGCTGCGCGGCGTCCTTCTCCAATGGCCTCCCGCGTGCTCGGCTCCGCGTCCGCCGCGGGAGGGTCTGCCGCAGGCCGAGCGATCCGAAGCCCCCTAGGCCCCGTTGACCTCAATGATGATTGCGTCGCCCTGGCCGCCGCCACTACAGATGGCCGCGCAGCCGAGTCCGCCGCCGCGGCGGCGAAGCTCGTGCACGAGCGCGCCGACGATCCGGCCGCCGGAGGCGCCGATCGGGTGGCCGAGCGCGATCGCGCCGCCGTTGACGTTGACCTTGTCGTCGTCCACGCCGAGCATCCGGATCGAGTTCAGGGCGACCGAGGCGAACGCCTCGTTGATCTCCCAGAGGTCGATCTCGTCGGCCGACTTGCCGAGCTTGTCGAGCGCTTGCTGGGCCGCCTTCGCCGGCGTCCGCGCCAGGTAGGGGAAGTCGTCGGCCACGGTGCCGTAGGCGAGCACCCGCGCCAGCACCTCGAGCCCGTTCGCCTCGGCCCACTCGTCGGACGCGACGACCACCGCGGCGGCACCGTCGTTGACCCCGGGGGCGTTGCCCGCGGTGTGGGTGGCGTCATCGCCGCCGATCGCGGGCAGCTTCGCCAGCGACTCGACGGTCGAGTCGGGCCGGATCGCCTCGTCGGCCTCGACGACGTTCTCGGCCTTGCGGCTCTTGACGGTGACCGAGACGATCTCCTCGGCCAGCTTGCCCTCGTCCGTCGCCCTCGCGGCCAGCTGATGCGAGCGGGCCGCCCAGCGGTCCATGTCCGGACGGGTGATCTCGAGCTCGTTGCCGACCTCGCTGGCCTCGTTGATCATCTGCTTGTTGGTGAAGGGGTTGGTCAGCCCGTCGTGAGTCATCGAGTCGATCGCCTTGACGTCGCCCATGCGGAACCCGAATCGCGCGCCGGGCAGCAGGTAGGGAGCGTTCGACATCGACTCCATCCCGCCGGTCACCCCGACCTCGAGGTCGCCGGCGCGGATCGCCTGGTCGGCGAGGCCGACCGCCCGCATCCCGGAGGCGCAGACCTTGTTGATCGTCTCCGAGGGGACCTCCTTCGGGATCTCCGCCTCGATCTGCGCCTGGCGGGACGGAATCTGCCCCTGGCCGGCCTGCAGCACCTGCCCGAAGATCACCTGCTGGACCTGGTCGGGGGCGACGCCGGCGCGCTCGAGCGCGGCGCTGATCGCCTCGCCGCCGAGCTGCGGAGCGCCCTTCGAGGCGAGCGCTCCGCCCATCTTCCCGAACGGGGTACGCGCGGTGCCGAGGATGACTGTCTGGGACATCGAAGCCTTTCTTTGTCGGCGGCGAGGGCCGCGCAGGATCGCTTTCAGATGCTAGTCAAGCGGCGCGCGATCGCGCCCGCATAGGCGCAGGGCCCCGGCGCGAAGCGGGGCCCTGGCGGCGGTATGCGGGGCGCTAGCTCGAGCCCTCGAGCACGCCGATCAGGTTGCCGTCGGGGTCGTTGAACAGCCCCAGCGTGACGCCCTCCATGATCGTCTCCGGCCCCATCACCCGAGAGCCACCGAGGCTCTCGGCCTGGGCGAGCGACGCCTCGACGTCGGGCACCTCGACGTAGAAGGTGACGTGTCCCTCGTAGCCCTCGGGGCCCTGGCCGAGCCCGCCGCCGATGCCGTCGCCGGCCGACGTCGTGTTGCCCTCCTTCGAGACCAACCCGTAGTTCATCGGGTTGTTGGCATCGGCCTCCCAGCCGAACATCTCCTTGTAGTAGTTGCGCAGCTTCTCGCCGTCGGGTCCGACGACCTCGAAGTGAACGACCGGTTGTCCCATCGCGGCTCTCCTTTCGCCGCCGCCCCGGGGCGGCGCTCGTTGTACACGCCGACCCTAGAGACCGTGCTCGGGTCGGAAGTTAATCGGGCACGGCCACCGCCGTTAGACTCGCGCGCCGTGCAGGTGGAAGTGACCACGACGAGCTTGGCCGAGGTCGACGCCGACGTCGTCGTCGCCGGACTGGCCGACGGCGCCTCGCTTCCAGTGGAACTCGCCGACGCCCGCGGCGCCGCCGCCGCCAAGAGCGCGTTCAAGAAGGTCGCCGTCCTTCACCCGGACGAGCCGGCGACCGCCCTCGTCGTCGGGCTCGGCGAGCCCGCGAAGCTCGACCCCGAGCGCCTGCGCGTCGCCGCCGCGATCGCCGCCAAGCGCGCGGCGGGGCTCGACGCGAAGTCGGTCGCGTGGGCACTGCCCGGGGCGGCCGACGCAGCCGAGGCCGCGGCCGCGATCGTCGAGGGGACGATCCTCGCCGGACTACCGGTTCGACCGCTACTCCTCGCGCGAGGAGGGCGAGCCGGAGCCGGTCGCCATCGAGCGGCTGAGCCTGATCGCCGCGACCGCCGACGAGCCGGCGGTCGATGCGGCCGCGCGAGTCGCCGCCGTCGCCGCTGAGGCCGCGAACCGGGCTCGCACGCTTCAGAACCTGCCCTCGAACGACCTCACCCCGGCGGCGCTCGCGGAGCGGGCGACCGAGATCGCCGCCGAGCACGACCGGGTCGAGATCGAAGTGCTCGACCGCGAGGCCATCGCTGCGGCCGGCATGGGCGGCCTGGTCGCCGTCTCCCAGGGGACCGCGACCGACCCGAGGCTCATCTCGCTGCGCTACTCCGGCGGCGGCGACGGGCCGCGGATCGGGCTGGTCGGCAAAGCGGTCACCTTCGACAGCGGTGGGATCTCGATCAAGCCGTCTGCCGGCATGCACGAGATGAAGTTCGACATGTCCGGCGGCGCCGCGGTAATCGAGGCGGTCGCGGCGATCGCCGAGCTCGGGCTCGAGCTCGATCTGGTCGCGGTGGTGCCGTCGACCGAGAACATGCCGAGCGGCACGGCGATCAAGCCCGGCGACGTCATCACCCAGCTGAACGGCAAGACGGTCGAGGTCAACAACACCGATGCGGAGGGCCGGCTGATCCTCGCCGACGCCCTCACCTACGCCGTCCGCGAGCTCGGCGCCGAGCGCCTCGTCGACCTGGCGACGCTGACCGGCGCGGTGGTGGTCGCGCTCGGCTCGACCTACGCGGCGCTGATCTCCAACGACGACGAGTGGGCGGCGACGGTCGGCGCCGCGGCCGCCGAGAGCGGCGAGCTCGCCTGGCGCCTGCCGCTGCATGACGAGTACAAGGCCCTCACCAAGGGAAGCGTCGCTGACCTGACCAACGCGGCGACGAAGCGCAAGGCGGGAACGATCTACGCCGCCTCGTTCCTCGAGGAATTCGTCGACGAAGTGCCATGGGTGCACCTCGACATCGCCGGGACCGCCTGGGACACCGGCCGCGAGTACGTCGGCTCGGGAGCCACCGGGTTCGGCACCCGCCTGCTGATCCAGCTCGCCGGCGACCTCAGCGCCTAAAGGCGGCGCCCGGACGGGCGCTGAGCCGCTGGTCAAGAACCGATGATCATGCAGGTCGAGGTCCCGTGGGCGAGCAGCTTTCCGGTCGCCGCGTCGATCAGCTTCGCCTGTGCGGTCGCCTGACGTCGGCCCCGGTAAAGGACCTCCGCCTCGGCTCGGACCAGCTCGACCGCGGCGCCGATCGGCCGGACCATCTTCACCTCGAGGGTGAGCGTCGTATAGGCCTCGCCGAGCTCGAGCGTCGTGTGCACGGCGCACCCCAGGGCCGAGTCGAGCAGGGTCGACGCATAGCCGCCGTGGACGACGCCGATCGGGTTGTAGTGCTCCTCCGCCGGTCGACCCTCGAAGATCGCGCGGCCGGGTTCGAGCTCGACCGGCTGCATGTTCATCAGCACCGCAATCGGCGGGGGAGGCAGCTCGCCGGCGGCGAGCGCGCGCATGTAGTCGATCCCCTTCATCCGCGCCCCGACCGCGGCGACCGAGAGCGGGTCCTGCCACTGCAGGATCCGCGTCCTGGTCGTCTCCGCGGCGCTCCTCGCGTGCTCGGTGGCGGCCTCGACCGAGGTCACGCGCGTTCCCCCGCGTACGGATAGGCGAGGTCGGCGATGATCTCCTCGAGGGTCAGGTCCACCTGGACGGGTGCGATCTCGATCAGCGTCATCGTGGCCTCCTTCGGCCGGGTTGCTTGACGAAACCGAAGCTAACAGGCTTAGTTGCGTGATGCAACCGAGTGTGCGACAATCACACTCGTGCTCAATCGCGACTACGACCAGGCGTGTTCGATCGCACGCACCCTCGAGGTGCTCGGCGAGCGCTGGACGTTGCTCGTCATCCGCGATGTCTTCAACGGACGCCGGCGCTTCGACCAGATCCAGGACAACCTCGGCGTCGCGCGCAACGTGCTCTCCAACCGGCTCGCGCGGCTGGTTGAGGAGGACATCCTCGAGAAGCGCCCGTACCAGGAGCGCCCGCCCCGCTACGAGTACTTCCTCACCGAGAAGGGGCTCGACCTGTGGCCGGTGATGATCTCCATGATGCACTGGGGCGACCGCTACCTGTCCGAGCCCGAGGGCCCGCCGATGCTGATCCGCCACAAGGTGTGCGGCGGGCTGGTCGACGACCGCGGCAGCTGCGTGAAGTGCGGCGAGCGCCTGGGGGCTCGCGACGCGTACTCCGAGTACGGGCCGGGCGCGCCGAGCGACGAGCAGGCGCTGAGCACCGTGCACGCCCCGTAAGCTGCGCCACCCTTGGACTTCCAGCTCTCAGACGAGCAGCGCCTTCTGCGCGACACCGTTCGCGATTTCGCTCGGGGCGAGGTGGCCCCGGTCGCCGCCGAACTCGACCGTACGAAGGCCTTCCCATACGAACTGGTCGCGAAGATGGGCGAGCTCGACCTGATGGGGATCCCGTTCCCGGAGAGCGTCGGCGGCGGGGGCGGTGACACGCTCGCCTACGCGCTCGCGGTCGAGGAGCTGACCCGGATCGACTCGTCGGTCGCGATCACGCTCTGCGCCCACACCTCGCTCGGCACCCAGCCGGTCTACCTGTTCGGCTCCGACGACCAGCAGAAGCGGCTCCTGCCCGATCTCTGCGCGGGGCGCAAGCTCGGCGCCTTCGGGCTCACCGAGCCCGAGGCCGGCTCGGACGCCGGCAACACCCAGACCCGCGCCCGCCTCGCCGGCGACGAGTGGATCATCGACGGCGCGAAGCAGTTCATCACCAACGCCGGCACCGAGATCTCGGGCCACGTCGCGATCACCGCGATCACCGGCGAGAACGAGATCTCGAACCTGATCGTCGAGCGCGGCACACCGGGCTACGAGGCCGGCGAGCCGTATCGGAAGATGGGCTGGAACGCGTCCGACACCAGGCCGCTGACCTTCACCGACTGCCGCGTTCCGGCGGAGAACCTGCTCGGCCCGCGCGGCGCCGGCTTCAAGCAGTTCCTGCACATCCTCGACATCGGCCGGATCGGGGTCGCGGCGATGGGTGTCGGGCTCGCGCAGGGAGCGCTCGACGAGGCCGTCTCCTACGCGAAGGAGCGGCGGGCGTTCGGACAACCCATCTCGAAGTTCCAGGCGATCCAGACGAAGATCGCCAACATCTCGGCCGAGCTCGAGGCGGCCCGCCTGCTCACCTATCGCGCCGCGCTCCTAAAGGACGCCGGCGAGAACTTCACCCTGACGGCGGCGCAGGCGAAGCTGATCACCGGCCGGCTCGCGGTGCGCGCGACCGAGGAGGCGGTCCAGATCCACGGGGGCTACGGGTACATCGAGGAGTACCCCGTCTGCCGGTTCTACCGTGACGCCAAGATCCTCACCATCGGCGAGGGCACCGACGAGGTGCAGCAGATGGTGATCGCGCGCGCCCTCGGCTGCTAGCGGCGCCCGCAAACCCGCTCGGGCACTCGCCCGAGGCGCCTTTGCCCCACTTTGCGGCTTCGTTGAAATCCGCACGTGTTTCGCGTCCGACGACTGCGCTTACACTCGCGCCGATCACTGTCCCAGGCCCCGGTGTGATCCGGGGGAGGAGCCGATGGGAAGCATGGAGAGCAACGCACGGTGGCAGCAGATGGCCTCCCTGCGCGATGAGCTGGAAACGCCGGCGGTCGTGATCCCGATCTGCGTCAGCCGTCTCGATGGCAAGCGTCACGAGCTCTCGCCGAAGGCGAGAAGCTTCGCGGAGGCGCTGTCGTTCACGGACGCCTGGACGCGGATCTCGGACGCGCGCAACCGGCGACTCGCCGCCTAGAGACGGACGAGCGATATCCCGGTCAGCCGCCGGGCGGGCGCTGACCGCGTCGTCGGCGCGCGCTGCGAGTTCGGTCGCGCGGTCGGCGTCGACCGCGAGCCCGTAGTGCTCGAGCAGCCGGCGCTCGGCCGCGGCGAGCAGCGACTGGTTCGGGTCGACCTTGGGCGCCTTGCGGATCAGCTCGCGCGTGTACGGAACCCACACGTGGCCGACGCCCTCGACCGCGTCGCGGGCCGGGACGAGCGTGTAGTGGCCAAAGCGCCCCATCCGAGCGAGCAGCCACTCCGGCTCGCCGCTGGACTCGTCGATGAAGCAGCCCTCGAGCCGGCCGACGTGACCGCCTGCGAGCTCGTCGAGCCGGTGCCCGGTCCAGCCGCGCAAGGCGTCGGCGCCCGGGCGGGCGCCGGAGTCCGCATGCTCAGTCATCG
>CAWHFY010000009.1:0-126617 GCA_963828755.1 uncultured Solirubrobacterales bacterium | reverse complement strand
CATGTCGACGGTCCGTGGGCTGAGGAAGAGCTCTGCGGCGATCTCCCGATTGGTGAGGCCGTCGGCGACCAGCCGCACGACCTCGAGCTCGCGCCGCGAGAGCGAGCTGCCCTCGCCGTCGATCGCCGCCCGCCCGAGCCGTTGCTCGGCGGACTCTCCGAGCTCCTCGATTGCGGCGGCGGCCCGCCCGGCGAGCGGCCGGGCTCCGAGGCTGCGGGCGAGGCGGTAGGCCTCCGACTGGCGCTCGATCGCCAGCTCGCGCTCGCCGGCCGCGGCGAGCGCGATCCCGGCGCGGTGAAGGACCTGCGCCCGCTCGGCGGGGATCCGCAGCGATGCGTGCAGCTCGGTGGAGCGCGCGAGCTGCTCGACCGCGAGCTCTGGCTCGCCGTCCATGAGCGCGATCTCGGCGAGCGCGTGCGCGAGTGCGGCCAATGCGTCAGGGTGCCCCGACTCGCTCGCGATCCGCGTCAATCCCCGAGCGGCGGCATGGGCCTCCTCGCCGGACCCGGCGCGGGCGAACAGGCAGGCGGCGACCCGCAGCCCCCAGATCGCATAGTGGTGATCCTCACTGCGCTCCCAGCGCCCAAGCAGGAAGCGGCAGTGCTCGAGCGCCTGCTCCAGATCGCTGTCGTAGTCGGCGACGACGGCGAGCGAGGCGGCGCAGTCGACCTGCATCGAAAGGACGTCGAGCCGCCGCGCGAGCTGGAGCCCCGCCGACAACGTGCGGCGCGCCGGTACCGAGCTCACCGCGCACCGCGCGGATATATCCGAGCACGCCGTCGGCGACCGTGCGCACGCCGTCGCCCTCGTGTTCATCGATCAACTCGCGGCAGATCTCGAGCGACCGCGGCCACTCGCCGAGCTCGCGAAGCACGTAGGCAAGGCAGGCGACGCACCCCGCCTCCGGGCCGTGCTCGCCGGAGGCCTCGCAGAGGGTGAGAGCGCTGGACAACGCCTCACGGGCTCCGCCGTAATCGCCAGACGTCTCGAACACGGTCCCGAGCCGCTGGTAGGCGTCGATTCCCTCCGTCGTGAGCCCGTGCTCGAGGGCCAGGCTGAGACCCTGCTTGACGAGCTCGAGGCCGGGGTCGAACTCGCCCCGCTTCGCGAGCACCACGCCCTCGGCAGCGAGCGCACGCGACTGGAGGTCGAGCCGCCCGGCGGCGCGGGCCTCCTCGCCCGCGAGGCGGCTGAGCTCGAGCGACGGGCCGTGGCGGCCGGCGAACTGAAGGAAGTCCGCCGCTCCGAGCCGGTCGCTGGCCGCCGCCGCCGGATCGCCGCCGGCGGCGAATGCGTCGGCGCCCGCCGACAACGCCTCGATCGCTCCGGCGCGATCGCCCTGGAGCGCGCAGACCTGACCGAGCCGGCGCTGCGCCGCGCCAACCCCGAGCGCGTCGCCCGCGGCGTCGCGCAGCGCTGAGACCTCACGCCACGTCCTAGCGGCGTCCGAAAGCTCACCCGCCAGCTCCGCCCACCGCCCGTGACACTCGAGCGCGTTCAGCCGCGCCTCGACCTCCTCGCCGTCCGGCCACAGCTCGAGCGCCCGGCGGGCCATCGCGGCCGCGTCGCGAAACGCGTCGACCGCTTCGAACTCATCGGCTGCGTGTAGGAAGGCGGACCGCGCTCGCTCCTCATCGTGAGCTCCGACCCAGTGGGTCGCGACCTCGACGCTCGGCCCGCCGTCGCCCTCGAGGCGCTCGCCGAGCTCTCGGTGGAGCGCTCGCCGGCGCAGCCACGGGACGTCCCGATACAGGGCGTCGCGAACGAGCGCGTGCCGAAACGCCGCGACGCCGTCACCGCACTCCCGGACCAGGCCGTGCTCCAGCAGCTCGCCGATGCCCGGCTCGTCGGCGAGCTCGACCGCCGGCTCGATGCGAAAGCGGTCACCCGCGACGGCGGCCACCTCGGCGGCGCGCCTGCCCGCGGGCGAGAGGTCGGCGCACCGCAGCAGAACCGCGTCGCGCACCGTCTCCGGCACCGAGACCTCGCTCCCCTCCGCGAGCTCGAGCCCCGCCCTGCCGGCCTGCAGGCCGCCCTCGGCCTGGAGCGCGGAGGCCAGTTCCTCGACGAAGAACGGCAGCCCCTGAGAGCGGCCCTGAACGGTGCGCACCAGCGGCGCGGAAGGCGGCGCCGACAGCACGTGCTCCAGCAACGCGGCGGTGCCGGCCTCGTCGAGCGGCGCCAGCGAGATCTCGTCGAGCGCCCGCCGGCGACGCAGCTCGTTTCGCGTCCGCCGCAGCGGGTGCTCGCGCGGGAGCTCATCGGAGCGGTAGGCGCCAACGATCAGCAGCGCCGTCTCGGAAACGGTCGGCCCGAGCTCGGCGAGCAGCTCGAGCGTCGCCGCGTCGGACCACTGCAGGTCGTCGAGGACGATCAGCGCGCCGCGCTCCGCGGCGATCGCCGCGAACGCGCACCGCACCGCCTCGCGCAGCGTCTCGCTGTCGATGCTGTCGGGCGCCGGGCCGAGCTCCGGCAACAACGAGCGCAGGTGTTCGGCAAGCGGCCCGCAGTCGCCGAGGGCATCTGGGTCGGTGCGCAGGTGCGAGCGCAGGGCGGCGACCACGGGCCCGTAGGCCGGGGTCGTGTCGTGGCCGGCGGCGCCGCGCAACACGGGAACATCGGTCGAGCTGGCCAGGTCATCGAGCAGGCGGGTCTTGCCGACCCCGGCCTCACCGGATACGAGCACGAGAGCGCCGTCCCCGCCGAGCGCCAGCTGCAGCTGCGCCCCCAGGCGGTCGCGCTCCACGTCGCGCCCGATCAGATGGCCGCGAGCGACCATGAACACGAGTCTATGCCCGTCTCGGTCGGAGGTCGGGGGAGCGCCGCCGACGGCGACGCTCCCCTGAGCCCTCAGACGGCGACCGGGTCCTCGCGGACGATCACGGTGTCCGCGACCTTGGTGACCTCGTCGGCCGACATGCCGGTGTTCGCGGCGTGGCGGCGGATCGCCTCTGGGCTGATGCCCTCGTAGATGCAGACGGTGCCGAGCTTGCCGTCCTCCTCCTGGACGACGTACGAGCGGATCCACCGGACCTCGTCGCTCATCTTCTCTCCCTCGGCCGTGGACCGTGCCGCGGCGGCCTCGAGATCCGCGGGGCCATCCCAGTTGCTGCGACGGCGAATCACATAGAGCTCCATTTGAGTTCTCCTTGTTGCTTGCCCGGATGGGCTGATCACTGACGAAGCCCACGCTAGGCTCAAAGCACGGCCCCAACAACGGTGAAACTGCCGTATTTGCGGGTCAGGGCTGCCGGGTGGCGACGGCGACGCCGGCCGGCGCTCGAGGCGCCGGCACTCGCGCGCGCCCCGCGTGCCGGCCTAGTCCCCGCCGCCGTGAACTCTGAACTCCACGCTCCCGGCGGACTCGTACTGGTCGGCGAGCAGATAGTGGACGACGTAGTCGCCGCTCGGCAGCGGCCACGAGGCGCCCTGGCTCGCGGGCCCGAGCGTCGCCTCACCGTCGGTCGTCGGCGGGACGGTGCCGGCTGCGTGGCCCGCTGAGTAGGCCCAGACCAGGTAGTCGTCGGCGGCGGGGTCGGAGGCCGAGGCCTCGTACACCCCGAGCCAGTCCCAGCGGTTGGCCGGGCCGTCGCTCCAAGAGACCCTGATCGGCTCGCCGTGCTCGTAGCTGCGCTTGTCGGTCGCCAACGCGAGCCGGGCGTTCGGGTCGCGCAGGTAGAACGGCGCGCGGGCGACCTCAGCGCCGTCGCCATCCGTGAGCACGACCTCGTAAGGGCCCGGGTCCCAGCCAGCGGTCTCGAAGCTCGTCGTGCCCCGGTCACCCGCAGCCGCCAGCGTCGCGACGGCCTCGGCGGCGTCGCCCCCCTCGGGGACGATCGCCACCTCGTTGTCGTCGGAGCCCGGGACGTTGTGGGTCACCGCGATCTCGTCGCCGACGGTTCGCAGGCGCGCGTCGACGGCGACCATGGTCGGCATCGCCACCGGCGTCACCTCGAAGCTCGAGAGAACGGCGCGGTGGTCGGAGGTCCACGGCTCGCGCTCGATGTCGACGTCCTCGCCGCCGCGCTCGCCGACGATCTTGCTGTCGCGCGTCGTGGACGGGCCGGCGGCGTAGACGTAGTCGATGCGCTCGCCGGAGCGGTGCGTCACGCCGGGCTCGGCGACCGGATCTGGGTGCGCGTCCCTGTAGCTGTCGCGGAACCCGAGGTCGAGCAGCTTCTCGCTCACCGGCCACGGCACCGGCTCGTCGATTCCCTCATGGCTGCCGACCGCCTTCCCGGTGTAGTCGAGGCTCGAGGGCTCGTTGAAGTCGCCTGTGAGGAAGATCGGGTAACCGTCATCGATCAGCCCCCGCATCGCCTCGATCGGACGGTCCAGCGCCGATGTGCGCACCCGGTTCTCGCTCTCGATCACGGAGGCGACCGAGTTCCCGTTGCGCAGGCCACGCGGGCCCCACGCGACGTAGTCGAGGTGCTCGTTGAAGAACGGGACGACGTAGCCGGGCTCGACCTCCAGCAGCGCGTACAGGCCGCCGCCGCCCGACGGCTCGAGGATCGGGTACTTCGAGAGCAGCTGGAGCGAGGTGTTGTAGTACGGGTAGCCGGTCCGCTCGGCGATCGTCGGCAGGCGCTCGTATGACTCGAGCACCCCGACCACGTCGGCGTCGAGGCTGCGGATCACCTTGTCGGTGTCCGGCCCGCCCCCGTACTCGACGTTGTAGACGAGCACGTCGAGGTCCATCGCCTCGCCCTTCGCGGGCGAGGTCGCCGCGGCGGGCCCGTCGTCGCCGCCGCCGAGGTCGCACCCGGCGAACAGGAGCGCGCCCAGGACCAGCGCCGAAGCCACCGCGCGCGCACCGGGGCGCCGCTCGGTCCGGCTCGGCTCACCCCCGCGCTGTCTCACCTGACCTTGTAGTCAACCATACGTGTAGGAGTGGGCCGCCCGGCGAGCACGGGCCGGCGCCGGAGCCGGGCCTCGTAGTCTCGAGGTTGGCCCAGCCCCACCCCGAAGGAGGATCCGTCGAGCTACAACGCCGACCCGGAGCGCTATGACGGCCGGATGCTCTACCGGCGCTCCGGCCACTCCGGTCTCGACCTGCCGGCGCTCTCACTCGGGTACTGGCACAACTTCGGCGACGACCGCCCGTTCGAGGTCCAGCGGGGGATCTCGCGGCGCGCCTTCGACCTCGGCATCGTCCACCACGACCTCGCCAACAACTACGGCCCGCCCTACGGCGCCGCCGAGATCAACTTCGGGCGCCTGATGCGGGAGGACTTCGGGCCCTACCGCGACGAGCTGGTGATCTCGACCAAGGCCGGCTGGGACATGTGGCCCGGCCCCTACGGGCAGGGCGGCGGGTCGCGCAAGTACCTGCTCGCCTCGCTCGACCAGTCGCTCGCCCGGATGGGGCTCGACTACGTCGACATCTTCTACAGCCACCGGCTCGATGCCTCGACCCCGCTCGAGGAGACGATGGGCGCGCTCGACGCAGCGGTGCGGACGGGCAAGGCGCTATACGTCGGGATCTCCTCTTACGACGCCGAGCGCACCCGCGAGGCGGCGGCGATCCTCGCCGATCTCGGTACCCCGCTTCTGATCCACCAGCCCTCCTACTCGATGGTCAACCGCTGGATCGAGACCGAGGGGCTGCTCGACGCCGCCGCCGGTCTCGGGATCGGGGTGATCGGGTTCACCGCGCTCGCCCAGGGACTGCTCACGGATCGCTACCTCGACGGCATCCCGCACGACTCGCGCGCCGCGCAGGACAAGACCTTCGACACGGGCTGGCTCTCCGACGCGATGGTGGACCGGCTGCGGTCGCTCAGCGAGATCGCCCGCCGCCGTGGCCAGACGCTGGCGCAGCTGGCGCTCGCCTGGGCGCTCCGCGACGAGCGGGTGACGTCGCTGGTGATCGGCGCGTCGTCAGTCGAGCAGCTCGAGCAGAACGTGGCCGCCCTGGACAACCTCGAGCTCAGCGATTCGGAGCTGGCGGAGATCGACTCGCTGATCGCCGACGAGGCCGGCGTCGATCTCTGGGCCGAGGCCCGCGTGGGCGAGTGGTAGGACGTCCCTACTTGACCACGCGGATCAGCTTCTTGTTGACGAACTCCTCGATCCCGTAGCGGCCGAGCTCGCGGCCGAAGCCCGAGCGCTTGACGCCGCCGAACGGCAGCTCCGCACCGTCGAGGCCGACGCCGTTGACGTAGACCATCCCGGTGTCGAGGGCGTCGGCGACCCGCTGCGCCTGCTCGGGATCGTTCGAGAACACGTAGGAGCCGAGGCCGAACGCGGTGTCGTTGGCGAGCTCGATCGCCTCTGCCTCGGAGCCGACGCGGTACACGCTCGCGACCGGCCCGAAGAACTCCTCGCGGTAGGCGTCGTTGTCGGGCGTGATCCCGGTCAGCACAGTGCTCGAGAAGAAGTTGCCATCCCGGTCGCCGCCGGCGACGACCTCGGCCCCTTGGGCGACCGCCCGGTCGAGCTGATCCTGCAGGGTCGCTGTGGCCGAGTCCGACGAGAGCGGCCCCATCGCGGCGTCCTCGGAGGTCGGATCGCCGGCCTTCGTCGCGGTCATCTTCTCGCTGAACTTCTCGAGGAAGTCGTCGTAGAGTCCGTCCGCGACGATGAACCGCTTGGCGGCGTTGCAGGACTGCCCGGTGTTGTCGAGTCGCCCGGCGACCGCGGCCTCGACCGCCTCGTCCATGTCGTCGGCGCCGAGCAGGATGAACGGGTCCGACCCGCCGAGCTCGAGCACGACCTTCTTCAGGTTGCGCCCCGCGATCTCGGCGACGGCAGCGCCGGCGCGCTCGGAGCCGGTCAGCGAGACGCCCCGGACCCGAGGATCCTCGATCGCCTTCTCGATCTGGTCGTTCGAGGCGAGGATCGTCTGGTAGGCGCCGTCGGGGAAGCCGGCGTCGGCCATCATCGACTGGATCGCCTCTGCCGACTCGGGGCACTGATGCGCCGGCTTCAGCAGGACCGTGTTGCCGACCACGAGATTCGGGCCGGCGAACCGTGCCACCTGGTAGTAGGGGAAGTTCCACGGCATGATCCCGACCAGCGGGCCGACCGACGACTTGCGGACCAGGGCCGTCCCGTCTCCGGCAAGCAACTCGATTGGCTCGTCCGCGAGCAGTTCCTCCGCGCGGTCGGCGTAGAAGCCGTAGATGTCGGCGCAGAAATCGACCTCGCCCAGCGCCTGCTCCATCGGCTTGCCCATCTCGCGAACGATGATCTCGGCCAGCGTCTCGCGCCGCTCCGTCTGGAAGTCCGCCACCTTCTTGACCAGCGCCGCACGCTCGGCCACCGAGGACTGGAGGCCCCAGTTCTTGTGGGCGTCGTCAGCCGCCGCGATCGCGGCCTCGAGCTCCTCGTCGGACATGTCCGGGTACTCCTTGACCGTCTCGCCGGTCGCCGGGTTGATGACTGCGTACTTGCCCATCTCGCTTCACTCCTCTTGACGTCGCGTGGCGATCTCGCTGATCAACGGGTCTTGTACGCCAGGCTATTGGAACAGCGGACTCCCGGCTGTCCAAGGGTCGCCGGACCATGCGATCTCGCCCGCGTATGCTGCGAATCAGTTGCGTTGAACACGTCCGTAGGCAGGACACCAGACGCCCGGAAGGTCGCCGTGGGTAGCATCCGCCTCGTTGTGCCGGAGACAAGAGGAGGAAAAGTGCGAGTGAAGCCGCTGGTCGGCGTCGTTAGCGTGGCTTTCGTGTTCGCCATCGGCGGGTGCGGCGGCGGCGACGGAGAGGAAAGCGTCGCGACGACGACGGAGAGCTCAACACCGACCACCACTGAATCGACGTCGGGGACCGGGAACACGGCCGCAGCCGAGACCCCGGAGGAACTTGCGGCTTGCCTGAAGAAGGCGGGATACGACCCGACGGTGATCCCCGCGCCCGAAGAGGGCGTCCCAGGCTCCGAGTTCGGCAGCATCGGAACCGTCAGGGTCGACGTCGGTCAGGGAAATGGCGTGGCAGCGGTTTTCTTCGAGAATTCCCAGGCGGCCAATGCAGCTCGGGAAGAGCATCGGTAAGAGCCTCGACGCAAAGGGAACAGCCGAGGTGATCGGCGCCGTATACCTGTCGGCCACCCGGGGCAACCCAAAGGAGCTGGAGGCCTTTCGGACCTGCCTGAAAGGCTGATAGCAGGCTGAGCTAGACGCGCCGACCGGCCGCTCACGCCTTCGAGCGATCAGACCTTTCATCCGCCGCGGCGACCGAGCGCCGAGCGCTCGCCCAGCTCCCGCGACGAGGGGCGGAGGGCCCTCGGCCCTCCGCCCTCTGTCACGTCATCGCTTCCGGACCTACCGGCTCAACGAGCCCTGTTGGACCGAACCCGCCGCTTCGCGGCGCGATGCTTGCTCGAATGGGAGGAGACGCAGTTCCCGAACGCGTTCGCTCCGTTCCTGTTGGTGCCGTACTTCTCCCTGAACGCTTCCGGGTCGAGGGCGCGCTCCGCCTTGCACGCCTTCGCGGCGTTCTTGAACTCCTCGGGCGGCTCCGGTGCGCTGACGTTGATCACCACCGTGTCGGTGTCGCACAGCGGCTCCTGGTCACAGACCGTGAGCTCGAACGTCAGGGTCGCCGGTCCTGCCGGCGCCGTGAAGCTCGGGGTCGCGGTGTCCGCTCCGGTGAGCGTCACAGCGGTCCCACCGGTCTGGGTCCAGGTGTAGTCGAGCGTGTCGCCCGCGTCGGGATCGGACGATCCGGTCCCGTCGAGGTTGACGGTTGCGCCCGCGGCCACCGTCTGGTCATCGCCGGCGTCTGCCGTCGGCGCCTGGTTGACGGGCGGCTGTTCGCCGACCGTGATCACCACCGTGTCGGTGTCGCACAGCGGCTCCTGGTCACAGACCGTCGAGCTCGAACGTCAGGGTCGCCGGTCCTGCCGGCGCCGTGAAGCTCGGGGTCGCGGTGTCCGCTCCGGTGAGCGTCACAGCGGTCACCACCGGTCTGGGTCCAGGTGTAGTCGAGCGTGTCGCCCGCGTCGGGATCGGACGATCCGGTCCCGTCGAGGTTGACGGTTGCGCCCGCGGCCACCGTCTGGTCAGCGCCGGCGTCTGCCGTCGGCGCCTGGTTTACGGGCGGCTGTTCGCCGACCGTGATCACCACCGTGTCGGTGTCGCACAGCGGCTCCTGGTCACAGACCGTGAGCTCGAACGTCAGGGTCGCCGGTCCTGCCGGCGCCGTGAAGCTCGGGGTCGCGGTGTCCGCTCCGGTGAGCGTCACAGTCGGTCCCACCGGTCTGGGTCCAGGTGTAGTCGAGCGTGTCGCCCGCGTCGGGATC
Organism: uncultured Solirubrobacterales bacterium; assembly: GCA_963828755.1. Lineage (GTDB taxonomy): Bacteria > Actinomycetota > Thermoleophilia > Solirubrobacterales > 70-9 > WHSW01. The sequence goes on along the minus strand of CAWHFY010000009.1, from coordinate 117,365 downwards.
GGACGATCCGGTCCCGTCGAGGTTGACGGTTGCGCCCGCGGCCACCGTCTGGTCAGCGCCGGCGTCTGCCGTCGGCGCCTGGTTTACGGGCGGCTGTTCGCCGACCGTGATCACCACCGTGTCGGTGTCGCACAGCGGCTCCTGGTCACAGACCGTCGAGCTCGAACGTCAGGGTCGCCGGTCCTGCCGGCGCCGTGAAGCTCGGGGTCGCGGTGTCCGCTCCGGTGAGCGTCACAGCGGTCCCACCGGTCTGGGTCCAGGTGTAGTCGAGCGTGTCGCCCGCGTCGGGATCGGACGATCCGGTCCCGTCGAGGTTGACGGTTGCGCCCGCGGCCACCGTCTGGTCAGCGCCGGCGTCTGCCGTCGGCGCCTGGTTGACGGGCGCGGACGCGATCGTCGTGCTCGCGAACGAGGCGGCCGGGTCGTCGAGCGTGACCACGCCCGGATCGGGTCCGGTGACCGTGCCGGGGCTGCATCCGAACCTGACGGTCAGGAAGCCACTGGATCGCCGCGGTGATCTTGACCGCCGCCCGTGTGCAGGACGCCCGCGCCGGCGCCGATCGGCACCGTGTCCTCGCGGAAGTTGATCGTCCCGCTCGCCCCGGCCGTCCAGGTCTGGTCGTTGTAGGTGACGCTGAACGAGCCGTCGGTCCCGGTCTCATCGCCGGTGCCCGGCGAGCCGTCGGGATCGCTGATCGTGGTCGAGATCGACGTCGACACCGCGTTGGTGTTCTGCGTCCCCTCGACCGTGTTCGTGCCCTCGATCGTCGTCACCACGGTGGTCGGGATCGTGTTCGGCCCCACCGCCAGCAGGCCGAGGTTGTAGCCGGCGACGAAGATCGTCCCGGGCACGTTCGCGCTCTGCTGGATGTTGGTCAACGCGACCGACCCGCCCGGCGCAACCGAGGCCGGCGAGTTGGCGGTCATCGTGACGCCGATCTGGCTCTGGTTCGCCGTGACGCTGTTCTTACAGGCGTTCGGGAACGTGACCGCGCTCGCGGCGCTCGCCGGGATCAGCGCGGCCGCTGCGGCCAGCGCCAATACCCCGACCAACGCCCGCTTGCGGCGTTTAAAGATACTCATTGAGAATCCTTCCTCCGATCTTTGCCGCGCGCGCTCTCGCCGCGGACGGATAGACGACCCGACGACCAGCGACCATATAACAGCTCACTCGAACGTGCGTATAGGCACGTCCGACTTCGAGGAACGTGCCGAGCGGCACGTTCCTCGAAGCTCCGTCCGATTACTTCTTAACCAGCTTCAGCTTCTTCGTCTCGGTCTGCGGCTGGCCCGCGGTCGGCGTGAAGGTAACCGAGGCCTTGACCTTGACCTTGCCCTTCTTGTTGAGCGTCTTCTTCGCCTTCCCGCGGGACTTCACGGTCAGCTTCACCGTGCCCGCAGCGTTGGCGGTCTTCGTCGCGCCCGTCACTGTGCTGGTCTGCTTCAGCGCCACCTTGCCGGCGCCCGAAACCTCGACGGAGAGCGTTGCCGTGCCCTTCTTCTTGTTCAGCTTCACCTTCCCGAGGCTGAGGCCACCGGCCGCGGCCACCTGTGTGGTCGCGAACGAGGCGGCCGGGTCGTCGAGCGTGACCACGCCCGGATCGGGTCCGGCGACCGTGCCGGGGCTGCATCCGAACCGCACATTGATAACGCCGCCGATCGTGGCGACGATCTTCACCCCGCCCGTGTGCAGCGCCCCCGCGCCGGCGCCGATCGGCACCGTGTCCTCGCGGAAGTCGATCGTCCCCGGGCTGCCTCCGGCGGTCCAGGTCTGGTCGTCGTAGGTGGCGCTCAGGGTGCCGTCCGTCGCGGTCTCGTCGCCCGTGCCGGGATTCCCATCGGGATCGCTGATCGTGGTCGAGATCGACGTCGACGCCGTGTTGGTGCTCTGTGTCCCCTCGACCGTGTTCGTGCCCTCGATCAACGTCGCCACGGTGGTCGGGATCGTGTTCGGTCCCGCCGTCAGCACGCCGAGGTTGTAGCCGGCGACGAAGATCCCGCCGGGCACCGAGACCGTCTGCTGGATGTTCGTCAGCGCGACCGGGCCTCCCGGCGCCACCGAGGTCGGCGAGGTGGCGGTCATCGTGACGCCGATCTGGCTCTGGTTCGCCGTGACGCTGTTCTTACAGGCGTTCGGAAAGTCGGCGGCATTCGCCGCACTCGCCGCCAACAACCCTGTTGCTCCTGCCAATCCAAGCACTGCTACTGCTGCCCTGGCCCTGCCACGGCCCTTGAGACTACGCATAACCTCTCCTCCGATCTCCTCCATGAAACCCTGATCGCGGTCTGTTCGCGACCGGGCGCCGATCGGCGCGAGTCTATCCGACCTCACGCCGGCCGAGGTTATTGATCGAGGAATGCGATGGAAATGCGTGGGACGGGCAGAGGGCCAATGCCCTCTGCCCGTCCGTCACGCGTTGCGTTCCGCCGCTGACCTACTTGGCCGTGGCGGTAGCGGTGTCGCAATCGTTGGTGGCGTCGATGTCGCCGGTAACGGTCACGCACGCGTTGTACTCAACCGCGTCACCCACCGTGAGGCCGGTGTAGTTCCAGGTCGCCTTGAACCGGTACTTGGCACCCGGGTTCAGCGTCTTCGTCGCCGTGTCCACGGTGACCGAGCCCGTCTCCGTGCCGTTGACGGAAACGCTCGCGTCCACGTCAGTCGACGAGACCGTCAGCGGCGCGGTGCCCGTATTGCGGACCTCGACGACGAACGCCTTGCTCGTCTTCCTGGTCTGGGTCGGGCCGTTGACGATCACGGTGCCGGTGGCATCGACCACGGGCGGCGGCGGCTCGACGGTGACCACCACCGTGTCGGTGTCGGTCGCGCCGTCGTTGTCGGTGACCGTGAGCTGGAACGTCAGCGTCGCCGGTCCGGTCGGCGCCGTGAAGCTCGGCGTCGCCGTGTTGGCTCCGCTGAGGGTCACCGCGGTCCCACCGGTCTGGGTCCAGGCGTAGGAGGCAATCGTGCCGTCGGTATCGGTCGAGCCGTTACCGGTGAGGTTCACGGTTGCGCCCGAGGCCACCGTCTGGTCGGGCCCGGCGTCTGCCGTCGGGGCCACGTTGCCGGGCTCGCTGACGTTGACCACCACCGTGTCGGTGTCGGTCGCGCCGTCGTTGTCGGTGACCGTGAGCTCGAACGTCAGGGTCGCCGGTCCGGTCGGCGCCGTGAAGCTCGGGGTCGCGGTGTTCGCTCCGGTGAGCGTCACCGCGGTCCCACCGGTCTGGGTCCAGGCGTAGGAGGCGATCGTGCCGTCGGTATCGGTCGAGCCGTTTCCGTTCAGGGTCACGCTTGGCTCCCGAGGCCACCGTCTGGTCAGTCGCCGGCGTCTGCCGTCGGCGGCACGTTCGACCGACCGGCGCGTCGACGTTGACCACCACCGTGTCGGTGTCGGTCGCGCCGTCGTTGTCGGTGACCGTGAGCTCGAACGTCAGGGTCGCCGGTCCGATCGGCGCCGTGAAGCTCGGGGTCGCGGTGTTCGCTCCGGTGAGCGTCACCGCGGTCCCACCGGTCTGGGTCCAGGCGTAGGAGGCAATCGTGCCGTCGGAATCGGTCGAGCCGTTTCCGTTCGAGGGTCACGCTTGCTTCCGAGGCCACCGTCTGGTCGGCGCCGGCGTCTGCCGTCGGGGCCACGTTCGGGGCCGCGATCTCGGTGCTCGCGAACGAGACGGCCGGATCGTCGAGCGTGACCACGCCCGGATCGGGTCCGGTCGACCGTGCCCGGGCTGCATCCGAACCTGACCGTGCAGGAAGCCCTGGATCACCGCGGTGATCCTGATGCCGCCGGTGTGCAGCGACGCTCGCGCCGGCGCCGATCGGCACCGTGTCCTCGCGGAAGTCGATCGTCCCGCTCAGCCCCGGCCGTCCAGGTCTGGTCGTTGTAGGTGACGCTGAACGAGCCGTCGGTCCCGGTCTCGTCGCCGGTGCCCGGCGAGCCGTCGGGGTCGCTGATCGTGGTCGAGATCGACGTCGACACCGTGTTGGTGGTCTGCGTCCCCTCGACCGTGTTCGTGCCCTCGATCGTCGTCACCACGCTGGTCGGGATCGTGTTCGGCCCGACCGTCAGCAGGCCGAGGTTGTAGCCGGCGACGAAGATCGTCCCGGGCACGTTCGCGCTCTGCTGGATGTTGGTCAACGCGACCGAGTCGCCCGGCGCTACCGAGGCCGGCGAGTTGGCGGTCATCGTGACGCCGATCTGGCTGTTGTTCGCCGTGACGCTGTTCTTACAGGCGTTCGGGAACGTGGCCGCGCTCGCGGCGCTCGCCGGGATCAGCGCGGCCGCTGCGGCCACCGCCAATACCCCGACCAACGCCCGCTTGCGGCGTTTAAAGACACTCATAAAGAATCCTTCCTCCGATCTCTCGTCGCTGTCGCGACGAGAAGGGACCATATGACAACGTCCGATCAAGTGTTTATCCGCATCTTCTCCGTTTAAACCGATCGTCACAAACTCGCGACGCTCGGGCGAATCACTGATTGAGCAGCGGTATTCGAAAGATGTTCCAAGCCCCCGTGGGGTTGCTCTGGTAGACGAGCCCCCTGCTGAATGAGCGCCGGTGCCTGCTGCGCTCCGATCACATCCTCCGTCGTGACCGGCTGCTCGCCCTTCGTCGCCGTCAGGTCGCGCCACCACATTCGAGGATCGCCGTCGCGGGCGTCCTCCCACGCCACCACCGGTCCCGAGATCACCGGCGCGGTCTGGTTGCCGGGGCCGTCGCTGACCGTGAAGTCCACTCCGGTCGAGAGGTTCGTGCCTCTGATCTGGATGCCCTCGGTCGTGTCGGGCTGGTTCGGCCACGCCTGCCAGACGACCCGGTCACCTGAGATCGCGGGCCGCCACTGGTTGAACGGCTTGCTCGAGACAACCGTGGTCTGCTGGCTTGCGAGGTCATACATACGAATGGTCGCCCACTCGTTGGAAGCCGAGCGCATGTAGACGATCCGGCCGGCGTCGCAGGCGGGGTAGGCCTCGACCGCCGAGGTTGCGGCGACGGCGATCTCGGAGCCGCCGGCGAGATCGCGTGCGTAAACGTCCGAGCCGCTGCGCGTGTCGGTCCACGTGACCACCGAGCCGCACAGCGCCGGGTCGGACTGGGTGGCGCCCCCGCTGGTGACGTTGAACACCTGTCCGGTCGACCGGTTCTTGGCTCGAAGGCGGCCGTTGTCGATCCAGACGATGTAGCCGTTGGAGATCGCGGGCTCGACTCTGTTCGCCGTTCCCTCCGGCGACCAGCTCTGGGTCGAGGTCTCAGTGTCGTACAGGTACACGTCGGTCCCCGCGGTCGCGGCGTTGCGCGAGTCCTCCCAGACGACCGTCAACCCGTCGGTCGCGGGCGCCGTCTGGTCGTAGTCGCTCGGCAGCAGCCGGGTCGGCACGCACCCCGACACGCCCAAGGCCGCCGCGCCGGCGAGGACCAAGAGCAGTCCCTTGCGTACGGTCGCATCAATCATCGTGGAGTCCTCTGAAGTCTTTGGTCTGTGGTCCTGGAAATGCGTGGGACGGGCAGAGGGCCAATGCCCTCTGCCCGTCCGTCACGCGTTGCGTTCCGCCGCCGGCCTACTTGGCCGTGACGGTGGCGCTGTCGCAATCGTTGCTGGCGTTGATGTCGCCGGTCACGTTCACGCACGCCGTGTACTCAACCGTGGCACCCGCCGTGAGGCCGGTGTAGTTCCAGGTCGCCTTGAACCGGAACTTGGCACCCGGGCTCAGCGTCTTCGTCGCCGGGTCCACGATGACCACGCCCGACGGCGAGCCGTTGACGGTGACGGTCCGCGTCGATGTTGGTCGACAGGACCGTCAGCGGCGCGGTGCCCGTGTTGCGGACCTCGACGACGAACGCCTTGCTCGTCTTCCTGGTCGAGGTCGGGCCGTTGACGATCACGGTGCCGGTGGCATCGACCACGGGCGGCGGCGGCTCGACGTTGACCACCACCGTGTCGGTGTCGGTCGCGCCGTCGTTGTCGGTGACCGTGAGCTGGAACGTCAGCGTCGCCGGTCCGGTCGGCGCCGTGAAGCTCGGCGTCGCCGTGTTGGCTCCGCTGAGGGTCACGGTCGGGCCCACCGGTCTGGGTCCAGGCGTAGGAGGTGATCGTCCCGTCGGGATCGGTCGAGCCGGTTCCGTCGAGGGTCACGGTGGCTTCCGAGGCCACCGTCTGGTCAGTGCCGGCGTCTGCCGTCGGCAGCTGGTTCGGCGGCGCGCTCGACGGTGACCACCACCGTGTCGGTGTCGGTCGCGCCGTCGTTGTCGGTGACCGTGAGCTCGAACGTCAGGGTCGCCGGTCCGGTCGGCGCCGTGAAGCTCGGGGTCGCGGTGTTCGCCCCGGTGAGCGACACAGTCGCCGCCACCGGTCTGGGTCCAGGCGTAGTCGAGCGTGTCGTTCGTCGGGATCGGACGAGCCGTTCCCGTTGAGGGTCACGTTGGCTCCCGAGGCCACCGTCTGGTCGGGGCCGGCGTCTGCCGTCGGCGGATCGTTCGGGACCACGATCGCTGGTGCTCGCGAACGAGACGGCCGGGTCGTCGAACGTGATCACGCCCGGATCGGGTCCGGTCGACCGTGCCCGGGCTGCATCCGAACCTGACCGTCAGGAAGCCGCTGGATCGACCGCGGTGATCCTGAGCGCCGCCCGTGTGCAGCGGCCCGCGCCGGCGCCGATCGGCGACCGTGTCCTCGCGGAACTTGATCGTCCCGCTCGGCCCGGCCGTCCAGGTCTGATCGTTGTAGGTGACGCTGAACGAGCCGTCGGTCGCCGGTCTCGTCGCCGGTGCCCGGCGATCCGTCGGGATCGCGTGATCGTGGTCGAGATCGACGTCGACACCGCGTTGGTGGTCTGCGTCCCCTCGACCGTGTTCGTGCCCTCGATCGTCGTCACCACGGTGGTCGGGATCGTGTTCGGCCCCACCGCCAGCAGGCCGAGGTTGTAGCCGGCGACGAAGATCGTCCCGGGCACGTTCGCCGTCTGCTGGATGTTGGTCAACGCGACCGAGTCGCCCGGCGCGACCGAGGCCGGCGAGTTGGCGGTCATCGTGACGCCGATCTGGCTGCTGGTTCGCCGTGACGCTGTTCTTACACGCGTTCGGGAACGTGACCGCGCTCGCGGCGCTCGCCGGGATCAGCGCGGCCGCTGCGGCCAGCGCCAATACCCCGACCAACGCCCGCTTGCGGCGTTTAAAGACACTCATACAAGAATCCTTCCTCCGATCTAAAACGCCGCAGGACGCGGCATCTCCCTTTCGCGGCGACCCTAACTGAGATCGGGTCCACGATCAAGCCATCTTGACCTCAATGGGGTGGGAATAAGTACTGGACCGTGGCCCCGCAGGCAGGATGGAGAACCGCAGGCGCCGGATCTCGCTTCGCAAGCGGCGTTCCGCCTTGCCTGTGAGCGCTCAGGACAGCGCCCAGTCCGCGCCTGTCGGTGGCTGCGTGTACCCTCGTCCCGACGCGTCGGCCCAAGGCCGGCGATCATTGATGAATATGCGCCGCGAATCGCCGAGAAAATCCATCCGCGTCCTGCTCATAACAGCGACGCTGACGTTCGCACTAGCTGCCGTGCTGGGTCTTTCGGCTACGTCGGCACACGCGTACAAGCCGCCACACAGCCACTCTCTGTGGCAAGGTCAAGCAGTCGGTGACCTACAAGGTCTACACCCGCCACGTCTCATGCGACAAGGGGCGGCGAATCTTCACGAGGACCCTGCGAAGCGGCAGGACCCCGGGGAATTGGTCTTGTGAGCTCCGCGAGTTCGGAAACGGCGCCCCCGGGATCGCGTGCACGGCGGGCAAGAAGCGGATCTTCGGCGTCTCGAAGAACTAGCCGTAGACCGAAGCCTTAGCCGGGCTCGAACCGGCGACCTGCTGATTGCATGCCACGGCCACGCCGAGCACCCACTCCGGCGAGCGTAGTGTTAGCCACTCGTGAGTTCCCCGGAGGATGCCCGAACGCCCGAACAGTCGGCCGCTGTCGCCGTGGTGACCGACAGCACGACCTACCTGCCACGTCCGTTGGTCAAGCGCTGGGCGATCCACGAGGTGAGCTTGTACGTGGGCTGGGATGGCGATTTGCAGCCCGAGCATCAGTACGACGACCTCGATGCCTTCTACGCCCGGCTGCGCGAGTCCCCCGTGTTGCCCACGACCTCGCAGCCCTCGGTGGGGGACTTCCTCGCTTGCTTTGAGCCGCTCGTCAGCGCGGGGCGCGACGTCGTTTCCATCCACCTGGCCAGCGGCCTGTCGGGAACCTGCGAGGCCGCGTCCGAGGCAGCGCGGATCGTCTCCGGGAATTCCGGGCGCGTCGAGGTGGTCGACAGCCAAACCGGCGCCGGCGGCCTTGGCTGCCTCGTCATAGCCGCCGCCCGCGCGGCCGAGCGAGGCGCAGAGCTGAACGCCGTGGTCGATGCTGCGCGCCAAGCCCGCGAGCGGCTCCAGATGTGGTTTTGCCTGGACACCCTGGAATACCTGCGTCGCGGCGGGCGGATCGGGGCGGCACAGGCGATGCTCGGGACGGCGCTGAAGGTCAAGCCGATCCTGACCTTCGGGAACGAGATCACCCCGGTCGGCCGCGTCCGAACAAGGCGCCGGGCGGTGGAGCGGATGGACGCTTACCTGGATGAGCTGCACGACCGCGGCGCGACTGACTGGATCGTGCAGCACGCCCAGTCCTCCGAGGACGCCGAGCATCTGGTCGCCCACGGCACGCCGATCTTCGGCGCCGGGCCGCTGTTCTGCACGCAGGTGGGGCCGGTGCTCGGCGCCCACCTCGGGTCCGGACTGCTCGTCGGGGGCCTCGTCCGCGCTTGAGGGCGCCTTGCCAGGCAAGAGGCGAAGTCGTGTCACTCGATCTCTGGATGAAGCAGGGCGTGAACCGCCGAGAGGTCACCACTGTTGAGGGCCTCGTAGCCTCGGCGCAGGGCGGCGACGTTCGCGGATGGCATCCCGAAAATCCTGCGCTTCTCGTCGGCGCTAGCCGCTCGCGGCTTCGAGCTGAAGGTGTGCATAGAGGAACTGCTGAGGGTTCCCCGCGGGTGTCGAGTGTTCAGCCAGGTGCGATGAGACGAGTCGCACCGATCCTTCGAACGCTGAAACCAGTTCGGCGGGGCCGTAGCGGGCAACCGGCAGGCCGCTGCAACTCGTCGGCCCGTCCGGGCCAAAGGTCGCGATCAGGATGTGTCCGTTTGGGGCAAGGCTTTGCTCGAGCACGCGGCGATAGCTGCGTCGATCCTCTGGCGAGACCATGAAATGGAAAACGGCTCGGTCGTGCCAGACAGCGAACCGTCTGCCGAACTCGTGTTTGAGCACGTCGGCGACGACCCAGTTGACCTCGCTCGCACGATCCCCCAATCCCGCTTGCGCGCGGGCAAGTGCCGCCGGCGAGATATCGGCCACGGTCAGCTCCCCGTAGCCCCTTTCCAGAAGCGCTTCGGCAAGTCGGGAAGCCCCGCCGCCTACATCGATGATCGGCGCGTCAGGGGGAAGACCGAGGCTTTCGATCAGCTCTAGGGATTGGTCAGGCCAAGGCTCAAACCAGCTGACCTCCGATGGCTCCTTCTGCGTGTACACCCCTTCCCAATGAGCTTGCGTGGTCACGACGCTGAAGTATCGCTCTCGATGCAAAGCGATACTCCTCGTTCCGGCCCCCCAAGGGTGTCGTATGGCTGCCTTTGCGCTCCAGTCCCCCCTTTGAGGGCCACTAACATTGACGCCCGCGCGATGGTCCGCGCCCGCCGGCGGTCTACGAAACCGAAGGTCACAGGTTCGAATCCTGTCGGGCCCGCTTCTCCTCTCCCTCGGAAACCGCTTAGCCAAACGGTTTATGCCGACGTACCAAGCGCAGGGTTCCGGTGCCGGAGCTACGGCGTGCCATTACTCCTTCTCCCCGGTGAGCCATTCTTCGACATCGTCGAGCGTGAACTCGGGACGGCCGGTAGCGGCGGCGCCCGCCACCACCGCGTTCGTCATCGGGTTCACGATCATGTACTTGCCGTAGTCGGTGGCGCGCGGGTCGCGCCGGCGTGTCTTGGTCAGCGCGTACCCCTGTCGCTCCGCCATGCGGCGCAGGCGGTTCTCCCGGACCTTCTCGGAAGCACTCGTTGAGCCTCGGCCTCCCAGCGCCGACGGGCCTCCCTCATTGAGCACCGCGTCGTTGAGCTTCTCGACCTCTGCCGCCAGGGTCTCGAGCGTTGCCTCGGCGTCGCGTCGCAGCCGCTCCAGCTGCTCCTCGCCGATCTTGTCGGCCATCGTGCCCCCTTCGGTGATGCTGTTAGCCATGCTGAGAAGCATGCCAGAAGCGATGCGAGAAGCGATGCCGCTAGCCCCTTGACGTGAGGAGCTTCTGCGCTCAAGCGACGGGAGCAGCGAGTATCAGCCGTGCACCATCGACCTACCCTCACCGACCCGTAGGGAGGTGGGAGTAGTCGTCGTAATGCTAGGTGACGGGGCGGCATCGGCCGGACCCACCCCGGGCGGGGCTGGTCGAGTCCACGCGCCCGGGGCGATGGCGGCCCGCCTGGCTGCACGCCGAACAGCTCTGTGCGAGTGTCCGGCCGTCGAACGTCAGGGAATTGGAGGGATGAGCTTGTCTGGGTTCCGGGTGACTTGCGTCGTTGGCGTTCTCGCCGCACTCGCCGTCTCCCTGACGGCCCCCACTGCCTCGGCCGCGGCGCCGCAGGGAGTCGAGCTGCAGGACTTCGGCGTCAGCCCGGCGGTCGCGGACCTCGGCCCGTCGGCGTCGTCTGACTCGAGCGGCGGCGCTGCCCGCCTCAACCCGCTCGGCTCGTCACCGAGGCCCGGAGCGCGCGGCGCGGGGGAGGGCGCGTCAAGCCCGTCGGACCCGCTCGCCGCTCGCGGGTCCGCGACCGCCCGCACGCCGGCGCCGAGCGCCGTCTTCGACGGCAGCTCGAACCCGTTCGCCTGCGGTACCTGCTCGCCGCCCGACACGACGGGTGACGTCGGTCCCGATCACTACGTCCAGGTGGTCAACGCGACCAAAGTCGCGATCTACAACAAGGCCGGCACGCTGCTCAAGCCCGCCTTCGACCTTTCGACGCTGTTCTCTAGCGGCTCCTGCAGCACGAGCGACGACGGGGATCCGCAGGTCCTCTACGACTCGATCGCGAACCGCTGGCTGCTGGCGCAGTTCGCCCTCAACGGGGGCGGCGGCCCCTTCTTCCTCTGCTTTGCGATCTCGCAGACTCCGGACCCGACCGGGGCCTATTTCACCTACGCCTTCAGCACGCCCGAGCTCCCCGACTACTTCAAGGTCGGCGTGTGGCCGAACGGCTACTACGTGTCCGACAGCGAGTCGACCTACACGGCCTACGCGTTCGATCGGGCGAAGATGCTCGCCGGCGACCCGACCGCGTCGGGCGTTCGCTTCCCGGGCCAGACCAACCTGCTGCTTCCGGCCGACGTCGACGGGCCGCGGACTCCCGGGTCCAGCGACCCCGGCCTCTTCTACACGTTCAAGGACAGCAGCTTCCCCGACCACGGAGTGCCGACCGATCGGATCGACCTGTTCGCGTTCAGCCCGAACTTCGCCACGCCGACGTCGAGCACGTTCACGTCGGCCGGCAGCTTCGACGTGGCGCCGTTCACGTACACCGTCTGCGGCTTCTTCAACCTCAGCTGCATCCCGCAAGCGGGAACGGCGGAGAAGGTCGACGCGGTGAGCGAGTGGCCGATGCAGCGACTCGCCTACCGCCGCTTCGGCGACCACCAGGCGCTGGTCGGCAACTTCACCGTCGGCGGCGGCAGCGCATCGCCGGGCGCGGCTCCCCGCTGGTTCGAGCTGCGCAATACGGGCGCCGCGTGGAGCCTGTTCCAGGAGGGGACCTACGACCCGGGCAGTGGCCTGAACCGATTCATGGGCAGCACCGCCCTAGACGTCCAGGGCGACCTTGCGCTCGGCTACTCGGCCTCCAGCAGCACGGCGTTCCCGAGTATCCGCTACGCGACCCGTGCGCCCGGCGATCCCGCCGGAACGCTCGGTGCCGAGCAGGTGATGAAGGCCGGCGGCGGCTCGCAGACGAGCCCCGGCGACCGCTGGGGCGACTACAGCTCGATGACCGTAGACCCCGCCGACGAGTGCACCTTCTGGTACACGAATCAGTACTACAACGCCACCTCGCTCAACAGCTGGAAGACCGCGATCGGCAACTTCAAGGTTCCCGGCTGCGCGGACACCGACCATGACGGGATCGCCGATGCTCAGGACGCCTGCCCGACGACCCCCGACCTAAACACGACCGACGGCTGCCCGCCGAACAACTTCACGATTGGCAAGAAGAAGCTGAACAAGAAGAAGGGCACGGCGACGATCAAGGTCACGGTCGCGGGTGCGGGCGAGCTCGCGCTCAGCGGCAAGAACCTCAAGCCACAGCGTCCGGCGCACGCGCGGGCCGGGGCGTCGAAGCCGGTCAGCGCCGCCGGGACCTTCAAGCTCAAGGTCGTGGCCAAGGGCAAGGCGAAGAAGCAGCTGAAGAAGAAGGGCAAGGCGAAGGTGAAGCCGAAGATCACCTTCACCCCGACCGGTGGCCTGCCCAACACGGAGACGACGAAGGTGAAGTTGAAGCGCAAGCGGAAGCGCTAGGCCGGCGGCCCGGCCCGCACCCGCCATCCGGCGCTTGACTAAGCCGTTTCTAAGGGAGACAAGAAGCGGGCCCGACAGGATTCGAACCTGTGACCTTCGGTTTCGTAGACCGACGCTCTATCCGGCTGAGCTACGGGCCCTGGGCGATCGGCGGCGCCGAGCGCGACGGCGGAGTCTAGAGCGCCGCCGCGCGCACTTCAGCGCCGGATCGCCGCGGTCAGGGGTTGAGCGCGACGTTCGCCGTCTTCCTGGCCTTGTCGCCGAACTGATCGGTCGCGGTGACGACGATCTTCGCCGCGCCCGGCCGCTCGGTGATCTGGGCTCGCGCCTTCTTGCTGATCACGGCCGTCTGCCAGGCGTCGTTGCCGTAGCCATGGGCCCTGACCTTCGACTTGAAGCGCTTGTCGCCGGTCTCACCCTTGGTGACCACGGTGAGGTCGCACTCGTTCGAGCACGTGTAGCCGATCCGCAGCCCGACGGCCCGCTGCGCCGGACGGGCCTTGAGCGCGAGCTCGAGCGGGCCGGGCGTGATCGGCGCCGGCGCCACTCCCCAGTCGAGGAACACCGGGTCGAGGTCCTTGCCGACGACGACCTTGTGGCCACCGCCGTCGAGGCGAACCGTGTCGAGGGTGTAGTGCGGATCCTCGCCGCGAATCGGACGGGTGTGCTCGTACAGAGCGCGGGTGCCGTCGGGCGAGAAAAGCTCGAAGTGGTTGTAGCTCTTCTCGTTGGTCAGCGTGACCGGCGACGTGCCGTCGACCCCGATCACCGCGGCGAAGCCGCCATGGTCATAACCGATCCGGGCGCCGTCGGGTGAGAAGGCCGACGGATAGTTGCCCTTCGTCGCTCCCGAGTTCGTGACCCTGGCCGGGAGGGTGCCGTCGGCGTTGGCGATGTACAGCTCGCTGCCGGCGTTCTCGGCGGGGTGGTCGCGGTCGCTCGACCAGGCGATGCGCGTCGCGTCCGGGCTCAGCACCGGGGCCACGTCATCACCTGGATCGTTGGTGATCCGGGTGATTCCGGGGACGTCGATCCGCGAGACCACGATCTCGGGGTTGCCGTAGGTGGTGTCGTCAACCCAGGCGACCTTGTCGCCGGCGGCGGACAGGGTGGTGCGGCCCTCATCGATCGGCGGACCGTCGGCGGAGAGCAGCGTGTCGCCGCTGCCGTCGGGCTTCACCGAGTACAGCTCGGCGAGGATCTCGGTCGCGTCGCGGTCGGCCCAGTAGAGCAGTCGGGTGCCATCACCCGACCAGTGCAGATCCTCGATCCGATCGCCGGCGTCGGCGATCTGGACCTGGCCGGTTCCGTCGGCGTTCATCACCCAGAGGTCGTCGTCGGCGAGCGAGGCGGTGACCGAGTCGCGCACGAAGGCGATCTTCGTCCCGTCGGGGGAGAAGACGGCCTGGTCCTCGGAGGTCTTGGTCGCTGTCAGGTTGGTGGCGTTCTTGCCATCGGGATTGGCGACGAAGATCTCGCCGAAGCGCTCGAAGGCGATCTTGCCGTTCTCGGCGGCCTGCGCGGAGCCGGCGCCGAGCAGGATCGCAACCCCGCTCGCGATCACGGCGGCGCTGCGTCGAAGTTGGGTGCGGCTCGGGCTCATGGTCTCTCCTGGTGGTGATCTCGGTTGTTGGGCTTCAGCGTCTCGTAGCGCCGGCGGTTGTCAAAGCCACCCTAGGTGTGAGATCGCGACCCCTCAGACGAGGCGCCAGCGACGCGGGTCCGAGCCCTCGACCTCGACCACCTCGTCGAGCGCCGCGAGGTGGGTCAGGTACGCGAGCGCCAGCTGCAGCCCCCAGGCCGCGGTCGCCGGGTTGAGGTTCTCGGGTCCGACCACATCGGCGATCAGCTCGTAGGCGGTCCGCTCCCCGCCGGCGAGGCCGTCACGGACGCGCTCGAGCGCCGCCTCGACCTCGGCCCGGTTGCCTGCGACCTTGGCCGGGATGTCGCGAAACGGGCGGCCGTGACCGGCCAGGCAGAGCGTCGTGAGGTCGATGCGGTCGACCTCGTCGAGCCCGCCGAGGAACTCGCCGACCGGGTCGGGGGTGTGGCCGAAGTCGAAGAACAGCGAGATCCGGCCGAGCAGGTGATCGCCGGAGATCAGCAGCCCGCTCTCGGGCTGGTGCAGGACGACATGCGACGGAGCGTGGCCCGGCGTCTCGTGCACCTGCCAGGCGCCGAGGTCGGTCTCGACCTCCACCCCGGGGACCAGCTCGCGGTCGGGCGGCACGGCGCGGACGATCCCAGACCCCACCCCGCGGCGCGACTTCTCGTAGTGCTCGAGCCCGGCGGGCGGCACGCCGCTCTGGCGCGCCACCTCGATCCGCCGGTCGAGCGCTGCGTCGGGGTCGTCGATCATCGCCCGCACGTGCCCCCAGGCGGGATGGATCCACAGCTCGCAGCCGGCGCGCTCGATGATTGGAGCCGCGAGCCCGTAGTGATCGGCGTGCGAGTGGGTGCAGACGACGAGCCGTACGTCCTCGAGCCGGAAACCGACCTGGGCCAGCGCCAGCTCGAGGTGGCGCTGGCCGTTCTCGGTCGCCATGCCGGTGTCGAACAGGACGATCCCGTCGCCGGCGCGGACCGCGAACGCGTTCACGTGCGGGACCCCTGGCCAGGGCAGCGGCAG
Source organism: uncultured Solirubrobacterales bacterium (assembly GCA_963828755.1). Lineage (GTDB taxonomy): Bacteria > Actinomycetota > Thermoleophilia > Solirubrobacterales > 70-9 > WHSW01. The sequence continues at coordinate 102,149 of CAWHFY010000009.1, read as the reverse complement.
GCGTAGCCGCCAGACCCCCGGGAGGATGCGCTCGCCGCGGCCGAGCTCGCGCTTGCGCCTCGATTGGCCCATGCGGCCCATGCTCGCACGACGGCAATTAGCTGTGCAGATTCGGCCGATGCCCACTGCCGGGCGTGCCGGATCGGCAAGCTTTGGGGTCTGCGCATGGGACCGACACCGATCCACAGGCGCGGGCTGGCGCTTGCCTGCTCGCTCGCCCTGCTCTGCGTGCTCGCCGCGAACGCGGCGGGCCAGGACCTGCAATCGCGCCTCGAGCACAAGCAGAACAAGCTCGACGACGTGCGCCAGGACGAGCAGGTGCTCTCCTCGGAGATCCAGAAGTACGGCGACCGGATCGACACCCTGATCGGCCAGATCTCCGTGCTCTCCAACCGGGTCGCGGTGGTCCAGGGCGAGCTCGACAAAAAGCAGGCCGAGCTGCATCGCGACCGGGTCCGGCTCGACCAGCTGCGCAACAACCTGCGCCGCTCGCTGAACGTGCTGCGCACCCGCCTCGTCGGGATCTACCGCGCCGGCGAACCCGACCTGCTGACCGTGATGCTCAACTCCGACGGCTTCTCCGATCTGGTCGAGCGCTACGAGTACCTCAAGCGGATCGAGCAAAACGACTCCGAGGTCGTCGGCCGGGTGCGCTCCCTCCGCAACGACACGATCGTCACGGTCAAGCAGGTGACCGCCGAGCGCGACGAGATCGCCGACCGCAAGGCCGAGCTCGAGCGCACCCAGAGCGAGCTGCAGAGCCGCCAATCCCAGCTGGACGCGGCGCGCGCCGACCAGCGCGCGGCGCTCGACTCGGCGCAGCAGACCGAGGACCACCTCGAGGGCAGCGTCGCCGACATCCAGGACAAGATCCAGGCGCAGATCGCAGCCGCCCAGCAGGCCTCCAGCGTCCCCGCCGCCCCGGCCGGACCGTTTCGGGGCGAGAGCTCGGAGGGCTACATCTGGCCGGTCAACGGGCCGGTCGTCTCCCCGTTCGGGCCGCGGACGATCAACGGCGGCTACGAGAACCACCCGGGCATCGACATCTCGGTGCCGAGCGGCACGCCGATCCACGCCGCCGCGAACGGGGTCGTCCTGTTCACGCAGCCCGAGGCGACCAGCGGCGGCTACGGGAACTACACCTGCATCGACCACGGCGGCGGGATCTCCTCCTGCTACGCGCACCAGGCGAGCTTCGGCGTCACCCAGGGCCAGCAGGTCCAACAGGGGGATGTGATCGGGATCTCCGACTGCACCGGCTATTGCTTCGGCCCCCACCTGCACTTCGAGATCCGGATCAACGGCACGGTCACGGACCCGATGGCCTACCTGCCCTGATCCCGGCACCGGCCGGCGAACGCGGATACGATCGCCCGGTGTCGGGTGATGCGGCCGCCAACGAGGCCCTGATCAATCGGTTCTACGAGGCGTTCGCGCGCACGGACGGCGACGCGATGGCCGCCTGCTACACCGCCGACGCCCACTTTCACGACCCGGTCTTCCAGGATCTGCACGGCGACGAGGTCGGCTCGATGTGGCGAATGCTGTGCGAGCGCGCGACCGACCTCGAGGTCGAGCACTCGAAGGTCCACGCCGACGACGAGCAGGGCTCGGCGCACTGGGACGCGAGCTACACGTTCTCGACCGGCCGCCACGTGCTCAACCGCATCGACGCCAGCTTCGTGTTCCAGGACGGGCTGATCAGCGAACACCGCGACCGCTTCGACCTCTACGCCTGGGCGCGCCAGGCGATCGGGCCGGTCGGCGTGCTGCTCGGCTGGACGCCGATGATCCAAGGCAGGATCCGCGCTCAGGCCAGGCAGGGCCTGGAGGAGTTCATGGCCGCCGGGCCGGCCGCCGCGGGCGAGTGAACGACCGCCTCTCGGCCTCGGACATGTCCTCGCTGCTCGCTGAGCGAGGGCCGATCCACGTCCACGTCGGCGCGACGATCGTCGTCGCGGGCAAGCCGCCGGAGTTCGAGCGCCTCGTCGACCATGTCGAGTCGCGGCTGGGCCTGATCCCCCGCTTTCGCCAGAAGATCACCTCGGTGGGCGCGATCGCCCTCAACAACCCGGTCTGGGCCGACGACGCGAGCTTCGACATCGAGCGCCACGTGCGCCGGGTCGCGCTGCCGAAGCCCGGTGGCGCCGCGGAGCTGCGCGAGCTGGTCGGGCGGGTGATGTCCGAGCCGCTCGACCTGACCCGGCCGCTGTGGCAGCTCTATTTGGTCGAGGGGCTCGAGGGCAAGCGCCACGCCTTCATCTCGAAGACCCACCACGCGCTCGTCGACGGGGTCGCCGCCGTCGACGTCGGCACGATCATCCTCGACGCGAGCCCCGAGGGAACCGAGATGGAGGTGACCGAGGAGCGCTGGGAGCCCGACGAGCCGAGCGCGGAGCTGCTGTTCGTCCGTGACGCCTCCGACCGCATCCGGGCGCCGCTGCGTGCGGCGCGCAAGGCGGCCCGCGGGGCGCTGACGATGCCACGCTCGACCGCCGGCCGGGTGATGCGCACCGCCGAGGGCTTCGCGCAGCTCGCCGCCAGCGGGCCCACCGCGCCCCGCACCTTCCTCAACCAGGAGATTGGCCGCGACCGCCGGGTCGCATTCGTCGACGCCGAGCTCGCCCAGCTCAAGGCGATGCGCGGCGATTCGGGCGCGACCGTGAACGACGTGATCCTCTCGATCGCGGCCGGCGGCCTGCGGCGGCTGTTCGAGCGGCGCGCCGACGAGACCCCCGAGCAGCTGGTGGGCCTGGTCCCGATGAGCATCCGCCGCCCCGGCGAGGACCTCGAGCTCGGCAACCGGATCGCGACCCTGCTCGTCCGCCTGCCGATCGGCGAGCCCGATCCGGCGGCGAGGCTGGCCCGCATCCACGCCGAGACGACCCGGCTGAAGTCCTCAGAGCAGGCGACCGCTGCGTCGCTGATCATCGAGGCGACCGGGTGGACCCCGCCGACGATCAACCGCGTCCTCGCCGGCGCGATCTCGCGCCCGCTCGCCTTCAACCTGGTCGTCTCCAACGTCCCCGGGCCGCAGGCGCCCTTCTACCTTCTCGGCAACCGGCTCGAGGCGATCTACCCGTTCGTGCCGCTGTCGCCGCAAAACCACGCGCTCTCGATCGGGGTGCTGAGCTACGACGGGCGCGTCTTCTTCGGCCTCGCCGGCGACCGCGACGTGTTCGACGACCTCGACGAGCTCGCCACCGACCTCGAGGCGGCGCTCGACGAGCAGGAGGCCGCGCTCAGTCCCTGATCACGACCGGGGCGCCGAGCGGCACCTCGCGGATCAGCCGACGGACATCGGCGTCGGCGGCCCGCACACACCCGTGCGAGAGTGCCTCCCCGAGCGGGCCCGAGGTGCCATGGATCGCGATCCGGTCGCCGCCCAGCCAGCCCGACGGGAGGCTCGGCTGGGTCGCCGAGAGGGCCAGCGCACAGCAGCCGTACGCGGAGGAGCGCAGGCCGGTGAACGTGTCGGTGACCGCGAACCGACCGGTCGGCGTCGGCGAGCCCGGGGCGCCAACCGTGACCGGGAAGCTCAGCTTCGCCTCGCCGTCGCGAATCAGCTCGCCTCGGCGCTCGGAGAGGTCGACGACGATCTGCTCGCTGGTCCAACCGGCGTCGACGCGCTTCGGGTCCACCCGGATCCAGCCGAGGGTTCCGTTCGCCAGCCGCTCCGTGGTCACCCCGGCCCACCGGCCGCGGTGCTCGACGACGCTGAACACGCTCGGCGATCCGAACCCGGTCCGGCGGCCAACCCGCGCAACCACCTCGCCGCCGCCGGGCTGGGTGCGCATCTCGACCTCGTGGCCGGAGCGGACCCAGATCGCGGCGAACGTGTTCGCCGGCGGGTCGAGCGCCCGGCTCCTTTGCGGGGCGGGCGGCTCGGCCGCCGGCGCTGCCTCGACGGCGGCGGGATCAGTCGCCGGCTCGACCTCCTGAGCCGTCGAGTCCACGGGCGCCGTGGCCTCGACCGGAATCGTCACGGTCGTCGCCGCAGCGCCGCCCCCGGGCTCGCTCGAGCCGCAGCCGCCTGCCAGCGCTGCTGCGACGAGCAGCGCCGCTGGGCCGAAGGCGATCCCCCGAGGACGCACCCACCCAAGGTAGCGCCGCGCGCGATCGGGCTACGGGGGGCCGTCGCCCTCGCGAGCGAGCAGCTCGGGGCCGAGCTCACCGGGGGTGCGGTGGCCGCTGAGCCCGATCGTCAGGTCGAGCTCGGCGAGCATCGAGCGCAGCACGGCGAGGGCCCCGGCCTCGCCGTCGAGGGCCAGCCCCCACAGGTACGGACGGCCGAGCAGGATGGCGTCGGCGCCCAGCGCCAGCGCCTTGGCCGCGTCCGCACCGGATCGCACCCCGCTGTCGAGCAGCACCGCGAGCTCGTCGCCCACCGCGTCGGCGACCGCAGGTAGCGCGTCGAGGGCGGCGATCTCGCCGTCGATCTGACGGCCGCCGTGGTTGGAGACGATCACCCCGTCGACCTCGCGCTCGCGGGCAGCGACCGCGTCCTCGGGGTGGAGGATGCCCTTGATCAGGATCGGCAGCTCGGTCTCGGCGCGCAGGAACTCGAGGTCGTCCCAGTTCAGCTCCGGGTTGGTGAACTGGACCACGAACTGGCCGATCGCCGCCTGCGGGTCCTCGTCGACCGGCTTGTCGAGCAGTGACTGAAAGACGGGGTCAGAGGTGTAATTGGCGATCCCGACCCCCTCGAGGAACGGCTGCCACGCCGTCTGCAGGTCGCGAGTCTTCCAGCCGGGAAGGAAGGTGTCGACCGTGAGGACGATCGCCTCGTAACCGGCCGCCTCCGCCCTCGCGATCAGGCTCGCGGCGAGCTCACGGCTGCGCGGCCAATAGAGCTGGAACCACTTCGGCCCGCTCGCCTCGGCCGCGACCGCCTCGAGCGAATTCGACGCGACCGTGCTCAGCACCATCGGCAGCCCGACCGCGGCGGCGGCGCGGGCGGTGGCCAGCTCACCCTCCGGGTCGACGATCGACTGGGCCCCGATCGGCGCCAACAACACCGGCGCTGGCATCCGCGTATTCAGCACCTTCACGGAGAGGTCGCGGTCGGAGACGTCGCGCAGCATCCGCGGCACGATCCGCCAGCGGCGAAACGCCTCGAGGTTGGAGCGCATCGTCTGCTCGGCGCCGGCGCCCCCGAAGATGTAGGCGCTCGCGCGCGGGTCCTCGATCCGCTCCTCCACCAGGCGCTCCAGCTCGACGATCGAGACCGGATGCGAAGGGGTCGTGCCGCCCATCCCGAGCAGAAAGATCTCCGACTGATAGCCGGCGAACGGCGGGCCGTGAGCTGGCGGCTCGGTCATCAGCCGCCAGCCTAGCCCGCGCCCGCGCCGTCAGTCGTTGAGCACGACGGGGCCGCACGGCGGGCCGGTGCTCTGAACGGCAGGGCGAGGCATGCGTGGTCACCCAAGCATGCGACCATTCAGCGGAGAGGGCGGGATTCGAACCCGCGAGAGAGCTTGCGCCCCCTACTCGCTTAGCAGGCGAGTGCCTTCAGCCACTCGGCCACCTCTCCTGGGGAACGGGATCGTGGCCCAGTCTAGATACGCTCGCCCGCGCCGTGAACCCTGGATCCGACACCGACCGCGAGGCCCTCAAGGCCCGCTACGACTCGATCTTCGGCGGCGTCGCGCCACCGTTCGCGTTCGTCGACCTCGAGGCGATGCGCCGCAATGCGGATGCGATGCTCGCGCAAGCCGGCGGACTGCCGATCCGGGTGGCCTCGAAGTCGGTGCGCTCGACCGCGCTGCTGCACCGGATCCTGGCGCTCGGTGACGGCTTTCGCGGGGTGCTCGCCTTCACGGCCCCCGAGGCGCTGTACCTCGCCGAACAGGGCTTCACCGACATCGTCGTCGCCTACCCGACGGTCGATCGCGCAGCGATCGCGCAGGTCGCCCGGATGACGGCGACCGATCCCGACCGCGCTCCGGTCCTGATGGTCGATGACCGCCCCCACCTCGACCTGATCGAGGGGGCGATCGGCGGCGGCCCGGCGAAGGTCCGCGTCTGCCTCGACATCGACGTCTCCTGGTGGCCGCTCGGCGGCCGGGTGGCCAGGGTCGGCCCGAAGCGCTCGCCGATCCACGACCCGGGTCGCGCCGCGCGGATGACGGCGGAGATCGCGGAGCGCCCGGGCACCGAGCTGGCCGGGCTGATGGCCTACGAGGGCCAGATCGCCGGGGTCGGCGACCGGATCGCCGGCAGGCCGGTGCGCAGCGCCGAGATCCGCCTGATGCAGTCGCGCTCGGAGGCCGAGATCCGCTCCCGGCTGCCGCGGATCGTCGCCGCGGTGCGCGAGTCGCTCGCCGAGCACGGCCACGAGCTCGGGTTCGTCAACGGGGGCGGCACGGGCAGCCTGGCGCGGACCGCGGCGGCGGGGATCGTCACCGAGCTGACGGCGGGCTCGGGCTTCTACGCCCCCGCGCTGTTCGACAGCTACCGCTCGCTCGCGCTCGAGCCGGCCGCGATGTTCGCGCTCTCGGTGGTCCGCCGTCCGGTCGGCGGGGTCGCCACCCTGCTCGGCGGCGGCTACATCGCCTCCGGCAGCCCGGGCCGCGACAAGCTCCCCGACCCGTACCTGCCCGGCGGCCTGCGCTTCGACCGCGAGGAGGGCGCCGGCGAGGTGCAGACCCCGGTGTCGGGCGCCGCGGCCTACAAGCTGCGGGTCGGCGACCGCGTCTATCTGCGCCACGCGAAGGCGGGCGAGCTCTGCGAGCGCTTCGACTCGCTCTATCTGGTCGAGGGCGAGCGGATCGTCGACCAGGTTCCGACCTACCGCGGCGAGGGCAAGACGTTCCTCTGAGGTGAGCCGCGACGAGCGCACGGCCACGGCGCGTCAGTTCGGGTACGTATATATGTAGTGGCGCTTAGCTGCTCGTATATATGTAGTGCTTAGCTGCTCGTTGCTGGTGGTCCGAGCACGCGATCGACGTATGCGTTGCTGAAGACGCTCTCCGGATCCAGTCGCGCTCGCACCCGCTGAAAGCCGTCCCACTTCGGATACCGCGGCGCCAGCGTCGCCGCCGTCTGAAAGTGGCGCTTGCCCCAGTGGGGGCGGCCCCCGTATGAGTCCATGATCTCCTCGACGCCGCGAAAGTACGGTTCCCAATCGAGCTTGCGGTCCTGGTGGACGGCGACGTAACAGACGTCGCGCGCGTGCGCTGCGGAGAGGGCGAGGTCGTCCCCGGCGGCGAAGCGGACCTCGATCGGGAACGCGACCCGGTGCTCGGGACGGGCCGCGATGTGGAGCACCCGGCGCACCGCCTCGGCGGCGTGCTCGCGCGGGATCCCGTACTCCATCTCCGTGAACTTGATCCGCCGCTCCGACGCGAAGACGCGGAAGCTGCGGTCGACCTTGGTCGCGCGGCCGGTGCCCGCGGCGGCGACCCGGGACAGGCGCGGGATCTGCTTCGGGAAGCGCCGTGCCCCGAGCGCAAACACCTGCCCGACCCAGTTCTCGAGCGCGACCTCCTGGGCGTAGACGATGGCTCGCGAGCGTGGCTGGGGCGGCCCGTCGGTGCGGCGCGTCTCGCGGCAGAGCGCCGTCGCGGTGTGCGGGAAGACGTAGAACTCGAAGTGGTCGCTGTCGGCGTTGAGCTCGTCGAGGCGCGCGAGCGTCTCGTCGAGCGGCCGCGGGCTGTCGACGCGCGCCAGCGTGTACGCGGGGACGACCCGGATCGTCGCCGCGTAGACGATCCCGAGCGCCCCGAGGCCGATCCGCGCCGCGGCCAGGGCCGCGGGATCGTCGGCGCCGATCTCGACGGAGCTGCCGTCGGCGAGCACGAGCTCGACCGCCTCGATCTGGGCCGAGATGCTGCGCAGGCGCGCCCCGGTCCCGTGGGTTCCGGTCGAGATCGCCCCGGCGAGCGTCTGGCGATCGATGTCGCCGAGGTTCGCGAACGCGAGGCCGAGCTCGTCGAGGCGCTGGTTGAGGTCGCGCAGGACGATCCCGGCCTCGACCTTGACCAGGCCGGCGGCTCGATCGACCGCCAGCACCCGGTCGAGCCGGTCGCAGCGGATCATCACCCCGTCGGTGAGCGCGATCGGGGTGAACGAGTGCCCGGCGCCCGAGGCGCGCACGTGCAACCCTCGCGCGGCGGCGCCCCCCACGACCTCGGCGAGCTGCTCGCGGGTCGCCGGCGCGACGATCTCCGCAGGCTCGCAATGCTGATCGCCCGCCCAGTTGCTCCACCGCGCAGTCATCGGCGCAAGCGTAATTCGTCAAACTCAACCGGTCCCCGGAGGGGTGGCAGAGCGGTTGAATGCGGCAGCCTTGAAAGCTGTTGACCGGGTTCGCTCGGTCCGTGGGTTCGAATCCCACCCCCTCCGCTGAAATGCAAGCGCCCGTTGGGCCGGCGCGCAGGACGGCACCAGCCGAGTGTCGCCTGAGGCCCGCATCGCGTGTCTGAGACGACTCTCGACTCACCGGGCGCCGCCAGGGCCTGATCAAGCGCGCGCAGCGGCTCGCGGTTGCAAGATCCTGCGCTGAGTTAGGGTGGCGCCCATGGCGCTTTTCAAGAGCAAGAAGAAGCAGGTTGCGGAGCTGTTCGAGACCGGCGCGAAGGGGGCCGGAACCGTGGTCTCGGTACAGGACACCGGGATGACCGTGAACGACAACCCGCGGGTGAAGATGATCTTCCGGATCGAGCCCCTCGACGGCTCACCCCCATTCGATGCGGAGAAGACGACCACGGTGTCGCGGGTCGAGATCCCGCGCCAGGGCGACCGCTATCCGGTCTGGTACGACACCACCGACCCGATGAAGACTTGGGCCTACGCGACGATCGTCGACGACAACGGTCGCGCGACGATGCGCCAACTGTTCGGCGAGGTCGCCGAGACGTTCGTCGGCATGAACGCCCCCGCAGCCCCGGCGCCGCCCGCAGCCCAGGGCCAGGACGTGGTCGAGCAGCTCAAGCAGCTCGCCGACCTGCACGCGCAGGGCATCCTTACCGATGACGAGTTCGCGGCCCAGAAGGCGAAGCTGCTCGGCTAACCGGCGTCGCCCGGGCGGTTCATTGCGCCCCGGCGCCACCCGCGACCGCATCGGCGCCGCCTCTAGCTTGTTCAACGGGTATGAGAGCAAGGGCGACTTTGGCGGGTCTGTTCGCCGTCGCCGCCGCGCTGATCGCGCCGGCGGCCGCGGGCGCGAACCCCTACATGCCGCCCGACGGCCGCGCGTACCACGGCGTTTCGGATACCGGCTCGATCGCCGACTTCGAGACCTTCAGCGACCAGGTCGGCGCCCACCCCGCGCTGCTTCAGGACTTCTTCCATTGGCGGGTGCCGCTGACCACCGGCGCGTTGTACCGCTGGGGCAAGACCAACACCCGCGGGGTCCTGAGCCTCTCGACCGCAACCGGCGACGGGGTCGAGATGATCACTCCGCGCCAGATCGCGAAGGGCAAGGACGACCGCTACATGACGCATATGGCCGCCGACATCGCCGAGACCGGCCAGACCGTCTACATCCGGCTCATGGCTGAGATGAACGGGCACTGGAACGCGTACTCGGCGTTCAACGCGGACGGCTCGGCGCGCCGCCACGGCCACTCCGCCCGCTGGTACCGGCTCGCGTGGCGGCGATTCACGCTGATCCTTCGCGGCGGCTCGCGCGACAAGATCAACCGCAAGCTGATGCGGATGGGGCTGCCGCGGATCATCCGCGCGAAGTCCCAGGACGACCCCGTCTACGAGGGCGGCGCGGACGGGATCCCGCTGCCGATCCCCGAGCACATGCCCGAGCCGCGGGTCGCGATGATGTGGGTGCCGCAGAGCTTCGGCTCGCCGAACGTCCGCGGCAACCAGCCGGCCGACTACTGGCCCGGCGGCAAGTACGTCGACTGGGTCGGGATCGACATCTACTCGAAGTTCGCGGGCGCCTTCGACGATGGCGTCGCCTTCTTCAACCGCTACGACAAGTGGCCGTTCGTGATCGGCGAGTACGGCCCTTGGGACAACGACGTCAGCGGCAGCTTCACGGGCGGCCTGCTGCGCTGGGCAGAGGCGCACGACCGGGTCAAGGCGATGCTCTACTACCGCGGGGTCGACCCCGACAACAACTACAACCTCCAGTTCTATCCCGGCGCCCGAGCGGCGCTTCGCAACCACATGGCCGAGCCGCACTGGAGCCCGTTCGCGCCGGGCGTCAAAAGCCTCGCCGACCCGCCCGAGCCGCCGGTGATACAGGACCGCCCGCAGGCCAGGGCGTTCCCGTGACCGTAAACTCAGAGCTTATGTGGCGTGCCATGGGAGGTGAGCATCGGCTTGTGCGTCGCGGCTGCGCGGCGCTTCTCGTGCTGGGCGTGTCGATCTTGGCTATGTCGCAACAGCCGTCCCTGGGCGAAGCGCGCGCGATCAGGGTTGAACCGGCGACGGTCGGCCAGGGTCCGCTCGAACCGCGCGTTCGGCGATGGCTTGCGCTGAGCATTCCGCGAACGCTCGAAGTCGGCACGCGTGCCACGGTTCGGGTCGAGGGGGCCGCCAACGCCGGCGACCAGCTCACAGTGTTCGTGAACCCGAGGGGCGAGGAGTGTCCTTCCTCGGCGTCAGCTCCACCGGCAGACGCCATTTCGCTCGTGTCCGAGGTCACCGACGAAGGGGACTTCCGTGCCACGGAGGCCTACACGCCCCGGAGCCTGGGCGACCGCAGCTTCTGCGCGTACCTCGGGGGCTCCTCGGACGACCAGGCCGATATTCAGGCGAGCGCGAACCGTCGGGTGATTGCGAAGCGGCTACGCGCATTGCCAGCGCGACGCACCGTCGTCACCGCGCTCAAGCGCCATGGCTTCGCGCATCGGGTCATCAAAGAGGTGGAGCCAGACTGTCATCGCCGCAACCGCACCGAGTTTGCGTGCGAGTTCTCCGCCGGCTTCCCCGGCTACCAGCTCAAGGGGCGAGGGCGCGTCCGGCAGGAGATCGATCTTTCGTACCGCTTCCGGGTCAAGGCGCAGGGGGTCCATTTCATCCTCACGGACGAAAACGAGGAGCCGCGCTCGAGGTAGCCGCGCCGCCGCTCAGCAGGGGTGTCCGGCCGAATCGAAGCACGGCGCGGAGGGCGCGGGCGCAGAGGGCGCGGGCGCAGGGGCTGCGGGCGCGGGAGCCGCGGGCGCGGGCGCAGGGGTGGCGGCGGGTGGCGGCGTGGGCGCGGCGGGCGCAGCCCTGGCCCGCCGGGCCTCTCGCCGCGCGGCCTCCGCCTGCGCGGCCTCGATCGCCAGCTGTTCGGCGATCGCCGCCTGCTTTCGCTCGACGGCCGCCGAACCCTGGCGCGCGCCGAGTTGAGCGCCGGCCCGCTCTCCGGCTTGCTGGCCCGCGCGTTGCCCCGCTCGCCTCCCGAGCCGCCTCGCATCTGCAGCCGCGTCGGCGCGCGCCTGCTCGAACGAGTTCTGGAATGCCTGGCGCTTGATCGCGCCGGCCGTCGGCGCCTCGACGTCGCCACTCGAGGTTCCGATTACGTAGCCCGATACGCCCATCTCGGCAGCGACGAAACACGCGAGCAAGGCGACGCCCAGCCGGCGGTCCGGTCGCCACGTCCGGTACCGGCGCACGAAGTTGGCCGCTGTCCTGGGCGCGTGCGAGTTCATGGTCCGCTCACCCGCACGTGGTTCGGCCCGCGAGGCCGGCCTCCTCGAACGCCTGCCGGTAGGCCGTCCTGTAGGACTCGCGGTATGCCGCCTCGTAGGCGCGCTCACGGGCGGGCTCGAACGCGCTCGCGTACCCCTCACGGGCACCGACGGCGGCCCCACGCAGTTCGCCAGCCGTCCTTCCCACCTCCACGGCTGCACCGCTCTCGACTCCTTGCGAGGTCCCGATCGCGTACCCGGCTGCCCCAATCGCGCCGATCACCACGATCGTCACCACCGCGAGCGCCCTTCGCCGGACGTGGCGGCGTCGTATCCATGGCGTCTGCAGATACTCGGTTCCGCGGCCGAGCCCTACGGCGTCCCCGAGCCGCATCCCCAGATCCTGAAACACCCTGCGAAAATCGCTGAAAAGCATCACCTCGCTACCAGGCTAGCGCTGGCCCTACGACCGCGAACATTTGTGCTGTCTGAATCACTTGCACGATTCATCTGTACCCACGCAACCTCGCCCTACCCTCGGCGAGGCAGCGGTTGACCTTGGTGTAGCTCCAGCCGCAGATCCGGCAGATCTCGGCATAAGAGTAACCCTCCGCCTGGAGCACGATCGCGAGCCGCTCGTTCGCCTTCAGCTCGGCGAGCGCAGCGCGCGCCTCGGCCAGCGCCTCGACCCGCTCGAACCGCTCCGCCGGCCCGGGCCGTTCGCTCGCGACCCCGTCGAGGGGATCGCCGTACGGCTCGAGCGTCATGCTGTCGAGCAGCCGCTCGCGGCCGCGGCGCACCGCGAGCGCCTCGTGCTTGGTGACGACGATCATCCAGCCGATCAGCCGTCCCGGGTCGACCGCCGGGCCCTTGGTCAGCAGGATCACCGCGGCACGCTGGACCGCGTCGTCGGCGTCCTCCTGGCAGGCGGAATACCGGCGTGCGATCCCGCGCAACAGCGCCCCGTGGCGTTCGAGCAGTTCGACCGCGGCGCCCGCGCGGTCGTGTTCGGTGGCTGCACGGCCCACACCAAGACGAAGCCCGACCCGACCCATGATGCCCCCTGCGCCGCTATCCTCGCGCGGCGATGAGCACCTGCTTGATCAGCGGCGGAGCGGGCTTTCTCGGCTCTCACATGGGCGATCACCTGCTGGCCGAGGGCCATCGAGTGATCTGCGTCGACAACCTCGACACCGGCTCCCTGCAGAACATTGCCCACATCCGCGACGACAACTTCATTTTCATCCAGCACGACCTGACCGAGCCGTTCTTCCTCGACGAGAAGGTCGACTTCGTCTACCACCTGGCCTCGCCGGCGAGCCCGATCGACTACCTGCGGCTGCCGCTGCACACGCTCAAGGTCGGCTCCTACGGCACGCACCACATGTTGGGCCTGGCGAAGAAGCACCGGGCCCGCTTCGTGCTCGCCTCGACCTCCGAGGTCTACGGCGACCCGCAGGTCCACCCGCAGCCGGAGTCCTACTGGGGCCACGTCAACCCGATCGGCCCGCGCGGTGTCTACGACGAGGCGAAGCGCTACGCCGAGGCGCTGACCATGGCCTACCACCGCCAGCAGGGCGTCGACACCGGGATCGTCCGCACCTTCAACACCTACGGCTCGCGGATGCGCCCCCACGACGGCCGCGCGATCCCGACCTTCCTGCGCCAGGCGCTTCAGGACAAGCCGCTCACCGTGTTCGGCGACGGCAGCCAGACCCGCAGCTTCTGCTACGTCGACGACCAGATCCGCGGCTACGTCGCCATGGCCCAGTCCAACGTCCACGAGCCGGTCAACATCGGCAACCCGCACGAGTTCACCCTGCTCGAGCTCGCCCAGGTGGTCATCGACGTGACCGATTCGCGCTCGGAGATCGTCTTCGAGGCGCTGCCGACGGATGACCCGCAGGTGCGCCAGCCCGAGATCCAGCGAGCCATGGATCTGCTCGGCTGGCAGCCCCAGGTCGAGCTCCGCGACGGGCTGCGGATGACGATCGAGCAGACCGGCGTCGAGCGCCTCGTCGGCACCGGCGACTGACCCCGGCGGCGCCGCGGAGCGCCCGGTGAAGATCGCCCATCTGACCGCGACCTTCCCGCCCTACCCGGGCGGGGCCGGCAACACGGCGTTCCGCTTCGCCCGCGAGCAGGCGAGCCGCGGCGACCACGTCGAGGTCTTCACCGCGCCCGCCGACGGCGTGGTGCCGGATCCGGGGAACGTGGTCGTGCACCGGCTCGAGCCGGTATTCGCAATCGGCAACGCGCCGCTGATCCCGAGCATCGCGCGCATCGATGGCTTCGACCTCGTGCACCTCCACTATCCGTTCATCTTCGGATCCGAGCTCACCCTGCTCGCCCGCCTGCGGCGACGCGCGCGCTCGCAGGCGCTGCTCGTCCACTACAAGAACCGGCTCGTGGGCAAGGGCCCGCGCGGGGCGCTGTTCGAGGCCTATGAGCACACCGTCGCGCCGGCCCTGATCGCCGCGGCCGACCGCGTCTGTGTGCTCTCGCCCGATCACGCCGACTCGGTCTCCTACCTGCGCCGGGCCGGTCAGCGCGACCCAACGAAGCTGGTCGAGATGCCCAACGGAGTCGACTCGGAGCTGTTCAGCCCCGGCGAGGACCGGAGCGGCACCCGCGAGCGGTTCGGGATCCCGGCGACGGCGACGGTCGCCGCCTTCGTCGCGACCCTCGATCTCGCCCATCATTTCAAGCGCCTGGACGTCGCGATCGACGCGCTCGCCGCGCTCGGCGATCCCGACGTTCATCTGGTCGTCGCCGGCGGTGGCGAACTGCTCCACGGCTTTCGCGAGCGCGCCAGGACCGCCGCGGTAGCGGACCGAGTCCACTTCCTCGGCGCCGTGCCCCACTCCACGCTGCCGGACGTCCTGCGGGCCTCCGACCTCTTCCTGCTCACGACCGAGCCCCCGGAGTCGTTCGGGATCGTTCTGATCGAGGCGATGGCGTGCGGGCTCGCAGCGATCGCGACCGACTACCCCGGCGTCCGCGCGGTCGTCGACGACGGCGCGACCGGGCTGCTCGTCGGCCGCGGCGACGTGGCGGGAGTCGCCGCGGCCCTCGGGGAACTGGCCGGGAATCCCGAGCGGCGCCGCGAGATGGGCGAGCGCGGGCGGGCGAAGGCGCTCGCCGAGTGGAGCTGGCCGAGCCTGCTCGACCGCATGGACCGCGCCTACGCGGAGGCAATCGAGGCCCGCGGGGCGAAGGGGCGGTCGTGAGCGACGCGCCGCGACGGCGACTGCTGCTGGTCGCCTACTTCTACCCGCCCTGCCGCGACACCGGCGTCCTGCGCGGCGCGGCGATGGCCAAGTGGCTGCGCCGCCGCGGCCACGAGGTCACGGTCCTCACCACGTCCGCCTACGGCGCGCTCGACGATGACGCGCTCGCCGACGTCGAGCGAACCGCCGACGCGCAGCGCTGGCGCGCCAGGCTCGCGGGCAAGGGCACGGTCGGCGCGATGTTCGACTCGCCCACGTACAGCGGCCGTCCGCATCCGCTCAGCAAGGTCTTCGTCCCCGAGGCGCTGGTGGCCGCCTGGGCGCCGTTCGCGCGCTCGCGCGCGCTGCGGTTGCAGCGCGAGCGCCGCTTCGACTGCGTGATCACAAGCTCGCCGCCTGAGTCCGCCCATGCCGTCGGGATGGCGCTCCACCGCCGCGGCGTCCCCTGGGTCGCAGACATCCGCGACGCGTGGACGTTCGAGTCGCTGCGGCCGGAGTTCCCGACCGCAGCGCAGCGGGCGCTCGACCGGCGCCTCGAGCGCCGCTGGCTCGGCGCCGCCGACGCCGTCGTCTGCGTCTCCGAGCCGGCCGCCGCCGACCTGCGCGATCGCGGGATCGCCGCGCCGCTGCTCGTTCCCAACGGCTGGGACCCCGAGGTGGTGCCTGCGGCCGCCGCTCCGACCGGTCTGCTCGACCCCGAGCGCGCCTCGATCGTCTACACCGGGCGCTTCGGCAGCTACGGGCGCGACCCGCGGCCGCTGGTCGAGGCCGTCGGCCGGCTGGCGGCCGCCGACCCCGAGGCGGCCGCGAAGCTCGAGCTCGTGATCGCCGGGCCGCTCACGGACGCCGAGGCGGAAGTGGTCGCCGCCGACGTCGCACCGGCGCGGATCGTCCACGTGGGCAGCCTCGAGCGGGAGCGGGCGCTGGCACTGCAGGGCGAGGCCGATGCGCTCCTTCTGGTCGCCCAGCCGCAGCGCTCCCAGCTGCTCAACATCAAGCTGTTCGAGTACCTCGCGAGCGGCACCCCGATCCTGGCGCTCGCCGCCGGCACGGAGGCGGGCAGGGTCGCCGGCGAGCTCGGGGCCGAGGTCGCCGCGGCCGACGACCCGGCGGCGATCGCGGCCGCGCTCGCCAGGGTCGTCGCCGGTGAGCTAACCGCCCCGGCACCCGGCGCCGTCGACGCCTACACCTACCCCGCCCCCGCGGCGCAGATGGAGGGCGCGGTCGAAGCAGCGATCGCGGCGCACCGACGCGAGTAGCCGGGGGCGTTTCAGCCGCCGGCCCGAGCGACGATCGCGTCGGCGATCACCGGCGCCGTCGACGGCACCTGGCTGAGGTAGAAGTTCGGCTCGATCGCCTCGAGCTCGAGCAGCAGTGGCGCCCCGTCGGCGTCGCGGATCATGTCGACGCGCGCGTAGAGCGGGAGGTAGTCGAAGCGGCGCTCGACCTCGGCGACGATCTCGCGGGCGAGCTCGAGCTCGTCCTCGGTCGCCGCGCCGGGCACGACCAGCTCGGGGTCGTACATGACCTCCGCGGCGCCGAGGGCGTCATCGCGGATCGGCGCGACCTCGTCCGGGCGCAACACCGCGCCTTTCCGCAGCACGTGCGCCGGCTCGCCGTCGATGCAGAGCACGGCGGTCTCGCCGGCGCTGTCGACGCTCGGGTGAAACGGCTGCACCATCGCGGTGCGATCGCTGGCGTGGATCCGGTCGATCAAGTCGCGCGCGAGCCCGTGCGCAGCGGGGCCGAAGCGGCCAGAGTCGCGCCCGCCCGCCGAGACGGTCGGCTTCACGACGACCTCGCCGCCGAGCCGTCCGACCGGGTCGCCGGGGCCGACGAACCTGGTCTGGACAACAGGGATCCCGGCTTCACCGAGGTCGCCGATATAGCGCTTGTCGGAGTTCCAGCGGACCAGCTCGGCGCTGTTGTGAAGCGCCTGACCGACCGACTCGGCCCACCGCACGAACTCATCGCGGCGTGAGGCGTAGTCCCACGTCGAGCGGATCACGACCGCGTCATAGGCGCCCCACCCTGCGTCGGCGTCATCCCACGGGATTCGCTCCACCTCGACCCCGCGCTCGCCGAGGGCCTCGGCGAGCATCAGGTCGTCGGTGAACTGCGGCGGCATCGCCGCGAAGCTGGCAATGGCTACACGCACGGACAGGAGCTTAGGAGCGGTGATCCCCCCGCGGCGCGACCGTAGACTGCGCCCCATGGCCGAGCCGACAACCGCTGACGAGAAGTCCATCGATCCCGAGCAGGCGCGCGCCGCCGAGGACGACCTGCACCGCTACGTGGCCCCCGTTGTCGGGCCCGACGACCCGCGGGTGATCACCGACTCGGGAATCGAGATCGAGCCGCTGTACGACGAGTCCGACGTCGCCCCGAGCCTCGAGGAGCGGCTCGGCGAGCCCGGCAGCTACCCGTTCACCCGCGGTATCCACGAGGGCATGTACCGCGACCGGCTCTGGACGATGCGCCAGTACGCCGGCTTCTCGAGCCCCGAGGACACCAACGGGCGTTACCGCTACTTGCTCGAGCACGGTTCGACGGGCCTCTCGATGGCGTTCGACCTGCCGACCCAGCTCGGCCGCGACTCCGACGACCCGCTCTGCGATGGCGAGGTCGGGCGCACCGGGGTCCCGATCGACACGATCGAGGACATGCGGATCTGCTTCGACGAGATCCCACTCGATCAGGTCTCGACCTCGATGACGATCAACGCGCCGGCGGCGGTCCTGCTGCTGCTCTACGAGCTGGTCGGTGAGGAGCAGGGCGTGCCGTCGGAGAAGCTGCGCGGGACCGTCCAAAACGACGTGCTCAAGGAGTACGTGGCCCGCGGCAACTACATCTACCCGCCCGAGCCGACGATGCGGCTGACCACCGACATCTTCGAGTACTGCCACGAGAACGTGCCGCAGTGGAACACGATCTCGATCTCCGGCTACCACATCCGTGAGAAGGGCTGCTCGGCGGTCCAGGAAGTCGCCTTCACGCTCTCGAACGCAATCGCCTACACCGAGGCGGCGCTCGACCGCGGGCTCGACATCGACGAGTTCGCTCCGCGGCTCGCGTTCTTCTTCAACGGCCACAACAACGTCTTCCAGGAGATCGCGAAGTTCCGGGCCGTGCGCCGGATGTGGGCGAGGATCGTCCGCGAACGGTTCGGGTCGGAGTCCGAGCGCTCGCAGATGATCCGGTTCCACACCCAGACCGGCGGGGTGACGCTGCAGGCCCAGCAGCCCGAGGTCAACATCATCCGCGTCGCCCTGCAGGGGTTCGCCGCGGTCTGCGGCGGGACCCAGTCGCTGCACACCAACGGCTTCGACGAGGCGCTGGCGCTGCCGACCGAGCGCTCGGCGCGGATCGCGCTGCGCACCCAGCAGGTGCTCGCCCACGAGTCCGGGGCCGCTGACACGGTCGACCCGTTCGCCGGCTCCTACTTCGTCGAGTCGCTGACCGACGAGATCGAGACCCGCGCGTGGGAGCTGATCGAGAAGGTCGGCGAGCTCGGCGGCTCGGTCGAGGCGCTCGACTTCATCCAGCGCGAGATCGAGGAGTCGGCGCTGTCCTACCACGAGCGTTACAAGACCGGCCAGGACATCGTCGTGGGCGTCAACAAGTACGTCACCGACACGGTGGACGACGTCGACATCCTCAAGGTCGATCCGGAGGCGGAGGCGCGCCAGAAGGAGCGGCTGGCGAAGTTCAAGGCCAACCGCGATCAGGCGGCCGTCGAGGCCAAGCTCGAATCGCTGCGCGAGGTCGCCCGGGGCGAGGGCAACCTGCTGCTGCCGATCCGCCAGGCGCTTGCCGCGAACGCGTCGATCGGGGAGGTCTGCAATGCGATGCGGGATGTGTTTGGTGAGTACAAGGGTGGGGCCTTTTTTTAGGGCTCGTCGGTCGTCGGTCGTCGCTCGTCGCTCGGGTGAGGGACGAGATCGTGGTTGCAGGTTGGGATCGGGCGGAAGGAGAGCGGGGGTGGCGGCAGAACCACGCGCTCATGGAATCGAAGGCGAAGCGCACCCTGGTCAAGTCGGCGCCCGAGCTCTGGGAGCTCGCGGACGATCCCGCGCGGATGCAGTCGTGGATGAGCGACCTCGTCGGCGGCGGTCCGGTCCTGGTCGAGGTCACCGATCGCGACCCGGAGCGCGTCCTCGCCTGGCGGTCCGCGCAGCCCGGCGCGGACGGCAGCATCGCGATCGAGCTTGCCGAGAGCGGCTTCGGCACCGCGGTGCGGATCACCGCCCAGCACTCGCTCGCCGATCCGGGCAAGGCGATCGCCGCACTGGAGGGGCTGCTCGATGAGCTCGGATCTCCCGGGCGACGCCCGTTCGGCGCCGCCTGAGCGCCCCGCCAGAGCTCGCCCGGAGCTCGACCTCGCGGGCCTCCTGCGCCTGCGCGGTGGGCCGCTGATCGACGCCCTCGACGATCACCTCCCGGGCGCCCGGGACCACGCCGAGGCGACCGCCTCCTACGCCTTCGCAGGTGCCGTGGGGCTCGGCTTCGACCGCGCGCAGTCCGAGGTGGCCCGCGAGGTCGCGGTCCTGCACGAGGTCGGGCTCGTCTACGTCGACGCCGAGCTCGCGGCGAAGCCCGCCGCCGATCGCAGCTCCGCGGAGCAGGACGCCTGGGACGAGCACTACGAGTCCGGCTACCGGCTCGTGCGCGGCGCCGGGATCCCCGAGCACGTCTGCGGTTGGCTGTTGCGCGCGCGCGAGCGCTATGACGGCAGCGGCCCCGAGCAGATGATCGGCGACGCGATCCCGGTCGAGGCCCGGCTGATCCGCGCCGCGTGCGCTTGCCAGACGGCGCTGACCGCCGCCGAGGCGCGCGGCGGCCAGCCGGTCGGGGCGACGGTCGAGGCACTCGCCGAGCGCGCGGGGGTGGATCTCGACCCCCGCGTGGTCGCGGTCCTGACGACGATCCTCGCGCACGCCGCCGACGCCTGAGATTCCGCTCGGGGGCGGATTCAGGGTCCGACCCCGATGTCGGGGCGGCGGGCCGCGGCGACGACGGCCGCTGCCTGCACGTCTGAGCTGAAGCGCATACGCCTCGCACCGGGGCCGCGCGTCTAGACTGCGCGGCCCCGATGCGCGAGCGGAACCCCGAAACCCAGGAGGAGAAGCTCTCCTACCTGCGTGAGCTGCGCGAGCAGGCGATCCACTCCGCCTCCGAAGAGGCGGTCGAAAAGCAGCACGCGAAGGGCAAGCTGACCGCCCGCGAGCGAATCCAGAAGCTGCTCGACCCGGGCTCGTTCGAGGAGCTCGACACCTTCGTCCGCCACCGCACCCACGAGTTCGACATGGACTCGAAGCGGCCCTGGGGCGACGCCGTGGTCACCGGCTACGGGACGATCGACGGCCGCCCGATGTTCGTCTTCAGCCAGGACTTCACGGTCTTCGGCGGCTCGCTCGGCGAGGTGATGGCGGAGAAGATGTGCAAGGTCATGGACCTCGCCGCCAAGGTCGGGGCACCGGTGATCGGCCTCAACGATTCCGGCGGCGCCCGGATCCAGGAGGGCGTCGTCTCGCTCGGCGCCTACGGCGACGTCTTCGTCCGCAACGTCCAGTGCTCCGGCGTGATCCCGCAGATCTCGGCGATCATGGGCCCGTGCGCGGGCGGTGCCGTCTACTCGCCGGCGATGACCGACTTCATCTTCATGGTCAAGGAGACCTCGCACATGTTCATCACCGGCCCCGAGGTGATCAAGACGGTCACCGGCGAGGAGGTCGAGTTCGAGGAGCTGGGCGGCGCGATGACCCACAACTCGAAGTCCGGCGTCGCTCATTTCGCCGCCGACGACGAGGAGCAATGCATCGAGGACATCCGCTACCTGATCGGCTTCCTGCCGTCGAACAACCTCGAGCTGCCGCCGCGGGTCGAGCCCTTCGACGACCCCGAGCGCGCGGACGAGGCGCTCGACTCGGTCGTCCCGCCCGACCCGCAGAAGCCGTACGACATGCGCGACGTGGTCTCGCTGGTCGTCGACGACGGCGACTTCTTCGAGGTCCAGGAGCACTTCGCCCAGAACATCATCATCGGCTTCAGCCGTCTCGACGGCTATCCGGTCGGGATCGTGGGCAACCAGCCCAAGCACCTCGCCGGGGTGCTCGACATCGAGGCCTCGGAGAAGGCGGCCCGGTTCGTGCGCTTCTGCGACGCCTTCAACATCCCGCTGATCACCTTCACGGACGTCCCGGGCTTCCTCCCCGGAACCTCGCAGGAGTGGAACGGGATCATCCGCCACGGGGCGAAGCTGCTGTACGCGTTCACCGAGGCCACCGTGCCGAAGCTGACCGTGGTCACCCGCAAGGCCTACGGCGGCGCCTACGACGTCATGAACTCCAAGCACATGCTCGCCGACTTCAACTTCGCGTGGCCGCAGGCCGAGGTCGCGGTGATGGGGCCGGAGGGCGCCGTCAACATCATCTACCGCCGCGACATCGCGAAATCTCCCACCCCAGATGAGCGCCGTCAGAAGCTGATCGACGACTACAAGGCCCACTTCGCCAACCCCTACTCGGCGGCCGAGCGCGGCTACATCGACGACGTGATCGAGCCGCGCCAGACGCGGCCCAAGCTGATCCGGGCCCTTCGCACGCTGCAGACCAAGCGGGTCGAGCAGCCGAAGCGAAAGCACGGAAACATCCCGCTCTGAAACGCGACCAGCTGATCTTCCTCAGCGTCCTGGCGATCGGCGCGATCGTCGCGGTCGTGATCTTCCTCGCGACCGGCGGCGACGACTCGTCCTCGAGCAGCGACGTCGATACCTCCACCAAGCCGACGGTCGAGGTCCCCGACGGCCCGCCACCCGACGCGCTGCAGATCAACGACATCGTCGAGGGCGACGGCCCAGAGGCGACCCCCGGGGCCACGCTGACGATGCAGTACGTCGGCGTCAACTACAGCGACGGCAAGCAGTTCGACGCCTCCTGGGACAACGGCCAGCCGTTCACGTTCCAGCTCGGCTCCGGCCAGGTGATCCCGGGCTGGGACCAGGGCATCGCCGGGATGAAGGTCGGCGGCCGGCGCGAGCTGATCGTGCCCCCCGACCTGGGCTACGGCGCGCAGGGCTCACCGCCGCAGATCGAGCCCAACGAGACGCTCGTCTTCGTCGTCGACCTGCTCGACGTGCAGGGCGGCGCCACGTCCCAGGGCCAGTAGCGCTGAGCAGCCGAGCGGCCGCGGCGCGGGTAGGCTGCGGCGCTCGATGCCGACCAACTCCGAGCTGATCGCCGACGTCGAGGCCCGCGCCTCGATCGAGACCCTGCGCGAGGTGGTCGAAACGCTGGCGCCGCTCGACCGGCTCGCCGGCACCGAGGGCGAGCGCGTCGCCGCCGAGTGGCTGGCGCAGCGCCTCGAGCGCGCCGGCGCCGCGGCGATCGTCGACGAGGAGGAGTACCTGGACGGGTTCGCACCACTGCTCGGGGCGCTCGCCGCGACCGGAGTCGCTGCCGGGATCGCCGGCGCCGGCGGACGCGCCCGCGGAGCGGCGACCGCGGCCGGCGCGGCGGCGACCGGGCTGCTCGCCGACGACGTTTCGAACGGTCTGCGCCCGGTCCGACGCGCCCTGGCGCCGCGCAAGACGACCTGGAACGTGGTCGCCGAGCTCGGCGACCCGACCGCCGAGCGGACCATCGTCCTCATGGCGCACCACGACGCGGCCCGGGGTGGCGTCGTCTTCGACCAGACGCTCCAGCGCAAGCTCGTCGACTGGTTTCCGGGCGTGATCGAGCGAATCGACACCGCGATCCCGGTCTGGTGGGGCGCGGTCGCCGGGCCGGCGCTCTCGGCGTTCGGGGCCGCGACCGGCCGGCGCAAGGTCGCCGCCGCGGGGGCGGTCGTGTCCGCGGTCGCGACCGCGCTGCTCGCCGACATCGCCCGCCATCCGGTCGTCCCCGGCGCCAACGACAACCTGAGCGGCGTCGCGGCGCTGGTCGCGATCGCCGAGGCGCTGCGCGATCGCCCGCTTGCCGGCGCCCGGGTGCTGCTCGTCTCGTGCGGCGCCGAGGAGGTGCTGCAGGGCGGCATCTACGGGTTCGCCGAGCGCCACCTGCGCCCGCTCGATCGCGACCGCACCTTCGTCATCAACTTCGACACGATCGGCTCGCCGGAGCTCGCGCTGCTCGAGGGCGAAGGCGCGTTCGTGATCGAGGACTACTTCGACCGCGGCCTGCGCGACCTCTGCGTCCAGGTCGCGGCCGAGGAGAGGATCCCGATCCGCCGCGGCATGCGGGCGACGACCAGCACCGACTCGCTGATCCCGAGCAGGATGGGCATCCCGACCCTCTGCCTGACCTCGCTCAACCGCCACAAGGCGCTCGAGAACTACCACTCGATGGCCGACACGCCGGAGAACCTGAGCTGGAACACGGTCGCCTGCGCGGCCGACCTCGGCGAGTCGCTGACCCGGCGGCTCGCGAAGCCCGCCACCTAGAGGTCGACCGCCGGCGCGTCGCCCGCGCTCGCCGATTCGAGCACCGCCAGCGCGATCCCGAGGTCCTGCGTCGCGAGCCCGGTGGAGTCGAACAGGGTGATCTCGTCCGGCGACCGGCGACCGGGCGCGCGCCCGAGCAGCACGTCGCCGATCTCGGTCACCCGCGCGCGGTCGATCGCCCCGGCGGCGACCGCCCCGGAGAGCTCGCCGCCCTTGGACGCCTGCACCCACTCGTCGCAAAACAGCGAGCAGCGCTCCAGCGCCGCGAGCTCGACCTCGGCCTTGCCCGCCGCGTCGGCGCCGAGCACCGCGAGGTGCTGGCCCGGGCGCAGGTCGGCGGCCTCGATCACCGGCGTCGCCGCCGGGGTGACGGTGACGACGACGTCCTGCGCGGCGGCCTCGGCGCGCGCGCCGGCGCTCCAGCCGAGCTCGACGGCCAGCGCCTCCGCGGCATCGGCGCGCGGGTCGAACAAGACCCCGGGCCCGTAACCGGCGGCGGCGAGGCAGCGCGCCGCCCAGGCGCCGTTGACGCCGCAGCCGATCAGCCCGACCGTCTCGGCGTCGGGCGCCGCGAGCGCCTGCGCGGAGACTGCGGCGGCGGCGCCCGTGCGCAGCGAGGTGATCGCGGCGCAATCGATCACCGCGAGGAGCTCGCCGGTCTCGGTGCTGGAGACGAGCAGCGCCCCGGCGACCACCGGCAACCCGCGCGCCGGGTTGCCGGGGAACGACGTCACCCACTTGAGCGTCGCCAGTCCCTCGCCGCGGGCGGGCATCGCGCGAAAGTCACCGTGCCCCGGAGCGTCGACGTACACCTTCGCCGGCATCACCCAGTCGCCGGCGGCGTGGCGCTCGAACGCGGTTCGGGTGCGCTCGATCGCGGCGCCCGGCGAGACCGCAGCGAGGACCGCGTCGGAATCGAAGATGCGCACGTCGCTCACCCGCCGCAGGTTAGGCTTCGCGCCGATGGCGGGCACCAACGGCAACCGCAAGCCACCGCGGCCGCGGATCGAGCTGCTGACCGAGGCGACCTCGAAGTCCGCGGCGGTAGCGATCGTCGCCGCCCTCGAGCAGTTCCTCGCCGAGACCGCTCCAGTCCCGGCTCCCGCGCCGGCCCAGAGCCGCTGGCAGCGCGCCGCGCTCGAGGAGGGCATCGCCGCGCGTCAGGTGAGCGGCTCCGCGTGGGGTCACGCGCCGCGATAGAAATTCGTGCACCGGCCGTGTGCTGGGCCGGACCCCACACAGGAGGAAGACCGTGGCCGTAGTCAAGATCATCGAGCTGGTCGGCAGCTCGAAGACGTCCACCGACGACGCCGCCAAACAGGCGCTCAATCAGGCGCAGTCATCGCTTCGCAACATCCGCGCGGTCGACATCGTGTCGACCGGGATCCGTGGCGAGAACCTGGACGAGTACCGCGCCCACGTCCGGGTCGCGTTCCTGATCGAAGACACCGAGGTCGACTGAGCTCAGCGCGCGCTGGCGGCGGGGCGGTCGGCGGGCCGGCGAAGTCGTCGTCGCGGATGATCCCCTCGGCCGAGCCGTCGGCGAGCATCGCGTGCTTGGGGTTCGAGAGGGCCAGGGTGAGGCTCTCGTCGGTCTCGGGGATCGCGTCGCCGACGACCGCGACCGTGATCCGGGCGCGGCGGTGCCGTCTCGCGATCGTCACCTTGCCCGCGGCGGCGGCGTAATCGGTCGGCGCGGTCGCCCTGCCGTCGCTGGTCGCGTAGGACGCGGTGACTCGGTGCCTCGCCCGCTTCGAGAGCTTCGCCGTGAAGGTGAGCGAGGCGCTGCCGTCGTCACCCTCGGCGACGCTGACGTCGGCGACCGAGAGCTTCGGCGGCTGCTTGGCGACCCCGGCGCGGCCGGACACGCCGCGATCGCGACTCCCAGCGCCAGAATCCCCGATGCGAGACCTCGCATAACCGCTCCTCGGTGGACCGCGGCGAGCGTACCCGGTCGCGCGGCGCGTAAATACCCGAATCCCAATCGGGATTTGTGTATTATCGCCGCATGGAGCCCACCGCCGCGCCGGCGGCGTCCGCTGAGGAGCGGATCGCCGCCGAACACAAGCTCGACGTGCACCACTCGAAGCCTCAGGAGGGTAAGGGCAGGCTCGGCTCGCTCACCAACCCCGAGGTGTACGAGAACGTCCCGGGGCACCTGATCCCAATCCTCGAGCACGAGTTCGACGACTTCGACTCCGAGGCGGGGAAGTTCCTCGACGGCCAGACCCCCGAGGACCAGTTCATCGGCTTCCGCCTCAAGCAGGGCGTCTACGGCCAGCGCCAGCCCGACGTGCAGATGTGCCGGATCAAGCTGCCGATGGGCGGCGTCACCCCCGAGCAGATGGACGCGCTCGCCAGCGTGGTCGAGCAGTATGCGCCGCTCAACAAGGGCCACGTCACCACCCGCCAGAACATCCAGATCCACCACATCCCGCTGGCGCAGATGGCCGAGCTGATCCGCGAGATCTCCGATGTCGGCCTCTCCTCGCGCGAGGGCTGCGGCAACACGGTCCGCAACGTCACCGGCGACCCCTACGCCGGGGTGAGCGACGGAGAGCTCTTCGACATCACCCCTTACGCGGCCGCCTACGTTCGCTACTTCGTTCGCCACCCGACGACGCAACTGATGCCACGCAAGGTGAAGACGGCCTTCACGGCCACCGACGAGGACGTCGCGATCACCGGCATCCACGACATCGGCTTCATCCCGCGCGAGCGCGACGGCGTCCGCGGGGTCGAGGTCCGGGTCGGCGGCGGCACCTCGATCATGCCGCGGATCGCCCCGACGCTGTACGACTTCGTCGAGCTCGAGAACGGCGACTACCTGAAGGTCTCCGAGGCCGTCTTCCGGATCTTCGACCGGCAGGAGTGGCTGCGCGTCAACCGCGCCCGCGCCCGGATCAAGGTGCTGATCGACAAGATCGGCATCGACGCCTTCCGCGAGATGGTCGAGGAGGAGCTCGAGGGCGACTGGGTCGCCGAGCGCGACTTCTCGATCGGCCACCTCACCTACGTCGTCGACGAGGAGGGCAACGCGCCGGCGCCGCCGGCCGCGGCCGCGAGCCCGAACGGCGACGGCAGCGCCTTCGACGCCTTCAGCGACGCCAACGTGCGCCCGCAGCGCCAAGCGGGCTTCAACACGGTCGAGGTGAAGATCACCCGCGGCGACCTGACCCCGGAGCAGTTCCGCGGCCTCGGCCAGATCATGCGGGAGTTCACCGGCGGCTCGGCTCGCACGACCGTCCATCAGAACTTCGTGCTGCGCTGGGTGCGCGATGAGGCGCTCTACGACGTCTATTCGCGGCTCGGGGAACTCGGGCTGGCCGACGCGGGGGCCGATCAGATCACCGATGTCGTCTCGTGCCCCGGCACCGACAGCTGCAAGCTGGGGATCACCGCCTCGATGGGCCTCAACGCCGCGGTCCAGGAGCGGGTCGAGTCGATGAAGATCTCCGACCCGCTGACCAAGCGGGTCCACATCAAGATGTCCGGCTGCCCGAACGGGTGCAGCCAGCACCACATCGCCAACATCGGCTTCTACGGCGCCTCGCTCAAGGTCGGCGGCCGCGCGATGCCCGCCTACATCCCGCACCTCGGCGGCAACTACGAGGGCGGCGAGGTCATCTACGGCCACCGCCTCAAGGCGCGGCTGCCCGCGAAGCGCGTCCCCGACGCGGTCGAGCGCTGGCTGCGGCTCTACGAGAGCGAGCGCGACGGCGACGAGGCCTTCAACGACTTCGTCGAGCGCGTCGGCACCGCCCGGTTCGAGGAAGCGGTCAAGGACTTGACCCTGCCGGCCGAGTTCAGCCTCGAGACGATGAGCCAGTTCATCGACTGGAACCGGTCCGAGCCGTACGCGGTCGAGCGCGGCGAGGGCGAGTGCGCCGTATGAGCGGCTCCGTGATCCCGACCCCGATGCCCGCGACCACGGCCGACAACGCGGGCCAGGTCGCCCGGCTGCCGATGATCGGCGGCCATGTCGTCGACCCGGCCGAGGTCACCGCCGAGGTCGAGACGCTGAGCGCCGAGGCGACGATCGCCTGGGCGATGGAGCGCTTTCACCCGGAGCTGCGATTCGCCGTCTCGTTTCAGAAGACGAGCTCGGTGATGGTCGACATGGCGCACCGGATCGACCCCGGCGCGCGGTTCTTCTACGTCGACACAGGGCTGCTGTTCCCGCAGACCTACGACACCCGCGACGCGCTGGCCGAGCGCTACGGGATCGAGTTCGAGCGGTTCGCCGATCTGCCACCGTCGGCGCAGCCCGGCGAGCGCGCCGCTAATCTCTTGCGCCTCGACCCAGATGCCTGCTGCGCTGACCGCAAGGTCGATTTGATGCGCACCGCCCTTGACGAGGTGAGTTGCTGGGTATCGGGAATTCGCAGAGTCGACTCGGAGACCCGGGCCGACGCACCCAAGTTCGGATGGGATGAGCGGTTCGGGCTCTGGAAGCTCAACCCCCTCGCCGACTGGGATGACAAGCAAGTCTGGAACTACATAAAGGATCACCACGTGCCCTATAACCCCCTTCACGACCAGGGATATCCCTCGATCGGATGCATGCCGTGCACAACGGTCGCACTCGAGGGCCCCGATGCACGCGCCGGCCGCTGGGCCGGTACCGACCGGACTGAGTGCGGAATCCATGGGTAGCGCCGAGACCGCCCTGGCGCTGCAGCTGACCGCACGCCAGGCCTCCGACTTCGAGCTGCTCGCAAACGGTGGCTTCGCGCCGCTGACCGGCTTCCTCGGCGCCGCCGACTGGAAGTCCGTCTGCGACGACATGAAGCTGACCTCGGGCGAGATCTGGCCGATCCCGATCACCCTCGCGACCGACCTCGAGTGCTCGGTCGGCGACGTGGTCGAGCTCAGCGCCCCGAACGGCAAGGCGCTCGGCCGGCTGACGGTCGAGGAGATCTACGAGAAGGACGTCGAGCACGAGGCCGAGACGGTCTACCGCACGACCGACAACGACCATCCGGGCGTCGCCGCGATCCGCGCCGAGGGCAACCGCTGCCTCGCCGGCCCGATCGAGGCCGACGCGCTGCCCGATCACGACGAGGCGTTCCAGAAGCGCTACCAGACGGCGGCCGAGGCGAAGCAGTCGTTCGCCGACCGCGGCTGGAAGCGGATCGTCGCGTTCCAGACCCGCAACCCGATCCACCGGGCGCACGAGTACCTCACCAAGGCCGCGCTCGAGATCTGCGACGGGCTGTACATCCACCCGCTGATCGGCGAGACCAAGAAGGGCGACATCCCCGCTGACGTGCGGATGCGCTGCTACGAGGTCCTGATGGACAACTACTACCACCCCGATCACGTGATGCTCGGCGTCAACCCGGGCAAGATGCATTACGCCGGCCCGCGTGAGGCCGTGCTGCACGCGATCATCCGCCGCAACTACGGCTGCACGCACTTCATCGTCGGCCGTGACCACGCGGGCGTCGGTGACTACTACGGCACCTACGACGCGCAGCGGATCTTCGACGACATCGACATCAACGAGCTCGGGATCACTCCGCTGTTCTTCGAGCACACCTTCTGGTGCCACGAATGCGAGGGGATGGGCTCGGCGAAGACCTGCCCGCACCCGCAGGAGTCGCATCTGTTCCTCTCGGGGACGAAGGTGCGCGAGATGCTCGAGGCCGGCGAGAAGCCGCCGCACGAGTTCTCGCGGGAAGAGGTTGCCGACATCCTCATCGACGCATACAAGGAGGAGGCCGACAATGGCTGACGACACAACAGCGCCGCCCGAGGGCTTTTGCCTCTGGTTCACCGGGCTCTCGGGCTCGGGCAAGTCCACGATCACCACGCACCTGGTCAAGGAGCTGCGCAAGCGCGGCTCGAAGCTCGAGGTGCTCGACGGCGACGTAGTTCGCGAGAACCTGTCCAAGGGTCTCGGGTTCTCGAAGGAGGACCGCGACACCAACATCCGCCGGATCGCGTTCGTCGCGAACCTGCTCTCGCGCAACGGTGTGCCGGTGATCACCGCCGCGATCTCGCCCTACCGCGACATTCGCGACGAGGCCCGCTCGATGATGGGCGACCGCTTCGTCGAGGCCTACGTCAAGGCCTCGGTCGAGACCTGCGAGGAGCGCGACGTCAAGGGCCTCTACGCGAAGGCCCGCTCCGGTGAGATCAAGGAGTTCACCGGCGTCTCCGATCCCTACGAGCCGCCGGAGAACCCGGAGCTCGTGATCGAGACCGAGCAGCAGTCGGCGGAGGAGTCCGCGCACCAGATCCTCGCGTACCTCGAGGACCGCAGCCTGATTCCGGCCGCGGTCGCCGCCTAGCGCCGCGGTCATCGCGACCGAACCGGAACCCTTCACCCGCACCTACCGCTTCGCGATGGCGCTTTGCGCGCCATGGGCGAAGTGGTGGGGGCGGCTGCAGGTCGACGGGCTCGAGGCGCTGCCGCGCTCCGGGCCCGTTCTGCTGGCCGGCAACCACGACTCGAACATGGACCCGGTCGCGGTCGGCGTCGCCGCTCGCGGCCACCGCCAGGTCCGCGCGCTGGCGAAGTCGTCGCTGTGGAAGGTCAGGGGGCTCGGCCCGATCCTCGACGGAATGGGGCAGATCCCGATCGACCGCGGCGCCGGAGACGCCCACGCGCTCGACCGCGCCGTCGAATCGCTGCGCGCGGGGGCCTGCATCGGGATCTTCCCCGAGGGCACCCGCTCGCTGGGCCGCGAGCTTCGCGCCCGGGGCGGGATCGGCCGGCTCGCCGAGGCGGTGCCGGAGACCGAACTCGTCCTCGTCGCGATCACCGGGACCACGGACTTCGCCCGCTTCCCGACCCGCCCGCGGGCAGTGGTCCGGTTCAGCCGCCCGGCGGCCGGCGGGTACGCGATCGGCGAGGACCACGGCGAGTTCGCCGCGCGGCTGCTGGCCGAGGTCAGGGCGGCGGCGCCGATCGCCGCCGCCGGGCGCCGCCCCGCTTGAGTTCCGGCGATTCACGGCTAGTGTTTCTCCCGTCGACGTCCGACCGAAGGAGATCGTTATGAACGTGGGTGAGCGGGACGCGAACATGTCGCTGGCCGTGATGGCCGCGATCGTGCTGTTGGCCCTGCTGTTGATGCTCGTCAGCTAGCAGCGCGAGCCGAAAACCACCTGGCCTCAGGGCTTCTTCGGCACCCGCGGCTCACCGAGCCCGTAGGTGTCGTAGGCGGCCCAGCGGCTGAACGTCTTGTGCGTCGGTCCGTGGAAGTCCGACGAGGCCGTGGGGACGAGGCCGAACTCCTCGCAGAGCTCGAGGCAGTGCTTGGTCTGCGCGGCCGTGTGTGGCGGATAGAAGGTCTCGATCCCGTCGAGGCCCACGTCGCGGACCAGGCTCTCGACCAGGTCGCGGACCTGATCCGGGTCCTGGACGTCCCAGTAGGGGTGGGCGACAACCGCGACCCCGCCCGCCTCGTGGATCAGATCGACGGCCTGCTCGGCGGTCGGCCACTTGCGCGATACGAACGCCTTCGCGCCCGGGACCAGGTACTCCTCGAAGAACGGCCCGAGGTCCGGTCCGGCGCCGGCGGCCTTGGCGATGTGGGGGCGGCCGATCGCGTCGGCGGCGCCCGCCTTCGCGACCGCTTGCTCGAACGTGACGTCGACCCCGTGACGGTTGAGGTTGGCGATGATCTCCTTGGCGCGGTCGACCCGTTCCTGCTGGGCCTTCGCGCAGGCGGGGGCGATCTTCTCGAGGTCGACCCAGTAGCCGCAGATGTGCAGATCCTCGGAGTACTTGTGCACGCACGACATCTCGAGCGCCGGGACGTTCTCGATCCCGAGCTCGGTCGCGACCCGGGTGGCCTCCTCGACCCCGGCGACGCCGTCGTGGTCGGTGAGCGACATCACCGTGATCCCTGCCTCGGCGGCCGCGCGGGCGACGTCGCCCGGTTCGAGCTGGCCGTCCGACACGGTGGAATGGCTCTGCAGGTCGATCATGGCGCGCGATGGTAGCGGCTGGCTCGCATTCTTGACTCAAATTGCGACAATTGACCGGTGCGAATCTCAGCGAAAGCCGACTACGCCGTCCGCGCGGCGCTCGAGCTCGCCGCCAACCACGGCGGTGACCCGGTCAAGGGGGAGCGGCTGTCCGAGTCGCAGGGGATCCCCCTGCAGTTCCTCGAGCACATCCTCCTCGAGCTGAAGCACGCCCGCCTGATCCAGGCGCGGCGCGGCGCCAAGGGCGGCTACTGGCTCGCCCGCGATCCGGCCAAGATCACGATCGCCGACGTGATCCGAGCGGTTGAGGGCCCGCTTGCCAACATCCACGAGAACGCCCCCGAGGAGCTCCACTACGGCGGACCGGCCGAGAAGCTGCGCGACGTCTGGGTCGCCGTCCGCGCCGCGTTGCGCTCGGTGCTCGAGAACGCCACCCTGGCCGAGGTCGCGCGCGGCGACCTGCCGTGGCGCATCGAGGCGGTCTTGAACGACCCCGAGGCCTGGCTGAAGCGCTGACCCGGCCCGGCTGACTGCTGGCCTCACGAAGCGGCCCCTGACCCGCTGGAACCCCTGCTACCCTGTCGCGACGCTATTGGGGACCAAGTCGGTCCACAAAGGGCGTAAATACGGGCACTCACTCCCCCTCCCCACCCGTAATGGATCCCTGGTTTCACATCTTCGGACTCGGCATCGACCCGACGATCATTCTGTTCGGGTTCGGCATCGGCCTGCTCGTCGGGATGACCGGCATGGGCGGCGCCTCGCTGATGACGCCGCTTCTGATCCTGATCTTCGGGATCCAGCCGGTGACCGCGATCGGCACCGACATCTTCTACGCGGCGGTCACCAAGACCGTCGGCGGCTACAAGCACCTGAAGCTCGGAACCGTGCACAAGGGGCTCGCCTTCTGGCTCGCTGTCGGCAGCGTCCCGGCGGCGATCGCCGGCGTTTGGGTGATCGAGCTGCTGCAGCGACGCTACGGCGACGATCTCGACACGCTGGTGCTCGGGATGCTCGGCGGCACCCTGGTCGTGGTGGGGGTGGCCACGCTGCTGCGCTCACTGTTCTTGGCCGGCGTGATCCAGGAGCGCTCGGCGATGCACCTGTATCGCCGCCACATCATCGCCGCGGTGATCACCGGGATGACCACCGGCTTCGTGATCGGGTTGACCTCGGCCGGCAGCGGCACCCTGATCGCGATCGCGCTGATCGCGATCTTCCGCCTCACCCCGCGCCGGGTGGTCGGCACCGACGTCTTCCACGCCGCCGTGCTGCTCTGGGCCGCGGGGATCGCCCACTGGATCGGCGGCAACATCGACTTTCTCCTCGCCGGGACGATCCTCGTCGGCTCGATCCCCGGCGTCATCCTCGGCACCAACCTGTCGGTCAAGGCACCGCAGAAGTTCCTCCGCTACGCGCTCGCGATCGTTCTCTGTGCGTCCGGCACGACCCTGATCGCGAAGAACTACGAGCCCGGGATCGTGCTGCCCGCAATCGGCGTCGCCAGCGTCATGGTCGGGCTGCTGTTCGGCGCGCAGGCGTTCTCGCGGCGCCGCGTCAAGGGCGGCCGCGCGGCCGCCAGCGCCACCGCCTGACGCCCGGCCTCCCCGGCGGTCACTAGATTCCCCGGGCCGATGTTCGTCTTCGCGACCGCAGTCACCGACCCTGACGTCTTCGAGCGCGCCGCCGGCGCGGGCGTCCGGCGCCTGCAGGCGGACGATCCCGACGTCGAGCTGATCGTCTTCGCCAGCGTCGGCTCGCTGTTTCGCAACTACAACCTGATCCTCGACCAGGTCAAGGACCGCGACGACGTCGAGGCGCTCGTCCTCATCCACCAGGACGCCGAGATCCATGACCCCCAGTTCATCCCGAAGGTGAAGCTCGCGCTCAGCGACCCCGACGTCGCCGTGGTCGGCTGCGCCGGGGCGGTCGACGTGCGCAGCATCGCCTGGTGGGAGGGGTCGATCACCTGGGCCTCGTTCACCCACCGCTACGAGGAGCTCGGCGGCGGTGAGATCCCCGCGTTCTCGTGGATGACGGAGGCCCTGCCGCCCTACGCGAAGGTCGGCGAGGTCGACTCGGTCGACGGCTTCGTGATGGCGCTGAGCCCGTGGGCGATGCGCGAGCTGCGCTTCGACGAATCGCTGGGCAAGATCCACGGCTACGACTTCGACTTCTGCATGCAGGTCCGCGAAGCCGGCAAGAAGGTCGTGACCGCCGATCTGCAGGTCGTCCACCACCACTCCCTGACGCTGATCGAGGACGTCGAGAGCTGGATCACTGCCTACATGACGGTCGCCGAAAAGTGGGACGGCAAGCTCCCCCACAACGGCACCCGCGACAACGATTGGGAGTTCCGCGCCCGCCGCGCCGAGGCCGAGGCCTCCGCGGCGCGCCTGATGGGCGGGGTCCAGGAGCTGCTGCGAGTGGCTCACTGGAAGGAGATCGAGCGGATGCGCAACAGCCTCAGCTGGCGTGTCACCGCACCGCTTCGCTCGCTCGGCACGCGCGTGCGGGCTCGCCGGGCGCGCTAGTCCGAGCCGCCGCGCACCACCTTCGTCTCGGGAAAGATCGAGACGACACCGACCGTCTGGTCGACCCCGAAGATCAGGAAGTCGATCACCTGCGGGATCACCAGCAGGAGCTTCGCGTACGAGTGCTCGGCGTAGGCGCGACAGGAGATGAAGTAGCGCCCGACGGCGAGTTGGTTGTCGACCCTGGCGCTGATGTGGAGCCGCTCGCCGGCCTCGAGCACGTCGGCGTCCGTGTGCGCCTCGTCGAGGCCGCGCCCGAAGCCACAGATGTCGACCCCGTCGGCGTTCGTGAGCATGAAGCCGAAGCTCGGCCCCGGGACCGGCTTGATCGCCTCGAGCACGGCGTGAAAGACGAAGCCCTCGTGCTGCTCGATGTTGCTGATCCGCTCGCCCGAGTCGGACTCGATCCACGCCTCGACGAGGCGGATGTCGGACGCGACCTGCGCGCCCGTGTCCTCGCCGGGCGCTCCGGCGGTCGCGAAGTTGAGCTGCAGATATTGATGGGCGACCCGCTCGGGCGCGCCGATCGCGATGATGTCGCCCTCGTGCAGGAGCATCGCGCGGTCGCAGTATTCCTCGACGGCGAGCATGTCGTGGGTGACCAAGACCACGGTGCGATCGGAGCCGCGGATCTCGTGAAAGACGTCCTTGCACTTCTGCTGAAAGGCGGCGTCGCCGACCGCCAGCACCTCGTCGATCAAGAGGATGTCGGCGTCGGACTGGATCATGATCGCGAAGGCGAGGCGGACCAGCATCCCCGAGGAGTAGTTCTTGAGCTTCAGGTCGGCGAACTCCTCGAGCTCTGCGAACTCGATCACCGCCTCGAGGCGGCCCTCCGCGTCGTCGCGGCTGAGGCCCATCAGGACCCCGTTGAGGATCACGTTCTCGCGCGCGGTCAGCTCGGGGTTGAAGCCGACCCCGAGCTCGATGAACGGGGCGACGCGCCCGGCCATGCGGATCGTCCCCGCCTCGGCGCGATAGATCGAGGCGAGGATCTTCAGCAGGGTCGACTTGCCGGTCCCGTTGCGCCCGACGATCCCGAAGAACTCGCCGCGGTGGACCTCGAAGGAGACGTCGCGAAGCGCCTCGAGGCGGCGCACCTGGCCGGCGGCAAGCGGGTGCAGGACGCGCTCTTTGATCGAGTCGACGCGCTGCAGCGGGATCTCGAAGCTCTTGACGAGGTTGCGGACCTCGATCGCGAGCGGGGCGTCGGTGACCGCTCTGGTGGCGGCCGGTCCCTTCGGTACGACGATTTCGTCCAGATGCATAGGTTGGGCCACAGCGCCGGTCTGGCGCGCGGCCAGGCTCGTCGGGGACGGGCATGTTATCCGGTGGCCCGAGCGCGATCGAGTAGCGTTCCCGCCGCTTGAACGGGCAACCGGGACAGGTCGAATCATCGCGCCCCGGGCTGCGGGCACGCCTTGCGGGCGCGCGGTCGCAAGCGCCCGGATCCGCCTCGCGCGGCTCTGGGGCGTGGTCTCGCTGCCCTCGACCGCCTTCTATCTGATGATCAACCCGCGCTTTCACCCGGCCTACGGGCTGAGCTGGCGCAAGCGCCTCGCGCTCGCGCTGCGGATGTGGCGGACGACCCGCAACGTCTGGACCGGCACCTCCTACAAGGCCCACCTGGCGATGGCGGTGAAGCTGTTCGAGATCCCGCCCGACGAGCAGGGCGTCGTGGTCGAGTGCGGCTGCTTCATGGGCGGCTCGACCGCGAACCTGTCGCTCGCCTGCGCGCTGACCGGGCGCCAGCTAATCGTCTACGACTCCTTCGCCGGCCTGCCATCACCGCGCGGCAACGACCGCTTCGCCCGGGCCAGCCAGACCGGCTTTCTCGACGCCGACCTCGAGGCGGTCAAGCAGAACGTCCGCGACTACGGCGAGATCGACGTCTGCACCTTCCGCAAGGGCTGGTTCAGCGACACGCTCCCGAGCCACACCGAGCCGATCGCGCTCGCCTTCCTCGACGTCGACTACCAGTCCAGCCTCGACGACTGCATCAAGAACCTCTGGCCGCACCTCAACGAGCAGGGCTACCTGTTCACCGACGAGTACATCTTCACCGAGTTCTGCGCCCTGTTCTGGTCGGAGCGCTACTGGCGCGAGACCTTCGACACCACCCCGCCCGGGCTGATCGGCTCGGGGTCCGGGATCGGCGTCGGGCAGTACTACCTCGGCCCGGCGACCGAGTGGAACTGGGCCCACGACCCGACCAGCGTCGCCTACACCCGCAAGGACCTCTCGGGCTACTGGGACTACGACCCCGAGTCGGCACCCCTGCCCGAGGAGCGCGAGCACGCCGGCGGCCCGTTCTAGGCGTCAGCCGCCGTTCAAGGCCCGGCGGACGTCCTCGCGGGTGAAGGCGGGGCGGCCGCGCCCATGGGCGCGCGAGAGCTGCTCGGCGACCGCGAAGGCGCGCGAACCCTCGAGCGCCCTGAGCACGGCGTCGGCTTGCTCGAGGCGGTCGGTCGCGATCTCGAGCCGGCGGGTCATCCGATAGCGCTCGACCATGTGGCGGACCCGATTGGCCTCGAGCCGCTCGAGCACCGGATTGCAGTCCCAAGGAGCGACCGCTGCGGCGACCGCCGCCGCCCAGGGAGCGTCGCGATGCCAGATGACGCCGAAGCCGAAAAACGCCGGCACCTTCGCGAACTCGAGCTCCGGTCGGGAGGCGAGGAAGTCCTCGACCGCGGTCAGGATGCCGTTCGCCGGACCCCCCTCGCGCTCGGCGACGCACGCGAACGGCATCCCCTCGTCGAGCGTGCCGGGCTCCTCGGGAGCGAGGAACGTGTTGAAGGCGAGCGGCTGGCGGTGCTCGGCCGGGATCCGGTCCGGGGCGTAGTAGCCGTCGCGGCGGGCCAGCGGCCAGCCGATGTCGTGCAGCATCAGCACCGGCATGGTGGCGCCGGGGTCGCGCTCGGAGATCAGCCGCAGCTCCTCGCTGAGCGTGAAGTAGTTGTGGTCGCCGTCGATGATGATCGCGTCGGCGTCGGGGAGCTTCGGGAGCGCGTCGTGGCTGGTCGCCTCGACCAGCTCGAGCTCGGGGTGCCCGGCGGCGATCTCGGTCAGGTCGGGCTGCGGCGCGGGATCGACCGCGATCACCTTGGCGCCGGCGCGCTCGGCCCAGGCGAGCATCTCGTTGGTCGACTTCCCGTGGAAGGCCCCGATCTCGACGACGGTGCGCGCCGCGATCGCGTCCAGGCAGCCGAACAGGACCTCGGCGAGATTCGAGAGCGACGCGGCGTTCTCGTCGGGGTCGGTCGGGAAGAAGCTGGCCGGCACGAGGGTGGCGCAGTCTAGAGTCCGCGCCGTGCCCGGCGACGACCCAGACGCGCCCGGCCGCCTGACCGCGCACCCCGCCGCCGACGCGGAGCGGCTGCGCGGCGAGCTCGACCACTACGACCGCAGCCAGCTGTGGTTTCAGGTCCAGGAGATCGTCGCCGACCGCTGCTATCTGCGCCACGGCGTCGAGGTCGGCCCGGGTGACGTCGTGCTCGACGTGGGCGCGAACGTCGGCGTCGCGGCCGCGTTCTTCGCCTCGGTCTGTGGTGCGTCCACCGTCCACAGCTTCGAGCCGGTGCCGAGCTCGTTCGCACTGCTCGAGCGCAACGTCGCTGGTCTTCCCGCCTGCCGCTGTCACCCGTTCGGACTCGGCCGGTCCGCCGAGCGGGTCGAGTTCACGTTCTACCGGGGCTCCGCCGCGATGGCGAGCCGCTACGCGGATCCGGCCACCGACCGCGAGGCCGTTCGCCGGGCGATGCTCGCCCTCGGGCAGGCGCCTGACGAGGTGGAGCGCGGACTCGTCGGTCGTTTCGATCCGGAGCAGGTGACCGTTGAGCTGCGTCCGTTGTCGGCGGTGGTCGCCGAGCTCGGGATCGAGCGGATCGACCTGCTCAAGATCGACGTCGAGCAGGCCGAGGCCGACGTCCTCGCCGGAATCCTCGGCGCCGACTGGCCCCTGATCCGCCAGCTGGCGGCCGAGGTGCACGACCTCGACGGCCGCCTGGCGGCGATCGTCGAGCGAGCTGCGCGGCCGAGGCTTCGAGGTCGCGACCGAGCAGGAGCCGGCCTTTCGCGACAGCCCCCTTCACATGCTCTACGCGATCCGATGAGCGGCCCCCGCAGACCCGCCATCGAGGCGCCCGAGATCCATCTCGACGCCGAGCATCCCCACGAGGAGTTCTTCGCCCCCTGGCGCGAGGCACGCGCGCTGCGTTACGGCTCGCCCTCCGCGCCACCACGCAACAGGCTGCCGTGGCGCCGCTCGCGCCGCCGTCGGGCGGTGGTCACGATCGTCCACGACGAGGCCGTGTTCCTGCCGCTCTGGCTGGGCTACTACTCGCGGTTTTTCGCCGCCGATGACATCTACGTGCTCGACAACGACTCCAGCGACGGCTCGACGGATCGGGACGGCTTCGTCCGGGTCCCCACTCCCCACCCGAGCGTCGATCACACCTGGATGGCCGAAACCCTCGCGGCGTTCCAGGAGGAGCTGCTCGATCGATACGACGTCGTCCTGGTTGCCGATGCCGACGAGATCATCTCCCCGCTCCCGTCATGGGGCACTCTCGATCAGTACATCGACCGCCTGGACGAGGAGTTCGTCAACCCGCTCGGCTACGAGATCCTGCACCTGCCGGATCGCGAGCCACCGCTCGACCTCTCCCGGCCGGTTCTCGATCAACGCGGCTATTGGTTCGCCAACGATGCCTACGACAAGCCGCTTCTTGCCACAGTCCCGATGACGTGGGTGCCTGGGCTCCACGCGAGCGCCGACGGGCGCCGCAACTACGATCCCGACCTGCGCCTCATCCACCTGCACCGCATGGACTACGAACTCTGCCGCGCCCGCCACGGAGCCCGCGCCCGCCGCGATTGGGGAGCCGCCGACCTCGACCACGGCTGGGCCTCCTACAACCGGCTCGAGGCCGGCGAGGAGTTCGATCGCTGGTTTCTGAGCGACTCCGGATTCGAGAGCGAGGGCATCCACATCGTGTGCGAGCCGATTCCTCCCGCCTGGCGGGGCCTGGTGTGAACCCTCTGCGCCGGCTCGCCGGCGGAGTCGCGCGGCGAGCCGACCGACTCGCGTTCCCGCCGGCTGCAGGGGCTCCGGAGCACTGGCAGCGGGTGGTGATGAACGAGGCGGTCGAATCCCTGATCGCGTCGCTCGATCCGCCGCGGATCGCCGCGGCCGAGATCAGCGGCGACCTGCACGCCGCCAAGCCGTGGCGCGAGTACGCAAGCCTGGCCTGGCCCGAGTTCGACATCTGCGCTCCGCTCACCGACGAGCGCAGGTTCGACCTGGTGATCTGCGAGCAGGTTCTCGAGCACGTCGAAGACCCGTGGGCGGCGGTCGCCAACATCCGCGATCTCTGCGTGCCCGGCGGGCACACGATCATCTCGACGCCGTTCCTGATCAAAGTCCACGAGTTCCCGGGCTACGGGATGCTCGACTACTGGCGGTTCACGCCTCGTGGCCTACGGACGTTGATCGAGCGCAGCGGACTCGAGGTGATCAGCGTCGAGGCGTGGGGCAATCGCGAGTGCGTGGTCGGCAACTTCAGCAACTGGTCCGCCTACCGCCGCTGGCACTCGCTGCGCAACGAGCCCGATTTCCCGGTCCAGGTCTGGGCGTTCGCGAAGCGCCCGGTCGGCTAGCTTTCCTGGCATCGCCTTCTTTCGCCGCAACCGCCAGGCCGCCGCAACCGCGGTCGCCGAGCCCGACACCGAGGCGCTGTTCGCCGAGATCGAGGAGCTCTCGGCGCGCAACCG
Source organism: uncultured Solirubrobacterales bacterium (assembly GCA_963828755.1). Classification (GTDB taxonomy): domain Bacteria; phylum Actinomycetota; class Thermoleophilia; order Solirubrobacterales; family 70-9; genus WHSW01. Next base: position 62,656 of record CAWHFY010000009.1, on the reverse strand, counting down.
CCAGAGCCGCGACGCGGGCGTCGAGCGCCGGATCCGCGCCCTGCGCCACGAGGCCGGGGCGCTGCTGGCCGGCCGCGCGGTCGAGGACGCCGACTACCCGCAGCCCGACTACGACCAGCTCCCGCCTGGCTCCGGAATCCCGGAGGTAACCCCTGAGCAGCTCACCCCGGAGCTGCTGCGGGCGGGAATGCTGCGCCACGGCGCCGTGCTGGTCCGCGGGATCATGGATCCCGACAAAGCGACCGCGCTCGCACAGGAGATCGAGATGGCCCTGCAGGCGCGGACCTCGCTCGGCAGCGGCGGGGGCGCCTCGGAGGGTTACTACGAGGAGTTCGACCCCGGCCCGGAGATCGATCTGACGCTCGCCCGCGACTGGGTCGGCGATGGCGGCATGTGGGCGGCCGACTCGCCGAAGCTGATGTTCGAGATGTTCGAGGCGTTCGAGCGCTCGGGCCTGCGCAAGGTGATCCACGGCTATCTGAACGAGGTCCCGGCGATCTCGATCGAGAAGTGCACGCTGCGCCGGGTGATGCCCGACAGCGACTCGGCCTGGCACCAGGACGGCGCCTTCCTCGGCCGGGTGCGGGCGCTGAACGTGTGGATGTCGCTGTCGCGCTGCGGCGACCTCGCGCCCGGGCTCGACGTCGTCCCCGAGCGGCTCGAGGAGATCGTCCCGACCGGCACCGAGGGCGCGACCTTCAACTGGTCGGTCTCGCCCCGAAGGTCGAGGAGGTCGACGAGCGCGACCGGCGTCGTGCGGCCGATCTTCGAGCCCGGCGACGTGCTCCTGTTCGACGAGATGAACCTGCACTCGACCGCGGCTGACCCGTCGATGCCGAACCCGCGCTACGCGATCGAGAGCTGGTTCTTCGGCCTCTCGGGATTCCCGGCCGAATACGTACCGATCGCCTACTAGGAGGCAAGAGATGGACTTCGACCTGAGCCCGCGCGTCATCGAACTGCGGGATCGAATCCGCGCGTTCATGGACGAGCACGTCTACCCGAACGAGGCCGAGGCGCTGCAGGCTCTCGACGACGAGGTGACGATGGACTCGCGGATCGCCTATCCGGCGATCCTGGTCGAGATCCGGGAGCGGGCGAAGGCCGAGGGGCTGTGGAACCTGTTCATGCCCGACGACGTCCACGGGGTCGGGCTGACCAACTGGGAGTACGGCGTGCTGTGCGAGGAGATGGGCCGCAGCCCGGCGATCGCGCCGATGGCGTTCAACTGCGCCGCGCCCGACACCGGCAACTCCGAGATCCTCGCCGAGCACGGCACCGACGCGCAGAAGGACGCGTGGCTGAGGCCGCTGCTCGAGGGCGAGATCCGCTCCTGCTTCTCGATGACCGAGCCCGAGGTCGCCGGCTCGGACCCGCGCACGCTGCAGACCCAGGCCGTCCTCGACGGCGACGAGTGGGTGATCAACGGGCACAAGTGGTTCACCTCGGGCGCGGTCGGCGCCGATGTCGCGATCGCGATGGTGGTCACCGACCCCGACGCCCACCCGTACGCCCGGGCCTCGATGATCCTCGTCCCCATCGATACGCCCGGCTTCAACCTGATCCGCCCGGTTCCGGTGATGGGCCACGACGGCGGGCCCGGCCACTGCGAGATCCGCTACGAGGACTGCCGCGTCCCGGCCGACAACCTGCTCGGCCCGCGCCAAGCCGGGTTCGTGATCGCCCAGGACCGCCTCGGCCCGGGCCGCATCCACCACTGCATGCGCGCAATCGGGAGTTGCGAGCGGGCGATCGAGATGATGTGCCGGCGCGCCAACGAGCGCGAGGCGTTCGGCTCGAAGCTGGCCGAGAAGCAGTTCGTCCAGGACTTCATCGCGAAGTCGCGGATCGAGACCGAGCAGGCGCGCCTGCTGACCCTCAACGCGGCGTGGCGCATGGACACCTACGGCAAGAAGGAGGCGCGGCGCGAGATCTCGATGATCAAGGTCGTCGCCGCCAACGTGGTCATGGACGTCCTCGACCGCGCGATCCAGGTGCATGGCTCGCTCGGCATGTCCGACGACACACCGCTGGCGGGCATGTGGCGCTTCTCGCGCATGCTGAAGGTCGCCGACGGCCCCGACGAGGTCCACAAGATGGTCGTCGCGCGCCGCGAGCTCAACCGCTGGGCGCCGCGCGAGGACGGCTCCGAGAACGGCGCGGCGGCTCCGGCTGCGGCGGCAGCGGCCGGCGCCGGCTGAGCAGCCGCGACAGCTCGGGCACCCTCACGCAAGCCTGCGCTCAGCCTCGGCGGCGGCCTCGGTGAGGCGCTCGACCGTGCGCCCGAACTGCTTCGCGCCCTCCGCGGCCTCGGCTCCGTACTGGCCGGCGGCGTAGCGGGCGTAGACGCCCTCGAGGATGATCGCCAGCTTCCAGAGGCCGAGCGCGACGTAGAAGTCGATCTCGCTCAGGTCCCGGCCCGAGCGCTCGGCGTAGCGGGCCTTGACGTCCTCGCGGTTGGGGAACCCGGGCGCCATCGTCGCCGGGCGCATCAGCGGCACCAGCTCGTCGCCCTCCTCGCCCCAGTAGACCAACAGCAGGCCGACGTCGGCGAGCGGGTCGCCGAGCGTGCACAGCTCCCAGTCGACCACCGCGGCGACCTCGCCCGACGGCGAGAGGATCATGTTGTCGAGCCGGTAGTCGCCGTGCACGATCGTTGCCGGGCCCTGCTCGGGAATCCGGGCGACGAGCCGGTCGTGCACCTCGGCGATCAGCGGCAGCTCGCGGGTGTGCTGCTTCTCGTACTGGCCGCGCCAGCGGTGGAGTTGGCGAGCGACGTAGTCCGACTTCTTCGCCAGCTCGCCGAGACCCACCGCGTCGGGATCCACCTTGTGGATTGCGACCAGCGTGTCGACGACCCGCTCGCCGATCGCGCGCCGCTCGGCGTGGTCGGGGAACTGGTCGGCCTGGTCGATCGACCGCAGGATCGGCCCGTCGACCCACCCCATGACGTAGAAGGGATCGTCGCCCTCCTCGCTGAGCCCGACCACCGGCGGCACGGGGACCTCCGTGTTCTGGAGGGCGGAGATGATCCGGTGCTCGCGGCCCATGTCGTGGGCCGAGGCGAGCCGCGAGCCGAGCGGCGGGCGGCGCAGCGCCCAGCGGCGTCCGGCCGCGTCGCTGACCGCGTAGGTGAGGTTCGAGCGCCCGCCGGCGATCTGCTCGAAGCTCAGCGGCAACTCGACCTCGCCCGCGTGGTCAGTGAACCAGGCCTCCACCCTGGGGACGTCGATTCCGTCAGTAGCCTGCGCGGCCATGGCGGGGAAGCCTATTGCTCTCGTGGTCGACTTCGGCGGCGTCCTGACGACGGACATCTGGCCGGCGTTCGCCGTCTTCTGCGAGGGCGAGGGCCTCGCGCCCGAGACCGTCCGCGAGCTGTTTCGCGGCGACAGCGAGGCGCTGGCGCTGCTGCGCGGCCTCGAGACCGGCGAGCTCTCCGATCCCGAGTTCGAGCAGCGCTTCGGCGCGCTGCTCGGGGTCGCCGACCACGCGGACCTGATCACGCGGATGTTCGCCGGCCTGGCGCCCGAGCAGCGGATGCTCGACGCGGTGTTGGCGGCGCGCGATGGTGGCGTCAAGACCGGGCTGATCTCGAACTCGTGGGGGCTCGGGATCTACGACCGGCTCGAGTCGACCGAGATCTTCGACGCCGCGGTGATCTCGGGCGAGGTGGGCCTGCACAAGCCACAGCCCGAGATCTACCTGCTCGCGTGCGAACGGCTCGCGATCGAGCCGGGGCAGGCCGTCTTCGTCGACGACCTGCGCGAGAACTGCGCCGGCGCGGAGGCGGTCGGGATGACCGCGCTGCTTCACCGCGAGCCCGACGAGACGGTGGCGAAGCTCGAGGAGCTGTTCGGGCTCGAGCTCAGCACCGGCCGCGGCTGAGCCCGGGCGCGACCCGGATCAGGCCAGGGCGCGAGACCTCGACCACGGTGCGCCCGTCGCGCTCGCCCACGCAGGCGTCGCCGGAGCTCACTCCCCACCAGCGGTTGGCGTTGATCGACAGCTCGTAGGTCCCGGGGCGCGGGGCGCGCAGCGTGAACGAGTCGACCCCGAGTTCGCCGACCCCGAGCGGCCCGGCGCCGCCGACCCGGTAGAGGCGCCAGTCGCCGTTGCCCCAGACCGGGCGCAGGTAGTCGAGCCCGGAGTCGATCAGCGCGACCTCGTCCTCGGCGAGGTAGTCGTGGGGTGAGTCGGAGACGGCGACGTAGGAGACCGCGTGGTCGTCGCAGCCACTCGCGGTAGGCCGCCGCCGTCAACTCGCCCTCGGTGAACAGGTCGAAGTCGTCGGACTCGAGCTGGCGCAGCCAGCCGCGGGCCAGCGGATGCGAGCGGGCGACGTAGTCGGCCTCCCAGCGGTTCTTGGTCGGCGGGATCTCGACCCGGAACGGTCCTGATGTGGCCGCGAGGCGGTCGAGCTCGTCGACCAGGGGGGTGAAGAACGCCTCCTCGGTGCCCGGATCGCCGGCCGCCTTGGTGACGTCCCGCACGGGGGCGATCAGCTGCCAGTAGAGCAGCGGCAGCGAGACGGCGAGCACGAGCCAACGGCCACGCGGCCAGAGGACGAGGGCCAGCACCGGCCCCGCGAACAGCGCCCCGAGCCGAGTCACGTTGCCGCCGAGCGGCGTGTCGATGACGAATGCGGCGAGTGCCGCGAGCGCGTAGAGGACGACGCCGATCCTCAGCGCCCGGTACTCCGCGGGCACCAACCAAAGGACCATCGCGGCGAGCAGCGGCACCGCGATGAAGGCGGAGAACACGAACGGCTCGACCCCGCCGACCGGGAAGGCGAGGTTGAGGACGGCGATCGGGAGGATCGCCCCGAGCCCGAGCGCGAGGCCTGGACGGCGCTCGCCGGCGATCCACAGCGCCGCGCCGGCGAGGGCGACGAACAGGCCGCAGACCGGGCTCGCGAGGCTGCACAGCGCCGCCAGCGCCGCGGTGAGCGCGAGCCGGCCCGAGTCGGCCGCGAGCAGGGCGCCGAGGCCGAACGGGACCGCGAGCAGGAACGCGACCCGTCCGGTGCACAGCCAGGCACCGATCGCGGCCGCGAACCAGAGCGCCGGCCACAGCGCCGCGGCGCCGAAGTGGCGCCGGGCGAGCAACGCGAACAGCGCCGCAGAGGCGACCGCTGCCAGCGCCGCGGTCAGTGGCGGCCCGAGCAGGGCGCCGAGCGGCGGATAGAGGACGCTGTAGGAGAGCAGGTAGTGGCCCGAGTACCAATCGTTGTTCCAGAGCGCGAAACCGTGGTCGGCGAAGACGTCGGCGCGAAAGGCGGCAGCCGCGAGGTCCTGGCTCTGCGGGGTCCAGATCAGGTAGATGACGGCGCCGGCGAGCGCGACCAGGGTCGGCGCGAGCAGGGTGGTGCGAGACGAGGCGGGGCGCAAGCGGCCTAGCCTTGCACGATGGCGCTCGGCACCATCGACCTCGGCGGTCAGATCGATCGCGTCTGGAGCGCGATCGTCAGCTTCGGCGAGAACTTCACCCGGATCGATCTCCCCTACCTCGCCGCGGCGCTGGCCCTCTCCCTGCTGTTGCAGCTCTGCCGCGGGCATGCGTGGGCGAACGCGCTGCGCGCGGCCTACCCCGGGGGCGCGGTCTCCGAGCGCGGCGTCGTCGGCGCCTTCCTGGTCGGCGCCGGGATGAACGGGTTGCTCCCGGCGCGCGGCGGCGATGCGCTCAAGATCGTGCTCGCGAAGCGCAGCGTCCGCGGGTCGTCCTACCCGGCGATCATCTCCTCGTTCGCCGTCCTGGCGCCGTTCGACTCCGGGATCGGCCTGCTCGTCCTCGGCTACGCGATCACCCGCGGGCTGTTGCCTGCGGCGCCCCGGCTGCCGGAGCTGCCGGCGTTCGACATCTCGTTCTGGGCGGCGCACCCGCAGCTGCTGCTGTTCACGATCACCGTGGTCATGATCGGGCTGGTGGTGCTGGTCGCCTACCTCTCCCGCCGGGTCGAGTCGTTTTGGCAGAACCTGAAGCAGGGCGTGGCGATCTTCCGCGAGCCGCGCCGGTACCTGCGCCAGGTGCTCGCGTGGCAGGCGGTCGGCTGGTGCGTGCGCTTCGCCTCCTTCTGGCTCTTCCTCGACGCCTTCCACATCGGCGGCTCGTTCGACAACGTGCTCCTGGTCATGTGCGTGCAGGCGATCACCGGGGCGCTGCCGTTCACGCCCGGCGGGGCGGGCGCCCAGCAGGCGCTGCTGGTCGTCGCGCTCAACGGGCCGACCTACGCCGCGGTGCTCGCCTACTCGGTCGGCCAGCAGGTCGCGGTCACCGTCTGGTCGGTGGCGATCGCCTTCGTCACCCTGGGCGTCGTGTTCCGCGCCTGGGACCTGCGGCGCCTGATCCGCGAGGGCCGCGAGGCCCAGGGCGATCCGAAGCCCCAAACTGCCGGTCGAGATTCACCCTGACCACCTTGGAGGTGGTTGAGATGAAAGTCGGCGGGCGCTAGTCCTTGGCGTACTCGACGCGGATCTGCTTGCCCTCGAGCTTGGTCCCGTCGAGGCGCTCGAGCGCCAGCTTCGCCTGATCGTCGTCGAGCTCGACGAACGAGAACCGCTCGAGGACCCGGATGTCGCCGATCTGGTCGCCGGGGATCACGGCGCCCTCGGTCAGCGCCCAGCGCAGGTTGTCCTCGGTGATGCCGCTCCGAGCCCCGCGGTTGACGAACAGCTTCACCCTGCCGTTCCTGCCCTCGGCGGGCTCCCCGGGACCGGCCTCGACCTCCGCGACGACCTGCTCCGGGGCGTCCTCGCCGGGCCCGGCCCCGAGCTTCTCGCGATCGCGTCCGCGCCGCGTGCGGCCGCGCGCCTCGGAGTCGTGGTCGCGGCGCCGAGGCCGCGGCGCGTGCTCGATCCGGTCCTCGGGCGCCTCCCACTCCCCGATCGAGGTCTTTGCCTCGCGCTCGATCCGGCCGATCTCCTCGCGCTGTTTCGGGGTCACGAACGTGATCGCGCGCCCGGTGCGCCCGACCCGGCCGGTGCGGCCGATCCGGTGCACGTAGATCTCGGTGTTGTTGGGCAGGTCGTAATTGATCACGTGGGTGACGTGCTCGATGTCCAGCCCGCGGGCGGCGACGTCGGTGGCGACCAGGAGCGGCATCCCGCGCTCCTTGAACTGGATCATCACCCCGTCGCGCTGGCCCTGGCTCATGTCGCCGTGCAGCGCCTTGACGCGGAGGCCGCGGTCGGCGAGCTGGCGGTCCAGCCGAGCTGCCCCGATCTTCGTGCGGCAGAAGATGATCGCCTGCTCGGGCTCCTCGGCCTTCAGCACGCTGATCAGCCGGTCGGTCTTCTCGCGCGGCTCGACCTCGACGAAGGCCTGCTCGATCGCGTCGACGGTGAGCTGCTTGGGCGTCACCTTGATCGTCACCGGCTCGTACATGTGCGCCTCGGCGAGGCGGGCGATCGGAGCGGGCATCGTCGCCGAGAACAGGGCCGTCTGGCGGCCCGACGGGCACATCCGCAAGATCTTCTCGACGTCCTCGATGAAGCCGAGGTCGAGCATCTCGTCGGCCTCGTCGAGGACGACGTAGCGGGCCGAGGTGAGGACCAGCGAGCGGCGCGAGATCAGGTCCATCATCCGCCCGACCGTGGCGACGACGACCTGGGCGCCCTTGCGCAGCCGCGACTGCTGGGTCGCGATCGGGGCGCCGCCGAAGACCGCGACGACCTCGATCCCCACGTGCTCGGCGTAGGCGCGCAGCGCCTGGGTCACCTGGATACAAAGCTCGCGGGTCGGGGTCATAACGATCGCCTGGGTCTCGCCGTCGGAGGGGTCGAGGTACTGCAGCAGCGGCAGGCCGAAGGCAGCGGTCTTTCCGGTGCCCGTCTGCGCCTGACCGATCACGTCGTGGCCGCTGAGCAGTGCCGGGATCGCCTGCTCCTGGATCGCGGTCGGCTCGGTGTACCCGAGCTCGTCGAGGGCCTCGAGGATCTCGTCCTTGAGGCCGAGCTCTGCGAAGGTCGTCTCTGCGCTCACAGCGCGGGGTCCAAGAGCAACTTGCCGCTGGTGCGGCGCCCGGCGAGCTCCTCATGCGCGCGGCGAGCCTCCGACAGCGGGTACACGCCGCCCACGACGACCTCGAGGTCGCCGGAGGCAACGGCCGCGAAGAGGTCACCGATCATCGCCCCGACTTCGTCGCGGCGACCGAGCAGATGCATGAGCCAGAATCCGATCACTGACCGAGAGTGTCGCAGCAAGTGGCCCGTACTGACCTCGTTGCGCTCTCGGGAGGCGATTCCGAAGACCACGATGCGCCCCAAGGGGGCCAGGGTGCGGAGCGACTGCTCGAAGCTCGAGCCCCCGGTCATCTCCAAGACGACGTCGACCTCGCGGCCGTCGTTGGCCTCGAGGATGGCCGCCCCGAGGTCCTCCGCGCGCGAGTCGACGGTCGCGTCGGCGCCGAGCCGGGCGGCGAGCTCGCGCTTCTCCTCGGTCGAGGCGAGGCCGATCACCCGGCCGCCGGCGCGCTTCGCGAGCTGGACGGCGAGCAGGCCGGTGCCGCCCGCGGCGCCCTGGACGACGACCGTCTCGCCCGGTTCCAGGTGCGCACAGCGGTGGACCAGCGCGTGCGCGGTGAGGCCCTGGAGCAACAGCGAGGCCGCCTGGTCGTCGGTGACTTCCTCGGGGATCGGGACCAGCCATGAGTCGGGGACCGCGACCCGCTGCGCGTAGCCGCCGGTGGCGAGGATCGCCGCCACCCGGCGCCCGTCCGTGGTGCGACCGGCAACCTCGGCGCCTGGCGTCATCGGCAGGGTCTGCTCGGCGATGTAGTCGTTGCGGGTCGCGTGGGTGTCGGCGAAGTTGATCCCGGCGCGCGACACCTCGACGATCACCTCGCCGTCGGCCGGCTCGGGGTCGGGCAGCTCAACGAGCTCCATCACCTCGGGCCCGCCGAACTCCTCGATCCGAATTGCCTTCACGCTCGGGCCGGCGCGGCTTGGCGGCCCGCCGCCGTCGGATTTCTACGTCGCATCCTGTTCCTGCATCGGCGTCCGGGGGATTTCCCTAGTCTGGCGCACTCATGTCCCTGACCGTCGTCGGCTCGATCGCATTCGACAGCGTCAAGACTCCGTTCGGCGAGCGCGAGCGGATGCTCGGCGGCTCGGCCGTGCACTTCGCGCTCGCGGCCAGCTTCTTCACCGACGTCAGCGTCGTCGGCCCGGTCGGCGACGACTTCGGCGACGCCGAGCTCGCGACCCTCGGGAACCGCGGGATCGACACCTCCGACATCGAGCGAGTCGCCGACGGCGAGACGTTCTTCTGGCGCGGCCACTACGAACACGACATGAACGTCGCCCACACCGACGACACCCAGCTCAACGTGTTCGCCGAGTTCGAGCCGAAGCTGTCGCAGAACTCGTGCGAGTCCCAGATGCTGTTCCTCGGCAACATCCAGCCCGACATCCAGCGCCGGGTCCGCAGCCAGTCGTCGGCGAGCTTTGCCGCGCTCGACTCGATGAACCTGTGGATCGACACCGCGCGCGAATCGCTGGTCGGAGCGATCGCCGAGGTCGACTGCCTGCTGCTGAACGACGCCGAGCTGCGGATGCTGACGTCGGAGCCGAACCTGGCCCGCGCCGCACGCGTGGCGATCGAGATGGGGCCGAGCGTCGTCGTCGCCAAGCGCGGCGAGTACGGCGCGATGCTGTTCAGCGACGAGGGCTCGTTCGCGATTCCCGGGCTGCCGCTCGAGGACGTCCGCGACCCGACCGGCGCCGGCGACAGCTTCGCGGGCGGCTTTCTGGGCTACCTCGACGGCGTTCGGGTGCGCCGGGAGCACGACGACCGGGCGTTGCGCCAGGCGATGGCCTACGGCTCGGTGATGGCCTCGTTCAACGTCGAGGACTTCGGCACCACCAGGGTCGCGGCGCTCGACGAGGCCGAGATCGCGTCGCGGCTCGCTGAGTTCAAGCGACTGACCGAGTTCGAGCTGCACGCGCTGAACGCCTGAGCGAACCGCGCAGCCCTCGGCCTTGTCGCAGAGGCCGCGGTCGGCGTCGGCGACCGACGTTCGTTCACCCGATTCACCGGCCTGAGGCCCTCCGGGCTTGAACTGCGAGAATGAAGGCGACTGCGAAACGAACTAGGAGAGGGCGATGGCGACAGAGCAAGAGACCCCGCAGGGCGGTGGCGTCGCGACCGGGGATGCGCCGACGGACACGCTCACGGTCACCGACAACCGGACGGGGAAGTCCTACGAGCTCGAGATCACGGACGAGACGATCCGGGCGATGGACCTGCGCCAGATCAAGGTGAACGAGGACGACTTCGGGACGATGACCTATGACCCGGCCTTCCTCAACACCGCGTCCTGCCGGTCCGCGATCACCTACATCGACGGTGACGCCGGCGTGCTTCAGCACCGCGGGATCCCGATCGAGCAGCTGTGTGAGAAGTCGAGCTACCTCGAGGTCGCCTTCCTGCTCATCTACGGCGAGCTGCCGACCGAGGCCCAGCTCGAGCGCTGGGTGTTCGACATCACCCACCACACCTTCGTCCACGAGGACATCAAGCAGCACCTCGAGGGCTTCCGCTACGACGCCCACCCGATGGGAATGCTGCTCTCCAGCGTCGGCGCCCTCTCGACCTTCTACCCGGACGCGAAGCAGATCGACGACCCGGAGGAGCGCTACATGGCGGCCATCCGCCTGATCGCCAAGGTCCCGACCCTCGCCGCCTTCGCCTACAGCCACAACCGCGGCCTGCCGTACGTCTATCCGGACAACGACCTCTCCTACTCCGAGAACTTCCTCTCGATGATGTTCAAGAAGACCGAGGTCAAGTACGAGCCCGATCAGCGGCTCGCGAAGGCGCTCGACGTGCTCTTCATCCTCCACGCCGACCACGAGCAGAACTGCTCGACCAGCGCCGTGCGCGCGGTCGGCTCCTCCCAGGTCGACCCCTACTCGGCGCTCGCGGCCGGGGTCGCGGCGCTCTACGGCCCCCTGCACGGCGGCGCGAACGAGGCGGTGCTGAAGATGCTGCGCCGGATCGAGACGACCGACAACATCCCCGGCTTCCTCGAGGGCGTCAAGAACCGCGAGGAGAAGCTGATGGGCTTCGGCCACCGGGTCTACAAGAACTACGACCCGCGGGCGCGGATCATCAAGAAGCACGTCGACGAGGTGCTCGAGGCGACCGAGTACAACCCGCTGATCGAGATCGCAACCGAGCTCGAGAAGCAGGCGCTCGACGACGAGTTCTTCACCTCGCGCAAGCTCTATCCGAACGTCGACTTCTACTCGGGCCTGATCTACGAGGCGCTCGAGCTGCCAGCCGAGATGTTCACCGTGATGTTCGCGATCCCGCGCACCTCGGGGTGGATCGCCCAGTGGCTGGAGATGATCGACGACCCGGAGCAGAAGATCGCCCGGCCGCGGCAGATCTACACCGGCCCGCGCGACGTCGACTACACGCCGATGGAGCAGCGCGAGGGGCCGGAGAAGATCACCAACGACGCCCTGCGCCGCCCGATCCGCAAGCGCCGCGGCGCGTAAGTCCCGGCGGGTCAGCGCCTCTTCTTGCGCAGCCGGTTCAAGTTGACGGTGAGGCGCGGGGCCAAGGTTTCACGGCAGACCTTCGACGACCTCGCTTCCGCGGTCGAGGCGCTCGAGACCGAGGCGCGAACCGCCGCGACCGCCGATCGCCTCGGTTCGGTCTCGATGCTGCGCACCTTCGAGGCGGGCGACCGGGTGGCGGCGCGCATCGAGATCTCGAGCGGCGGCTGGCTGCGCGGATCGGCCGCCGGGGTCGACGTGATGGGCGACGGGACGATCGTCGCTTACACCGGCGGCGTGACCCGCTCACCGCTGGAGCCGCGCGGCAACGAGTCGGCCTTCGATGCCGTCCGGCGCCGGCTTTCGTAGCCTGGGCTGGTGGCCGACGTCGATCCTGAGGTTCCGAAGGGCAGCTACGCGGCCGGGCGCCGCGTGCGACTGCCGCGCGGCGCGGACGAGCCGATCCGGGTCCACGTGAACGGGGTCGAGCGGGCGCGCGATATCGACTACAAGCTCGAGAACGGCGAGATCGTCTTCGCGCGCCCGATCATCAAGGAGACGGTCACCCCCGGCCGCTGGATGGCGATGTACCTCGGGCTGTTCGGCACCTATCGAAAGCACGAGACGGTCGACGTCGAGTACACGCTCGACGGCACCACGCGGCTCGCCGCCGACGTCGACATCGTCCCCGACGAGTAGCGCGGGATGGGCGGCTTGCCCGGCTGCGTGCGATCGAGGGGCGCCGCTGCGCGCGCCGAGGCCCGGGTGGAAAGGGCGGGAAGTGAGCTCGCTACGCCGCCTGAACCACCTTGCGCGTCAGCCGATAGAAGTGCGGGTTCGCCTTCTTGACGTACCCCGGCGCGTCGATCGTGTCCATGTCCTCCGCATCCACCAAGCGCCAGTCGGAATAGGCCGCTTCGATGTCCTCTCGACTCGCCCCCATGGGCAGCAGAGTCCGCCGTGCGGGCTCCCACGCGAGCATGAGCAGGTTGGCATCGGAGGCGGTAACCGCGGTCACCGCTCTGCCCATCGCCGAGCGTTGCTCGTCGGTGAGCTCATCCTGAAAGCATCCGAAGTCAACGAGGAAACGAAAGCCCGAGCCGACATCGCCGGTCCCCAGCTTCGTTATGTCTGCCTCCACCAAGCGGACGTCGACACCGGCTCCTTCGGCTCGCTGAGACGCGCGGCGCAGTGCCTTGGGGACGAAGTCGACTCCGGTCACCTCCCAGCCCCGTTTCGCGAGCTCGACGGTCCAGATTCCACTCCCGCAGCCGAGGTCTAGGGCCTTCCGGTCCGAGGCCTCGCGACCGACCTCCTCACGATCGAACATCGCGGAGATCTGTTGCCTGATCGCAGGCGACTCGATCATGCGCTCCCAGGGAGTGAAGCCCACCATGTAGAGGAACTTGTAAGTACTCATCGTGTCCTCCTCAGGGTCTACTCGAAGCAAGGTTCTCACACGGATCACCACGGACCAGGCTTCTGACTCGATGGCGACCAGGGCCCTCGACTCGACCACGGCCGCCCCGTCTCGACGCGATCGCGGGCACGTGCGGCGCACCGGGCTGCGCTTTGGACGAAAGCGGGAGTGTGATGCCGGATACTGGAGTGCGTGGAGGTCGAGGTTCTCTACTTCGAAGGTTGTCCGTCCTGCCCGCGCCTCCTGCCGCGTCTGCGCGACCTGGTCACCGAAGCCGGCGGCGATCCCGATCGGATCACGCTGCGCGCAGTCGAGACCATCGAGGCGGCCGACGAGCTCCGGTTTCTCGGGTCGCCGACCGTTCGCGTTGACGGCGAAGACGTAGACCCGAGTGCTGGCTCGCGCCATGACTTCGGGTTGAAATGCCGCCTCTACCGCGGTAGCCAGGGGCAATCTGGAACGCCACCGGACGAGTGGATTCGCGCCGCGCTGCAGAAGTAGCGCTTGGGACGAAAAGCGATCATTCCGAACTGATCGGATCTTGTTGCGCTTCGCGCAACACCCCCAGGTCGGTTCCCAGGCTGGAACCCGTTCCGGACGCGGTCCGACGGTCACGGACGTGGCCGCGCTCTCCATGCTGAGCGACCGACGCGCCGCCCCGCGATCGCGTCCCCGCGCTCGTCAGGTCGTCGGCTAGGCAGCCGCGGCGACCGGCTCGCCGAGTCCGCTGAGCGCGGCGACGCGCTCGCGGTGCATGCGCGAGCTGCCGATCAGCTGCGCGGAGACCCGCGCGCGCTTGAGCAGGAAGTGGACGTCGTGCTCCCAGGTGAAGCCGATGCCGCCGAAGGTCTGGATCGCGTTGTGGGTGACCGCGGTCGCGCTGTCGGAGGCCCGCGCCTTCGCCATCGAGGCGGCGAGCGGCAGCGCCTCGCGGTCGGCGTCGGCCGCCCAGGCGGCGTAGTAGGTCAGCGAGCGTGCCTCCTCGACGTCCCAGAGCATCTCCGCGAGCCGGTGCGAGACCGCCTGGTAGGCGCCGATCGGGCGCCCGAACTGCTCGCGCTCCTTCGCGTACTCGACCGCCATGTCGAGCGCGCGCTGCGCGACCCCGACCAGCTCGGCGGCGAGCGCGACCGCGCCGACGTCGACCGCGCTCATCACGTCGCCGGGAAGCGGGTCGCCGCCGTCGGCGCTGGCGCGAAAGTAGGCGCGGGTGGTGTCGATCAGGTCGAGGCGCTCGAGCTTGATGTCGCCCGGCTCGACCAAGCGGGCGCCGTCCGTGCCCTCGTTGAGGACGAGGATCTCGGCCCCGGCCGCGGCGCCGACGACCGGCTCTTCCTCCGGGGTGAACGCGGCGGCGCCGCGATGCTCGCCCGAGGCGATCCCGGGGAGCCAGGCAGCCCTCTGCTCGTCGGAGCCGGCCTCCTGGATCAGCGCGCCGGCGAAGGCGTTGGAGATCATCGGGGAGGGCGCGCAGGCGTAGCCCAGCTCCTCCTGCAGGATCACCAGCTCGACGACGCCGAGGCCCTGGCCGCCGTGCTCCTCGGCGATCGCGATCCCGGGCCAGCCGAGCTCGCACATCTCCTTCCAGAGCGCGTCGTCGTAGGGGCTGTCGGACTCGGCCAGCTCGCGCACCTTCTCGGGCTTGAAGCGGCTGGCGATGAACTCGTGCGCGGTCGACTTGATCTCGCGCTGCTCGTCGTTGAAGGCAAAGTCCATGATTCGTTAGCTCGTTGTTCGTCGCTCGTTGTTCGTTGTTCGGATTAGCGGAGCTTCGGGAGCCCGAGGACTCGCTCGGCGACGATGTTCTTGAGCACGTCCGTGGTCCCGCCCTCGATCGAGTTCGCGCGCGAGCGCAGGAATCGATAGGCCCAGAGGTCGCCGCGGGTGAGCGTGTCGATCCCGCCGACCTCGAGCGCGAGCTCGGTCAGCGCCTGGTTGGTGGACGACCACTGCAGCTTCGCGATCGAGCCCTCCGGGCCCGGGATGCCGACCTTCATCGTCGCGGTCAGGGCTCGCATCGCGCCGAGGCGCAGGCCCTCGATCCCGATCTTCAGGCGAGCGATCTTGTCGCGGACGAGCGGGTCGCCGGCAACCCCGCGCTCGGTCGCCAACTCGATCAGCTCCTCGAGCGCGTTCGAGAGGCCGAGCGCGGCCGAGGCGCCGAGCCCGGCGCGCTCGTTCATCAGCGTCGTGATCGCGACCATCCAGCCGTTGCCGACCCCGCCGACGACGTTCTCGTCGGGGACGTAGGCGTTCTCGATGAACAGCTCGTTGAACTCCGCCTCGCCCGTGATCTGGCGCAGCGGCCGGACCTCGACCTCGTCCTGCTCCATGTCCATGAGGAAGTACGTGAGGCCCTTGTGCTTGGGCACGTCGCCGTCGGTGCGGGCGACCAGCATGCACCACTTGGCCTCGTGGGCGAAGGTGGTCCAGACCTTCTGGCCGGTGACCCGCCAGCCGCCGTTCTCCTTGACCGCCTTGGTCTTCAGCGAGGCGAGGTCGGACCCGGACTCGGGCTCGGAGAAGCCCTGGCACCAGATCTCCTCGGCGGAGAGGATCGGCTCGAGGAAGCGCTCCTTCTGCTCCTCGGTCCCGTGCGCGATCACCACCGGGCCGCCCATCACGAGCCCGAGCACGTTCGCCGGCCGCGGCGCCTTCGCGCGCGCCAGCTCCTCGCCGAAGATCGACTGCTCGATCAGGGTCGCCCCGCGGCCGCCGTACTCCTTCGGCCACGAGACGCCGGCCCAGCCGCCGGCGTGCAGCTTGCGCTGCCACTCGCGCTCGAACTCGTACTGCACCTGATCGCCCCCGTGGGGCGCAGGGCCGGGATGGTTGGCCTCGAGCCAGGCGCGAAACTCGTCGCGGAAGGCCTGTTCGTCGGGTGTGAGGCTGAGGTCCATCGGGCGGCGGCGCGTGCGGGCCGCGAACCCTATCGACCCGCCGCTTCGGCCGAACGGCCGCTTCGGGTCACGGCGCGCTTGCGCGCCTCGCCCGTCAATCGAACAGGTAGAGCATCGCCAGCGCCGTGCCGACCCAGGTGACGCCCGCGAAGATCATCCCCGGGTCCTCGGTGAGGATCGCCGCGGTGGAACGGGTGTCGCGGCGGTCGTAGATCAAGTACAGGTAGCGGAAGATCCCGTAGAGCACCGACGGCGCGGTGGCGAGCATCTTCGAGCCCACGCGCGGTGAGTCGACCGTGTAGATGACGTAGGAGAGGATCGCCGACGCGGTCACCATCGCGATCATCTGATCGAGAAACGGCAGCGAGTAGTGCTCGAGCACGGGCCGGGTCGCCGGAGACCCCGCAACCTCCGGCGGGTCGGACTCCTCCAGCATCGCCTCCTGGCGGCGCTTCGTGAACCCGAGGAAGAGGGCCAGCATCCCGGTGCAGATCAGCAGGAACTCCGACGCGTGGGCGCCGACCGCGACCGCGCCGGCGACCACTCGGAGGATGAACAGCGAGGCGATCGTCATCACGTCGATGATCACCAGGCGCTTGAGCACCAGCGAGTAGGCCGTGGTGATGACGCCGTACAGCGCGACCAGGCCGGCGATCTCGGCCTCGACCAGGAAGCCGATCGCGAGCGCAGCGACCGCGAGGGCGGCGGCGAGCGCGGTCGCGGTCGCCGGGGAGACGGCGCCGCTGGCGATCGGGCGGTTGCGCTTCTCGGGATGGCGCCGGTCGTGCTCGCGATCGCGCAGGTCGTTGAGCAGGTAGCCGGCGCTCGCGATCGCGCAGAAGGCCGCGAACGTGAGCAGGGCGTCGCCGATCGCCCCGCTCTCGTCGAGGCGCCCGGAGAACAGGACGCCGGCGAACACGAGCAGGTTCTTGATCCATTCCTGCGGTCGCAGCGCTCGGATAAGCGGCGGCATGACCGCAAGAGGTTAGGCGGACTCACCGCCCGCGCCGCTCCCGTGCGCGCGCAAGCAAGCGAATGCCCGACATCACCCCGGGCCGGGGGCTCAGATCTGCTCGGGGACCATCTCGATCGCCCCGCAGGGACATTCGGCCACGCACAGGCCGCAGCCCTTGCAGAAGTCGTAGTCGATCTCGTAGCGCTCGCCTGGGGCGCCGAGCTTGAGCACGGCGTTATCGGGGCAGACGCCGTAGCAGTTGTCGCAGGAAAAGCAGTTGCCACAAGACATGCAGCGGCGCGCCTCGTATAGGGCGTTCGACTCGTCGAGCCCCTGGACGACCTCCTCGAAGGTGCTCTGGCGGCGGACGACCTCCAGCCGCGGCTGCTCCGCGCGCGGCGCGTCCGCGTAGTACCAGGTGTTGAGATCCTCGAACCGAGCGAGGGAGTGACCCGGAGGACGCTGGAACTCCTCGCCGCGCAGCCACATGTCGATGTTGCGCGCCGCCTTCTTGCCGTGGCCGATTCCGACGGTCACCGAGCGCTCGGCGGGAACCATGTCGCCGCCCGCGAAGACCCCGGGGCAACCGGTCATCAAATTCGGGCCGACCTCGACCACCCCGTCCTCGACCGCGAGCCCCGGAACGCCATCGAGCAGCGAGAGGTCCGTGTCCTGGCCGAGCGCGAGCACAACCGAGTCCGCCTCGAGTTCCTCCGTCTCCCCGGTCGGCTGCGGGAAGCCGGTCTCGTCGAGCTCCATCCGCTCGATCAGCAGCCGACCCTCGTCGACCTGCTTGATCGTCGACAGCCACTTCAGCAGCACGCCCTCCTCCTCGGCCTCCTGGACCTCGAAGTCGTGGGCGGGCATCTTGTCGCGGGTCCGGCGGTAGACGATGATCGCGTCCGAGGCGCCGAGCCGCTTCGCGGTGCGAGCGGCGTCGATCGCGGTGTTGCCGCCGCCGTAGATCGCCACCCGGCGCCCGAGCAGCGGCTGCTCACCCTCCTCGAGCTGGTGCAGCATCGTCACGGCGTCGATCACCTTCGCCGCCGAGCCCGCGGGGATGTACGCGCGCTTGCCGATCTGGGCGCCGACGGCGAGGAAGGCGGCGTCGAAGCTGCCCTCGCGCATCGCCCCGGTGAGGTCGGTGACCTTCGAGTCGAGCTGCAACTCGACCCCGAGGTCGACGATCCGCTGCACCTCGGCGTCGAGGACATCGCGCGGCAGCCGGTACTTGGGAATCCCGAAGCGCATCATCCCGCCGGCCATCGGCCCGGCGTCGCGGATCGTCACCGAATGGCCACGCAGCGCCAGGTGGTAAGCGGCCGAGAGTCCCGTCGGCCCCGCGCCGACGATCAGCACACGCTTGCCCGTCGGCTCCGCCCCGACCTCGACCTTCCAGCCATTGCGAATCCCCTCGTCGCCGAGGAAGCGCTCCACCGAGTTGATGCCGACCGACTCGTCCAGCTGGGCGCGGTTGCAGGAGGTCTCGCACGGGTGGTAACAGACCCGGCCCATGATCGCCGGGAACGGGTTCTCCTCCATGATCTTGCGCCAGGCGCGCTCGTAGCCGCCGTCCCCCTCCTCGGCCTCGTACAGCCACGCCTGGATGTTCTCGCCGGCAGGGCAGGCGTTGTTGCAGGGCGGCAGCCGGTCGACGTAAACCGCGCGCTCGGTGCGCCACGACCCGGTCTTGTTGGCAAGGCTCGAACCGACGTCGAGCGTGATCGCGAAAGGCTTTGCCTTCATCTCGGGCTCCCGTGTGTTTCCTCGAGCAGCCGGGTGAGGTTGCTCTCGGCCTCCGTGTCGGGGGCCTCGCGCGGATAGTCGGTCGACAGCCCGGCGCGATCTGTGGCCTCCCCGGGCATGTCCGCCGCCTGCTCGCGATCAGTGAGCAGGCCGAAGCGCTCGATATTGCGGTCGGCGATCGCCTGCAGGCGATCGAGCACGTCCGTGCGGGGCGGGTCCTTGAACAGGTGCGCATAGCGGCGCTGCAGCTTGAGGTACTCGGTCACCGGCACGTGTCGGCGGATCTTCGAGACCGCGGTGACCTCGCCGTGCTCAGCCTCGAAGACGGGGAACAGGCCGGTCTCCTTGACCAGGCGGGCGAGCCGGATCGTGTCCTGGGAGGCCGATCCCCAGCCGAGCGGACAGGGAACGAAGACGTGGATGTAGCGGGCGCCGCGGATCTCCATCGCCTTCGTCACCTTGGCCTCGAGGTCGCGCGGCTCGGCGACGGTGCCGGTGGCGACATACGGGATCTCGTGGGCCATCGCGATCATCGGCACGTTCTTGCCCTGGCCGAAGACGTTGCCCGGCTCCGTGCCGACCGGCTTCGTGTTCGCCGTGCGCGCCGCCGGTGGGGTCGCCCCGGAACGCTGCACGCCAGTGTTCATGTAGGCCTCGTTGTCGTAACAGACGAAGAGCACGTCGTCGCCGCGCTCGAACATTCCGGAGAGGCAGGCGAAGCCGATGTCGACGGTGCCGCCGTCGCCCGCCTGCCCGACGACGCGGATGTCCTCGCGGCCCTTGGCGCGCATCGCTGCGGCCACCCCGCTGGCTACGGCGGGCGCGTTACCGAACAGCGAGTGGATCCAGGGCAGCTGCCAGGACGACTCCGGAAACGGGGTCGAGAAGACCTCGAGGCAGCCGGTCGCGTTGGCGGCGACCATGCTCCCCTGCGTGGCCCGCATCGCGGCATCGAGGACGTAGCGGGCGCCGAGCGCCTCGCCGCAGCCCTGGCAGGCGCGGTGCCCGGACGTGAGCGTGTTCGAGCGGTCCATGCGCGCCTGCACCGAGCGCTCCTCGGGGCCGAGCAGCCGATTGCCGACCGCGTAGGTCCCGACCTGGTAGCTCTTGATTCTCTGTTCCGGCATCTCGGCTCTCAGCCCTAATGCGAGCGCGCGGCGACGATGCCGAGCTCGCGGACGATGTTTTCCGCATGTGGGCCGGGGCGCTTGCCTTCCCGCATGCGCTCCAGCTCGCGCTCGACCACGTCGCGCTTCAGATCGAGGAAGTGCATCCGCCCCGGCTCGAGCCGGTCGGCGAGCGCCTCGGCGAAGAGCGCGTGCAGCGACGGCTTCGTGATCGGGCGGCCGCCGAGCCCGGCGACCACGTCGTAGACCCGCGGCACCAGCCCCGAGAGTGCGAGACGGACGTTCTGGCCGACGATCCCTCCAGCACCGACCGCGAAGGCCTTTTCGAGCACGACCACCCGCTGCGCGCCGGCGAGGGCTTCGCGAACCTCTTCGAGCGGGTAGGGGCGAAAGCACTTGATCCCGAGCACGCCGATCTTTACGTCCTGGTCGCGGAGCTCGTCGACGACGTCCTCGATCGTCCCCATGACCGAGCCGAGCGCGACGACGATCGTCTCGGCGTCGTCGGTGCGGTAACGGCGCAGGAGGCCACCGGAGTCGCGGCCGAAGGTCCGCTCGAAGTCGGCGGCGATCTCAGGGATCGCGTCCAGGGCCTCGAGCTGCTT
The DNA here is from genome assembly GCA_963828755.1 of uncultured Solirubrobacterales bacterium. Classification (GTDB taxonomy): domain Bacteria; phylum Actinomycetota; class Thermoleophilia; order Solirubrobacterales; family 70-9; genus WHSW01. The sequence continues at coordinate 42,405 of CAWHFY010000009.1, read as the reverse complement.
CGCGTGCATCAGGTATTTGACCTCGGTGAACGCCTCCGGGCCGACCATCGCGCCGATCGTCATCGGGTCGGCCGGGTCGAGCAGCTGGTGTGGCTCGAATGGCGGCAGGAAGGCGTCGACGGGCTCCTGCTCGGGAACCTCGACCTCCTCGAACGCGTGCGTGAGGATGAATCCGTCCATGCAGACCATGACCGGGAGCGAGAGCCGCTCGGCGAGCCGGAATGCCTGCACGTGCAGATCGGCGGCCTCCTGATTGGTCTCCGCGTAGAGCTGGATCCAGCCCGAGTCACGCATCGACATCGAGTCGGAGTGGTCGTTCCAGATGTTGATCGGCGCCCCGATCGCCCGGTTGGCCACCGTCATTACGATCGGCAACCCGAGCCCCGACGCGTTGAACAGCGCCTCGGCCATGTAGAGGATTCCCTGGCTGGCGGTCGCCGTATACGTGCGCGCTCCCGCGGCGGAGGCGCCGATGCACGCCGACATCGCAGCGAACTCGGACTCGACCATCATGTATTCGCACGGCGCGAGCTCGCCCGTGCGAACGAGGTCCGAGAGCCCTTCGACGATGTGCGTCTGGGGCGAGATCGGGTAGGCCGAGATCACCTCGGGGCGGCAGCGGGCGACGGTGCGGGCGATGGCTTCGGAGCCTTCTAGCTGCTCAAGCATGGCTCGTCTCTCGTCGCACGCGGCTCGCCACTCGCTCGAGTTCCTGGGCGACGTATGCGTGGGCGGCCTTGGCGCCGGAGATGTTGCCGTCGCCGAGTTTGCCGGGGAAGCGTTCGCGGATCGCCTTCGAGACCGAGTCGATCGAGACGATCCCGGTGAGCGCGGCGAAACCGCCGAGCAGGACCGCGTTCGGGAGCGGGCGGCCGAGGTGCTCGCGGGCGATCTCCGTCGCCGGCAGGGTGAGCAGTCGCCCCGGCGCGAACTGCGTGGCGAACTCGTCGATGCCGAGATCGCCGAGCGTCCGCGAGCTGTTGATGAGCACGTAGCCGCCGGTGTCGACGCCGTCGAAGAGGTTGACCTGGTGCAGCAGCGTCGGCTCCTGGACGATCACCGCGTTCGGTTCGGCGATCGGCTCGCGGTTGCGGATCGTCCGGTCGTCGATGCGGCAGAATGAGACGACCGGCGCGCCGGTGCGCTCGGAGCCGAAGGTGGGGAAGGCCTGCGCGTGGCGGCCCTCGTCGAAGGCCGCGACCGAAAGCAGCTCAGCCGCGGTGACCACTCCCTGGCCGCCTCTCCCGTGAATCCTGACCGCGAACACCCGCAGACCTCGCTTCCTCGCATTCCGTAGTCACCAACCTAGGCTCGACGGGGCGCTGCGGCATCCGGGTTGACTACCGGCGCCGGTGGGTGCCGAGTGCGGTTTGAAGCTGAGCGCCGGCGCGACTAGGTTGAGCGGTATGGCTCACAGCGTATTGATTGCCGGCGCCGGGGTCGGCGGGATCGAGGCGCTGCTCGCGCTGGACGAGCTAGCCGGCGACCTGGTCACGATCGAACTGCTGGCGCCGGCCGATAGCTATGTGCAGCGTGCGCAGCTGGTCGCGCAACCGTTCGGCGGGCCCGAGCCGGCGCGCATCGAGCTCACCGACCTGACCGCGGAGACCGGTGCCCACCACATTCGCGACTCGCTCGCCGCGGTCGACGCCGCAGCCGGAGTCGCGACGACGAGCGGTGGGCGCTCGCTGCGCTTCGATTCGCTGCTCGTCGCCGTCGGTGCGATCGCCGAACCGGGCATCGCCGGCGCGCTTACCTTTCCCGGACCGCCTGCCGAGTTCGCGCGGGTGCTGGAGCAACTGGGCCATCGCGAGATGCGGCGGATCGCGTTCGCCGTCCCACCGGGAACCGAATGGTCGCTGCCCGCCTACGAGCTCGCCCTGCTGACCGCCGCCGAGGTCCGTGCGCGGCGCCTCGAGGGGGTCGAGGTCATCCTCATCACCCATGAGCGCGAGCCGCTGAAGGTCGCCGGTCCGCCCGCCGTCTCGCTGGTCGAGGCGCGGCTCGCCGAGGCCGGGGTTGAGCTGATCACGGGCGCGCGGGCGCTCGGCTTCGAGGCCGGCGAGCTCGAGCTCGAGGATCGCGAGGCGGTCCGAGCGGACGCGGTCATCGGCCTGGCGCGCCTGCGCGGGCCCACGATCGAGGGGCTTCCCAGCACGCCCGCGGGCTTCCTCGCGATCGACGTGCAGATGCACGTCGACGGGCTCGACAGCGTCTGGGCGGTGGGCGACGCGACCAGTCACCCGATCAAGCAGGGCGGCCTGGCCGCCCAGCAGGCCGAGATCGCCGCCGCCGGGATCGCGACCCGCGCCGGGGCACGGGTCCCGCGCCGCGGCTTCGATCCGGTGCTGCGCGCGACGATGGTCACCGGCGGGCCGGCCGAGTACATCCGCGCCCGGATCGCCGGAGGCGACGAGGCAAGTACGGCCGATGGGCGCGCCCTATGGTGGCCGGCCGCGAAGGTGGCGGGCGAGCGCCTCTCCGCCCGGCTCAGCCTCACCCCCGTCCCGCAGGACCTGAAGCTGGTCGACGTCCGCGCCACCGCCGAGGCCGGATCGAGCGCCGACCCGTCGCCGCCCGAGCCCGCCGAGCTGCTGCTCGCCGCCGCTGACGCCGACGCCGGGGTGGGCGACTACGCCGGCGCGCTCGGCTGGCTGAAGCTGGTCGAGCAGCTCGACTTCATGGTCCCGGCCGACCATCTTGCCCGCCGCGCCGAGTGGCGCCGCCTCGCCGGCGAGGCGGACGAGGCGGATGGCGCGACCCGCCGGCTCGACTCGCAGTTCGGGAGCGCCGACGCGGCGCTCTCGGATGTCCGGCGCCGGATAGGGTGGCTACGTGAGATCGGCAAGCGCAACGGCGGCGAGATGGCGGATCATCTCGAGCGGCTGAGCGCCGACCTCGAGCGTGCCGTGTCGCTCTCGAAGCGGGCCGGGATCCGGTGAGGCTGCTCGCCCGCGAACGACTCGACGATCTGCTCGCCGAGCTCACCGGGCGCGGCTACGAGCTGATCGGGCCGACCGCCCGCCAAGGCGCGATCGGGTTTGAGCGGATCGAGTCGAGCGCCGAGCTGCCGATCGGGATCCGCGACGTCCAGGACGGCGGCACCTATCGGCTCGAGCAGCGCGACGACGAGGCAGTGTTCGGCTTCGCCCACGGCCCACAGTCGCTGAAGCGGCTGCTGCATCCGCCGGTGCTTCGCGAGTGGAGCGCTCGGCGCGGCGCCGACGGAACGCTGGAGTTCGAGGCCGATCAGCCCGAGGAGCCGGCGCCCCGAGCGCTGATCGGCGTCCGCTCCTGCGACCTGCACGCGATCGCGACGCTCGACGGCGCGCTCGCTGAGATCGAGGATCCTGACCCGCATTACGTCGCGCGTCGCAAGGGCCTGTTCATCGTCGCCCTCAACTGCTCGACCGCCGGCGGCACCTGCTTTTGCGCCTCGATGAACACCGGCCCCAAATGCGAGTCCGGGTTCGACCTGGCGCTGACCGAGATCCTCGACGAGAGCGGGCATCGCTTCATCGTCGACGCGGCGAGCGAGGCGGGCGAGGCCGTGCTGGCGGCGCTCGAGCTCCCGGCCGCGGCGACGGACGACGTCGACGCGGGCGAGCGGATCGTCGCCGCGACCGCCGCCTCGATGGGGCGCGAGCTCGAGGCCGATGGGATCGCCGACCTGCTCGCCCGCAACCTCGAGCACCCCCGCTTCGACGAGGTCTCCGAGCGCTGCCTCAGCTGCGGCAACTGCACGATGGTCTGCCCGACCTGCTTCTGCACCGACGTCGACGACACCAGCGACCTCGCCGGGGAGTTCGCCGAGCGCTCGCGCCGCTGGGACTCGTGCTTCAACCTCGAGTTCACCTACGTCCACGGCGGCAGCGTGCGCAACTCGACCAAGTCGCGCTATCGCCAGTGGATGACCCACAAGCTCTCGACCTGGCACGAGCAGTTCGGGACCTCGGGCTGCGTCGGCTGCGGGCGGTGCATCACCTGGTGCCCGGTCGCGATCGACATCACCGAGGAGGCCGCCGTGATCAGGGCGACGGATGGAGCCCGCTGATGATTCCGACGGATGGAGCCCGCCAATGATTCCGACGGATGGAGCCCGCTGATGAAGACGATCGCCGAGCTGACCGGCGAGCTGAAACTGTTCGAAGGGCTCGACCCCGATCAGCTCGAGCTGATCGCCGGCTGCGGACGCACCGAGGTGATCGGGGCCGGCGCCTACGTGTTCCGCGAGGGCGACAACGCGGCCACCTTCTACGCGATCCGCCGCGGCCGGGTGGCGCTCGAGATCGCGGCCCCCGCCCGCGCGCCGATGGTGGTCGAGACGCTCGACGCCGGCGAGGTCCTCGGCTGGTCCTGGCTGTTCGAGCCACACCGGGTTCGCTTCGACGCCCGCGCCGTCGAGGACGTGCACGCGATCGCCTTCGACGGCGCCTGCCTGCGCGGCAAGTGCGACGCCGACCACGAATTGGGATACGCGCTCGTCACCCGGTTCTCGGCGGTGATCACCGAGCGCCTGCAGGCGACCCGGATGCGGCTGCTCGACGTGTACGGCAACCCCGGCCCGGCGCCGAGCTGATGGCCGGCGCACCGACCGCGTTCAGCGTCGTCTCGACCCGTGCGGAGACCACCGATACCCAGACCCTCGTCCTGCGCAGCGACGCCGGCGAACCGCTCGCGTTCGAGCCGGGCCAGTTCACGATGCTCTACGCGTTCGGGGTCGGCGAGGCGCCGATCTCGGTCAGCGGCGATCCGCAGCGCCCGGATCAGCTCGTGCACACGGTGCGCTCGGTCGGCGCCGTGACGAAGGCGATCTGCGCCGCGCGCGAGTCGGACCGGCTCGGCGTCCGCGGACCGTTCGGGCGCGCCTGGCCCCGACCGCCCGCGGGTGGCGACGTCGTCTTCGTGGCCGGCGGACTCGGCCTCGCGCCGTTGCGGCCGGCGATCTACGCCGCGCTCGCCGAGCGCGACCGCCACCGCCGGGTGATCGTCCTCTACGGCGGGCGCGCCCCCGAGCAGCTGCTCTACCGCGACGAGCTCGAGCGCTGGGCCGCGCGCGACGACCTCGAGCTCGGGCTCACCGTCGACGTCGCCGGCTCCGACTGGCGCGGTCAGGTCGGGGTCGTCCCCGGCCTGCTCGAGCGCGCCGACCTCGACCCCGAGGCGACCACCGTCCTCGCCTGCGGCCCCGAGGTGATGATGCGCTTCTCGGTGGCGGCCGCGGTCGAGCTCGGGATCCCGAGCTCGCGCGTCTTCGTCTCGCTGGAGCGCAACATGCGCTGCGCGGTCGGCCACTGCGGGCACTGCCAGCTCGGCGGCGAGTTCATCTGCCGTGACGGCCCCGTGTTCGAGTGGGATCGGGTCGCTGGCCCGCTCTCGGTCAGGGAGCGATGAGCGCCTCCGCCCGCCCAAAGCTCGCCGTCTGGAAGTTCGCCTCCTGCGACGGCTGCCAGCTCTCGCTGCTCAACCTCGAGCACGAGCTGCTGGCGCTCGCCGACGCGGTCGAGATCGCCTACTTCCTCGAGGCCACCCGGGCGACCGCCGACGGGCCGTACGACCTCTCGCTGGTCGAGGGCTCGGTGACCACACCGGAGGACGCCGAGCGGATCCGCGAAGTGCGGGCGGCCTCGCGCGCCCTGGTCACCATCGGCGCCTGCGCGACGGCGGGCGGGATCCAGGCGCTGCGCAACTTCAGCTCGATCGACGGCTTCGTCGACGCCGTGTACGCGAGCCCAGAGTACATCTCGACCCTGGCGACCTCGACCCCGATCCGCGACCACGTCAAGGTCGACTTCGAGCTTCAGGGCTGCCCGGTCGACGGGGCGCAGCTGCTCGAGGTGGTCAGCGCCCACCTCGCCGGGCGGCCGCCGCGGGTGTCGTCGCAGTCGGTCTGCGTCGAGTGCAAGCAGCGCGGCAACGTCTGCGTCATGGTCGCCCACGGGACGCCGTGCCTGGGGCCGGTCACGCACGCCGGGTGCGGCGCGATCTGCCCGGCCTACAACCGCGGCTGCTACGGCTGCTTCGGGCCGAAGGAGACCCCGAACACGAGCTCGCTGACCGCTTGGTGGGAGCGGCTCGGCGTGCCCGACGACGAGCTGGTCGACGCCTACCGCCAGATCAACAACTCGGCGCCCGAGTTCCGGGCTGAGAGCATTGCGGTGGAGCGAGTCGAGCATGACTGAGCCGCAGACGACGACGATCAAGGTCGGGGCGCTCGCCCGAGTCGAGGGCGAGGGCGCCCTGCACGTCCGGGTCCGCTCGGGCGAGGTCGAGGACGTGCGCCTCGAGATCTTCGAGCCGCCGCGCTTCTTCGAGGCGCTGTTGCGTGGCCGCCGCTTCGACGAGGTTGCGGACATCACCTCCCGGATCTGCGGCATCTGCCCGATCGCCTACCAGCTCAGCGCGTGCGCGGCGATCGAGGACGCGCTCGGGATCGAGGTCGACGAGCCGGTCCGATTGCTGCGCCGGCTGATCTACTGCGGCGAGTGGCTCGAGAGCCACGCCCTGCACGTGTTCATGCTGCACGCGCCCGACTTCCTGGGCTACCCGGGGGCAATCGAGATGGCCAACGACGGCCACGGCGAACTGGTCGAGCGCGGGCTCGCGATCAAGCAGGCGGGCAACCAGCTGATCGCCGCGATCGGCGGCCGCTCGGTGCACCCGGTCAACCCCCGCGTCGGCGGCTTTCACCGCGCCCCGACCGCCGCCGAGCTGGCACCGGTGGCGCAGCGGCTCGCGCGCGCCCGCGAACACCTGATCGAGACCGTCCGCTGGGCCGGCGAGCTCGACTACCCGGAGCGCACGCTCGGCACCGAGCTCGCGGCGCTGCGCTCGGAGGCCGGCGGAGGCGAGTACCCGCTCGAGGGGGGCAGGCTGGTCTCCACCGCGGGGCTCGAGATCTCCCCGGCCGAGTTCCCCGAGCACGTGGTCGAGGAGCAGGTCCCCCACTCGACCGCGCTGCACGCGCGGATCGTCGGCCGCGGCAACTACGTGCTCGGGCCGCTCGCCCGCCACGCGCTCAACCGTGACCGTCTCTCGCCGCTGGCGCTCGACGCCGCCGAGTCCGCGGGGCTCGAGTCCGGGTGTCGCAACCCGTTCAAGAGCCTGCTGGTGCGCTCGGTGGAGATGCTCTACGCCGCCGACGAGGCCCTGCAGATCATCGCCGCCTATGAGCCGCCCGAGCCTCCGGCGGCTACGGCCGAGCCCGCCGCCGGCGACGGCTGCGGCTGGACCGAGGCGCCGCGAGGGATGCTGTGGCACCGGTACCGGCTCGAGCCCGACGGCCGGATCGCCAAGGCGACCATCGTGCCCCCGACCTCGCAGAACCTCGCCTCGATCGAGAACGACGTGCGCGAGTACGTACAGGAGAACCTCGAGCTGCTCGACGACGACCTGCAGTGGCGTTGCGAGCAGGCGGTCCGCAACTACGACCCATGCATCTCGTGCTCGACCCACTTCCTGCGCCTGGAGCTCGATCGCGGATGAGCGGCGAAACCCTCGTGATCGGAATCGGCAATGAGCTGCGCGGCGACGACGGCGTCGGCCCGCGGGTCGCGCGGCGGGTCCGGGTCCGGGCGCCGGAGCTGAGCGTGATCGAGCTGGAGCGCGAGCCGAGCGCGCTGATCGAGCGCTGGGACGGGGCGCAGAGGGCGCTGGTCATCGACGCGGTCGCCGGCCCGCAACCGGGGCGGCTGCACCGGCTCGAGCCGATCGCGGGCAGCAGGATCGAGATCTCGAGCCCGGCCTCGTCGCACTCGTTCGGGCTCGGCGAGGTGATCGAGCTCGCCCGCAGCCTCGGCCGGCTGCCGCGGGAGCTGATCGTGTTCGGGATCGAGGGAGCAAGCTTCGGCCTCGGCCTCGAGCTCTCGGCCCCGGTCGCCGCGCGGGTCGACGAGGTCGCCGACGAGGTGCTCGCGGCGACATTGGCGCCGGTGGCGACATGAGCGAGCCGCGCTGGATCTACCCGTTCGCCGACGGCTCCGCCGAGATGCGTGAGCTCCTCGGCAACAAGGGCGCCAACCTGGCGGAGATGACCCGGGTGCTCGGAACCGAGCGGGTGCCGGGCGGGTTCACGATCACGACCGCCGCGTGCGTGGAGTACATGCGCACCGGCGATTTTCCGGACGGCCTCGAGGCCGAGATTGACGCCGCTGTCGAGGCGCTCGAGCGCCAGGAGGGTCGCGGGTTCGGGGATCCCGCCGACCCGCTGCTGCTCTCGGTCCGCTCCGGGGCCCCAGTCTCGATGCCGGGGATGCTCGACACGATCCTCAACCTCGGGCTCACCGACGACGCCGTCGCCGGGCTGGCACGCCGCGGCGACGAGCGCTTCGCTCGCGACTCGCGCCGCCGGCTGCTGCAGATGTTCGGCGAGGTCGTCCGCGGCGTGCCCGCGCAGCTGTTCGAGGACTCGCTCACCGAGCTGCGTCACCGTGCCGGAGCGGCCACCGACGGCGAGCTCGGCGCCGCGGCCCTGCGCGAGCTCGCCGACCGCTTCGCCGCCGCCTACCGCAGCGCGACCGGCGAGGACTTCCCCGAGGACCCGCGCACCGAGCTGCTGCTCGCCGTCCGCGCCGTCTTCGACTCCTGGGGCAACGAGCGCGCCGCCACCTACCGCCACCTAAACGGGATCCCCGACGACCTCGGCACGGCGGTGACCGTGCAGCGGATGGTGTTCGGCAACCTCGGCGAGAGCTCCGGCGCCGGGGTCGCGTTCAGCCGCGATCCGACCGACGGCGACCCTCGCCCGGACGGCGACTTCCTGCTCAACGCGCAGGGCGAGGACGTCGTCGCCGGGGTCCGCAACACCGAGACCCTCGACGGGCTCGCCGCCCGGATGCCCGCCGTCCATGCGGAGCTGATCGAGGCGCTCGAGCGGCTCGAGCGCCACTACGGGGACATCCAGGACGTCGAGTACACGGTCGAGGACGGGCGGCTGTTCATTCTCCAGACCCGCTCGGCGAAGCGCCACGCGCTCGCCGCCGTCCGCTTCGCCGTCGACGCGGTCGACGAGGGCATGCTCGACCGCGAGGACGCCCTGCGCACGATCGACCCGGGCGGGGTCGGGGCGCTGCTGCACCGCTCGTTCGCGCCCGACGCGCGGTTCACCGAGCTGACTCGCGGGGTCGGCGCCTCGCCAGGCGCCGCGAAGGGCGGGATCGTATTCAGCCCCGAGGCGGCCGAGCGCCAGGCCGCCGACGGCGAGGACGTGATCCTGGTGCGGCCGTTCACCTCGGCCGACGACGTCGGAGGCTTTCACGCCGCCCGGGGCATCCTCACCGCCCAGGGCGGCAAGTCATCACACGCGGCGATCGTCGCCCGCGGGATGGGCCGCCCCTGCGTCTGCGGCGCCTCCGAACTGCACTTCGAGGGCGACGCCGTGCTCATCGGCGAGGTCACCCTGCGCGCCGGCGACAGGATTGCGATCGACGGCTCGACCGGCACCGTGACCGCCGACGACGTCCCGCTGGTCGAGCCAAAGGTCGGTGAGGCGTTCGCGACAGTCCTGGGCTGGTCGGACGAGTTTCGCCGCCTCGGCGTGCGCGCCAACGCCGACACCGGCCACGACGCCGAGCGGGCTCGTGAGCTCGGCGCCGAGGGCATCGGCCTCTGTCGCACCGAGCACATGTTCTTCGGCGCCGACCGCGAGCGTCTCGTCCGTGAGATGTTCATCGCCGCCGAGCTGGACCGCCGCGGGGAGGGCGAAGCGGGCGACGAGCTTGCAGGGGCGCTGCGGGAGCTCGGCGAGCTCCAGCGCTCCGACTTCGCTGAGATCCTGCGGGCGATGGACGGGCTCCCGGTGACGATCCGGCTGCTCGACCCGCCGCTGCACGAGTTCATCGACCCACGCGCCTTCGAGCACCAGCTCGAGCAAGCCCGCGAGCGCGGCGACGAGGCCGCGGTCGAGCGCGCCCGCCGCCGGATCGAGGTCGCCGGCGAGCTCGAGGAGGTGAACCCGATGCTCGGCACCCGCGGGGTCCGGCTCGGGCTGCTGATCGAGCCGCTGTACGCGATGCAGGTAGGCGCCGTGGTCGCGGCGGTCGCGCAGGTGCGCGCCGAGGGGCGCGACCCCCGCCCGGAGATCATGATTCCGCTCGTCGCGATCGCCGCCGAGCTGACCGCCGCCCGCGAGCTGGTCGAGGGGGCGATCGCGAACGCGGGCGGCGAGCCGGGCTCGATCCCGATCGGGACGATGATCGAGCTGCCCCGCGCCTGCCTGATCGCCGGGGAGCTCGCGGCCGGCGCCGATTTCTTCTCGTTTGGCACCAACGACCTCACCCAGACGACGCTCGGGCTGAGCCGCGACGACGCCGAGGGTGGCTTCCTCCCGTCCTACCTCGACCGCGGGATCTTCACCGCGAGCCCGTTCGAGACGATCGACGCCGACGGGGTCGGCGAGCTGGTCCGGATCGCGGTGGAGCGCGGGCGGGCGGCGCGGCCCGAGATCGCGCTCGGGATCTGCGGCGAGCACGGCGGCGACCCGGCGAGCGTGCGCTTCTTCGACTCCGCCGGGCTCGACTACGTCAGCTGCTCTCCCTTCCGCGTCCCGGTCGCGCGGATCGCCGCGGCGCGCGCCGCACTGGACGCCTGAGGCACGCGGGGGCGCGGGCGGGCACACGGACGGCGGCGCGGGGTGTGCCACGCGGCGCGCTCCAACCCTCAACTGTGCGGGCTGGGCCCCGGGAGCCGGGGCAGCGGCCGCGCAGTTCGCCGGTCGGGCGCGGTACCCGTCGTCCTGCGGTCGCCCCGGCGTCACAGCAGCGCCACGCGGGGCGCGCGAAAGCGGCGCGATGGCCCAGCGGCGAGCGTCGAGTGTCGTCTGAGACACGCTTGCCGTGTCGAAAACGACTTTCGGCGCGAGGTCGGCGCGCGGCGGCGCGTCGCCCAGGGCGCGTCCGCGCCGTCTAGCGGCGCGACTCGAGCAGCTCGGCGAGCAGGCGGAGGTAGTGGATCAGGTGGCGCGAGCCGAGGAAGTGGGAGATGACCCACTCGCGCGCCGCGACCCCGATCTCAGCGGCGCGGTCGGGGTCGGCGAGCAGCCCGGCGCAGGCGGCCGCGAACGAGTCGAGGTCGGTGGGGTCGGCGAGCAGGATGCCGGTAACCCCGTCGACGATCTGGTCCTGGATCCCGCCGGCGCGGCTGGCGACCATCGGCTTGGCCTTCCACATCGCCTCGGCTACCGTGAGGCCGAAGCCCTCAGCGAGGCTCTTCTGGACGACGATCGTCGAGCGCCGCTGGATCGCGTTGACGATCGCAGCGTTCTCCTCCACGTCGTCCATCGGCAGGCAGGCGAGGTGGACGCGCTCGCGGACCGCCGGATCGAGCCCGGCGCGCAGCTCGCGGACTTCGGCGAGGACCTGCGCGCCCTCGGGGTCATCGGAGACGGCGGCCACGCTCGGGCCGGCGAGCAGCAGCTCGGCGTCGAGCTCGTCCGGATGGTCGGCGAATGCCGTGATGATGCCGATCGGATCCTTGAGCCGGTCCCAGCGCGAGACCTGCGAGATCACGCTGTGCGTCCGGGTCGATCGGGCGATCCTGGTCGAGCTCGGAGTCGCGGTCGACCCTGCCGGGCGATCCGTCCCCGCGCACGAACACCGAGGCCGCGCTCGACGCGCCGGCCGGGGCGAGGCCGGTCCTGGTGAGGATCGCGGCGACGACATCGGGCGCCAGCTCCTGGTTCTTGGGCGAGAAGACGTCGATCGACGGCGGCACGATCCAGACGCGGTCCGCGGGAATCTCGTCCCAGACGAACTCCCGGCGAGAGAAGACGCAAGCGTGCGCCTCGGCGATGTACGGGCGCAGGAAGCGCCAGGCGGCGCGCACCGCGTCGTTGGGCCGGTCGACGCCGACATGGCAGCGCCAGACGACGATCGCTCCCGCGTCGACCATCGGCTTGACCAGGCCGGCGGTCTGCGGGTCGTGGCAGTAGACGACGTCGCCAGGGTGGACCCGCCGGCGCAGCTCCTCGGCGCTCGGCGCGAGGGTCGACTCGTAGAGGGCGCGGGCGGGGCCGTCTTCGACCACGCCGTCGCCCGACCACCCGTGGAGGTTGTTGTGGATCAGCTTGGTCAGCCGGAAGAACTCCGGGTTGCCGGTGATGGCGGTCCAGCGGGCGTCGACACCCGCGCCGCGGGTGTAGGCGAGCAGCGACGTGAGCAACTCGACCACCCCGCCGCCGCGCGCGGTCGAGTTGACGTGCCAGAGGACCCGTCCCTCGAACAGGATGCGGGCGCGGTCGACCGCCTCCTCGATCTCGCGAAAGCCGTCGTCGCCGAGCAGATCCCGGAAGCGCTCGAACGAGTAGGTCGCGACGGGAATCTCGGTCAGCATCCCTGCTGTCTTCGCTTGCACGGTCCTAGGTGTCTATCAGCACGCCGGGATTGAGCACCGCTCCCGGATCGAGCGCGGTCTTGGCCGCCCGCAGCGCGGCGGCGAACTGATCGGGGCGTTGGCGGTCGTACCAGGGCCGGTGATCGCGGCCGACCGCGTGGTGGTGGGTGATCGTCCCGCCGCCGGCGATCAGCGCCTCGGAGACCGCGGCCTTGATCTCGTCCCACTGCTCGACCTCGGAGCCACGCCGCGCCGGGGCGAGGATCGTGAAGTAGGGCGCCGGCCCGTCCGGGTAGAGGTGGGTGAAGCGGCACATCACCTTCGCCTCATCCCCGGCCGCGCGCGCCGCCGTTTCGCTGACCGTGGCGTGGAACTCCTCGAACCGATCCCAGGTGATCGCGGTCTCGAAGGTCTCGGAGAGCACGCCGCAGGCGACCAGCGAGTCGCGCAGGTAGGGCGCCGAGAGGAAGGCGTCGCGCCAAGCCGAGTCGCCGCCGCCTGCGGCGCCGGGTCTCTCGTCTCTCGCGTCTCGTCTCTCGGACGTGACCTCGCCCCCAAAGTCGCGGGCGAGTTCGAGGGCCTGGTCGAAGAGTGGGTCGACGGGCTGATGGGCGGACTCGAAGCCGAGCACCAGGACCGCGCGGCCCGAGTCGTCGGCACCGGTGACCCCGGCCTCGGTCGGGTCGAGCAAGCGGCAGTTCGAGGGGTTGAGGCCGGACTGCGCCAACGCTCGCACCGCCTCGGCGCCCGCGGCGAAGCTCTGGAAGGCCACCGCGGCCGAAGCCTTGTGGGCCGGGCGCTCGTGGACGCGCACCCAGGCCTCGGTGATCACGCCGAGGATGCCCTCGGAGCCGATCAGCATCCGGTCGGGGCTCGGACCCGCGCCGGAGCCCGGGAGCCGCCGGCTCTCCCAGTCGCCGGACGGGGTGATCGCGCGTACGGATTCGACCAGGTCGTCGATATGGGTCCAGACGGTCGCGAAGTGGCCGCCCGCCCGAGTCGCGATCCAGCCGCCGAGGGTCGAGAACTCAAACGATTGCGGGAAGTGGCGCAGGGTGAGCCCGTGCTCGGCGAGCTGTGCGTTGAGCGCCGGGCCGAGCACGCCGGCCTGGATCCGAGCGGCGCGCGAGACCCGGTCGACCTCGAGCACCCGGTCGAGTCGGCCGAGGTCGATCGTCACCGCGCCGGCGTACTCGTCGCCGACTCGCGGCTCGACTCCGCCGCAGACGCTGGTGCCTCCCCCGAACGGGATCGCCGCCGCACCGGCGTCCGCGCACCAGGAGAGCACCGCCTCTGCCTCCGCCTCGTCGCGTGGGCGCGCGACGAGGTCCGGCGGGTTGTCGATCTGGCCGCGAAAGCCGCGGACCACGTCCCGGTAGGCCTTGCCGAGCGCATGCGTGACGCGATCGCGGCGATCGTCGCTGACGATCTCCGCGAGCGCCGCCGGGGCGGTCAGCCGCGGCGGTTCGAGCTCGATCGCCTCCAGCGTCACCGGCAACTCGGGGCGCTCGCCGAAGCCGAGGCGCTCGCGCGCCGCGGTCGCGACCAGCGCCATGCGCTCAGGGTCCGGGTGCTGGTCCTCGAATCCCCAGCCCCAGTGCTTGCGCGGCCGCTCGCCGCTCATCGCGGGCGGGCCGGGGCCATCGACCTACCAGTGCATCCCGCGCATCAGGTTGGCGAACAGGATCTGCTGATTGTTCGCCTGCTCGTCGGCGGTCGCGGGTGCCTCGCCCCGCTGCGCCGACTTCTTCTCACCCCTCGCCGCGCTCGAGTCCGGGAACAGGTGGTAGGCGGTGTTGAGGATGTAGTCGATCGACTTCGGGTTGAGCGCGTAGAGCACCTGGCCCAGGGTTCCCATCGGGGTGGCGATGCGCTTCGGCTTGTGGATGATCGCCTCGCAGATCATGTCCGCCGCCTCCTCCGGGGTGATCGTCGGGAAGCGGTCGTACATCTTCGTCGGCGCGATCATCGGCGTCCGGACCAGCGGCATGTTGATCGTCGTGATGTGGACCCCGTCGTCGATGATCTCCGAGGCGATGCACCGGCTGAACGCGTCGAGCGCCGACTTCGAGGCGACGTAGGCCGAGAACCGGGGCATGTTGGTCTGCACCCCGATCGAGCTGATGTTCACGATCTGCCCGGACTTGCGCTCGCGCATCACCGGCAGCAGCTTCAGGATCAGCCGCACCGCCCCGAGGTAGTTGAGCTGGATCGTGCGCTCGAAGTCGTGCGGGCGGTCGTAGGAGAGCGCGATCGAGCGCCGGATCGAGCGGCCGGCGTTGTTGACGAGCACGTCGACGTGCCCGTGCTGCTCGAGCACCTCCTCGGCCATCCGCTCGATGTCGTCGAAGTCCGACAGGTCGCACTGGTGGATGTAGGCGAGCCCGCCGGCGGCGGTGATCTGGTCGCGGGTCAGCTCGAGCTTCTCGGGCGTGCGGGCGACCAGCAGCACGGTGCCGCCCGCCTCGGCGATCTTCAGCGCCGCCGACTTGCCGATCCCCGAGGAGGCGCCGGTGACCATCACCACGCGGCCGCGGACCGCGGCCTCGAGCGAGAGGTTGCCGACCACCCGGCGGCCGAGCCGCATCAGCTCGTCGGGAACCTGCTGCTCGATGATCTGGGCGAGCCCGCCGACCAGGCCAAGTCGCCCGCGCGCGGCGCCCATCAGGGTCTTGTCGCGGAACAGGTCCGGGTCGAGGTGGCGCTCCCAGTAGTCCCAGAGCTTCCCCGCGTAGGCCTCGAGCGGCGGCACGCTGATGTCGGTGCCCTGGAGCGCCGCCTGGGTCTGGCGCGAGTCGAAGTGGGTCGGGTAGTTGACGTAGACGAGGACCGAGCGGGGGATCCCGAAGTCGGCGAGCACCCGGTCGAGGACCGCGTCCGAGAGCGGCGTCGCGGTCAGGCCCGCCTTGAGCACGGGTTCGAGCGCCTCGATCGCCACCGGCGGCACCCGCACCGAGGACTGCGGCGCGTGGGCGGCGCGGGCGAAGATGTCGATCACCTCGCCCGCGGTGCGCGGGTTCGGGTCGGTGAGATGGAAGGCGCGCCCGTCGAGGCCCTCGATGTGGGCGATGTGGTCCATCGCCTTCACGACGAAGTCGACCGGGACGATGTTGATCTCGCGGCCCTCGACGCCGGGCATCGGCAGCCACTGCGGGACCGCGTTTCGGATCCGCCGAATCAGCTTGAAGAAGTAGTAGGGACCGTCGACCTTGTCCATCTCGCCGGTCTCCGAGTTGCCGACCACGATCCCCGGCCGGTAGACGCGCCACGGGCGGGTCGACTCGTTGCGGACGACGCCCTCGGACTCGTGCTTGGTCTGGAAGTAGGGGTGGTTGTCGACGTCCTGGGCCTCCTCGAACATGTCCTCGCGCCAGGTGCCCTTGTAGAGGCCGGCGGCGGCGATCGAGCTGACCATGTGCACGGTCCCGGCGTTGACGGCGTCGGCGAAGCCGACCATGTGACGGGTCCCCTCGACGTTGGCGACCCGCTGGGTCTCCGCGTTAGCCGTCATGTCGTAGATCGCGGCGAGGTGGAAGAGGTGGTCGACCTCGCCCTCGAGCCGGGCGAGATCCTCATCGGATACGCCGAGGCGGGGCTCGGAGAGGTCGCCGACGATGCCGACGATGCGGTCCTCGTCGACGCCCCAGCGGTTACGCAGCTCCTGGAGGCGGCCCTTCGACCCCTCCCGCACGAGCACGTAGATCGTCCCCTCCCGCTCGAGCAGCAGCTCGACCAGGTTGCGGCCGATGAACCCGGTCGCTCCGGTGACGAAGTAGCCCAATTTGACCCTCCTCGATCGCTGCTCCGAACACCGATCAGCCTACACTCGCCTCGTGGGATTTGAACTCGCTCCCGACCACGGCGACCGCGGCGAACCGGACGTCAAGCTCGGCCGCACCGGCGGCTCGGCGGTCGGCCAGGACCCACGGCTCGTCGCCGACGGGCGCCAGGTGCTCGCCGCCGGCGCGCTGATCTGCCCTTCCTGCACGCTGCCGATCTCGCCGGCGCCGCGACTGCGCCCGCGCGAGCGGCTCAGCTGCGCCTATTGCGAGCACACCGCGATCGCGCTCGACTTCCTGCGCGAGGGTGCGATCGACGTGCCCGCGAACGACGTCGTCCTGATTGCCCGCATCGCGGTCTGAGCGGCGGCCGGCCGGGTAGGTTCCGCCCGTGGCCGTTGGCGGGACCTCGGGCATCGTCTGGTTTCGTCGCGACCTGCGGCTTCGCGACCACCCCGCCCTGCGCGCGGCGCTCGACGCCCACGAGCGGGTCGTCCCGCTGTTCTGCTTCGACGACCGGCTGCTGCGCGGCCGCCACGAGTCCGGGCCGCGGACCCAGTTCCTGCTCGAGTGCCTGGCCGAGCTCGATGCCGAGTTGCGCGAGCGCGGCTCCGGGCTGGTGATCCGCCACGGCCCGCCGGAGCGCGAGCTGGTCGAGCTCGCCGGCGAGCTCGGGGGCGCGACCGTCCACGTGACCCAGGACGTCAGCCCCTTCGCGCGCCGCCGCGGCGAGCGCGCCCGGAAGGCGTTCGACGCGGCCGGGATCGAGCTGCGCTCGCACGAGGGGCTGAACGCGATCGACGTGCGCTCGATCGAGACCGGACAGGGCAAGCCGTACACCGTCTTCTCGCCGTTTCACCGCAAGTGGCTCGAGACCCCGCGCCGCGACGTGCTCAGCGCGCCGCGCGAGCTGCCGGCGCTGCCCTCGAAGCTCGCCAAGGGGCGGCTGCCGTCGCTCGCATCGCTCGGGCTCTCGCAGGAGGTCGCCGAGCCGGCCCCCGGCGGGGAGGCCGCGGCGCGGCGGACGCTCGACCGCTTCCTCGACGGGCCGATCGCCGAATACACCGAGGCGCACGACGCGCTCGGCGCCGACCGGACCTCGCGGCTCTCGCCGTACCTGCACTTCGGCTCGCTCTCGGTCCGCTCGATCGAGGAGCGCCTGCCGCGCGGCGAGGGCCCGGAGGCGTTTCGGCGCCAGCTCTGCTGGCGCGACTTCTACCACCACGTCCTGCACCACTTCCCGCGCAACGCGAGGTCGGAGTTCCAGCAGCGCTACCGCGGCACGATCAAGTGGAGCTACGCGGAGAAGCGCTTCGAGGCGTGGTGCGAGGGCCGCACCGGCTACCCGCTGGTCGACGCCGGGATGCGCCAGCTGCGGCGCGAGGGCTGGATGCACAACCGCGCCCGGCTCGTGGTCGGCTCGTTTCTCACCAAGGACCTGGGGATCGACTGGCGCTGGGGCGAGCGCTGGTTCATGCGGCTGCTGATCGACGGCGACGAGGCCAACAACAACGGCAACTGGCAGTGGATCGCCTCGGTCGGCACCGACCCGCAGCCCGCGTTTCGGCGGATCTACAACCCGGCTCGCCACCAGGAGCGCTACGACCCCGAGAACGCCTACGTGCTGCGTTACGTCCCCGAGCTCGCCCCGGTGCCGAGCAGATACATGCGCGAGCCGTGGACGATGCCCGACGAGGTCCAGCGCGAGGTCGGGTGCGTGATCGGCGACGACTATCCGGCCCCGATCGTCGACCACAGGCGCGCTCGCGAGGAGGCGCTCGAGCGCTATCGGGTCCGATGACCGCGCGAGCCGGTTTGCAGCGCCGCGAAGCGGTCACGCGACCAAACGCAACCCCATAGACTCAGAGGGGAACGATGGCGGACAGCCTGATCGAGTTGCAGATGCCCCAGATGGGGGAATCGGTCACCGAGGGGACGATCCTCGAGTGGCACGTTTCCGAGGGGCAAGAGGTCGCCGAGGGCGACACCGTCGTCGAAGTCTCAACCGACAAGATCGACGCCGAGGTGCCGGCGCCGGCGAGCGGCGTGATCACGAAGCTGATGGCCGCGGTCGACGACACCGTCGAGGTGGGCCAGGTGCTGGCGCAGATCGACCCGAACGGCACGGGCTCCGGTAACGGGGCGTCGGCCGACCCGTCCCCGCTCGCCGAGACCGACGGCTTGGTGACCGGCGGCGGCGAGGGCGACGCCGACCTCGGCGAGGATGACGTCCAGGCCGAGTCGTCGGAACCGGGCGTCCTCGAGAAGCCCGTTCCCTCGGCTGACCCGGCCGCCCCCGGACGCGAAGCGGAGGAGGCGGGCGGAACGTCAGCTGTGCTGTCCATGCCGGAGATGGGCGAATCCGTCACCGAGGGCACCGTGCTCGAGTGGCACGTGTCCGAGGGCGACTCGGTCGCCGAGGGCGACACCGTGATCGAGGTCTCGACGGACAAGATCGACGCCGAGGTGCCGGCCCCGGTCAGCGGCACGATCACGAAGCTGCTGGTCTCGCCCGACGACACCGTGCAGGTCGGCCAGGCTCTGGCCGAGATCGCCGCCGGAGCGACTCCCGAGCAACGAGCAACGAGCAACGAGGAACCGGCCGCAAGCGCAGCGACCGCCGCGCCGGCCACGGCGCCCGCCGACGCCGCCAGCGACGGCGATGCGAAGGCCTCCCCTCTCGCCCGCCGAATTGCCGCCTCGAAGGGCGTGGACCTCGGCTCGGTGAGCGGCTCCGGCCCCGGCGGCAAGGTGGTCAAGGGCGACGTCCTCGCCGCCGCAGGTAACGGGGCGAGCCCTCCGGCCGCCGCGGCCCCCGGCGAGGCGAAGCCGCTCCGCGGCCCGGCGGCGATGCTCGCCAAGGCGATGGACGAGTCGCGCTCGGTTCCCGACCGCGACATCGTTCCGGACGCTGCCGGTCGACACGCTGGACGCGAAGCGCAAGGCGATCAACGGCGCGCTCAAGGACCGCGGGATGAAGGTCTCGTTCACCCACCTGGTCGCGTGGGCGATCGTCCGCGCCGGGGTCGAGTGGCCGGTGATGGGCCGCAGCTACTCCGAGATCGACGCCAAGCCGCAGGTGATCGAGAACCCGAGCGTCAACCTCGGGATCGCGGTCGACGTCGAGCGCAAGGGCGGGCGCAGCCTCATGGTCCCCTGCATCAAGGGCGCCGAGGGCCTCGACTTCGCGAGCTTCCACGCCTACTACGAGGACCTGATCACCAAGACGCGCGAGAACAAGCTCACCGCCGACGACTTCCAGGGCACCAACATCTCGCTCACCAACCCGGGCGGGCTCGGCACCGTCGCCTCGGTCCCGAGGCTGCTCGCCGGGCAGGGCACGATCATCGCCACCGGCTCGATCGCCTATCCGTCCGAATGGGCCCACGCGCCGGCCGAGAAGATCAGGGCGCTCGGGGTCTCGAAGGTGATGACGATGACCTCCACCTACGACCACCGGATCATCCAGGGCGCCGAGTCGGGCTCGTTCCTGCGCCGGATCGACCAGCTGCTGCAGGGCGAGGACGGCTTCTACGAGTCGGTCGCCGAGCAGCTCGAGATCCCCACGAACCTCGTCACCAACGCGCACCCCGCCTCGGCCTCGGCGCCCCCGCTGTCGGCCGGCGGCGCCGCCGCGCCGAGCACCGTCGGTCGGCGCCGAGCCCGACCGCGAGCTGCTGCAGGCGGTGCAGGCGGCGACCTCTCTGCTCAAGGCCTACCGCACGCACGGCCATCTGGCCGCCAACGTCAACCCGCTCGGCGGCGAGCCGAAGGGCGACCCGGCGCTCGAGCCCGAGAACGTCAACCTGACCCCGGAGCTCATGTCGCGGATTCCCGCGTCCATCCTGCGGATCGGGGTCGACGGCGAGACGTTGCTCGACGCGCTGCCGCGGATGCGCGACGCCTACTGCTCGACGATCGCGTACCAGATCGAGCACCTCTCCTCGCATCAACAGCGGATGTGGTTGCGCGAGATGATCGAGACCGGCTGGCACCGGGCACCGCTCGCCGCCGACGAGAAGCGGTCGCTGCTCTCGCGCCTGCTCGAGGTGTTCCAGTTCGAGCGGTTCCTGCAAAAGGCCTACCTGGGCCAGAAGATGTTCTCGATCGAGGGCCTCGACGTGACCGTGCCGATGCTCGACGAGATCGCCACCCTGGCGCGCCAGAACGGGGCCGAGGAGGTCGTGATCGGGATGGCTCACCGCGGCCGGCTCAGCGTCCTCGCTCACAACCTCGGCCGCTCGGTCGAATCGATCCTGGCCGAGTTCGAGGGCGCCAAGGCGCTCGACCAGGTGAAGGCGATCACCGCGATGCCGCACTCGGGCACCGGCGACGTCAAGTATCACCACGGCGCCGAGGGCCTCTTCACGACGCCCGACGACGAGCAGGTGAAGATCCGCCTCTACCCGAATCCGAGCCACCTCGAGTTCGTCGATCCGGTGGTCACCGGCGGCGCCCGCGCCGCGCAGACCGAGCACTCGGGCCCGAAGCTTCACCACAGCCCCCACGTCGCCGTCCCGGTGCTGCTGCACGGCGACGCTGCCTTCCCCGGCCAGGGTGTGGTCGCCGAGACGCTCAACCTGCAGTCGCTCGCCGGCTATTCGACCGGCGGCACGATCCACCTGATCACCGACAACCAGGTCGGCTTCACCACCGACCCGATGGAGGACCGCTCGACCCCGTACGCCGGCGACATGGCGAAGGGCTTCAACTGCCCGATCATCCACGTCAACGCCGACGACGTCGAGGCCTGCATCGCCGCGGTGCGGCTGGCGATGGCGTACCGGGAGCAGTGGGGCCGCGACGTCGTCATCGACCTGATCGGCTACCGCCGCTACGGCCACAACGAGACCGACGAGCCCGCCTACACGCAGCCGAAGATGGCGAAGCAGATCAAGGAGCACCAGCCGGTGTCCGAGATCTACGCCGAGCAGCTGGTCGGCGAGGGCGTGGTCAGCACCGACGACGTCGCCGCCGACGCCAACGAGCGGCTCGAGTGGCTGCAGGGGACGCTGCGCGACCTGCGGGCGAAGATGGAGGCGGGCGAGTACGAGGACCCGAGCTCGACCGCGCTCGGAACCGGAGAGCTCGACCGCACGAAGAGCCCCGAGGTCGAGACCGCGGTCTCGGAGAAGCGCCTGCGCTCGCTCAACGAGGAGCTGCTGAGGGTGCCCGACAGCTTCACGATCCACCGCAAGCTGCGCAAGCCGCTGCTCTCGCGGATCGACAAGCTCGAGACGGGCGAGATCGAGTACGGCCACGCGGAGGCGCTCGCGTTCGCCTCGCTGCTCACCGAGGGAACTCACATCCGGCTCACCGGCCAGGACACCGAGCGCGGCACCTTCTCGAACCGGCATCTCGCGCTGCACGACGAGAACACCGGGCTGAAGTACGTGCCGATCCAGAACCTGAGCGGGGCGCTGGCGCCCTTCGAGCTTCACAACAGCCCGCTCTCGGAGGCCGCCTGCCTCGGGTTCGAGTACGGCTACTCGGCCGCCTCGCCGGAGTCGCTGATCCTCTGGGAGGCTCAGTTCGGGGACTTCGCCAACTCGGCGCAGGTGATCATCGACAGCTTCATCGTCGCCGGCGAGTCGAAGTGGGGCCAGACGACCCGCCTCACGCTGCTGCTCCCGCACGGCTACGAGGGCGCCGGACCCGAGCACTCGAGCGCCCGGATCGAGCGCTTCATCCAGCTCGGCTCCGAGGGCAACATCCGGCTCGCCAACCCGACCACGGCGGCCCAGTACTTCCACCTGCTGCGCCGCCAGGCGCGGATCGCGAAGCCGCGGCCGCTGGTCGTCTTCACGCCGAAGGGCCTGCTGCGCCTGAAGGCCGCGGCGTCCTCGCTCGAGGAGCTGACCGAGGGCGCCTTCCAGTTCGTGCTCGACGACCCGCGAGCCGAGGGCCGCCACGAGGAGATCGACCGGCTGGTGCTCTGCAGCGGCAAGGTCTATTACGACATCGACCAGCACGAGCGCCGCCAGGCCGCGACCTCGGTCGCCGTTGCCCGGGTCGAGCTGCTCTACCCGTTCGCGCGCCACGAGCTCACCCAGCTGCTGGCCTCCTACCCGAACCTCAAGAAGGTCGTCTGGGCTCAGGAGGAGCCGAAGAACATGGGCGCCTGGAGCGTGATGGCGCGCCGGCTGCCCGAGCTGCTGCCCGACGGGGTCGAGCACCAGTACGTCGGCCGCCCGCAGCGCTCGAGCCCGAGCGAGGGCTACCCGGTCGCGCACCGCCTCGAGCAGGAGCGCATCGTGCTCACCGCCCTCGAGGGCTAGGCGCGCTCCGCCACATCCAGGGCGCGGCGAGGGGCGAACCCCACGCCGAGATTCATCTCAACCACTGTATGGGTGGTTCGGATGAAAGTCGGCGGAGGGTGACCGAGGTCGCGGGCGCGCAGCACGGGGCGGTGGCGCATCGACAGCTCTTGGCATGCGGGTTATCGGCGAGGCAGGTGGAGGTGATGCGAGCCCGGGGCGCGCTCACCAATCTTCACACCGGCGTCTACCTACTCGGGCCGTTCGAACACCCGCACACAAGGGAGATGGCCGCCGTGCTCGCCTGCGGACCCGGTGCGGTGCTCAGCCATCGATCCGCGGCCCGCCTATATCGCGTGCTTCCCAGCCCCGCCCCGGACGGCTTGATCGACGTCTCCGTGTCCGGACGTCACGTGGCAGGAGAGCGGGGCATCCAGATTCATCGCAGCGATCGCCTCGGCGCGCATCACAGAGGCGAGCTCGAGGGGATTCCCGTGACCGCGCCGCCCCGGACGCTCGTCGACCTGGCGGGGTGCTGCGGCGCTGCGGAGCTCGAGGCCGCGGTCGCGGAGGCATTCGCCCTGAGACATACGAATCGCGCCCAGATGGTCGCGGCTCTGGACGAACACTGCGGCCGGCGCGGCATCCGGGCGCTACGCGCACTCTTCGAGCATGGCTCGGCCCCGAAGCGCACCCGGTCGAAGCCCGAGCGGACACTGCTGGGGCTGATCCGGGCGGCTGGCCTCCCGGAGCCGCTCACAAACCAGCGGATCGGGCCCTGGGAGGTCGACATGTACTGGCCCGACGCGGGACTCGTGGTCGAGGTCGATGCCTATTCGACCCACTCGTCGCCGTGGGCGTTCGAGCGGGACCGCCGGAAGAGCGCCGCGCTCGCCGACCGTGGGCTCTCTGTCCACCGGGTCACCGCGCTCGAAATTCGAAACCGTCCCGAGGTCGCAGTCGCACAGGTCCGCCGCCGCCTCGCACGAGTTTCATCCTGACCACCTCTGGGGTGGCTGAGATGAAACTCGGCGCGTCGGGCTCGCCCGCGCTACGACGCGAAGGCGGCGCGGTGGATGACCGCGGAGACGTAGTGCTCGCCGCAATCGGGGCAGGCTTCGGCGCGGGTCCAGGTGCGGCGGTCGTGGCCGCAGGCAGCGCAGTGGTAGTGGCGCTCGAAGCCCACCAGGCGGCGTGCCTCGCGCGACACCGCGCTCGGGTCGTGGAGGGCTCGGCCGGTCTGGGTCGTGGCGATCTGGCTCATGAGGACATGTTCGCTCGCGGCCGGCCACGATCCCATGGACCTGGGTCCAATCCTCGAGATCGGCGCTTGTACTCTCGGGCGGATGAGCGCCAAGCCCGCGTCGGTCCTGCGCACGCCCGTCCCAGGGCCGATGTTCGCCCGGGTCAAGGTCGCCTCCTACATCGAGCTCGCGCTGTTCGCGGCGCTGATCGTCGTCTGGCTCGCCCCCGGCCTCGAGGGGCCGACCTCGGTGCTCGGGCTCGCCCACGGCCTCGGCTTCGTCGCCCTGGCGCTGTTCATCTGGGCGGCGGTGTTGCGCCACGAGGCGCCCTACACCCTGCTCGCCGCGACCCTGACGCCGGTCGGGCCGGTCGGGAGCGTGATCGCGATCCACTACATCGAGCGCCGTCAACCCACCCCGGAGTAAAAGAGGGGCGGGACCGCGAAGGGGGTCACGCGGCCCGCCCCATGTCAAGTCCCCCTTGACCTAACCCCTTGCGAGGGAACCTGTACCCGAGGCATGCGGGCCAAAAACAGACAAGAAAGTGACAACGGTCACTAGGGGGATATTGGCGGGGCGGGGCCGCGGGAGGCAGGGGGTCCACACGGCCCTCGCCACCGCCAGCGCGTCGGTAGCCAGGGAGGGATGCCGACGCGATCGCCCCCGGAGGCGGGACTGGCCGGGGACGAGTATGTAAATCCTGCCCTCCCGCGGGTCGAGCCCATCATGACTCATCGCGCGACCGGGTGTCAACCCGCACGCGCCCGATGTTCATGCGGTTAGCGGCGCCGCTCAGCGCAGGTCGCGCAGGACCCGGTGAAGGATGCCGCCGTTGAGGAAGTAGCGGACCTCGTTCGGGGTGTCGAGGCGCACCGTCGCCTCGAATACGAACGTTCCGCCCGCCTCCTCCGCTTCGCGTCCGGGGGCGGCCGGGACAGCCGCCGGTCGATGCACGGTCACTTCCACCGTCTTGGCCTCGCCGCCGGCCAGGTCGCCGACCTCGATCGTCTCCTCGCCGTCGAGCCCGAGCGACTGCGCCGTCTCGCCCTCGGGCAGCTGCAGCGGCAGGACGCCCATCCCGATCAGGTTCGAGCGGTGGATCCGCTCGAAGCTCTCGGCGATCACCGCGCGGACGCCGAGCAGCGCCGTCCCCTTCGCCGCCCAGTCGCGCGACGAGCCCGACCCGTACTCCTTGCCGGCCAGGACGACCAGCGGCACGCCCTCGTCGGCGTAGGCCATCGCGGCCTCGTAGATCGTCGTCTGCTCGCCGTCGGGGAAGTGGCGGGTGAAGCCGCCCTCGCGCTCGACCAGCTTGTTGCGCAGGCGGACGTTGGCGAAGGTGCCGCGGATCATCACCTCGTGGTTGCCGCGCCGCGAGCCGTAGGAGTTGAAGTCGCGGGGCTCGACCCCGTTATCGATCAGCCAGCGGCCGGCGGGGCTGTCCTTCTTGATCGCGCCGGCGGGCGAGATGTGGTCGGTGGTCACGCTGTCGCCGAGCACGGCGAGCACCCGGGCGCCGGTGATCGGCTCGATCTGGGCCGGCTCGGCGTCCATGCCCTCGAAGAAGGTCGGCTTGCGGACGTAGGTCGAATCGGGCCACGTGTAGCGGTCGCCCTCGGGCGTGTCGAGCTCGCGCCAGCGGTCGTCGCCGGTGAACACGTCGGCGTAGCTGCGCTCGAACATCTCCTGGCGCACCGCGTCCTCCACCGTCGCCTTGATCTCCTCGGTCGAGGGCCAGATGTCGGCGAGGTGGACGGGGTTGCCGTCGGCGTCATCGCCGAGCGAGTCGTTGAGGAGGTCGATGTCCATCCGCCCGGCGAGCGCGTAGGCGACGCACAGCGGCGGCGAGGCGAGGTAGTTGTTGCGGACGTCCTGGTTGATCCGGCCCTCGAAGTTGCGGTTGCCCGAGAGCACCGCGCAGACGACGAGGTCGTTCTCGTTCACCGCCGACGAGATCTCCTCCGGCAGCGGCCCGGAGTTGCCGATGCACGTCGTGCACCCGTAGCCGACCAGGTTGAAGCCGAGCGCGTCGAGGTCCTTGTCCAGCCCGGCGCGCTCCAGGTACTCGGTGACCACGGTCGAGCCCGGGGCGAGCGACGTCTTCACCCACGGCTTTCGCGTCAGGCCCTTCTCGACCGCCTTGCGGGCGAGCAGGCCGGCGCCGATCATCACCGACGGGTTCGAGGTGTTCGTGCAGCTGGTGATCGCGGCGATCACGACCCGGCCGTGGTCGAGCTCGACCTCCTCCCCGTCCTCGAGCTTGACCATCACCGGCTCGGCCTCGTGCTCGGCGATCGCGGCGAGGCTGTCGCCCTCGTGGCTGGGCTCGAACACCCGCGGGCGGCCGCTCTCGTCGGAGTGGTCCTCGGCCGGCGGGTCGGAGGCCGGGAACGACTCGCGCGAGGCCTCGTCGATCCCGTTGCCCAGGGCTTCGGCGGCGTCCGGGTCGAACTCCGCGAGCGACTCGATGAACGCGGGGCGGGCGTCGCGCAGCGCGATCCGGTCCTGGGGGCGCTTCGGGCCGGCGATCGAGGGCTCGACCGAGCCCAGGTCCAGCTCCAGCGTCTCGGAGAAGGTCGGGTCCTCGGAGCTCTCGTCGTGGAACATGCCCTGCTCGCGCGCGTAGGCGTCGACGAGCTCGATCATCGCGGTCGGGCGGCCGGTGAACTCGAGGTAGCGAAGCGTCTCGCGGTCGACCGGGAAGATCGCGCAGGTCGAGCCGAACTCCGGCGACATGTTGCCGATCGTCGCCCGGTCGGCGAGCCCGAGCGTATGCATCCCGGGCCCGAAGAACTCGACGAACTTGGAGACCACGCCGCGCTCGCGCAGCATCTCGGTGACCGTGAGGACGAGGTCGGTGGCGGTCGCGCCCTCCGGCAGCTCGCCGCCCAGCTTGAAGCCGACCACCTGCGGCAGCAGCATCGAGATCGGCTGGCCGAGCATCGCGGCCTCGGCCTCGATCCCGCCGACGCCCCAGCCGAGCACCCCGAGCCCGTTGACCATCGTCGTGTGCGAGTCGGTCCCGACCAGGGTGTCCGGGTATGCCTGGGTGACGCCGTCGCCCGCGTGGCTGAAGACGACCTGGCTCAGGTACTCGAGGTTGACCTGGTGGCAGATCCCGGTCGCGGGCGGGACGACGCGGAAGTTGTCGAACGCCTGCTGGCCCCAGCGCAGGAAGGCGTAGCGCTCGCGGTTGCGCTCGTAGTCGCGGTCGGCGTTGATGTCGAAGGCGCGTGCGTTGCCGAACGCGTCGACCTGGACCGAGTGGTCGATGACGAGGTCGACCGGGACCAGCGGGTTGATCTTCGCCGGGTCGGAGCCGAGCTCGTCGATCGCGTCGCGCATCGCCGCGAGGTCGACGATCGCGGGCACCCCGGTGAAGTCCTGCATCAGCACGCGCGCGGGCTGGAACGGGATCTCGTCGGACGGCGTCGCGGCGGCGTCCCAGGAGGCGATGGTCTCGACGTCGGCGGCGGTCACCGAGTCGCCGTCCTCGAGCCGCAGCGCGTTCTCGAGCAGCACCTTGAGCGAATACGGAAGCCGGGCGACGTCGAACTTCTCCTGCAGCGAGTCGAGGCGGAAGACCTCGTAGTCGCGTCCGGATACCGACAGGGTCGACTTGGCGGAGAAGGAATCGCTCATGAGACCAGTATTCCCTACCGCCCCGGTTCTCTCACCCCGAGGGGCGACGGGTCAGCGCTTCTCGGTCTGCCCGGCGGCGATCCGCTCGGCGACCTTGGCCGCCTTCGTGCCGGCGACCCGCCCGGCGAGCTCGGGCGCGTTGGCGGCGATCGCCGAGAGCGCCCGCTGGCGAACCGGCGCGACCGAGACCTCGGCGCGGTCGTGCTCGATCGCCCTCAGCACGCCGGCCGCGACCCGCTCCGGGGTCGAGGTGCCCATCAGCGCCGGCACGCTCGCCTTCGAGTCGTGGAACATCCCCGCGTCGCGGATCGCGCCCGGCATCACGACCGACGCGCTCACCCCGGTGCCGCGCAGGTCGGCGCGCAGCCCGAGCGCGAAGCCTCGGAGGCCGAACTTCGTCGCGCAGTAGAGCGAGGCGCGGGCCGTCGCCGCCTTGCCCGAAAGCGAGGAGACGAACACCATGTGCCCGGCGCCCCGCGCGGTCATCGCCGGGACGAGCTCACGCGCCATGCGCACCGGGACCTCGAGGTTCACCCGCAGGGCGCGGCCGATCTCGTCCTGCGAGAAGGCGTCGAGCCGGCCCGACGCCGGCAGGCCGGCGTTGGCGACCAGGATGTCGACCTCGCCCGCCTGCTCGAGCAGGCGCAGTCCCTCGCCCTCGTCGGCGAGGTCGCTGACGATCGTGCGGTGCCCGGAGCCGACCAGCGAGCCGGCGAGCTGCTCGAGCTCGGCGCCCTTGCGCGAGCTCAGGACCAGGGTCGCGCCGCGCCCGGCGAGCGACTCGGCGATCGCGCGCCCGAGGCCGCCGGTCGCGCCGGTGAGCAGGACGGTCTTGCCGGCCGGGTTCACGCGCAGAACCTAAACGAATAGGCTCGGCCCCGATGAAGCTCTACATCTGCTGGGGAACCTTCCAGACGCCGCGCCCCGGTGGGCACCCGTGCGCGAACGCCTACAACGCGCTTCGCGACGCCGGCCATGACCCTGAGGTGGTCAAGGTCCACGGGCTCGGGGTCGGCCCGAAGCTGTTCCAGCACATCACCGACGGCCGCCGCGAGGTCGAGAAGCTGACCGGCAGCACCACGGTCCCGGTCCTGGTCACCGACTCGGGCGAGGCGATCGGCGACTCGAAGGCGATCGTCGCCTGGGCCGAGGCGCATCCAGCGTCGGCCGGCACCACCGCCTGAGCGCCGCGCGAACAGCAGGGCGCTGGTCGCATTCAGCCTCGGCCAAGTCCGCGGATTCGACCCAGGTTCCATGATTACCAGTGGTACGCAGCCGGGCTGGTGTCGGACGTACGTTGAGGCCCGCGGGCACGGCCGTGCCCGGCCAGGCACAAGTATGTGCAAATCAACACGAAATCATGAGCAGGTCTTTGCAGTTCGACGTCGAACTGTGTACGCTGCCGCAACTCGATAACCGGTAAAGCCGAGTTCCGAACCCCAAGGGGGCCGGAAGCGGGGGAACCAACTGTTTTGGGGCTAACCCACCCAAGCCGAGAGGCCGGTGGGGGCGCAGGCTCTTTCAGCGCCAGCCCGTCAGCTAACCCCGTAGGCCGACGAAGGAGACCGCACGTTGACCTACAGCACTGAAATTCGGAGAAAGCGCAGATTCACCGCGCTGATCGGCGCCGCCGCGGTGGCCCTGATCGCGCTCCCCTCCACCGCGCTCGCCGCGCACGGCAGCGGCGGGGTCGGCATGGGCGGCAGCGGCAGCACGCCGCCCACCGACGGACAGACCACCCCGGGTGCGACGGCGAAGCTCAAGAACGGCTTCGCGGTTCCGCCCGCCTCCGCTCCGCGCAAGGTCGTGCGCGCGATCGAGGCCGCCAACGAGATCGTCAAGGGCAAGCCGTACTGCATGGGCGGCGGCCACGCGCGGCGCGTCGACCGCTGCTACGACTGCTCGGGCTCGGTCAGCTACGCGCTCACCGGCGCCGGGCTGCTGGATGCCGCGATGCCGTCGGGGTCGTTCATGGGCCGCGCCTGGGGCAAGGGCGGCAAGGGCCGGTGGATCACGACCTACGCGAACGAGGGTCACATCTACGCGGTGATCGCGGGCCTGCGCCTCGACACCTCGATGACCACCGGCGACGGACCAGGCTGGAGCACGGAGATGCGCTCGTCGAGCGGCTTCGTCGCCCGCCATCCGACCGGCTTGTAGGGCCACCAGCACTTCGAATAGGACCTGCGCACAAGGCCCGCCACAATGGCGGGCCTTGTCTTTGCAGGGACCACCGAAGCCGCTTTCGGGCCGGCATGCGCGCCGGCATCCCCTACGCCGCAGCCGGGCTGCTGCTGGCGATCTCGTTCGGCGTCCTCGCCCAGCCCGTGATGGGCAACGTCGCGCCGATCGTGATGTCGGCGCTGCTGTTCGCCGGCTCGGCGCAGTTCGCCGCGACCGCGGTGCTCGGCGCCGGCGGCGGCGTCGTCGCGGCGATCGCCGCCGGGATCCTGCTCAACCTGCGCTACGTGCCGATGGGGATCGCGCTCGCCCCCTCGCTGCGCGGCGGCGCCGTGGCGCCGGGCGCTGATCGGGCAGGCGATGATCGACTTCTCGTGGGCGGCGGCGAGCCGCGGCGGCGGGCGCTTCGACCCCGCGTTCATGCTCGGCGCCACCGCCCCGTCCTATCCGTGCTGGGTCGTCGGGACCGCGATCGGCGTCTTCGCAGGCGACCTGATCGGCGATCCCGCGGCGCTCGGGCTCGACGCGATCTTCCCCGCCTTCTTCCTCTGCCTGCTGGTCGAGGGCGAGCTGCGCCCCGGCCTGCCGCGGGTCGTCGCCGGGCTCGGCAGCCTGATCGCCCTCGTCCTGATCCCGTTCACGCCCGCCGGGGTGCCGGTGATCGCGGCGTCGGCCGCCGCCCTGCTCGGCCTCCGCGGGGCGCCCGACACGCGACCGGCGGCGAGCCGATGAGCGAGGTCTGGGTGACGATCGCGGTGCTGACCGTGGCGACCGCGTTGATCCGCGCCTCGGGGCCGGTGCTGCTCGGCGGCCGCGAGATGCCGGCGCGCGCCCGGGGCGTGATCGCGCTCGTCGCCCCGGCTCTGCTCGCGGCGCTGATCGTGATCGAGACGGTCGGCGCGCCCGAGGGTGGCGCGCTCGAGCTCGACGCGCGCGTGCTCGGGGTCGGCGCGGCCGCGGTGGCGCTGCGCTTCGGCGCCTCGACCCTCCCGGTGGTGGCGCTCGCGGCCCTGGTCACCGCGCTCGCGCGGCTGCTCGTCTGAGGCGCGAATTCGCCTAACCGTCCGGGGGCCTCGGCGATCGTTGTACCGCACGGGAGTGGCACGGGTTCGACGGTTCGGATAGCGTCACCCCGGTTGGAACTGGCCAGCGGTTGTACGCAATGGAGCAGCTGAGCGAGCCCTGCATCGGCGTCGGAGGGGCAGGGGGCGGATTCGCCTCCCGATATCCGCCTGCGCGCGGTTCGCAAGGCCTACGGCGACGTCGTCGCGGTCGACTCGGTCGACCTCGAGGTGCGCCGCGGCGAGTTCTTCACCATGCTCGGGCCGTCGGGCTCCGGCAAGACGACAACGCTGCGGATGATCGCCGGGTTCGAGCTCCCGGACTCGGGCGCGGTCGAGCTCGGCGGCGCGGACGTCGGCAACCTCCCGCCCTACGACCGCGAGGTCAACACCGTCTTTCAGGACTACGCGCTGTTCCCGCACATGACCGTCGGCGAGAACGTCGAGTACGGCATGCGGGTGCAAGCGGGTCGACAAGGGCGAGCGCGCCCGACGCCGCGACGAGGCGCTCGAGATGGTCCGCCTGACCGGCTACTCGGACCGCAAGCCGGGCGAGCTCTCCGGCGGCCAGCGCCAGCGCGTCGCCCTGGCGCGCTCGATCGTCAACCGCCCGCGGGTGCTGCTGCTCGACGAGCCGCTCGGGGCGCTCGACCTGAAGCTGCGCGAGCAGATGCAGGTCGAGCTGAAGCAGATCCAGCACGAGGTCGGGATCACCTTCGTCTACGTCACCCACGATCAGGAGGAGGCGTTGACGATGTCCGACCGGATCGCCGTCTTCAACGAGGGCCGGATCGAGCAGGTCGGCACTCCGGCCGAGGTCTACGAGGCGCCCGCGACCCCGTTCGTGTCCGGCTTCGTCGGCGTCTCGAACGTGCTCGAGCGCGACGGCGCCACGTTCACCGTCAGGCCGGAGAAGGTGCGGCTGCTCGAGCCCGGGGAGCCGACCGACGGGATGCGGACCGAGAAGGGCCGTGTCCGCGATGTCGCCTACGCGGGGATGATCACGCGCTACCAGGTCGTCCTCGACGCGGGTGGAGAGCTTCAAGTCGTCCGCCAGAACCTCGAGACCTCGTCCGCGCAGGCGCTCGAGCAGATCGGGCGGGAGGTGGTCGTCGGATGGCGGCCGGAACACACGGTCGCGGTCCAGACCGCGGTAACGAGAGGAGACAATGATGCGCAGTAAGGGAGGAAATCCCGCCAAGGTCGCCTGGTTGGTGATCGCGGGGTTGCTCGTGTTCATGCTCGCCTTTGCCGCGGGATGTGGCAGCAGCGACGACAGCACCACCGCCGACCAGAGCGACGCCCTGAGCGAGCTCGGCAAGGGCGAGGGCGAGGTCGACCTGATCGCCTGGGCCGGCTACGTCGAGGACGGTTCGACCGACCCGAAGGTCGACTGGGTCACCGACTTCGAGAAGGAGACCGGCTGCGACGTCAACTTCAAGGTCGCCGGCACCTCCGACGAGATGGTCGAGCTGATGCGGTCGGGCCAGTACGACGGCGTCTCGGCCTCCGGTAACGCGACCGCCCGCCTGGTCGAGGGCGGCGACGTGGCTCCGGTCAACACCGACCTGGTGCCCAACTACCAGACCGTCTTCGACGACCTCAAGGACCAGCCGTACAACACCTTCGACGGCGTCAACTACGGGATCCCGCACGGGCGCGGGGCGAACGTGCTGACGTGGAACACGGAGACGCGCTCCGGACGTCGACGGCTCGACCTGGGCCCCGCTGCTCGATCCGAAGGTCGCATCCCAGTACAAGGGCCAGCTCAGCGTCTACGACGACCCGATCTACATCGCCGACGCGGCGCTGTATCTGAAGGAGCACCAGCCCGACCTCGGGATCGACAATCCGTACGAGCTCGACGAGGATCAGTTCAACGCCGCGGTCGACCTGCTCAAGCAGCAGCGGCCGAACGTCGGCGAGTACTGGTCCGATTTCGCGAAGCAGATCTCGTCGTTCGCGAACGGCGACGTGAGCGTCGGCACCACCTGGCAGTACCAGTACTTCACCCTGCTGGGCGAGGGGGACCCCGTCGCGTCGACCCCGGCGTCGCAGGGCTTCCTCCCGGCTGAGGACGCGACCGGATGGTCGGACACCTGGATGATCAGCTCCGAGGCCGATCATCCGAACTGCATGTACATGTGGATGAACCACATCATCGACCCGGTGTCCAACGCCAAGGTCGCTGCATGGTTCGGCGAGGCGCCGGCCCAGAGCAAGTCGTGCGCCGAGTTCAAGAATCTGGATCCCGCGTACTTCGCGGCTCCGAATCACTGCAAGCTCTACAACGCCGACAACCCGGAGTTCTGGAAGCGCGTCTACTACTGGAACACGCCGCTCGCCGATTGCGGCGATGACCGAGGCGAGGTCTGCAAGGACTACAACGACTGGGTCTCGGCCTGGACGGAGATCAAGGGCTAGCAGTGACAGCCCAACTCCCAGCTGACCCGGCCGTCCCCGGAGGCGTAGCCGAGGAGACGGGCGGAACGTTGGGTGTTCCGTGGAAGCCGGTGTAGCGCCGGTTAGGAAGAGGTCGGTGGGCCACAGGCTCGCCGGCCTCTTCCATGGCCGTCCCCGGCTCCAGCTCGGAGCCCTGCTCGCCGGCCCGGTCGGCTGGCTCGTGATCGGCTACCTCGGCTCGCTCTTCGTGATCCTGGTGGCGGCGTTCTGGCAGGTCAACCCGCTCAGCGGCGAGGTCGAGCAGACCTTCAGCCTCGACAACTTCCAGACCCTGGTCGAGGAGCCGGTGTACCGCACGATCGCCGGGCGCACGATCCTGATCGCGGCGCTGGTCACGATCACCGACGCCCTGCTCGCCTTCCCGATCGCCTTCTACATGGCGAAGGTCGCCAGCAGCCGGGCGAAGGCGCTGCTCGTCGTCGCCGTGCTGCTGCCCCTGTGGTCGAGCTACCTGGTCAAGGTCTACGCCTGGCGGACGATCCTCTCCAGCGGCGGGATCCTCAACTGGGCGCTGAACCCGCTCGGGCTCGACGGGCCCGGGCTACGGCAACGTCGCCGTCTGGCTGGTGATGAGCTACCTCTGGCTGCCGTTCATGATCATCCCGATCTACGCCGGCCTCGAGCGGATCCCGGACTCGGTGATCAGCGCCTCCGAGGACCTCGGCGCCCCCCCGTTCACGACCTTCCGGCGGGTGATCCTGCCGCTCGCCTTCCCGGCGGTCGTCGCGGGCTCGATCTTCACCTTCGCGCTCACGCTCGGCGACTACATCACCCCCTCCCTGGTCTCCAACAACCAGTTCATCGGCAACGTCGTCTACACCAACATCGTCAACAACCAGCCCCTGGCCTCGGCCTTCGTGATGGTCCCGGTCGTGGTGATGATCATCTACCTGCTGGTCGCCCGGCGACTGGGGGCCTTCGACCACCTATGAGGCTCTCGAACCGCTCTCAGATACTCCTGCGGATCGGCGTCGGCCTGACGCTGGCGTTCATCTACGTGCCGTTGATCGTGATCCTGATCTACGCCTTCAACGCCGGCAAGACGCTCGAATGGCCGCCATCCGGCCTGACCCTCGACTGGTTCGGCAAGGCGATCGACAACTCGGGCGCCCGCGACGCCTTCGTCACCTCGATCAAGGCCGCCGTCGCGGCGACCGCGATCGCGATCGTGCTCGGCACCCTGGTCTCGCTCGCCGTCGCGCGCCACCGCTTCTTCGGGCGCGAAACGATCTCGTTCCTCGTGCTGCTGCCGCTGGCGCTGCCGGGGATCGTCACCGGGATCGCGATCAACGACACCTTCACCCAGGTGCTCGGCCTCGACCTGAGCCTGCTGACGGTGATCGTCGGCCACGCCACCTTTTGCATCGTGCTCGTCTACAACAACGTCGTGGCGCGATTGCGGCGCGTCTCGGTCTCGCTCGAGGAGGCGTCGGCAGACCTCGGCGCCCACACCTGGCAGACGTTCCGGCTCGTCACCCTGCCCACCATGCGGACGGCGCTGGTGGCCGGCGCCCTGCTCGCCTTCGCGCTCTCCTTCGACGAGATCATCGTCACCCGGTTCACGATCGGCGCCGACCTCGAGACGCTGCCGATCTGGATCTACAACAACCTCTTCCGCTCCGAACCAGCTGCCGATCGTCAACGTGGTCGCCGTGATCGTGATCGTGATCTCGATCATCCCCGTCTATTTCGCCAACAAGCTGAGCCAGGACGCCGGCGGCGCCGGCGGCCGAGGCGGAGGCGGCAAGCCCGAGCCGGTGAGCGCCGAAGCGACCGCGGTCCCGTAGCGCCGGGCTCCCTTTCGCCGGCAAGAGGTGCTCGACGGTGTGCGTTCGATCCAGGGCTATCTGGATCGTGATGCGGCCCTCGAAGCCGCCGGGCCGTCCGAGTAGCGCCTCGAGCGACAGCGTCGGCGTACGCGTGATCGTGCGTGCCGCCTCCGCGGGCCGACGGGTTGATTTCGCCAAACAGGGCAACGCTTTCAACCCGTCGGCGGTCGGCAGTGGGGCGCTCAGGCCGCACTCGGCGCGCGCAGGTCGGCGCCCGTCGCGGCGCTCGCCCAGGCGAGCAGGATCGCCTCTCCGGCGGCGGCGTCGATCTCGGGGTGGCCGAGCACGACCTGGAGGCCGAGCCCGTCCTCGAGCGCCACCAGCCCGCGGGCGACGGTCGCCGGGTCGGAGTCGATCGCGAACGCGCCGGACTCGACGCCGCGTTCGAGCACGCGCTCGTAGAGCATCACCTGGCGATCGAAGAACGACGCCGAGAGGGTCGCGAACAGCCGGCTCGAGCCGGTCATCGCGTCGAGCTCGTAGAGCAGGCGGCTGTCCTCGTCGTCGGGGCCGGTCGGCACGCCGAGCCCGATCACCACCCGTAGCTGGGCCGCCGGGTCGTCGATCCCGCGGATCGCCTCGGCCCGGCGCTCGCCGTAGCGGCTCATCGCGTCGCGGGTGACCTCGAGCAGCAGGTCGTCGAGGTCCGGGTAGTAGTAGAGGACGGCGCTCGACGAGATCCCGGCTCGCTCGGCGATGTCCTTGACCCGCAGGCCGAGCGCGCCGTGCTCGAGCAGCAGCTCGCGCGCCGCCGCCGCCAACTGGGCCCGCCTCCGGGCCTGGTCCTTTCGCCGCATTCTTTGAACTGTATCCAGCGATTCGGCGACATTCGGCTATTGACAGAGCGTTCCGCGCGCGTTTATTCTTGAAATCTGATTCAAAGTATCGCCAAGGTCACCCTCGCTCTCCTGGCCGTCGCGCTCGCGGCCGTCGCGCTCGCCGCCTGCGGCGACTCGAGCTCGACCGAGACCTCTGCCGGGACGGCCGGCCCGCAGCGCGTCCCCGAGGGCGAGCCGGGCGACGAGCTCTCGATCTCCCAGTGGCCGCTCTACATCGACCCGGGCAAGGACGGGACGATCGCCCAGTTCGAGGCGACACCGGGATCAACGTCGACTACAACGAGGAGATCAACGACAACGCCGAGTTCTTCGCCAAGATCCAGCCGCTGCTGACCGCCGGCGAGTCGGGCGGCCGCGACATGATCACGCTCAGCGACTGGCTGGCGGCGAAGCTCTACGGCCTGGGCTACATCTACCAGCTCGACAAGGCGAAGCTGCCGAACGTCGAGAAGAACCTGCTCCCGGCGCTCCAGAACCCGGCCGCGGATCCGAATCGCGACTTCACCGTTCCCTGGCAGGCCGGGATGACCGGGCTGATCGTGCGCACGGACCTGGCGCCCGGCGTCGACTCGATCTGCGACCTGTTCGATCCGCAATACGCGGGCAAGGTCTCGATGCTGACCGAGCTTCGCGACACGGTGCCGATGACCCTGAAGTGCATGGGCATCGACCCCGATACGGCGACGACCGACCAGTGGCTGGCGGCGGTCGACAAGATCGACGAGGCGGCGAACTCCGGCCAGATCCGGCGGTTCACCGGCAACGACTACATCCGCGACCTCGCCACCGGCGACACCGCGATCGCCCTCGGCTGGTCGGGGGACGCGGTGCAGATGCAAAAGGACGATCCGAACGTCGAGTTCGTGATGCCGAAGGAGGGCTGCATGCTGTGGTCGACGAGCATGGAGATCCCGGTCGGCGCGCCCGATCCGCAGGCGGCGCTCGAGTTCATGAACTACGTCTACGACCCGAAGGTCCAGGCCGACATCGCCGAGTACGTCAACTACGTCACCCCGGTGTCCGGCGTCAAGCAGATCCTCGCGAAGCGCGACCCGGAGTTGGCCCGCAACCAGCTGATCTTCCCGAGCTCGCACTTCACGCGCAACTGCACCTTCGAGCCGGTGCTCGGCGGCGCCCAGGGCGAACAGGTGACCGAGGCGTTCGAGCGCGCGCTCAACGGCTGACGGTGCGCACCCTCTCGATCGCCGGGCTGCAGGCCGCTCCGATCCCCGGCGACCCCGAGGCCACGATCGAGCGGTTCGCCGCCCAGGCCGCGGCGGCACGCAAGGCCGTGGGCCACCTGCAGCTTCTGGTCGCCCCGGAGCTGTACCTCTCCGCTCCCCCGGGACTACTGGAGGAGGGCCGCGGCTACGCGGCCGAGGTCGCCGTCGAGATCCCCGGTCCGCTGACCGAGCGGCTCGCGCGGCTCGCGGCCGAAACCGGGCTCTGGCTTGTCCCGGGCTCGGTCTATGAGCGCGCCGGCGACGGTGCGATCCACAACACGGCCGTCGCGATCTCCCCCGAGCGGGGGCTGGTCGCGACCTATCGCAAGGCGTTCCCGTGGCAGCCCGGCGAGCGCACCACGCCGGGCACCAAGTTCGTCGTCTTCGAGATCGACGGGATCGGGCGCGCCGGGCTCGCGATCTGTTACGACGGCTTCTTTCCCGAGGTGTTCCGCCAGCTCGCGTGGCTCGGGGCCGAGGTCGTGCTGCAGCCGACGCTCACCACGACCAGCGATCGCGCCGCCGAGCTGGTCACGGCGCGGGCCAACGCGATCGTCAATCAGCTCTTCGTGGTCAACGTCAACGCTTCGGCGCCGGCGGCGCTCGGGCGCAGCCTCGTGGCCGACCCGGAGGGTCTGGTCCGGGTCGAGGCGGGCAGCGGCGAGGAGCTGGTCACCGACGTGCTCGACCTCGACGCCGTGACCCGGGTGCGCGAGTTCGGGACCGCGGGCGTGTCGCGCATGTGGCAGCAGATCGACCGCGGCGCCGCCGGCGAGGTCGAGTTGCCGATGTATGAGAACGGCCGGATTCAGCCCCGGCCGGACGGCTCGGCCTGATCGGTCTGCGCCGCGGCGCGCCCGGCCAGCCCGGCGCCGACCGCGATCGCGCGACCCTCAGCGCAGCACCAGGCAGTGCTCGGGGTGCCAGCCGATCCTGATCCGCGTACCCGGCTCCCAGCGGTCGTCGGCGCGGGCGCGGTAGGTGGCCTGCTCGAGCGCGACCAGGCTGGCGCCGTCACCGAGCGAGATCGTGATCTGGGTCGAGACCCCGAGGTAGACCCGTGAGACGATCGTGCCCTCGAGGCTGACCATGCCGTCCTCGAGCTCCTCAACCGCGATCTTCTCCGGCCGCACCGAGAGGTTGACCTGGTCGCCGCGGGTGACCCCCTCGGGGAGCTCGACCGCGAGCCGGGTGCCGGTCGGGATCCGGACCTGGCCGCCGGTCTCGACCGTGCCGGCGATCAGGTTCGAGATCCCGATGAAGCCGGCGACGAACTCCTCGGTCGGGTGTTCGTAGATGTCCTCGGGAGCCCCGCATTGGGCGACGCGACCGGCGTTCATGACCGCGATCCGGTCGGACATCGACAGCGCCTCCTCCTGGTCGTGGGTCACGTACACGAACGTGATCCCGACCTCGCGCTGGATCTGCTTCAGCTCCACCTGCATCTGGCGGCGCAGCTTCAGGTCCAGAGCCCCGAGCGGCTCGTCGAGCAGCAGCACCTTCGGCTGGTTGACGAGCGCCCGCGCGAGTGCGACTCGCTGGCGCTGGCCGCCGGAGAGCTCGTTGGTCCTCGCCGTGGAGCGTTCGCGCAGGTTGACCAGCTCCAGCGCCGCGCCAACCCGCTCGGCGACCTCGGTCTTCGGGACCTTCCTGCGTCGTAGCCCGAAGGCGACGTTGTCGCTGACGTCGAGGTGGTCGAACAGCGCGTAGCTCTGAAAGACCATGTTGACGTCGCGCTTGTAGGGCGGCACGTTGTCGACGGCCTCGCCCTCGAGCCGGATCGTCCCCTCGGTCGGGACCTCGAACCCGGCGAGCATCCGCAGGGTGGTCGTCTTGCCGCAGCCCGAGGGGCCGAGCAGCGAGAAGAACTCGCCCTGCTCGATCGTCAGGGTGACGTCGTCGACGGCGGTCTGTTCGCCGAAGCGCTTGGTCACGTTCTCGATCCGGATCGCCTCGGCCACGTCTATCCCTCCGTTGCGGTGAGCACCTTGAAGCCGCTCTCGCGGCGCCCGAACAGCCGCGGCAGGAGCACGGCGAGCGCGATCGCGGTCAGCGAGACGACCATCATCAGGGTCCCGATCGCGTTGATCGTCGGCGAGAGCCCGAACCGGATCGCCGACCAGATCCGGACCGGGAGCGGCTGCAGGTCCTCGCCGGTGGTGAAGAACGAGAGCACGAAGTCGTCGAAGGAGAAGGCAAAGGTGAGCAGGCCGGCCGCGACCACCGACGGCCAGAGCGCAGGGACGAGCACCAACCGCACCGCCTGCCATCGGGTCGCGCCGAGGTCCATCGCCGCCTCCTCGACCTCGAGCGTGATCGAGGCCATCCGGGCGCGGACGACGATCGTCACGTAGGAGATCGAGAAGGTGATGTGGGCGATCACGATCGTCCAGAAGGAGAGCGCGATCCCGAGCTGACTGAAGATCAGCAGCGCCGAGATCCCGGTGATGATCTCCGGGACGACGAGCGGGACGAGCATGAGGATGTTGGCCCCCGGAGCCCAGCGAGCCCGGGAGCGCACCAGACCGATCGCGAGCGCGGTGCCGATCGCGGTCGCCACGATCATCGTCAGGAAGGCGATCTCGAGCGAGGTGAACAGCGACTCGCGCAGGGTCGGATCGTCGAGGAACTCCTGATACCACTGCAGCGAGAAGCCCTCGAAGTTGGTCAGCGACTTGACCGAGTTGAACGAGAACAGGATCACGACCAGGATCGGCGTGAACAGGAACAGGTAGACGAGGGCGCTCCATAGGCGGAGGATCCGCGGCTTGTCGAAGGCATGCGTCTCCACTAGATCGCCGCGCCTCGTACGTCGCGAGCCGCTGAGCGGAGGTAGCCGATCATCCAGACGGAGAGGAAGAGCATCATGACCACGGTCAGCGCCGCGCCGAACGGCCAGTTGTTGGCGGCGAAGAACTGGTCCTGGATCAGGTTCCCGACCATGTATGTGTCGACCCCGCCGAGCAGCTGCGCGGAGACGAAGTCGCCAACCGAGGGCAGGAAGACGAGCACCGCGCCGGCGAGGATCCCCTGCTTGGTCTGAGGCAGGGTGACGTGGAGGAAGGTCTGCAGCGGCGATCCGTAGAGGTCCTTGCCGGCCTCGATCACCGAGCGGTCGAGCCGCTCGAGCGAGCCGTAGACGGGCAGGATCATGAAGATCAGGTAGCCGTAGACGAGGCCGCCGATGACGGCGTACGGCGTGTTGATCATCTGGATCGGATCGCTGCGCAGGCCGAGGTCCAC
Organism: uncultured Solirubrobacterales bacterium; assembly: GCA_963828755.1. GTDB lineage: Bacteria > Actinomycetota > Thermoleophilia > Solirubrobacterales > 70-9 > WHSW01. The sequence goes on along the minus strand of CAWHFY010000009.1, from coordinate 2,317 downwards.
GACGGTCGAGTTGACCAGGCCGTCATCGGCCAGCAGGGCCACCCAGGCGTACGTGCGGACCAGGTAGTTGACGAAGAACGGCAGCACCAGCAGCGCGATCAGCACGTTGCGGTAGCGGCCGCCGTAGCGGGCGATGTAGTACGCGACCGGGTAACCGATCGCGAGGCAGAGCACGGTCGTCGCCGCCGCGTACAGGACCGAGCGCAGCATGACGGGGAAGTAGGTCGGGTTGAACGAGTCCGAGTAGTTGTCGAGCCGGGTCGAGTAGACGGCGCGGCCGAGGTCGTCGACGTAGCCGAACGAGATCGCCAGCACGAGGATCAGCGGGACTGCGAACAGCAGCAGCAGCCAGATGCCGCCGGGCAGCAGGAACCGGGTCCAGAAGCCGCCGGCGGTCACGCTGGCGGCCTAATCGCCGGGCTCCGCGTCACCCGGCCTTCACCTCGGTGAAGATCGAGGTCCACGACTGGCGCGCCGCGGGATCGTCGAGCCGGTACTCCATCCCGCCGCCGGCGAGCGCCTCGAGGTCGACGTCGATCGACGGCTCGTCTTTGACCAGCTTCGCGAACTCCTGCTTGCCGCCCTCACACGGCTGGGGATAGCCGTTCCAGGCGACGTTCTGGGCCGCGTTCTCGGGCTCCAGGATCCAATCCATGAACAGCATCGCCGTCCCGGGGCTGCGGGCGGTGATCGGGATCGACATCAGGTCGGTGCCGACCGGGACGCCCTCGTCGCAGGTCTCGTAGTGGAACAGCGACGGGTCGTCGACCTGGTTGCGAACGTTGACGATGTCGCCGTTCCAAGCCTGGTGCAGGACGGCGCTTCCCGAGACCAGGTTCTGCACGCTGTTGGTCGAGAAGCCGCGCGCGTTCTCCTTCTGGTCGAGCAGCGTCTGCTTCGACTGCTCGAGCTCGTCGGGATCCTCGGTGTTGAGGTCGAAGCCGTTGATCAGGTTCGCCTCGCCGATCGCCTCCTGGAAGTCATCGAGGATGAACATCCGCCCCGCGCCGTCGGGGTTGAGGAGGTCGTTCCACGAGCCGGTCATGCCCGAGACCTCGTCCTCGCGCCAGCAGATCCCGGTCGTGTAGTACGTGTAGGGGACCCCGAGCTCGTCGTTCGGGTCCCACCAGGGGCTGTCGTAGAAGCTCGAGATGTTGTCGTTGTTGCGCAGCAGGCCGCGGTCGAAGCGCGCCAGCAGGCCCTCGCGGTTGAGCCGGTAGACGTACTCGGTGCTCGGCCAGATCAGGTCGTAGCTCGCGCCGCTGCGGAGCTTGATCACCATCGCCTCGAGGTTGTCGAAGTTGACCTCGTTGACCTCGACCCCGTACTTCTCAGAGAACCGCTTCTTGATGTCGGGGTCCATGTACTGGGCCCAGTTGTAGAGCAGCAGGTCGCCGTCGATCTCGGGTTTGATGATCCGCCCCTCGGCCGAGCGGTCGACCTGGCGCTCGACCGTGCACCCTGCGAGCCCGTAGCCCGCCAGCGCGAGGCCGGCCCCGGCCCGCAGCAGGTCGCGGCGGGACAGGTCGGTCACGCCGACACCCCGGCGGCTGAGGGCAGCTCGACGTCGAGCAGACGCTCGGCGACCTCGACGCAGGTGCTGCGCATCAGCTCGGCGGTGACCAGGGGATCGTCGAGCGCGACCTGGACGGCGAGCCCGTCGATCAACGCCGCCAGCTCGAGCGCCGCCCGCTCGGGCTCCGGCCCGGCGAACACCCCGGCCGCCTGGCCCTCGGCGATGATCGAGGCGATCTGGGCGCGCCAGCCGTCGTCGAGCAGCTGCCGCGACTCGGCCATCCGCGGATCGCGCAGCGCGCGCACCCACAGCTCCATCCACAGGACCCAGTCGTAGTCGTCGACGCCGATCGAGCGCTCGATCAGCGTCGCGAGCCGCTCGCGAGGGTCGTCGAGCGCCGCGACCTCGGCGGCGAGGTCGTCGTGGAAGGCACGTTCGGCGAAGCTCAGCGCCTCGGCGAGCAGGGCGTCGCGCGAGTCGAACCAATAGAGGACGCCCGGCGCGCTGGTCCCCGCGCGCTCAGCGACGTCGGCGATCCGCGTGGCGGCGAAGCCGCGCTCGGCGATCACCGCCGCGGCCGCTGCGAGCAGCTGCGGCTTGCGGATGTGATCGATCTGCGGGCGCGGGCTCATCCCGGCGTCCTGCCTCCTCTCAAGTCCCGGGCGGTCAATCCTGAACCGCTGTTCAGAAAAATACACCGCCGGGAAGCGCAAACAAGCCCGGGGCGTCCAGCTTGCGGCGCTGCCGCCCGGATCATGGGACGCCGAACGTGAACTCGCAGGCGACGGCCGCGTCGAGCCC
>CAWHFY010000008.1:0-155237 GCA_963828755.1 uncultured Solirubrobacterales bacterium | reverse complement strand
TACGAACGCGTCCGATGCCCATTTCGATGCGGTGCGGATGCCATAACCCCTATTGGGACTTGAAGTCTTGGAAGGCCCGCACCCAAGAGGGGTAGTCGGATGGATGGGTCTCTGGGATCGCCTCGTCGACGTAGTCGACCCCGGATGTCTGCTCGTAGTCGGCGGGCGCGAGCGCGATCGCCTTCTTGTTGGTGACCAGGTAGCCGTCCTCGGCCCGGATCGCCTGCGCCTCCGGCGAGGATTGCCAGTTCATGAGCGCGTAGGCGGCGGGGATGTTCTGCGCGTCCGAGGTCAGCGCGAAGCCGCAGACCCATGAGAGCGTCCCGTCCTTCGCGTAGGCCCACTTGGCCGGCACGCCGCCATCGATGATCCGCTGCGCAAGCTGCGGGCCGGCGGCGGCGACCACGACCTCGCCGGACTTGAACAGGTTCACGAGATCGGAATCCGAGCCCCACAGGGTCCGGAACTGGTCGGCGTTATCGATTAGGTACTGCTTGGTCCGCTCGAGCTCGTCCGCGTCCATCCCCATCGGGTCCTTGATCCCGATCGCCAGCGCCGCCTCGGCCATCGGCGGCAGGGCGTAGGAGCCCTGGATCGTCGAGCGCCCGGTGAACTGGGGATCCCAGAGGTCGGTTAGCTGATCGATCCCGCCGGGCACCTCCTCGGCGTTGTAGACCAGGCCCTCGAGCCCGGCCGAGAGCGGGACGCCGTACTGCTTGCCGTCGAGCACGATCCCGTCGGCGTCGGTGAACGCCAGGTCGTCCCAAGAAGTGATCCCCTTCGGATCCAGCGGCCGGATCAGGTTCTGGTCCAGGAGCGGCTGCATCTCGTCGGCGCAGACCTCGACCACGTCGGCCTCGAACCCGCCGGCGAGCTTGGCGGCCGCCTCGTCGTTGGAGTCGAAGGTCGCCGTCTCGATCTTCAGGTCCGGGTTCGCGTCGGTAACGGGGTCGATCATCTCCGGCGTGACGCTGTCCTCATAGGCGAAGACGCGCAGCGTCCCCGAGACCTTGGCGTTTGGGTCGTCGGGCGCGGCCGCGACCGACGAGTTACCGCCTCCCGATCCACACGCGGCGACCAGGGCCGCGGCCAGGCCGACGGCGAGGGCGGCCGCAAGCGGGCGATGGCGGTCAGCGCGGGCGATCAACGTCGGGGAGTTTGTCACATGAGTCAACAATATGCATTTGGCGAACGCAGAATCGCGCTGAATCGCGATTGTGCTACGAATTTCGTGGCCAATCAGCCATTCTTCAACGAATCAGCCAGGAGGCTGGAGATGAGCAGCACCGGTGCCGATACCGACTTCCCGCGCGTAACGACCGAGCTGCCGGGGCCGAAGAGCGCGGCGCTGATGGCCCGCAACGACGCCGTCATGTACGGGCCGTACCGCGATCACAACACCGTCCCGCTCTATATCGAGTCGAAGACCGACTGGCTGATCGCGGACGTCGACGGCAACTCGTTCGTGGACCACGTCTCGGGCTGGGGGTCGAACCCGCTCGGCGCGATGCCCGAGCCGGCGCTCGAGCGGGCGATCGAAGCGATGCACCGGTACGGCTTCGAGATCACCGACTACGTCCGCAGCCCCCCGCCGATCGAGCTCGCCGAGCGCCTGGTCGGGCTTGCCCCGGCGAGCATCACCCGGGCCGCGAGCGGCATCACCGGCACCGAGGTGGTCGAGGGCGCGGTCAAGCTCGCCCGCGAGGCGACGGGCCGGCCGATGATCCTCGGCTTCCTCGGCCAGTACCACGGCGAGTCCACCTACCTGACCGCCGCCGGGTCGACCGACCTCTCCGAGGTGACCTCGAACTCGGCCCAGTACGTCTCGGGTCTCGTCTTCGCCCCGTATCCGAACCAGTTCCGCGCGCCCTTCCACAAGGGGCCGGGCCCGTACGACGACACGATCTACGTCGACTACCTCGAGGAGGTGCTGCTGCGCCACCAGGTCGACCCCGAGCAGGTTGCCGGCGTCCTGATCGAGCCGATCCTCGGCGAGGGCGGGATCGTGATCCCCTCGGCCGCGTTCTGGAAGCGCCTCACCGCCCTGTGCGAGCGTTACGGCTGGGTGCTGATCGCCGACGAGGTGCAGACGGGGATCGGGCGTTGCGGGACGATGTTCGCGGTCGAGCGCTGGGACCTCGAGCCGGAGTTGATCCTGCTCGCCAAGGGATTCGCCGGCGGCGTGATGCCGATCGGGGGCACCCTCGGCAGCGAACGGGTGATGGCGCACGCGACCAGCCACGTCGGCGCCACCTTCGGCTGGACCCCGGCGGCCTGCGTGGCGGCCCTGGAGAACATCGAGGCAATCCTGCGCGACGACGTGCTCGCCAACGTCCAGGAGATGGAGCGGGTCGCCCTCGAGGTGCTCGGGCCGCTCGTCGACCGCTTCGAGCAGGTCGGCGAGGTTCGCGCCGCGGGCGGGCTGGTCGGGGTCGAGTTCGTCACCGATATGGAGACGATCATGCCCGCGCCGCGGTTCCAGCTCGCGGTCCACCATGCGGCGCTGCGGCGCGGCGTGCTCGGGATCACCCAGGAGGGCAAGTGGGTCTACCGCCTGCAGCCGGCGCTCAACCAGCCGATCGAGCTCTTCCGATGGTCGTGTGAGCGGGTCGCCGAGGCGATCGAAGAGGTCAGCGCCGCGCCGCCGACCGAGTAGAGGTGGGGGCGGTCACCGACTGGGGGCGGCTGGTCGGCTACGCCGACCGGTTCTCGGCGCGACCGGGCGAGCGGTTGCTGGCAAGGGTCTCTGCGAGCGGCCAACCGAGCGCGAGGCTGGTGACGCTCCCCAACCGCGAGCCGGTGGCGGCTTCGATCGAGGAGCTCGAACCGGTGGGGGTACGCGAGGTAGCGACGGGGGCACACGCGATCATCGCTCACGATCCGCGGCTGCGACCGCAGGACGGTCTGACCATCTCGACCTGGGTCTGGATCGCACCGAAGGCGCCGCCGCGCGAGCGCCGCGCGCTGCTCGCGACCTGGGGTCGCAACGGCGACGGCTGGGCGCTCACACTCGACGCTGCCGGGCGGCCGGCGTTCGAGGCCGCCGCCGATGGCCGGTGCGAGTCGATCGTGGGCGAGCACGCCGTCGAGCCGGGCAGCTGGACCCGGATCGAGGCGGCGCTCGAGCCCGGGACCGGTTCGATTGCGCTGTCGCACTCGCGCCGGCGCGGCCGGCGGCTCGCAACCGTCGAGGAGCTTCTGGTGCCGGCCTCGCTGCCCGGCCCGGGCCCGGGCGAGGGCGCGCTGCTGCTCGGGGCCGAGCGGCGTGGCGACGGGACCACGCGATCGCACCTCGACGGCAAGCTCGACCGCCCCAAGGTTGCGCGCGGCCCGGACGGGTCTGAGACGGTGGCCGCCTGGGAGCTCGGCGAGGGTCGCGGTCGCCGCGTCGTCGACGCCGGCCCTCACGGGCTACACGGGGAGTGCGCCAACGGCCCGCTGCGCGCGGTCACCGGTCACAACTGGAGCGGCGCCGTCCATGACTGGCGCCTTGCGCCCGAGCAATACGGGGCGATGCACTTCCATTCCGACGCGACCGACGACCTCGGCTGGCCGCTGAGCTTCGCGGTCGAGCTGCCCGACTCGCTCCCTGGAGGCGCCTACGCGATCGAACTCTCCGACGGAGAGTGCGACGACCTGATCCCGGTCGCGGTCCGCCGCGCGCCGGGCGCCGAGCCGGCCGCCGTCACGGTGCTGCTGCCGACCTTCACCTACATGGCGTACTCGTGCGAGCGCGCGGCGCCGCGGCTCGCGGGCACCGCGGGTCCGGAGGACTCGTGGGTCGAGCGCCACGGGCTGCGCAGCCTCTATGACCGCCATGCGGACGGCATCGGGGTCTACGAGGCTTCCGCGCGGCGTCCGCTCACCCAGCTGCGCCCGGGCTACCGCTGCGCCCAGCACGGCGGGCCCCACGGCATCGCACAGGACCTGATCCTGATCGGCTGGCTCGCGCGCCGCGGGATCCCCTTCGATCTGATCACCGACCACGACGTTGACCGCGAGGGCGCCGCGGCGCTCTCGGGCAGCCGCGTCGTGGTCACCGGCGCGCACCCGGAGTACGCGAGCGCGACGCTGCTCGACGCGATCGATGCCCACCTCGAGGGCGGCGGCAGCCTCGCCTACCTCGGCGGCAATGGCCTCAACGGGCCCGTCTCGGTCGACCCGCAGCGTCCGCACGTGATCGAGCTGCGCCGCAGCGAGACCCAGGGCCTCGCCTGGCAGGCGCTGCCCGGCGAGCATCACCACGCCTCCGGGGCGTACGGCGGCGACTGGCGGCGACGCGGCCGGCCCGAGCACCGGACGCTCGGGGTCGGGTTGTGCGGATTCGGAAACGGGCCGGCGGCCGCCTATCGGCGCCCGGCCGCCGCCGCGGACCCCGCCGCCGAGGTGGTCTTCGCGGGCCTCGACCCAGAAGCGCCGATCGGCGCGGCCGGCGCGGTGCTCGGCGGCGCGGCCGGGTTCGAGGTCGACGCCCACGACCCACGGCTCGGCTCCCCGCCCGAGGCCGTGGTGCTGGCGAGCGCCGCCGTCGGCGAGGGCTACGAGCGCTGGGCCGACGACGTGATCGATGATCCGGCCGACGAGCCGCCGCTGCGTGCCGACATGGTCCTCCACCGCCGGCCCGAGGGCGGCGCGGTGTTCGCGGTCGGCTCGATCGCCTGGACCGGCTGCCTGTCCGACGACGACGAGAACCCGGTCTCACGGGTCACCGCGAACGTGCTCGCCGAGCTCCTGCGCGAGCACCCGTTCGGAGCCGGCGGTGGCTGACCCGAGCTCGGGCCGAGCGCGCGAGCGCTACGACGTCGCGATCGTGGGCGGCGGCCACAACGGCCTCGTCGCCGCGACGTACCTCGCGCGCGCCGGTCTCTCGACGCTCGTCGTCGAGCGGCGCGAGATCGTCGGCGGCGCGTGCACGACCGAGGAGTTCGCGCCGGGCTTTCGAGCCTCGCCAGGCGCCTACGTGCTCAGCCTCTTGCGCCCGGCGATCTGGCGGGATTTCGACCTTCGAGCCCGCGGGCTCGAGGTACTCGAGGCGGCCCCGACCCTGAACGTGTTTCGCGACGGCACGACGCTGACCCTGCACGACGACGACGCCGAAACGGCGCGCGAGCTGGCCCGCTTCGACCGCCGCGACGGCGCGGCCTTCGCCCCGTTTCGCGCGGAGCTGATCGCGATCGCCGGCCTGCTGGCGCCCTGGTTCGACCGCGCCGCACCGGGGGCGCCCGGCTGGCTCGGGCGCGGCTGCGCCGCGGCGCTCGGACGCAGCGCTCGCCGAGTCCGCGGGCACGGGCTCGCCGCGGCGAAGCTGTTCTCGACTTCGGCGCGCGAGTACCTCGAGCAGCGCTTCACATCCGAGTACGTAAACGCGACGCTCGGGTGGGACTCGATCTCCAACACGCTCGACGGCCCGTCGACGCCGGGGACCGCCTATTCGCTACTTCACGAGCACGCCGCGTCGGCGCTCGGCGGGGTCACCTGGGGGTTCGTCCGGGGCGGCATGGGGAGGGTCACCGAGCTGCTTGCGGACGCAGCGCGGGAGGCCGGAGCGGAGATCGCCGTCGGCGCGCCGGTCGAGCGGGTCCTGGTCGAGGACGGGTGCGCGGCCGGCCTGCAGCTCGCCGAGGGAGCCGAGGTCCGCGCGACGACCGTGGTCTCGAACGCCGACCCGAAGCGAACCCTGCTCGGGCTGGTCGGCAGCGACCAGCTCGACCCCGAGACGGCGGCGGCGATCGGCGCCTACCGTTGCGAGGGCGCCAGCATGAAGATCAACCTCGCGCTTGCCGAGCCGCCCAGGATCGCGGGCACCCCGGCCGGCGTGCAGAGCCACCACCGCGGCCTGATCCAGTTCACGCTGCCGCTCGCGGGCATGGACGCTGACCAGGAGGGGGCGCGCCACGGGTGCCGGCGCCGGCGCCGCACGTCGAGCTGTGCGTGCCGAGCGCGCTCGACCCCTCGCTCGCCCCGCCCGGTCGCCACGTCGCGACGCTCGGCTTCCGCTCGCAGCCCTATCGGCTCGCGGACTCCGACTGGGACGCGGCGCGCGAGCGCGTCGCCGACCGCCTGCTCGCCGAGCTCGGCGGGGTGATCCCGAACCTCGCCGGCTCGATCATCGACCGCCAGGTGCTCACCCCGCTCGATCTCGAGCGGACCCTGGCGCTCACCGGCGGCCACCACCTGCACGGCGACATGTCGCCCGACCAGCTCGGCCCCCTGCGCCCAGCCGCGGGGCTCGGCGGCTACCGCACCCGGATCGCCGGCCTCTATCTCTGCGGCGCCGGCACCCACCCCGGCGGCGGGGTGACGGGCGCCAACGGCCGCAACTGCGCGATCCGCGTGCTCGCCGACCGGCGCTCGCGTCGCGGTCGGCGGCGCTTTCAGTCCGGGCGCACGGCCTCCGACCAGCGGTAGGAGTCCTTGAGCTCGGAGAGGATCACCGCGGTGTCGGTCTCCGCGACCCCGGGCACCTCGCGAATCCGCGTCGTGACCTCGAGCAGGTGCTGGTTGTCGCGGCACACGGCGCCGACCAGCAGGTCGGTCGGGCCGGTGCACACGGCGACGTAGTCGACCTCTCCGATCGCCGCGATCCGCGACGCCGCCTGCTCGAGCCCGGCTCCCGCGAGGCGGACGGAGACGAACGCCTGGATCATCCCAAGGGCGATCGGGCTCGTCGCCGCGACGATCTGGATCACCCCGCGCTCGGTGAGCGAGGCGACGCGCTGGCGGACGCTGCCCTCCGAGATCCCCACGGCGCGGGCGATCTCCGTGTAGGGGCGCCGGCCCTCCTCCTGCAGCTGGTCGATGATCCGCCGGTCGATGTCGTCGAGCTCCGCGCTCATCTCGCCTCCGGGTCGATGCCCGCCAGGCGATCGGGAACCGGCGGACGCGCCGCGGCGTCGTACCAGTCGCCGGCGAGCTCGCCACCGTCGGCGACAATCGTCTGGCCGTTCACGTAGGAGGCGTCATCGGAGGCCAGGAAGCGCACAACCCGGGCCATCTCGACCGGCAGCCCGACCCGCCGCAGCGGCACCCGGCGCAGGTACTCGCGAGTGCGGGCGCGGTCGGCGTCGTCGTAGGTCGCCGCCTCGTCGGGGCCCACCGTCTCGCCCGGGGCGACGCAGTTGAAGCGGACGCCACGATGGCTGAGCTCGGTCACGAACGAGCGCATCACCGAGACGATCCCGGCCTTAGTCGCGTTGTAGTGGGCCTCCGGGGCCTCGGTGCGGAAGGCGTTGACCGAAGCCACCGAGACCACGGCGCCGCGCCCGCGCTCGGCCATCGGCCCGGCGATCGCCTGGGTGAGGAAGAAGACGGCGCGCAGGTTGACAGCGAACAGCTCGTCCCACTCGGCGACCGAGATCTCGAGCGCCGGGGTCTGGCGCATCAAGCCGGCGTCGTTGACGAGCACGTCCACCCCGCCGAGGCGCTGCTCAGCCTCGGCGCCGAGCCTCCCGGGGGCCTCGGGCTCGGCGAGGTCGACCTCGGTGGTGAGCAGGCGGTCGGACGGGCCGAGCCGGTCAGCGAGCGCATCGAGTCCGAGGGCATCGCGGTCGGCGACCAGCACGGTGGCGCCCTCGGCGAGGAACTCGCCGGCGATCGCGAGGCCGATCCCGGAGGCGCCGCCGGTGACCAGGACGTTGCGCTGCTCGAACCTCACCTGACCACCTCCCTGATCGTGCGAATTACGGCCTCCGGACGGCAATCTAGCCCGGAATCCGTATGCGGTCCGACCCCAGCGGAAGATGGCGCAGACCATCTTTGTCTAATTGTGGAAGAATGTGACACATGGAAGCAACCTCATCCGGATCCGCGCCGTCCCACAGCGTCCACCTGAACACCGTCTCGACCGTCGACGCGGCCGCGAACGTGCTTCGCGAACTGATCCTCGACGGCGAGCTGGAGCCGGGTAGCCGCCTGCGCGAGGCGGAGTTCGCCGACCGCCTGCGCATCGCGCGCCATTCGTTTCGCGCCGCGACCCAGATCCTGATCTCCGAGGGGATGCTGCGCCGCGAGCCGCACCGCGGCGTCCAGGTGACCGTGCTCGAGGCCGCCGACATCCTCGACACCTTCAGGCTGCGGACCGCGCTCGAGACCGAGGCGGTCCGGATCGTGATCGGCGAGGGCCGCGTCCCGGAGGGCGCCCGCCAGGCGGTCGAGGACCTCTCCGCCGTTCCCGACGGCGCCCCCTGGCGCGAGGTCGTCGAGCCCGACATGCGATTTCACCGCGCGATCATCGACGCCGCGGCCAGCCCGCGCCTCTCGCGCGCCTACGGCCAGGTCCAGGCGGAGATCCAGCTCTGCATGGTCCAGCTGCGGCCGCACTACGAGCGTCCATCCGAGGTCGCCGACGAGCACACCGCGCTGCTCGCCGCGATCGTCGACGCCGATCCGCAGCGCGCCGACCAGCTCTTCCGCGAGCACCTGAGCGACGCGGTCCAGAACCTGAGTAGCGCCCTCGCAGCCGGCGACGGGCCGAATGCCGAGGAGGTAATCCTGTGAGTGAAGCCAGTAACGGAAGCGGTCGCACGATCGAGGCGATCCGGGCGAGGGAGGTCCTCGACTGCCGCGGCCTGCCGACCGTCCAGGTCGACGTCGAGCTCGACGGCGGGGTGATCGGCACCGCCGACGTTCCGTCCGGGCGCTCGACCGGGTCGAACGAGGCGTGCGAGCTGCGCGACGGCGGCGACCGCTTCGGCGGGTTCGGCGTCCGCGATGCGGTCGACAACGTGACCGGCGAGATCGCCTCGATGCTGGTGGCCAGCGTTCTGCCCGAGCAGCGCGCGCTCGACGTCTCGCTGATCGAGCTCGACGCGACCGCCGACAAGTCGCGGCTCGGCGCCAACGCGATCCTCGGCGTCTCGCTGGCCGCGGCCCGCGCCCGCGCCCAGGCCGCCGGGATCCCCCTCTACCGGGCGCTGAACGCGAACGCGCACGTGCTCCCGGTGCCGCTGGTCAATCTGATCAACGGCGGCAAGCACGCCTCCAACGACCTCGACTTCCAGGAGTTCATCGTGATCCCGGTCGGGGCGGACTCGATCCTCGAGGCGCTGCAGATCTCGACCGAGGTCAACCTCGCGCTCGCCGAGATCCTGCTCGAGCGCTACGGCAAGAGCGCCCTCAACACCGGCGATGAGGGCGGCTACGCCCCGGCGATCTCCAGCCCGCAGGAGGCGCTCGGCCTGCTGCACGAGGCGGTCGCGAACGCCGGCCACGAGGGCCGCTTCCGCTACGGCCTCGACTGCGCGGCGACCCACTACTACGACCGCGAGTCCGGGACCTACGCCCTCGCCGGCGAGACGCGCGACACCGACGCGATGATCGAGCTCTACCTCGAGCTGATCCGGGACTTCGACGTGATCACGATCGAGGACCCGCTCGACGAGGAGGACTTCGCCGGGTTCGCCGAGCTGACCGCGGCGAGCGGGATCCAGATCGTCGGCGACGACCTCTTCGTCACCAACCCGCAGCGTCTGCGCCGGGGGATCGCCGAGAACGCGGCCAACGCGCTGCTGTGGAAGGTGAACCAGATCGGAACCCTCTCCGAGGCGATCGACGCCGCGGACCTGGCCCACCGCAGCGCCTACAAGGTGGTCGTCTCGGAGCGATCCGGGGAAACCGAGGACCCGATCATCGCCGACCTCGCCGTCGCCCTCGGGGCCGGGCAGATCAAGACCGGCGCCCCGGTCCGCGGCGAGCGCACCGCCAAGTACAACCGGTTGATCCGGATCTCCGAGGAGCTCGGCGCCACCGCCGTCTACCCCGGCTCCGAGCTGGCCGCCCCGGCGATCGCCGCCTAGGGGACCTTGCCCGGCGCCGAACCATCCGCCGCGCCCGCGCCGCCGCGCCCGAGCCAGTTCGAATCGGTCGACGGGCTCTGCTCGCGCGGCGCCCGTGAGGCCCGCCGCGAGGCGCTGCGCATCGCCTCCGCCGGGCTCGCCGCCTGCGACGTCTTCGAGGCGACCGAGCGGGCGGTCTCGCTGGTCGGCGACGAGCTCACAATCGACGGCGTCGGTCACCAGCTCGACCCGGGCGGTCGGGTGCTGGTGGTCGGCGCCGGCAAGGCCTCGCTCGGGATCGCCGCGGCGCTCGAGTCCACTCTCGGCGGGCGCCTCGACGGCGGGGCGATCGCCGTCCGGGGCGACGAGCGCGGCCGCCTCGGCCGGATCGAGGTGCTCGGCGCCGATCATCCGCTGCCGAGCGAGTCGAGCGGCGCGGCCGCGAAGCGGTTGCTCGAGATCGCGGCAGGAGCCGGCGAGCGCGACGTCGTGATCGCCTGCTTCACCGGCGGCAGCTCGGCGCTCGCGAGCCTGCCACCGCCCGGCGTCACGCCGGCCGAGAAGCGCGCCCTTCACGAGCTGCTGCTCTCCTCGGGCATCGGGATCGTCGAGGTGAACACGGTCCGCAAGCACGTCTCCGCGTTCAAGGGCGGCCGGCTCGCGAAGGCGGCGCTGCCCGCGACCCTCATCAACCTGACCGTCTCCGACGTCGCCGGCGATCACATCGACGCGATCACCGACCCGACGGTGCCCGACTCGACCCGCGCCGGCGACGCGATCGCGGTCCTCTATGGACACGGCCTGTGGGACCGGACTCCGAAGTCGATCCGCGAGTTCCTTCAGGGACCGGACTCTGAGTCCCCCGACCTCGACCCCGACCGGATCCAGACGGTCCTGCTGGTCACCGGCACCACCGCCTGCGATGCGATGGCGACCGCCTCGATCGAGCTCGGCCTGACGCCGGTCATCGTCTCGACCAGCCTCGAGGGCGAGGCACGCCAAGTCGGCAAGCTGCTCGCCAACCTCGCCCGCCACAGCGCCGCCGACCGCGCCCCGTTCGGCCCGGCTCCGTGATGCTCGGCTGCGGGGGCGAGAGCACGGTGACGCTCGCCTCGGAGGCCGGGTTCGGGGAGGGCGGCCCGAACCAGGAGGCGGCGATCGCCGCCGCGCTCGAGCTCGAGGGGGCGCCGGTCGCCGCCGTATTCATCGACACCGACGGCTCCGACGGCGGCACCGAGCACGCCGGGGCGATCATCGACGGGACGACCGTCGAGCGCGCCGTGGCCGCCGGGCTCGACCTGCGCACCGCCCTGCTCGAGCATCGCTCGCAGGTCGCCCTGGCCGCGCTCGAGGACGCGCTCGTCACCGGGCCGACCGGCACCAACGTCAACGACCTGTTCGCGATCGTGATCAAGGAGGCGCAGTGAGCGCGGAGCCACGAACAAGGAGGGATCGCGTGAGGCGAAGCGCGATCAGGGAGTCATGAGCGAGCGGCCCATGATCGTGGTCGACCGGTTGATCAAGGACTTCGGGGATGTCCGCGCCGTCAACGACGTCACCCTGGAGATCCCGGCGGGAGAGTTCTTCTCGATGCTGGGTCCCAGCGGCTGCGGCAAGACGACGACGCTGCGCGTGATCGCCGGGTTCGAAGAGGCCGACTCGGGCCGGGTCTTGCTCGACGGCGAAGACGTCACCTGGGTCTCGCCGAAGAAGCGCAACGTCAACATGGTGTTCCAGGACTACGCGCTGTTCCCGCACATGACCGTCGCCGAGAACGTCGCCTTCGGCCTCAAGCTGAAGCGGGTCGAGCGCTCCGAGCTCGCCTCGCGGGTTGCGGAGATGCTCCAGGTGGTGCGACTCGACGGCTACGAGGACCGCCGCCCGGCGGCGCTTTCGGGAGGCCAGCGCCAACGTGTGGCGCTCGCACGGGCCCTGGTCAACCGCCCGGCGGCCCTCTTGTTGGACGAGCCGCTCGGGGCGCTCGACCTGAAGCTGCGCCGCGAGATGCAGCTCGAGCTGAAGCGGATTCAGCAGAGCACCGGCACGACCTTCGTCTACGTCACCCACGACCAGGAGGAGGCGCTCACGATGTCCGACCGCATCGCGGTCATGGACGGTGGCGTCGTCCAGCAGGTCGACGCCCCGAAGGCGCTCTACGAGCGCCCGGCGACCGCCTTCGTCGCCGACTTCATCGGCACCTCGAACAACCTCAACCTCAGCGCGACCAGCCGCGGCGAGGGGCTCGTCGTGATGGAGCTCGGCGACGGGATGCGGATCGTCGCCCCGGAGGCCGGCGCCGGCGCGGAGTGCCGGATCACGGTGCGCCCGGAAAAGATCCGGATCGGCGCCGAAAGCCCCAATGGCGGCTCGCAGGTCAGCGGCGTCGTGATCGAGCAGGTCTACCTCGGCTCGCTCTCGCAGACCGTGGTCGAGATCGTCACCGGGGAGCGACTGATCGTCCACGCTCTCAACGACGACGAGCGCCCGGCGCCCGAGCCGGGCGAGAGCGTCGTCTTGAGCTGGCACGCGCGCCACAGCCTCGTGCTCGAGGACGAGCCGCAGGGAGACGCCGAGTGACCCGCGCCCGTGTCCTCGCCGCGACCGCGCTCGCCGCCTGCGTGGTGGCGGCCGGGTGCGGCCAGGGCTCGGGCGACACCTCGGTCGCGCCGCCCCCCAAGGATCCCGACGCTCCGGCGACGGGAACCCTGCGTTTCTTCGCCTACGGGGACACGGTCACCGACGAGCTGCTCGACCCGTTCCGCGAGCAGAACCCGGACCTCGAGCTCGAGACCGCCAGCTTCAACTCGAACAAGGCCGCGGCGGCGAAGCTCGCCGGGGGCTTCGACGCCGATGTGGTGGAGGTCTGCGCCGACGAGATGCAGCCGCTGCTCGTCCGCGGGCTGATCCGCCCGCTCGACCCGGCCGGGATCACGGACTTCGACCAGCTGAAGCTCTCGGATTCCGACGAGATCCGCAACGAGGCCGGCAAGGTGCTGTTCGCGCCGGCGTCGGCGGGACCGCACGGGATCATCGTCAACACCGACGAGGTCGACCCGAGCCAGATCGATTCCTACACCGACCTGTTCGACCCCGAGTACGCGGGCCGGGCGGCGATGGAGTCGACCCCGCTGACCGCGATCGGGGTCAGCGCGATGGCGCTCGGGATGGACAACCCGATGGACCTGAGCCCGGACCAGATCGACCAGGTGAAGGAGTACCTGATCGACCATCGCGACCAGTTTCGCGACTTCGCCGAGTCCGACGCCTCGATGGTCAACGACTTCAAGTCGGGCGAGGTCGTGATCGCCGACGGCGGCCGCGGGACGACCGAGTCGATGATCCGCGACGGGGTCCCGGCCGAGTGGATCGCGCCGAAGGAGGGGGTGCTCTCCTGGGTCTGCGGGCTCGGGATCACCTCCGGCGCCCAGAACATCGACGCCGCCTACAAGCTCATCAACTACTACGCGTCGCCCGCCGCGCAGGCGATCAGCGGCGAGAGCGGCTTCGTGGTCATGAACCCGAAGGCGCTACCCCTGATGGCGCCGGAATACCGCGAGACCGCCGACCCGAACACGCTCGACACGGCGATCCCCGAGACCCAGCCGTCGTCGGTCGAGCTCTACGACCGCGCCTGGCAGGAGGTCGCGGCGGGATGAGCGAGGCCACCTTCCCGGTCCCGGTGAAGATCGACGCCGACAAGGGCGCCCCGCCGCGCAACCGCCCGGGCCTCGGGATCAGGATCCGCCGCCGGCTGCCCGGCATCGCGAGCGTCCTCGTGATGGCCTTCGCCCTGCTGATCCTGTTCGGGCCGGTGCTGATGCTCGCCCTGTTCTCGTTCAACGACTCGTCGATCATCTCGCTGCCCTGGGAGGGCTTCACGACCCGCTGGTACGAGGCTGCGTGGGACTCGGCCGAGGCCAAGGACGCGATCCTCAACTCGCTGCTGGTCGCCGCGCTGGTCACGATCGGCTCGCTCGTCCTCGGGACGCTCGCCGCCTGGGGCCTGACGCGGCTGCGGTTCCCCGGCCGGGGCGCGCTGGCCGGCCTGCACGGGTCGGTGCTCGTCGTGCCCTGGCTGATCGTCGGCGTCGCGGGCCTCATCTTCTTCAGCCAGATCGGGATCCCGCTCTCGCTGACCACGGTCGGGCTGATGCAGCTCGTGGTCACCTTCCCGCTCGTCGTCGCGATCATCTCGGCCGGCCTGGTGCGCTTCCCGCGCTCGGTCGAGGAGGCGGCGATCGACCTCGGCGCCTCCCAGATGCAGATGCTGCGCCACGTCGTCCTGCCGCAGATCGCGCCGTCGCTCGCCGCCGCCGCGATCTTCGCGTTCGCCTGGTCGTTCAACAACTTCGAGGTCTCGTTCTTCACCGGCGGCTTCGAGCAGACCTTCCCGGTGTGGGTCTTCTCGATCCTGCGCCAGTCGGAGAACCTGCCGATGGTCAACGCGGTCTCGACCGTGATCGCGCTCGCCCAGGTGATCGCCGTGTTCGCCGGCTGGCGGCTGATGAAGCGCCTCACCCGCGACCGCGGCGGCGACAGCGCGCTCACCGACCTGATGACCGGGACGGTGCGCTGATGGAGGCCGCGACCGTACCCGCGCCGAGCGCGGGCTCCCCGCCGCAGCCTGCTGACCCGGCTGCTGCGCCCGATCGCGTTCATGAGCGGGCCGGCCGCGGTGCTCGCCCTGCTCTTCCTCGGCCCGATGATCGTGATGCTCGTGATCAGCCTCCAGTACGGGATCCTGAGCGGACTCTCCGGCTTCACGTTCTCGAACTACTCCGACGCCCTCACCGACCCGCTCTATCGAGAGGTCGCCTGGACGACGGTGCAGATCGCGACGATCGCGATGGTGGTCCAGCTCGCGATCGCGATCCCGATCGCCTACGTGCTCGCGTTCAAGGCGGGCAAGTGGGAGCTGCCCCTGCTGCTCTTCCTCGTGCTCGCCGACGAGCTCAACCCGATGGTCCGGATCTACGCCTGGCGGATGCTGCTCGGCCGCGAGGGCCTGATCAACGAGGCGCTGCAGCGGATCGGCCTGATCAACCAGCCGATCGACGCGCTGCTGTTCAGCAAGTTCGCCGTCATCGTCGTGCTGTCGACCAGCTACCTGACGTACACGGTGATCCCGATCTACGGCGCGATGAAGGCGGTCGACCGCAACCTGTTCGAGGCGGCGCTCGACCTCGGGGCCGGCTGGTGGACAACCGCGCGCCGGGTCCTGTTGCCGCTGATCGCGCCGGGGGTCTTCGTCGCCCTGCTGCTCGTCTACATCCCGCTGTTCACCGACTTCGCCAGCCCGACCCTGGTCGGCGGCACGAGCGGCTACATGCTCGGCCAGGTGGTCAACGACCTGGTGCTCGAGAGCGGCGACCTCAACGGCGGCGCCGCGGTCAGCCTGATGATGCTGATCGCGTCCGGGATCTTCGCCGTGATCGCCTACCGCCTGGCGAAGATCCGCCAGCTCGAGCAATGAGGCGAGTTCCCAAACGACGAAGCCGAGTCGGGCCGGCGTTGAGGCCGCTCTCGTGATGCCGAGCTCCGCGGCCTACGACGCCGTGATCGTCGGCGGCGGCCACAACGGCCTCGTCGCCGCGCACTACCTCGCGGCCGGCGGCCTGCGCACGGTGGTGTGCGAGCGACGTGAGATCGTCGGCGGCTGCTGCGTCACCGAGGAGTTCGCGCCAGGCTTCCGGGCCTCCACCGGCGCCTACGTGCTGAGCATGCTGCGCGAGCCGATCTGGCGCGACCTGCGCCTGGTCGAGCGCGGGGTCGAGGTCGACGCCGCGGGCCCGGCGCTCAACCTGTTCGCCGACGGCTCCAGCCTGCACCTCGACGACGACCTCTCGCGGACCCAGGACGAGGTGCGGCGCTTCTCCCCGGCCGACGCTCGGGCCCTGCCCGGCTTCGAGGCCGAACTCGGGGAGATCGCCGCGCTGATCACGCCGCTGTTCGACACGACGCCGCCCGACCCGGCGCACCTGCGCCCCCGCGACCTCGGCCGGCTCGCCGGCCTCGGCGCGCGGGCCGCCCGCAATCGCTCCCGGATCTCCGACGCCCTCTACATGTTCGGGACCTCGGCGAACCAGTACCTGTCGGAGTACTTCGCCTCCGAGCAGGTGCGCGCGGCGCTCGGCTGGCACGCGATCAACGACTCGACCGGCGGGCCGTCGACCCCCGGGACCGCCTTCGTGCTCCTCCACGACCACGCCTCCGAGGCGGCCGGCGGCGGGATCCGCCAGTGGGGCTTCGTCCGGGGCGGGATCGGGAAGCTGACCGAGGCGATGGCCGATTCGGCTCGCGAGGCGGGGGCCGAGATCCGCACGGACGCGCCGGTCGAGCGGATCCTCGTCGACGGCGGCCGCGCCGCCGGCGTCGCGCTCGCCGACGGCACCGAGCTCCGCGCCGCCCGGGTGCTGTCGAACGCCGACCCGAAGACCACCTTTCTGCGCCTGGTCGACGAGGCGCTGCTGCCGCAGCGGTTCGCGGCGGCCATCCGGGCATACCGCTGCGAGGGGACGAGCGTGAAGATCAACCTCGCGGTCGACCGGTTGCCGATCGCGGCCGCGGTCGACGGCGATCGCGTACAGCCGTATCACCGCGGGATCATGGAGGTGAACCCGACCGTGGCCGAGATGGACTGGGCGCAGGCGCAGGCGCGAGCCGGGCGTCCGGCCGACGATCCCCACATCGAGCTCTGCATCCCGACCGTGCACGACCCGTCGCTGGCGCCGCCCGGCAAGCACGTGGTGACGATCGACGTCAACTCGCAGCCGTACTCGCTCGCCGAGGGCGATTGGGCGGCGATCCGCGACCAGCTCGCCGATCGCGCGGTCGCCAAGCTCGAGGGCTACTTTCCCGGCCTGACCGCCTCGATCACCGATCGTCAGGTGCTCGCGCCGACCGACCTCGAGTCGCGGCTCGGCATCTGGGGCGGTCACGCGCTGCACGGCGAGATGTCGTTCGACCAGCTCTTCAACCTGCGCCCGGTGCGCGGCTGGGCGGACTACCGCACGCCGGTTCGCGACCTCTGGCTGTGCGGCGCCGGCACCCACCCCGGCGGCGGCGTCACCGGCGCGAACGGGCGCAACTGCGCGCGCGAGGTACTCCGCGAGCACCGCGGGTTGTCGGCGCGGCTGCGCGGAGCGCGGCGATGAGCCCGCTGATCCCGCCCGAGTGGGAGTCGATCGAGGCGCCGACGATGCGGGTCACCCCGCCCGGGCCGCGCAGCCGCGAGGTCCTCGACCGGATCGAGCGCACCGCCTACCCGGGCCTCAGCGCCGGGCTCACGCCGCTGGCGCTCGACTCGAAGCGCGCCTGGACAGTCACCGACCTCGACGGCAACGTCTACATCGACTGCGCCTCCGCCTCGGCCTCGGTACCGCTCGGCGCCGCGCGCCCGGAGCTGCTCGCGCCGGTCGCGGCGGCGCTCGAGCGGTTCGGCAACGAGGACAGCCACGCGCTCGTCTCGGAGCTCACCGCGGAGCTCGGCGAGCGCCTGCTGGCGGTCACGCCGGCGAGCCTGACCCGCTACGACATCGCGCTCAACGGCACCGAGGCGGTCGAGATCGCGATCAAGCTGATGCGCCGCGCGACGGGCCGGCCGGTGATCCTCGCGTTCCACGGCTCCTACCACGGCGAGTCCACCCTGACCGCGGCGTTGGGCGCGGAGGCGGCCGAGATCAGCCGCGGCCTGCGCGGGCTCGTCCCGGGCTTCGTCCACGTCCCGTACCCGCATCCGTACCGGACCCCGCTGCGCGACCCGCGGCCCGGCGGCAGCGGCGACGCGACCGTCGACTACATCCGCGACCACCTGCTCTTTCACGCGCTCGACCCGAGCGAGGTCGCCGGGGTGGTGATCGAGCCGGTGCTCGGCTCCGGCGGCTGCGTCGCGCCGCCGGACGCCTTCTGGCCCGCCCTGACCGAGCTCTGCCGCGAGCACGACTGGCTGCTGTGCGCCGACGAGGTCAAGACCGGGATGGGCCGCTCGGGCGAGCTGTTCGCGGTCGAGCGCTGGGGGGTCGAGCCCGACCTGATGTGCCTCGGCAAGGCGCTCGGCGGCGGGGCGATGCCGATCGGCGCGCTGCTCGGCTCCGAGCGCGCGCTCGGCGGCTTCGACGACGTCCCCACCGGCAGCACCTGGGCCTGGCTGCCCGCGTCGTGCGCAGCGGCGCTCGAGACGCTGGCGATCTTCGCGCGCGAACCGGTGCTCGAGAACGTGCGCGCGCTCGAGACCCTCGCGACGGAGCGCCTCGCCGAGCTTCGCGATCGATTCGAGGAACTCGGCGACGTGCGCGCCGTCGGCTGCTTCATCGCGCTCGAGTTCGTC
This sequence comes from uncultured Solirubrobacterales bacterium, assembly GCA_963828755.1. GTDB lineage: Bacteria > Actinomycetota > Thermoleophilia > Solirubrobacterales > 70-9 > WHSW01. The sequence goes on along the minus strand of CAWHFY010000008.1, from coordinate 137,138 downwards.
GCCGACCGCGAGTCGAAGGAGCGCGACCCCGCGCTTCAGGACGCGGTCGCCACCGAGGCCCGCACGCGCGGGCTGCTCGCCGACTCCAGCACCACGTCGCTCAACGTTCAGCCCTCGCTGGTGATGCCGCCGGCGATGCTCGAGCGCGCGTTCGAGATCCTCGCGGAGTCGATCGACGCGGCGCGCGGGCGATGAGCGGGCTCGAGGCCGACCTGCGATCCGAGCTCGCGCAGATGGCGAGCGCCGGAACGCTGAAGAGCATCCCGGTGCTCGACTCACCCCAGGGCCCGCGGGTCGAGATCGAGGGCCGCGGCGACGTCCTCTGCCTGTGCTCCAACGACTACCTCGGGCTCGCCAACCACCGGGCCGTGGTCCGCGCCGGCGCCGAGGCGCTGATGGAGTACGGGGCCGGGACCGCGTCGGTGCGCTTCATCTGCGGCAAGTTCGCGCCCCAGATTGCGCTCGAGCACGACCTGGCGGCGTTTCTCGAGACCGAAGCGGCGCTCACCTTCGTGTCCTGCTGGACCGCCAACGCGGCGCTGCTCGACGCGCTCGGCGACCAGCGCACCGCGATCTTCTCCGACCGCCTCAACCACGCCTCGATCATCGACGGGATGCGGCTCGCCCGTCCCGGGCACAAGGCCGTCTACGAGCACGTCGACGTCGACGACCTGCGCCGCGCGCTGGCGGAGGCGCCGGAGCTGGAACGCAAGCTGATCGTCACCGACGGCGTCTTCAGCATGGAGGGCGACCTGGCGCCGATCCCGGAGCTGGTCGAGGTCGCGGCCGAGCACGGGGCGACGCTGATCGTCGACGACTCGCACGGGATCGGCGTCGTCGGCGCCGGCGGGCGCGGGGTGCTCGAGCATTTCGGATGTCTCGGCGCCGAGGACGTGATCGTCACCGGCACCCTCGGCAAGGCGCTCGGCGGCGCCGCCGGCGGCTTCGTGGCCGGATCAGAGGCGCTGTGCTCGGTGCTCGAGCAGCGCTCGCGCCCCCAGCTGTTCTCCAACGGCGTCGCGCCGACCGTCGCCGCCAGCTCGCGCCGCGCGCTGGCCGAGCTTCGCGACAACTCCGACCTGGTCGCGAGCCTGCGGCGCAACACAGCGCGGATGCGCGAGGGCCTCGTCGCCGCCGGGCTCGAGCCGCTCGAGGGCGAGAGCGCGATCGTCCCGATCATCGTCGGCGAGACCGCTCGCGCGATCGAGATCAGCCGCAAGCTGCTCGACCGCGGCGTCTACGTGACCGGGTTCGGTTACCCCGTCGTCCCCGAGGGCACGGCGCGGATCCGGATCCAGGTTTCCGCGGCGCTGACCGCGGCGCAGATCGAGGCCGCGGTCGAGGCGATCGCCGCGGTCGCGGCCGAGGCCGGCGTCACCAGCTAGACGCGCGCCGGCGAGGCGGGCGACCACGTCAGCGCACTCGACCACCTCGTTGACCTCGACACGTTCCTCCGGATATGGGCGACGCTGGGTGGCCGGAGCCGTAGATGACCGCCTCGGCGTGATAGTGATTGGGGCGTGAGCGACAACGTCGAGCATTACCGCGACGCCCTCGACGCCTGGAACCGGCGCGACCTCGTCTGGATCCTCGAGCAGGCAGCGCCCGACTTCGAGTTCCACACCGCCGGCTTGTTCCCGGGAATCGACGCGATCTACAGCGGCCGCGAGGGCATGGTCGAGTTCTGGACCACGTTCATCGAGGAGCCCTGGGCGTTGTTCGAGCTCGAGATCAACTCGCTCGATCCGGCCGGCGACGACCGCGTGCTCGCCCTGCTCACCTTCAACGGCACCGACCGCGAGACCGGCAACGAGGTGAGCAAGCCCTACGCCCACCTCGCGACCTTCCGCGGCGACGAAGTCGCTCGGATCGACGCGTTCGCCGACTGGGATGCGGCGAAGGCCGCGGCCGGCGCCTGATCGGATCCGCACCGTGCTCCAGCACGTCTCACTCGAGATCGACCCGTCGGAGGTTGAGGCCGCGATCGAGTTTTGGAAGCTGGTCGGGTTCGAGCCGGTCGACTCGCCGGAGGCGCTCGGCGGCTACGTCAGCTGGCTCGAGCGCGACGGCACCCAGATCCACCTGATCCACACCGACGCGGCGACCGCGCCGGTCCTCGGGCACGCGGCCGTAGTCGTCGACGACTTCGAGACGTCCGTCGGCGCGATCGAGGCGGCGGGCTACGAGGTCGCCGAGGCCCGGCAGCTGTGGGGCGCGCGGCGCGCCTTCGCGGTCGGGCCCGGCGGTCACCGGGTCGAGCTGATGGCGGCGCCGCCGCCGCGGTCTGGCTGAGCCCGAGCGCCCCGGACCCCCCGCCGCGGCGATCACTACGATCGCCCGCGTGCGTTATCCGGTCGAGTCGTTCACCCCCGCCGAGCAGGACCTGCTGCGGCCCCACTTCACCAATCTCGACCGCCCGGTGTTCAGCCTCGTCAACCTCCCGGAGACGGTGAAGGGCGCCCTGTTTGCGCGCTACTCGCGCTACCCCGGCACCCTGCGACGGCTGTTCTTGGAGGAGTTCGCCGGCGATGTCCCGGCCGGCGAGCGGCCCTTCGACGGGATCGAGGGCGAGCGCGCCGCGGGGCTTTACGAGCGCGTGTTCATCGGCTACGGCGACGACTCGATCGCCCAGGTCGGCGGCGCTCACGTGGCCTGCGAGTGGGTCTCCAACGTACTCACCAAGATCCTGCAGCGCGGCCGGCTCGCGGCCTATCTCGAGCAGTCGACCCGGTACATCCCCTACGACCAGCCAATCGAAGGTCGCGGCGGCTACCGCTACTACGCCGACGACGAGCTCGGCCCCGAGTACGCGCGAGCGATGGACGAGCTGTTCGAGATCTACTCGGCCGGGCTCGAGCGGGTCCAGGCCTGGGCCGCGGACCGCTGGCCGCGCGACGACGGCCAGCCCGAGGGCGCCTGGCGCAGCTCGATCCGCGCAAAGGCGCTCGACCTGTTGCGCGGCCTGCTGCCGGCCTCGACGCTGAGCCACGTCGGCATGTACGCCTCCGGGCAGGCCTATGAGCAGCTGTTGCTCCGCCTCGCCGCCTCGCCGCTGCCCGAGGCGCGCGAGTACGGCGACATGCTGCTCGCCGAGCTCAAGCGCGTCATCCCGAGCTTCGTCGCCCGGATCGAGCGCCCCGAGCGCGGCGGCGACTGGGTCGCGCACCTGCGCGAGCGCCGCGAGGCGGCCGAGCGGGCGGTCGCCCGGCTCGGTCTCGATCGCCGCGACGGCGACGGCACCCCCTCGGTCGAGCTCGTCCACGTCGACGGCTCCGAGGACGACCTGCTGACGTCGTCGCTTTACGAGTCGGCCGGCGTGCCGGAAGCTCAGGTACACGGACGGATCGCGGCGCTCGACCCGATCGAGCGCGCCGAGCTGATCGGCGAGCTCGCCGGCGAGCGGCGCAACCGCCGCCACCGCCCGGGTCGCGGCTGGGAGGCGGTGCGGTACCGGTTCGAGATCGTGTCCGACTACGGCGGCTTCCGCGATCTGCAGCGCCACCGGATGCTCACTTGCCAGTGGCAGAGCCTCGGCCCCGACCTCGGCGCCGGCGTCCCCGACGAGGTCCGCGAGGCGGGGGCCGGCGACGAGTACGAGCGGGCGCTCGAGATCTCGCGTACCGAGTTCGACCGCCTCGAGGCCGCCGGGATGCCGGAGGCGGCGCCCTACGCGCTCTGCCTCGGCTATCGGATCCGCTACGTGCTCGACCTCAACGCGCGCGAGGCGATGCACCTGTGCGAGCTGCGCTCCGGGCGCGAGGGTCATCCCACCTACCGCGCGGTCGCCCAGGCGATGCACGAGCGGATCGCGGCCGTGCACCCCGCGATCGGGGCGGCGATGATCCACGTCGACTCGACCACCGAGCCGCGCCTCGAGCGCATCCTCAGCGAGATCCGCACCCACCGCAAGAAGGTCGCGGCCTCGCAGGCCACCGACGCCCCGCCCGGCGTCTCGACGCTGGGCTGAGCCCCCGCCGCGACACGCCGAGATTCATCCTGACCACCCATGAGGTGGTTGAGATGAAAGTCGACCGGGGTTTGGTCGGCTAGGGGATCCGGCGGCGGCGCTCGCAGCCGCGCGCGCGATCGCGCCCGGGGCCGCCGATGCAGGTGTCCTCGCCCGGTCCGCCGACGAGCAGATCGCCGCCGGAGCCGCCGAGCAGCCGGTCGGCGCCGTCGTCGCCGCGCAGACGGTCCGACCCTCGACCGCCGCACGCGCGATCGTCGCCGCCGCTGCCTGTGGCGACGTCGTCCGCGCCGCCGAGGCGGAAGGCGTCGGCGCCCTCGGTACCAGTGAAGTCGTCGACCCCGGCGCCGCCGAGGTTGGTCACCTCGCGCCCGTGACAGAGCAGCGCGGGCCCTGACGCCCGCTCGTAGAACGTCGCTCGCCTCCGAGCCGAAGTACGGCCCGTAAAGATGGCTGAAGTCACCGGCGTAGCCGTACGACGTGAGCCCGTTGAGCGCCCCCTCGGCGTTCACCCAGCCACCGCCGCTGGCGCCGCCGCTCATGTCGCACTCGATCTCGAGCGGATCCGGGCCGGCGCCCGGCGGGCTGTCGGAGCCGGTGACCCCCGAGTCGCACCGGTACAGGCGCTGGCCGTCGAAGGTCGGCTCGAACAGGGTCGGCAGCGCCGGATATCCGAACGCCGCGAACGCCTGTTGGCGGGCGAGGCCGAACTCGATCGGGCGTGCGCCGACGGCGTCCTCGATTCCCCGGCCCTCGGCGTCGCGGGCGACCAGTGCGATCCCGAGGTCCTGGCGCACGTCGGCGCCGCTCTGCCAGGGACCGGTGGTCAGAAGCTGCGCCGCGGGCCACTCCCCGTAGGGCTGCGAGCCGGATCGATACCCGGGGACGAAGATCCAGTTGACCGCGAAGTCGCCGCCGAACTCGGGGTCGTCGACGCAGTGGCCGGCCGTGAGCACCGCGGTGTGCGAGTTCGAGTGGACCACGGTCCCCGAGCAGACGTAGTCGCCGGGCTGCGAGCCGCCGTTGACGGTGAAGAAGACCTTGCCGTGGACGCGCTCGGGAAACCCGGCGCTGGCGGCGCTGACGTCGGACGCGCGCGCCGAGCTTTGCGCGCGCTTGCCGCTGCCCAGCGAGATGACGGCCGGCTCGGCGCGGCGCATTCGCCGCTCGGTCCAGTACTCGCGCACCGCCGCCGGCCGCCCGCTCGCCCGCTCGGCCACAGCGACGTCGCCGGCCGCGGGTGCGCTCGGCGCCCCGGCGACGATCGCGCCAGCGATCAGCGCGCTCCACGCCCAGCGCGCTGGGGTCCCTGCTGCCCGGCGCCCGTTCATGGGCCTGACTCTAGGCCAGCCCGCTGCCCGCCCGCGCCGCCTGGCGCTCGGCGATCAGGCGGTCGGCGCGCGCCACCGAGCCTCGGGGGATCCGCGGCCCGAGCCGTCCACGCGCACCGGAGACGCGCCGGTAGGCGGCCGCCACCGTGCCCGGCGCCAGCTCGAACAATCGGGCGAGCGGCGCGCCCGCGGGCAGCATCCGGAGCAGCGGCGCGGCGGCGGCGCCGGCCGACTCGACGGTGCCGTCGGCGCCGACGAGGTGCCACGAGCGCATCCGCTCGGCGGCCGGAACCGACGCGAGCAGCTGGTCGGCGCGCGGATCCTGGAGGGCGACGGGGACGAGCCGCCGCCCGCGGTCCCAGCGCAAGACCCAGCCGAGCGACCAGCGACAGAAGCCGCAATCGGCGTCGTAGAGCAGGTGCGCCGGGGCGCTCACCCGCGCTGGCGGTAAAGCTCGACCAACACCCAGAGCGGCAGGACGACGGTGGCCAACAGGCCGACGACGTTGCCGATCACGTCGGCGGTGTCGTACGGGCCGAGGTTGAGGAGGTGGAAGATCGTATGCGGGACGCTGAACAGCAGGAACGAGCCGGCGGCGACCGCGACGAGGCGCCGCTCGAGCGTCCACGCCGCGGCGAGCAAGAAGGCACCGGTCGCCAGAAAGAGGCCGCCGACGTCGCGGACCAGGTGCTCGTTGTAGCCCGGCAACGCCTCGACCCAGCCACGGCCGAGCGGGAAGTCCTCGTAGAAGGACACCGGCGCCAAGAGCGCGTAGACGCCGTCGAACAGCTGGATCGCAGCGACCACGCCGAGCGCGACGCGGATCGCGGTCCGGTGGCGGGTGGGAGTCGCGTACGCCTGCGTCAACAGGTCTTGAACCTACGCTTCAGCGTCGCCAGGGACCGACCGCCGGCCGCCGAACCGAAGCCGCCCGCGGTGGGACCGCGTCGCTCACCCGCGGCGCTTGCGCTTCTTCTTGCGGGCGCGCTCGCGGCGCGCCGAATGGTCCTGCGGCTCGGCCTCGGCGAAGACCTCGGTCGCGTCGCCCTCGACCGGGGCCTCCGCGGCGGCGGCGGGCTTGGACGGTTGCTCGCCGGCCTTCAGCCATGGCATCGCCTCGCCCGTGGCCCAGGCCGGCGGCGCCCCACGCGGGGTCTTGCCGAGGATCGTGAAGCCGACCCAGCCGAACCAGATCATCAGCCCGATCATCGCCGGCCCGGCGATCACGATCGTCGCGACGGCCAGGGCCATCCCCAGCGTCGCGCTCATCCGGGTCAGCAGGCCGACGCGCATCGCCTGCAGCGCGACGTAGAAGACCCCGACCACGAACCCGATCGTCGCCGGCAGGTAGAGGCTGGCGGCGAACTGGTACAGCGTGCTGTCGTCTCGCAGATCATCGAGCAGGGTGTAGATGTCGCCGCCGGCGACCGCCTTGGAGACGAAGTCGGAAGCGAGGTTGCTTTGGGCGATCGAGAACGCGACGAAGAAGATCGCCAGCAGGATCGGCCCGATGAACAGGAACCCGATCATCGCCGGCCGGACCCGCTCGCTGCGAGCTTGCGCGGCCCGGAACAGGTAGAGCAGGATGGGGATCGCCGCCACGACCGCGAGCGCCTGCAGCAGCGCGGAGGCCAGCAGGCCGCCCGCCGCATCGTCGATCGCCCGCAGCCGCTCGGTCTCGAGCCCGCCGAAGGGGACCGAGATGTTCTGAGTCAGGAAGGTGGCGACGATGAACAGCGGCGCCGCGGCGACCGCGGTCCAACCGGCGAGGTTGCGGCCGGCGCGCTCGCGCTCGAGGATCTGGTCGCGGTTCATCGGCTCAGTCGCTCTCCGGGCCGGAGATCCGCTCGCCTCGGCCGAGCTCGAGGCGGTCCGAGGCGGGCCGGATCGGGATGTAGTCGTCGTCGCGACCGACCACCCTCGAGACCCGCTCGCCGGCGGCCAGGAGCAGGTCGAGCGCCGGCGCGGCGAGGCCGATCAGCGATTCGACGCGGGCGCGGGTGCGCAGCTGGTCTGGGGTGGCGGGGCTCATCGGTTTTGCACTCAGCCGCGCTCGTGGAAGAAGAAGCCGGGCAGCGCGCCCTCGATCACTTCCTGGGTCATCCGCTGGGCGACCTCGAGGTCGCCCGTGCGCACGGCGATGTCGTCGAGGGTGACGATCCCGACCAAATCGCCCGACTCGATCACGGGCAGCCGGCGGATGCGGTGCTGGACCATCAGCGCGGCGGCCTCCTCCAGCTCCATTCCCGGCTCGCCGACGATCAGCGGCCTCGAACAGTGCTCGATCACCGGCTCGCTCGGCGAGCGCTCATCGGCGAGCGCGCGCACGGTCAGGTCGCGGTCGGTGACCATCGCGGCCGGATCCCCATCGTGGTCGCAGATCACGACCGAGCCGACCGACGCGATCGCGCATCAGCTGGGCGACGCCGATCACGTCGGCCTCCGGGCCGGCCGTGACCACCCCGGCGGTCATGATCTCGCGCAGCTGCATTGGTCAACGATATCCGGGCCAATACGATCCGGCGTCCATGCCATCGCCTCCGCAGCAGACCGGGCCGGTCGCCGTCTACGGCGCGACCGGATATACGGGGCGCCTGGTCGCGGCCGAGCTCGCCCGACGCGGCGCCGATTTCGTGATCGCCGGCCGCAACCCGGAGAAGCTCGACCGCCTGGCCGCCGAGCTCGGCGGTGCGACGACCGCGGTCGCGGCGCTCGACGACCCGGCGGCGCTGCGCGAGGCGCTCGAGCCGTGCGCCGCGATGATCTCCTGCGCTGGGCCGTTCGTCCTCCACGGCGAGCCCGTGGTCCGATCCGCGATCGAAAGCTCGACCGGTTACATCGACACGACCGGCGAGCAGCCGTTCATGCGGCGGGTGTTCGAGGTCCACGGTCCGGCCGCGGAGCGGGCCGGGATCCCCCTGGTCACCGCGATGGGCTTCGACTACCTCCCCGGCGACATGATCGCGGCGCTGACCGGCGCCGGGATGGGACCGCTCGACGACGTCTACCTCGGCTACGCGGTGCGCTCCTTCGGGCCCTCGCGCGGCACCGCCGCCTCGGCCGTCGGACAGGTCAGCGGCGGCGATGTCGAATGGCGCGACGGCGCGCTCGCCGAGGCCTCACAGCGGGTGCGGCGCCCCGACTACGACTTCGGGGGCGAGATCGGCGTCCAGCGGATGACCCGGTATCCGGCCGGCGAGCACATCACCGTCCCCCGCCACGTCGAGACCCGCAACGTGCGCACCGCGCTGACCGCGGCGACGTCCGCCGGGCATCCGCGGCTCGCACCGCTGGTGCCGCTGACGATGCCGGTCCTGCAGCGCCTGCTGCGGACCCGCGCCCGCGGCCCGATCGAGCGCGCCGTCGCGCGACTGCCCGAGGGCCCGAGCGTCGAGGACCGCCGCCGCGCCCGCTTCGCGATCGCCTGTGAGGCGCGCGCCGGGGGGCGCATGCGCAAGGGAGTGATCGAGGGCTCCGACGTCTACGGGTTGACCGCGGTGACCACGGTCGAGGGCGCGCTGCGGCTCGCCGCCCCCGGATACGACCGGGTCGGCGCGCTGGCGCCGTCGCAGGCGTTCGACCCGGCCGAGTTCCTCGCCGCGGTCGCGGACACCGGCCTCCGATACGAGCTCACGGACGGATGAGCGAGGCCGGTCGGTGCCCGCTGTGCGGGCAGCAGCTGTACGGCTGGATCGCGCTCCCGGCAGCCGGCGCCGAGGCGTCCGTCGGGATGACCATCAACCCGGCCGACGAGCGGGTGATCGACCGCTGCGAGGACTGCGGCGTCGCGCTCGAGCGCGGCCGCGAGGTCGACCTCGCGGCCGAGTGGGAGGCGGTCTGCCGTCCGGGAGAGGCCGGAGCTCGCACGATCGAGATTCCCAACCGGGCGAGCCTCCAGGCGTGGATCGGCGAGGCCGGCTGGGCGGCGATCGACCGCTTTCCCGGCCGTCTGATCCTGACCCCGGCCAGCCTCGAGCTGCTCGCGGGGCACAACGACCACGCGCTCGAGCGCCCGCGTTCGCCGCTCAACCGCCAGGCTCAGGCGTGGATGTGGCAGACGATGCTCAACGGGCTGACCTTCCACCCCAACTTCGCCCGCGAGGTCCGCGCCGGGAGGCTGCGGATGCGAAACGCCCGCAGCCCGCTGACCTTCGTCGTCGACTCGATCGTCACCGTGCTCGGGGCGCCGCTGGTCCTCCTGGTCTCGGCGCCGATGGAGCTGGGCGGGGCGCTCGCCCGCCGCGGCGGCGTCATGGCGGCGCGGGCGCGGCGCCGCTGAGCGCTCAGCCGGCCTGCAGGGCGCCGGCGCTCTTGACTCCGCCGCCGCTGAACGAGTAGGCCAGCCGCGCCGGCTTGCCGGACTCGGCGCGGACGGTGACGTCGCCGCTGCCCTTGCAGTTACCGCCGGCGCCGCGGTCGATCACCTCGCGAAATCGGACGAGCCGGCCATCGGCGCCCCGGTAGCTCCAGGTCCCGGAGCAATCGATCTGGCCGCCGTAGTGGACGACGTTGCGGTCGGGATCGGTTGCGGAGACGATCGCGACGTCGATCGGGAAGTCCTTCTCGCCCTTCTGGTGCAGGGTGCCGTGCCAGTGTCCGACGACGGCCTGCGGCAGCCCCTGCGGCGGCGTCGGCGCCTGCGGCTCGGGCGGCGCGGGGACGTTCGAGAGGTCGGGTTCGGACTTCTCGCCGCAGCCCGCGGCGAGCGCGGCGAGCCCGACCAGAGCGAGGAGCGCGACGACGCGACGCGCCGAACTCGTCACTTCGCCTGCCTCCAAAGCCGTTTGGTCAGCGGCAGGCTCAGCATCCGCGGCGCGTGCTGTCCGCCAAGCGCCCCGGCGCGGTTCATCAAGCCCGGGACGACAACCCGCTTGCCGCCCTCGGCGCCGCCGACCGCGGCGACCGCGACCTGGCGCACGTCGGTCCAGAAGATCCCCGGGAGCTGCTCCTCGGCACCGCCGACGCCGGCGACCTCGGCGAACTCGGTCTTCACCGGCCCCGGACAGAGCGCGGTGACCGTGACGCCCTTCGAGGCGAGCTCGGAGTGGGTCCCCTCGGTGAGGCTGAGCACGAACGCCTTCGTCGCCGCGTACGTCGCCGTGCCCGGGATCGGCTGGAAGGCGGCGGTCGAGGCGACGTTGATGATCGCGCCGCGGCCCCGCTCGGCCATCGCCGGCGAGTAGCGGAGCTGCAGGTCGAGGAGCGCCTCGCAGTTCAGCCGCACCATCGAGAGCAGGCGCTCGCGATCGGCCCGGTGGGCCGGAGCCGAGTTGCCGAAGCCGGCGTTGTTGACCAGGATCTCGACCTCGAGCCCCAGCTCGTCGATCGCCGCGGCGAGCGCGTCGCGCCCGGCCTCGGTATCGAGCGCGGTGGCCACCACCTCGGCCCGCACCCCGGCGGCGGTGAGCTCATCGGCCAGCTCGCGAAGACGCGCCTCGCGCCGGGCGACCAGGGTGACGCCGTGTCCGCGCGCAGCGAGCTCGCGGGCGATCTCGGTGCCGATCCCCGAGGAGGCGCCGGTGACGAGCGCGGTCGAGGTCGGGGACGGGGGCGGCAGTGCCATGGGGCTCAGCGTAGATGACGCGCTGGTGGCGGCCCGGGCAAACGGACCCGCCCCTCTATGATCGAGACATGGAAGGCAGCGATCCCTTCGGCCTCTTCGGTGACCCCGACGAGCTCCGAGCCCGGCTCTCCGACATGGCTGAGCAGATGCAGGGCGCACAGAAGGTCGCCTGGGCCGACAACGCGATCAAGCTCGCCGTCGACATGACGGTGGCGGCAATCGCGCGGCTCGAGCTTCACGGCTCCAGCGATGAGCAGGCGATGCAGGTGCGAGACGCGATCCGGGTCGTGTTCCCGGAGTCGGTCACCCTGGTGCGCGAGGCCCGCGAGGGCCTCTCCTAGAGCCGGCTCACTTCGGACACCAAATCGGCACGCTCGGCGTGCCCCGCGTCGGTTGGCCGTGCCTACGGTCGGGCAATGCAAGTCGGCGGGCAACGCGGGGCGGCGACGGTCGAGCACGCCGCGCTCGGCCTGCTGATCGCGGTCCTGATCACGGCCGCGATCGCCGCGATCGGTGCGGGCGCCGACCGCGGCGGCCGCGAACTCGGCTCGACCCTCGGCCGCAAGCTGCGCTGCGCGGCGGTCGGACCTGGCCCCTGCTGGCGTGACCCGCTCACCGAGGCCTACGGACGGCCGCTGGCCGGCGCGGTCCGAGCCCTTGCCCCGGCGCCGGTCGCCGCCGCGGGCGCGACGGGGCCCTTGCTGCCGGTCGACTTTCGATGCTGCCGCTCGCCGTCATGCGCAGCGCCCGGGGAGCGGTTCGGGCTCACCGCCTCGAACCGGCGCGTGACCGCGTTCGTCTCGGTCGACGACGCGCGCCGCACGGAGGGCGCGGTGACGATCACGTACTGGCTCTACCGTCCGACCCTCGGCTGGGAGCTCGTGCGGCGGACGGTGAGCGCGGCGCGGGTGGCCGAGCTCGCGCCGACGCCGCTGCCGGAGGACGCGATCCCGGCGCTGGTCGCCCTGGAGACGCTCGACGGCCGCAACCAGTACGAGTTCGCGCCCGGCGAAGCAGCCGCCGTGGCGCTGGCGAGTCACCTCGGTCTACCCGTGAAGTCGCCCGCCCGCCCGCCGACGGGTTGATTTCGCTATAGGGGGCAACGGTTTCAACCCGTCGGCGGGGTCGGCGCCTACCAGCGGGCGTCGTGGTGCTCCATGACGCCGAAGCCCTCGGCCAGCTCGAGCCCGCCGGGGAGCGAGCCGCTGAAGGTGCCGAAGGGCTGGCGATAGCTGTACTTCGCCCACGGCTTGTCCTCGACCCTGCTGCGCTCGGCCTCGGCGCTGAAGCCAAGCCGCGCGCCGTCGGCCTCGATCGCCTCGAGGCCGTCGAAGCTCGCCGGCCCGGGCTCGCTGGGGCTCCCGTCGACCCAGATCGCGCGCTCGGAGCGCTGCGGCGGGTCGTTGATCCCGTTGACGAGGTTCCAGGCGACGTCGCGGCCGTCGGCCGTGCGCCCGACCCCGGCCGACCAGTCCCAGACGGTGTGGTGGGGGTGGTATCCGCACGACTCGTCCTCGATCCCGCGGGCCTCGCAGGTGATCCGGCGCTCGCCGATGCGGACGTCGCAGTGGACGCTGACGGCGCGCTTTCGAGTCCAGATGTAGTTGTCGGCCTCACCGGTCGGGCACACGCACTCGACCCACTCGCCCGCGCCGGCGCGCAGGAACGCCCGCAGGTGCTCGCTGTCGGAGCGGCGCGCGTCCGCCTCGATCCGCACCAGGGTGCCGCCGTGCTCGGGGGCCCAGTCGATCCGGCCGGTATGCTCGCCCTCGGCGAGCTCGGTCCAGACCTCGCCGCGGGCGAGGCCCGGGGCATTGACCCGTGTGCGCTCGTGCAGCACCCGCTCCTCGCGATCCCACACCGCCCAGAACGTCTGGCCGATCGGACCGACCTGCACCCGGGCAGCGCACAGCATGAGCTCGTCGCTGAAGGCGCCCAGGTAGCGCCACTTCTTGCGCCAGTTGCCTGCGCGGCGGATCGGCAGCTTTTCCGGCGGCAGCGGCAGGTCCGGACGCCCCGCGCCCGGGCCGCGCCAGGGGTCCATCACTCGATCACGCAGATCTGGTCGCCGGCGTTGATCGCGGCTCCCTCGGTGACGTTGAGCTCCGAGACCTTGCCGGCGCGGTGAGCGGTGATCTCGTTCTCCATCTTCATCGCCTCGATGACGCAGACCAGCGCACCCTCCTCGACGTCGGCGCCCTTCTCGACCGCGACCTTGAGGATCGTGCCCTGCAAGGGCGAGGGCAGCGCCGGACCGCTCGCGCCGCCGCCGCCGCTTCGCTCGCGCCTCGGCGGGCGCCTGGCGCCGTCGGTGGCCGCGCCCGCGGTCGGGGCCGCGGCACCGATCACCTTGACCGCGTGCAGGCGCCCGTCGACCTCGACGGAGTACGTGCGCTCGACCTGCTCAGCGTCGTCCTCCTGCGCCCCTGACCCGCCCGAACGCGAAGCGGAGGACGCGTCAGGAGATAGTTGCTTCAACCACTTCTTGTCCTCGGTCAGATCCCGGCAGGTCTCGCCGTTGGCCCAGTGCTCGGTTGACAGGATCGCCTGGTGGAAGGGGATCAGGGTCGTCAGCGGCTCGATCCGATACTCGCCCAGCGCCCGCAGCATCCGCGCGGTCGCCTTCTCGCGGTCGACGTCCCAGACGATCAGCTTCGCAACCATCGGGTCATAGAGCGGGGTGACCTCCGAGCCCGCCTCGAGCCCGGAGTCGATCCGGACCCCGGGGCCCGCCGGCTCGATGTAGCGCTCGATCTTGCCCGGGGCCGGGGCGAAGTTCTTGTGCGCGGCCTCGGCGTTGATCCGGCACTCGATCGAGTGGCCGCGAAGCTCGATGTTCTCCTGGAACACGGAGAGCTCCTCGCCGGCGGCGATCCGGATCTGCTCGCGGACGATGTCGACTCCAGTGACCATCTCGGTTACGCAGTGCTCCACCTGGACCCGGGTGTTCATCTCGAGAAAGAAGTACTCGTCGCCGACCTGCATGCCCTCGACCGTCCCGGCGCCGCGGTAGTCGACCGCGCGGGCAGCCTCCTTGGCGATCCGCCCGATCCGCTGGCGCATCTCGTCGTCGACGTGCGGACCCGGGGCCTCCTCGATCAGCTTCTGGTGGCGACGCTGGATCGAGCAGTCGCGTTCGCCCAGGTGGATGACGTTGCCATGCGAGTCGGCGAGAATCTGGACCTCGACGTGGCGCGGGATCCTCGAGGTAGCGCTCGAGGTAGACGCGGTCGTCGGAGAAGAACTTCTCGCCCTCGCGAGCCGCGCCCTCAAACGCCTCCGCGAGGTCGTCGGCGGTCTGCGCGACGCGAAAGCCCTTGCCTCCGCCACCGCCGGCGGCCTTGCAGGCGACCGGATAGCCGATCTCCTCGGCGGCCTTGCGTGCCGCCTCGACGTCGGGTGACGGCTCGGTCGACCCGGGGACGATCGGCACCCCCGCCTCCTGCATGATCTCGCGGGCGCGGGTCTTCGACCCCATCGCCTCGATCGCCGAGGCGGGCGGTCCGATGAAGACGATCCCGGCCTCGGTCGAGGGCGGTTGCGAAGGCGACGTTCTCGGCCAGGAACCCGTAGCCGGGGTGAACCGCCTCGGCCCCCGACCGCTGCGCGACCTCGATGATCTTCTCGATCGACAGGTAGCTCTCGGCGGGCACGGCGGGGCCGAGTAAGAAGGCCTCGTCGGCCTCGCGCACGTGCGGTGTTTCGCGGTCCGCCTCGGAGTAGACGCCGACCGAGGCAATGCCCATCTCCTTGAGCGCTCGCATGACCCGGATCGCGATCTCACCCCGGTTCGCGACCAGGACCTTCTCGAACATCGCGCGGCAGATTAGTGGTTGCCCCTTCCTCGTTGCGGATCGCCCCACCTGGCGCAACCATGACATCGAACGGTGTAACATGGCGACATGTCACGTATCCGGCGAAAGGAAAGTCTGCGATGAACACGGTCGACAACGCCCCCGCTGGCGGCGCGGAGCTCGGACAGGTGATCGGAGCCACCGGGGCCGCGATGCTGGCGACCGCCGTCCTCGTCTACTTCGGCTGGGCGCATCGCACTGGACGCACCGACCTGCTGCGGCGGATCGCCGGGTTCGCGGCCCGCGACACCGGGTTCGCCCCATGGGCGGCGCTGCCCTCGCTGATCGCCGCCGGGGCGTTGCTCGTCGCGCTGGTCGGCATGTACTGGGACATCTCCCTGCACATCGACAACGGCCGCGATCCGGGGCCGCTCGCCAACCCGGCCCACTACCTGATCCTCGCGGGCCTGTTCGGGATCTTCGCCGCGGGCTTCCTGGCGATCGTCCTCCCCGAGGGCAAGCCATCCTCGCGGGCGATTCGGATCTCGGGCGATTGGTACGCGCCGCTCGGCGGCATCGCGATGCTCGCCGCCTCCGGCTTCGCGCTGATCGGCTTCCCGCTCGACGACGTCTGGCACCGGATCTTCGGCCAGGACGTGACCCTCTGGGGACCGACCCACCTGATGCTGATCGGCGGCGCCGGCCTCACCCTGATCGGCAGCGCGATCCTCATCGTCGAGGGGCGCGGCGAGCAGGTCGAAGCGCCGAGCGGCGGTCGCGCCGACCGCGCGATTGCCGCGGTCGCCCGCTACCGGCGCTTCTTCGCGATGGGTGGACTGCTGATCGGCCTCTCCACCTTCCAGGCGGAGTTCGACTTCGGCGTCCCGCAGTTCCAGCTCGTGCTCGAGCCGATCATGCTCGCCTTCGCCGCCGGCGTCTCGCTGGTCGCCGCGCGGATCTGGATCGGCCCCGGCGCGGCGGTCGGCGCGGCGCTCTTCTTCATCGCGGTGCGCGGCGTCGTCGCGCTGATCGTCGGCGACGTCTTCGGCCAGACGATGCCGCACATGCCGCTCTACCTCGCCGAGGCCGTCTGCGTCGAGGGCATCGCCCTGCTCGTCTCAACGCGTCGCCCGTACCTCTTTGGCGTCGCCAGCGGAGTCCTGATCGGAACCGTCGGCTTCTTCGCCGAGTACGCGTGGTCGCATGTCTGGATGCCGATCCCATGGCCGCCGGGCCTGATCGGCGAGGCGATCATCCCGGCGCTCGCGACCGCGGTCGCGGCCGGCGTCGTCGGCGCCTTCCTCGGCGGCTCGTTCGCCGCCGCCGGCTCGCGACGGCGCCCGTTCGGCGCCCCGGCGATCGTCCCTGCGGCCGTCGCGACCCTGGCGATCGTCGCCGTCGTCGGCCTCAACGTCGGCGATACGACGCCGAGCGGCTGGAGCGCCCAGGTCACCCTCGACGACGTCGAGGGCGGCCCGCAGCGGACCGTGGACGCGACCGTGCGTCTCGACCCCGCCTCGCTCGGCGACGACGCCTTCTGGCTGCAGGCGATCGCCTGGCAGGGCGGCGGCCTGGTCACCGACCAGCTGCGCGAGGTCTCGCCCGGCGTCTATGAGACGACCGAGCCGATTCCCGTCCACGGCACCTGGAAGACACTGATTCGCCTGCAGCGCGACAACTACGTCGCCGGGGTCCCGGTCTACATGCCCGAGGACGCGGCGATCCCGGCGCCCGCGGTCAAGGCCCCGACGAGCTTCGACCGCCCGTTCGTCGACGAGACCCAGATCCTGCAGCGCGAGCTCAAGTCGGGCGTTCCCGGCTATCTGGCCGGGCTCGCCTACTCGGTCGTCGCCGCGATCGTGCTCGCGCTGCTGCTGCTGTTGGGCTGGGTGCTGTCGCGGATCGCCCGTCCGGACGGCGGCGGTGGGCCGCGCGCCGGTCGACGGTCCGCGGGGCAACCGTCGGGCGCGCGCGAGGCGACCGCATGACCCTCCCGCTCGCCCACGCCGGCCACTGGCTGATGGGCGTCGGGTTCGCCGGCGCCCCGCTGACCGTGATCGCCGCGGTGGCGGTCCTCGCCTGGCGCGAGCACCGCCGCGAGCAGCGGGGCTGATCGGGCCCGCCTAGGCGGCGGCACGCGGCCAGTCCGCCGCGATCGCCGCCACGTGGGTCGAGTCGGTGCCGCAGCAGCCGCCGAGGACGTTCATGTTCGGCAGCTTGGCCGCGAGACCGACGTAGCGCCGGCCGAGGTCCGCCGGATCGCCGCGATCGAGCTCGGCCGCCTCGTCGAGCTCAGCGTGGCTGCGGGTCGAAGCGTTGGCGCGCACGCCCAGGACCCGCTCCGCCCACGGCGCCTCCGGGTCGAGGACGCCCTCGAAGTGGGTCGGGTGTGCGCAGTTGACCATGTAGTAGGCAGGGGCCCGGTCGGTCTCGCGCTCGACCTGGTCGATCGCCTCCGCCAGCCCCTGCCCGCTCGGCAGCCGGCCGTCGGTCTCCACGGTGAACGAGATGACCGCGGGGATCGACGCCGCGGCCGCCGCCCGCGCGATCCCGACCGCCTCATCGGCGTAGGTCAGGGTCATCGCCGCGACCAGGTCGGCGGCGGTGTCGGCGAAGCTCGTGATCTGGGTCGAGTGGTAGGCCTGGGCCTGGTCGGCGCTCAACAGCTGATGCGGCTGGTAGCCGTCGTCCTGGGGGCCGATCACGCCGGCGAGCACGATCGGCCCGTCGACCCGCCCCGCCCAGGCGTCGCGCAACTGCTCGATGAACGCGACCCCCCGGCGGTTGAGCCGGTCGAGCTCGCCCTCCGAGATGCCGAGCTCGGCGGCCCAGCGCGGGCTCGCGCGCCACGTCGGTGTGTCGAGCACGAACCCGGCACCGCGCTGGGCGGCGGCGACCTCGAGATACGGCTCGATGTAGTCGCGCAAGGCCTTGCGCCCGGCGTCGTCGCCGAGCAGAGTGAAAGCGGCGAACTCGGGCAGCTCGATCCCGTGGTCGAAGATCAGCGTCGTCTCGAGCCCTCCGTCGGTGAGGAAGAGGCCGCCGTCGAGCTGCGGGAGGCGCTTCCGTACGCTCATCGCGCCGATCCTAGCGCCGCGGCCGCCGGGCGTCCGCGGCGGCGCTCAGGCGGCGCGCAGGACCGCGACGTTGGTCTCGATCACCTGCTCGCGCCCGGGTCCGACCCCGACCACGGCGACCGGAACACCGGTGCCCGCGGCGATCGCGTCGAGGTAGTCGCGGGCATTGGCCGGGAGATCGGCGAGGCTGCGCGCGCCGCTGATGTCCTCCTCCCAGCCGGGCAGCTCCTCGTACTCGGCCGTGGCCGTGTGGAGGATCGACTGGTGGTACGGGAACTCGTCGAACACGGCGCCCTCGCTGCCGCGGTAGCGGACCGCAACCCGCAGCGTCTCGAGCCCGGTGAGCACGTCGAGCTTCGTGATCGCCAGCGCCGACAGCCGGTTGAGCCGGGTCGCGTAGCGCAGCGCGACCAGGTCGAGCCAGCCGCAGCGGCGCTCGCGCCCGGTGGTCGTGCCGAACTCGTGGCCGCGGTCGCGCAGGTGGGCACCGACCTCGTCGGTGAGCTCGGTCGGGAACGGGCCGGCGCCGACCCGCGTCGTGTACGCCTTGCAGACGCCCCAGACCTCGTCGATGTCGGTCGGGCCCACACCGGCACCGACGCAGGCCGCCCCGGCGACCGGGTTCGACGAGGTCACGAACGGATAAGTCCCGTGGTCGAGGTCGAGGAGCGCGGCCTGGGCGCCCTCGAACAGGACCGTCTGGCCGGCGTCGAGCGCCTCCCAGCAAAGCCGCGACGTGTCGGCGATGTGGGGCTCGAGGCGATGGCCGTAGCGCAGGTACTCCTCGGTCATCGTGTGCAGGTCGAGCTTCGGATCGCGCGCGAACGGGCGCAGCAACTGCTGCTTGGGCTCCAGCGCCGCGGCGATCTTCTTGCGCAGGATCTTCGCGTCGAGCAGGTCCTGCACGCGGATCCCGAGCCGGGCGGACTTGTCCGCGTAGCAGGGGCCGATTCCGCGCTTGGTCGTGCCGATTTCGAGCTTGCCCAGCTTCGCCTCGCCCGCCGTGTCCAGCATCACGTGGTAGGGCATGATCAGGTGCGCGTTGGCGGAGACCTTGAGCGCGCTCATGTCGACCCCGCGACGGCGCAGCGCGTCGATCTCCCCGGTCAGCACCTCAGGGTCGATGACGACGCCGTTGCCGATCACGCAGAGCTTGCCCGGATGCAGGATCCCCGAGGGGATCAGGTGGAACTTGAACGTCTCGCCGTCGCGGACGATCGTGTGGCCGGCGTTGTTGCCCCCCTGGAAGCGGACGACCATCGCGGCGTTCTCGGCGAGCAGGTCGACGACCTTGCCCTTGCCCTCGTCCCCCCACTGGGTCCCGATGATCACGATGCCCGGCATAGCGGCTTGATTATGCAGGGAAGTGCGGCCCGTTCAGGCCGCGTAGCGGTGATCGCCGCCGTACATCGGCAGCGTCTCGCAGATCTCGGCGAGCCGTGAGACGGTCCGAGCCCCGATCTGCTCCTCGAGCGTCGCCTCCTCGAGATTCGTGGTGACGACGATCGAGCGGTTGGTCGAGTAGCGCTCGTCGACGATCGCGTAGAGCTGTTCGAGCACCCAGTCGCTCGACTTCTCGGCCCCGAGATCGTCGATGTGCAGGAGGTCGACAGAGGTCAGGCGGCGGAAGAACTCGAGGTAGGAGAGCTCGCCCGCGTCGCCGTCGTAGGTGCGGCGGATCCGCGCGAGCAGGCGCGGCAGCGAGTAGATCGCGACGGTGTGCCCGGCCTCGATCGCCTTCTTGGAGATCAGCATCGCGAGCGTCGTCTTGCCGGTGCCGACGTCGCCCTGCAGCCAGATCCCGCGGCCCTCTGCGATGTTGTCGTCGATCGCGTCGATGAACTCCCGCACCTTGGTCAGCACCGCGCGCTTCTGCGGGTCGCGCGCCATGTCGGCGACCGGCGGGCGGTCGAAGCCGACCCCCTGGTACTTCGGCGGCAGCACCGTGCGGACGCCGCGCGTGCGCGCCTGGGCGATCCGGCGCTCGCGACAGTCGCACGGCCGGGCGACGCCGTCGTCGTCGACGATCCAGCCGCTCCCGTCGCAGACGGCCAGCGGGCACGCGGTGGGCAGTGTCTCGACCCGACTCACGAACGGCCCCTCAACGGCGGGGCGATTCGGCTTCGACCTGTCGGCCTCCGCCTCATAGGTCGTCGGCCGCCGAGACGAGCGGCGCCTCGTCGGAGCGCCCGCCGACGTTGCGGTCGATGTGGGCCAGCGTGTGGAAGGAGGCGAACTGCTCCTGGAAGGCGAGCTTGACCGTGTCGATCGGACCATTTCTGTTCTTGCGCACGATCAGCTCGGCGATCCCCTTGAGCTCCTCGCGCTCGGCCGGGTCGACGTCGTCCTCGCCGAAGTTGCGGTAGTAGTCCTCGCGGTAGATGAAGGCGACCAGGTCGGCGTCCTGCTCGAGGTTCCCGGACTCGCGCAGGTCGGAGAGGATCGGCCGCTTGTCGCGCCCGGTGCGCTGCTCGGGCGCACGCGAGAGCTGCGACAGCGCGATCACCGGGACCTTGAGCTCGCGGGCGAGGATCTTCAGGCCGCGGCTCATCTGGCCGACCTGCTCGACCCGGTTCGCGCGCATGTCCTCGGCGCGCATCAGCTGGATGTAGTCGAGGACGATCAGCGACAGCCCGCCGTTGCCGGCCGAGATCTCGCTCGCGTGCAGGCGCCGGGCCTTCGCGCGCAGGTCGAGCAGGCTGAGGTCCGAGGACTCGTCGATCCACAGCGGGGCGCTCTCGATCTCGTTGCAGACCCGCAGGACCTTCGCCCAATCGTTCTCGGTCACGTTGCCCTTGCGCAGCTTGTCCGAGGGGATCCGCGCGCGTTTCGCGATCAGCCGCTGGGCGAGTTCGGAGTCCGACATCTCGAGCGAGAAGAAGGCGACCGGGCGGCGTTCCTTGACCGCCACGTGCTCGGCGATGTTGGCGACGAGACCCGACTTGCCCATGCCCGGCCGCGCGGCGAGGATGATCAGGTTGCCGGGCTGAAAGCCGCCGGTGATCTTGTCGAGGTCGGCGAACCCGGAGGCCGTTCCGGTGACCTCGGCCTTGCCGCTCGCGAGCTCCTCGAGGCGATCGACCTCCCGCGAGAGGATGTCCTTGAGCACGTGGAAGTCCTCGGCCTGCTCCTCGTGGGCGACCTGGAAGAGCAGCTTCTCCGCCCGCTCGGCGAGCTCGTACGGCTCGCCCTCGCGGTCGTGGACCGAGCGCTGGATCTCGTGCGAGGCCGAGAGCAGACGGCGCAGCAGCGAGTTCTGCTGGACGATCCGCGCGTAGTGCTTGGCGTTGCCGGCGACCGGGACGGTCGAGGCGAGGTTGGAGACCGCCTCGCGGCCACCGACGGTCTCGAGGTCGCCCGACTGGCTGAGAAACTCCGAGACCGTGAGCGCGTCGATCGGCTCGCTGCGCTCGTACAGCGACTTGATCGCGCGGAAGATCAGCCGGTGGCGGTCGCGGTAGAAGTCCTCCTCGGCGAGGCGGACGTCGAGGATGACCGGGTTCATCGCCATCTCCGACACCATCAGGGCGCCGAGCACCGACTCCTCGGCCTCGAGGTTCTGCGGTGGGACGTGGGCGGTGGCGGCTTCCATCGGCTCTTGGTTTAGAGGGTCGGGCGGCGTCAACTTCGCCGTCCGCGGGCCCCGTCCGAGAAAATCACAGCGCCCGCCCCAGCGCACGGGGCAACCCTGCTCTCTCCGCAGTTATCGTCGCGGTCGATGGAAGCGATCGAGATCGAGACCCCGCACGGGCCGGCCCGCGCCCACGTGACGGCGACGGCGCAGCCGCGCGGCACCCTGGCGCTCGGCCACGGCGCGGGCGGTGGAGTCGAGGCGGTCGACATCGCGGCCGCCGCCGCGGTGGCGAGCGAGGCCGGGTTCAACGTCGTGTTGGTCGAGCAGCCCTACCGCGTCGCGGGCCGCAAGGCCCCGGCGCCGGCCGGGCAGCTCGACACCGCCTGGCTCGCGGTGCTCGCGGACCTGCGCGAGCGCGGCGTGCTCACCGACCCCCTGATCGCCGGCGGGCGGTCGATGAGCGCCCGGGTCGCCTGCCGCACCGCGGCGCAGGCCGACGCCGCGGCCGTGCTTTGTCTGGCCTTCCCGGTGCACCCACCCGGCAAGGCCGACGATCCCACCAAGTCGCGACAAGGCGAGCTCGATGCGGTCTCGGTCCCCGTTCTCGTGATCCAGGGCGACAGCGACCCGTTCGGGATGCCGACCGCGGGCCCGGGCCACGAGGTCGTCACCGTCGCCGGCAACCACGGGTTGAAGAAGGACCTGGACGCCGTCCGCGCCGCGGTCGGGGATTGGCTCGACTCCCTCGATGCCTGAGCCAGCCGAGAGCGGCCGGCCCGGATCAGGCCGCCTCGGTGACGACGTCGACGTCGACGCTCGGCCTCGGCCTCCTGACGGACCGGGAGCAACAGCCAGGCCGTGATGATCGCTCCCGCAGCCGCCAGCACGGCGCTGGCGATCAGCGCATGGTGGAGGCCGTCGACGTAGGACTGGAGGTCGCCTCCCAACGCCGCGTTCGCCGGTACCAGGGTCCCCAGCGCGGCGATCCCGACCGCGACGCCGGTCTGGCGGAAGGTGTCGTTGGCGCCCGCCGCGAGCCCGCTCTGCTCGGCGGGCAGCGCGTTGAGAGCGAGCGCGCTGCCCGTCGGATTGAACAGACCGGTGCCCGCGCTGGTCACCAGCAGCCCGGGCAGCAACACGGTCCAGGACGAGCCGACGCCCGCGAACAGCATCAGCGCGAGGCCGACGGCGACGAGCCCAAGCCCGATGCACGCGATCTTCGCCGACGAGAACTTGGCGCCCAGCTGCGCCGTCATCCCGGAGACGACGAAGACCAGGAAGGTCCCCGGCAGGTAGACGAGCCCGGTCTCGATCGGCGACATGCCGAGCACAGTCTGCAGGTAGAGCGTGAGGTAGAGGAAGACCGCGAAGAACGACGCCGCGATCGCGAACACGGCCACCTGGGCACCCGCGAAGCGACGATCGCCCATCAGTCGCAGCGGCAGCATCGGCTCGCGTGAGCGCTGCTCGACCACCACGAAGGCGATCAACAGGACGGCCGCGCCGGCGAGCGCCGCGACGATTCCGGTGCTACCCCAGCCCTCCTCGTTGCCGCGCAGCAACGCCAGCACGAGCAGGAAGAGACCTCCGATGAGGGTCAGCTGGCCGGGCACGTCGATCCGGCGCGGGGTCGGGTCGCGGCCCTCGGCGACCGCTCTGAAGGTGATCCAGAGCACGGCGGCTCCGATCGGGACGTTCACGAGGAAGATCGCCCGCCATCCGAACAGCTCGGTGAGGCCACCGCCGATGAACGGGCCGAGCGCAAACGAGGCGCCGATCGCCGCCCCGTAAGCGGCCAGCGCCTTGGTCCGGCTCTCGCGGTCCGGTGTCACCTGGGAGATCAGCGCCAGGGCGGTCGCGAACATCATCGATGCGCCCAGCCCCTGGATCGCCCGCGAGCCGACGAGGACCTCGATCCCGCCGGCCGCGCCGCACAGCGCCGAGCTCACCGTGAAGATCGCCAAACCGATGATGAACAGCCGGCGGCGGCCGAGCCGGTCGGCGATCGCCCCCGCGGTCAGGACCGTCGCCGCGAGCGGGATCGTGTACGCGTCGACCAGCCACTGAAGGCCGCTGAGCCCTGTGTCGAGCCCGTCGGCGATATCCGACAGCGCCGTGTTGATGACGCTGATGTCGAGCATCAGCATCGCCGTCGCCAGACAGGCAGCGACGATCGTCAGGGTGGGGTTCGGTTGGATGGGACGGTTCATCCGGGCGGGCCTCCGGCGTCAGATTGGGCGGGTCGGTGTAAGTATCCCGGCTCGGCGATGGCCGATTGCGTGATGTAGCGCACGATCGTGAGGTCGCGTCCGTCGCCGCCCAGGACTAGCACCTGCAGCCGGGCCCTACTTCTGCTCGGCGACGATCGTCTTCACCGAGGCGGTGGCGCCGCCGGGAAGCTCGACCTCGACCATGTACGTGCCGATGTCGCGAATCGGGTCCTCGAGGCGGATCTTCTTGCGATCCACCTTCAGCCCGCGAGCGTCGGCGATCGCGTCGGCGATCTCGGCGCTGGTGACGGAGCCGTAGAGCTTGCCGTCCTCGCCCGCGCGATGCTGGATCGTGAGCACGGTCTTCGAAAGCAGCGCGGCCGTCTCGCCCGCGCGGGCCGCGGCCTCGCGGGCGGCCTGTTCGGCGGCCTCGTGGCGACGGCGCGCCTCCTCGAGCGACCGGTCGGTAGCCGGCTGGGCCAGCTTGCGCGGGACGAGGTAGTTGCGCAGGTAGCCGGGCGACACGTCCACGGCGTCGCCGGCCTCACCGAGGCTCTCCACGTCCTTGAGCAGGATCGCCTGGGCCATGACCGCCTATCGCTCGCCGACGTACGGCAGCAGCGCCAGCTCGCGGGCGCGGCGGATCGCCAGCCCGAGCTGCTGCTGGTGGCGGCGCGAAAGCCCGGTCACCCGGCGCGAACGCACCTTGCCGCGATCCGAGATGAACCGCCGCAGGGTGGTCAGGTCCTTGTAGTCGATGTCCTCGACGTTGATCCGCGTGTACTTGCGGGGCCGGTAGCGGTCGCCCATGCGGCCACCGCGACGGCGCCCGCCGCCGGCCGGACCGCCGGTCTGGGTCGGCTGCGCTCGTTGCTTGCGGGCCATCAGGCGCGCTCCTCGTTGTCGCTAAAGCTCTTCATTTCGTGCAAACGCGCCGCACGACGGCGGCGCAGATGCGTGATTCTAGCTACGCCCCGCCACTTCGCGCCCCGCGACCGCGCAGAGTCGGCCGGGGGCACGCACGCTCTGAGGAGCGAGAGTCGAGCCGGGCAAGGAAGCAGGGAGCGACGTGTGCCCTGGCACACGAGCGACCGATGACGCCGCCAGGCGACGGCTATTCGCTACCCCAGAATCAGAACGGGATGTCGTCGTCGGAGGCGCCGACTGCCGCCGGCTCGGGCGAGTCGAAGTCCGAGGTGTCGGCCGGGACGTCGGACTGGGCGTTGAAGCGCGTGCCACCGCTCTCGCCGCCGCCGTCGCGGCTGCCGAGGAACTGGACCGAGTTGGCGATGATCGAGACGGCCTGGCGCTTGCCCGATCCGTCCTTCGCCTCCCACTCGCGCCAGTCGAGCCGGCCCTCGACCGCCACCGGGCGACCCTTGGACAGGTAGGTCGAGCAGTTCTCGCCCTGGGCGCCAAACACGGTGACATCGAAGTAGTTGGGCTTGTCGATCCACTCGCCGCTGGAGTCCTTGCGACGGGAGTTGACCGCGACCCTCATGTCGCAGACCGCCATCCCGCTGCCGGTCGTCCGCAGCTCGGGGTCGCGCGTCAGGTTGCCGGTGATGACCACCACGTTCATGTTGCTTGCTGCCACAGTCAGCCCTCTCTCTCACTCGAGAATTTCTTGATCGTCATCAGTCTAAGACCGCGATCGGCGCGTTCTCGCCCCCCGCGGGGACGAAAAAGGCGGAAGCTGCGGGCTACTCGGCTGGTGCTTCGGGTGGCGCGGGCGCGTCGGCGTCCGCCGGCTGCTCGGCCGCGGGCGGCTGCTCGGCCGGCGCGGCGGGCTCGGCCGCAGGCGGTGCCTCGGGCGCGGGGGCCTCGGCGGCTGGCGCCGGCGCGTCAGGCGCGGGCGCGGGCGGTGCCTCGGGCGCCGGAGCCTCGGCCGCGGGGGCGGCCTCCGCGGCCGGAGCCGGCGGGGGCTGCGGAGCGGCGTCGCGGTCGTCGTCGTCGCGGCGGCCACGTCCGGGACGGCCACCGGGGCCACCGCGAGGGGCGGCGCTCGCCAGCGGTGCCGGCGGCGGCGGCTCGATCACGGGCGAGTCCGGGTCGACCTTGAAGATCCGGAAACGCAGGACGTCGTCGGTGATCTTCAGGTTGTGGTTGAGCTCGTCGAGCAGCGGGCTCTCCGTCTCGAAGCGGAAGAAGCGGTAGTCGGCCTCGTTGCGGCGAGCGATCTCGTAGGCGAGCTTGCGCAGGCCCCACGACTTCTCAGCCTTCAGGCTGCCGCTGGACTCGATTCGCCCACGGGCGTCGGTCGCGATCTGGTCGCGGCGCTCGTCCGGGGCCTCCGGATCGAGCATCAGCACTAGTTCGTATTCGGCGCTCATGGGCGGCGCAGGACTATAGCGGGGGGCATCTGCCATCGCGGTGGGCTTGTACACCGCGAATGGACCGCACTCGCATCCGCTGGAGCAAGCTCGGGCGCCTTGCCGCCGGCCTCATCGGCGCCGTGGCGCTGATCGCGGTTGTCCCCGGGCTGCTCGCGACGCCGGAGCCGCCGCCGCTCCCCGACGACGTCGGGCTCACCGGAGGCGCCACCGGCGCCTACGCCTACGCGCCGGTCGGGCCCGGATCGGGAGGCGGCGCCGATCTGCGGCGGTCAACGCCCCGCCCCGAGGACCATCCGCCGCGCCCGGCGCGTTACCGGCGCCCCGAACCCCCGCCGTCGCCGCAGCGCTCCGATTCCGGGCGCTCGCCCTCCGCCTGCCGTGATCGCAGCGCCCTCGCCCCCTCCCCCGGTGACCTCGATCTCGCCGACCGCCGGCCCGGCCCCGCCGCCCGCCACAGCCGCGGCGCCTCCAGCGACGCCACCCAGCTCACCCGAGCCACCCGAGCCCCCACCCCCGCCCGCGCCGCCCGCCGAGCCCGACGGCGGCGATCCACCACCGGCTCCGAGCCAGTTCGGCTTCGAGCATTGAGAGGAGCGAACATGCCCGCTCGCCAACCGACCCAGACCTGCAGCGGGCCGCGGCGCCTGAGCCGCCGCCAGCGGCTCGCGATCGCGGTCCTGGTCGCCGCGGCCGTCGTGCTGACGCTGGCGCGGCCGGCCGAAGCGGGCAACTACGTCGTCACCCAGTGCAGCTCCGTGACCCCGAGCTCGCAGGGGAGTTGGGAGCGCAGCTCGGATCACTACCGAGCCCGGGCGCTGTGCGGGACCGACTCCGGCCTGCAGGCCTTCCACGACGCCGACGCCACCGGCCTCTGGCAGTTCGGCGCCTGGGTCTGGCGGGCGCCGGTCGGCACCGTGTTCACCGACGTACAGGCCAACGCGAGCCTCACCTACCAGGCCGGCCATCGCGGCGAGCTCGTCGTCACCAGGCCGTCCGGGGAGCTGGTCGGCTTCGGCGCCGAGCACAACGACTTCCGCGTCCACTCGATCCACGGCGAGTTCACCCAGTTCCACAGCTGGCTTCGGTGCGTCGCCCCGGGTGCCGGGCAGCCCTGCGGACGCGCCGCCGGCGACACCGCCCACGCCTATGTCCGCGGCGTCTTCCTGCGCACCGAGGACCGGTCGGCGCCCCGGCTGACCCTCACCGGCGGCTCCCTGCTCGAACCCGAGGTGATCCGCGGCGTTCGCGGGCTCACCTTCGCCGCCGCCGACGTCGGCAGCGGGATCCGCAAGGTCGATGTCGAGGGCAACGGGGTTGTGCTGGTCACGGACGTCCGCAACTGCGCGGTCGTCGACGGCTTCGCGACCGCGCTCACGCCGTGCCCGACGACGACGACCGAATCGGCCGCGGTGCCGACCGCGGCCTCTACCTTCGTCACGGGGCCCGACAACCTGGTCAGCGCCTGCGTTGAGGACCTGGCGCTCGACGGCTATCCGAACCGCGTCTGCGCGCAGCGCCGCGTCTGGGTCGACAACGCCTGCCCCGCCTCGGCGGTCGGCGGCGGCACCGCGGTCAGCGCGAGTTTCGGCGGTGAAGACGCGGCGCTGGTCGCGTCCGACCGCCGCGCCGTCGTGCGCGGGCGCGTCCCGGGCGTCGGTGCCGAGGCGACGGTGTGCGCGCTGACTCGGGTGCTCCTCGACGGCCAGCCGATCGTGGTCGGCGCGACCGCGACGACCGCGGCCGACGGCTCCTACGCGATCGAGCTGCCCGCCGGGCCGAGTCGCGAGGTCTACGTCCACTACGTCGCCGGCGATCGGGTCCTCTCCCGCCACGGGCTCGTCGTTCGCTCGAGCGCCCATCCGGCGCTTCACGTGACCCCCAACCACGGCGTCCGGAACCACGACCGCATCCACTTCCGCGGGACGCTTCCCGGGCCCGCGTGCTTCGATCGCGTCGTCAAGGTCCAGGCCCGGCTCGGCAAACGCCGCTGGCAGGTGTTCCGCACCGACCGCGCCGACGCCGACTGCGCGTTCACGGCCCGCTACAAGCTGCGCTCGACAGCGCGGGCGAAGCGGTACCGCTTTCGCGCCCTGGTCCCCCAGGCGGCCGGCTATCCGTACGAGCGCGGTCACTCGCGGACCGTGAAGGTGAAGCTGCGGCGCCGCGGCGGCCACCACGGCCACCGCCACGGCTGATCTGGCTCAGCCGGTCCCGGCCTCCCGCTTGAGGCGGATGTCCTCGAGCTGCTCGGAGATCCACACGCCCGGGTCGCGCTCGCGAACGATCTCGCGCAGGCGGGAGGCACGCAGGCGGCGCTCCTCGGCGTCCATGGTCAGCGCCCGGTGGATCGTCTCCGCCTGCTCGGTGATGTCGAACGGGTTCACGGTCAGCGTGCAGTCGCCGAGCTCCTCGTGCGAGCCGGTGTTCTCGGAGAGCATCACGACCCCGTCGCGCGTGTTGACCGCGGGGGCCTCCTTGGCGACCAGGTTCATGCCGTCGAAGATCGAGTTGACCATCAGCAGGTCGAAGTGCTTGTAGCGGGCGACCGCTTCGGGGAAGTTCTCGTAGATGCGCAGGTCGATCGGCATCCAGTCCGTCGTCCCGTGGCGGTGGTTGACGACCGCGACCAGCGCCTCGATCCGCTCCAGGTATTCGGCGTACTCGGGCACGTCCTGGCGCGAGGGCTGCAGGTGGGCGATGAACGTGACGCGCTCGCGGAACTCGGGGTGCTCCTGGAGGAAGACGTCGAAGGCGGTGAACCCGCGCAGCACGTTCTTCGAGAGGTCGGCGCGGTCGACGCGGATGATCAGGTGCTCGCGCCGGCGGCGCAGCAGCTCGCGCTCGAACTCGGCGACCTGGTCGGAGGCCGCGGCCCGCTCGAGGCGCTTCGCGTCGATCCCGAGCGGATACGCACGGACCCAGGTCTCGCGGTCGTCGTGGATCACCGCGCCGCGCTCGTGGTCCACCTCGAGCTCCATCAGCTCGGTGCAGCAGTGCAGGAAGTTGCGGCAGTAGGCGGTGGTGTGAAAGCCGATGATGTCGTTGGCGAGCAGGCCGCGGTAGATCGCCTCGCGCCAGTGGGCCGGGAGGATCCGCCAGCTGTCCGGCTGCGACCACGGAATGTGCACGAAGTGCTGGAGGAAGGCGTCGGGTCGCTGCTCGCGGACGATCGCCGGCGCGGTGTACAGGTGGTAGTCGTGGAACATCACCAGCGGCTTCGGCTCGTCCTCGATCGTCCCGAGGACGGCTTCCGCGATGTCGCGGTTGACCACTGTGTAGCCGCTGTCCCAGGCCTCGACCTCCTCGCGGCGGATGTCGGGCGCGTTCGAGAGGTCCCAGAGGTAGTGCTGGACGAACCAGAGGATCGGGTTCGCGATCACGTTGTAAAAGCGGTCGTACGCCTCGGCGTCGGACTCGACCATGAGGACGTCGTAGGTGACGTCGTCGAGCTCAACCCGGGCCGCGCCCCCCTCGGCCTCCCGGGCGACGGCGACGTCCTCGGCGGTCATCGCCGAAGCGATCCAGAGCGCCCCGCGGTTGGCGACCAACCCTGAGAGCGCGGTGACCAGGCCGCCGCCGCCGCGGCGCACCGAGCGCTCGCCGTCGGCGTCGAGGTCGAACTCCGCCGGCCCTCGGTTGGAAACGATCACGAGGCGCTGGTCGGTCATCGCGCCCACCATAGTCGGCTAGACGCGAAGCGGAGGAGGCGGGCGGAACGTGCTTACGTGTCGAGCTCGGTGAAGAGGTCGAGCCAGTCGCGCAGCAAGCGCGGGGTGAGGAAATGCTCGCGGGCGTGCTCCTTGCCGGCGCGGCCGAGGCGCTTGGCGAGCTCGGGGTCCTCGAGGATCTCGATCGAGCGCTTCGCGGCCTCCTCGGAGGAATCGACCAGATAGCCGGAGACCCCGTCCTCGATCTGCAGCGGGATTCCACCGACGTTGCCGCCGATCGTCGGCCGGCCCTTCCAGAGCGCCTCGGCGACGGTCAGCCCGAAGCCCTCGCGGATCGACTTCTGCATGCAGATGTCGGCCTGCGATTGGAAGGCGTTGACCTCGATCGCGCCGACGTTGTTGAGGTTGTTGAGGATCTTGATGTCCGGGTCACCGTCCGCGTGGCGGAAGGTGCGGTGAAAGAAGTCCCAGCCCTCCGGGTCATCCGTCGCCATCGATCCGACCAGTGCCAGCTGCGCGTCCGGGACCTTCTCGTGCACCAACCGGTAGGCGTCGATCACGCCCATCGGGTCCTTCCAGGGGTCGAAGCGCGAGACCTGGCAGATCAGCGGCCGGTCGGTGTCGATCCCGAACTGCTCGCAGACGAAGGCCGCGTCCTCGGGCGAGAGGGCCATGTTCTTCGGCGACAGCGGGTCGATCGCGGGGGGGCAGATCTTCAGGATCCCGCCGTCCAGGCCGTCGGGGATGTACTGCTCCATGTGCCAGACGGTGGCGTCGTAGTCGGTGATGAGTGGCTTCAGTCGCTCGATCGTCGACGGGTTCGGGGTCGAGAGATCGATGTGGCAGCGCCAGATCCAGCGGCGGGCGCAGTCCTCCGCGTCACGCTTGAACGCGGCCGGCTGCGGGTCGTGGACGATGATCACGTCCCAGTCGCCCTCGAGCGACTGCGCGTTCATCTGGTTGTAGGCCTCGAACACCTCCCACTGCTGGTCGGTGATCTCCTGCGGGTCGCCCTGGAGCGAGTTGTGCATCAGCTTGGTGACGTTGAAGAACTCCTCCTGGCCCGAGATCACCTGCCAGTGGCAGTCGAGGCCGACGTCCCGCATCAGCGGGACCAGCGTGTAGAGGATCTCGGAGACGCCACCGCCGAACGCGGTGGCGCTCACGTGGAGGACGGACTTTCCCTGAAGGGGCTCGGCGAGATTCGCGAATCTGCTCGATCAAACCCCGCCCAGCGATGTGGGTGTAGTCGGCGAGTGCCTTATGTCCGACTGGAACCTCCTGAAGCACAGCGGCGCAGAATAGCCACCTGCACTCGCGCCGCGGCCGGGGCTGTCACGGGAGGACTGGCGGCGCTAGGGATTGACGGACGTCGGGCGCTCGCCCAGCGTCAGCTCGACCTGCTGCTCGTCGCCGTCACGGACGACGTCGAGGGTGATCGTGTCGCCCGGGTTGAGCCGCGAGACGATCCGGGGCAGATCGGCGTTGTCGGTAACCGTCTCGCCGTTGACGGCGGTGATCACGTCGCCGCCGGCGTCGACCTCGCGGCCCTGGAAGCGGATCTGCTCGTTGCCCGCCTGCAGGCCGGCGTCGTCGGCGGGCGAGTTCGGCACCACCTCGGAGACCAGGGCGCCGGTGTCGGCGTCGATCCCGAGCCGGTCGGCGAGCTGGGGATAGAGCGGCTGCGTGGTGACCCCGGCGTAGGCGTAGGAGACCTCGCCGTCGTCGCGGAGCTGGTCGACCGAGCGCTCGGCCAGGTCGATCGGAACCGCGAAGCCGACCCCCTCGTTGCCACCCGACGCGGTCTGAATCTGCTGGTTGATCCCGACCACCTCGCCGGCCGCGTCGAGCAGCGGGCCGCCCGAGTTGCCGGGGTTGATCGAGGCGTCGGTCTGAATCGCGCCGTCGATGCCGAAGTCGGTCAGCGAATCGATCGAGCGGTTGGTGGCCGAGACGACGCCGACCGAGAGCGACTGGTTTTGCCCGAACGGGCTGCCGATCGCGGCGACCGCGTCGCCGACGTGGACGTCACCCTCGGAGCCGAGGCTGAGCGGCTGCAGATCCAGGTCCGCCGGGTCGACCTTGAGCAGGGCGACGTCGGCGAACGGGTCGAAGCCGACCACGTCCGCCTGGACCTGGTTGCGATCAGCGAACTGGACATAGATCTCGGAGGCCTCGTGCAGCGGGCGCCCGGTCGTCCCGGTCGTCTCCGCGTCGGTGACCACGTGGGCGTTGGTGAGGATCTCGCCGTCGTCGGAGATCACGAACCCGGAGCCCTGGCCGCCGGCACTGCCGCCGCCTCCGCCGCCGCCGAAGATCCCGCCGCTGGCGTTGTCGAAGACCGAGATCACGGTGACGACGCCGGGCGAGGCGTTCTCGTAGATCGCGCGGGCGTCGAAGGAGCCGTCCTCGGCCGGGACCGAGACCGGCTGCGAGTCGCCCGCGCCGCCGGTCGTCGAGCCGGAATCGGTCGAGGTGGTGGAGGTCGAGCCGACGGTGACGGTGGTCGTGTCACCGTCCCCGCCACAGCCGGCGATCACAACGGCCGCGACCAGCGCCACGGCAGCCGCCAGCAGGCGGGCGGGCGCGGTCATCGAGGCGCCCCGGCGAGGGGCAGGCGAAGCTCGAACTCGGTTCGGCCGCGGTGGCTGCTCATCGCGAGCGAACCGCCCATGCGCACCGCGAGCTCGCGGGCGATCGCGAGCCCGAGCCCGGAGCCGGAGACGTCGTCGCCTGTGTAGAAGCGCTCGAAGACGCGCCCGCGCGAGCGCGCGTCGACCCCGGGGCCGTCGTCGATGACGACGAGGCTCGCCGTGCCGGTCTGCGTGGCTGTCTTCGTCCCTACCTTGATCGCCGTTCCCTCAGGCGTGTGCGTAAGCGCGTTGTCGATGAGGATACGCATGATCTGCGCGACCCTGTCCGGGTCGGCCCTGGCGGCACCCGCGCCGTCGGCTTCGAGGGCGATCTCGGTGCCGTGGCCGGCGGCCGTCGGCCCGAACTCAGCCGCCACTCGGCGTGCCAGCTCGCCGAGCTCGACCCGCTCGCGGCGCATCTGAATCGCGTCGGCGTCGAGCTTCGAGAGGTCGAGCAGGTCGACCGTGAGCTTCGTCAGCCGCTCGACCTGCGCGCGCATCTCGCCCATGAACTGCTCGCGCTCCGCCGGGTCGGGGTCGTCCTCGGTGAGCAGCTCGACGAACCCGGAGAGCGAGAAGATCGGTGTGCGGAGCTCGTGCGAGGCGTTGGCGATGAATTCCTTGCGAGCGCTGTCGAGGACCGCGAGCCGCTTTTGCATCTCGTTGAAGGTCATCGCGAGCTGGCCGACCTCGTCGGTGGAGTCGACCCGGATCGGGTTCGAGAAGTCGCCCTCGGCGACCGTCTCGGCGGCGCGCTCGAGCCGGCGCAGGCGGCGGGCGTGGGCGCCGGCGACCAGGTAGCCGGCGCCCAGCGCGGCGAGCAGCGCGATCGCCCCGGCGATCAGGATCTGACGGCGGATCAGAGCGACGTTGTCGTCGACGTCGGCCAGCCCCGCGGAGAAGACTGCGATCCACGTGGGCTGGCCGTCATCGAGCAGCGGCACGGCGGTCTGGCCGAGCCGTTCGTCGCCGACCCCCTCGACCGCGCTCGCGGGCGAGGAGTTGATCAGCGCCGCCGCGGCCGCCGGGTAGCCGGGGGCGAGGGCGGTCCGTTCGAGCTCGGAGTCGGCGACCACGAACGCCGGCTCGGGCCCGGTCGCGCCCGGGCGGACGCCGAGGAGCGTCACGCGGGCGCCGCTGCGCTGGTCGACGTCGCCGAGCAGGGCCCGCAGGCGCCCCTCGGAGGCACCGTCGCGCATCGCCGCCGCCAGCCTGCCGCTCTGGTCGGCGGCGACCTGCTCGAGCCGGCTGAGCTTCTCCGCAGTCAGGCTGGATCGAAGCTGCGGGACGACGTAGAGGTAGATGAAGCCGACCGCGGCGGCGGTGATCACGAAGAAGACGAGCGCCAGCTTGTTGCGGACCGAGTTCAAAGACGGAACAACTCCACCGAGGTCCTCCGCTTCGCGTCCGGTCTCGGCGGGTCCAGGTTCATTCGTGACCTCGCCAAGAAGCCCCTAGTCCCTGAATCTGTACCCCACGCCGCGAACCGTGAACAGGTACTCGGGGCGCCGCGCGTCGGGCTCGAGCTTCTCGCGCAGGTGGCGGATATGGACGTCGATCGTGCGCGGGTCGCGGTAGGCCGAGTCGCCCCAGATGCGCTCGAGCAGCACCTCGCGGGTCATCACCTTGCCGGGCGCGCCGGCGAGCGTAGCGAGCAGCTCGAACTCGACGTACGTCAGCTTCGCGGCCTCGCCGGCCACCGTGACGGCCCGCCGCTCGAAGTCGATCTCGAGCGCCCCCGCGGCGATCGGCTCGCGCGCGGTCGCGGCGCTGAGCATCTCCGAGCGCCGCAGCGCGGCCCGCACCCGGCTGCGGAACTCGGCGACCGAGAACGGCTTCGTGATGTAGTCGTCGGCACCCATCTCGAGGCCGAGCACCTTGTCGCCCTCGTCGTCCTTTGCGGTCAGCATGATGATCGGCACCTGGCTGCGGCTGCGCATCCGTCGGCAGACCTCGATCCCGTCGAGCTTCGGCAGCATGATGTCGAGCACGACGAGGTCGAACCGCTGCTCGGCGAAGCGGTCGAGCGCCTCGCGCCCGTCGTGAGCGGCGATCACCTCGTAGCCGTCCTTGCGCAGGGGGTACGCGAGCAGGGTCTGCACGGAGTGCTCGTCGTCGACGAGCAGGATCCGCGCCGACCTCTCGCTTCCCGCGGATCCGCCGGACGCCATGCAACGAAGCGTAAACGCGAGCCGCGTCGATTCCGGGTCGGCAAGATGCAGGCCCGTACCGCGAGCAACACCCTGTGATCGACTTCCGCCTCTACCGACTCTCGTTCCTGCCCGCCCTGCTGGCGGTCGTCGTGGTCATGTTCTCGCTCGAGGGCGCCCCGGACGCGCTCGAGCCGGTCACGCCGCCGAGCACCTTCGAGGGCGACCGTGCCGCCGCGATCGCGCGCCAGATCGCGACCACCACGCCCGACCGGGAGCCGGGCAGCGAGGGCGACGCGGCGGTCGCCGACCTCGTGGCCAACCGCTTCGGCGACATCCCGGCCGGTGCGGTCAGCGAGCAGACCTTCGACGCCACCGACCGCGACGGCGGCGAGGTCTCGCTGCGAAACGTCCTCCTCACCCTGCCCGGCGACGCCGATCGCACGATCGTGATCGCCGCCCCGCGCGACTCCGCCAACGCCCCCGGGGCGGCCTCGAGCGCTGCGGCGACCGGGATCCTGATCGAGCTCGCCAACGCGTTCCGGGTGAGCCACGAGCAGACATATGTGCTCGCCTCGGTGAGCGGCTCGTCGGCCGGCGCGGCCGGCGTCCAGGCATTGATCGACGAGCTGCCCGAGCGCGACTCGATCGAGGCCGTGATCGTCGTCTCGCAGCCGGGCGCCGCCGCCCGCGAGCCCTCGTACTCGGTGGCCACTTCGACCGGCACCCGCACCGGGTCGATCCAGCTTCGCCGGACCGCCGAGCGGGCGGTCGAGGTCCAGGCCTCAGCGGTCCAATCGGACCCGGGCGCGTTCACGCAGATCGCGCGCCTCGCCTTCCCGTCCGGGCTCGGCGACCAGGCGCCGTTGATCGCCGATGGCATCGACGCCATCTCGATCTCGTCGGCGGGGGAGCGCCCGCTACCCGCCGACGCCGACGCCGAGGCCGATCTCTCGCCGAAGACGGTCGACGACTTCGGGCGCGCGGTGCAGTCGATCGTCAGCGCGCTCGATGTCGCCACCGACGACCCGATCCATGGCCCCTCGACCTGGATCGAGCTCGGCGACAACCTGGTCCCCGGATGGGCGCTGGCGGCGCTCGCGCTGGCGCTGATCCTGCCGGCGCTGGTCGCGGCGGTCGACTCGTGCGCGCGCTCGGCCCGCCAGGGGCTGGCGCTCGGGGCGTCGGCCGCCTGGGCCGCGGCCCGCTGCCTGCCGTTCGTCGGCGGGCTGGCGATCCTCTACGCGCTCTCGTTCGTCGGGGCGGTTCCGCGCCCCGACTTCCCCTTCGACCCCGGGCTCTATGGGCTCGAGACCCGCGCGCTGATCGTCTTCGCCGTGATCGCCCTGGTCGCGGCGGCGAGCGCCTGGCTGCTGCGCCGTCGCGGGATCACCGCCCGCGCGGCGCCCGACGCGACGCCGTACGGCCTCGGGCTGGTCTCCGCGCTCGCCGCTCTGGCCCTTTGGCTCGCCAACCCTTACCTGGCGTTGCTCGCCGCCCCGGCGGCACACGTCTGGCTGCTCTCCGGGGCCGAGTCGATCGTCAGGCGCGCGCTCGCCGCGGTCGCCTGCGCGCTCGTCTGCGTGCCGGTGCTGGCCGCGCTCGTCGCGGTCGCGGCGGCGCTCGATCTCGGCGCCGACGCCCCCTGGACCTACGCGCTGATGGTCGTCGACGGGCAGATCGGCCTGCCGACGATGCTCGCCCTGAGCTTCCTCGCGGGCGCGATCACGGGGGTGCTGGCGCTGGTCCTCCGCCGACGGGTCTCGATCCCGGGCGGCACCTGAGGGCCGCCCCCCAGGCGGGCACAAGGGCTCCCACCCGGGGATCGGACGACCGTTTAGGTGGACGCGCGAACGGTCGCGCTGCGCTTTCGCCCCGTCGATCCCGTGAGTGTGAAGAGCAACGCGGAGCGGTCCGAAGCCGCCTGGGAGAACCGCGAGGTTGCCGATCCGGCGGAAGACAGAGGAAGGTTGAAGAAGTTGAAGCGGGATATCGCACTCAACCGGTACGACGTTGACGCGGACGCGGTCGCAGGGGCGATCCTGAGCAAGCTCCACTTGGTCAAGCGGGGTCGCCGGGCACTTGCCGTCGAGCGCAGCTGATCGAAGCCTGCGGGCGGTCGGTCAGCCCCGCGGTCGCTGAGCCGAACCGAATCGCCTCCGGTCACCTCGCCGACCGTCGTCAGCGAGACGCCGGTCGCGGCGACGGCCTGCGCCGCCGCCTCGAAGCGCTCCGGCGCGATCGTCGCCAGCAGCTCGTAGTCCTCGCCCCCGGCCGCGGCGAGGTCGAAGCTGTCAGCGCCGACTGCGGCCGCGACCTCGGCGACGCCACCCTGGATCGGCACTCGCTCGAGCGCGATCGCGAACCCGACCCCGCCGGCATCCGCGAGGTGGCCCGCGTCGGCGCCGAGCCCGTCGCTGAGGTCGATCATGGCGCTCGCCCCGGCCGCGGCGAGCGCACGGCCCGCCGCCAGCCGCGGTACCGGCTCGAGCTGGCGGCGCCGCAGCGCCGCGGCGACCGGCTCGGCCAACGCCCCCGAAAGCTCCGGATGCTCGAGCAGGGCGAGCCCCGCGGCGGCCCCGCCGAGCTCGCCCGTGACGACGACCAGATCACCCGGCGCCGCGCCGGCGCGGCGCACCAGCCGGGCAGGCTCGCCCTGGCCCACCACGGTCACCGCGACCAGGAGCACCGGCGCCGCGGTCACGTCGCCGCCGGCGACCACGACCCGCTGCTCGGCGGCGAGGTCGGCCAGCCCGCCGGCGAGCTCGAGCAACTCGTCCTCGCCGCGGTCGGCGGGAACCCCGAGCTGGACGTAGGCCTCGCCCGGGCTCGGCGCCCATCGCCGCCAGGTCCGAGAGTGCCACCGCGAGCGCCTTGCGACCGACCTGGCTCGGTGAGAACGGCGGCACCCGAAAGTGGACGCCCTCGATCAGGGCGTCGACGCTGGTCACCGCGGCCAGGTCCCGGCGGGTGATCGCGGCGTCGTCGCCGCTGCCGAGGATCAGCGCCGCCGAGCGCCTGCGGCGCCCCGGCCGCGGCGATCCGGTCGCGGATCGCCGCGATCAGCTCGAACTCACCGATCACGCGGACATTGAACCGCGCCGGCGGCGCGGCGGCGCGGCGCTAGTTCGGATCGACGCCGCCGGCCCCGCCGGTGTTCGGCGTCGGGGCCGGGTCCTGGCCCGCGCCCGGCGCGTAGAGGTCCGGGTCGTAGCCGTTCGTGTTGCCCGTCCCCGTCCCGGTCCCGTTGCCGGTGCCGTCCGGCGTCGTCGTGGTCGGCGTCGTCGTGTCGTAGCCGTCGGTGGTGGTCGTCGAGCTGGCGTAGCTGTCGGTGTGCGAGCTCGAGTACGAGGAGAGGTCGGCCGGGTTCTGCGGTTCCGGGAAGTCGTCGCATGGCTTCGCCGCCGCGACCGTCATGTAGTCGTGCCAGATCGGGGCGGCGAGATCCGCGCCGTAC
The DNA here is from genome assembly GCA_963828755.1 of uncultured Solirubrobacterales bacterium. Taxonomy (GTDB): domain Bacteria; phylum Actinomycetota; class Thermoleophilia; order Solirubrobacterales; family 70-9; genus WHSW01. Next base: position 99,378 of record CAWHFY010000008.1, on the reverse strand, counting down.
CCAGGCATCGGCTGGCGCGAGTCCGGGTTCCCGACCCAGACCGCGGTCGAGACGTGCGGCGTGTAGCCGACGAACCACGCGTCGGCCTGCGCCTCGGTGGTTCCGGTCTTGCCGGCCGCCGGGCACTGGATGTCGTGGCCGACGGCGGTCCCGTAGTCGAGCGTCCCCTTCATCACGTCGGCGACCGTGTAGGCGACTCCGTCGGAGATCACCCGGTTGCCCTCGGGATGCTCGGGCTCGTCGACCTCGCCGTCGGGAAAGACGACCTTCTGGATCGCGGTCGGGTCGTGGTGGACACCGCCGCTGGCGAGCGTCGCGAAGCCGTTCGACTGATCGAGCACCGTGACGTCCGCGGTGCCGAGCACCTCGGAGGGGTAGTTGTGGAGCGGTGAGGTCACGCCCATCTTCTTCGCCATGTCGTCCATCGCCTCAGGGCCGATGTCGGTGACGAGCTGGGCGTAGACCGTGTTGACGGAGTTGGCGGTCGCCTGGCGCAGGCTGATCGTGCCGCCGAAGCCGCCGCTCACGACCCACGGCGCGGCGCCGATTCCCTGCGGGATGCTGATCGTGCTCGGCGCCGGGTAGTAGGTCGAGTCGGGGTCGATGCCCTGCGCAACCGCGGCCGTCAGCGCGTAGGGCTTGAACGAGGAGCCCGGCTGGCGGCGGCCCTGGGCGGCCAGGTTGAACTGGCTGTCCTCATACGAGGACGAGGAGGCCATCGCGATGATCTCGCCGGTGTCGACGTCGGTCGAGACCAGCGCCTCGGCGGCACCGGTGACCGGGTGTGCCGCGATCGCCTGCTCGGCGACCGCCTGCAGGGCCGGGTCGAGCGTCGTATAGACCTTGAGCCCGCCGTCGCGCGCCGTCGCGACCCCGTACTTGTCGATCAGCTCCTGCTGGACGAAGTCGAAGAAGTACTGCTGCGAGCGCTGCTCGTAGTGGTAGCCGCGGTGCAGCCCGAGCCCCCGGGAAGTGATCTTGTCGTAGGTCGCCGGGGTGATGTAGCCCTGGTCGCGCATCGCCGCGAGCACCTCGTTGCGGCGCTGCTTGGCGCCCTTCGGGTTGATGAACGGGTTGTAGTCGGTGGGCGCCTGGGGGAGGCCGGCGAGCAGCGCCGCCTCGCCGATGTTGAGGTCGGCGACGTCCTTGTCGAAGTAGACCTGCGAGGCGGCCTCGACCCCGACCGCGGTCTTGCCGTTGTTGGTCCCGTATGAGGCGGTGTTCAGGTACTGGTTGAGGATCTGGTTCTTCGTGTACTCGTCCTCGTACTGCATCGCCATCTTCGCCTCTTTGATCTTCCGCTCGATCGTGTCCCTCGGATCGCGGATGTAGAGGTTGCGGACGAGCTGCTGGGTGATCGTCGAGGCGCCCTGCTTGACCTCGCCGGCCTCGAAGTTCTCGACCGCAGCGCGGATGATCGCGCTGTAGTCGACCCCGCCGTGGTCGTAGAAGTGCTCGTCCTCGATCGCGATGGTGGCCTTCTGGAGGCGCTCGGGGATCTCGTCGAGGGCGACCGGGGTGCGCAGGATGTCGGACTGGACGTAGCCGAGGCTGGTGCCGTCGGCGGCGAAGATCTGCGTGTTCGAGCCGCTGTCGGCCGGCTTCAGGGTGTCGATGTCCGGTGCGTCGGCGGCGACGTTGAGAACCCAGATCACGCCGCCACCGAGGGCGACTCGCGATCACGGCGAACAACCCGACGAAGACGAGCAGGACCTTCTTACCGACCGAGCTCCCCTGCGAACGGCGGTGTCGTCTGCGCTGACGTGCAGTCATGGCGAACCGGTAAGGGTACCGAGCGCGCTCAGCCGGCCTGCAACAAAAGCGCCTCAACGGCGGCGCGCGTTCGGCTTCGCCTCACAGCACTCCAGCCTCGCGAAGGGCGCGTTGCGCGCGCTCCCGAAGCGCCGCCTCCTCGCCGGAGGCGCGGGTGCCTCCCGGGCGGCGCGGACCGTGGACCTCGATCCGGACCCCGTCGGTGGTCACCTCGGCGACGTCGACCTGCGACGGCTCGAGCCGCGAGAGCGCCTCGCGGACGGCGGAGAGGTCGGCGTCCGGGGGCACCCAGAGCGACGCCACGACCGGCGCGTTCAGGTTCCCGGTCGAGCGGTTGACGACCACGTTCGTGACCACGGTCTCGTTCGGAACGATCACCAGGCGCCCGTCGCCGGTGTCGATGAAGGTGTGCGACAGGGTCAGGTCGTCGACGCGGCCGGTCTCGTCCTCGATCGTCACCGTGTCGCCGATCCGGATCGGCTGCGAGATCGCGAGCAGAATGCCGGCGAGCGGATTGGCCAGGATCTTCTGCGCCGCGAAGCCGAGCACGAGGCCGACCACCGCGCTCGAGGCCAGCACCGCGTTCGCGAGCTTGTTGAGCTTGTCGAACTGGCTGAGCGCGATCCCGAGCCCGATCACGATGATCGCGGCGAACACGAGCCTGCGCACCATCCGCAGCCGGGTCGCCGTCGCCCGCGAGACGCTCGTGTCGCTGACCTTCGATGCGACCCGGGTCGCCCGCGCGATCACGAACCGGTCGACCACGAACGCCACCGCGAAGGCGACCGCGAGCGTGATCAGGGCGCTGATCCAGTCTCCGTTGGACTGCCAGAAGCTCTCTTCCATGGCATCGATCCTGCCAGTCTTGGCCGATGAAAGGCGCCTCAGCGGCGGCGCGGCTCGGCTTCGCTTCGCTCCACCTCACAACGTGACGACCAAGGCGGTGTTCTTCGACGCGCTCGGCACCCTGGTCGAGCTCGAGCCCCCGTGGGAGCCGCTCGCCGCAGCGCTCGCGGTCGAGCCGGGCCCGCGGGTGGTCGCGGCGATGCGTGCCGAGATGGCCCACTACCGCGAGCACGCCCACGAGGCGCGCGACCCGGCGTCGCTCGCGCGGTTGCGGCGCGAGTGCGCAGCGCTGCTCAGCCGCGAGCTCGGCCGCGAGGTCGACGTCGCGACGATGATGAGCGCGATCCGCTTCCGCGCTTACCCCGATGCCGCCCCGGCGCTCACCGCGCTGCGCGAGAGCGGGCTGACCCTGATCTGCGTCTCGAACTGGGACTATGCCCTTGGCGAGGTGCTCGAGCGCTGCGGTCTGGCGCCGGTGCTCGACGGCGTCGTCACCTCGGCCGCGGTCGGCGCCCGCAAGCCCGACCCGGCGATCTTCGCCGCCGCGCTCGAGCTCGCCGGCTGCGACCCTGCGGAGGCGCTGCACGTTGGCGACACGCCCGAAGAGGACCTCGCCGGAGCGCGCGCGGCCGGGATCGAGGCCGTCCTGATCGATCGCGACGACGGACCGATAGCCTCGCTCGCCGAGATCGAGCGATTCCTGCGGCCTTGAGCGACGAGCCCCAAACCCCAGACAGCCCGCCGCCACCGGGGCCGCCGCCGCCCGCTGGGCCGGGCTCCGGCGCGACCAGCCAGCCGCCACCGCCCACCACCCCGCCGCTGAGCGCGCCGCCACCGGGAAGCTCGCCGCCGCCCGCTGGGCCGCAGCGCAGCCGGTTCCGGCGCCCGAGCTGGGGCCCCGCCGACGGCCTGCTCGGGATCATCGGCGTAATCGGCGTGCTGATCGTCGGCGGCCTGCTGATCTACCCGATCACCGGAGCGGAGGGCATCGACGTGACGCTCGCCAGCCAGGCGCTGCTCGAGCTGGCGCTGGTCGGCGTCGCGTTCTGGATCGCCCGCCGGCGCGGTGAGGCCAGACCGTTCAAGGCGCTCGGGCTGCGGCGCCCGAACCCCGGCTGGATCAAGGTCGCAGTCGCCGGGTACGCCATCTACTTCGTCGCCGTGATCGCGATCGTGTTGGTTCTCGGCGATCCCGAGCAGAGCGACGTCGCCGACCAGCTCGGGTTCGACAGCAGCACGATCGCCGCGATCGTCGCCGGGCTGCTGATCGTCGTCGTGGCGCCGTTTTGCGAGGAGATCTTCTTTCGCGGCTTCTTCTTCGCCGGGCTGCGCAGCCGGCTGCCGTTCTGGGCTGCCGGGCTGATCTCCGCGCTGCTGTTCGGCGCCGTCCACCTCAGCGACGCGAACCTGATCGCCGGGGCGCAGTTGACCCTGCTCGGGCTCGTCCTCGCTGGCGTCTATGAACGCACCGACTCGCTCTGGTCGAACATCGCCGTGCACGCGTTCAACAACGCGATCGCGTTCACCCTGCTGGTCACCAGCTAGCCACGCTTGGGCCCGTCGCGCGCCCGCTGTCGCGCGCGCCTGCCGTCGCGCGCGCCTGCTTCAATTCCCGGCGTGAAGACGCTCTCCCAGGTCGCCGCAGGGGTGCTGGCGACGATCGCCATGCTCCTATTCCCGGCTCTCGCGCTCGCGCAAGACGCCCCGCCCGCGGCCACGGCCGCCGGTGTCGGCAACGCGGCCCCGGGTGGTCCGGGCGGGGACGGGCAGACCGACCCCAGCCCCGCCCCGGCCAAGATCAAGCTCAAGCTCAAGGGCCTCAAGGGCGGCAAGGCCAAGGTCGGCGACCGGGTGACCGTGGTGGGCACCGTGAGGCCGTTCGTCCCCCACCAGAAGATCGAGGTCCGCCTCGGCGCCGGTGGCGACACGGTCGCGAAGCGCAACGGCTACGTGCGCCAGGTCAAGGGCAAGAACTTCGGCCGCGTCAAGCTGCGCTCGAAGCCGCTCCTCGAGCCGGGCCACTACCGCGCCCGGGCGAGCAAGCCGGCGACCGCCCAGCAGGCCGGCGGGCTGGCGAAGTCGGGCAAGTTCGGGATCAAGTACATCGACCTCGATCCGGGTGATCGCGGCCCGGCGGTCGAGCTCTTCAACGACCTCCTGCGCAAGGAGGGCTACTACGACACCGACAAGCACAACTACGGCTCGCACACGGAGCGCGCCGTGATGGCCTTCCGCAAGGTCAACGGGATGGAGCGGATCTTCAACGCCAACCCGACGATCTTCAAGCTGCTCGCCGAGGGCAAGGGCGCCTTCAAGCCCAAGTACCCGGGCGCCGGCAAGCACGTCGAGGTCGACATCTCCAAGCAGGTGATGTCGCTCGTCAAGGACGGCGAGCCGGTCTACACCTTCCACGTCTCGACCGGCGCGGCGGCCACCCCGTCCGACCAGGGCGGCTACACGTTCTATCGCAAGGACCCGGGCTTCAACTCGCTCGGGATGTACTACTCGATCTATTACAACCGCGGCGAGGCGACCCACGGCTATCACGACGTGCCGCCCTACCCGGCCAGCCACGGCTGCATCCGCAACCCGATCCCCGACTCGATCTTCATCTACAACTGGATCGATCTCGGGGACAAGATGTACGTCTATCGCTAACGCGAAGCAGACCCTGGTCGAGGAGCTGCGCGAGCACGCGCTCGTGCTCGGCGAGGTCGTGCTCTCGAGCGGGCAGACGGCGCAGTACTACGTCGACGCGCGCCGGGCGCTGCTGCGCCCCGAGGGATTTCGCGCCGCCGGCGAGCTGCTCGCCGACGCCGCGGTCGCGGCGGGCGCCGAGGCGGTCGGCGGCCCGGTGATGGCGGCGATCCCGCTCGCCTGCGCCGCGATCGCGGTGCCGCAGGGCAGCGGGCTGGTCGGCTTCTTCGTCCGCAAGGAGACCAAGGCGCACGGGCTGCAGCGGATGGTCGAGGGCCCGGTCGAGGCCGGGACGAAGGTGTTCGTGGTCGAGGACACGGTGACCACCGGCGGCTCGACCGTCGCCGCGGTCGAGCAGATCCGCGAGCAGGGGCTCGAGATCGTCGGCGGCGCCTGCGTCGTCGATCGCCTCGCCGGTGGCACCGACGCGATCGCCGCAGCGATCGGCGGCCCGTTCGATGCCCTGGTCACGATCGACGAGATCTACCCGGAGCGCCCCGACCGCTAGCCACTCCGCCGCGAGTTTCATCTCAGCCACCCCTGAGTGTGGTTCAGATGAAAGTCGGCGGGTCAGGGGCGCGCGGGGCCGGGTGCGGATCGTTGCGACGACCTTGCGAGCCAGGCGCATCGACTCCTTCGCCGCCGGCTTCGCGTTCGCGGCGACCACGGCGATGACTCGTCGCGAGCTCGTCACGGCGCAGGACGATCACCGAGACCCGCTGCTCGACGCCGTCGCGCGACCTCCCGGTCCCGTAGACGTCGACCGCCTCGTAGTGGCCGGGGAAGCGACGCGTGCCCTCCGGCTCGAAGCCGTGCTCGAACCCGCGCAGGCGCTCGGCGGTGTTGGTCGCGTAGTCCTCGATCGGCGTCTCGGCCGCCGCGGCCGAGCGGTCCGGCGCGATGGAGATCGCGACCAGGCGGTCGAAGGAGCGGATCAGGGTCTGCGGCCCGTCGCGCTCGCCCTCCCAGCCGCGCGGCAGGAGCAGCGCGTAGCCGCCGCGCTCGTTGACGTAGCGGGTCCACTGCTCCGGGCGATCTGGCAGGCCCTCGCGGGTCTCCTTCGGCGGCGGCGCGGGCGTCGTCGTGGTCGAGCTGGTCGACGAGCTCGGATCGGAGCCGCCGCAGGCGGCGAGCGCCACGCGGGAGGACGAGCGCGAGCCCGGCGAAGCGCCGGCTCACGCGCCCGAGTCGCGGCGCCGGCGTGAGTCGTTGAGGCGCCGGAGCGGGTGCGCGACCTTGCTGACGTCCTCGAGGTGCGGCTCGAGCCGGTCGATGCCGTCGCGCAGCTCGCCGACGTCGCCGCCCATGGCCTCGACCGCGGCGCGCATCTGCTTCACCTCGTGGTCGAGCGACTCGACCTTGCCCTGGATCCCGTCCAGTGCGATCAGCAGCTTCGGCAGCGTCGCCATCCCCTCGGCGATCGTGCGAATGTCGGCGAGCGCCCCGCCGAGCAGCCGCGGCACCTGCATCAGGTCGACCGAGCCGCGGCGGACCACGGCGCGCTCGTCGTCGGCGATCGCCGACTCGTCGATGATCTCCGGCTCGTCGCTCATTTCGCCTCTCAGCGAGTAGGCGGTGACATCGCGCGGCACGCCCTTGGCGCGGAAGATCAGCTTCTTCTTCGCGGCGATCCCGTCGGTCGAGCTCCTCGAGCGCGTCGCCGGAGACGAGCAGCTCGTCCGCCGAAGCCCTCTCGGCGATCCGGGCCGCGATGTTGACGTCGACGCCGAGGTAGTCGTCGGCGAGTCGCCGCGGGGAGCCGACGTGCAGGTCAGCGCGCATACGGGGAACGTACCCGCCGACCTCGACGCCACGCAGGCGCTCGCGCCCCGCGAACAGCGCCTCGACCGCGGCATCGGGGTCGCCGAAGACGGCCATCATCCCGTCCCCCAGGCGCTTCACGACCTCGCCGCCGCACTCGACCACCGGGGCCTCGATCGCCTCGGCGACCTCGCGCAGCAGCTCGAGCGACAGGTCGTCGCCGGCTTCGAGCGCCCAGTCGGAGAAACCGACCAGGTCGGTGAACGCGATCGCGAGCCGGTCGTCGCCGAGCTTCGATTCCTCGGACTCAGACACCGCCTCCCATACCTGCAGCGCCGAGAGGCCGGCCTCCTTGAGGATCCCCGGGCGGCGCTTCGCCGCCTCGCCCAGCTTGCGCGCGACCAGCGTGCGCGGTTGGGTTCCGGTCGTCGAGAGCGGGTCGCCGTAGCGGCTGTCACCGGGCAGCACCTCGCGGGCGATCTTCATCGCCTTGAACAGCTTCGGCCCGAGCGCGGCGCCGATCGTCGAATCGCCGTCCTGGCTTTCCTCGGTTGTGTCGCCCATTCCCGTAGGGCCGATTACATCACGCTGGGGCCCAACCGTTACATCAGTAGATGTCGAGATCAGGCGCTTGCGGCGCGGGCCACGGTCGTGAACCGCAGCCGGCCGGGCATCAGCGGCAGCAGCGCCCGCTTCACGTACTCGGCGCCGCCGGCGACGAGCGCGCTGCGAAGCGGCTGCGGTGGCAACCGGGAGAACCCGTACTCGGCGCGGATCCGTGACGGCAGCAGGGTGATCGTGATGAAGTTCGCCGCCTCGACGAGCGGGCGCACCGCCAGCGACACCGGCGGCTCGAGCACGATCTCGCGCGCTCGCTCGCGCGCCCAGTCCGTGATGTGGAGGCGGTCGCCGTCGAGCATCTCGTCGCGGTAGCGGTCGACCGCGGCGAGCGTGCGTGGCATCTGGTCGGGCGCCAGGCCGAACAGCCGCGCCAACGGTGCGGTAGTCGCGCCACAGCGCCGCCTCCTCGCCGCGGTCGAGGGCGCCCACGTACGCGCGGTAGACGACCACTGAGGAGTCGAAGAGTGTGAACAGGACCCAGAGCAGCAACTCCGGGTCGTCGGCGCGATACGGGGTGCCGACGGCGTACGGGCCGACGGCCTCGCTGAGCTCCCCGCTGGCCCGGCCGTGCATCGCACGCACCCGCCTCGTGACCCGGTCGGCGTCGGCGCGCGAGCCGAAGGTGATCGTGTCCATGACCTGGGCGGTGCGGGCGAGCCGGTCGTAGGGATCGTCGAGCCCACTCGAGTGGGCGAGCAATCCCTCGACCGCGAGCGGGTGGGCCGCCTGCATCAGCAACGCCCGCGGCCCGTACAGCGCCAGCGCCCGCTCGCGATGCACGCGTCGCATCATCGAACCCTGATCGAAATATCCCGCCATGCCCAGAGAGTGACAGAGGCATAGAGTCCGCCCCGTGACCAGCGTCCGCGACGCCTCCTTCGACGTCTTTCGGGCCCACGGGATGACGACCATGTTCGGCAACCCCGGCTCGACCGAGCTGCCGATGCTGCGCGATTTTCCGGATGACTTCAGGTACGTGCTCGGGCTCCAGGAGGCGGTCGTGGTCGGGATGGCCGACGGCTATTCGCAGGCCAGCGGCGGCCCGGCCCTGGTCAACCTGCACACCGCCCCCGGGGTCGGCAACGCGATGGGCGCGATCTTCAACGCCCAGGCCAACCACACGCCGCTGGTGATCACGGCCGGGCAGCAGACCCGGGCCCTGGTCGGCCTGCAAGCGAACCTGACCAACCGCGACGCGACCCGGATGCCCCACCCGCTGGTCAAGTGGAGCTACGAGCCGGCGCGGGCCGCCGACGTGCCGCTGGCGCTCGCCCGGGCCACCCATCTCGCCACGCTGCCGCCGAAGGGCCCGACCTTCGTCTCGATCCCGATGGACGACTGGGAGGCCGAAGTCGACGACGCCGACGTCGCCGAGGCGATCAAGCGCCAGGTCGACGGCCGGGCCGCGCCGGCCCCCGAGACGGTCGCGACGCTCGCCCGCCGGCTCGAGGCGGCGAACAGCCCCGTGCTGGTCGCCGGCCCCGACATCGACGCGAGCGGCGCCTGGGAGCTCGCGATTTCGCTCGCCGAGCGCCAGAACCTGCCCGTGTTCGCGAGCCCGCCGACCGGCGGCGGGCGGCTCGGGTTCCCGGAGGGGCATCCGAACTTCCGCGGCATCCTGCCGCCCGCGGTCGGCCCGGTCGCCGACACGCTCAAGGGCCGCGACCTGATCCTGGTCGTCGGCTCCTCGGTCTTCCCGTACTACCCCAACCTGCCCGGCGCGCTGTTGCCCGAGGGCGCCGAGCTGATCCAGATCACCTCCGACCCCGACGAGGCCGCGCGGGCGCCGATGGGCGACGCGATCGTCGCCGACGTGAAGTTGTCGCTGGAGTTGCTCGTCGCCGAGGTCGGCGAATCGGACCGCGACCTCGGCGAGTCCCTGCCGGAGCCGACCGCCGGCCCGGAGGAGGATCCGATCACGGGGACCGCCGCGATGCACGCGCTCGCGGCCGCCTTCCCCGACGACGGAATCATCGTGCTCGAGGCGCCGTCCTCGACCAGCGCCCTGCGCAACCAGCTGCGGCTCTCGAAGCCCGGCAGCTACTACTTCGCCGCCGGCGGCGGGCTCGGCTTCGGTCTCGCGGCGGCGGTCGGCGTGCAGCTCGCGCAGCCCGACCGCCCGGTCGTCTGCGTGGTCGGCGAGGGCTCGGCGCAGTACGCGGTGACCGCCTTCTGGAGCGCGGTCGCCTACGACGTGCCGGTCACCTTCCTGGTCGTGCGCAACAGCGAGTACGCGATCCTGAAGTGGTTCTCGAGCCTCGAAGGGGTCGAGGGTGCGCCGGGGCTCGACCTGCCGGCGCTCGACACGGCGGGGATCGCGGCGGCCTACGGGATCGGCACGGTCAGGGCGAGCACGGCCGACGAGCTCCGCGATGCGCTCGCGGGAGCGGTCGCGGCGAACCGGCCGGAGCTGGTCGAGGTCGGGGTGGCGCCCGGGATGTGGCTGTTCTAGGAAGGGGTCGCTGATCGCCCTGCTCGAGCCCAAGGTCGAGCCGCTGGCGCCCGAGCCGACCCCGGCGAGCGCCGACGCCGCCCCGGACTGGGTCGCGGCCGGGACGCCGGAGCCGCTGCGCGGCGAGCTGATCGGGCTGGTTGGCGCCGAGCGCGTCCTCACCCGCGCCTCCGACATCGTTCGCTACGCCTCCGACGCGAGCCCGTACCGGCTGTTCCCGAAGGCGGTCGTCGTCGCCCACGACGCCGCCGACGTCGCGAAGGTGATCGCCTACGGCCGGCACCACTCGATCCCCGTGGTCTTCCGTGCCGGAGGCACCAGCCTCAACGGACAGGGGCAGACCGACGGGATCCTGGTCGACGTCCGGCGCCACTTCCGCGGGGTTGAGGTCGAGGACGGCGGCGCCCGCGCCCGGGTGAAGCCGGGGACGCTGCTCGGCCACGTCAACCGGGTGCTCGCCCCGCACGGATACAAACTCGGTCCCGACCCGGCCTCGACCGACATCGCCTGCGTCGGCGGCGTGATCGCCAACAACTCCGGCGGGATGCGCTGCGGAGTGGCCCGCGACTCGTACGAGACCGTCCGCGAGCTGACCTTCGTGCTCGCCTCCGGCACGGTGATCGACACCGCCGCCCCCGACGCCGAGCGCCGCTTCGCGGACGCCGAGCCCGAGCTCGCGGCCGGCCTCGCGGAGATCCGCGAGCAGATCGTCGACGACCCCGAGCTCAGCGAGCGGATCCGGCGCAAGTTCTCGATCAAGAACACGACCGGCTACCGGCTGTGCGCCTTCCTCGACGCCGAGACCCCGCTCGAGATCTTCCGCCGGCTGCTGGTCGGCTCCGAGGGCACGCTCGGGTTCATCGCCGAGGCCGTGTTCGAGGCGTTCCCCCAGCCTCGCCGCACGACCCTCTCCTGGCTGCACTTCGCGAACGTCGACGCGGCCCTCGAGCCGGTCGGGGACTTCGTCGCCGCCGGGGCGCGGGCGGTCGAGCTGATGGTCGCGCCGGCGCTGATCGTCGCGGCGCACAACATCCGCGGCACCCCCGAGTACTGGAAGGAGATCGACCCGTTCTCGGCCGCCCTTCTGGTCGAGTTCGGCGGCGAGGACGAGTCCGAGCTGGCGGCCGCGGAGGCGCGCGCGGCGGAGGTGCTCGCGAGCCGCGAGTTGATCCGCGAGCCGGACTTTCACCGCGACGCGGAAACGATCGAGGTCTACTGGCAGGTGCGCGAGGGGATGCACGGGCTGGTCGGCAAGATGCGGGCGCCCGGGACGGCGCTGATCGTCGAGGACGTCTGCGTGCCGCCGGCGCAGATGGCCGAGATGGCCAAGGACCTTCAGGCGCTGCTCACCGAGCACGGCTTCCTGTCCGGGGGTCGCCGGGCACGCGTCCGCCGGGAACCTGCACTTCATGCTCACCCCGGACTTCGCCAAGCGCGAGGACCTGGAGCGCTACGACGCCTTTATGGAGGGTCTGATCGAGCTGGTCATCGATCGCTACGACGGCTCGCTGAAGGCCGAGCACGGGACCGGACTCAACATGGCGCCGTTCGTCGAGCGCGAGTGGGGCGAGAAGGCGACCGAGCTCATGCGCCGGATCAAGAGGCTCGCCGACCCCGACGGAGTGCTCGGCCCTGGGGTCGTGATCAACGACGACCCAGGCGTTCACCTCAAGAACCTGAAGACGACGCCGGCGATCGAGGACGAGGTCAACACCTGCGTCGAGTGCGGGTTCTGCGAGCCGGTCTGCCCGAGCCGCCACCTGACGACCACCCCGCGCCAGCGAATCGTCCTACGGCGCGAGATGGCGCGCCAGGCGCCCGGCTCGCCGGTGCTCGAGGCGCTGCTCGAGCAGTACGAGTACGACGCGCTCGAGACCTGCGCCGCCGACGGCACCTGCGTGCTCGCCTGTCCGGTCGGGATCGACACCGGCAAGTTCGTCAAGGAGCTGCGCTCCCGCCAGCACAGCGCCCGCGCCGAGAAGGTCGCGCTGCGGCTCGCCGCGCGCTGGGACTCGGTCGAGCGGGTCGCCCGCGCCGGCCTGCGGACCGGCGATCGCGGTCGCCTCACCCGGGGAGCGGCACGCGGCGCCAGTCGCGCGGCGCGCCGGGCGCTGAGCTCCGAGCTGGTCCCCGAGTGGCCGCCGAACATGCCGGCCCCGGCGCCGGCCGCGCTGCCGGCGACGACGCGGGCCGGGGCCGCGGCCGTCTACCTGCCCGCCTGCGTCAACCGCATCTTCGGGCGGGCGCGCAACGGCTCCGACACCTCGCTCAGCCTCCCGGAGGCGTTCGCCGCCGTCTCGGCGCGCGCGGGCCAGCCGCTCTGGATTCCGCCCGACGTCGGCGGCCATTGCTGCGCGACCCCGTGGACCTCGAAGGGCTATCGCGACGGCGCCCGGCGGATGGCCAACCATACGGTCGACGCGCTCTGGCGCTGGTCGGATGGCGGCGAGCTGCCCATCGTCTGCGACGCGAGCTCCTGCACGCTCGGGATTGCCGAGGAGGCGGTCGCGCTGCTCAGCGAGGTGAACGCGGAGCGCCACTCGAAGCTGACCGTGCTCGACTCGATCGCGTGGGCGCGCGAGCGGCTGTTGCCAGCGCTGAGCGTCGAGCGCAAGCTCGGCGCGGTCGCGGTCCACCCGCCCTGCTCGAGTCGCCATCTCGAGCTCGACGCCGGCCTCGCGGCGATCGCCGCGGAGCTCGCCGACGAGGTCGTCGTCCCGCCGACTGCGACCTGCTGCGGCTTCGCCGGCGACCGCGGGATGCTCCACCCCGAGCTGCCGCTCGCCGCGACCGCCGACGAGGCGGCCGAGCTCGGCGACCGCAGCTTCGACGCCTGCCTCTGCTCGAACCGAACCTGCGAGATCGGCCTCCAGCAGGGCACCGGCCGCCTCTACGAGAGCTTCATCTTCACCCTCGAGCAGCTGACTCGCGGCTGAGCGGCCGGCCCGTGCCGACGGGTTGAAAACGCCAGACAGGGCAACGAAATCAACCCGTCGGCGGCGGGGAGCGCATCAGCGAGTCGAGGTGGAGCTCAGGTCGAGCTGGGCGAGCGGCGCTTCCAGGTCCAGGAGCAGCCGCTTGCGCTCGAGGCCGCCGGCGTACCCGGTGAGGCTGCCGTCGGCGCCGATCACCCGGTGGCAGGGGACGACGACGGCGATCGGGTTGCGGCCGTTCGCGGCGCCGACGGCGCGGGCCTGGCCGGGAGCCCCGATCGCGATCGCGATCTGCTCCGTAGGCGCGGGTCTCGCCGTACGGGATCTCCCGCAGCGCGTCCCACACCCGGCGCTCGAACTCCGAGCCGCGCAGCTCGAGCTCGAGGTCGAACTCGCGCCGCTCGCCCGCGAAGTACTCGCCGAGTTGCTCGCGCAGGGCGGCGAAGCGCCCGTCGTCGCGCTCCCAGTCGGCGCCGACCCGTGTCGGTCGTCGCGAGTCCTGCATGTGCAGCTTGGTCAGCGAGCGCTCGTCGCCGACCGCGAGCAGCTCGCCGATCGGCGAGTCGAAGGTCGTGTAGAGGATGGTGTCGGTGGCGATCACTTGATTCTCCGTTCTTTCGTTTCCAGGGTGGACCAGAGGTGTTGAAGCGCGTAGGCGCGGTAGGGCCGCCAGCGCTCGGCGAGCGCAGCCGCCGCCCGCGGGGAGCCGTCCTCGCCGAGCCGCTCGAGGGCGCGGCGGACGCCGAGATCGGACGCGAGGAAGGCGTCGCGGTCACCAAGACCGCGCATCGCGACGTAGTCAGCCGTCCACGGGCCGATCCCGGTCAGCTCCAGCAGCCGCTCGCGGGCTGCGGCCGGGTCCGCGCCCGGCGTCAGGTCCAGCTCGCCCGAGGCCAGCGCCGCGGCAAGGCCGATCAGCGCTCGCCCGCGCGCCCGCGGCATCGGCAGCGACTCGGGGTCGAGCGCCGCGAGCGCGGCCGGCGCCGGGAACAGGTGGGTGACCCCGTCGACCGGCTGCGCCAACGGCCGGCCGAACTCGGCCACCAGGCGCCCGGCGATCGTCGCCGCCCCGGCGACCGAGACCTGCTGGCCGATCACGGCGCGGATCGCGAGCTCGGCCGGGTCGGGGTGCCCGGGCACCCGCCGGCCCGGAGCCGCGCGAACCGCATCCCCGATCACCGCATCCGACCCGAGCGCCTCGAGCACCCGGCTCGGCTCGGCGTCGAGATCGAACAGCGCGCGGCAGGCGGCCTCGGCGACGGCGCGGTCGGCCGGATCGGCGACGGTCGCGCGAATGTGGATCGCATCGTGCCGCGGGCGCAGCTCGACGACCGCGACCCCGCCGAGCGAGCCGCAGCGAGCGGCGATAGATGCCGTCGGTGACCGCCTCGATCCCGGCCACCGCGCGACGAGCGAAGAACCCGAGCAGCGGCGACGGGTCGAAGGGTCGGCGGGGACGCAATTCGAACTCCATCACGATCTGAAACGGGCGCCGCGTCAGGTTCGTGAGCCGTGCAACAACGGTCGGGTCGACGAGGCCGTCGGTGCGCTCCGCCGGCACCGGTTTGTGAGTCGCTCGGCTTGACGCGCACCGAGGTGGGTGGAAGGCTGACCGGAATCGATCAAGGGGGATCCGATGCTCAGCAGATCGCTGGCCGTCGTCGCGGCGATGATTGCCGCTTTAGTCCCGGCCTCGGCCGGCGCCTCGGTCACGGTGGGGCAGACGCAAGCGGGGAGCCTCGGCTGCGCGGCCGGAGACGAGGTCATCGGGACCCTCGTCTCGTCCGGCCCCGACTACGTGGTTCCGAGCGCCGGGGTGTTGACTGAGTGGCGGACGTTCGGAGGCGCGCTGGACGCGGGCGACCTAGCGGCGCTCCGCGTGTACACGAGCCAATCGGCGAGCCTCTTCACCCCGGTGTTCGACTCCGGTTTCCAGACCCTGACGTCCGGTCCAGTGAACGCGTTCCCGACTCGCGCCACGGTCGCCGCGGGGCAGTACATCGGGCTGCGGGTCGGGGCCAACAGCGGCTCATCCCAGTGCACCAGCACGACGCTCGGGGCCGGAAACGAGCAGCTCTTCCATTCCAACCCGCCGTCGGCGGTCGGAGTGCAGGAGACGTTCACCCTCAGCGGTGACTTCCGGCCCGACATCGAGGCTCAGGTCGAGCCCGACGCGGACGCGGACGGTTACGGCGACGAGACCCAGGATCTGTGTCCGGCGAACCCGCAGAGCCAGTCGCCGCCGTGCATCTCTCCCGACGCGACGGCTCCGGAGACGACGCTCACGAAGGCCCCGAAAGCGAAGACGACCAAGAGGCAGGCGACGTTCGACTTCGTCTCCTCCGAGGCCGGCGCGAGCTTCGAGTGCAGCGTCGACGGCGCCGCCTTTGCGGGTTGCATCGCGCCCCGGATCGTCAAGGCCCGCAAGGGCAAGCACGTGTTCCAGGTCCGGGCCATCGACGCCGCCGGCAACAAGGACGCGTCGCCGGCCCGGGCGTCGTGGAAGGTGATCAAGAAGCGCAAGCGGCGCCACTAGCGCGGCCGGTCGCAGACCCCGGCGAGCTGACGGTGCGCAACGGCGACGGCGCACCCGGGTTAGCTGAAAGGATCACGCGATGACCGATCAGCCACGGAACCCCGCAATCTCTCGCCGGCGCCTGCTCGGGACCGGGGCCGCCGCCTCGGCCGGCGCGGTGCTCGGCGCTGCCCCCGAGGCGCTCGCCGGCAGCGCGAAGCCGCGCCACAAGCGCCGACGTCGCGCCGACGTCGCGATCGTCGGCGCCGGGTTCGCCGGACTGACCGCGGCGCGCGAGCTCGAGCGCCAGGGGCACTCGACGATCGTGCTCGAGGCGCGCGATCGGGTCGGTGGGCGCGTGCTCAACGCGGAGATCGGCGGCGGCGACGTGACCGAGCGCGGCGGCACCTTCGCCGGGCCAACGCAGGACCGGGTGATCGCGCTGGGCGAGAAGCTCGGCGTCGGCCTCTTCAACACCTACGACACCGGTGAGAACCTGTACATCGCGAACGGGTCGCGGCTGCGGTTCAGCGACTCGAGCTTCACCGGCTCGGCGCCGCCCGACCCGACGATCCTCCCCGACCTGATCCAGTTCGTCACCCGGCTCGACGAGATGTCCAAGGAGGTCCCGGTCGACGCTCCCTGGTCGGCGCCGAAGGCGGCCGAGTACGACGGGCAGACGCTGCAGCAGTTCGTCGACGAGAACACGGTCACGCCGCAGTTCAAGAACCTGGCGTCGATCGCCACCCGGCCGATCTTCGGGGCGGAGCCGCGCGAGATCTCGCTGCTCTACGTCCTCTTCTACATCGCATCGTCGGGCAACGAGCAGAACGTCGGCACCTTCGAGCGCAACTTCAACACCCGCGACGGCGCGCAGATGTACCGGTTCGTCGGCGGCTCGCAGGTGATCTGCAAGCGCATCGCGCGCAAGCTCGGGCGCTCGGTGGTGCTCGAGTCGCCGGTCCGCCGGATCGTCCAGGAACGCCGCGGGGTCACCGTGCACTCGGACCGGATGGAGGTCAGGGCGAAGCGCGTGATCGTCGCCGTGCCCCCGGTGCTGACCGGGAAGATCGACTACGAGCCCGGCCTCCCCGACGATCGCGTCGACCTGATCGACCACTTCCCGCAGGGCAACCTGACGAAGGCGGCGTGCGTGTACCCCCGCCCGTTCTGGCGCGACGACGGGCTCACCGGCCAGGTGCTGTACGAGAACGGGCCGATCTCGGCCAGCTTCGACGATTCGCCCGAGGACGGCGGCAAGGGCGTCGTGTTCGGGTTCATCGGCGGCGACCAGGCGCGCTCGTTCGCGAAGCTGAAGCCGAAGCAGCGCCGTCGCGCGGTGATCGCCAACTACGTCGAGTTCTTCGGCTCGCAGGCCGCGGAGCCGAGCAAGTACATCGAGACCGCCTGGAAGGCCGAGACCTGGACCCGCGGCTGTCCGGTCGGGATCCCCGGCCTCGGACAGCTCTCAGCCAACGGACCGGCGCTGCGTCGTCCGGTCGGTCGCATCCACTGGGCGGGGACCGAGACCTCCGACTACTGGGCCGGCTACATGGACGGCGCGGTGCGCTCCGGCGAGCGCGCCGCCGCCGAGGTGCTCGAGCGCCTCTAGCTCAGCCCGGCCCGGACTCGATCGCCGCGCGCACCTCGTCGGCGCGGGCTCTCGATCGGGAAGCTGGTCAGGACCCAGGTCG
The DNA here is from genome assembly GCA_963828755.1 of uncultured Solirubrobacterales bacterium. Lineage (GTDB taxonomy): Bacteria > Actinomycetota > Thermoleophilia > Solirubrobacterales > 70-9 > WHSW01. The sequence goes on along the minus strand of CAWHFY010000008.1, from coordinate 82,086 downwards.
CCCCGGCGTCTGCCCACGGCGCGGGATCCACTCCCGGCGCGAGCTCGGCGACGAGGTCGAACGGCCGTCGCCGCTGCTCGCAGCTCGGTGACCTCGGCCGCCAGCTCGGCGAGCTCCGCTGGGCCGGGCAGGTCGATCGGGAAGAAACCGTCCCAGCGCGCCGCGCGCCGCAGCGGGCGCCGGTTCGGCCACCGGCCGGCGACCCAGATCGGGATCCGCGGGCGCTGCGCCGGCGCCGGCTCGAACCCGCCGTCCCAGTAACCGGCCAGCTGCTCGAGCCCGCGGTCGAGCAGCTCGGCGCGGGCGCGTGGATCGGTCTCCTCGCCGTGGCCGCTGAGCTCGCCGCTGTTGTCGCTGCCCAGGCCGACCCCGAGGGTCAGTCGCCCGCCGCTCAGGCGGTCGAGGGTGACGGTCTCGCGGGCGAGCTTGTGGACGCGCCGCCGCGACAGCGGCGTCACCAGTGGGCCGAGGCGGATCCGCGACGTCGCGACCGCGACGGCCGCCAGCGCGACCCAGGGATCGGCGAGCGCCCGCACCGGGGCGCGATAGTCGACGTGGTCCCACACGAAGACGCCCTCCCAGCCGCGATCCTCGGCGAGCGCCGCGAGCTCAGCGAGCAGGGCGGGCTCGGCGAGCTCGTCGAACGGCGGCATGAACAGCCCGCGCCTCATCGAGGCGACCATACCCATGCGCGCCAGGTCTTAGGCGGCCTTCGGGCTCCCTTTAGGACGGCGCGATTCGCTATTGGCATGAACGAAGAAGACGACCAGCCGACGGTCGAACCCCCGCGGCGACCGCTGATCAAGCGCCGCTGGGCGATCGTCCGCAAGGCGGGCGGCGGGGCCGCGGTGCTCGCCGTCGCGGGCGCGATCGCGCTCGGCGACACCAACGACAACACCGACTACGGACAGGACGGCGCGAGCGGAGGCTCGCAAATCGAAGCCGAGTCGTGAGAGACTCGGCCCGATGCGACAGCTGACCAGCGTCGACGCGCAGTTCCTGGCGCTCGAGAACGCCCGCCAGAGCGGGCACGTCGGCGGCCTCGCGATCCTCGATCCGAGCACCGCCCCGGGCGGTCAGCTCGAGCTCGCCGACGTCCAGCGGATGATCGCCGAGCGCCTGCCTCTACTGCCGCCGATGCGCTGGCGGCTCGCCGAGGTCCCGTTCGGGCTCGACTACCCGTACTGGGTCGACGACGAGGACTTCGACCTCGACTTCCACGTCCGCGAGCTCGCGCTGCCGCCCCCCGGAACCGACGAGAAGCTGGCCGAGCAGGTGGCGCGCATCGTCTCGCGCCCGCTCGACCGGGCCCGGCCGCTGTGGGAGCTCTACCTGATCCACGGGCTCGAGCACGGCTACGTCGCAATGCTGACCAAGATCCATCACGCGACCATCGACGGGCTCTCCGGCGCCGAGATCATGGGCGTCCTGTTCGACCTCGAGCCCGGCGGCACCGAGCGCCCGGAACCGCGCGGACGGCGCAACGGCGGTAAGCCCAGCGAGCTCGAGATGCTCGCCCGCGGGCTCTTTGGCCTGCCGCGCTACCCGGTGCGGATGCTGCGCTCGCTGCCGACGGCACTGCCGAACCTCGACGAGACGGCGTTCGGGACGCTGCCGGGCGCCGACACCGTGGCCCGGGTCTCCGAGCGCCTGCGGCGCACCGTGCGCGGGCCGCGCGAGGGCGGCGAGCTCGAGCGCTCCCCGTACAAGCCCCCGCGGACCTCGTTCAACGGCCGCGTCTCGCCGCATCGGCGCTTCGTCTTCGGCCGGCTCGACCTCGAGCGCGTCAAGGCGGTCAAGAACGCGCACGGCTGCACCGTCAACGACGTCGTCGTCTCGATCTGCGCCGGCGCGGTGCGCCGCTGGTTGATCTCGCACACCGAGCTGCCGGCCGACCCGCTCGTCGCGCAGATCCCGGTCTCGGTGCGCTCCGAGCAGCAGCAGGGCACCTACGGCAACCGGATCATGCTGATGAGCGCGCCCCTGTTCACGAACATCGTCGACCCGGTCGACCGCTTGCACGCGACCCACGACGCGCTCAGCTCGATGAAGGAGCGCCACCGGGCGATGCCTGCCGACCTGCTCCAGGATGCCAACCACTTCATTCCGCCGGCGGTCTTCGCCCGCGCCGCTCGCGCGACCACCGGCCTCGCCGCCAGCCGCCGCGGGCGGCCGACCTGGAACCTGGTGATCTCGAACGTCCCCGGGCCGCAGTTCCCGCTCTACTGCGCCGGCGCCGAGCTGAAGGCGAACTACCCGGTCTCGGTCGTCACCGACGGGATGGGACTCAACATCACCGTGATGAGCTACTGCGGCAAGATGGACATCGGGATCGTCACCGACCGCGACCAGATCCCGGACGCCTGGCGGCTGATCGGCTTCCTCGAGAACGCGCTCGGCGAACTCGAGGCGGGCGACCTAGCCGCGCCCGGGTCAACGATCTTCGGTCGCGTCGAGTGCCGCTCAGCGCGAGGGAAAGCGCGGGTGCTCGCGGATCGAGTCGAGGTCGGCGTCGTCCGCCGCCCACTCGATCACATCCGGGTTGGCCGCGCGCCGCGATCACGAAATGGTCGAGGGCGCGCTCGGGGCGACCGGCGAGCGCCTCGTAGCAGGCGAGCTGGTAACGCAGGGTCGGGTGCTCCGGGTAGTCGGCGAGACCCTCGGAGGCGATCTCGATCGCGGCGTCGTAGTCGCCGCGTGAGTTCGGCGCCTGGGCGGCGTACCAGTACTCGAACGGCGAGACCGGCAGCGCGGCGCCAGGGGGTCCGCCGACGACGAGCACCGTGGTCGCGTCGGCGGTCGCGGTCGCCTCGCGGTGGACGCCGACGTCGATCCGGATCATGGTGCCGGCGGGGGCGTCTACGGTCTCCTCGCCGATCTTGAACCGCGCCGCGCCGGAGACGACGAGGTAGAGCTCCTCGTGAGCGCCGGCGCCGGCGCTGGTCTCGTCGTGTGGCTCGATCACCCCGTCGCCCGCCGCGTTGGCGGAGTAGGCGTTCACCGCGACCCCGGTGAGCTCGAGCGGACGCCGCACCGGGCGCCAAATCGAGTGGCCGAGATCGACGCGCTCGAGCGCGTCGACGCTGGTGATCGCATAGCCCCCCGCTTGCTGATCCGGGACCACGCCGCGACCGTAACACGGGAACCGGCCCATCACCGGCTGAACTCAGCCAGGGGAGAGGTCGGCACCGATGCCGTGGCGGTGGGCGACCGCTGCGGCCTCGGTGCGGCCGCGTACGTCGAGCTTCGTGAGGATTCGCGAGACGTGCACGCTGGCCGTCTTCTCGGCCATGAACAGGCGCTCGCCGATCTCGCGGTTGGTCGCCCCGGAGGCGACCAGCTCGAGCACCTGCAGCTCACGGCGGGTGAGCCCGAACGGCGTCTCCTGCTCGACCGGCGGGGCGGTATCGGGCGGTTGCTCGGCGGGACCGCGCAGGTTGAGCCTGGCGCGAGCAGCCAGCCCCTCGATCTCGCCGCTGAGCCAGTGGGCGCCGAGGCGCTTCGCGCCGGCCGCGCTCTCGGACAGTGACGCGGTCGCACCCTCGCGATCTGCGCGCGCGAGCTGCGCCTGCGCCTGGCGCCAGCGGGCCAGCGCCACCTGGTAGGGCCGCTCGAGCCGCTGCCACTCGCGCACCGCCGCGCCCCAGAGGGCCGGGTCGTCCTCGCCGGCGCCGCGCGCGTGCTCGGCCTCGGCGACCGCGAGAGTCGCCAGCTCGACCGGGCCCTCGGCCTCCTCGACCGCGGCCCGGACCATCTCGATCAGCGCCCGGGATCGGTCGATGGCCGCCCGCTCGGCGTTGTCGTCGCCGAGGTCGCGCGCCCGCACCGCACCCTCGGCCTCGACCGCGATCCCGGCGGTCGCGCAGAGCGCGATCCGGGCGCACGTCCTCGCTGCAGAACTGAATCCGGTCGATGCCACGGTCGGCGGCGGCGCGCGCGGCGGCGAGGTCGCCGCGGCGCAGCTCGAGCTCGGTCTGCAGCGAGGCGAGCAGGGCGATGTACGGTGGCTCGAGCGCCTCGCGCAACAGGCCCTCGGCGTATTCGAGCGAGTCGGCGGCCTCGTCGGTCCGACCTCGCGCCAGCGCCAGCTCGGCGGCCGCGCAGGTTCGCATGCGCTCGGCCGACCCCCTGGCTGCCCTTGTCGGTCGCGCGCAGCTCGGCCTCGGCACGGTCCCACTCGCCGAGATCGAAGTAGATCTCGGTGAGGCTGAGATGGATGAAGTTCATCGACCTGGTCGAGCCGCCGGTGCTCACCTCCGTGCGATCGGCGACCTTGGCGATCCCCTGCTCGGCGGTCTCGCGGGCGAGCTCGATGTGGCCGCTCAGGTGCAGGGAGTCGGCGAAGTTCATATAGGCCATCGCGAGGTCGTCGGAGAATCCGGTCCGTTCGGCGATCTCGATCGACTCGAGCATCCGCGCCCGACCCTCCTCCTCGCGCCCCAGCGCGTAGAGCGCGCAGCCGAGCCGGCTGAGGATGCCCGCCCGGGTCGAGTCGAGATCGAGCGCCTCGGCCGCTGCGAGCGCCTCCGGCGCCGCCTCGTCCACCTCGCGGAACCGCCCCTGAAGCAGCAGGAAGCGGAGCCTTTGAGCCAGCAGCCGCGCCCGCGCCGGCGAGTCGCTGTCGGGATCGAGCAGGGCCAGGCCGCGGCTCTGGGTCGCGCGGCTGCGCTCCGCTTGGCCGAGCGTCCACTGGCAGGTCGCGAGCGCCGTCAGGACCGAGGCGAGCCGCTCCGGATCGGCGTCATCGCCGAGCGCCTCGACCGCGTCCTCATAAAGCGCGGCGCCAACCGCGTCCTCGCCGAACATGTAGTGGGCGCGCGCCGCCCGGATCAGCACCTCTCCCTGGTCGACCCCGGTCACCTGCTCGGCGTCCGGGACCCGCGGCCAGAGCTCGAGCGCGCGGTCGAGCAGCCCGGCGGCCTCGCCGTAGGCGTGCAGCTTGCGGACCGCGGTCGACGCCTCGAGCGCGGCGCGCAGCGCCTTCGGCTGATCGCCGGCGGCGTAGTAGTGATGGGCGATGCCGGTCGCGGTCCAGGCCGGGTCGCCCTCGGCGCCGACCCGCTCGAGCGCCTCCGCGTGCGCGAGGTGAAGCTGCGAGCGCTCGCCCGGGAGCAGGTCGTCGTAGAGCACCTCGCGCAGCAGCGCATGCCGGAAGCCGAGCCGACCCGAATCGAGCGCGACGACGATCTGCGCCTCGAGCGCCTCGCGCATCGCCGCGTCCACGGCCGCGCGATCGGCGCCGGTCGCCTCAGCGAGCAGCTCCTCGCGGGCCCGATTGGCGACGGCGAGCGCGCGCAGCAGGCGCTGGCTCACCTCCGAGAGGCGCTCGACCCGCAGCAGCAGCGCCTCGCGCAGGCTCGGCGGCAGCGAGCCGCGCCCGTCGACACCCGCCGCGATCAGCTCCTCGGTGAACAGCGGGTTGCCGCCGCTGCGCCCGAACAGCCGCTCGACCACCTCGGCCTGCGGCTCGGCGCCGAGGATGTCGGTCGAGCTGGTCGGAGAGCTCGGCGCGGTCGAAGCGCTCGAGCTCGATCCGCCGCGCCCGCGGGGTGCGCTCGAGCTCGGCGAGCACCGGCCGCAGGGGATGGCGGCGGTGCAGCTCGTCGGCCCGGTAGGTGGCGACCACGACCACGCGCTCAGCGGTCAGGCTGGCGGCGAGAAAGCGCAGGAAGGAGCGGGTCGAGCGGTCGGCCCAGTGGATGTCCTCGATCCAGAGCAGCACCGGACGCTCCTCGGCGAGCCGGTCGGTCAGCTCGAGGAAGGCGTCGAAGAGTCGGCGCTGTGCCTCGCCGCGCTCGGTCTCGGGCTCGGTCGATGGCTCGCCGATCTCGGGGTTGAGCCGGGCCAGCTCGGCCCGCGTGCCCGCCGAGACCTGCTCGAGCACCGGCTCGCAGGAGCGCTGCAGCGGCCGCAGCGCTCCGACCAGCGGCGCGTAGGGCAGCTCGTCCTCGCCGAGCTCGACGCATGCCCCGCCGATCGCCCGGGCGCCCTGCTGCTCGGCGGTTGCGATCAGCTCGTGGAGCAACCGGGTCTTGCCGACCCCGGACTCGCCGGAGATGAAGAACAGCGCCGGGAGCCCGGCCGGATCCTCGCCGGCCAGCGTGCGCTGCAGGTCGGCGAGCTCTCGCTGACGCCCGACGAAGCGACTGCTGGTGACGCGCTGGGCCACTCCACCAGTATGGCCGCCGACGCGCGCGAACGAGTAAGGGGTCGCGCCTCGAAAGTAAGGGGTCGGAGGGCGTAAGTCGGCCCGAAAACCCGATGTGAGAGCGGTTTCTTAGCCGTAGCTTGGTGATCGAGGCAAGCGAAGAAAGGAACTGAAGATGACCTCCCTGATCACCAGCATGTCGGCCCAGCGAAACCAGGAGATGCGCGACTACGCCGCCTCTCGCCGCCGGGCCCTCGGAGCTCGCCGCCGCCGCACGCGGTCGGCGGGCTCCGCCGCGACCGCGGACCGCGCGTTCATCCGTCGGCTCGATCTCAGCGGCGCCGACAGGGTGGCGCTCGAGGTGCTCGCCGGCCGCGACTCCGCCGCCGCTCCGAGCGGCGAGGTGATCGCCGCCGAGCTCGACGGCCGCCTGGTCGCCGCGGTCTCGATCTCCACGGGCGACCTGGTCGCCGATCCGTTCATCCCGACGGCGTCCGTCGTCGAGCGGCTCGAACTCCGAGCCAAGCAACTGCGCCGTCACGGCAGCCGCCCGGCGATTCGCCGCCACGGCTTCCACATCTCGGCGCACCCGCGGCGCAGCTAGCCCGCTCGGCTCCTTCGCCGCCTCTCTCATCCACGCGACGCCACCCGGCGCCCCGGGTGGCGTTCGCGTGTCCGCTCTCGCGTCCGCATCGCTGCCGAGTGTCGCCTGGCGCACGGTTCGCGGGTCTCAAACGACTTTCGGCGCGATCGGGGGATGATGGGAGCCTTGAGAACCCAGGCCAGCGAAGGAGACACCGTGTCCGCAACCGTCCTCTACATGTCCATGTCCCTCGACGGGTTCATCGCCGGGCCGAACGAACGACCGGACAACGGGCTCGGCGACGGCGGGCACCGCCTGCACGAGTGGGCCTTGAAGGGCACCGAGGGCGGCCACAAGAGGTGAGTCCATCTGGCGGGCGTCAACCGCGAGGTCTGGGACGAGATGATGGGCACCGGTGCGGTCGTCGCCGGCCGGGGGACCTTCGAGCCGGCGGGCGGCTGGGGCGGTGACCACCACGACGGCGTCCCGATCTTCATCCTCAGCCGCCAGAAGCCCGGCATCGACACGGGGCAGTGGCCGCTGGTCACCTATGTGGACGACGTCGGCACCGCGATGACCGAGGCCAAGCGGGCCGCGGGCGACAAGAACGTGCTGGTCCACGGCGCCGCGACCGCGCAGCTCGCACTCGCTGCCGGCCTCCTCGACGAGCTCGAGATCCATCTCGTCCCGGTGCTCTTCGGCCAGGGGCGCCGCCTCTTCGACAACCTCGATCCCGAGCAGATCGAGCTCGAGCGCACCCGGGTCCTCGAGGGGGACGGCGTCACCCACATGCACTACCGCGTCCGACGGTAAGCGGCGAGCGCAGCGGTGGTCCGAACTGGCGCGCGTCAGTTCGCCGGCGCGAGGTCCGCGGACCGATTAGCTTCGAGCTGGACCTCGGTCTACAGGTTCGGAGCTCCAACCTACGAGAGGACGAGGCATGCACCAGAAGATCATCCCCAACCTGTGGTTCGACACCGACGCCGAGGACGCGGCGAACTTCTACATCACCGTGTTCAAGAACTCGCGCATCGTCAACGTCGCCAAGTACCCGGAGGGCAGCCCCGGTGAGCCCGGCACCGTGATGACGGTCGAGTTCGAGCTCGACGGCCAGCGGTTCGTCGGCATCAACGGCGGCCCGCAGTTCAAGTTCGACGAGGCCGTCTCGTTCCAGATCACGTGCGAGAGCCAGGACGAGGTCGACTACTACTGGGACGCGCTCACCGAGGGTGGCGAGGAGAGCCAATGCGGTTGGCTCAAGGACAAGTTCGGGCTCTCCTGGCAGGTCGTTCCCCAGGGGATGGAGGAGGTCTTCTCCGACCCCGACCGGGCGAAGGCGGAGCGCGCGATGAAGGCGATGCTCGGAATGCGGAAGCTCGACATCGCAGCGCTGCGCGCCGCCGCCGAGGGCGTGCCGGCGAGCTGAGCCGTCGCGGCCACCGTAGCCGCCGGCGATAGGGTGGCCGGGTGGCCGGCTCGCTGACCCAGGACGAACTTCGCGAGCTGCAGCGACCGATCAAGAAGCGCTACCGCGACGACCCGGACACGGCCGAGATCACCCTGCGAGCCGACGGAACGCTCGAGCAGGGCATCGCCTGCTCGGTGCAGACCGGGAAGGCGTTGGTCGAGGCCGGCCTGCACCCGGACACCGGCGGCGACGGAACGCTGGCCTGCTCGGGCGACATGCTGTTGCAGGCGCTGGTCGCGTGCGCGGGGGTGACGATGCGCTCGGTCGCGACCGCGATCGGGCTCGACGTGACCGGCACGGTCCACGCCGAGGGCGACCTCGACTGGCGAGGGACGATGGCGATCGACAAGGAAACGCCGGTCGGCTTCAGGCGGATCCGGCTGCGATTCGAGCTCGACGCTGACGCGAGCGACGAGGAGCTCGAGACCCTGATCCGGCTGACCGAGCGCTATTGCGTCGTCTTCCAGACGCTCGCTGGTTCCCCCGAGCTCTCGGTTTCGACCGACCGCGCTCAGCCGTAGAGGCTCAGGCCTCGAACGCCGGCTCGCCGGCCCTGAACGCCGCAGCGGTCAGCGGTACCCCGGGCCGGTAGATCAGGTGCGCCGGCGAGGGCGCTTCGAGGACCACCGCGTCGGCGCGCGCGCCAGGGGCGAGGTGGCCGATGTCGGTGCGGCGCAGGGCGAGCGCGCCGCCGAGGGTGGCGGCGAGCACCGCCTCGTCGATCGTCATCCCCATCTCGCGCACCGCCAGCGCGATGCAGAACGGCATCGAGGTCGTGAAGCTCGAGCCCGGGTTCGTGTTCGTCGCCAGCGCGACCGCGACCCCGGCGTCGATCGCCCGCCGCGCGTCGGGATACGGCTGGCGGGTCGAGAAGTCGGTCGCCGGCAGGAAGGTGGCGACCGTCTCGCTCCCGGCGAGGGCCGCGACGTCGGCGTCGGCGAGATAGGTGCAGTGGTCGACCGAAGCGGCGCCCATCTCGACCGCGAGGCCCACGCCATCGCCCGGGCCGAGCTGATTGCCGTGCACGCGCAGGCCGAGCCCGGCCGCCCGCCCCGCCTCGAGCACGGCGCGCGACTGGTCGCGGTCGAAGGCGCCGCGCTCGCAGAAGACATCGATCCAGCGGCTGTGCGGAGCGCAGGCGGCGAGCATCTCGCCGCACACCAGCTCGACGTAGTCGTCGGCGCGCCCCTCGTACTCCGGAGGCACCAGGTGGGCGCCCAGGAAGGTGACGTCATCGGTCAACTCGCCGGCAAGGCGTGCACAGGCGGGCCTCGGACTCGACCGTGAGGCCGTAGCCGGACTTGATCTCCTGATGGGTGATCCCGGCGGCGAGCGCCTCCGTCTGGCGCGCCCGGGCGAGTGCCACCAGCTGCTCGTCGGACGCGGCGCGGGTCGCCTCGGTGGTGACCGCGATCCCGCCGGCCTCGTAGGGCGCCCCGGCCATCCGCGCGGCGAACTCCTCGGCGCGGTCCCCGGCGAAGATCAGGTGCGTGTGGCTATCCACGAAGCCCGGAAGCACGCAGCGCCCGGCGGCGTCGTAGCGATCGTCGGCGGCGGCTCCCGCCGGCTCGACCGCCGCGACGACGCCGCCCTCGATCACCAGCGCCGCGTCGCGGACCAGGCCGAGATCGCCCTCGCCCAGCGCCGGGTCGTTGGTGACCAGGGCCCCGATCCGATCGATGACCAGCGCGCTCACCACACCACCTCGGCGATCGATGCGCGCAGCTCGGCGGCAACGTCCAGGTCGACGTGGGCGCCGTCGCGGACGATCTCGCGTCCGGAGCAGACGACCCGCTCGACGTCGGTCGCGGTCGCGGCGAACACCGCCGCCTCGAGCGCGGTCTCGGCGGTCGTCCCGGCGAGCCTGACGCCGTCGAACCCGATCGTCACCAAGTCGGCGGGTGCCCCGACTTCGATCGTCCCCGCTTCGGGCCAGCCGATCGAGCCGTGGCCGTCGCGGCTCGCCGCCCACAGCAACGCGGCCGAGCGATGGCGGCCGCGTTCGCCGCTGGCGAGGCGCTCGTCGAGCTCGACCGCGCGCGCCTCCTCGAACGGGTCGATGATCGCGTGCGAGTCGGAGCCGAGGGCGAGCGTCGTCCCCGCCTCGGTCAGCGCCCGCGCCGGACCGATCCCATCGGCGAGGTCGCGCTCCGTGGTCGGGCAGAAGCAACAGCAGGCGCGGGCGCCGCCGAGCGCCGCGATGTCGGCCTCGTCGATGTGGGTCGCATGCACGGCGGTGAACCGCTCGCTCAGCGCCCCGGCGCGCTCGAGCACCTTGGTGGGGCTGGCGCCGTAGGCGGCGACGCAGGCCTCGTTCTCGGCCGGCTGCTCGGAGACGTGCGCGTGCAGAGGGCAGTCGCGCTCGTTCGCCCAGGCGGCGACGACCGCCGCCGAGTCGGGGTCCACACCGCGGACGCTGTGGATGGCGGCGCCGATCCGAGCGCCGTCACCGCCGGCGAGCGCCCCGACCCGCTGCGCCCACGCGTCGACGTCCGCGTCGGCGAAGCGGCGCTGGACCTCGTTGAGGGGCTCGCCGATCCCGCCGTGCAGGTAACACGTGTCGAGCAGCGTGATGCGGATCCCCACCTCGGCGGCGGCATCGATGAGCGCCTTGCCGACCTCGTTCGGGTCCGCGTACGGCTCCCCGCCGCTGTCGTGGTGCAGGTAGTGGAACTCACCGACCGCGGTGATGCCGGCGAGCGCCATCTCGGCGAAGGTCGCTCGCGCGAGGCGGCGGTAGCCGTCCGGGTCGACCCGCGAGGCGACCGCGTACATGTCCTCACGCCAGGTCCAGAAGCTGCCGCCGCGCCGCTGGACCCGCCCGCGCAGCGCCCGGTGGAAGGCGTGCGAGTGCGCGTTCGCCAGCCCCGGCAGCGTCAGGCCGTCGAGCCGCGTGGCGCCGGCGGGCGGCGCCGCGACCTCGCTCTCGACCGCAGCGATCCGCTTCCCCTCGATCTCGACCACCACCCCGCTCTCCGCGGCCTCGCCCCCGAGCCAGGCCAACTCGCACCAGTAGCGCGCCTCGTTCATGAGCCGACCCGCTCGGCGAACTCCGTGATCCGCGCGATGAAGGCGTCGCGGTGGAAGCGCTCGAACTGCTCCCAAGTGGTGAGCGTGCGCGGGTCGGCGCGGTCGACGAAGAGGACGCCGTCGAGATGGTCGACCTCGTGCTGGAAGGTGCCGGCGGTCAGACCGCGCTTGACCTCATCGTGCTCGATCCCGTCCCGGTCGAGGTAGCGGACCCGGACGCTGACATGGCGGTCGAGCTCGCCGCGCAGGTCCGGAACGCTCAGACAGCCCTCGTTGATCGCGACCAGCTCGTCGTCGAACGGCTCGAGCGACCGGGTTCACGAACACGGTCAGCGGGATCGGCGGCTTATAGGGGTAACGCGGGTTGTGATCGACCTCGGCGACCGCGATCCGCAGCAGCTCGCCGACCTGCGGGGCAGCGATGCCGGCGCCGCCGGCGTCCCGCATCGTCTCGATCATGTCGTCGATCAGGCGCTGCGTTTCGCCCGAGGCGAGCTCGTCCGAAGTCAGTTCGCGGGCCGGCTGGCGGAGGGTCGGGTGGCCGATGGTGAGGATTGGGAGGACGGTCAACGTTCGTCGCTCGTCACTCGTCGCTCGCGCGCTCGACCATCGGGATCTGGACTCCGCGCTCAGCGGCCACTTCCAGCGCGTGCTCGTAGCCGGCGTCCGCATGGCGGATCACGCCCATCCCCGGGTCGGCGGTCAGCACGCGGTCGAGCTTCTCGGCGGCGAGCTCGGTGCCGTCGGCGACGCAGACCATCCCGGCGTGGATCGAGCGGCCGATCCCCACCCCTCCCCCGTGGTGGATCGACACCCAGCTCGCGCCCGAGGCGGTGTTGACGAGCGCGTTGAGCAGCGGCCAGTCGGCGATCGCGTCGGAGCCGTCGCGCATGCCCTCGGTCTCTCGGTAGGGCGACGCGACCGAGCCCGAGTCGAGGTGGTCGCGGCCGATCACGATCGGCGCGCTGACCTCGCCCGTGCGCACCAGTTCGTTGAAGCGCAGCCCGAGGCGGCGCCGGGCGCCGTAGCCGAGCCAGCAGATCCGTGCCGGCAACCCCTGGAACGCGATCCGCTCGCTCGCCATCCGGATCCAGCGAGCGAGCGCCTCGTCCTCGGGGAACTCGGCGAGCACCGCGCGGTCGGTCGCCGCGATATCGGCCGGATCGCCCGAGAGCGCCGCCCAGCGGAAGGGCCCCTTGCCCTCCTCGAACAGCGGCCGGATGTACGCGGGGACGAAGCCCGGGTAGTCGAAGGCGCGCTCGAAGCCCCCGAGCTGCGCCTCGCGGCGCAGGCTGTTGCCGTAGTCGAAGACCTCGGCGCCCGCGTCCTTGAACCCGACCATCGCGAAGCAGTGGGCGGCGGCCGAGGCGCGCGCCCGACGGATGTACTCGTCAGGGTCGCGCTCGCGGAGTTCATCGGCCTCGGCCAGCGAGAGCCCTGCCGGGATGTAGCCGACCAACGGGTCGTGGGCCGAGGTCTGGTCGGTGACCACGTCGGCGTCGAAGCCGCGGCGCAGCAGCTCGGGAACGACCTCGGCGGCGTTCGCGGCCAGACCGACGCTGAGCGCGCGCCGCTCGACCTTCGCCGCCTCGCAGCGGGCGATCGCGTCGTCGAGGTCGTCGGCCTGCTCGTCCAGGTATCGGGTCTCGAGCCGTCTGCGGATCCGCTCGGGATCGACCTCGATGCACAGGGCGACGCCGTCGTTCATGGTCACCGCGAGCGGCTGCGCGCCGCCCATGCCGCCGAGGCCCGCGGTCAGCGTGATCGTGCCTGCGAGCGAGCCGCCGAAGCGCCGGCGGGCGATCTCGGCGAAGCACTCGTAGGTGCCCTGGACGATCCCCTGGCTCCCGATGTAGATCCACGAGCCCGCGGTCATCTGCCCGTACATGGTCAGGCCGAGCTGCCTCGAGGCGGCGAAACTCGTCCCAGTTCGCCCATTCGCCGACCAGGTTCGAGTTCGCGATCAGCACCCGCGGCGACCACTCGTGGGTGCGAAAGACGCCGACCGGCTTGCCCGACTGGACCAGCAGCGTCTCGTCGTCGGCGAGCGAGCGCAGCTCGCGGACGATCGCGTCGAAGGCATCCCAGGAGCGCGCCGCGCGCCCGGTGCCGCCGTAGACGACGAGATCGTCGGGGCGCTCGGCAACGTCGGGGTCGAGGTTGTTCATCAGCATGCGCATCGCCGCCTCCTGTCCCCATCCGCGGCAGCTGAGCTCGCTGCCGTGCGGGGCGTGGACCTCGCGCGGGCCACTCATTCGAGCCCCCCGACCGCCGCTTCTACCGCCGCGAGCAATGTGCCGTCGGCGAGCAGTGCGTCGACCGCGATCAGCTCCGGCGACAGCCACCGATCCGGCCCGGCGCCCGCGACGACCCGGCGCAGGGCCCCGAGCGCGGCGCCGGTTCCGGCGGCGGGCGCGAGCGGCGCGCGCAGCTCGATCCCGCGCCCCGCGCAGGTGAGCTCGACCGCGAGGATCCGACGCACGTTGGCGACCACCGTGCGCAGCTTGCGGGCTGCCCCCCAGCCCATCGAGACATGGTCCTCCTGCATCGCCGAGGTCGGCAGCGAGTCGACCGACGCCGGCGCCGCGAGCCGCCGATCCTCGGCGGCCATCGCGGCCTGCGTGTACTGCGCGATCATCAGCCCCGAGTCGACGCCGGCGTCCGGGGCGAGGAAGGCGGGCAGCCCGTGCGAGCGCGAGGCGTCGAGGAGGCGGTCGGTGCGACGCTCGCTGATCGCGCCGACCTCGGCAGCAGCGATCGCGAGGAAGTCGCAGGCGAACGCGACCGGGGCGCCGTGGAAGTTGCCGCACGACGCCACCCGGCCATCGGGGAGCACCATCGGGTTGTCGATCGCGGCGACGAGCTCGTTCGCGGCCACCGACTCGACGTGGGCGTGAGTGTCACGCGCGGCACCGTGGACCTGCGGCGTGCAGCGGATCGAGTAGGCGTCCTGGACGCGCGGGTCGTCCTCGCGGTGGCTGGCGACGATCGCCGAGCGATCGAGCAGGCGCCGCAGGTTGGCGGCGCTGACCGCCTGCCCCGGCTGCGGACGCAGCGCGACGAGATCGGCGGCGAAGGCAGCGTCGGTTCCGAGCAGCGCCTCGGTGCTGGCCGCTGCCGCGACGTCGGCCACCCGCAGCAGGTCCTCGAGGTCGGCGAGCGCGAGGACCAGCATCCCGAGGATCCCGTCGGTCCCGTTGATCAGCGCCAGGCCCTCCTTGGTGCCGAGGACGGGTGGTTCGATGCCGGCCTCGGCGAGCGCGGCGCTCGCCGGTCGCCGCTCGCCGCTCGAGTCCGAGGATCTCGCCCTCGCCGATCAGCGCCAGCGCGCAATGGGCGAGCGGGGCGAGGTCGCCGCTGGCGCCGAGCGAGCCATGTTCCGGGACGACCGGGTCGAGCCCGGCGCCGAGCATCGCCAACATCGTCTCGGCGAGCACCGGCCGCGCGCCCGAGCGGCCCATCGCCAGCGAGCGGGCGCGCAGGAACAGCATCGCGCGCACCACCTCGCGCTCGACCGGGTCGCCCATCCCGGCGGCGTGCGAGCGGATCAGCGCCCGCTGCAGCTCGGTGCGGCGCTCGGGCGGGATCCGCGTCTGCGCCAGCGAGCCGAACCCGGTCGAGACCCCGTACGCGGGCTCGTCGGACTCGGCGAGACGCTCGACCACCGCTGCCGTCTCCGCCATCGCGGCGCGCGCCTCGTCGGTGAGCCGCGCCGGCGCCGCGTGCCGGGCCACCGCGATCACGTCCGCGGCGGTCGCGCCGCCGGGCCCGAGCTCGATCGTGGCTGCGTCGTCCAAGGCTCTCCCGCGGCCGAGCATAACCGTGGGGAGCCCACGCCTAACGCCACGCCTTTGAGCGGCGCGAAGCCCCGCGAGATACTGCGCTCGGTGATGTCCCAGGCAGACGTCGAGATCGTCAGGGAGTTCACTCAGCGCTTCGCGGTGGGTGGCCATGTGACCGACGATTACTTCGATCCGGAGATCGTCTGGGACACATCGGCGAGCGGGCTGCCATCGGCGAGCGTCTATCACGGCCGCGAGGGAGTCCGGCGCTTCTTTCGCGACTGGCTCGCCCCGTGGACCGACTACGAGATCGAGGCCCGCGACATCATCGACGCCGGTGGCGCGGTCGTGCTCGTCTTCCGGCAGGCGGGGACGGGCCGAGGGAGCGGGGCCAGGATCGAACGGGACTTCTTCGGCGTCTGGGAGCTGGAGAGCTCGAAGGTGGTGCGCTTCCGCCTCTTCGCGTCCCGCGAGCAGGCCTTTGAAGCAGCGCGTACGTCGGGTAGCGCTTCGTGAGCGGTGGGGACCGCGTATGCGTTACCCGGCCACCACCCAGCCGCCATCCACGTGGATCACCTGACCGGTGATGTACCCGGCCCCGTCTGAAGCCAAGAACAGGACGGTCTCGGCGATTTCCTCAGGCTTGCCGAAACGCTTCAGCGGGTTCATGGCGATCGCCTCGTCGATGTGCTCGGGCGAGACTCCCCACTCGGTCTCCCATTCGCCTGAGATCGGCCCGGGAGCAAGCGCATTCACGCGAATCTCCGGGGCCAGGTCCCGGGCCAGCGTGGTGGTGAGGCCGCGGATCGCTCCCTTCGCGGTGGAGTAGGTGACGGGAACGAAGTTGATCGCGTTGTCGGGGTTTATCCCGTTCCCGTAGGTGCTCGAGAAGTTGACGATGGCACCGCCGCCGCCTTCGAGCATCATCGGCATCACCGCGTGACACATCCGCATCGCTCCGATCACATCGACCTGAAGGAGGGCGCTCGCCGCGGCTGTGTCCAGCTCGCTGAATCGCACCGTGTCCGCCTCGTCGAGGCGGCCGGCTGCGTTGACGAGGACGTCCAGCCGACCGTAGCGCTCCACGACGTCGGCGACGAAGGCGTCCACCGAGCCCTGATCCGTGACATCGAGGGAGCCGGCATGAGCCTTCCCGCCACGGCCCTCCAGTTCCGCCACGACTTCCGCGGCCTGGGAGCGAGAGGAGCGATAGCCGACGGCAACCGAGGCGCCCTCCGAACCGAAGCCTCTGGCAACGGCTCCGCCTAGGGTCCCTCCGCCCCCGGTGACCACCGCCACCCTTCCCTCGAAGCGCCGCCCGTCATTCCATTGAGCACCCATGCTTCTCCCTCGGTCGGTGGTCTCTGTCGCCATGCGATTCTTGAGCTACTCCGACACGTCGGCCGCGGCTTGGAGGGCATCGGCCTTGCTCGGAATGCCCTTCTCACCGACGGGTATGAAGTCTTGCCGTTCGAGGCGGACCTGCTTCCACATCTCTCGCAATAGCGACAGATATCCCCGCACGCCCTCGGGGCCGCGATAGACGCACCATCAGATCGCGTTCGAGTGTCGAACTCGACGTCTGCTCGAGTATCCCCCTTCGCCCAACCAGCACATCACAGCAACGGAAGGCTGTAGTTGTTGAAGTACCAGAGCGCGCTGGTGTACCAAAGGACAGCGACGAGCGCGACCAATGTGCCTCCGGCAAGCGGCAGCGCCCAGCCGGGCAACCGCCGGGCACGCACGATGATCAGCTTGGCGGCAACCGCGCCGTAGAGGAAGCAGCCGGCCAGGGAGTGCACGGCGATCCGGGTGTCGATGTTCGTCTTCACGCCGTAGGCGAAGGCACAGTGATAGGCGATCGGCAACGTGACGAGCAGGGCCACGATCCCGATGGCGCGATGAACATTGGCCGTCTGCGAACCGGCGGCGCGCGTACCCGGGAGCCTGCCGTACATCCACATGGCTAATCCGAGCTGCAATGCGGCGAGTGCCAGTAGGCCTGTCGCCAGCCAGGACTTAAGCGACAGGGTGTCGGCCGCCGTCCGTCCGAACAGGGCCGTGCCCGAGTAATCGGGAACGTGCTGGGTGCCGAAGGCGTAAAGACCCGCAGCGATGGCCAAAGCGACGCCGAGAGGGAGCAGGAGCCTGGCGAGCGGTTCGAACCTCGTTGCGCTCACTCGGTCACCGTAGCCGACCCCTGCCGCCAGGTGACGCTGAACGCACGCGAAGGGAGCACCTTCGTCGCGGCACGCCGTGCGGTCCAGTCGGGTTCCTGCACTATTTGGTCAATGCGATCGGGATCGCGCGGCCGACGCCCGTGGACAAGACAACTAGCTCGGGTCAGGCGGTCGGGCCGCCCCGCGGCGAATAACCCGGAGGGGTATCGATGAGCGAGTACGCAGTCGCGCGCCTGGAGGACATCGACGAGATCACCGACGGCCGCGAACCGTGGCGTCCGCTGCGCCACCACTTTGGCATCACGTCGTTTGGGATCAACGCCTGGACGGGTCGAGAGGCCGGAGACAGGATCATCAACGAGCACGATGAGGAAGGGGAGGATGAGGAGCTCTACTTCGTCCACAGCGGCCGAGCCAGGTTCGAACTCGACGGCGAACGCGTCGATGCGCCGGCCGGCACGTTCGTGTTCGCCCGCCCGGGCGTGAAGCGGACGGCGTTCGCCGAGGAGCCTGGGACGACGATTTTGGTGGCGGGGGCCACGCCGGGTCAGGTCTACACACCGACCGGCTGGGAGCTCTGGGCCCCGATTGGGCGGCTCTACCAGGAGGAACGGTACGAGGAAGCGGCCGACCGGGCTCGGGACCTGGCCGCGGCGCACCCGCAGTACCCCGCGCTCCTCTACAACCTCGCCTGCTGCGAGAGCCTCGCCGGGCGTAAGGCCGACGCGATCGAGCATCTGCGGCTCGCGATCGAAACGTCGGACAGGGTTCGGTCATACCTGGCGGGGGACTCAGACCTCGACCCCCTCCGCGAGGAACCGGAGTTCCAGGCGCTCCTCGCCGGCTGAGGCTCAGAGCAGGCGCAGCTGCCCGGTGCGCCGCCAGAACCCGTCCCCGAGCGACTCTTTCCATGCAAGCGATACTTCGCGTCGCGGCCACCGCGGGCCGTGCGATTAGTCGCGTATGAGCCCGCCACGCCCCGAGCAGGATTCGAACCTGCGGCCTACTCCTTAGGAGGGAGTCGCTCTATCCAGCTGAGCTATCGGGGCCGTGACGAAGGTTACGTCGATCGGCCGGCTCGGATGGGAGGGTTCGCGACGCGCTGGTCGAACTCTGTCGACGTGGAAGCGGCTGCAAGGAGGCATCCCGAGGGCGCCGGATGGGTGAGGTTCGCGGCGACGATGTTCATCATCCTCGGCGTCTTCAACCTGGTCGACGGGATCGCCGCGCTCAGCAAAGACGGCCACTTCATCGAGGAGCAGCTCGTCGTCGGCGACCTGGTGCTCTGGGGATTTCTGCTGGTGACGATGGCTGCGCTGCAGCTGTTCACCGGCTTCGCGCTCTACCGGCGCTCGGTGCTCGGCAGCGTGCTCGGCGTCTTCCTCGCGGGCCTCAGCTTGTTCGCGCAGTTGTTCATGCTCCCCGCGTTCCCCGCCTGGGCGCTGCTGATCATGGCGATCGACGTGATCCTGATCTACGCGCTCACCGTGCACGGCTACGCGTTCGACTGACGCTCCCTAGAACTCGGGCCCGAACCCGTCGCCCCTGCCGACCAGGCCGACCGTGCGGTCGTAGGACTCCTGCAGCGCCGCGGCGTTCGCCTGGTCGGCGGAGGGCTTGGCCGGCAGGACGACGTAGTCGCCGAGGCGGACCCAGGTCGGAACGTAGGTGACCCGTCGCACCGTGACCTCGTCGCCCTTGGCCTTGAAATGCAGCAGCGCGACGTAGCCGTCCTCGGTCGCGGCCGGGAGCCCGGTGGCTGCCGCCTGGTTGGAGACCAGGTTGCCCTCGCTGAAGACGACGAACTTGTCGTTGATGCGCTCGATCGGCTGGATCACGTGCGGGCCCTGGGCGACGACCACGGTGATCACCTTCGAGGCGGTCAGCTTCTTCGCGACTTCGATCTGCGAGGCATTCGGCGTCTGCGAGTTCTCATCGCCCCAGGCGAGCTGCGCGATCACCGCATCGGCGCCGGCCTCGCGAGCGAGGCGGGCGTCGTGGATGATCGCCTTCGCCCCCGCCTTCGGGTCGGCGGCGGGGTAGTAGTTCAGCGACCAGTCGTGCGGCGGGGTGAAGCCATTGGTCGCGTCCGTGTAGGCCACGAAGCCGAGCTTGACGCCGTCGACGCCGACGATCGTCGGCTTCTCGCTCGCCGCCTCGGACTGAAACGATCCCGTGTGGGCGAGGCCGACGTCGTCGAACGCCTTCACCGTGCCGTCGATCCCGGCCTGGCCACCGTCGAGCGAGTGATTCGAGGCGTGGTCGCAGAGATCCCAGCCGCTGCGCTTGACCGAAGCGGCGAGCCCGGTCGGGGTGTTGAAGATCGGGTATGTGGTCGGCGGCCCGGGTCCCATCGGCGTCTCCATGTGGCAGATGCCGAGATCGACGCCGGCGATCCAGGGCTTGATCGCGGCGAAGAAGGGGGCGAAGTCGTACTCCTGACCGTCGCCGTTGGCGAGCGCGCGGTCGAGCAGCGGCTGGTGCATGAGCAGGTCGCCGCTCGCCGAGACGACGAACCGGACCGGCTTGGGCGGGTTGGGCTTCGCGGCCTCCCGCTCTTGACGGGCCGCGCGCGGGGCGCCGCCTCCTCCGTCGTCCTTGTCGATCACGACCGCCCAGACGGCGACCGCGGAGCCGAGCACGCAGAGGAGCGCGAACGCCCCCGCGAGCCAGCGACTCACCCCGGCTCGACCGCCTCGTCGGCGTCGTCCTCCTCATCGGCCTCGGCGTAGAGGCTCTCCGAGGCCAGCTCGCGCACCGAGCGATTCCAGAGCTTGACCTCGAGGAAGAGGTCGTCGCCGAAACCGTGCACCGCGTCGACGGCGACCAGGGTGAAGCGCCCCTCGTGAACGGGCGCCTGGTCGATCGTCTCGCCGTCGAGCTCGGCGGTCGCGGCGACCGCGCCGCGGACCAGCGGCAGGCCCCAGATCAGGGTGACGTCGCCGCCACGCGAGCCGTCGGTGCGCCAGGCGCCGACGACGTCGTCGTTGATGTCGATCTTCCAGTCTGGGTTGTCCTCGGCGGTGACGTCGGTGAAGTCGGCCTTGGCGCGCATCGCGGCCGGCTCGCCGTCGTCCTCGCCCGGAACGTAGGAGACCCAGCCGTAGAACTCGGACAGCACGGACTCGCCGTCCTCGTCCGTGGTCGCGTCGGCGGCGCGGGCCGAGACCGGAACGTAGACGCGCCCCGACCAGAGCCGGTCCGGAAACCAGCGGATCGTCTCGGGATCGACGGCCGAACCGGCCTCTGCCACGAGCGGCTCGCAGGCGGAGACGAACTCGGAGGTCAGCCGCTCCTCCCAGCGCCCGTAGGGCGCGGTCTCCTGGGCGGCGTCTGCGATGAAGCGCGGAAACGGCTTGCGAGTCGGCGGCATAGGCGGCGCAGCGTACCTGTCGCGCCACCGCGGCCCGTGTCCGCTGCCGCTAGTGCCCGCCGAGCAGGTTGCCGAGGGCCCCCGCCGCACCGCCCCCGGCGGCACCCGCGACGACCCGTCCCTCGGACGGCTGGATCAGCAGCCAGCCCCGCCCCGAGAAGGCGAGCTGGATCGTCTCCCCGGAGCCCTTGCCGATGAAGGTCTTCAGGTTGACGTCGGTCTTCACCGAGCTCGAGACGCCCTCGGACCACGTGATCGCCGCCTGCGGATCGGCGAAGGTCTCCGTCCCGTCGAGCTCGAGCAGCACCGGCGGTCCGTCGGTGACGAGCGCCACCGTCCCGGTCCCGGAGAGCTCCATGTTGTAGAGGCCGCCGGCGAGCGCCCCGGAGGCGCCCTCGACCCGCTTGATGTCCCAGTCGATCCCGGCCTCGAAGGCGAGCACGTGGGGGCCGTTGACGGTGATCTTCTCGCCCGAGAGCTTGAGCAGCTGGATCTCCTGCGCCGTGTCGGCGAGGAACACCTCGCCGCTGCCGGAGACCTTCATCAACTGGGTCCCCTCGTTCGTGACGGCCTTCTTGATCATCCGCGAGAGCCCGCCCGAGCCGGCGTGCTCGAACTTGACGTCGCCCTGGTAGGCCACCATCGAGCCGAGCTTGGTCTGGATCTCCTCGCCCGCCAGCTCGACCTTGAGCAGCTTCGAATTCTGAAGCCGAAACGCCTCGCCACCCTCGGTCTCCTTGAACTGCGACAGAGCTTCCTGAACCGACACGCTCGACCTCCTGAGTCCTGAGTGTTCGACAACGCGCTGGAGGCTAGCTGCGCGGCGTCGCCAGCAGCCAGTCCTGGGGCCCGTCGCGAAACTCGGCGACGAGCAACTCGCGGTCGATCCGACGCAGGCCGCGGATCGGGCGCAGGACGCCGTCGAACGTGCTCGCCCGCCGCACCTGCGAGCCGATCAGCTCGAGCTCGTGGGTCGGCTCGAAGCGACGCTCGAGCCGCTCTCGGATGTCGGCGTGGGTCGCGGGGTGGAGCTCGATCAGGAGCCGCGCGCCAGCCAGCCACGGGACCGCCTCGGGGTCGGCGAGCTCGGCCTCGGCCCCCTCGCAGTCCATGAGCACGAAGGTGTCCGCCGCGGCGGCCCGTGGCCCGAGCGCCGCGAGCTCGGCCGGGGTGCACAGCCCGCGCAGCTCGAGCCGCGCGTCGACGCCGTTGAGGCGGGCGAGCGCGGCCGCCGCCTCGCGCAGCGCCGGATCGAGCTCGAAGGCGACCGTCCGCGCCCACGGCAGCCGGGTCGCGAGCCCGACCGCGTAGTAGCCCTCGGCGCAGCCGACGTTGACGACAGCTCCGGGGCGGTGCCGATCGCGCGTTCGATCGCCGGCTGCAGCTCGAGCTCGAAGCTGCCGACCTGGTACGGCCCGCTGAACAGCAGGCGCGGGACGAACCCGGCCGGGTAGCGCATCCCCTCGAACGGCCCGGTGAGCACGGCGCGGCCGCTGTGGCGCGCGACCAGCGCCGTCCCGAGCGCGAACGGCGACAGCGCCCACCAGGCGCCCTGACGGATCGTGCGCAGCATCGGCGGCTCAGCCGAGCGCGGCGCGCAGGTCAGCGGCCGCCAGCTCGGGCGGGTAGACGTCGATCTCGACCCCGGTGCCCAGCTCGAACCCGGCCCGCGTCGTCAGCCGCGGGACGAGGTCGACGTGCCAGCAGAACTCGTCCGCGCCGCGCGGCGCGGTCCGCACCCAGAGGTTGAGCTGCGGCACGGCGCCAAGCGCTCCGCCGAGCGCCCGCAGCGCCGTCGCGATCATCGTCGCGCCGCCGTCTCCGTCCTCGAAGCGCGGCGCCGGGGACCGCGGGATGACCCGCAGCTCGAACGGCGATCGGGACGCCCACGGGCAGACGAGCAGGGTCTCGTCGTCGACCGCGACGAGCCGCTCGCGGCGCCGGACCTCCTCCGTCGCGACGTCCTCGAGCAGGTGCGAGCCCATCGTCCGCTCGTGGTAGGCGGTCGTTCGCTCGCGCTCGCGGGCGATCGCGGCGGGCACGAAGTCGAGCGCATAGAGCTGGGCGTGCGAGTGCTCGAGCGAGGCGCCCGCCTCAGGGCCCTCGTTGACGATCAGATGCAGATAGGCGGCGTCCCCGTGGGCGCGCATCCGCTCGCGCCATGCCGACACCGCCGACTCGAACTGTTCGGCGTCCAGCTGGGCGAGCGAGGTCGCGTGCTCGGGGCAGCTGACGATCACCTCGTGCGCGCCCGTCGCCGGCTGCGAGCGAAACAGCTCGGGCGCACCGCGGTTGGCGGCGCCGAGGGGGTCGATCGAGCTGGTGATGCCCGATTCGTTCGCGCGGAGCTCGTTGCTCGTTGCTCGTTGCTCGGCCTCCGCGCCGAGGACCGGGTAGAGGTTGGGGACCGAGCGGGTCCGCCAGCCGGGCGTGTCTGGGCCGCCCTCCGGGCGGTCGGCCCAAACCTCGGGCGGGGTGCGCTCCTCGCACCCCTCGCAAAACGGACAGCGCTCGGCCGCGTCGGGACGCGGCTCGGCCGGGCGTGGGTCGAATGCGTCGGGGCGCTCCGCGCGGCCGGGGGCGAGGATCGCCCGCAGGCCGGTGAGCTGGTCGATGCGGACCTCGGGGGAAGTCAGGACGCGGGCGGCGGAGACGGCTTCGGCGGCGTCGCCGGGGTCGGGACGCTCGGCTGGGCGTGCGGCTCGATCAGCGGCTTGATCAGGTCGAGCGGCAGCGGGAAGACGATCGTCGAGGAGTTGTTGACGCCGATCTCGACCAGCGTCTGCAGGTAGCGCAGCTGCAGCGTCGCCGGGTTCTCGCTGATGATGTTCGCCGCCTGGGAGAGCTTCTCGGCAGCTTGGAACTCGCCGTCGGCGGCGATGATCTTCGCTCGCCGCTCGCGCTCGGCCTCCGCCTGGCGCGACATCGCCTTCTGCATGTCGGCCGGCAGTTCGACGTCCTTGACCTCGACCGTCGAGACCTTGATCCCCCACGGCTCGGTCTGCTCGTCGATGATCTGCTGCAGCTCGAGGTTGAGCCGCTCGCGCTCGGAGAGCAGCGCGTCGAGCTCGGCCTTGCCGAGCACCGAGCGCAGCGTTGTCTGCGCAATCTGTGAGGTCGCGAGGAGGAAGTTCTCGACCTCGGTGACCGCCTTGTTCGGGTCGAGGACGCGGAAGTAGGCGACCGCGTTGACGCGCACGGTGACGTTGTCCTTGGTGATCACTTCCTGCGGCGGGACGTTCAGGGTGATCGTCCGCAGGTCGATCCGCACCATCTGGTCGATGAACGGGATCAGGAGGATCAGGCCCGGGCCCTTCTGCGCGATCAGGCGGCCGAGCCGGAAGATGACCCCGCGCTCGTACTCGCGCAGGATCCTGATCGCGGCCGCGAGGATGATCAGGATGAAGACCGCGAGAACTGCGATCACGGCGATGGCGACTGTCACGTAAGCGCTCCTTGTTCGCGCTCTGCGATGAGCTCGGACTGCGGCCGAACGCGGAGCGTCAGCCCCTCGACCGCCTCGACCCGCACTCTAGCGCCGCGCTTGCGGACCCGCTCGGCCTCGTCGGGCGACGCGTCGTCGGGGAGCCGAGCCCGCCACAACGCCCCGCCGACGTACACCTGGCCGACCGGGTTGAGGGGAACGCGGACGTCGCCGGTCGCGCCGATCAGCTCCTCGCGCCCGGTCTGCACCGGCGTGCGGCGTGCGGCGACCGCCTTCGTCACCGCGAAGGAGAGCCCGCCGCCGAGCAGCAGCGCAACCACGATCACGACCGGAGCCGAGACCTCGAACTGGCTCGAGTCCGTGTTGAACAGGAACAGGCCCGACGCGGCGAGCGCGATCACCCCCACCGCGCCGAGGATCCCGTGGGTCGGCAGGTGCGCCTCGGCGATCAGGAGCCCGATCCCGATCACCAGCAGCGCGATCCCGGCCGCGGTGATCGGCAGCTGCGAGGAGCCGAACGCACCGAGCAGCAGCGCGACGACGCCGACCGTCCCGGGGATGATCAGCCCCGGGCTGAAGAGCTCGATCGCGATCCCGACCAGGCCGACGAGCAGCAGCAGGTAGGCGACGGTCGGATTGACGAGGACCTGCAGGATCTCGTACTGCAGCGTCATCTGGCGCTCGTCGATCGTGAGCCCGGCGGTCGACAGCGTCTGGTGCTTCGGGCCCTGAACGCGGAACCCGTCGAGCTGGGTGAGGAGCTGGTCCTGGTCGGTCGCGATCAGGTCGATCGCACCCGCGTCGAGCGCCTCCTGCGCGGTCACGTTCTCGGCCTCGGTGACCATCCGCTCGGGCACCGCGCCGTTGCGGCCGTGAGCTCTCGGCGAGCGCGCGGATGAATGCGGCGGCGTCGTTTTCGATCTTCACACCGAGGGTGCCGCCGATGTCCTCGCCGTTGGACTGAATCGCGCTCGCCGAGCCGATGTTGGTCTGCGGGGCCATCGCCGCGACGTCGCCCGCCTCGGTGATGAAGGCGCCCGCCGACGCCGCGCGCGCCCCGTTCGGGGAGACGTAGACGACGACCGGCATCGGCGCGTCGAGGATGTCCTGGACGATCGCGCGCATCGAGCTCTCGAGGCCGCCGGGCGTGTCGATCCGGATGATCGCCAGCGGCGCCCCGTCGTCCGCCGCATCGTCGAGTGCCGAGCCGATCCACTTCTCAGTCGCCGGGTTGATCGACGCGTCGAGCTCGATCGAGGGGACCGTGGTCGAGTCCCCCTGCGCCGAGCCGATCGCCGGGATCACCAGCCCGGCGGCGAGCGCGAGCCAGACGATCAGGTGAGCCGCGCGTGCCATGACCGGATTATCCACCGGCCGCTGCGCCGCTCCTAGCCGACCGCGTACTTGTCGATGTCCGCCTCGAGGTCTTCCTTGGACGTGTACGGGCCCTGCTTGACGTAGACGCGCTCGCCGGCGGCGTTGTAGAAGGCGGTCGCCGGATAGCCGCGCAGCTCGTACTCGTCCTTGATCGCGCCGTCGGGATCGGTGACGCTCGGGTACGGCAGCGGCAGCTCGTCGAGGAACGTCTGGGCGGCGTCGTCGGAGTCGTCGGCGTCGACCCCGATGAAGGCGACCTCGTCGCCGCGCTGGGCCGAGACCTGCTGGAAGTCGGGGAACTCGAAGCGGCACGGGCCGCACCACGACGCCCAGACGTTGACCACGGCCGGATGGCCCTTGACCGCGGCGAGCTGCTGATCGAGGGCGTCGGTGCCGCCCGGGATCAGGGCGTCGCCGTTCGCGTAGAGCTTCGCCAGCGCGGGCGGCGCGCCCTTGAGCGCCTTCGCGTAGTCGGCGGCGGCGGAGTCGGGATTGGCGGCGCCCGGATCGGATTCCGAGCCGCCGCCGCAGGCGGCGAGCCCGAGCGCGCCGATCAGGGCGGCGAGCGCGAGCGAAATGCGACAAATGGCTGGTCGGATACTCATTCGCTGCCCGTTGTGGTTCAATAGACCCCGGTCCCGTTTGTTTCTCGGACCGCGGAGGGATTGCTGGTACGGCCTGAGGGGATACCGGCCGGCGCCCGCCTCTTCTGAGCTTACTTCGCTCGCCGCATCCATCCCGGATCACGGCAGCGCGGGAACCGTTCTTCCTTGCCCCATGGCTGATATGACCGACGTAGCCGCGCGAGCGGCTGGCGAGCTGACCGAGGCCGACCTTGATCGGGTGCGCGAGTTCACCCGTGAACCGATCCTGCTCGCGGGCGAGACGCTCGACGCGCTCGTCCCGGGAACCGCCCGTCGGCTCGCCGTCGACGCGGCCCTGGTCGAGCTCGACCAGGGCCTCGAGGCGCCGAGCTTCGAGTGGCGCGGCGACTACTCGCTGCTGCTCGGGCTCGAGCGACTGCTCGATGTCGAGAAGCCGAAGCTCCTCGACGGCGCCGAGCTCAACGACCACCAGGTCGACGCGCTCTCCGGGACGCTCGCGGCGATCGTCACCGAGCTCGAGGGCTCGGCGCAGGCGGGGCGCACCAACGGGGCCAACGGCGCGCGCACGAACGGCGAGGCCCCGGCCGAGGATTCGAACGGCAACGGCGCGGTGGCCGAGCTCGACCCCGACGACGACGTGCTCGACCCCGACGAGGAGGAGCCCCAGGACTGGGAGGAGCCCGAGACCGAGGACGAGGAGGTCGTCGCCGAGGCGCCCGAGGACCCCGGTGCCAGCCGCCGCTTCTGGTTCGAGCATGCGACCGGCGCCGGCAAGACGGTCGCCGCGGTCGGATTCATCGAGGCCTCGCGGACGGGCGGCATCCTGATCCTCACCCACCGACGCAACCTGGTCGACCAGTTCATCGGCGAGATCTCGGACCGCGGGTACAAGGAGCGCCTCTCGCCTCCGCTGCTCGACGGCGCCGACCACCCGTACGGCCCGGTGACGGTCGAGACCTACCAGTGGTTCGTGCGGAACGCCGGCCGCGTCTCCGACGCCTACTCGATCGTGATCTGCGACGAGGCGCACACCGCGCTCGGCGAGAAGACCAGCGCCTGCATCCGCAAGTGGACCCATCCGGTGTTCATCGGGATGACCGCGACCGGCGCGCTGATCGCCCGCCACGTCGCCGACCTCTTCCCCACCCAGACCTCGCGCTTCGACCTCGCCCAGGCGGCGCGGCGCGGCGTGATCGCGCCGCTTCGCTGCATGCGCATCCCTCCCGGCCCCGGGGTGCGAACGATCGCCAAGGTGCCGCTGCGCCGCGGCGAGGTCGACCAGGACTTCGACCAGGAGGAGCTGGCCGCGCTGCTCGACCAGGAGCCCTTCAACGTCGCCGTGGCCGACCTCTACCAGTCGCGCTTCCGCAAGGTCCCCGGGGTCGTCTACACGGCCGGCGTCAAGCACGCCAACAACGTCGCGGCCGCCTTCCGCAAGGTCGGCATCAACGCCCAGGCGGTCTCGGGCGAAACGCCCAAGCGCGAGCTCGCCGAGATCCTCGCCGGGTTCGAGCGCGGCGAGGTCGACGTGCTCTGCAACGCGATGCTGCTCGCCGAGGGCTGGAACTCGCCGCGGGCGACGATCTGCATGCACCTGGCGCCGACCGCCTCGCGGCGCGTCTACCAGCAGCGGGTCGGGCGCGTCACCCGCCGCAACCCCGGCAAGGAGGCCGGGCTGGTGATCGACTTCGTGCACCCGGCGACCACCCACGACGAGACCGTCGTCTCGCTGCACAGCCTGCTCGACCGCGACGTCTACCGCGGCGGCGCGATCGTCGTCGGCCCGGTGCGGCGCGGGCGCGGGCGCCGAGTCCGCGTCGAGCGCCGTGTCCTTCCCGTCTCGGGCGATCCCGAGCGCCGCCTCGCGGTGCTCGAGCGCGAGCTCTGGCGGATCGCGGTCGAGAACCTCAACTACTCCGAGCAGCACGCCTGGGCGGCGCTCGCCGGCGCCCGGGTGACGGCCAACAACTGGCGCCGCGCGAAGGCGATGATCCAGCACGATCAGGCCAAGGAGCTGCGCCGCCGCTTCCTGCTCACCTGCCTGCAGCGCAACCGCAACCACCAGCTGCGGCTGAAGGCGCTCGCCGAGATCGCCGCCCTGCGCGAGGCGGAGCCGTTCGACGACGCCTGCGACGTCGTCGCCACGTGGCCGCGCGACGAGCGCCGCGCCGGCGCCAAGGTGCTGCTGCAGGCGCTCGCCGAGAAGCGGATCGGCCGCCGCGACCAGGCGCAGGCCTGGGTCTGGCGCCTCGCCGAGGCGACCCGCGAGCTGCACGAGGAGTACGCGGTCCAGCGCTGGCCGGAGACCAAGCGCCTGCTCGGCCTGTTCGTCAACTCCTCCGGGCGCGCCCACGGGCGCAACGCCCGCCGGATCGTCCACGCCGCGCGCCAGCAGGACCGCCGCCTCGCGGTCGCCCTGCTCGCCGCCGCGGTCGCCCACACGCCGGAGGCCGAGGAGGTCCTGCGCGGGGCGCGGATGCGGATGGCCCGCAAGCCGTCGGCCGTCGCCCGCGAACTGCTGCGCAACTTCCCCAAGGGCGGCAAGCGCCGCCGGCGACGCTCCAAGCGCGACGGCGGCGAGTCCGACAACGGCGGCTCGGGCCGCGAGCGCGAGCGCCTCGACGAAACCAAGGCCAAGGACGGCGAGTCGCCCGAGGCCGAGGCGCCCGAGACCGACGACGTGGCCGACGACGGGCCGGCCGAGGACGAGGACTCGCGCGAGGATTAGGATCGGGCCGTGCTCGATCACGTCGGCGTCAACGTCAGCGATCTCGCTGCTGCCCGCAGCTTCTACGCCGGCGCGCTCGAGCCGCTCGAGATCAAGCCGATCATGGAGGTCGAGGGGATCGCCTGCGGGTTCGGCGACGGCCAGAAGCCCTACTTCTGGATCGCCCAGCGCCCGAACCCGACGCCATCGGCCCATATCGCCTTCGAGGCTCCCGACCGCGCCACCGTCGACGCCTTCCACGATGCGGCCCTCGCCGCCGGCGGGCGCGACAACGGCGAGCCCGGGCCGCGGCCGATCTACCACGAGCACTACTACGGCGCGTTCGTGCTCGACCCAGACGGCAACAACATCGAAGCCGTCTGTCACCGACCCCCGGCCTGAGGCGCGCGGCGCGCTCGGTCGCGCCGCCGGAGCAGCCCGACGTCGAGCGTTACATCAGCGTCGATAGTCGACGCAAACGTAACGTTGGGCATCGGCGTTGCAGCCGAGTGGCGCCTGGGGCACGGTTCGCGGGTCTCAGACGACTTTCGGCGCACTGCGTCACGAAGCCCGCAACGGCTCGGCGGAGCCGGGCGATGAGTTTTCGCCCCAGCCCCGGTCAAATTCGCAGTCCCCGATAAACCGCAACCGAGGAGGAGTCAGTGGCCACCTACGTCGATGGATTCATCATGCCGCTGCCGAAGTCGAACGTCGACCAGTACCGAGCGATCGCGACCACCGCAGGCGAGCTGTGGCGCGAGCATGGCGCGCTCGAATACAAGGAGTGCCTCGCCGAGGACGTCAAGGTCGGCGAGCTCACGTCGTTCCCGCGCAGCGTCAAGCTCGAGGACGACGAGACCGTGATCTTCGCGTGGATCACCTATGAGTCGCGCGCGCACCGCGACGAGGTCAACGCGAAGGTGATGGACGACGACCGGATGAAGGCGCTGATGGACCCGGCCGGCGACGTCGCCGACTTCAAGCGGATGATCTACGGCGGCTTCGAGGTCATCGTCGACCTCTAGCCGGGGCCCCTCAGCGGGGCTCGAGCACGAACAGCTTGATCTCGCGCGCGGTCCGGTCGCGGTAGGCGTCGAAGCCGGAATAGCTCTCGGTCATCCGGCGCCACAGCTGCTCGCGCTCCCCGCCCTCGGCGACCCGGGCGCGGACGGCGCGCCGCTCGCTGCCGATCTCGACCTCGGCGTCGGGGCCCGCGACCAGGTTGAGCGCCCACGCCGGGGTGCGCTCGTTGCCGGCGTTCGAGCCGATCACGACGAGCCGCTCGCCGTCGGCGAGATACAGCACCGGCGTCGTACGGGCCGCTCCCGAGCGTCGCCCGGTTGTCGTCAGGAGCAGCACCGGCGCCTTGGCGATACGGCCGCCGAGCCGACCGCCGCTGATCCGGTACAGCGGGACGTTGAGCTTCCCGACGGCGCGCAGCAGCCAATCCGGGGAGGTCATCGAGATCCGGGCCCAGAGGCCGTCGCGCGTCATCGCCGCTGAGGATATGCCCGGCGGGCACTAGGCGAGGCGCAGGGTGACCTCGCCCGAGCCGAGCGCGATTCGCTCGCCGTCAGCCTCGACCACCAGGTTGCCGCGATCGTCGATCCCATCGGCGATCCCCGTGCCCGGCTCGATCCCGGCGCCCTCCCAGCCGACCCGGCGCCCGCGCAGGGCGTCGCGGGCGCGAAAGCTCTCCAGGGTGCGCGTCTCGGGCGCGGCGACCCATTCGCCGAGCGTGGCCGAGAGCCGCTCGCGCAACTCAGCGACCGAGGCGCCGCCGCCGACCGACGTCGCCGGCCAGCGCAGGTCGGCGGGGAACTCCTCGCGCTCGATCGCGACGTTGACACCGATCCCGATCACCGCCCACTCCGGCGGGCGCGCCTCGATCAGGACCCCGGCGACCTTCGCCTGATCGAGCCAGACGTCGTTGGGCCACTTGATCTGCGTCGGGCCGGCGCCGGCGGCCTCGATCGCCTCGCAGACCGCGACCGGGACCGAGAGCGGCAGCAGCACGTGCTCGAGCTCGAGCGGGCTGAGGATCGCCGAGTACAGCAGCGCCTTGCCCGCCGGCGCGGTCCAGACCCGGCCACGGCGCCCGCGCCCGGCGGTCTGCTCGCTTGCGGTGACCACGGTGCCGCTCGGTGCCCCGTCCTCGGCGAGCTTGCGGGCACGGTCGTTGGTCGAGTCGGTGACTCGCAGGTGCAGGTGCGGTGCTCCGAAGCTCAACGTCCCCTCACAGCCGGGTCAGCGTGACCCGGTCGCCGGCGCTCAGGTCGAGCGTCCGCGAGGCGTCGCCGCGGTTGACCGCGAGCGACAGCGAACGGGCCGAGTCGACCAACAGCACCATGTCGCCGTGGTCGGCATCGGCGAAGGTCAGCGCGTAGGTAGCCTCCGCGGAGCGGCGCGGGCCGCGGACCCGCAGGCCCTTCCCGGGCTCGAGCCCGGCGTCGTCGGCGTCCGCCGCGGTCGCGATCAGCGACAGGTTGCCGAAGGCATCGACGTGGCCGACCTCGGCGTCGAGGCTGAGCCCCGGCTCGATCGCCGGCTCGCCACGTTCGATCGCGGCAAGCGTCGCCGGCTCGATTGCCGCGCCCAGCGACTCGAGCGGGGCGCCGAGCGCCAGGTGCGCGGCGACCGGTGCGAACAGGTCGCGCCCGTGGAACGTCGCCGAGACCGGCGCGAGCCGTACCGGCGACTCGGCCAGGTCGACCGCGGCTACCGGGCCTCCGAACCGCTCGAGCGCCAGCGCCAGCAGCCCGTTGTCGGGCCCGACGAGGTGGCGGCCCTCCTCGGCGGCCTCGACCGCCACCGCGCGGCGCGCCGTGCCGACGCCCGGGTCGACCACGGCCAGGTGCACTCCCGCCGGGGCGAACTGAAGCGCGTGGGCGAGCACCGCCGCTCCCTGGCCGACGCTGTGTCGCGCGATCCCATGGCTGAGGTCGATGACCGTCGCCTCGGGCGCGATCCGCGCGATCACGGCCCGACAGACGCCGGCGAACTCATCCGCGGTGCCGTAGTCGGAGAGGAAGGTGATCGGCCGCGCCTACTGCGGCCGGAATCTAGTCCGCGAGCTCGGGGCCGGAGGCGGCGCTCAGATGTTGACCGCGGTCATCCCCGCCTTGTCGTAGCGGTCGCCGGCCGCCTCGGGCAGCTCGGCGTCGATCCGGGCGAGGTCGGCGTTTGTGAGCTCGACCTCGGTGGCGTCGGCGTTCTGCTCGAGGTACTCCCGCCGCTTCGTGCCCGGGATCGGGATGATGTCGTCCCCCTGGGCGAGCACCCAGGCGAGCGCCAGCTGAGCTGCCGTCACGCCCTTCTCGTCCGCTAGCTCCTCAACCTTCGCGGCGAGCCCCAGGTTCGCCTCCAGGTTGTCGCCTGTGAAGCGCGGGCCGTGGCGGCGGAAGTCGTCCTGATCCAGCTCCTCGGGCGACTTGAAGCGCCCGGAGAGAAAGCCGCGACCAAGCGGCGAGTAGGCGACCAGGCCGATCCCGAGCTCGCGCAAGGTCGGCAGGATCTCCGCCTCGAGGTCGCGCGTCCACAGCGAGTACTCGGTCTGCACCGCGGTGATCGGGTGCGCCTCATGCGCCTTGCGGATCCGCTCCGGCGCCGCCTCACTGAGGCCGATGTGGAGGATCTTGCCCTCCTCGACCAGCTCGCCAAGCGCGCCGACGGTCTCTTCGATCGGCACGTTCGGGTCCATACGGTGCTGGTAGTAGAGGTCGATCCGGTCCGTCCCGAGCCGCACCAGCGAGCCCTCGACCGAGCGTCGCACGTTGTCGGGCGAGCCGTCGATGACCCGCGTCCACTCGCCGTCCGAGTTGCGCTCCGGGCGCACACCGAACTTGGTCGCGATCACGTACTCGTCGCGCCTGCCGGCGACCGCCTTGCCAACCAGCTTCTCGTTCTCGAACGGCCCGTACATCTCGGCCGTGTCGAGGAAGTCGATGCCGAGGTCGAGGGTGCGCTGGATCGTGGCCACCGCCTCGTCCTCGTCGGCCGAGCCGTAGAAGGCCGACATTCCCATGCATCCGAGGCCGAGTGCCGAGACCTCAAGTCCGTGTCCAAGCGTGCGTCGCTCCATTGCAACTCCTTCGTCGTTCATCCCCTCCCTACCCACGCTAGGAGTTCGAGCGCGCTCTAAGTCAAGGCGATTCAGGAATCCTTGACTTCGAGCGCGCTCGAACATCTAACTTTCTGATGTGGCCACGATCGCCCCACCGGACGCGCTGACTATTTCCGACGTCGCCGAGCGCACCGGGCTCACCAATCACACGCTCCGCTACTACGAGCGCGCCGGTCTGCTCAACGGGGTGGGGCGCAACGGTTCCGGGCACCGGCGCTACTCCGCCGCCGACGTCGACTGGGTCGTCCTCGTCACCCGCCTGCGCGCCACCGGGATGCCGATCCGCAAGATCCGCCGCTACGCCGAGCTCGTTCGCGAGGGCGAGGGCAACGAGGCCGAGCGCCTCGAGCTGCTCGAGGCCCACCGCGCCGAGGTGATCGCGAAGATCGACGAGCTGCAGCACAACCTCGAGCTCGTCGATTACAAGCTCAGCCTGTACCGCGAGCGCTGCGGCACTTAACCGCCGAGCGTGGCGTGGCGTGGCGCCCGAGTGTCGCCTGAGACCCGCCTCGCGTGTCTCAGGCGACTTTCGGCGTCGGGGCAGGCGTCGCATCGAGGCCCCCGACCGCAGACCTCACTCCTCGGTCCCGCCCGCGTCGGCGACCAGCGCCTCGACCACACCCGAGGGGTCGTGGCGCTCGGCCTCGATCGCGACCTCGAGCCCGAGCTCGCGCGCGGTGGCGCTCGTCACCGGGCCGATCGAGACCACCTTGGCGGCGCTCGGGAAGCGGTCGCCGGCGGCGTCGAGCAGGTTGCGGACCGTCGACGACGACGTGAAGGTGACGTAGTCGGCCGTCTGCGCGGCCTCGAGCGCCGCCGGCTCGGCGGGCTCGCGGAGGGTCTCGTATAGCGCAACGACGTCGACCTGGCCGCCACGCTCGGCGAGCGCCTCGGGCAGCACGTCGCGTGCCTCGGCGGCGCGGGCGACGAGCACCGGCCGGCCGTTCACGTCGACGGCGGCCAGGGCCTCGATCAGCGCCTCGGCGACGAACCGCTCCGGCACGATGTCGGCGATCACACCGTGCTCGGCGAGCGCCGCGGCCGTCCCCGGGCCGATCGCGGCGACGGCCGCGTTGGCGAGCGCGCGGGCGTCGCGGCCCTGGGCCGCCATCGCCTCGAACAGCAGCCGAGCCCCATTCGGGCTGGTCAGGCAGACGAGCGCGTAGGTGTGCAGGTCGGCGACCGCGTCGCGGACCTCATCGGTCTCGAGGGTCGGCTCGATCCGGATCGCCGGCAGCTGCACGACCTCGGCGCCGAGCTCGCGCAACGTCGCGGCGAGGCCGCTTGCCTGGGCGCGTGCTCGGGTGACAACGATCCGCTTGCCGTGTAGCGGGCGGCGCTCGAGCCAGGCGATCCGGTCGCGTCGCGCGGCCACCGGGCCGAACAGCAGGATCGCGGGCGCCTTGATCTCGGCCGCGGCGACCGCCGCCGGCAAATCGGCGAGGGTCGAGACCACGGTGCGCTGGCCTGGCCGGGTCCCGCGCTCGACCGCGGCCGCGGGCTCGGACGGGTCGCGTCCCGAGGCGGCGAGCCGCTCAGCGATCAGCGGCAGGTTCCTGACCCCCATGTACAGGACCAGGGTTCCCGGGAAGCTCGCGAGCGCTTCCCAGTCGAGCGCCGTCTCGGGCTTCTCGGGATCCTCGTGGCCGGTGACAAACGCGACCGCGGAAGCGTCGTCTCGGTGGGTCACCGGGATCCCCGCGTAGGCGGGCGCGGCGACGCCGGCCGTGACCCCGGGGACGACCTCGAACTCGATCCCGGCGTCGCGCAGCGTTTCGGCCTCCTCGCCGCCGCGGCCGAACACGAACGGGTCGCCGCCCTTGAGCCGCACGACGCTGAGCCCGGCGCCCGCTCGCGCCGCCATCAGCGCCTCGGTCTCCTCCTGCTCCATGGCGTTGAAGCCGGGGCGCTTGCCGACGTAGACGAGCTCGGCGTCAGCGCGGGCGCCATCGAGCGCTCCATCGGGGATCAGGCGGTCATAGAGGATCACGTCCGCGCTCGCGATCAGCTCCAGCGCGCGAGCGGTCATCAGCCCCGGGTCACCGGGGCCGGCTCCCACCAGGTAGGCAACGCCGGGGCGGGCAGGGCGCGAATCGCTCACGCGCGCAACTGTGGCAGATGCCCGCGGCACCCAAACCGGCGCCGCTCAGCCGCTCGCGCGGGCGAGGATCTCGCCCGCCCCGGCGGCGAGCATCCGCTCGGCCAGCGACTCGCCGAGCGCCGCAGGCTGGTCGGGATCGCCGGCGACCCGGTCGCGAACCCACTCGCTGCCGTCGGCGAGCCCCGCGTAGCCGAGCAGGACCAGCTCGCCCTCGGCGGCGCGAGCGCAGATCCCGACCGGGGTCTCGCAGTCGGCGCCCAGGGCCCGCACCGCGGCCCGCTCGGCGGTCAGCTCGACCAGCGCGGCGCGATCGGTGATCCCGCCGGCCGCGGCGGCGGTCGGCTGGTCGTCGGCCCGGGCCTCGAGGGCCAAGCAGCCCTGCCCGGCCGCCGGGGTCATCTCGTCGAGCCCGAACCGGAACGAAACCTCGCCGGCGCGCCCGAGCCGGGCGAGCCCGGCGCTTGCCAGCACGATCCCGTCGTAACCGCCCTCGGCGAGCTTCGCGAGGCGGGTGTCCACGTTGCCGCGCAACTCGAGGATCTCGACGTCGGGGCGCAGCGCGAGCAGCTGAGAGCCGCGGCGCAGGCTCGAGGTCCCGACCCGGGCGCCCTCGGCGAGCTCGCCGAGCGATCCGGCACGACCGACGAACGCGTCGGTGGGGTCCTCCCGACCGGGGACGCCGACCAACGCCAGGCCCTCGGGCAGGTCGCCGGGAAGGTCCTTGGCGGAGTGCACCCCGAGTTGGACCGCACCGTCGATGATCGCGCGCTCGACCCCGCGCACGAAGCGGGCCTTGTCGCCGACCGCGTCGTCGGCGGTGCGCAAAGTGACCACCTCCGCGCCGCCGAGGGCCGCGGCCACCGCCTCGGCCTGGATCAGCGCCAGGGTGCTGCCGCGCGACCCGAGCCGGAGCCCGCTCACCGACCGTTGCCGCGCTGGCGCTCGCGCCGCTCGTTCAGGTCGGAGACGGTCGCCGTCGACTCGAGCGGCTCGCTGCCGGGATCGAGGCCGAACAGGTCGCGCAGCACGGTCACCCGGTTGTACGCGTCGGGCTCGCCCGCGTCGCGCTTCAGGCGAAGGGTCGGCTCGTGCAGCAGGCGCGAGGCGATCGCGCGGGCCGCGGTCTGCAGGCGCGCGCGGTCGGCGTCGGTGAGGCCCTCCCATCGCTCGTCGTTCTCAGCCAGGACGCGCTCGACCACCTCGTCGGCGCGCTCGCGCAGCGCGGCGATCGTCGGGGTCACATCCTGCGCGGCGAGCCAGCCGTCGAAACGGCCCAGCTCCGACCGCAGGATGCGCTCGGCCTGGTGCGCTTCCGCTGCGCGGCTGGAGACGTTGCGCTCGACCAGCGACTGCAGGTCATCCATGTCGTAGAGGCTGACCCCGGGGAGGTCGCGGCAGGTCGGGTGAATATCGCGCGGGACGGCGAGGTCGATCAGCAAGAGCGGGCGCCCGTCGCGGTCGCTCATCACCTCGGCGAGCGCCTCGCGCTCGATCACGTGGTGCGGCGAGCTGGTCGAGGTGACGACGATGTCGGCGTCGGTGAGCTCCTCGGGCAGGTCCTCGAAGCGGACCGCGTGGCCGCCGAAGCGCTCGGCGAGACCGATCGCGCGGTCGTAGTGGCGGTTGGCGATGAAGATCGCCTCGACGCCCTTGGTCGCCAGTGCCCGAGCGGTCAGCTCGGCCGTTTCGCCGGCGCCGACGACGAGCACGCGGCGGTCGTCGAGCTCGCCGAGCGTGCGGCGGGCCAGCTCCACCGCGACCGACGGGATCGACATCGAGCGCTCCGAGATCCCGGTCTCGGCGCGGGCGCGCTTGCCCGCGGCGAGCGCGGCGCGAAAGAGCCGGTTGAGTACCGGCCCGGTGGCGCCCTCGACCAGGGCCAGCTCGTAGGCGCGCTTGACCTGGCCCTGGATCTCGGTCTCGCCGATGATCATCGAGTCGAGCCCGGCCGAGACGCGCAGCAGATGGTCGGCGGCATCGGTGCCGCGCACCGAGTAGAGGTGGGCGACGAGCTCGGTCGGCTGGGTCTCGGCCTCGCGCGAGAGCAGCCCGAGCGCCGCCGCCTCGGCGCCGACCGCGTCCGACGCGTACAGGTACAGCTCGGTGCGGTTGCAGGTCGAGATCGCCGCCGCCTCGAGCACCTCCGGGCGCTCGACCAGGTCGTTGAGAATCCCGACCGCGCGCCCCTCGGTCAGCGCCATTCGCTCACGGAGCTCCAGCGGTGCGGTCTTGTGGGAGACGCCCAGCGCGAGCAGTTCAGACATGGGCGCTCTCCTCCGCGCGGCGTCCCTCGGCCGACCGCGACACGCCCGGACGCGAAGCGGAGGACGTGTCGCGCCTTTGCTCAGCGAGCGAAGCGAGCTCGGCGAGCTCGCGGTCGATGCGGCCCAGGCGGATCGACATGATCGCGACGTAGATCAAGAGCAGGGCGAGGAAGACGACGTAGGCGCCAGCGACGTACTTGCCGGCCTCGTCGAGCGGGAGCGCCGGCATCAGCCCTGCGCCGCCTCGCGCGGCATCGGCGCGATCCGCGAGCTCGGCGCCGGCGACGCGTCGTCGCCCTCGAGCGCGCGTCGCAGGCGGCCCAGCTTCGCGCGGGACGACTTTGCGGCGAGCTCGAACCGCACCAGCGTCTCCCAGAGCAACGCCATGCCCGCGAAACAGATCAGGAACGTGACCATCATCTTGGGCGGCAGGCCGCCGTCGCTGGTCGCGAACACGCGCGGGTGGATCAGCGTCTGGGCAAGGCGCACCGCGAGGAAGTTGAGCGGCACGAAGGCACCGGCCATGATCGCGAACACCGAGGCGTAGCGGGCTTGGCGCTCGCGGTCCTCGATCGCGTAGCGGAGCGGGTAGTACGTGCAGTACAGGAGGAAGACGATCAGGAAGCTGACCAGGGTCGGCTCGTCCCAGACCCACCAGTGACCCCACGAAGCCTTCGCCCAAATCGCCCCGGTGATCAGCGCGCCGACGCCGAAGATGACCGAGATGTGGATCGAGACGTAGGCCCGCACGTCCCACTTCGACAGGCCAGAGCGCAGGTGCAGGATCGCGTGCACCGCGGCCACCATGAACCCGATCAGGGCGACGCTCGCGAGCGGCACGTGCAGATAGAAGATCTTCTGGATGAACCCCTGGTCGGCGTCGTTGGGGGTCCAGAGGAAGACCATCGCAAACCCCGCCGTGAGCACGAGCACGGTCAGGACGGGAAGGATTCTGGGGGCGCGAAAGCTCATCCGATTGAGGGGTTCGTGGCTCAGTCCTCGAGCAAGAACTCGTAGACCGCATAGCCGACGAGACAGAAGACAACATCGTAGAGAGCGAGCACCGCCACCCACTTGCCGAAGCCGTCGTAGGACGGCCCGCCGGCGGCGAGCAGCGGGTCGGCCGCGCCGGCCGCGCCGATCATCACCGGCACCAGCAGCGGCAGCAGTAGCAGCGGCGCGATCAGGTCGCGGGCGCGCGAGTTGACCGCGATCGAGGAGACCAACGCACCGATCGCCGCCAACCCGAGGTCGGCGAGCACCAGCACCCCGGCGAGCGGCACCAGCCCGCCGGCGTCGTCGAGGAAGAAGATCGCGAACGTCGGAACGGCGATCACCTCGAAGGCCACCAGATAGATGATCAGGATCGAGACCTTCGCCGCGTAGAGCGCGGTCGCGTCGACCGGGGCGAGGCGGATCACGTCGAAGCCGCCCTGCTCGCGCTCGCTGACGAAGACGCGGTTGATCGCGAGGATCGCCGCGAACAGGATCGTCGCCAGCAGCACGCCCGCGGCGAGGCTGCCCTCGAGCCGCTCGCGGTCGAGGCCGAAACGAAAGAGGACGAACGTGGTGACGCTGAACAGCGCCATCGCCGGCACGGACTCGAGGGTGCGCAGCTCGGTGCGCACGTCCTTGGCGAGCAGGGCGCGGTAGGCCCTCACGCGCGCCCCTCGACGATCGCCCGCGCGTCGGCCAGGTCGAGCTCGGCGCCGGCGCCGGAGTAGGCAACTGAGCCGTCGGCGCGCAGGGCGAGCAGCGCGTCGGCCGCGGCGAGCCCGGAGTCGATCTCGTGGGTGACGATCACCCTGGTGCGGCCGGGCTCGGGGCCGAGCAGCTCTTCGACCACCGAGACCGCGCCGAGGTCGAGGTGCGAGCGCGGCTCGTCGAGGACGAGCAGCGGCGGCGCGTGCAGCAGGGCGCGGCAGATCGAGGCCCGCTGCAGCAGCCCGGCGGACAGGTTGCGAACCTTCTCGGTCGCCCGGTGGCCGATCCCGGCGCGGCCGAGGAGCTCGTCGATCCGCTTGCGCGGCTCGGGGATCCCGTGCAGGCGCGCGTTGAACTCGAGGTTCTCGGCGACGCTGAGCTCGCGGTAGAGCAGCGGCGAGTGGCCGAGGTACCCGATCTTGCCCCGCGCCCGCCAGGCCTCGCGCGGGAGCGTCGCGCCGAGCACCTCGAGCTCGCCCGCGGTCGGGCGGAGCAGGGTGGCGACGATGCGGAGCAGGGTGCTCTTGCCGGCCCCGTTCGGGCCGATCACGACCAGCGTGCGCCCGGCCTCGAGTTCGATCGAGACCTCGCGCAGCACCGGGCGCTGGTTGTAGTCGCGCCTCAGATCGCGCAGGGCGAGCGCTGCTTGCATCGGACAAATATCGCCCAACGCCGCGCGGGCGCGCCGTGCGACACTGTCGCTTGCGATCGAGGCGTCAGCGACCACACCGAAGACCACCGTGGCCACCTACGGCGACTATCCCGCCGCCGAGCGGGCGGTCGACCACCTCTCTGACCAGGGCTTTCCGGTCGAGCGCGCCGCGATCGTCGGCACCGGGCTGAAGACCGTGGAGCAGATCGCAGGACGGATGACGACCGGCCGCGCCGCCCTCGTCGGCGCCTCGCAGGGTGCGATGATCGGGCTGCTGTTCGGCCTCCTGTTCGGGCTCTTCTTCAACGGACCGGACTTCCTGGGCGTGGTCCTCTACGGCCTCGTCGCCGGGGTCATCTTCGGCGCGACCTTCGGCGCCGT
Organism: uncultured Solirubrobacterales bacterium; assembly: GCA_963828755.1. GTDB lineage: Bacteria > Actinomycetota > Thermoleophilia > Solirubrobacterales > 70-9 > WHSW01. Next base: position 42,163 of record CAWHFY010000008.1, on the reverse strand, counting down.
CGGCCAGGCGATGCAGGGCGGCCGGCGCGACTTCGCCTCGGTGCGCTCGATGCAGGCCGAGAAGTACGAGGTCCAGGTCGACCACGAGGTCTCCGCACGGGCCAAGCAGCTGCTCGCCGAGCTCCCCGACGCTTAGCAACGACCCGAGAGTGTGAGCTAGCGCACCCTCGGAGGCGCGCGCAATCCCGGCCTCGGGGAGCGCCGTAGGTCAGGGCAAGGGGCGCGCCGCGAGCGGGCCCGCATTTCCCATTCAGGAGGCCCGCATGGACTTGTACGTGATCCGCCGTAACAACGGCTGGAAGACACCGGAGGAGCTGCAGGCGGCCGCGGAGCGGTCCATGCAGGTCGGCGACGGCGAGATGTCGAGCGACATCCGCTGGATCCGCTCCTACGTCGTCGAGGAGAGCGACGGCGCCCTCGGCACCGTCTGCATCTACGAGGCGTCGAGCCCAAAGAAGATCCGCGAGCACGCCAAGCGGGTCGGGATGCCGGCCGACGAGATCGTCGGGGTGGCCGACACCGTGATCGTGCGCCCGGACCCGGTCGCCGTCTAGCGGCCCTTGCGCAGCATTTTCGCACTGACCCGGGCGAGTGGACCGAGCCCTTCACGCAGGCCCTTCGCCCGGGTCGCTCCGCGCCCGTAGAGGATCCGCGCCGAGGAACGCAGCGCCGCCCCGAGGTCGCTGTCGTACGGCTGCCACCAGAAGTCGCGGGTGACGCCCGGCTCCCAGGCGACGTGCTTGATGTTCACGCATTCGTAGAAGCCGAACTTGGAGTGGGAGCGGCCGAGGCCGGAGTCCTTGACCCCGCCCCACGAGCACTGCAACGCGCCGTGCGAGTAGGAGTGATCGTTGATCCAGACCATCCCCGACTCGATCCGCCGGGCGATCCGCTCGCCCTTGGCGCGGTCGCTCGTCCAGATCGATGCCCCGAGGCCGAAGTTCGAGTCGTTGGCGCGCTCGACGGCCTCGGCCTCGTCGGCGACGACGATCACCGGCACGACCGGGCCGAAGATCTCCTCGCGCATGATCCGCATCTCGTCGGTGACTCCGGCGAGCACGGTCGGCGCGATGAACCGGCCGTCGTAGCCGGGAACCTCGGCCGGGCCGCCGGTGAGCCGGTCGGCGCCGCCACCGAGCGCGTCGTCGACGAGCTCGGTGACCAGGTCGGCCTGCGCGGCGGAGACCATCGGCCCGATCTCGGTCTCCCAGGCGAGTGGGTCGCCGACCGTGAGCCGCTCCGTCTCGCGTCGGACCCCGTCGAAGAAGGCGTCGGCGACCGACTCGACCACGTAGGTGCGCTCGATCCCCGAGCAGGTCTGGCCCGCGTTCGCGAACCCGCCCCACACACAGCCCGAGACGGCGTTGGCGAGGTCGGCGTCCGCGCAGACGATCTGCGGGTCCTTGCCGCCGAGCTCGAGCACGCTGCCCTTCATCCGCTGGGCGCAGATCTCGCCGACCTTGCGCCCGACCTCGACGGAGCCGGTGAAGAAGATCTTCGCGGTCGAAGCCTCGCACAGCGCCTGGCCGATCTGGCCGCCACCGTGGACGGTGCGGACCAGCCCCTCCGGGAATCCGGCGTCGTCGAAGACGCGCTGGATCCGCTCGCCGAGCAGCGGCGTCAGGCTCGCCGGCTTGAGGACGACGCCGTTGCCGCACATCAGCGCGATCGCGACCTCGCCGAACGGGATCGACCACGGGTAGTTCCAGGGGGCGATCACGCCGACGACGCCGAGCGGCTCGTAGCTGAAGAAGCTGCGCTTGGTCTTGAGGACGGCCTGCGGGTAGCGGATCTTCTCGTCGGCGAGGATCTTCTGGCCGGCGTCCGCACACCAGCGCAGTGCGTCGATCGTCGGGATCAGCTCCATCGCGTAGCTCTCGGTGATCGGCTTGCCCTGCTCGCGGGTGAGCAGGTCGGCGACCTCCTCCATGTCGGCCACCAGGACGTCGGCGGCCCGGCGCATGTAGCGGGCCCGGTCGGCGAGCGAGAGCTGCGCCCAGAACGGCTGCAACGAGGCGACGTCGTCGACCACCCCTTGGACCTCGTCCGGGGTGATCGTCTCGACCGAACCGACGAGCTCGCCGGTCGCCGGGTTGAAGGACTCGAGCGTGCCCATCGGTCGCGACTCTAGCGGCGCGGCGGTCGCACGGTGTCAGCGCGTCGTGCCTGGGTATTGGGACTTGTGCGGCCGTCACCGGCCCTCCGTCGCGAGCGGGCCGAGCCGTTCGCCGACTACCGGTGGCGGCCGCTGACCTTCATTGGCCTCGACGCCGCCTGGCGGCGTCGAGGCGCTCCGCGAGCTCGGCCTCGAGCCCGCGGTCGGTCGGCTCGTAGAAGCGCTCGCCCTGCACCTCGGGCGGCAACAGCGGCTGGTCGGAGATTCCGCCCGGCTCGTCGTGCGCGTACCTGTAGCCCTGGCCGCGGCCGAGCGCCTTCGCGCCGGGATAGTGCGCGTCGCGCAGGTAGTCGGGCGGCAACTTCGCGCCGTGCTCGCGGATCTCGGCCATCGCCCGCGAGATCGCGATCGTCGACGCGTTCGACTTCGGCGCCAGCGCGAGGTAGGCGGCGGCCTGCGCGAGGTTGAGCGCGCACTCGGGCAGCCCGACCCGATCGACCGCGAGAGCGGCGCCGGTGGCGACGGAGAGCGCGTTCGGGTCGGCGTTGCCGATGTCCTCGGAGGCGAGGATCACCATCCGGCGGGCGATGAAGCGCGGATCCTCACCGCCCTCGAGCATCGCGGCGAGGTAGTAGACCGCGGCGTCGGGGTCGGAGCCCCGCATCGACTTGATCAGCGCGGAGGCGTAGTCGTAGTGGCGGTCGCCCTGCTTGTCGAAGGTGACCGCCTTGCGCTGCAGCGCGTCCTCGGCCGCGCCGAGGTCGATCGGGGCGCCGGAGGCGCGCGCGGTCTCGACCGCCCGCTCGAGCGCCCCGAGCGCGGTGCGCGCATCGCCGCCGGCCCGCTCGGCGAGCAGGTCGAGCGCCGCGTCGTCGATCACCGGCGGTTCGGCGATCCCGCGCTCCGGGTCGGCCAGCGCCCGCTCGAGCAGCTCGCGCACCTGCTCCGCCTCAAGGCCGCGGAGCTCGTAGATCTGGCTGCGGGAGAGCAGCGCGGAGTTGACCTCGAAATAGGGGTTCTCGGTCGTCGCCCCGACCAGGGTGACGAGGCCCTCCTCGACCGCGGGCAGCAGCGCGTCCTGCTGGGCCTTGTTGAAGCGGTGGATCTCGTCGAGGAAGAAGATCGTCGGCTGACCGGTGGCCCGCCGCCGCTCCTCGGCGCGGGCGATCATGGCCCGGACCTCAGCGCGGCCGGCGTTGACCGCCGACTCCTCCTCGAAGGCGCCGCGCGCGGCCCCCGCCACGATCCGCGCGAGCGTCGTCTTGCCGGCGCCGGGCGGTCCGTAGAGGATCATCGAATGCGGCTCGCCCGTCTCGATCGCGGTCCGCAGGGTCGAGCCCTGGCCGAGCAGATGGGTCTGACCGATCAGCTCGTCGAGCGAGCGCGGGCGCATCCGCACCGCCAGCGGCGCCTCGGCCGCCGGGACCGCGGTGCGCGCCCGGCGGCCGGGGTCGTCGGCGGTGTCGAAGAGGCGATCGCTCACGCGCCCAGTATGGCCGGGCGGGCGCCGGTAACCTGGGCCGATGGGCGAGGAGACGGCGGTCGCGCCGGACGCGCTCGGAACCGAGGCGATTGATCTGCTCGCAGAGCTGATCCGCGCCGACACGGTCAACCCGCCCGGCAACGAGGACCGCGTGCAAGAGCCGCTCGCCGAACACCTGCGCGACGCCGGCTTCGAGGTCCAGCTGCTCGAGGCCGAGCCCGGGCGCCCGAACCTGGTCGCCGACCTCGCGGGCGAGGCCGACGGCGACACGCTCTGCCTGCTGGGCCACGTCGACACGGTCCCCGCCGACGCCGACGAGTGGACCTTCAGCCCGTGGTCGGGTGACGTTGTCGACGGCGAGGTGCGCGGCCGCGGCGCGCAGGATATGAAGGGCCAGGTCGCCGCCGAGGCTGCGGCCGCGATCGCGCTCGCCAAGTCCGGCTGGCGCCCGGCCTCCGGGGCGCTGAAGCTGGTGATCACCGCCGACGAGGAGATGGGCGCCGCGCTCGGGGCCCAGTGGCTGTGTGCCGAGCGGCCCGACGCGGTTCGCAGCGACCTGGTCGTCAACGAGGGCGGCGGGGCGGCGTTCGAGCTCAACGGCCGGCGCTTCTACACCCTCTGCGTCGGCGAGAAGGGCGTCAATCGCTTCTACCTTCGCGCCCGCGGCGTCGCCGGGCACGCCTCCGTGCCGGCGCTCGGTGACAACGCGCTGCTGAAGCTCGGCCCGGCGCTGGGCAGGTTCAATGAGCAGCCGCCGCTGGAGCCGACCCCGGCCGGGATCGCCTTCCTCGAGACCGTGCTCGGCGAAGACCTCGACGGCGCCGAGGGCGTCGAGCTCGAGGCGGCGGTCGAGCGCCTGCGCGCGCTCTCGCCGCAGCTGACCGCGTTCATCGCCGAGCCGATGCTGCGGGTGACGATGGTCCCCACAAAGGCGCATGGCTCGCGCAAGGAGAACGTGATCCCGTCGCTGGCCGAGGTGCTGATCGATTGCCGGGTGCCCCCGGGCGGCGGCGAGGCCGAGGTGCGACGGCGGCTCGAGGGGCTGCTTGGCCCGATCGCGGGCAACTACGAGCTCGAGTTCACCGAGCGGGTCACCGGCAACAGCTCGCCGACGAGCTCCCCGCTCGCCGACGCGATCGGCGCGTCGCTCGCCGAGCTCGACCCCGAGGCGACCCTGGTCCCGATCGTGATGGCGGGGTTCAGCGACAGCCACTGGTTCCGCAAGGCGTTCGGCTCCGCCACCGTCTACGGCTTCTGCCCGCAGCGCAAGCTCGGCCTGTTCGAGGCGGCCCCCCTGATCCACGGCGCCGACGAGCGCGCCGCGGTCGCCGACGTCGAGATGGCGGCGACCTTCTACGCCGACCTCTGCCGCCGGGTCCTCCAGTGAGGCGGAGTCCGACAGGACGAAGCCGAGCCCGGCCGCCGTTGAGGCCGCGACGATGAGCGGCGCGAGCACCAACGGCTCGTCGGCGAGCGGTGCCTCCGGATCGGAGCAGACCCCACCCCCGAGGCCAAGCCCGAGCGCCTGCGCCTCGGTGGGATGGCGCTTCGCAACGGCCTGCTGATCCATGGACCGAGCTCGTGGGCGGTCGCCGCTCGCGCCGGCGACGGCTCGATCGAGGTCGCCTCCGGACCGAAGCCGACCCTCGCCCGCGGCCGGCTCGCCTCGACCCCGCTGGTCCGCGGCCCGCTGCGCCTCGCCGAGGCGATGGCGGTGCTGCCGCTCGCGCGGCTGCGGCTGCGCTCGGCGCGACTGCCGTTCGAGGACCCGTCGGTGATCGCGGTCGCCGCCGCCAGCGTGGTCGGCTCGAACCTGCTGCGACGCCGCGGCCCGGCGACCGTAGGGCGCGAGCTCGCGATCGCCCTGATCGGGGCGCTGCCGGCGCTCGCCGCCTTGCGGGACCCAGCGCTCGCCTCCTATCACGCAGTCGAGCACAAGGCGATCGGCGGCTACGAGCAGGACCGCGACCCCGAGGAAGTGCCCAAGGAGCACGAGCGCTGCGGCTCGAACCTGATCGGCCCGATGCTCGCCCTCTCGATCGCAGGCCAGGTGCTGACCGAGCGCTACATCGACGAGCCGGGGCCGCTGGCGCGCGGGATCGCAGCGCTCGCCGGGGTCGGCGGCGCCGTCGAGCTGTTCGTGTTCGCCGAGCGCCATCCCGACTCGGCGGTCGGACGCGCGGTCCACGGGCCGGGCTATGAGATCCAGCGGCTGGTCTCGACTCGTGAGCCGAGCCCTGAGCAACTCGAGGTCGGCGTTGCGGCCTTGAACGAAATCCTACGGTTGGAGCGCCCGGCTGCCGATACCGTCTGACGGGGGCCATGAGGCCCCCTTTCGCGATGACGAGCGCATTGGCCTTTCTAGGGATCGACAACTACCAGGAGTTCCTCTCCAACTTCCTCATCCCCTGGGCGCCGATCCTGCTGTTCTTGCGTGCTCATCTACTTCATGTGGCGGATGCTGAAGCTGATGCCGCGGACCAAGCCGCAGGAGATCAGCCCGAAGTCGAAGAGCGCCGTCACCTGGGCCGACGTCGCCGGCGTGGACGAGACCAAGGCCGAGCTTCGCGAGGTCGTCGACTTCCTCACCGACCCGAAGCGCTTCAAGCAGCTCGGGGCCACGGTGCCGAAGGGGATCCTTCTGCACGGGCCGCCGGGAACCGGCAAGACCCTGCTGGCGAAGGCGGTCGCCCACGAGTCCGGGGCGCAGTTCTTCAGCCAGTCGGCCTCCTCGTTCATCGAGATGTTCGCCGGCCTGGGCGCCGCGCGGATCCGGCGCCTGTTCAAGGAGGCGCGCGACAGCGCCCCCGCGATCATCTTCATCGACGAGCTCGACGCGGTCGGCGCCCATCGCGGCTCCGACATCTCGGGCGAGCGCGATCAGACCTCTGAATCAGCTACTGGTCGAGATGGATGGCTTCGACGCCCGCGACAGCGTCATCGTGATGGCGGCCTCGAACCTGCTCGAGAAGCTCGACAAGGCGCTGCTGCGCCCGGGCCGCTTCGACCGTCAGGTGTTCGTGCCGCCACCGGACCTCAATGGCCGCATTCAGATCCTCGGCGTCCACACCCGCGGCAAGCCGCTCGCCCAGGACGTCGAGCTCGAGCGGGTCGCACGCCACGCGGCCGGGCTCACCGGCGCCGACCTCGCCAACCTCGCCAATGAGGCGGCGATCCTCGCGGGGCGCAACAAGCGCGAGTTCATCGCCCAGTCGGACTTCGAGGACGCGTTCGAGCGCGTCGTCGCGGGCCTGCAGTCGCGGAAGGTCATCACCGCTCACGAGAAGCGAGTGGTCGCCTGGCACGAGGCCGGCCACGCGCTCGTCTCCGAGCTGCTGCCGAGCGTGGACAAAGTGCAGAAGGTCTCGATCGTGCCGCGCGGCAAGGCGCTCGGCTACACGCTGAACCTCCCCCAGGAGGACCGCTACCTGAAGTCGCGCCAGGAGCTGCTCGACTACATGAAGGTGCTGCTCGCCGGGCGCGTGTCCGAGCAGATCACCTTCGGCCGCGTCACGACCGGCGCCGCCGACGACCTCAGCCGCGTGACCGGGATCGCCCGCTCGATGGTGCACGAGTACGGGATGGGGACCTCGATCCGCTCCCACCAGGTCCCCGGCGACGACCACACGGTCTCCGAGGCCCTGCGCCAGACGCGCGACGAGGAGGTGCAGGCGATCGCCGAGGAGGCCTATCGCGGCGCCACCGAGCTGCTCACCGACCACCGCGACCTGCTCGACGAGATCGCCGAGGTCCTGTTGAGCCAGGAGGTCATCGAGCGCGAGCAGATCCTCACGCTGATGGGCGGGACCCGCGATCGGATCGAGCCGCCGTCGCCGGCCTACGCGCCCGCCGCGGGAACTCCCGCGGAGGCGTTGGTCACCGAGCCGCCGCCGGAACCGCCTGAGCTCTCCGAGTAGTCTCCGCGCCCGGATGTTCGGGCTGATCGATCACATCGGCGTCGCCGTCGACGACCTCGACGCGGCGCTCGCCCTCTACGAGGGCAGCTTCGGGATGCCGGTCGCGCACCGCGAGACGGTCGACGACGCAGGGGGTGGAGGCGGTCCTGCTCGACGTCGGCGATTGCCACGTCGAGCTGCTGCGGCCGCTCGGGCCGGAGACCCCGGTCGGCAAGTTCCTGGACCGCAAGGGCCCGGGGCTGCACCACGTCGCCTATCGCGTCGACGACATCGACGCGACCCTCGCAGACCTGCGCGAGCAGGGGATCGAGCTGATCGACTCCACGCCCAGGGTCGGCATCCGCAACAGCCGCGTCGCCTTCGTGCACCCGCGAGCGACGGGCTCCGTGCTGACCGAGATCGTCGAACCCGCGGAGGGACACTGAACAGCGATGGCTGAAGAGCAGACAAGAGTCGAGATCGGATTCGGGATCGGGCAGGTGCTCTCGGTCAAGCTCGCCGAGGGCGAGCTCGCCGAGCTGCGCAAGCAGGTCGAGACCGGCAAGGGCTGGTTCGACATGCGGACCCAGGAGGGCACCGTGGCGCTCAACCTGGCGACGGTCGTCTTCATCCGCATCGACGACTCTGAGCACTCGATCGGGTTCTCGAGCTAAGTACCCCTAGGGGGTATTTGCTACCTTCGGGGAGTGACTTCCCGACGGCTCGTGGCCGCGCTCGGGCTGGCGGTCCTCGCCGGCGCCCTGTGGTGGCGCAAGAACCCGTCCGCCTGCCCGTACGGGCAGCGCTTCTGGGTCGAGGCCCCGCACCCGCTGATCACCCGCGAGCGGCTCCGCGAGACGCTCAGTCCGAGTCCCGGCGAGCGCGTGCTCGAGATTGGACCGGGAACCGGCTACTACTCGCTCGACCTCGCCGGCTGGCTCGGCGACGACGGTGAGCTCGAGCTCTTCGACCTGCAGCAGGAGTTCCTCGACCACACCATGGAACGCGCCCGCGAGCGCGCGCTCACCAACCTGGTCGCGACCCGTGGCGACGCCACCGCGCTACCCCACCCGGACGACTCGTTCGACGCGGTCGTGCTGATCACGGTGCTCGGCGAGATCCCCGATCAGGACGCCGCCCTGCGCGAGATCGCCCGCGTCCTCAAACCTGATGGCCGGCTGGTGGTCGGCGAGCTGTTCGGCGACCCGCACTTCACCGCGCCCGGTGCGCTCGAGCGCCGCGCCGAGGGCGCGGGGCTGCGGCTCCAGGAGCGCAGCGGCCCGTGGCTCGGCTACTTCGCCCGGCTGACGCCGCGCTGAGGCGAGCGAGCGCTTTCAGTCGACGATCGCGACGACGCGCGCCGGGGCGCCGCTGGCGCCGGCGAGGCGCAGCGGGAAGCAGGCGACCCGAAAGCCGGTGTCGGGGAGCTCGCCGAGGTTGACGAGTCGCTCGATCTGCGAGTAGGCGAGGTCGACCTGGTGGGCCTCCCAGAAGATCCCGGCCTGGTCGGCCTCGATCGCGTCGGCGGCCTGCAGGTGCAGCGGGCGGTCCCAGCCCCAGGCGTCGATCCCCATCACCCGGACACCGCGCTCGTAAAGCCACGCGGTCGCCTCGGCGCTGACGCCCGGGCCGCGGGCGATGTAGTCGAGCTGCCCGTAGAAGGCGTCGCAGCCGGTGTGGACCAGGACGATGTCGAGCGGCTGGAGCTCGTGGCCGATCCGCTCCAGCTCGGCCTCGACCTCGGCGGCGCCGATCACCTGGCCGTCGGCGCGTCCGGTCATCGTCAGCTTCACCGCATCGGCGAAGAACCACTCGAGCGGCAGCTTGTCGATCGTCTGCGCAGGCTCCCCGCGGATCGTCGAGTTGTAGTGCCAGGGGGCATCGACGTGGGTCGAGCTGTGGGTGCCGAAGCGGGTGAACTCCTCGGTCGCCCAGCCCTCGCCGTCGCGCAGCAGCCGCGCGGGAACGCCGAAGAGCGCCTCGATCTGCGCCGCCCCGGCGGCGTGGTCGTCGTAACGCACGTCGACCCGCAGCGGCTCAGGCACCTCCTGCGGGCTCGGCTCGATCGGGGCGCTCAGGTCGATCAGCGCCATCGATTCATCGCCTCGGCGGTCTCGACCCGACCGTCGCCCGGGTCGCCGATCAGTGCATCGCCCCCGTGCAGCAGTGTTCGGCCCACCTGCACAGGGTAGAAGTCCCGGCGATGGCGCGCCTGCGAAGAGTCGATTGCTCCTCATCCGGCATCCGCAGGGTCGGTCGCGGGCGCGGCTTCAGCTACGAGGAAGTCGACGGGACGACGATCACGGACCGCGAGGTGATCGACCGCATCAACGAGCTCGCGATCCCGCCGGCGTGGAAGGAGGTGTGGATCTGCCCGCACCCGAACGGCCACATCCAGGCGACCGGGATCGACGCCGCCGGCCGCAAGCAGTACCTCTACCACCCGTACTGGCGCGAGGCGCGGGACCGCGAGAAGTTCGGCGAGATGGAGCGGTTCGCGAAGTCCCTGCCGAAGATGCGCGAGCTGACGAAGGCCGACCTCTCGAGGCGCGGCCTGGCGCGGGAGCGCGTGCTCGCCTGCGCGGTGCAGTTGCTCGATCTCGGCTTCTTTCGGATCGGCAGCGAGCGCTACGCGGAGGAGAACGAGACGTTCGGGCTCGCGACCTCTGCGGCGCAAGCACGTCGAGGTGCGCGCGGGTGTCGCCAGCTTCAAGTACAAGGCCAAGGGCTCGCTCGACCACAACCAAGAGATCGCCGATCCGGTGGTCGTCCCGACGATCAAGGCGCTGAAGGAGCGCGACGGTGGCGGCTACGAGCTGCTCGCCTACCGCAGCGGGCGCAGCGCCTGGGCCGACGTCAAGGCGGCCGAGATCAACGAGTACCTGAAGCAGGTGACAGGAGGCGACCACAGCGCCAAGGACTTCCGGACCTGGAACGCCACCGTGCTCGCCGCGGTCGAGCTCGCCGCCAACGGCAGCGAGGCGACGACGAAGACGGCGCGCTCGCGAGCCGCGGCCGCGGCGACGAAGCGGGTGGCCACCTACCTCTCGAACACACCAGCCGTGTGCCGCAAGGCCTACATCGACCCGCGCGTCTTCGACCGCTACGAGGGCGGCGAGACGATCCGGGGCTCGCTGAAGCGGATGGTCGCCGGCACCGACCCGGGCGAGTTCGTCGACCGCGAGCGGATCGAGCGCGCGGTCCTGCGGCTTTTGGGCTGATCCGCCCGTCAGCTAGCCCGAGCGAGCGCCGGCCACAGGCGCTCCTCGGTCGCGAGCACCGCCTCCGCGAGCTCGCCAATCCGCTCCCACTCGCCGGCGTCGGCAGCCTCGGACTCGCTCGCCGCGAGCAGGGCCGCCGCGAGCTCGGTCCACTCGGCCGCGGCGTCGCCCGCGAGGGCCGCCTCGTCGCGCCCGACCTCGGCGAGGAAGCGCGAGTACATGAGCCGGAAGTTGCCGCCGCCGGTGCCGCGGCGCTCGATCACCTGGTAGCAGAAGCGCGCCGACCACTGCCAGTCCTCGAGCTCTCCCGGCCATCCGCCAACCTCGGCGGCGAAGCGGCGCAGCGCCGGCAGGCCTTCATACTCGCCCATCGGCGGCTCGAGCATCTGCGCGGCGTTGCGGGCGATCGCCGCCGGCGCGGCGGCGCGCGGGTCGGTGAGCGCGGCTGGGTCGGCCACCGTGACCATCTGACCGTCGAGCGGGAACACCGGGTGGGTGCCGTGACGCGCCTGGGCGAGGTGCTCGAGCCGGGTCGTCTGCAGCTCCTCGAAGCCAGTGTCGGACAGGTAGGCGACCTCGTCGTCGTAGCCGGCGAGCACGACTGCATGGCCGGGGAAGTGGGCCGAGTTGCCGTAGTGGTCGAGGTAGAAGAGGTCCGTGAGCAGCAGCGCCGGGCGCCCGTCGTCCACCGCCTGGCGGGCAGCGTCCCACGATTCCTCGCGCGAGTCGAAGGTGTCGAGCCGCAGCCCGGCCCGGGTGAGCTCGAGGAACTGCTCCTCGAGCCGGCCGACGCGACCATTGGTGAACCGCGACGGCGACCGGCCGTCGAGGTGCAGGTAGTAGAAGCAGACCCCGGCGCCGAGCCCGAGCGCCATCTCCTCGGAGATCTCGATGCCGTCGAAGGCGAACAGGTTGCGAAGCGCGGTCGAGCCGCAGTGGTTGCCGGGGCGGTGGCGGTAGCCGTCGAGGATCATGCGGCGGCCGAGCCTCGCAGCCGCAGGTACTCGCGGCGGTCGCGGAAGCTGGTCCGCATCTCATCGGTGAGCTCGGTCAAGAACTCCTCGCGGTAGGTCGAGTCGGTCAGCATCGCAACCGCGAAGTAGAAGCCGGAGAAGGCGGCGAGCCCCCCGGCGACCCGGAGCAGCTCGGCCGTGAGCTGGAAGTCCTGGCCCCCCAGCGAGAAGCTGAGCAGCGTGTCGCCCGGGATGTCCATCCACTCGATCCGCAAGTCCGTGTCGACCGCGAACAAACCGAAGACGACGAAGAACAGGCCGACCGTGATGCTGACGATCAGCACCTGGGTCGCCTGGCTGACGAACAGCACGAGGCCGACGTTGACCCGCTGCGCGCGGCTCAGCGGCGGGCCCTCCCCGACCTCGACCTCGAGCGTGCGCGCCTCGCGCGGGACCCGCACCAGCAGGAAGGCGGAGCCGAGCACGACGAAGAGGCCGATCACGACCACGTAGTCGAAGACGGCCATCTTCCCGAACATGTCCCACATCTCCTCCGTCGTGAACGAGAGCAGGGCGAAGATCGCGAGCAGCGGGACCGCCTTCGCGAGCAGGCCGAGCGAGGAGCGCAGCTGGCCGGCGAGCCGGCTGAACACCCAGACCAGGATCGCCAGGAGCCCGTACACGAACACCGCATAGATCAGGATCAGCAGGAAGAGGTTCGCGGCGACCGTTGCCACCGCGCTGCCTAGTTGGCCGCCGAAGATGAGCGGTAGCAGCGCCGGCAGGATCACGAACGCGGCGAGCTCCGTCTTGCCGAGCCGATTCGGGACCGCGCGCGCCGGACGGCCGCGGAGGACGTTGATGATCGCGACGGCGGCGAGCATGAGGGCGAGGGCCCCGGCGATCGCGAGCAGGTTCTGCCACCAGCTCCAGTCGAGCTTGCCGGCGCCGAGCAGTTCGCCGAGGAATACGACGCCGAGCAGCGGCGCGGCCCGGTTGAAGACGTCCGTCGAGGCCGAGAAACCCTCGACGAACAGCGGCAGCCCGGCGCGCCGAAAGCGGCGCTCGTAGTCGGCCGTCTCCACGGGGCGCCATTCTGCCCGGTTTCCGCCCCGAGGCGGGCGGGTAGACGTGTAGCGCATCGGTAGCCAGGGAAGGAGACCCTCCAGTGACCATCGCCGTAATCGTCGCCGTCTGCATCATCCTCGCGGTGCTCGCGTTCCTGTTGCCCCGCGCGTCGTGGTGGCCGCAGAAGGGCGTCGACAAGACGCTCGGCGCTGGACAGGACGCCGCCGGCACGCTTCCGGGCAAGGTCGGCGAGCTGGCCGAGAAGCCGTTTGAAACCTCTCGCAAGGCTGCGAACCGTAGCGCCCAGAAGGGCCGCGAGGGTCGCGGCAAGATGCCCACCTAAGCTGATTCTGTGATCGCACTGCTCGCCAACCCGGACTCCGGGTCGGGCGAGGCGGGGGGAGTCGAGCGCATGCTCCGTGAGCGCGGCCTCGAGGTGACCCGCTTCGAACTCGACCGCGCCGACGACGTTGCCGCCGCGCGGCCGCTGCGGATCGTCGTCGCCGGCGGCGACGGCTCGGTCGGGCCCGCGGCGGCGGCCGCCGCCCGCGCCGAGGTCCCGCTCGGGGTCGTCCCGGTCGGGACGGCGAACGACTTCGCCCGCGCGCTCGGGCTCCCGGAGGACACCGCCGCCGCGGTCGAGGTCGCGGCGACCGGCCGGCACACCGAGCGGCTCGACCTCGGCCGGGTCGGCGAGACGCCCTTTGTGAACGCGGCCAGCGCCGGGCTCTCGCCGATCGCGGCACGCAAGGCGCACGGCCTCAAGGCGGCGCTTGGGCCGCTCGCCTACACGGTCGGCGCGCTGCGCGCCGGGCTGTTCGCTCATCCGGTCCCGGCCACCGTCACCGTCGACGGCGAGCGCGTCTTCGACGGCCGCGCCTGGCAGGTGATCGTTGCGCTCACCGGCGCGTTCGGCGGCGGCGCCGAGGTCGACGCCGACCCGGCTGACGGCGAGCTGGACCTGGTCGTGATCGAGGCCGGATCGCGCGTCCGCCTGGTCCGCCACGGCTACGGGCTGCGCGCCGGCGAGGTCGAGGGCCAGCCCGGCGTGATCACCGCCGCCGGCAAGCGCATCGAGGTCGCGACCGATCCCGAGTCGGGCTTCAACGTCGACGGCGAGCTCGTTCACGAGGCGCGGCTCTCGTTCGTCGCCGAGCCGGGCGCCTTCGAGGTGGTCACCCGATGAGCCGGCTCGACCCGCGCGGGCTCGTGCTCACCCCGCCGAAGCTCGGCCGGCCCGAGCCGGGCTGGCGCCGCGGGGTCCGCAAGTACTGGCCGCTCGGGGTCGCGGGCGGGACCGCGCTCGGCTGGTACGCCGCCGACAGCCTCCGCCACCGCCGCGAGGGCGCCTTCGGCTACGAGATCGGCACCGAGCTGGAGGTCGACTCGCCCGAGTTCCTGCGCGCCGCCGAGGCGCTGACCGGCGCTCCGATCACGACCGGCAACGACGCCGAGCTGTTGATCAACGGCGACCGGATCTTCCCCGTCTTCCTCGAGACCCTGGCCTCGGCCGAGCAAACGCTCACGGTGCAGACGTACGTCTACTGGCGCGGCGAGATCGCCGATCAGGTGGCGGAGGCGATCAGCGCCAAGGCGCGCGAGGGGGTGCGCTGCAACGTGATCCTGGACGCGCTCGGCTCGGTTCAGATGGAGCGCCGCCTGATCCGCGAGATGCGCGACGCCGGCGCCCACGTGCTCATCTTCCGCCCGCCCAAGCCGTACGCGATCAAGCGGATCGCCAACCGCACCCACCGGCGGGTGCTGGTCGCCGACGGCAAGGTAGGGATGACGGGCGGGGTCGGGATCGCGGCCGAGTGGATGGGCGACGCCGACGGGCCGGATCACTGGCGCGACACCCATGTGCGCGTCCGCGGCCCGGTGGTCCGGGGGCTGCAGGGGACCTTCGCCGAGAACTGGCTCGAGGGGACGGGCGAGGTGCTCGCGGGCGAGGGCTACCTGCCCGACCTCGACCCGGTCGACGGTGGCGGCAAGATGCAGCTGGTCCGCTCCTCCGCCCAGGTTGGGGACACCAACGCCGAGGCTCTCTACTACCTCGCGATCGCATCCGCGCGCAAGACGATCGAGCTGACCGCTGCCTACTTCGTGCCGAGGCCGGCGTTCACCGACGCGCTCTGCGCCGCGGCCGACCGCGGCGTCGACGTCCGCATCGTCGTCCCCGGTCCACACATCGACAAGGGCTTCGTCCGGGTCGCCGGGCGGGCCGCCTACGAGCAGCTGCTGGAAGCCGGGGTGCGGCTGTTCGAGTACCAGCCGACGATGCTGCACGCCAAGAGCCTCTGCGTCGACGGCACTTGGTCGTCCGTCGGCACCATCAACTTCGACAACCGCTCGTTCCAGCTGCACGACGAGATCACCCTCTGCATCTGGGACCGCGAGTTCGCCTCGCTCCTGCACGACGCGTTCGAGGCCGACATCGCGAAGTCGGACGAGATCGAGCCCGGGCGCTGGGACGACCGTTCGGTGCGACAGCGCGCCGCGGAGCTCGCCACGACGGTCCTCCGTCGCGAGCTCTGACCGCCCTATCCTGCGGCGGATGCTGCAGCGACCCAAGCCGACCCGGCGCGCGCGCCTCGGCGCCGTGCTGCCGGGCCGCCGGATCTCGCGCCGCCACCCGGTGCTCGCCGCGCTCGGCGACGCCGACCAGGCGGCGCTGCGCGTCCTGCGTACCCGCGGTCACGCCGAGCCGGTCGAGACGGTCGCGAAGGCGCTCGGCCTGGCAGGCGAGTACGGGGCGATCTGGGCCGGGATCGGGGCGCTCGGCGCGTCGGTGGATCCGGGCCGTGGCGGACAGTGGCTCGCCGCCGGCGCCAGCGGGCCGGCGGCGGTCGGGGTCAACCTCGCGGTCAAGCTCGCCTTCGGCCGCCAGCGCCCGCTGATCGAGGACCACCCGCCGCTGGCGAAGGCGCCGACCAAGCTCTCCTTCCCCTCCGCCCACGCGACCTCGTCGGTGACCGCGGCGACCGCGCTTGGGCGCGTCCAGCCGCGCGCGCGGCCGTACCTGTTCGGGCTCGCTGCGGCGATCTGCGTCGGTCGCCCCTATCTCGGCATGCATTACCCGTCCGACGTCCTCGGCGGCGCGGTGCTCGGCCTCTGCCTCGGGTCGCTGATCCCAGGGCTTGGGGCACGCCACGCTGAAGAGCGGCTGTTCGAGCTCGCGGTCGACGCGAACGAGCGCGCCCAGGCGACCGAACGAGCGTCCGGCAACGGCGGCGCCGTCGCGGTCGGCGAACCCGGGCACGAAGCAGCGTGAAGATCGGCATCGTCGGCCTGCCGAACGCCGGCAAGTCGACGCTCTTCAACGCGCTCACTCGCGCCGGCGCGGAGACCGGCGACTACGCGTTCACGACCATCGACCCCAACGTCGCCGTCGTCGGCGTCCCCGACGAGCGTCTCGACCGGGTGGCCGAGACGGTCGGCTCGAGCGAGGTCGTCCACGAGACGATCGAGTTTCACGACATCGCCGGGCTGGTCCCCGGCGCGGCCCAGGGCGAGGGGCTCGGCAACCAGTTCCTGGCCGCAATCCGGGAGACCGATGCGATCTGTCATGTGGTCCGCTGTCACGACAGCGGTGGTGTCCCCCACCCGGAGGGACGCGTCGACCCCGGGGCCGACATCGACCTGATCGAGACCGAGCTGCTCGCGGCCGACCTCGAGCAGGCCGAGCGGCGGCTCGAGCGCGTCATCAAGCAAGCGCGCTCGGGCGACAAGGAGGCGGTTGCCGAGCAGGCGTGGCTCGAGCGGGTCGTCGACGCGCTCGGCGCCGGGACGCCGGTGCGCGACGTGCCGGTGCCGGACGCCGCCGCCGAGGCCCCGCGACGGCTCTTCGCGCTCACCTCCAAGCCGATTCTCTACGTCGCCAACGTCGATGAGGGGGTCGAGGAGGTCCCCGCGGCGGTCGCCGCGCACGCGCAGGGCGCCGGCGCGCTCGCGGTGCCGATCTCCGCCCGGATCGAGGTCGAGCTCGGCGAGCTCGGCGACGAACAGGAGGCAGCCGAGATGCGCTCCGAGCTCGGGATCTCCGAGTCGGGGCTCTCGCGGCTGATCGGCGCGGCCTTCGAGCTGCTCCAGCTGAACGTCTTCTTCACTGCGGGCGAGGGCAAGGAGGCCGTTTCGCACGCGCTGCGGCGCGGGTCCAGCGCCTGGGAGGCGGCGGGCGAGATCCACACGGAGATCCGGGACGCGTTCGTTCGCGCCGAAGTGGTGGGCTGGAAGGATCTCGTCGACTCAGGTGGGTACGCTCCTGCCCGCGACCGTGGTCTGCTGCGAACGGAGGGGCGCAGCTACGAAGTGGCCGACGGCGACGTGATCACGATCAAGGTCTGAGGTAGTACTTCAATGAAGACGATGGCGAGACGAACGAATGCCTTGCTGCTGGCGCTCGTCTGCGCGCTCGCGATCGGCGCCGCACCGGCGCTCGCGGCCGCGGACGACCCGCCCGCCGGCCAGGAGTACAACCTCGACCTCCCCGGGTCGGGCAACGGGTCGCAGACCGAGACCAGCCCCGCGGACTCCGACTCCTCGGACTCAGGCGGCTTCCCGGTGATCGTCGTCGTCCTGGTCGCCGGCGCCGGGCTCGCCGCCGGGGTGGCGGCGTGGCGGATGCGCAAGCCCGGCGGGCCCTCCGAGAGCCCTCCTAGCGCTCCACCGCGCTCGCTGCTGCGCCGTCGACTCGCGTCGGACGGCGCAGCAGATCCAGGCGGGCGCGCTTACTTGTACTTGCCGGTGTAGTTGAAGGTGTAGACGCCGTCGGTGCCGAAGGTTCCGGTGAAGTTGCCGCTCAGCTTGTGACCCTTATAGGCACCCGTGCCCTTGGTCAGCTTGTAGGTGCCGTCAGCTGATCGTTGCTGTGCCATCGGGGTTGAAGGTCTGGACTGCCTGACCGGTGCCGGTCAGCGAGCCCTTCGTCGTGAAGATGGTGATCTTGTCGGCTTTGACCAGGACCGAGCCCGGCGTGGGACCGCTCTCAGCCTGGACGACATAGACGATCGCTCCCCGTCCGAGGAGCTTGTCCTTGAGGTCGCCGGAGACATAAAGGTCAGAGCCCTCGACATGGTTGGCGCTGGCGTAGATGACGCCGCTGGTGCTCTTGGCGGATTTGGCGCCGGCGACCCCCGGAACGCCGATGGCGACGGCCGCCGCCAGCGACCAAAACAGCAGCCTCGTTAGGCGAGATGGACGAACGGACACGGCGAACCTCCCAGTTCTGCTCGAGGCGTGAAGTCAAGAAGCGCGCCGCGAGAATGTTGCTTGTGCGATTCGCAACCTATGCCCGGTGGCGTCTTCCGTCAACGTCACCCTCGTTAGTGAGCGCGCCGCTAGGCGTCGAACCTCCGTCGGGTCCGTCCGATACGTTCCATCCTCGTCGGCCATGGGAAGGCAGAGGAGCCGTGACAGCTCTGATAGATCTCCTAACCCGCGAGCGCGTCGAGCCCCCGTTCGTGCTGGCGGGGGTGGTTGGCTGCGTCCTTGGCGTAATGACGGCCGCCGCCCTCCTCGTTGCACTGCTCACCTGAGGGCTCATCAGCGCTTTTCGTCCAAAGCGCTACTCCGACAGCCCGGCGGCTTCCAGGGCATCGCTCCGCTGCATGTAGGAGCGGACGCGAGCGATCTTCCCGTTGCGGACGGTGTTGACGGTGCCGGTGTCGGTCTCCACCACGGCCCCGCTCTGTCTGCCCTTTGCGACCTCGTGGAAGAAGACGACGACTTGGTCACCCCCGGCATCGATGTAGTCGTCTGCCCGCAACTCGATCCTCTCCCAGACCGCGAAGTAGTCGGCGAATGCCTGCGCCACTTCCTCGTGGCCGCGGGCGACGCGGCCCTCTTCAAGACCACCCACCGTCGCGTGCCATTCCACATCCGGATCGAGGGCCTCCAGGGCCGTCGCGGCATCGCCGCTGAGCATCGCTTCAGTCGCCCTTCGAACGATCTCCATGTTCTCCCGCGACATCGCCTACTCCGACAGCCCGGCCGCTTCGATGGCTTCATCTTTGGATTTGAGGCCGAGGGTCGCTCGAACGATCAGTCCATCTCGGAATTCGTAGACGTCGAATTGACGCACATCAATCGACATGCCGCTCGCCCTCCCTCGACCCTGCCAGTGGACTTCGCCAACCACGGCGTCCCCCGTGGCGGTCCATTCCTCGACGTCGGCACGGAACTCATCGAACGCTGCAGTCCACAGGGTCCACGCTTCACGGATCGCGTCGATCCCCTTGATGACACTGCCCTGGTCCGGGGCGTTGGCGAGGTCCACCAGCTCCGCGTCGGGGGAATAGAACTCCAGAACCGCATCAACGTCGCGGCGATTGAAAGCTGCATTTGCACGCACCACGATCTCCACGTTCTCCTGCGACATCGCCTACTCCGACAGCCCGGCGGCTTTGAGGGCTTGCTCGCGCTCGGGGAACACCTCACACCGGATGAGCTTTCGATCCCGCAGCGTCCACAGATGGGCGATCCGGAGCTCGAACTCGGCCACCGCACCCTGGGGACGAATCCCAAGCCGAATGAGAGCGACGATCGACTCTCCGGACTCGATGAGCTCCTCGATCTCAATCGAGAGATCGCCGACCGTCTCCTGCTGATCTGCGGCCCACGCTCTGACTTCGTCCATGCCCCTCAATGGTTCGCTGAGAGGGGATTGGCTGGGTGGGACAAGCTCGAAATCGCCAGCCGCATCTTTGACCACGCCGCCCCAGTCTCCCCGGTTCCACGCGTCAAGGGCGGTGCGAACAATCTCGACGTTCTCGCGCGACATCGCCCGCGCAGTATCCCGCGGAAGCGCGCTTGCCACGAAAGCGAGAATGGCGGTTCGCGTACAAAGCGCTACTCCCGCGCCGACGGAGCTACGACCAGAACTCGTCCCAAACGTAAAGGTCGTCAAAGTGCTCCCAAATCTCGACGACCCGACCATCGTCGAGCCTGAACACAATGCAGTTGCCAACGTCCAGGCGCTTGCCGTCTCGCTCCGCGCGGCTGCGCTGAACGCCGACCACGTAGTCGTCGTCATCTGCGAGCAGGTGCCCCAGCTCGGCCCGGAACGTCCCCGCGGTCTCCTGTCCTAGCCGGCCCAGGTAGGCGAAGGTCGCCTCGCGACCCTCGTGGTCGCCCGCCAGCGAGGTGTGACCCGGCGCGTGCCAGACGGCGCTCTCGTCGAACATCTCGTTGAGCGCGTTGATGTCGCCCGCGTTGAACGCCTCGTAGCCGCGCCGCACAACCGCCGCGTTTTCGTCTGCTCCCATCGCTACCTCCTGTCGCTGGTCTGATGCGCAGCCGACAGTCTCACCTCTTTGCATCAATAGCAACAGCCGTCCTGGGCGGCGCCTACTGCGACAGCCCGGCGGCTTCGTGTGCTTCGCGTTCCTGATCGACGAGAAAGCCTTCCACCCGCGTCACGAGGCCATCGTCGTTCACGGTCCACACAGCCCACAGGTCGACCTCCAACTCGATCCCGCTCCCGGCACCTCGGCCCCAAGTGTGCTGGCGAACCAGGACCTTGTTGCCGCTGACGCGGAACTCGCGTGGCTCGATCCGTTGCTCCTCGATAGCGTCAGGCTCCATCCATGCCCGCAGCGCGTCCGCGCCTCTCAGCGGCGATTGACCTCCGGGCAGCACAAACTCGACGTCGGGATGGGCAATCTCAATCGCGGTGTCGAAGTCGGCGCGACTGAACGCCTCATAGGCGTGGCGCAGGCTGTTGATGATCTCCTGATCTCGGTCGGACATCGCCCGCGCAGTATCGCGCGGAAGCGCACTTGCCGCGAAAGCGAGAATGGCGCTTCTCGTCCGAAGCGGCTACTCAGACAGCCCGGCGGCTTCGAGAGCCTGCGAACGGTCGGTGAAGGTCCAAACCTCGACGCCGTTACCGTCCCGGGCCGTGATCAGCCAAGCCCACTTCGCGTCGATCTCGGTTCCGAATTTCTCGCTTCGAGCCTTTATCCGGATCACCGATATCACGCGGTCCGCGTCGACGTCGATGACCTCGACGGGCTCGACGGTGGTCTCGCCGAAGACCTCGCCCAGGCGACCCAGGTAGTCACGCACCCCGGCGTGTCCGTGATAGTTCCCGGGCTCCATCGACTCAGGGGGTGGGTGCCACTCGACCTCAGGGTCGAGGTAGGCCAGGACCGCCTCGACTCCGCCCTCATTCCAGGCCCGCGATGCCCGCCATGCCAGCTCAACGTTCTCCTGCGACATCGCCTACTCCGACAGCCCGGCGGCTTCGAGGGCCGTCCCATCACAGTCCCCGTCCAACGCCGCCGCGAAGTCGCGTGCGTTAACGGCCTCGAAGAGGCCGGTCACAAGTTCAACGTTCTCGCGCGACATCGCTCGCGCTCAGTATCTCGCGGTGGGGTGTGGCCTTCCATGCGAAGCGTGCCCTTCCGAGCCGAGCAACACCAACCGCCTAGGTTCCCACCAGATCGCCGCCGAGCTCGGAGACGGTCACGTGGATCGCTCCCGGCTCGACCGCGTAGTCGATCACCGCGAGCGCCCGCAGCCGGTCGAGCACGTATTGAAAGGCCTGCGCCTGCTTCTTCGACTCGTAGTCGCGACGGATGTCGAACGACCAGCCGGTGGTATGCAGCGAGTACTCGTCGGTCGCCTGCGGGTTCGACCGCACGAGCAGGTCCTGGTAGTCGCGGTCGCGGACCGCACTGGTCACCTGTAGCGGCGTCGCCGCGCCGCTCAGCTCCCTGACCGAGGCGGCCATATAGGTGAGCGTCGCGAGCGCCTCGGGGCGCAGCGCGCGGTACAGGGTCGGCGACTGGTCGAGCTCGTCGGCGAGCTCGCCGATGTCGGGGTCCGGCTCCCATCCGAGCGCCGGATCGTCGGGCAGCGGCAGCAACTCGCCGGACTCGGTCGCGTCGTCGATCGCGCCGGGGTCGTCGAACACCGGCGTTTCGCTCTCCGGGTGGAAGACCTCCTCGAGCGTCGCCTTGCTGGTCGCCAGGTTCGCGGTGTCGGCGAGCCGCTCGGGGTCCCTCCGGGAGAGCTCGAGTATGCGCGCGCAGGCGAGCACCTTCCAGAGATAGTCGGCGGACTCGTCGCCGAACCCGGTCAGCATCTTCCACGCCTCGCGATGGGCGTGCGGCCCGGAGTCGAAGTAGACCCGCGGGTAGGTGAGGGCCTCGGACGCGACCAGCTCGGCGATCGGCACCGAGTCGTCGGCGCCCGCGTAGGCGCGCAGGACGGTCTCCAGGTTGCCGATTCCCATGTGGTAGGAGACGACCGCGAGCTCCGGGTCGCCGAAGCGCTCGCCGGCGATCTCGAGGTAACGCGCGGCGCCGTCGATCGCCGCGTCGGGGTCGAAGCGCTGGTCGACCTGAGCGCGCTCGGCCTGCAGGCGGTCGGTCTCGCCCGGGGAGTCCGAGCGCGAGATCGCCTTGGTGAGCGCGATGCTGCGCTCGAGGTCGACCGACATCCCGAGCAGCTCGGTCGCGGTCGAGGGGATGATCTGCGCCAGCCCGGAGGCGGATTCGGGGGTCGGTCCCGCGATCGCGTCCGGGCGCCCGGCGCTCTCGAGGAAGATCACCGCCTCGAGCGTGTCCGGGTCGACCCCGTGGCGCTCGGCGGCAGCCTCGATCTCGCCGCGATAGGCCGCGGTGCGCTCGGCCGAGGCGACGACGCCGCCGGGGCTCATCTCGTAGATGACGTGCGAGAGGCCGGTGGCCGCCCGCTGCTCGAAGTCGTCGCTGCGGGCGGGCTTGTAGGCGAGCGGATCCGACCCGGGCTGCGAGGCGGCAATTGCGCCGCGGGTGATCCGCGCGACCTCGAGCTCGAGCGGCTCGCGGTCGCCGAGCCCGAGCGCCAGCGCGATCGCTGCGACCGCCGCCGCGCCGGCGACCAGCAGCGCGAGGCCGGCCAGGGCGCGAGCGAACATCCCCCTGCCACGCTCTTCGTCCACCGAGGCGATGTTAGGCTGCGCGCCATGAACCCAAGGAAGCGGATCAACCTGGCCCTGCTGACCACGATCGCCGTCTGCGCGACGGGCCTGATCGGCGCCCCCGGAGCGAGCGCGAAGGCGAAGGGCTTCTCGTACGGCGTCGCCAGCGGCGACGTCACCTCCAGCTCGGCGATCCTCTGGGCGAAGGCCAACAAGGGCGGGAAGACCTACCTGCAGGTCAAGGACAGCGGCAGCTTCGGCGGCTGTGACGCGAACCGCGCCGTCGCCAAGGTGAAGGCGAAGAAGAACCAGGACTTCACGGTTCAGGCGCTCGTCAAGAAGCTGGATCCCGCGACTGAGTACAAGTACCGGTACTGCACCAGGGGCGGCGGGCACAGCGACACCGGAACGTTCACGACCGCGCCCGGCGCCAAGTCGAACCGAACGATCCGCTTCGCGCTCTCCGGCGACCAGGACGCGCGCCCGATACCCGGAGGGACCGCCCCGTACTGGAACAACTTCGAGATCTGGAAGCGGATCCTCAAGCAGGACAACGACTTCAACGTGATGATGGGCGACACCATCTACTCCGACACCGAGGTGCCGGGATACGGGCTCAGCGACGTCGCATTGTCCGTGAAGCAGAAGTGGGAGGCCTACAAGACGAACCTGGCGATGAAGCCGTGGATGAAGGCCCGCGGCGCGACCTCCTATTACGCGCACTGGGACGACCACGAGTTCGTCAACGACTTCTCGCGCTTCGAGAACTCGTTCCCGCTCTCGGTCGGCGACGTGAACATGAGCGGCGAGCAGCTCTACAAGAACGGCGTCCAGGCGTTCACGGACTACAACCCGGTCACCTACAACTCGAAGACCGGGATCTACCGCTCCGTCCGCTGGGGCAAGAACCTCGAGGTCTTCTTCCTCGACGAGCGCTCCTTCCGCAGCACCTCGTCGGACTACCAGGGGACCTGCGACAACCCGGCCGGCAGTGGCAACCCTGACCTGGCGCCGACCGCCCCGCAGAGCACGCGCAACGTGTTCTCGGCGATCGCGCCGCCGCTCGCCAACCCGACCCCGCCGGCGTGCAGCGCCTCGATCAACGACCCCAACCGGACGATGCTCGGCGCGAAGCAGCTGGCGACGTTCGAAAAGGCGATCAAGAAGTCGAGCGCGACGTTCAAGGTGATCTTCAACGAGGTCCCGATCCAGCAGTTCTACGCGCTGCCCTATGACCGCTGGGAGGGTTACGCGGCCGAGCGCACCGCCCTGCTGCAGTACCTGCAGGCGAAGGTCGACAACGTCGTCTTCCTGACCACCGACGTGCACGCCAACCTGGTCAACGATGCGCGTTTCAACACGCTCGGCGGGCCCGGAGTTCAGGACTCCGGGATCCTCGACGTGACCACCGGCCCGGTCGCGACCGAGACGTACGCCGGCGAGATCAACGCCACCCTCGGGACCCCATCGGGCGGCGCCCTGATCCACGACGTGTTCCTCAAGCCGCAGCCGCCAAACGGCGTCGGCATGCAGTGCGCCGCGATGAACCAGTTCAGCTACGCCGAGGTCGCGGTGTCGAAGAAGCAGATCACGATCGACCTGCTCGACGACGCCGATGCCCCGGTGGTCGACACCGGCAACATCACGACCGCGACGCCCGCGACGCCGACCTGCGGCCAGATCGTGATCCCGAAGGAGTAGCCCGCGCCCCGGCGGTCGCCGGGGCGGTAGGTTGGGCGCGATGCGGACCGAGGCGCGCTTTCCCGGGCTCGACACCGGGGCCGGCCACTACGAGAGCTTCTACGTGAAGGCGACCCGCCCGGGGGGCGGTCGCGCGATCTGGCTCCGCCACACGGTCCACAAGCGGCCCGGCTCCGAGCTGACCGGATCGCTGTGGTTCACGCTGTTCGACGCCGGCGCGGTGGGCCCGCGGGCGGCCAAGGTGACCGTGCGCGCGGACCGGGTGAGCGCGCCCGCCGGCGCCTACGTCGAGATCGCTGGGGCGCGGTTCGAACCGGGCTCGGCGAGCGGGAAGATCGAGACGGCCGCATTGGAGGTCGGCTGGGAGCTGAGCTTCCAGGACCGCGCCGAGCCCTTCCGCCACCTCCCCTACGAGCTTCTGTACCGGGCGCCCCTGCCACGCACGAAGCTGCTCTCGCCCGATCCCGACGCCCGCTTCTCGGGCTCGGTGACCGTCGACGGCGAGCGCTTCGAGCTCGATGGGTGGCCGGGGATGGTGGGCCACAACTGGGGCACCGAACACGCGGAGCGCTGGATCTGGGCCCAGGCGAACGAGTTCCGCGAGGCCGACGGCTGGTTCGACGCCGGGCTCGGCCGGATCAAGGTCGGCCCGCTGACGACGCCCTGGATCGGGAACGCGATGCTCTGGCTGGACGGCGAGGGCCACCGGCTCGGCGGCCTCGACCGGATCCGCTCGACCCGGGTCGACGAGCATCCGACCCACTGCGGATTCGAGCTCAGCGGCAAGGGGATCAAGGTTCGTGGACAGGTCGCCTCGGAGGCGCGCGACTTCGTCGCCTGGGTCTACGCAGACCCGGTCGGCCCCGAGCACAACACGGCCAACTGCTCGATCTGCGACCTCGAGCTCGAGGTGGAGCGCGACGGCCACGTCCCGCGCCGACTCGAGTGCGTCGGTGCGGCCGCCTACGAGCTCGGGATGCGCGAAACCGATCACGGGTTGCCGCTGCAGCCGTACCCGGACGGCTGAGCGCGACCCTCAGGCGACCGAGAGCACCTCGAGCTGCTTGATCGCGCCGCGCGGGGTCTCGAACGAGACCATGTCGCCCTCGGCGGCGCCGACCAGAGCGGTGCCGATCGGGCTCTCGACCGAGAGCTTGCTTGAGCCGAGGTCGGCCTCGAGCTGATGGACGAGGGTGACCTCCGTGACCTTGTCGGTCGAGGTCTCGCGGTAGTTGACCACCGAGCCGATCCCGGCTTCGCCGCCGTCCCCCGTCTCACCGACGACCGCGGTCGCGAGGTGGTGCTCGAGCACCCGGATCCGCGTCTCGTTCATCGCCTGCGCCTCGCGTGCGGCGTGGTACTCGGCGTTCTCCTTCAGATCGCCGAACTCGCGCGCGGTCTTGATCGCCTGGACGATCTCGGGACGGCGCACCTCCGTGAGGCGCTTCAGCTCCTCTTCCGCCTTCGCCTTGCCCTCGGCGCTGATCGTGTTGCGTGCCTCAGCCATGCGCGCAAGTTAGCCGCTTGGCGCCGGGTTAGCGCTGCCGGAAGCGGGCCCACGTCGACATCAGACCGAGCCGCGCCCGCAGGGTGTCGCCGGAGACCGCGCTCGACCCGGAGGTGCCGATCACCCTGGCGCGGACGATCCGCGGCGAGCGGCCGGTCTGGGTCACGTCGATCCGCTTGAGCCTCCCCTCGAACAGGCCCGAGAGCTTCGATTCGATCTCGTCGTCAGAGAGGCGCTCGGTCCAGTTGTGCACCGGCGATGCGTCGTCGAACGGGTCGTCGACGGACTTCAGGTACGGGACCGGGTTGCCGCCGGAGAAGCCGAATTCCGAGTTCTCGGTCTGGCCCCCGGACGTGGAGAAGTAATAGGTGATCGCCGGGTCGCCTTGGTAGGTGACGATCCGCTTCGCGGTCGCGGCCACCGCGCTGTTGGTGCGCTTCGTCTCCGATCCCCGGCCGCCGTAGACCTGGCTGCGGGTGTCCGCGTACTGGTCGAAGGGACCGTCCCGGCTGGTCGCGAGGCCGTACGAGCGGGCGACCACCGCCTGCGCCTCGAGCGCCGCCATCGGCCACGAGGACGGCACCTCGTTCGGTACGACGCCCTTCACGTAGCCCTCGGAGCTGACCTGGTTGATGACCAGGATGTTGCCCCCGGTCGCCCGGGCGACGACGCTGCCGCGGTAACGGCCGATGCCGGCGATCTTCACCCCGCTGCCCGCCTTGCCCTCGTCGCCGCAGACGGCGACCCGGCCGCCCGCCGAGCGGCGCAGGACGACGCGGCCGGACTCGACCGCGAAGCTGTACTTGCGCGCGCGGGTCGAGCCGCCTGCCGCAGCCGCGCCCGGCGCCACTGAAGCCGACCGCCCCTTGCCCGGAGCCGAGCAGGACGCGGACGCTGCCCGCATCGCGCCCCAGCTTCGTGTGCGCGTAGTAGTGGCTGACGATCTGGCGATAGTCGCGGCCGTGCTTGGCGAACCCGTAGGCCCCGTACTGCGAGAGCCCGACGCCGTGCCCGAAACCGTGGCCCTTGATCGTCCAGGAGGCATCGGCGGCCGCCGGCGCCAGCAGCGCGAGCGCGGCCGCGAACGTCGGCAATGTGCGCTTCGCGGAGTGCATTTCCCGGTCCCCTGAGGGCAGTAACACCCTAGGGACAGCGGGAGTCGCGGTCGCCGGCGACCGGGCGATACGCTCCAAACGAGATCGAGATGGAGGTTCGATGAGCACCAGCGAGCAGGAGAAGAGGGTCATCGAGGCCACACCGCGCCAGCTGTTCATCGGCGGTGAGTGGCGCGACGCGACGGGCGGCGCGACCCTCTCGGTCGAGGATCCGGCCACGGGCGAGAGCCTGTGCGAGATCGCCGACGCGACGCCCAAGGACGCCCAGGCCGCGATCGACGCGGCGTGCGACTCGCAGGCCGAGTGGGCGGCGAGCGCACCCAACGACCGCGCAGAGATCCTCCATCGCGCCTTCGAGTTGCTCAACGAGCGCGCCGACGACCTGGCCGTCCTGATGACGCTGGAGATGGGCAAATCGGTCGCCGAGTCGAAGGGCGAGGTCACCTACGCAGCCGAGTTCTTCCGCTGGTTCTCCGGCGAGGCGCTGCGCATGGACGGCTACTACAAGAGCTCGGGCAACGGTGCCTCGCGCGTGCTCGTCATGCGCCAGCCGATCGGCCCCTGCTACTTCATCACCCCGTGGAACTTCCCGACCGCGATGGGCACCCGCAAGATCGGCCCGGCGGTCGCCGCCGGCTGCACGATGGTGGCGAAGCCAGCTCAGCAGACCCCGCTCTCGATGCTGGCGCTGGCGCAGATCCTCGACGAATGCGGGCTGCCCCCCGGCGTCCTCAACGTCGTCACCGGCTCATCGTCAAGCGAAATCTCGAAGCCGATCATCGGCGACCCGCGGCTGCGCAAGCTCTCCTTCACGGGCTCGACCGAGGTCGGCCGCAAGCTGATCGCACAGGCCGCTGACAACGTCCTCAAGGTCTCGATGGAGCTCGGCGGCAACGCCCCGTTCCTGATCTTCGAGGACGCCGACCTCGACGACGCGGTCGAGGGGGCGATGATCGCCAAGATGCGCAACGTCGGCGAGGCCTGCACGGCCGCCAACCGCTTCCATGTCGCGGGCGAGGTCGCTCAGGAGTTCGCCGAGAAGCTCGCCGCCCGCATGGGCGATTTGACGCTCGGGCGCGGGGTCGAGGAGGGCGTCGACGTCGGGCCGCTGATCGACGCGGACCAGCGGTCGAAGGTCGCCGAGCTGGTCGACGACGCCGTCGCGAAGGGCGCGAAGACCGTGATCGGCGGGTCGATCCCCGACGGCAGTGGCTACTTCTACGAGCCCACCGTCCTCGCCGGCGTCCCGGACGACGCCCGCCTGCTGCGCGAGGAGATCTTCGGCCCGGTCGCCCCGGTCAAGGGCTTCGATTCCGAGGAGGAGGCGATCGCCGCGGCCAACGACACCGAGTTCGGCCTGGTCGCCTACGTCTACACGCGTGACATCAAGCGGGCGCTCCGCGTCTGCGAGGCGCTCGAAACCGGGATGATCGGCCTCAACCAGGGCCTGGTCTCCAACGCCGGGGCGCCGTTCGGCGGGGTCAAGCAATCGGGGGTCGGCCGCGAGGGCGGCAACGAGGGGATCAGCGAGTACCTGGAGACGAAGTACGTCGCCGTCAGCGTCTGACGACACGCCGACCCTGTGCGAGTGGGCCGGGGGCGAGCCGGCCCTGAGGGCGATGATCGACGCCTTCTACGACCGGGTCGAGCACGACGACCTGCTCTCCCCGTTCTTTCCCGGCGGGGTCAGCGAGGAGCACCGCGCCCATGTCGCCGCCTGGTGGGTGGAGGTCTTCGGTGGGCCGGCGCGCTACACCGACGAGCACGGCGGCTACGAGAGCATGCTCGCCCACCACCGCGACCTCGGGATCACGGGCGAGCAGCGGTTCCGCTTCGCCTCGCTGATGAGCCTCGCCGCCGACGACGCCGGCCTGCCCGACGATCCCGAGTTCCGCGCCGCGCTGGTCGGCTATCTCGAGTGGGGCACCCGGCTCGCCCAGCACAACTCCCAGCCGGGGGCCGAGGCGGTCCCCCACGCGCCGGTGCCGCGCTGGGGCTGGGGCGTCGCGCCCCCGTTCGAGGGCTAGGCAGGGCGGCGGGCCGCGGGCGGCGCGTCGCCGACGCGCCCCAAAATCTACGGCTGAATCGACGCGCCCGGCTCGTAGTCCGGAAAGAGGCCGCTGATCAGGTCGCCGAAGCGGTCGAAGCGGTCGATCTCGCAGCCGTTGGCCCGGGTCAGCTGCGCCTCGACCGGCTCGCCGCCGAGGCTGCCCTCGACCGTGGCCGTGTCGGGCCCGCCGTAAATCTCGGTGCAGGCGACGTCCGGCGCCACCGGCTTGAAGTCGTCGACGATCAGGTCGGCCGCCCCGGCCGGACAGTCCGGCGGCGAGCAGGAGACCGTCTCGGTAGCGGGCGGCTCACCGCCCTCGCCGTCGGCATCCAGCGTGACCGTGAGGTCGATCGCGGCCTCGCGCGTCGGCGAGGTCGTCTCGTCGGCGTCAGAGCCGCAGGCCGCGATCGCAAGCGCGATCGCGGCCAGGGCGAGTGCGATCGAGGCCCGGGTCAGCGGCCCAGCAGCTGACTCAGCAGGCCGCCCGCGGACTGGCGCTTCTCGAGGTAGCACTGGTGGTACTCCTCGGCGCGCCAGAACGGCTTCGCCGGCTCGATTTCGGTCACGATCGGTGACCGGTAGCGATCGCGGTTGGCGTCGAGCACCTTGTGGGCAGCCTCGGCCTGAGCGTCGTCCTCGGTGAAGATCACCGAGCGGTACTGCCAGCCGACGTCCGGGCCCTGGCGGTTGAGCTGGGTCGGGTCGTGGATGTCGAAGTACTTCTGGACGAGATCCTCATACGGGATCCGCTCCGGGTCGAACTCGATCTGGGCGACCTCGACGTGGCCGGTCTTGCCGGTGCAGACCTGCTCGTAGGTCGGGTTCTCGATCTCGCCACCCTCGTAACCGACCGCGGTGTCGACGACGCCATCGAGGGCGCGGAACTGCTCCTCGACCTGCCAGAAGCATCCGGCTCCGAAGGTCGCCTTCTCGGTCTTGGTCGGGGTCGCGCTGCCGTTCGGTTCGCTGCTCATCGTTCTCCTTCGTACTGGCCTGCCGACTTGATCATCCCACCTGCCCAATCAGTCGTCGCAGCGCCGGTTTCGTTACGCGAGCACCGGGGTCTCCCGGACCCGGCCGGCGATCGCCTCGACCCGCGCTCGGTCGACCGTCGCCGACTCAGTCGTGGGGCCTCGCCATCTTCACGAAGTCGAGCGCCTCCTCGAGGACCTCGTCGGAGACGCCCTGCTCGGTCGCCACCTCGCGCACGGTGCGGTTCGAGCTCGCCGCCTCCTTGACGATCTCGGTTGCCTTGTCGTAGCCGATGTGCGGGGTGAGCGCGGTCGCCACCTGCAGCGTCGACTCGGCGTGGCGCTGCAGCATCTCCTCGTTCGGCTCGATCCCGCTGACGCACTTCGTGTCGAGCAGGTGGGCGGCGGAGGCGAGCAGCTTGATCGAGTCCAGCAGGTTGCGGGCGATCAGCGGCACCCGCACGTTGAGCTCGAACTGCCCCTGGGTGCCGCCGAGAGTGATCGCGGTGTCGTTGCCGATCACCTGATCGCCGACCTGGATCACGACCTCCGGGATCACCGGGTTGACCTTGCCGGGCATGATCGACGAGCCCTTCTGTAGTTCGGGCAGGCGGACCTCGGCGAGGCCGGCGCGCGGGCCCGAGCCCATCAGCGCGAGGTCGTTGCCGATCTTGATCATCGAGACCGCGACCACCTTGAGCGCGCCCGAGAGCTCGACCAGCGCGTCGCGGTTGGCCTGCGCCTCGAACGGGTCCTCGGGAGCCGAAATCTGGAGCCCGGTCTCCTCCGTCAGCTTCGTGCGGATGCGCTCGGCGAACGAGGCGTGGGTGTTGATCCCGGTGCCGGTCGCGGTCCCTCCGAGCGGGATCTGGCCGACCCGGCCGAGGGTGTCGCGCACGCGCGCGGCGCCGAGCCGGATCTGTGCGGCGTAGCCGTGAAACTCCTGTCCGAGGGTGACCGGGACCGCGTCCATCAGGTGGGTGCGACCGGACTTGACGTGGTCGGCGAACTCGTCGCCCTTGGCGGCCAGGGTCGTCGCCAGTCCGTCGAGCGCCGGCAGCAGGTCCGAGCTGACCTGGTCGAGCGCCGCCAGATGCACGGCCGAGGGGAAGACGTCGTTGGAGGACTGGCCCATGTTGACGTGGTCGTTGGGATGGGCCCCGTCGCCCGCGAGGTTGGCGAGCACCTCGTTCGCGTTCATGTTCGACGAGGTCCCGGAGCCGGTCTGGAAGACGTCGACCGGGAAATGCTCGTCATGCTTGCCGGCCGCGACCTCGTCGCCGGCCTTCGCGATCCGCTCGGCGACGTCGGCCTCGAGCTTGCCGAGCTCGGCGTTGACCCGTGCCGCGGCGCCCTTCAGCCGCCCGAGCCAGTGGATCACCGGGGCGGGCACCGGGTGCCCGGAGACCGGGAAGTTCTCGACCGCCTTGGCGGTCTCCCCGCCCCAGAGCTGCTCAGTCAAACGTGCCTCCGCAATCGCGTTCGTGGTTCGCAAACGAGGCTAGCGCTAGGCGGGCCTGTTGCGCTCGCGAAAGCGGCGGGCCTTGGCCCGGTTGCCGCACTTGCCGATCTCGCACCAGGTGCCCGAGCGGTTGCGCGAGTGGTCGTAGAACGCCCACTGGCAGTCCTCGGCCGGACACGCCTTGAGCCGCGCCCAGGTGCGGTCGTTCATCGAGCCGTGGACGATCGAGAGCAGCCGGGCGATCGCCGAGTCGACCCCGCCGCAGTGGGTGACCAGGTCGGCCCCGTCGCCGTCGAAGTGCAGGATCACCGCCGCCTCGGCCGACTGCTCGTTGAGCAGCTCGAGCGCCTCGGCCGGCGGCGAGTCGCCGGCGTTGTTGGCGAGCAACAGCCCCCGCAACGCCTCGCGGACCGCGACCAGTCGCTCGCGATCCTCCTCGTCGAGCGAGCGCTCACCGTACTCGAGGCCGTGGGCCTGGAGCCAGGAGAGCGCCTCGGCGGGGGTCGCCAGCGTGTCGATGTCGTCCTCGACGTCGAGCGTGTTGACGAACTCGCGTACGAGCTCGAGCTGGGCGGGCGCGGTCTGGTCCGTCGCCATAACCAGCATTGTACTAACGCGGGTTACTTTCTGCTATAACTATCTAACCCGAAACACTGGTTAGGAGGAAACTCATGCACCCGACGATGATGGTCATGTTCATGGACGCGAACAAGGCAGCCGAACGCCGGCGCCGCGCGCGTCCCTCGCGCCCCAACAAGGAGCGCCAGCGCACCCGGATCTTCGGCGGCGAGCGGCACTGAGCCGCTCGTCGTCGCCCGGTCAGCCCGTCTGCTGACCGGCCGCGTACCCGGCGCCGAAGGCGCGCTCGAACGCCGCCCCGAACGGCTTCTCGCCGGGGCCTGGGTAGCGGGCGGCGGAGTCGAGCCGGAGGACCAGATCGCGGTGGATGCCGCCGGTTCCCGAGGCGGCCTCCTGGACAGCGCCGACCAGGTAGCCGAGCTCGACCACTCGCTTGCGATCGCCGCCCTCGAGGATCTGCCGGTTGAGCTCGGTCGCCGCGTCGATCAGTGACTTGCCGACCGTCTGCAGGGTCCCGGTCGGCTGATCGGAGACCAGGCACGAGCTGATCGGCGTCGCACCGTCGAGGCGGACCTCGCCCGGCGCGGCGGCCAGCGCACGCAGATAGCCGGACGCCGGCGCCAGGCAGGCCGTCGGCGTGCTCGGCGCGTCGTCGGATCCGCAACCGGCCACCACCAGGGCCGCCACGACCCCTGCCAGGGTGACCTTCAACCGCACCGGTCCATCGTAGGGCCGGGCGCTACCGGGCCGAGTCGGCGGATGGCTTTTCGCCCCGCTCCTAGAATCAGCCGCCCGTGAGCGGATTTCGCCCAGTCGACCCGAAGCAGTCGTTCCCCGAGCTCGAGCAGCGGGTCCTGGAGCGCTGGACCGAGGACCGCACGTTTGAGCGCCAGGTCGAGCAGCGCCGCGAGGCCGGGGCGCCGATCTGGAGCTTCTACGACGGCCCGCCGACCGCCAACGGCAGGCCGGGCTCCCACCACGTGCTGGCGCGCTCGTTCAAGGACGTCTACCCCCGCTACCGGGCGATGCGCGGCCACTACGTCCCGCGCAAGGCCGGCTGGGACTGCCACGGGCTGCCGGTCGAGCTCGAGATCGAGAAGGAGCTCGGGATCTCGTCGAAGGCCGAGATCGAGGAGTTCGGGATCGGCGAGTTCAACCGCCGCTGTCGCGAGTCGGTGCTGCGCTACGTCGAGGACTGGAACCGGCTCACCGAGCGGATCGGCTTCTGGATCGACCTCGACGACCCGTACGTAACGATGACCAACGACTACATCGAGTCGGTCTGGTGGTCGCTGCGCGAGATCTGGGACGCCGGCCGCCTCTACGAGGGACACAAGGTCGTTCCCTACTGCCCGCGCTGCGGGACCGCGCTGTCGTCCCACGAGGTCGCCCAGGGCTACCGCGACGTCGAGGACCCCTCGGTCTACGTGCGCCTGCCGATCACCCAGGTCCCGCCCGTCGACCAGATCCCTGAGTCCCCGATCGAGGTCGGGGACAACCTGCTCGTCTGGACGACGACGCCGTGGACCCTGATCTCACACGCCGCCGTCGCCGCAGGCGCCGAAATCGAGTACGTGCGCGCCCGACTCGGCGACGAGGTCCTGATCGTCGCCCAGCCGCTGGTCGAGCGGGTGCTCGGCGAGGCCGCCGAGGTGCTAGCCCACTTCCCCGGTGAGGCGCTCTCGGGCGTCCGCTACGAGGCGCCCTTCGAATACATCCCCGGCGCGGAGTTCGGCCCGCTCGGCCATTCGGTGCTGCTCGGCGACTTCGTCACCACCGAGGACGGGACCGGGCTCGTGCACACGGCGCTCGCCTTCGGCGAGGACGACTTCCGGCTCGGCGAGCAGTACCGGATGACGCTGCAGAACCCTGTCCTTGCCCAACGGTCACTACGACGACCGCGTCCCGGATTTCCAGGGCAAGTACGTGTTCGAGCACAACCCGGAGATCGTCGCCGCGCTCGAGGCGAAGGGACGACTGTTTCGCTCCGAGGTCTACGAGCACGCCTACCCGCACTGCTGGCGCTGCGGGACGCCGCTGCTCTATTACGCGAAGGCGAGCTGGTACATCCGCACGACCGAGGTCCGCGACCGGATGCTGGCCGAGAACGAGCAGATCGGCTGGCGCCCGGAGCACGTCAAGCACGGGCGCTTCGGCAAGTGGCTGGAGGGCAACGTGGACTGGGCGCTCTCGCGGGAGCGTTACTGGGGCACGCCGCTGCCGATCTGGGAGTGCACCGATCGCTCCTGCGACGGCGACTTCTGCGCCGGCTCGGTCGCCGAGCTGCGCGAGCGCGCCGGCGAGGTCCCCGACGACCTGCACCGCCCGTTCATCGACGACGTCGTCGATCCCGTGCGAGAGCTGCGGCGGCGAGATGCGGCGGGTCGAGGAGGTGATCGACGCTTGGTACGACTCGGGCGCGATGCCGTTCGCGCAGTTTCACTACCCGTTCGAGAACGAGGCGGAGTTCGAGCAGCGCTTCCCGGCCGACTACATCTGCGAGGCGCAGGACCAGACGCGTGGCTGGTTCTACTCGCTGCTCGCCGAGTCGACGCTGCTGTTCGACCGCTCGAGCTATCGCAACTGCGTCTGCCTCGGGCTGATCTCCGGACCCCGATGGCCAGAAGATGTCCACCAGCCGCGGCAACGTCGTCGACCCGTGGGAGGTCATCGAAACCCACGGCGCCGACGCCTTCCGCTGGTACTACCTGAGCTCCCAGCAGCCGTGGGCGGGCTACCGGTTCTCCTCCGAGACGGTCGGCGAGTCGCTCCGCCAGCTTCTGCTCACGCTGTGGAACACGTATGGGTTCCTAGTGCTCTATGCGAACGCGGAAGGGGTCGGGCCCGGGGAGTTGGACGGGTCACTCGTCGCTCGTCGCTCGTCGCTCGAGGACATGGACCGGTGGGCGCTATCGCGGCTGCAGGGGGTAACCCGGTCGGTGATCGAGCGCATGGACGACTTCGACTGCACCACCGCCGGGCGCGAGATCGCCGACTACGTCGACGAGCTCTCCAACTGGTACGTGCGCCTCAACCGGCGCCGCTTCTGGGACGGCGACCCGGCCGCGCTTGCGACGCTGCGCCACTGCCTGCTCGAGGTCGCGAAGCTGCTCGCCCCGTTCGTGCCGTTCGTCGCCGACGAGATCCACGCGAACCTGAGCGGCGAAGCCGACTCGGTGCACCTCGCCGATTATCCCGAGCCCGAGCCCGAGCTCGAGGACGGCGAGCTCGAGGCCGGGGTCGAGGCCGCGATGCGGGCGATCGAGCTCGGCCGCGCCGCCCGCGCCGCGGCCGGGGTCGAGAACCGCCAGCCGCTGCGCCGCGCCGTGATCGTCGCCACCGACACCGAGCGCGCGGAGCTCGAGCGGCTCGAGGGCCTGCTGCGGGCCGAGCTCAACGTCAAGGGCGTGGAGTTCGTCTCCGAGCAGGGTGAGCTCGTCACCTATGCGGTCAAGCCGAACTACCGGACCCTCGGACCCCGGTTCGGCAAGGCGATGCCGCAGGTGGCCGCTGCGGTCTCGGCTCTCGACCCGGCCAACGTCTCGGAGGCGATCGCCGGAGAGCGCGTCGTCGGGATCAACATCGACGGCGTCGACCATTCGCTCGAGCCTGACGACTTCATCCTCGCGCTCCAGCCACTCGACGGGTACGAGGTCGAGGCCGAGGCGGGCCGGGCGGTCGCGCTGGAGCTGGAGATCGACGACGAGCTGCGCCGGGAGGGGCTCGCCCGCAAGATCGTCCGGGCGATCCAGAACGCGCGCAAGCAGAGCGGTCTCGAGGTCACGGACCGGATCGCGCTGACGCTCAGCGGCGACGCCGAGTTGCTCGATGCGGCGCGGGCGTTCGAGGACTACATCGCCGGCGAGACGCTGGCCACCTCGCTCGGGTTCGACGGCGTCGCGGCCGCCCACACGGTCGAGGTCGACGGTCGCGAGTTGGCGCTGGCGATCGAGCGCGCCTAGCGGCGGCGCAGCCGATCGAGCCGGCGTTTCGCCCGCCACCAGCGCGACTCGATCACCTCGTGATGGCGCTCGGCGAGGCCGGCGAGATCGCCGCTGAGGGACTCGGCCTGCGCGCCGAGGCGCTCGCGCTCGGCCCGCTCGGCGGCGAGCGCCGCTTCGATTTCCGCCGTCTGGCGCTGGCGCGCCGCCTCGATCTCGGCGTCGATCCGCGCCCACTCGTCCGGGTTGCGCAGCCGCTCGAGGAAGGCGGCGTTCTGGACGACTCGCTCGGGCCAGCACTGCCCGCGCTCGGCTGCGCGGAAGTGAACGACGGTCGCGGACCCGAGCATCGTCGACCTGGCCCCGGCGATGAGCATGCGCCGCCAGAGGTCGAGGTCGCCGCCGCGCGGGCGTTCCGCATCCCAGCCGCCCGCGGCGACCGCGGGCTCGACCCGGTGCGAGATCGCCGACAGCGGGGTGCGGTTCTGGCCGCCGAGCAGCAGCTCGCGGTAGTGCGGGGCGCGCCAGTCCATCGCCATCGAGGCGATCGAGCCGTCGGCGAGCACGTTGCAGGCGCGGGCCTGGACGAGCTCGACCTGCTCGACATCGAACGCGACACCGACCGCCTCGAGGTGGCCCGGCATGTAGAGGTCGTCGTCGCCGAGCCACGAGACGACGTCGCCGCGCGCCCGCTCGAACGCGAGGTTGCGGTGGCCGTAGGCGTACCCGGGGGCCTTGGGGAGCGAGACCACCTCGACCGCCTGGTCCAGGTTGTCGAGCGACTCCTCGGTGCCGTCGTCGCACCCGTCCGCGAGGACGATCACCTGGACCGGCGGCGAGCTCTGCTCGAGCGCGCTGGTCACCGCGAGCAAGCATGTCTCCCGCCGGTTGTGGGTAGGGACCACTACGGTGATCGTTGGTGGCATCCGCTGATGTTCTATCCAACAACGACCCGGGCATGAGATGGAGGTGACCCCTCCCGGCTCTCGTGACCGGCCATCGGGCGGCCCGTCGATCGACGGCGTCCAGCTCGTCCGGCTGACCATGCACGTCGACCACCGGGGGTCGTTGACCCCGATCATGGGCGACCCTTCGTTCTGGGCGGAGCCGGTGGTGCACGCCTACCGGATCACGATCCGGCCCGGGCGGATCAAGGGCTGGGGCATGCACAAGCTCCAAGCCGACCGGTACTGCATCGCCGCTGGAGACCTTCGCGTGGTCCTCTTCGACGGCCGCGTCGAGTCGAGCAGCCATGGCGAGTACGACGTGTTCGCGTTCGGCCCCGAGACGCCGTCGCTACTGCGGATCCCGCCGGGTGTCTGGCACGCCGATCAGAACACGGGCGACGTCGACGTCGAGATCGTCAACTTCCCGACCCGCGCCTACGACCCGCTCGATCCGGACAAGTACCGGATCGACCCCCACTCGGGCGAGATCCCGTTCGACTGGACCCTGCCCGACGGCTGACGCCGCGCCGGGCTAGACGAGAGCCGGCTCGAGCTCGGCTTCGAGGCGCCGCTTCGGCAGCGCGCCGACGATCCGCTTCGCCTCCGAGCCGTCCTTGAACAGGATCATGGTCGGGATCGAGAGGACCTCGTAGCGGCCGGCGGTCTGCTGGTTGTCGTCGACGTTGAGGCTGACGACGCGCAACTCGCCGTCGCGCTCCGCGGCCATCTCCTCGAGAATCGGATGGACGACGCGGCACGGTCCGCACCACGGAGCCCAGAAGTCGACCAGCACGGGAACATCGGCCTCGAGCACGTCGGCCTGGAAGTTGGCGTCGGTCACGTCGGGGAGCTTGCCAGTCACTCTCGGTCTCCTAATCCTCGTCTGATGCCTTCGATGCGGTCGTTTGCACTTTGGCGTTGCCGTACTTCAAAAAGTATAGTACCCGCCGCAAGCGCCGCGCCCGACACAATATGCCTTCACCACCGGCGTCTTCTCAGTCGCATGGCCGGGACGCGCAGCGCGGCTTCGATCACGATCGCGCCGCTCATCTTCGACTCCCCGACGCGGCGATCCCGAAACATGATCGGGATCTCGACGACGCGAAAGCCGGCGCGTAGCGCGCGGTATGTCGTCTCGACCTGGAACGAATAGCCGCAGCGAGGGGATCGTCTCGAGCTGGATCGCCTCGAGCACCGGGCGCCGGAAGGCCTTGAAGCCGCCAGTCAGGTCGTTGATGCCGACCCCGAGCAGAGCGCGAGCGTAGGCGCTGCCGCCGCGGCTGATCAGGCGGCGCACGGGTCCCCACTCGGCGACCCCGCCGCCGGCGACGTAGCGTGACCCGAGCACCAGGTCGGCGTGATCGAGGGCACCCAGGAGCCGTGGCAGGTCGGCCGGGTCGTGGGAGAGGTCGGCGTCCATCTGCGCGATCACCGTGGCGCCGCCGGCCAGCGCGACGCTCGAAGCCGGCGACGTACGCGGGGCCCAGCCCCTGCTTGGTGATGCGATGCAGGACCTCGACATCCTCGGCCTCGGCGGCGAGCCGATCGGCGAGCTCGCCAGTTCCATCCGGGCTCGAATCGTCGACGATCAGGATCCGCCCGCCGCCGGGCAAATTCGCGCGCACCGCGGCGACGATCGCCTCGACGTTGGCGGCTTCGTTGTAGGTCGGAATCACTACCCAGATTTGGCCCGGCGGGCTGATCCGGGCAATCTAGATGAGGGGTTGAATCGCCCCGGCGCCCCTAGCATCCAGACGATGCCGCTGCGAAACGCCGAAATCGCCGACGCCCTGCTCGAGCTCGGCGTCCTCTACGAGCTCGACGGGGCGAACCGCTTCCGCGTGATCGCCTACCAGGAGGCGGCGCGAGTGATCCGCCAGAGCCCGGTCTCGGTCGAGGAGTTGGCGCTCGCGGGCAAGGCGACCGAGCTCCCCGGAGTCGGCAACACGTTGCAGGAGAAGATCGTCGCGCTCTCGCACACCGGCGAGATCCCGGCCGCGGTGAAGCTGAAGGCAAAGTTCCCCGAGTCGCTGATCGAGGTGACTCGAATCCCCGGGCTCGGTGCGAAAACCGTGAGGCGCCTCTACGACGAGCTCGGGGTGAGCTCGCTCGACGAGCTCCGCTCCGCTGCCGAGGGCCAGCGGATCCGCGGGCTCAAGGGCCTCGGTCCGAAGGCCGAGGAGAACGTACTCGCCTCCCTGCGCAGCTCAGCGAAGGGGGTCCCCGCGAGCGCCTGTTGCTCTCGGACGTGCTCCCGATCGCCGAGGAGCTCGCTACCGCCCTGCGGGCCCACTCCGCCGCCGACGCGGTCGAGGTCGCCGGGTCGGCCCGGCGCCGCGCGGAGACCTGCAAGGACATCGACCTGATCGCGACCGCGAGCGACCCGAAGGCCCTCGCGACGGCCCTCACCGAGCACGAGCTCGCGGCGCAGTCCGGGTCCGCGGGTGCCAACGGAACCAAGATCGTCACCCACAATGGGGTCTCGGTCGACCTGCGGATCGTCGCCCCGGAGGCCTACGGGTCCTGCTCCAGCACTTCACCGGCTCGAAGGCCCACAACGTCGAGCTACGCGAGCGCGCCGTCAAGCACGGCCTGTCGGCGTCCGAGCACGGCGTACTCGAGACGGAGTCGGGCGAGGTCGCCCTCTGTGCGACCGAGGCGGAGGTCTACGAGCGCCTCGGGCTCGCCTACATCGAGCCGGAGCTGCGCGAGGGCCGGGGCGAGATCGCCGCGGCGGCGGAGGGCGAGCTGCCGCAGTTGGTCGAGCTCGGCGACATCCGCGGCGACCTGCACTGTCACACGACGCTCTCCGACGGACGCAACACGCTCGAGCAGATGGCATCGGCGGCGCGCGAGCGCGGCTACGCCTACCTCGCGATCACCGACCACTCGGCCAGCCACGGGTTCGGGAATCACGTCACCCCGGAGGCGCTACTGCGTCGCGTCGACGAGATCGCCGCCTACAACGCCGGCGCGAAGGGCGGCTTCCGGCTGCTGGCCGGCTCCGAGGTGAACATCCTTCCCGACGGCTCGCTCGACTACGAGCCCGAGGTGCTCGACCGCCTCGACTGGGTCGTCGCGAGCGTCCACACCTCGTTCCGCACCTCGGCGAGGAAGATGACCGAGCGGGTGATCACCGCGATCGAGAACCCTCAGGTCGACTGCATCGGCCACCTGACCGGACGGCTGATCACCAAGCGCGAGCCCTACGACCTCGACGTCGAGGCGGTGGTCACCGCCGCCGCCGAGCACAAGACGCTGATCGAGATCAACGGCAACCCGAACCGCCGCGACCTCAACGAAATCCGCACGCCCGGCTCGCCGCCGACGCCGGGGTGAAGGTCGTCGTCAACACCGACGCCCACGGCACGGACACGCTGTCGAACATGCAGTACGGCCTGGCGACCGCCCGCCGCGCCTGGCTGACCAAGGCGGAGATCGCCGACACCCTGAACCTGGAAGCAGCTCCTGAAGCTGCGCGGGGCGAGCCTGAACTCCAGCTCGCGCCGGTCAGCGGCTGATCGAGGAACCGGTCCGTGAACCCGCCGTCGCCGTGCCAACGAACTGCCCCGAGAGGCGGTCCGTTCGGATAGTTCCAGATCGAGGTACCCTGAACTCGGCGGCACGTCGCGGCCCATGGTCGCGGCGAAGTAGCCCGCCTCGGGCATCGCTCGGAATTGACCCGGTAATAGAGTACTTGCCGCCAGTGCCTGCGATCAGGAAGATCGATCCAGCTCCTTGGCGAAAAGACACATCGTCATCGGCGATGCAATCAGGATCGAAGTGGTCGACGGTCACCTCGGCGCAACCCGGCGCGGTGCTGATCTGATGTGAGCGCTGGTAGCTGTGGTCGTGTCCGCTGATCACCAGGTCCACCCGCTCGTCGATCAAGGTCGTGAACAGGTCCTGATAGACGTCGCAGTAATACTCCCCGACGCTGATGCACGGCTTGTGCATACCGACGATCACCCACTGGATCCCGGCGTCCTT
Source organism: uncultured Solirubrobacterales bacterium (assembly GCA_963828755.1). Lineage (GTDB taxonomy): Bacteria > Actinomycetota > Thermoleophilia > Solirubrobacterales > 70-9 > WHSW01. Next base: position 1,259 of record CAWHFY010000008.1, on the reverse strand, counting down.
GGCTCCGGTGATCGCGTCCTTCAGCCATTGGAGCTGGGCGTCTCCCCACCGTCGTCGTCGGGACCGTAGTAGTAGTGCTGCTCGTCGATCGTGAGATCCGGCGAGATCATCACGAACCGCGCCAGGCGGCCGACGTCGAAGTAGTACTGGACCCCGTAGGTGCCAACGGCGTGGACCCGATCGGGCAGGCAGTCGGCGAACTCCAGGATCTGTCCATCGCCCCCCGTGTCCTCCTCGTGGTTGCCGGCCAGCAGGGCGAAGGGCGCGTCATCGCCGGTGGCGTCGAGCACCAGGTCGCAGAACTCGGCGCTCCGACTGCGGTCCCGCGTAGCTCAGGTCGCCAAGCCCGAGATAGAGCTGCGGTCGCTGCCGCGCCATCGCCTGCAGCGTCGCCCGTCCCTGAGGGCGAACGCCGATGTCCGCCGCCGCGGGCGACTGAGGGTCGCGTGTGCGGATTCGGTGGGGCGGCGAGCGTCTCTGCCTGACCCTCGTGCCCTTCCCCGCTCGATCCGCAGCCGGCGCAGGCCAGCGCAAGCGCCGCCACCACGACCGCGATCGGTCTGGATGAATCGCATCCGCGGACCCTCACTCAGGCGACGACGCTACAGATCGACGCGCGCTGTCCGGGTCATACTGGCCCTCGAACAACTAGTTCGCTAAACTAATTCAGTGATGGTAAGCACTTCACAACCGGTCGCCGAGATCGCCGCCAGGTTGCGGCTCGCCGTGGTGCGCACGGCGCGGCGGCTGCGCCAAGACGCCTACGAGGCCGAGGGCGACGGCGTCCTCAGCCCGACCCTGACAGCCGCCCTCGCGACGGTCGAGCACTACGGCCCGCTGACGCCGAGCGAGCTCGCCCAGCGCGAGCAGGTTCGGCGCCACGGCGACACGGATCGTCGCCAACCTCGTCGAGCTCGGGCTCGCGCCCCAACTCCGATCCGGTCGATGGGCGCGCCTGCCTGGTCGCCGCGACCGCGCAGGGGCGGGCGCTGCTCAAGCGGCTGCGCAAGCGCAAGAACGCCTACCTCGCGAAACGGATGCGCGACCTCGACCCGGATGAGGTCGAGACGCTCGAGCGCGCCGCCGGGATCCTCGAGCGCCTGCTCGACGATCCGCGCGGGAGGGCCTCTTCAGCGCCGCGCTGCGCCGGTCCTTCAGCTCGCTCGATATCTCGAACTACCGGCGCTACTTCGCCGGCCAGATCGTCTCGGTGAACCTTCGGCAACTGGATGCAGCTGGTCGCCGAGATGTGGCTGATC
>CAWHFY010000007.1:0-95023 GCA_963828755.1 uncultured Solirubrobacterales bacterium | reverse complement strand
CGCGAGCGGCCTCGGCGGCGAGATGATGCCGGCGCGGACGGCCGGGTTTCGAGCCCTGGGGCTCACCTGCCACGACGATGACGGCTACCCGCCGAACCGACACCTCCCCGCCGACACGCCCGACCGGATCAACCTCGGCGCCCTCGACCGCGCCCATGCATTCGCGCTCGAGCTGATCCGTCGCGTCGACACCGATCTTGGTCGGGCGCGGTGATAGAAGTCGGCCGGTGAGCGACGGACCGACAGCCGAGCGCGGCGTGTTGCTCTGGGAGCCGTCGCCGGAGGCGATCGAGCGCTCGAACCTGACCGCCTACCGCCGCTGGCTCGAGGCCGAGCGCGCCCTCACCTTCGACGACTACGCCGCCCTGCAGCGCTGGTCCGTCGACTCGCTCGAGGACTTCTGGGCCTCCATCTGGGACCACTTCGACGTGCTCGCCGACGGCGACCCGGCGACCGTGCTCGCCAGCCACGAGATGCCCGGCGCGGCGTGGTTTCCCGAGGTCTCGCTGAACTACGCCGAGCACGTCTTCCGCGACCGCGACGACGCCGAGATCGCGGTTCGCCATCGCGCCGAGGGCGGCGAGCTGGGCGAGATCAGCTGGGGTGACCTGCGCCGCCGAGTCGCCGCCTTCGCCGCCGGATTGCGCGTGCTCGGGGTCGAGCGCGGCGACCGCGTCGTCGCGTACGTCCCGAACTCCCCGGGCGCCCTGATCGGCTTTCTCGCCTCGGCGTCGATCGGCGCCACCTGGTCGTCGTGCTCGCCCGACTTCGGCGTCTCGACGGTCGTCGACCGTTTCGCGCAGATCGAGCCCAAGGTGCTGCTCGCCGTCGATGGCTACACCTACAACGGGCGCGAGTTCGACCGCCTCGACATCGTCGCCGAGCTCGAGCGCTCGCTTCCGAGCCTCGAGCACACGGTCCTGATCCCGTATCTCGACCGCGACGCCGACCCCGCCCGGCTCGCCCACGGGATCCGCTGGCGCGACGTCGAGAGCTCCGGAGCGGGCGCCGAGCTCGAGTTCGAGCGCGTCCCCTTCGACCACCCCCTCTGGGTCCTGTACTCCTCAGGCACGACCGGGCTGCCGAAGGCGATCGTCCAGGGCCACGGTGGGATCCTGCTCGAGCAGCTGAAGAAGCTCAGCCTGCATCTCGACGCGCAGCCCGGCGACCGCGTCTTCTGGTTCACGACGACCGGCTGGATGATGTGGAACTTCCTCATCGGCGTTCTGCTCACCAGGGCCTCGATCGTCCTCTACGACGGCAGCCCCGGCCATCCGGACATGGGCGTGCTGTGGGATCTCGCCGACGAGGCCGGGGTCACCTGCTTCGGCACCTCCGCCTCCTACATCGCTGCCTGCATGAAGGAGTCGGTCGAGCCGGGCAACGGCCGCGACCTCGCGGCGCTGCGGGCGGTCGGGTCAACCGGGTCGCCGCTGGCGCCGGAGGGTTTTCAGTGGATCTACGACCACGTCGGCGCCGACACCTGGCTCTTCTCGACCTCGGGCGGGACCGACGTCTGCACCGCGTTCGTGGGCGGCGTGCCGATCCTGCCCGTCTATCGCGGCGAGCTTCAGGGCCGCTCGCTGGGCTGCGCGGTCGAGGCCTGGAACGAGGACGGCGAGGCAGTGATCGACGAGGTCGGCGAGCTCGTGATCACGAAACCGATGCCCTCGATGCCGGTCTTCCTCTGGGGTGACGCCGACGGCTCGCGCTACCGCGAGTCCTACTTCGAAATGTACCCGGGGATCTGGCGCCACGGAGACTGGATCGAGATCACCTCGCGCGGCACGGCGATCATCTACGGGCGATCGGACTCGACCATCAACCGCTCCGGCATCCGCATGGGCACCTCCGAGATCTACCGCGCGGTCGCCTCGATCGACGAGATCACCGACGCGCTCGTCGTCGACATCCCGAGGCCCGGCACCGAGGGCTGGATGCCGCTGTTCGTCGTCCTGCGCGACGGCGCCACCCTCGACGAGGCGCTCACCAAGGAGATCGCGAAGCGGATCCGCGAGCAATGCTCCCCACGCCACGTCCCCGACCGCGTGTACGCGATCGACGAGGTCCCGCGCACGCTGAGCGGCAAGGTGCTCGAGGTCCCGGTCAAGCGGATCCTCACCGGGACGCCGGTCGAGCGCGCGGCCTCGCGCGACTCGCTCGCCAACCCGGCTGCACTGGACTACTTCGTCGAGCTCGCAGGCGAGCTCGACGACGCCTGAGGGCTCACTCGCTCGAGCCGGCCAGCTTGAGCGGCGGCCGCGCCGAGCGGTTCACCTCGACCCGGTTGCGGCCGGCGGCCTTCGCCGCGTAGAGCGCCTCGTCGGCGGCCTCGAAGAGGTCGATTTCGCCGCGCCCGTGATGGCGGTGGATGGCGATCCCGCAGCTGATCGTCAGCGGCGGTGACTCGTCGGCGAACTCGCTCTCGATCGCGATCCGCAGGCGTTCGGCGAGCGCGATCGCGCCCGGCTCGTCGGTGTCGGGGGCGAGGATCGCGAACTCCTCGCCGCCGATCCGAGCGGCCGACTCCGACGTCCTGGTCACCTCCTCGAGCACCCGGGCGACGCGGCGCAGCGCGTCATCGCCGGCGACGTGGCCGTGCGCATCGTTGAAGTGCTTGAACCGATCGAGGTCGCAGACGACGAGCGTCAGCGGGCGCCGGCTGCGCTCCGAGCGAGCCAGCTCGCGCTCGAACTGCTGGTGGAGGGCGCGGCGGTTGCCGAGCTCGGTGAGCGGATCGGTGTTCGCGTCTTCCTCGAGCCGCGCGACTAGCGCGCGCAACCGGGTCGCGAGCCCGGCCATCACCAGCGCCGCGACGGCGGCGGTACCCGCGAGCATCGCGATCCGCAGCCCGGCCGGGGCGGGGCCCTGGCCCGCGATCTCGATCGCGACCGCGTAGACCACGACGGCGAAAGCGCCGTGCAGGGCGGTCGCCGTGCGCGTCAGGTAGTTGGCCGCGGCGATCACCACCCAGGCGAAGTAGAGGGCGTAGGCCGCCGAGGCCTCCGGGCCCGCAAAGCAGATCACCGCGCCGACCAGCAGCGAGCCGGCCGCCGGGGCGATGGCCAGCGCCCACATCGGCAGCCGGTCGAAGGCGATCAGAAACCAAGCCGCGACGACGAGCGCGAGCCCTGCGACGCCGGCCATCGCGGCCTCGTCGCGACCCGGCGCGCCGGGTAGCAGCAGCGTGAAGGCGAGCAGGACGCCGCCGAACCCGAACAGGTAGGCGAGCGTGCGGGCGACCTCGCCCCGCTGGCGTTCGGGGTCGAGCCCGACCTCGGTCGAACGCAAATCGAGGCGCCCGCGCGCCACGTCCACCGCCTGCTTGATCCTGCCTTGCCTCAAAGAAGCACCTCCGGACTTATATGTATCGGCAAGACGGCGGCGCACCTTTAATCCGCGACGCAGCTAGCCGATTCCGAGCCGCCGCGCGCGCTCGCGCGCCTTGGCGACGACCTCCGCAACGCCATCGACGACGCCGCCGCGCATCAGTACCCGACCGCCGACCACGGTCGTGTCGACGACCGCGCCGGAGGCGGCGTAGACGAGTCCGGCGTCGAGCGTCCCGAGCGACAGCGCTGGATCATCGACGCGGACGAGCAGGAAGTCGGCCGGCGCGCCCACCTCGAGCCCGCGGCCGCCCAACAGCCCCGAGTGGCGGCCGGTCGCGATCGCCAGCGTCTCCGGCGCGGTCACCGCGGCCGGGTCGCGGGCCTCGTTCTTCTGCACCAGCGCGAACGCCTTCGCGTCGGAGAGCAGGTCGAGCGAGTTGTTCGAGCCGGGGCCGTCGGTTCCGAGCCCGACCTCTACCCCGCGCTCGCGCGCGTCGCGATAGGGGAACACTCGCCCGACCGCGAGCTTCAGGTTGGCGACCGGGTTCGTGACCACGGTCGCGCCACGCTCGGCGATCAGGTCGAGCTCACCGCGGTCGAGCCAGCAGCCGTGGGCCAGCACCGTCCGGGGCCCGAGCAGACCCACGTGGTCGAGGTAGTGGGCCGGCCGCAGCCCGTTCGCCTCGACGCAGCCCGCGACCTCGTCCTCGGTCTCGGAGAGGTGAATCTGGACCGGGATGTCGAGCTCGGCGGCGCGCTCGGCAACCCAGCGCAACGAGCGCTCCGAGACGGAGTAGACCGCGTGCGGGGCGAACCCGGGCCGGGCGAGCTCGTGCGCCGATTCGCGGATCTGCTCGATGCTGCGCTCGGCGTCGGCGCAGGCGCGCTCGGACTTGGCGGGGTCGGTGTCGTCGATCAGCGGCGCGGCGGCAACGGCCCGCACGCCGGCGTCCTCGACCGCGCGCGCGGTCGCGTGGGCGTGCCAATACATGTCCCAGAAGCTGGTCGTCCCAGTGCGGATCATCTCGACGCAGGCGAGCCGCGTGCCCCAGTAGACGTCGTCATCGTCCATCCGCTTCTCGACCGGCCAGATGTGCCCGGTGAGCCACTCCATCAGCGGCAGGTCGTCGGCGAAGCCGCGAAACAGGGTCATCGCCGCGTGCGTGTGGCCGTTGATCAGGCCGGGGACGAGCGCCATCGCGCCGGCGTCGACCACCTCGTCGCCGGGTTGCGATTCGACCCCCGGCCCGAGGGCGACGATCTTGCCTCCGTCGCAGCGCATGCCGACCGCGACTCCGTCCAGCGTCGCGTTGGTAACCGTCAGGCCCACTCGCTCAAGCGTATGCGAGTCTTCGCCGGTGCGAGAGGACGGCGTCCGCGACGACCTCGCCGAGGTGCTCGAGCGCCGGCGATTGCTGACCGACGAGGCGCGAGCCGAGGCGGTCCAGCGCCGCCACGCCCGCGGCGGACGCACCGCGCGCGAGAACCTCGCCGATCTCGTCGACCCTGACAGCTTCGTCGAGTACGGCGGCTTTGCGATCGCGGCGCAGCGGATGCGACGCGACGTCGACGAGCTGATCGCCCGCACGCCGGCCGACGGCCTGATCGGCGGCACGGCCCGGGTCAACGGCGAGCTGCACGGCGAGCGCTCTGCATGCGCCGTGATCTCCTACGACTACACGGTGCTCGCCGGCACGCAGGGCGCGATCGGCCATCGCAAGAAGGACCGCCTGTTCGAGCTGATCGAGCGCATGCGACTGCCGACGATTCTCTTCGCCGAGGGTGGCGGCGGGCGTCCCGGCGATACGGACTACGCGGTCGTCTCGGCGCTCGACACCCGCGCCTTCGCGCTCTGGGGCCGCCTGTCGGGCGTCGTCCCGCGGATCGCGATCGTCGCCGGGCGCTGCTTTGCCGGCAACGCGGTGCTCGCCGGAGCCTCCGACCTGATCGTCGCGACCGAGAACATCGCGCTCGGGATGGGCGGCCCGGCGATGATCGAGGGCGGCGGCCTCGGCACCTTCGAGCCCGACGCGATCGGGCCGATCGCGGTCCAAGGGCCGAACGGGGTCGTCGACGTCGAGGTGGCCGACGAGGCCGAGGCGGTCGCCGCCGCAAAGCGGCTCGTCTCCTACTTCCAGGGTCCGGTCGCCGATTGGGAGGCGCCCGACCAGACGCTGCTGCGCGACGTCGTGCCGGAGCGGCGCCGACGCGCCTACGACGTCGCCGAGGCGCTCGAGGGGCTCGCCGATCGGGACTCCGTCACGGTGCTGCGGCCGCGCTTCGCGCCCGAGATGCTCACCGCACTGGCCCGAATCGAGGGTCGCCCGCTCGGGGTGATCGCCAACAACCCGATGCGCCTCGCCGGGGCGATCACCAGCGACGGCGCCGACAAGGCGGCGCGGCTGATGCAGCTCTGCGACGCCTTCGGGATCCCGATCGTCTCGCTGATCGACACCCCGGGGATGATGGTCGGGCCCGACGCCGAGGCCACCGGTCTGGTGCGTCACTGCTCGCGCCTGTTCGTCGCCGGGGCCTCGCTGCGCGTGCCGTTCTGCGCCGTGATCCTGCGCAAGGCCTATGGGCTCGGCGCCCAAGCGATGGCCGGCGGCAGCCTGCACGAGCCGCTGCTCACGGTCGGGTGGCCGACGGCGGAACTCGGCGCGATGGGGCTCGAGGGCGCAGTCAAGCTCGGCTTTCGCCGCGAGCTCGAGGCGATCGCCGACGAGGACGAGCGCGCCGAGCGCCTCGAGGGGATGGTCGCCCACGCCCATGAGCATGCGAAGGCGCTCAACGCCGCGACCCTGTTCGAGCTCGACGATGTGATCGACCCGGCCGACACCCGTCGCGTCCTCGCCCAGACCTTCGCCGCGGCCGCACCCGCGGACCCAGCCGTCGCCCGCTCGCGCTTCGTTGACACCTGGTAGCTCGGCGCTTGCGGCGCGAGTTATTCCTCCGGCGCCAGCGCCGGGAGGATCGCGGCGACGGTGGTCTGGACCGCGGCCCGGTTGGCTTCGCGATTGCGCTCGATCTCGGCCAGGGTGAGGTCCTCTCCGGCGACGCCGTTGGCGAGGTTGTCCACCACGCAGAGGGCCGCGTAGCGCAGGCCCAGCTCGCCGGCGACGATGCACTCGGAGGCGACCGTCATGCCGATCACGTCGGCGTGCGGGGCGATGAACCGGATCTCGGCCGGGGTCTCGAGCCGTGGGCCGCGGGCCTGCCAGTAGACGCCATCCTCTACCACCTCGATCTCGGCCTCGCGCAGCGCCTCGGTCAGCTCGCCACGAAGCGCGGCGTCGAAGTGCGGCACGCGATGGGCCGCGACGCCCTCGAGCGTCGTCAGCGGCTCGGCGTCGAGCGCGACGAAGTCGTCGGGGCAGACGAGCGTCCCGGGCCCGAGCTCGGGACGCAGACCGCCAACGGAGCTCAGCGCCACAACCCGGTCGCAGCCGGCATCCGCCAGCCGGCCGAGATTGGAGATGTGGTCGATCAGGTGGGGCAGCCGGTATCCCTCGCCGACCTCATGGCGGCGGATCGGTACCCAATTGCCCTCCGGCAGCGTCGTGCCGGTGAGCGAGCTTCCGGCGATCAGCCCGAGCCTTCCCATCAGACCGGCGGCCTCAACGGCGCCGCGGCTCGGCTTCGCTTCGCTTCGCCTCGAATCGGCGGCTCAACGGCGCCGCGGCTCGGCTTCGCTTCGCTTCGCCTCACAGGCGCAGGGTAGCTTCCACCGCCCGATGGACCCGCTCGAGGCCTTAGCGATCTTCTGCGCCGGAATCGGCGCCGGCGCGATCAACGCGGTCGTCGGCAGCGGCACCCTCCTGACCTTCCCGGTCCTGATCGCGCTCGGCTACGCGCCCCTGATCGCCAACGTCTCCAACAACATCGGCCTCGTCCCGGGCGCCGTCGCCGGCGTCTGGGGCTACCGCCGCGAGCTCGAGGGGCAGCACGGGCGGGTGCTCACCCTCGGCCTGTTCTCCTTCATCGGCGCCGTCGCCGGCGCCACTCTGCTCCTGGTCCTGCCCTCCTCCGCCTTCGACGCGATCGTCCCGGCGCTGATCGCAATCGCACTGATCCTGGTCGTAATCCAGCCGCGGCTGAGCGAGGCGCTCGCCCATCGCCGCCATCCCGACGGGCGGCACGGCGTCGTGGTGCGCGGGCTGATCGCGATCAGCGGCGTGTACGGCGGTTACTTCGGCGCCGGCCAGGGGATCCTGCTGATCGGGATCCTCGGGATCGCGATCGACGACACGCTGCAGCGCCTCAACGGGCTCAAGAACGTGCTCGCCGGCCTGGTCAACTTCACCGCCGGGCTGATCTTCGTCTTCGCCGCGGACGTCGACTGGGGCGTCGCCGGGCTGATCGCGGGTGGCTCGATCATCGGCGCGGTCGTCGGAGCCCGCTACGGCCGGCGGCTCTCGCCGAGGGTCCTGCGGACGCTGATCGTGATCGTCGGACTGGTCGCGATCGCCCGGCTGGTGCTCGACTGAACCGGGGGTTGCGCACCGCGCCGGGCGGGCGTAGGGTCGTACAGGGGGCGGGGAACACCCACCATCACCTGGAGGTGACGCATGTTCGAAGAGAACATCGCGATTTCACAGCGGCTGGTCACCGAGGCGTTCGGGGCCGGCAAGCTCGACCTGGTCGACGAATTCTGCACTGAGGACTTCGTCGGACACGACCCCCTGCTCGGCGACGAGGATCGCGAGGCGTCGAAGCAGTCGATCGCCAACTATCGCGCCGCCTTGCCGGATCTCACCTTTACCGTCGACGACGCCTTCGCCGTTGGCGACAAGGTCGTGATCCGCTGGACCGGCGAGGGGACGTTCGAGGGCCCGCTGATGGGTATCGAGCCGACCGGCGAGCGCGGCGAACCGGTCTCCGGAATCACGATCGACCGCTTCGAGGATGGCCGGATCGCCGAGTCCTGGACTCATTTCGACACGCTGCGGCTGATGCGCAACCTCGGCGCCGTCGGGGCGGGCGCGGCGACCGCCTGACCCCCGCGCGGCTCAGCGGCCGCGCACGAATTTGATGTGGCCCTCGGCGTGGCCCGTTCCGGTCGGGCCGAGGGCCACGGAGCGGACCGTGCGCGCCGCGTCGCACCGGACCGTGAGCGTCTCGGTCGGCGGTCCCTCGGCGGCGACGAGGAGCTCGAGTCGCGGCCAGAGCCGAAGCGAGGAGCGCGAGCGCAAGCGGCCCGCGCGAGCTCATGCCGGCGTGATCGGGTTGCGTCGCTCGGAGAAGTGGCGGTCCTTGCCGTCGGCGTAGGCGAAGCGGCGAATCAGCTCGGCGCGCAGATCGTCGGGCTCAACGATCGCGTCGATGACCAACTCGGATGCGAGGTGGAGGATGTCGATGTCCGCCGCGTACTCCTCCCGCTTGGCCGCGACGAACGCCTCGCGCTCGGCCTCGTCGGTGAGCTTCTGGATCTGGTTGAAGAAGACGGCGTTCACGGCCGCCTCGGGCCCCATCACGGCGATCGAAGCGCCGGGCAGGGCAATGCAGCAGGCGGGCTCGAACGCCGGCCCGGCCATTGCGTACAGGCCGGCGCCGTAGGCCTTGCGGACGATCACCGAGACCTTCGGCACCGTCGCCTCGGAGACCGCGCTGATCATCTTCGCGCCGTGGCGGATGATCCCCTGGCGCTCGACCGCCGTGCCGATCATGAACCCGGGGACGTCAGCGAGAAAGAGCAGCGGGATGTTGAACGCGTTGCAGGTCATGATGAAGCGAGCCGCCTTGTCGGCGGAATCCACGAACAGGACGCCGCCCTTCTGGCGCGGCTGGTTGGCGACGATCCCGACCGCCCGCCCGTCGATTCGCGCGTAGCCGACCACCAGCTCCTTCGCCCAGCGGGCGTGGACCTCGCAGAACGAGCCCGCGTCGGTGAGCGCGTCGATCAGGTCCTTGATGTCGAACGAGGTCTTCTCGTCGGCCGGGACGATCTCCGACGGACGGCGCTCGGCATCGGGATCGATCGGCGGCGCGGCCGGCGGCGTCTCGCGCCAGTTCGCCGGCATGTAGGACAGGTAGCGCTGCGCGAGCTCGATCGCCTCGGCGTCGGTCTTGACCAGGAAGTGGCCGCAGCCCGACACGCCGGTGTGCATTTTCGCCCCGCCCATCTCCTCGAGCGAGACCTTCTCGCCGACCACCATCTCCGCCATCCGCGGCGAGCCCAGGTACATCGACGCGTTGCCCTCGCGCATGATCACGACGTCGCAGAAGGCCGGGATGTAGGCGCCGCCCGCCGCCGAGGGCCCGAAGAGCAGGCAGATCTGCGGCACGCGGCCGGAGAGCTTGACCTCGTTGTGAAAGATCCGGCCGGCGCCGCGGCGGCCCGGGAACATCTGCACCTGCTCGGTGATCCGGGCGCCCGCCGAATCGACCAGGTAGATCATCGGCAGCTCGAGCTCGAGCGCCCGCTCCTGGATCCGGAGAATCTTCTCGACCGTCTTCGGGCCCCACGAACCGGCCTTCACGGTCGGGTCGTTGGCCATCAGGCAGACGCGACGGCCGCCGACCAGGGCCAGCCCGGTGACCACGCCGTCGGCGCCGAGTCCCTCGGCGTCCCAGTTGGCGAGCAGCGCCTCCTCGGCGAACGACTCCGGGTCGACCAGCCGCTCGACCCGCTCGCGGACCTCGAGCTTGCCCTGCTCCGCGGTCTTTTGATGGTGGCGCTCCGGGCCACCGGAGAGCGCCGCCTCGAGGGCGCGCTCGAACTCAGTTCCCTCGCGCGTCCCCAAGTCGAGCTCGGTCAGTCCCCGTCGCGGGCGAGGATCGCGGTCTCCTGGGTCTCCTGCGCGAGGCGCTCCTCGGTCGAGGGACCGTCCGCCTCGGGCTCCTCGGCCTCGGCTTCCGCGTCGTCGCCGGCATCGTCGTCGGCGCCCGCCTCGGGCTCAGCGTCGTCTCCGGCCGCCGGACGATGCTCCGTCGCGGTCCCGGCGATGCCGCTGGCGAGCCGGTCGAGCTCGGCGAGCACGGCGTCGCGCCGCTGCTCGAGGTCGGAGATCACCGATTCGATATCGGCCTTGCGGCGAGCGGCATCGGCGACGATCCGCTCCGCCTCCTTGGTCGCCCGGGCCCGCTCATCCTCGAGCTCCGAATCGGTCTCGGACCGAGTCTGGTCGGAGTAGGTGTCGGCCTCGGTCCGCACCGTGCGCGCATAGGCGTCGGCCTCGTCGCGCGCGTCTCCAGCCCACTCCCCCGCCTCGGCGCGGATCGACTCGGCGGTCACGTTCGCGTCGACGAGCTGTTGGCGCACCTGGGCGGCCGCGTCCGCGCGAATCGCCTCGGCGGCCGCGTGGGCCTCGGTCAGGATTCCGGCGGTCTGCTCCCCGACGCGCTCGAGCTCTCCCCGGACCGCCTCGAGCGAGGCGGCGTGCTCGCCGCCACCGGTCTCGAGCCAGTCGGCGAGCTCGGCGAGGAATCGGTCGACCTCGGCGCGGTCATAACCGCGAACCGAGTGCGAGAAGTTGGCGTTGCGTATGCGCTCGATCGAGTGCTCGTCCACGGCCTGCCTCCGCTGGTCGGGTTCGGCCCGAGGGTAGCGAGAAGGGTTGCCCGCCGGTCAGGCCGACGCGTCGACTGCGACGGGCTTTTCACCCGAGTAGTCGTAGAAGCCGCGGCCGGACTTCCGGCCGAAATGCCCGGCCTGCACCAGCTTGCGCAGCGTCTCAGGCTGCGCGAAGCGGTCCTCGCCGTAGAAGTCCACCATCACGTCGGCGATCGAGGCGAGGGTGTCGAGCCCGACGAAGTCGGCGAGCGTCAGCGGGCCCATCGGGTGGCTGGCGCCGGCCATCATCCCCCGGTCGATGTCCTCGACCGAGCCGACTCCCTGCTCGTGGGCGCGGATCGCGTCGAGCATGTAGGGGACCAGCAGCCGGTTGACGATGAAGCCGCGGTTGTCGCCGGCGGCGACGGTCGTCTTGCCGAGCTTCTCCCCGAGCTCGAAGCCGAGGTCGTAGGCGGCGTCATCGGTGTCCTCGGCGCGGACGACCTCGAGCAGCGGCATCACCTGGGCCGGGTTGAAGAAATGCAGCCCGAGGAACCTCTCGCCGCGCCCGGTGACGGCGGCCTGATCGGCGACCGCGAGCGATGAGGTGTTGGTGGCGAAGAAGGCGTCGGGCTTGACGATCTCGTCGACCTGCTTCCACATCTCGAGCTTGCGGTCGAGATCCTCGGTGATCGCCTCGATCACCAGGTCGCAGTCGGCGAGGTCTGCGTAGTCGAGCGAGGCGGTGATTCGTCCCCGGACCGCGTCGGCGTCCGCCTGCTCGAGCTTGCCCCTCTCGACCGCGCGGCCGAGCTGCTTCTCGATCTTGGCGAGGCCCTTGTCGAGGTTGCCCTGGTCGGCCTCGACCACGGCGACGTCCCAACCTGCCTGGGCGCAGATCTGGGCGATCCCGTGGCCCATCAATCCGCAGCCGAGTACTCCTACCTTCGCGATCTCCATTTGTCTGGGTTCCTCCGGTCGTGGGGCGAGCGGCGGCGGAGCCTACAGGGCGCGCGTGGAGCCGGCGGGCGTCGCCGCGGTCCGGCCGCCTCGAGCATCTTCTGCATCGCCTCGGCGAGCGCGTGCATACCGCTCATCGGCCGCACCATCACGGTCATCTCGGCGATCCGACCATCGTCGTTGAACTTGAGGATGTCGACCCCCTGCAGCTGCTTGTCGCCAACCCGGGCCTCGAACATCAGGACCGCGGCGTCGCCGGTCTCGACCTGCTCGAGGTAGCGGAAGTCCTCGAACACCTGGACCACCGCCCCCAGCAGGAGCTTGATCTGGTCGCGGCCCTCGTACGGCTTGTAGACGACCGGGCTGCGGAAGGTGACGTCCTCGGCGAACAGGTCCTCGGCGGCGACGAAGTCCTTCGCCTCGGCGGCCGCCCGGAAGGCGTCGCTGCGCATCTCAGGCCTCCAGGGTCGCGTCGATCGCGGTGCGCTTTGCCATTCAGATAGCTCCTCGAGTCAGGGGTTGGTGACGGGTCATTGATTGCTCGGGCTCCACTCGACCGGGCCGGCGGTCAGCACATGGGCGCCGAGCGGGCGGCCGAGCAGCTGCTGCACCGAGCTCGAGGCGGCGATCAGCCGTTCGAGATCGACGCCGGTGGCGACACCCATCTCCTCGAGCATCGACACCAGGTCCTCGGTCGAGATGTTCCCGGTCGCCCCCGGCGGCACCGGGCAGCCGCCGAGCTCGCCGAACGCGGACTCGAACGAGTCGATCCCCCGCTCGAGCGCCGCGAGCACGTTCGCGAGCCCCTGGCCGCGCGTGTTGTGGAAGTGGGCGGTCAGCTCCACGCGGTCGAGGCGCTCGCGCGCGGCGGCGAAGAACTCGCCGACCTGGCGCGGGTTCGCCATCCCGGTCGTGTCGCCGAAGGCGATCTCCTCGCATCCGGCCGCGGCCAGGCGCTCAGCGATCTCGAGCACGCGGTCGACCGGCACCTCGCCCTCGTAGGGGCAGCCGAAGCTGGTCGAGATCACGCCCTCGCAGCGCAGTCCCTCGGCGATCGAGCGCTCGATCACCCGCTCGAGGCCGGCGAGCGACTCGGCGACCGTGCGGTTGACGTTCTTGCGGTTGTGGGTCTCCGACGCGGAGAGGAAGAGGTTGACCTCGTCGAAGCGCTCCCGGAGGGCGAGCGCTCGCTCGAGCCCGCGCTCGTTCGGGATCAGGACCGAGTAGGCGACCCCGTCGAGGCGCTCGTACGAATCGAGCACCTCCTCGGCGTCCGCGAGCTGCGGGATCACGTCGGCGCGGACGAACGAGGTCAGCTCGATCCGCCTGAGCCCGGCGGCGCCGAGCATCGCGATCAGCCGCACCTTGTCGACGGTCGCGATCACCTCCGGCTCGTTCTGAAAACCGTCCCGCGGCCCCACCTCCCGGATCCGCGCGTTGCTCGGAAAGTCGCTCACCGCACAGAGGTTATGCGGCGGGCGACCGCAGGCTTCAAGCCACCGGGGTTCCGCCGCCTACGCGACGTCGTAGCGGATGTGCGTGACGGTCGGTGAGTGGACGGCGTCGGCGATCGTGAGGTTCAGGCCCGGGTCGACGCCGTCGAGCAGCCTGGTCCCGGCGCCCAGCACGACCGGCGCGATGTGGAGCTGGACCGTGTCGACGTGCCCGGCGTTGAGGTACTGACGGGCGACGTCGGCGCCGCCACCGATCAGCACCTCGCGCTCGCCGGCGGCCTCGCGCGCCCGCGCGAGCGCGTCCTCGATCCCGCCCGTGACGAAGTTCCAGGTGCGCCCCGGGCCCTTTGTCGACGGGGTCGCGAGCGTGGTGCGTGAGCACGAACGCCGGGTACGCCCACGGCGACTCCTCGCCCCACCAGCCACCGGCGTTCGGGTCGTCGTCCCACGGCCCGGAGCCGCCGCTGAACATCTTGCGGCCGAGGATGATCGCGCCGACGTTGGCGTTCATCGCGGCGACCATCTCGTTGTCCGCCCCGCGGTCTCCGCCCTCAAGCCCGTGCGCCTCGCGCCACGCCTCGAGCCCGAAGATCCACTCGTGCAGTTCCATGCCGCGCTCGCCGAGCGGGTCGTCGAGGGAGGGGTTGGGCCCGGCGACGTAGCCGTCGAGCGATACCGAGATGTCCAGCTTCAGTTTCGTCATGCCCCTCAGACCGACGCCGGGATCGAAACTAATCGCGGCTCAGTCGTCCTTGACGCCGCCGACGCCGATCACGCGGCGCTCGTGGGTGCCGACGCCGATCGTCCGCTCGCCCTCGGTCACCTCGACGTCGAAGCGCAGCTTGCGCTCGTCGGCGATCTCGCGCAGGGTCGCCCGGACCTCGCACGCCGCGCCCTCGAACGCGCCCGCGACGTGCTTGACGCAGACCTCGAATCCGACCGTGGCCTTGCCCTCCGGCAGGTTCTCGTAGGCGAGCACGGAGGAGCAGCGCTCCATCATCGCGATCATCCCGGGGGTCGAGAGGACGCGAACCCCGATCGTGCCGCCGACGTCGGTGACCAGCCGGTCCTCGACCACGAACTCCTCAATGCGCTCGGCTCCGGGTTCGAGCACCTAGCCGACCATGCCCATGCCGCCGGAGACGCCGATCGTCTCACCGGTCACATAGGAGGAGTCGTCCGACGCGAGGAAGGCGACCACGGCGGCGACCTCCTCGGGCTGTCCGAGGCGGCGCAGCTGCGTCCCGGCCTTCATGTTGTCGACGATCTTGCGGCCGATCTCGCCGAACTCGAGCGCCCCCATCAGCAGCGGCGTCTCGATCGGGCCCGGGGCGATCGAGTTCGCGGTGATCCCGAAGCGCGCGCCCTCACGGGCCATCACCTTCATGAACGAGATCACCCCGCCCTTGGCGGCCGAGTACACGGCCGAGCCCTTCGAGCCGATCCGCCCCGCCTCCGAGGCCAGGCTCACGATGCGGCCGTACTTGGCCTCCTGCATCCCCGGCAGCACCGCGTGGGTGCAGGCGAAGACGCCGAAGAGGTTGACCGCGGTCACCCGCTGCCACTGGCCCGGATCCGTGTCGACGAAGAAGCCGAACTCGTCCGTGCCTGCGTTGTTGACCAAGATCGAGAACGGCCCGTGCTCGGCGACCACGCCGCCGCGGCGACTCCGGGTCGGTGACATCGAGTTCGACCGAGAAGGCGCCGATCTCGGCGGCGAGGTCGGCGCCCTTGTCCGCGCTCAGATCGCCGATCACGACGTCCGCGCCCTCGGCAGCGAGCCGCGCTGCGGTGGCCGCGCCGATCCCGCTGGCGCCCCCGGTGACCAGCGCCTTCTGTCCCTCGAGCCGCATGCGAGCGAGAGCATATGCGCACTCCGCCTCGCATACACTCCCGCGCCGTGGCGAGCGGCGAAGCGATCCCGATCATCGGCGGCACCGGCGCGCTCGGCTACGGGCTCGCGCTCCGCTGGGCCCGCGCCGGGCAGGCGGTCGTGATCGGCTCGCGCAGCGCCGAGCGCGCCGCTGAGACCGCTCGCAAGCTCTCCGAGCTCGCCCCGGACTGCGGAGATCGAGGGCCTCGCCAACGAACAGGCGGCGAAGCAGGGCTCGGTCGTCGTCCTCACGGTCCCGTTCCGCGCCCAGTCGGAGAACCTCAACAACCTGCGCGAGGCGCTCGAGCCCGGCCAGCTGCTGGTCGACTGCACCGTCCCGCTCGCCGCCGCGGTCAGCGGCAAGGCGACTCGCTCGCTCGGCGTCTGGCAGGGATCGGCCGCCCAGCAGGCCCAGGAGATGGTGCCGGACGGTGTCACGGTCGTCGCCGCCCTCCACACGGTCAGCGCCCCGAACCTCGCCGACGTCGGTGTCGACCTCGACGAGGACGTGCTCCTGTGCGGCGACCGCAAGGCCGACAAGGCCAAGGTCGCCCGCCTGATCGAGGAGATCGCCGGGCTGCGCGCGGTCAACGCCGGCCCGCTCGAGATGGCGCGGATCGTCGAGCAGCTGACCCCGATGCTGATCTCGATCAACGCCCGCTACAAGACCCACGCCGGGATCCGCATCAACGGGCTTCCGGACGGCGACCATTGGGAGTGAGGCGGAGCGAAGCGAAGCCGAGCCGCGCCGCCGTTGAGGCGCCTGATGTGAGGCGGAGCGAAGCGAAGCCGAACCGCGCCGATCTGAGTCTCCCCGGCAAGGTCGCGCTGCTGGTCGGCGGCACGGGCGGCGGCAAGCTCGCCGCGGGCATCCAGGACCTGATCGGCGACCGCCTCGCGGCGATCGTCAACACGGGCGACGACGTCGTCGTGCACGGCCTCTACGTCAGCGTCGACCCCGACCTCGTCACGTACTGGCTCGCCGACGCGATCGACCAGGAGCGCGGCTGGGGCCTCAAGGACGACCGCTTCGCGGTCCACGAACGACTCGTCAAGCTCGGCGCCCCGGGGTGGTTCGGCCTCTCCGACCTCGACCTCGCCACCTCGATCTACCGGACTGAGTTCATGGCCGAGGGCGGCTCGCTGACCGCAGCGCAGGCGCAGGTCGCGCGGGCGCTCGGCGTAACAGCGCGGGTGCTGCCGATGTGCGAGGAGCCGGTGCGGACCTTCGTCACCACGGCGAAGGGCCGTCGCGGCCTGCAGGAGTTCCTGATCATCGACGAGGGCGAGGGCCCGATCGAGTCGGTCGAGCTCGAGGGGATCCAGAACGCCACGCCGACCGCCGAGACGCTCGAGGCGATTGCCGCCGCCGACGCAGTCGTGATCGGCCCGTCGAACCCGGTGATCTCGATCGGCCCGCTGCTGGCGCTGCCCGGTCTGCGAGAGGCGGTTCTGGCGAGCAGCGCGCCGGTGATCGCGGTCAGCCCGCTGGTCGCCGGGCACTCGGTCAAGGGCCCGACCGAGGCGTTCGTCGAGGCGCTCGGTCGCCCGGTCAACGCCGCCGGCGTCGCCTCCCTGTACGAGGGGGTGATCGACGGGATGGTCGTCGACGCGGACGATCCCGGGCCCGACCCCGAGGGGATCGCGTCCATCCGTGTGCCGACGCTGATGAAGGGCTCCGAAGGGCGGCGGGCGCTCGCCGAGCACGCGCTCGAGTTCGCCGCCTCGCTCGGCTGAGCGGCGCCGATGCGTGCGACCGCGATCATCCCGGTGAAGCGCTTCGGCCGGGCAAAGCAACGCCTGCTCGACCGCCTCGACCGCCCGCAGCGCGCCGACCTGGTCAAGGCGATGCTGGCCGACGTGCTCACCGCCCTCGACGCGGCCGCACTGGTCGAGCGGGTGATCGTGGTGACCGGCGAGGGCCGCGCCGAGCGGATCGCGCTGCGCCACGCGCAACGCTCGACGACCCCGCTCGAGGTGCTGCGCGACCCCGACGACCGCGGGCACTCGGAGGCCGCAACCCTGGGAATCATCCGCGCGCTCGCGCTCGGCGCCTCGTGCACGGCGCTGCTGCCCGGCGACTGCCCGCTGCTCGACCCGGCCGAGCTCGACGCGGCGCTCGGACGGATGGCCGAGGGCCGAGTCGCGGTCATCCCGGACCGCCACGGCACCGGCACCAATGGGCTCCTCCTCGCCCCCGGCGACGCGATCGGGCCGGCGTTCGGGCCAGGACAGCTGCGCCCGCCACCTCGACCGCGCCAAGCGCGCCGGCCACGACGCCGCCACCGAGGCGCTGCCCTCCCTGGCGCTCGACCTCGACACGCCGGACGACGTCGCGGCCCTCGCGCGCCTGCTCGCCAACGAGCCCGACCGTGCCCCGTCGACCGCTGCCGCTCTGGCGCGGCTGCCCATCGCGACCGATCCAGCCGGATGAGCGGGCGACTGGAGATCCGTGCGCTCGAGCCGCTGCCCGAGGTGGCCGCGGGCGATCGGGTCGGCGAACTGGTCGCCGCCGCCGCGGTCGCCTCCGGCGCGACGCTGGCCGACGGCGACCTGATCGCGATCTCGCAGAAGGTCGTCTCGAAGGCCGAGGGTCGCGTGGTCGAGCTGGCGCCCGTCGAGCCCGGCGAGGAGGCCCGGCGGCTCGGCGCCGAGACGGGCCGCGACCCCCGCCTGGTCGAGCTGGTCCTCGCGGAATCGCGCCGCGTCGTCCGCGCTACCCCGGCGGCGCTGATCGTCGAGACGAAGGCGGGCTGGGTGTGCGCGAACGCCGGGATCGACAGCTCCAACCTGCCGGGCGCCGAGAGCGTCGCCCTGCTGCCCACCGACGCCGACGCGTCCGCGCGGCGGATCCGGCACGAGCTCGAGCGTGCGACCGGCGCGCGCCCCGGAGTGCTGATCACCGACAGCTTTGGGCGGCCGTGGCGGCTCGGCCAGAGCGAGGTCGCGATCGGCCTCGCCGGAGTTCGTGGCCGTCGACGACTGGCGCGGGCGCACGGACGCCCACGGCCAGGTGCTCGCGGCGACGGCGATCGCGACCGCCGATCAGCTCGCCGGCGCCGCCGACCTCGCCCGGGCCAAGGACTCCCGCCGCCCGGCGGTGCTCGTCCGCGGCTGCCGGCACCTGTGGTTGGACGAGGACGGGCCGGGCGCAGCGGCGACCCTGCAGCGACCCCCCGACGCCGACCTGTTTCGCTGACCCGCGGCGAGCGCCCGCTCAGTGGTGCTCGAGCTTGTCCATCGGCGGCAGCGTGCCGCCCTCGACGGTGAACTCGGGCGGCTCGTACGCGCGGCCGGGCGAGCCGCCGATCGCCAGCACCCGGGCGGGCTCGTCGACCGGTGATGATCTTGCGGCGCTCCTCCGCCCCGACCCGGATCCAGATCCCGGGCTCGAGGTCGAACTCCTCCCCGCCCTCGCCGCCGACGCGGATCCGGGCCCGGCCGCTGAGCAGCGTGTAGACCTCCTCCTGGTGGTCGTGGGCCTGGTCGTGGTCCGGGTACTCGGAGAAGCTCGGCGGCAGGTCCATGACGGCGAGCCCGAACGAGCTCACCCCGAGTCCGGCACGTGCGCGCCGAAAGCCGCCGCCGAAGATCGCCTCGAAGTCCTCGACCCGTTTGACGGTGACGTCCGCCATCGGCTCAGGTCGTGCGGCGCGGCGAGCGGGTCGGGCGCGCCCTCTTCGGTGAACTGGGTGACCTCGAAGGGCTGGCCAGGGACGCCCCCGAGCACCAGCACCTGGGCGGCGGCGTCGCCGGTGGTCAGCTTGCGGGTCTCGCTCGGCCCGACCCGGGCGAACACACCGGGCGTGAGCTCATGGTCCTCGCCGCCGACGGTCAGGGTCGCCGCGCCCGTCGAGCACGAGATAGACCTCCTCCTGGCCGTCGCGCGCGTGGTCGTGCTCCGGGTAGCGATCCGCTTGCGGCGGCAGCCGCAACAGCTGCATCCCGAACGAGGTGACGCCGAGGCCGGACCGCGCCTTCAGCATCCCGCCTCGAAAGGTCGGCTCGAAGTCCTCCGTGCGCTTCACGGTCACGTCTGCCATCCGCTCCTCCATTCAGGGTCGCAGCACCGCCGCGCCCCGAACCCTACCCCCGCGCAGCTCGGCCAGCGCGTGATCCGCGTCACCCAGGGGATACTCGGTCACCTGCGCCTCGACCCCGGCCTCGCGCGCGAGCGGCAGGAACTCCTCGCCGTCGCGGCGCGTCAGGTTCGCGACCGAGCGGATCTGGCGCTCGTGCCAGAGGTCCTCGTACGCAAATGAGGGGATGTCGCTCATGTGGATCCCGGCGCAAACCACGACCCCGCCCGGGGCGAGCGCCCGCAGCGCGGTCGGCACGAGCTCGCCGGCCGGCGCGAAGATGATCGCCGCGTCGAGGGGCTCCGGCACCTCGGCGGCCGTCCCCGCCCACTCGGCGCCGAGCCCGAGCGCGAAGGCGCGCTTGTCGTCATCGCCGGAGTCGCGGGTGATCGCGAACACCCGGCGGCCCTGGTGCGCGGCGACCTGGCAGATCAGGTGCGCTGAAGCGCCGAATCCGTAGAGGCCGACCCGCTCGGCGTCGCCGCACATCCGCAGCGCGCGGTAGCCGATCATCCCGGCGCACAGAAGCGGCGCGGTCTCGGTGTCGGCCTCGGAATGCAGCGGCATGCAGAAGCGCTCGTCGGCGACGGTCAGCTCCGCGTAGCCGCCGTCGCGGGTGTAGCCGGTGAACAGGGCCCGCTCGCAGAGGTTCTCGCGCCCCGAGCGGCAGTAGCGGCACTCGCCGCAGGCCCAGGCCAGCCACGGGATCCCGAGCCGGTCGCCAGTCGACCAGCGCGCCGCGCCCGGCCCGAGGCCGACCACCTCGCCGACCACCTGGTGGCCGAGGACGAGGGGCAGCTTCGGCCCGGCGAGCTCGCCGTCGACCACGTGCAGGTCGGTCCGACACACGCCGCAGGCGATCACCCGCACCAGGACCTCGCCGGCCCCGGGCTCCGGATCGGCGACCTCCGCCGCCTCGAGCGGCGCGCCCGGCCCGGTGAGCAGCATCGCCTTCACGGCGCCCTAGTACGTCTCGATGATCTCGTAGAGGGTCGTGCGCTGGGCGGGCGTGCGGTCGGCCTTGCGCGCCGCGGCGATCAGGTCCTCGGGCTCGAGTCGGACCCCGTGCTGGGAGCCGGCCATCCGCGAGATGCTCTCCTCCATCAGCGTGCCGCCGAGGTCGTTGACGCCCCAGCGCAGGCTCTCGGTCGCCGCGTCGATGCCCATCTTCACCCAGCTCGCCTGCAGGTTCTTGATCGAGCGCCCGAGCGCCAGCCGGAAGGCGGCGGTGTGCTTGAGGTTCTCCTCGGCCGAGATCTCCTCGATCCCGTGGGTGCGCCCGAGCAGGGTCTGGAAGGGGATGAAGCTGAGCGGCACGAACTCGGTGATCCCGCCGGTGCGCTCCTGCAGTTCGCGGACCACGCGCATGTGGCGAGCGAGCTCCCACGGCTCCTCGATGTGGCCGAACATCACGGTCGAGGTCGAGCGCAGCCCGGAGCGATGGCAGGCCTCGATGATCTCGACCCAGCGGTCGGCCGGCAGCTTGTTCGGCGAGATCCGTGTGCGCACGCCGTCGTCGAGCACCTCGGCGGCGGTCCCGGGGGTCGAGCCGAGGCCGCACTCGCGCAGGAAGTCGAAGACGTGGTCCGGGCTGCGCCCGGACCGCTCGCACATGTAGTGCACCTCCATCGGCGAGTACGCGTGCAGGTGCAGCTGCGGGGCGGTCTCTTTCGCCAGCCGCAGCCAGCGCCCGTAGTCCTCGAGCTCGTAGTCCGGATGGATACCGCCCTGCATGCAGAGCTCGGTCGCGCCGAACTGAACCGCCTCGTCGATCCGCGCCTGGAAGTCGTCCTCGCTGACGTGGTAGGCGTCGGGCGAGCGCTTGCCCTGGCCGAAGCCGCAAAACGCGCAGCCGACCACGCAGACGTTGGTGAAGTTGATGTTGCGGTTGACGACGAACGTCGCGGTGTCGCCGGCGAGCTCGGCGCGCAGCTCGTCGGCGGCGACGCGCATCGCCTCGATGACCTCGGGCCGGGTCTCGGCGAACAGCGCGGTCAGCTCGTCCTCGCTGAGCGCGATCCCGTCGCGGCCGCGCTCGATCGCGGCGGGCGCCACGCCGGGGTCGATGTCGCGCTGCTCGCGCCGGCCGGAGCCCCTGCGCGGGATGAAGCTCCAGTACTTGAGCTTGACGAGGTCGAGCACCCCCTGCTCCATCCAGTCGGGCTCCAGGTACTGGGGGTAGGCGCAGAGGCGCTCGGTCAGCGCGTAGCCCTTCGGCTGCAGGCGCTTGCGGACCTGATGCGGGCTCGGGAACGCGTGCTCGGGCGAGATGTGGTCGCCGTTGGCCGAGAGGCCGCCGAGGTCGGTGGCCCCGGCGTCAACCAGGTCATCCCACCAGTCGGCCAGGTTCGGCGGGATCTGGATGCCGACGTCGGGCATCAGCTCGCGCGTCGCGGCGACGAGGTGCTTCATGTCCGCGAGGGTTATCTCGGTGGCCCAGGAAGGAAGCGGTTGCTCGTTGCTCGTTGTTCGTTGCTGTCGTCCGCCCAGCGATCCCTCGCAGCGGCGTCGGCGATCTCCGCGACCTCGCGCCCGTAGTACTTCGGGTGCGGCACGAAGTTCTGCAGGATCACCTCCTGGATGTGACCGTGGCGCCGGTGGCTCGCAGCGAGCGCTTCGAGCGAGGCGACGCGCTCGTCCGGCGTCTCGCCGATGCCGACGAGGATCCCGCTCGTGAACGGGATCTTGAGCTCGCCGGCGGCGTCGATGGTCTCCATCCGCACCGCCGGGTGCTTGGTCGGCGAGCCGGCGTGCACCGTCTGCATCAGCCGCTCTGAGATCGACTCCAGCATCAGGCCCTGGGAGGCGGTCACCTCGCGCAGGCGCCCGAGGTCGCGCCGCGAGAGCGCCCCGAGGTTCGTGTGCGGGAGCAGGCCGCGCTCGATCGCGCGCTCGCACGCCCAGACGACATAGGAGACGAAATCCTCGTGTCCGTACGACCGCAGCCGCTCGGCGACCAGCGGATTGACCTCGGGCAGCTCGCCGGTGAGGACGAGCAGCTCCTTGGCGTTGCGCCTCACCGCCTGCTCGAGCCGGTCCTCAACCTCCTCGGGCGAGTACAGGTGCGCCTGATGGGTCGCGAACGCGCAGTACTTGCAGTAGCACCGGCAGGTCCGCGACAGCGAGAGCGTGTAGTTGCGGCTGAACGTGACCCGGCGCATCAGCCGCGAACGGTACCGAGCGGCGCTCGTCGATCGCTCCGCGGTCGAAGCCGGCGAAGACGAGCGGCGAGCCGGCGGAACTACTTATTCCGCTCGCGGACCTCCGCGTCCTTGACCGCCTGGGCGACCCCGCGGACGTCGGAGGTCGGCGGTTCGGCGCCCTCGGCGTACTGCGGCCCGGCGATCACAAAGCGATAGACGGCGACCGCCAGCAACGAGCCCACGATCGGGCCGACGACGTAGGGCCAGCTGTCGGAGAAGCCGTTGAAGGCGTCGCCGATCAGCGCCGGCCCGAACCAGCGCGCCGGGTTGAACGAGCCGCCGGTCAGCGGGCCGAAGATCATCACCGCGAAGCCGAGCGTGGTCCCGATCGCGAACGGCGCCCACTCCTGGCGGGCGCGCGGGTTCATCGCGACCGCGCAAATCGCGAGCACGAGCAGGAAGGTCCCCAGCCCCTCGACCACGGAGGCCGCGAACGGGCCGGCGATCAATGGGCTGATCGTCGCTGCTCCGTAGTCGGTCGCGCGGCCCTCGTCGAGCAGGATCGCCTTGACCAGCAGCGCGCCGAGCACGGCGCCCGAGAGCTGGGCGAGGATGTAGACGACCGCGTCGACCGGGTCGATCCGCTTCATCGTCGCCGCCGCGAGCGTCACCACCGGGTTGAAGTGCCCGCCGCTGACCTGGCCGAAGGCGATGATCAACAGGAAGAGGACGAACGCGTGGACGAGGCCGATGACGGCGAAGTCGGAGCCGGTCTGCGATGCGGCGCCGGTCGACAGATAGAGGCTGACAACGGTGCCGATGACAAAGACCAGGAACAACGTCCCGACCAACTCGGCGATGTAGGCCGCAAGCCCTCGATCCTGCACTTGAAAACTCCTCCTCGGGTGGGGTGCGCGCGGCAGTGTATAGAGCCGGGCCCGTGGGCACCCCGTTCCGGCGGTCAGCTGCGACGCGGAGCGTCGTGCTCCATCTGCAGGCGCCGGGCGTCGGCGATCACCTCGAGGGCATCCTCGCGTGAGCGCCAGCCATCGACCTGGACCTCTTTGCCCTCGAGTTGTTTGTAGACGGAGAAGAAGTGGGTGATCTCGCGCTGCAGCTGGGCCGGGATGTCCTCGAGCGTCTCGGCGTGGCTCCAGCCCGGGTCGTGAGTCGGGACGCAGACGACCTTGTCGTCCTCGCCTTTCTCGTCCTGCATCACGAACAGCGCGATCGGCTTGACCGGGATCACGCAGCCCGGGAAGGTCGGCTCCGAGACGCAGACCATCGCATCGAGCGGGTCGCCGTCGCGGCCGCGGTGGCCCATCAGAAAGCCGTAATCGGTCGGATAGACCATCGACGACGAGAGGAACCGGTCGAGCACCAGCTGGCCGATGCCCTCGTCGAACTCGTACTTGTTGCGGCTCCCCTTCGGGATCTCGACGAAGGCGAGCAGCTCGCGGGTTACGGGGTGCTCGTCCGTGTGAGTGTGGTCCAGCACGGGCGCAAGGCTACTCGGCCCCGGCTAAGCTCGCCCGCGGTATGCGAAGGCTCGCCGCGCCGCTGGCGGCCGTCCTCGCGGCGCTGGCGATTGCCGGCTGCGGCGACGACGGTGCTGAACCGGGCGCCTCTGACGAGGCGACCCTCGTGCTCGATTTCCAGCCCAACGCCGTGCACTCGGGCATCTACGCGGCGCTCGCCGACGGCGCCTACGACGACGCCGGCGTCGCGCTCGACGTCCGCGAGCCGTCGGCGTCGACCGACGCGCCGAAGCTCCTCGCCAGTGACCGGGCGCAGTTCGCGATCCTCGACATCCACGATCTCGCGCTCGCCCGCGAGCGCGGCCTCGACCTGGTCGGCGTCGGCGCGATCGTCCACCGTCCGCTCGCGGCCGTGATCGCTCGCGACCGCGACGCGGTCCGCACGCCTCGAGACCTCGAGGGCGGCGAGGTGGGCGTCACGGGCCTGCCCTCCGACGACGCCGTGCTCGACGCGGTGCTCGAGGGCGCCGGCGCCGACCCCGGCGCGGTCGACCGGGTGACGATCGGCTTCGACGCGGTCGCCGCGCTCGCCGCGGGCAAGCTCGACGCGGCGACCGCGTTCTGGAACGCCGAGGGGGTGACGCTGAGCGGGATGGGCGTGCCGACCCGCGAGTTCCGGGTCGACGACTTCGGCGCCCCGGCCTACCCGGAGCTGGTGCTGACGACCACCGGCGAGACGCTGCGCGACCAACCGCGGCTCGTCGATGCCGTGGTCGCGGCGACCGGCGACGGCTACGACGAGGTGGTCGCCGACCCGGAGGTGGGAATCGACGACCTGCTGGCCGCCGTGCCCGGCCTGGATCGGGCCGAGCAGACCGCCCAGCTCGATGCGCTGGTCGAGGCCGACGCGCTCGGCCCGGGGCTCGACTTCGACCGCCGTCCGCTGGAGGCATGGTCGGCCTGGGAGGCGGCCACCGGCCTGGTCGACGCGCCGCCCCCGGTCGCGCGGACCTTCGCCCTGGACGGTTAGGTACTCGGCCACCGCTCAAGCGCGGTCCGGGTGCGGACGATAGAGCCGTAGGTATACGCGGTGCCAGCGATACGACCGAGCTCGACCCTGACCGCGCGCGAGGCGATCCCCGTGCGCTCCCGCCTGCTCGTGCCCGCCGCGGCCACGTGCGGATTGCTCTGGGTGGGCGCCGTGCTGGTGGCCGGGCGCGACATCCAAGGACAGGCCCTGATCCTGCTCTGCGGCGCCGGAGTGCTCGCCACGGTCGTCCTGCTGCTGATCATCCAGCGACAGCACACGAAGCTGCGCGGCCTCGCCGGGACCGACGCGCTGACCGGGCTCGTGAACCACCGCAGCTTCCACGAGACCCTCGGCGACGAGCTCCGCCGCGGCGCCGAGCTCGAGCGGCCGGTCAGCGTCGTGATCTTCGACCTCGACAACTTCAAGACCCTCAACGACACCCACGGCCACCCGTACGGCGATGAGGTCCTGCGTGGGGTCGGGGCCGCCGTACGCAGCGCGATCCGTGACGGCGATGTCGCCGCCCGGATCGGCGGCGAGGAGTTCGCGCTGATTCTTCCGAGCTCCGACTCGTACGCCGCCTTCGCGGTTGCCGAGCGGGTCCGGGCCGCGGTGGGCCGCGTGCCGGTGCACGGGTTCGAGCTCAGCTGCTCTGCCGGGGTCGCCGCCTTTCCGGCCGATGCCGCCGACCCCTCCACCCTCTGTCAGCTAGCCGACAGCGCCCTCTACTGGGCCAAGCGCGGCGGCAAGCGGCGGACCCGGCGCTTCGACCCGGATCACTCGCCGGCGACCTGGAACGACCGCCAGCGCACGGAGGTCGAGCGGCTGCTGGCCTCGGACCGACCGATCGAGTCGGCCTTCCAGCCCGTCGTCAGCCTCGCCACGGGGCGGATCGTCGGCTACGAGGCGCTGGCGCGCTTTCCGGAGTCGAGCGGGCGCACCCCCGACATCTGGTTCGCGCAGGCGCACGGCTCGGGCCTCGGCGCCGAGCTCGAGGCGGTCGCGATCCGCGCCGCGCTGGAGCCGGTCGGGCGCCCCTTCGACGTCCACCTCGCGATCAACGTCAGCCCCTCGGGGCTCGCCGCGGACGTGGTCCAGGACGCCCTGCGGGGCAACCTCGACGGGATCGTGATCGAGATCACCGAACACGAGTTCGTCCCCGACGACGACTCGCTCGCCGCCGCGGTCGCTGACCTGCGCGGCCGCGGGGCCCGGATCGCGATCGATGACGCCGGCGCCGGTCACGCCGGGCTCAAACAGCTGATGCGAGTGCGCCCGGACATCGTCAAGCTCGACCGCGCCCTCACCCACGACATTCACCGCGACGTCGCTCGGATGGCGCTGGTCGAATCGTTCGTGCGCTTCGCCCGGGACGTTGGCGCGACCGTGTGCGCGGAGGGGATCGAGAGCCTCGACGAGCTCGCGGTGCTCGCCGACCTCGACGTCCAGTGGGGCCAGGGCTTCGTCCTCGCCCGGCCGGGACCGCCGTGGACCGAGGTTTCACCGATCGCCGCCGAGGTCTGCCGGGTGGCCCTCGCGGACAGCTTCCGCTCGCTGCCGACCGAGCATCAACCGATCGGCTCGAGCGATCGGCGCCTCGTCCACGTCAGCGCGAGGCTCGCGGCGGCGCGCACACCCCGCGACCTCGAGGGCGCCCTCGCCCTGATCGCCGCCGAGCTCGGTTCGTCGAAGGTGTGCCTCTCCGCGTGGCATGCGGCCGACGGCACGATCGAGACGCTGGCCGAGAACGGCGACCGCTCCGACCAGACCGTGTTCCCGATCGCCGACTATCCGCTCAGCGACGAAGTGCTGCGCACCCAGGAGGCCGTCCAGGTGGTCGTCGGGGACCCCGAGAGCGACCCGAGCGAGGTCGACCTACTGCTCGCGCTCGGCGAGCGCTCGCTGCTGATGGTCCCGGTCGTCAGCCGCGGCGAAAGCGTCGGGATCGTCGAGGCGTTCCGGGCGACGAGCGCGCCTGGTCGCGGGCCGAGATCAACCG
This sequence comes from uncultured Solirubrobacterales bacterium, assembly GCA_963828755.1. Taxonomy (GTDB): domain Bacteria; phylum Actinomycetota; class Thermoleophilia; order Solirubrobacterales; family 70-9; genus WHSW01. The sequence continues at coordinate 68,183 of CAWHFY010000007.1, read as the reverse complement.
CGCCCGGGTGATCGCGAACCAGTTCGCGTCGGTGATCCCGGTCCTGCTGGAGGGGCGCGACGCCGGCGCCGGGGCACCGCGGCCGGCGCTCAGAGCGAGCGACGGGCGCGAAACTCGCGTCTGACCGACTCCGGGCGACCCCACATCTGGACGATCTCCGCGCGGCCTTCGTGCACGTCGCGCACGATCAGCTCGCCCGCGATCCCCTGATCGTCGAGCAGCCCGAGCGCGCCCTTGACCGTCTCGGCGGCGGCGGCGTGGCCGAAGCTGTGGGCGACGTTGATCCGAAAGTGCCACTCGGCCTTCGAGTAGGGCTGCGCGTTGATCAGCGTCATCAGGACGGCCGCATCGATGTACTGGTCCTCGTCGGCGAGCCGCAGGTCGCAGACGATGTCGGTCCAGTCGTCGGGAAGCGAGTCGAGCACCGCTTGGAAGTCCTCGGCCAGGGCCACGCCTCCAGCCTAGCGGCGCAGGCGCTCAGCCGAAGAAGACCTGCTCGAGCAGGAACACGTTGAGGGCGATGATCAGCCCAGCGAGCACCGAGGCGATCGCGGTCAGCCAGTTCGGGTTGGCCATCGGTCCCATCACCGAGCGCTTGCGGGCGAGCAACACGAGCGGGATGAGTGCGAACGGGATCCCAAACGAGAGCACCACCTGGCTGATCACCAGCGCGTTGGTCGGGTCGACTCCGAGCGCGATCACGATCAGCGCCGGGGCCAGGGTGAGGGCGCGACGCGCGAACAGCGGAATGCGGCGCTTGATGAACCCCTGCATGACGACCTGTCCGGACATCGTCCCGACCGACGACGAGGCGAAGCCGGAGGCGAGCAGCGCGACCCCGAACACGGTCGCGGCGTTGTCGGATACCGCGGTCTTGAGGCCATCGAAGGCGCCTTCGATGCTGTCGATCCCGGTCAGGTCGCCGACGTTGAACAGCGATGCCGCCATGACCATCATCGCCAGGTTGACGGCCCCCGCGATCGTCATCGCGATCACCACGTCGATCTTCTCGAACCGCAGGATCTTCGCCCGCTCGATGTGGTTTCGCCCGACCACTCGTCGCTGGGTCAACGCCGAGTGCAAGTAGACGACGTGCGGCATCACCGTCGCCCCGATGATCCCCGTGGTCAGCAGGATGCTCTCGGTGCCCTCGAAGCCGGGCACGAACAGATGCGAGGCGACGTCGCCGGCGTCCGGCTTCGCCCAGAAGATCTCGAACCCGAAGCAGAGCAGGACGACGCCGGCGAGCACCGCGATCACCGCCTCGAGCCGACGGAAGCCGCGCTGCTGCAGGGCGAGGATCCCGAACGCCCCGGCGCCGGCGATCAGCGCCGCCGGGAAGAGCGGGATCCCGAACAGCAGGTTGAGGCCGAGCGCCGCGCCGACCACCTCGGCGACGTCGCAGGCCATCGCGACGACCTCGGCCTGCAGCCAGAGGCCGATCGACGAGCGCCGTGAGAAGGTCTCGCGGCAGAGCTCCGGCAGGTTCTTGCCGGTCGCGATCCCGAGCTTGGCCGACTGCGTCTGGATCAGCATCGCGATCAGGTTCGCCGCGACTACCACCCAGAGCAGCAGATACCCGAACTGGGCTCCGGCGCTGATGTTGGTGGCGAAGTTGCCCGGGTCGATGTAGGCGACCGCGGCGATGAACGCCGGGCCGAGAAAGGGCCACAGGCGCGAGATGCCACGCGAGTGTCCGTCGAGCGAGCGGCGCGCGGCGCGCGCGACGGCGGCCTCCCCGGGAAGCGCGAAGTCCTCGTCATCGGCCGGGGACGGGCGCACGCTCAGGGCCGGCGGGCGGCGAGATGACCGGCGCCTCGTCGAGGACCCGGTTCACGGTCGCTCCCTGACGGTCACCCTCATCGCGGCTGCGAGCCGGTGCCCGAGCACGTGCTCGATCCCGTCCACCTCGACGTACAGCGGCCCCTCGAACGGGTCGCGGGCGCTGAGGCGCAGTTCGCAGCCCGGCCGGATCCCGCGGTCGTCGAGGTAGCGCAGCATCTCCGAGTCGGAGTCCGAAACGCGGCTGAAGATCCCGGCGCGGCCTGGCTCGAGGTCCGTGAGCGGGATCCCCTCCTCGAGCTCGAGCTCGAGCTCGCGGTCGGGGATCGGGTCTCCGTGCGGATCGCGGCTGGGGTCCCCGAGCGCTGCCGCCATCCGCTCTTCGAGCTCCTCCGAGATGTAGTGCTCGAGCACCTCGGCTTCGTCGTGGACACGGTCCCAGGGCATCCCCAGTGCCTCGGCCAGATAGGCCTCGATCAGCCGGTGGTGGCGGATCACTTCGAGCGCGACCCGGTCCCCGGCCTGGGTGAGCTCGACCCCGTGGTACGGCTCGTGCTCGACCAGGCCGAGCTCGGTCATCCGCTTCAGCATCGCGGTCACCGTCCCCGGCGAGACGCCGAGTCGCTCGGCAAGCGCCGAGGTCCCGACCGGGCCTTCGGCCCGGTGCGCGAGCGCGTAGATCGTCTTCGCGTAGTCCTCGACCGCCTCGGTATTCGCAGCGTCGCGAGCGCGTCGAGTGTGCGCAGCGCCGCTCATCAGACGCTCACCAGCAGGCCGGTCAGATAGAGGACGACGACGCCGGCGAGCATCCCGGCGACCGCGCCGCCGTGCAGGACGCGGCCGGCGCTGTCGCGAACCGCGGGGACGAGCTGGCAGATCACCTGGGCGATCGCGCCGACGCCGACGCCGAACAGAAGCGCGGCGAGGCTCGGGTTGAAGGCGGCCGCGCCGACCCAGGCGCCGACGATCGCCGGCGCTCCGGCGATCAGCCCGAGGGTCGCCAGGCGCGCGAGACTCGGGCGCTCGGTCTTGAGTGGCGCAACGATCGCGAGGCCCTCGGTGGTGTTGTGGATCGCGAAGCCGACGACCAGGAAAGCGCCGAGCGCAAGCGCTCCGGAGGCGTACGCGGAGCCGATCGCGAGACCCTCGCCGAGGTTGTGAAGCCCGATCCCGATCGCGACCATCAGTGCCAGGTAGCCGCCGCCAGCGCCGGCCGCAGCGGCGCGGCTGCGGCGCCCGCGCAACCACGCGTCGATCCCCGAGAGCGCCAGGAAGGCGACGAGGGCGCCGAGGAAGACGAGCTCCGTGCCCCCGAACGCCGACGGCGCGTCGGCGGCGATCTCGAGCCCTTCGAGCGCCGCGTCGACGGCGAGGAAGGCGAGCAGGCCGATCGTGAAGGCGATCAGAATCCGCAGCCAGCCGACGTCGATCCGGCGGATGAACGGCAGCCACAGGAGCCCGAGCGACACCGGGATCACGCCGACGTAGATGCCGAGCAGCGCCATCAGGCCGAAGAAGCCGGCGTCGGCGTTCGGCGTCTCGGCGGCGGCGCCGATCTCGTGCTCGATCGTCGCGCCGGTCGACGTCAGCAGCGAGACCCGATACGCCTCGCCCTCGATCCAGGGATAGGCGATTGTCAGCGTCGTCGAATCGAGACGCCCGACGGTGCGCCCGTCGCTCGCGGTGAACGGCGCGTATCCGTCGTTGACCGCGATCTGTGCGACCTCGACCGGGTCAGGGCCGTCGTTGCGGACGGTGAGCTCGATCTCGCCCGGGCGCAGGACCGTGCGCTCGATCGCCAGCTCCTCGACCGGCGGGCCGGTGCGCTCGCCGAGCCCCGGTCCGCCGAGCGCCGCGAAGATCGCGATCGCGGCCGCGATCACCAAGAGGGGCGCGAGGCCGAGGGCCCAGGCGGGGACCCGGCCGCCGAGCCGCGGTGCCTCGCCGGCCCGGGCCTCCATCAGGAGACCTCGAAGAAGCCGGTCCAGCCGAGCTCGGCGAACTCGCTGACGTGGGCGTGGAACATGTAGTCACCTGGGTGGGGGAAGCGGACCTCGCAGATCCCGCGCTGGCCCTGGCCCTGGATCACGGTGTCGGTGAACTCGGTCGGCTCGAGCGACGTGCCGGTCGGGTAGTAGTGGAAGAAGTTGGCGTGCAGGTGAAACGAGTTGAGCTGGTCGTACTCGAGCACGTTGACCAGGTAGATCCGGACCAACTCGCCGCGGCGGACGGGATCGGCTCGGCGACGTGGTGAAAGGCGACCGTGTTGACCGCATAGACCTCGTTGGCGCCGTCGAAGTTGGTGTCGAAGCCGTTCATGACCATGACCAGCTCGTCGGCGTCCGCGCGCCCGTTGGGCGGGTCGACGATGAAGGCGCCGTAGAGGCCGCGGGCGATGTGCGCCGCGAGCGGCGAGACGTGGCAGTGGTAGAGATGAAGGCCGAAGGGCGCCGCCTCGAACTCGAAGGTGAAGCGCTCGCCGGGGCCGATCGCGCCGCCGCCGCGGGCCTCGCCGATGCCCGGCATCCCGTCCATGAACGCCGGGTGCACGCCGTGGAAGTGGATCGTGTGCGGGTGCTCGGAGCCGTTGATGAAGTGGATCCGCAGCAGCTCGCCCTCGCGACAGCGAAGGGTCGGGCCGGGCACCCGGCCGTTGTAGGTCCAAGCCGGGTACTTGACCCCGGGGGCGACCTCGATCTCCTTGTCGGAGGCGACCAGATCCCACTCGCGCAGCACCCGGCCGCTCGCGAGCCGCGTCGTGCGGCCGAGGTCGAAGTCGCGCAGGACCTCCGTCGGGTCGAAGCCGTTGGCCGCGTGGTCGACCTCGCGGCCCGCCGCGAACGCGGCATGGCCGCCGGTCGCGTGGCCGGCGTCGGTCGAGTGCAACGGATGGCCGCTCATCGCCGCCGCTTCGGCCTCGGCCCCGTTGCCGCTCAGCGCATCGTGAAGGCCCTGGTGCGGAACGGTCTCGTGAAGGAGCGCCAGGGTCGGCGCCGCGACGACGCCGCCGGCGAGCAATCGGCGGCGGCTGATCTTGCCGCGCGACTCGGCCGACGACTGGTCGCCAGATGTTTTTGGTCCGTTCACGGTCGAGATTTTGACAGATCAAAATCTGATTGGCAAAGGCCTGTCAGAATCGTCTCGTGCCGACCACCCCGCAGCTCGACCTCGACGCCCAGTACCGCGTCCTGCGCGAGAGCGCCGGAGTGGTCGTGCGCGGCGACCGCGCGGTGATCGAGGTCGCGGGAAGCGAGGCCGGCGAGTACCTCCAGGGCCAGCTCACCAACGACGTCGAGCGCCTCCAACCGGGCGAGGGCTGCTACAGCGCGCTGCTCGACCGCAAGGGCCACATGCAGGGCGACATGCGCGTCTTGCGGCTCGACGACGCCTTCGGGATCGGGACCGAGGCGGTCGCGGCGCCGGCCGTCCTGCGCCACCTGACGATGTACAAGATCGGCCGCGAGGTCGAGGTGATCGACCGCTCTGACGAGCTCACGGTCGTCTCGGTGATCGGGCCCGCCGCGGCTCACCTTGCCCTCGGCGGCCCGCTGGCGCCCGAGCACGCCCACCGCGAGCAGGCGGTGGGCGAAATCAGCGCGCGGGCCATCGCAACCGATCTCGGCATCGACTTCACGGTTGGGCGCGACGAGGCCCAGACGCTGGTAACCGCGCTCGTCGCCCAGGGCGTCGAACCGGTCGACGAGCTGGCCGCCGAGATCGTCCGGGTCGAGTCGGGGCGACCGCGGTTCGGGCGCGAGATGACGACCGCGACCATCCCCCAGGAGGCCGGGATCAACGAGCGCGCGGTGAGCTTCGAGCAAGGGCTGCTACATCGGCCAGGAGACGGTCGCGCGGCTGCACTACAAGGGCAAGCCGAACCGCCACCTGCGCGGGCTGCAGCTCTCCGGCCCGGCGACCCCCGGCGACGCGGTCCGGCTCGGCGAGCGCGAGCTCGGGACGATCGGCACCGCGGTCCTCTCCCCCGCCCGCGGGCCGATCGCGCTCGCGATCCTGCGGCGCGAGGCCGAGCCCGGCGTCAAGGTCGAGGTCGGGACCGGGCTCGAGGCCGAGGTCGTCGAGCTGCCCTGGTGAGGCGGAGCCCGGAGGGCGAAGCCGAGCCGCGCCGCCGTTGAGGCGCCTGATTGAGGCGGAGCCCGGAGGGCGAAGCCGAGCCGCGCCGCCGTTGAGGCGCCTGATTGAGGCGGAGCCCGGAGGGCGAAGCCGAGCCGCGCCGCCGTTGAGGCGCCTGATTCTGATCGCTCCCGGACCGGCACCGGGCTCCGCCGCTTCGGCTAGGGTTGCGCTCGATGGGCGCTCAGAGGAGGCTGATCGTGCCGCTGGCGGTGCTCGCCGCGCTGGGCATCGCCGCCTGCGGTGCGGAAGACTTCAAGAACGATCCGCGCCCGGCAGCGCCGATCCAGCTCAGCGCCCTGATCGCCGGCGACAGCGTCCGGGTCGCCCGGCCGAGGCCGGCGCCGGGGTCGCCACGATCACCATCTCCAATCAGACCCCGGACCCGGCGCGGCTCGTGATCGAGGGTCCGACCGATCAGTCCAGCAACGAGATCGTCCCGCACGGCACCGGGGCGCTCAAGGTCACGCTCAAGCAGGGCGACTACACCGTCTCCGACGGCGAGGGCGGTCGCGAGTCGAAGCTCACGGTCGGCCCCGACCGCAAGAGCTCCCAGAACGACCTGCTGCTGCCCTAGGGCTGGTCGGCGGGGCCGTCGTCGAGCTCGGTCTCCGCCTCGGCCGCCTCCTCGGCGACCAGGGCGTCGATCCGCTCGAGCTTCTCCTGCAGCGAGGCGGTCATCGCCATCGAGGCCCGCGCGTGCCTTGTCGGAGCTGGTCTTGATCCCGGTCAGGGTCGAGCGGATCGCCTGCGCCTGGCGCAGCAGGGTGATCGCCTCGGCCGCAGTGTCACGGACGGCGATCGCGTCGACGTGCAGGTCGCGGTCGCGGACCATTGCCACGCGCGCGGCTGCCAGGCGGTAGGCGATCGCGAGCGCGAGGCCGGCCGGCTCCTCTCGGTCGACCGAGACGATCAGCTTGTTGCCCTCGTACTCGGTCAGCGTCTCGGTCCGCGCCGGGACGTTTTCGTCGCCGGCCACGACCAGGACCGCGAACGAGGCCGCGCGCGCGGTCATCGCCTCGTTGAGCTCGGCCCACGCCTTCGGCTTCGAGAGCTGCTTGTCCTTGCACTCGAACACGATCCGCCCCTGCGAGGCCCCGGCGCAGGCACCGAGCTCGACGAGCACGTCGCCCTTCTTCCCGCCGCCCTCGGCCTGCTCGCCCCCCGTGTGGTTCGCGACGTCGCCGCGGCTGCCGGCGATCGAGTCGATCGCGTCGTGAACGCGCTCCTCGAACGAGATCCCCTTGCGCGTACCCGCGGCCTCCGCCTCGGCGAGCCGCTCGTCGGCGTCGTCGCGGTCGACCAGGCGGGCCACGTGCTCCTTGAGCTCGGAGACCTGCAGCTGCAACGCCCGCGACTGCTTCGTGTGGGACTCGCGCAGCTTCTCGACCTCCGCGCGGTGGCGCTCCTCGGTCTCGACCAGCTTGGTCCCGATCCTGACCTGCATCCCGACCAGCGGGTTGCTGCCGTCCTCCGCGTTCAGCGTCCGCATCAGCTGTTCGCGCTCGCGCCGCGCCTCGACCGCGACGATCTCCTTGATCTGCTCCTGCACGGAGTCGCTGCGATCGGCGCCGAAGGTGCTCGCGATCCGCTCGGCGAGCTCCTCGGAGCCCTCCTCGAGCGTGCCGCCGAGCTTGCGGTCGAGCTCTCCGAGGCCGGCCTCGAGCTCGCGGCGCACGTAATCCACGTTGGCCGCCGTGCCCTCGCTGTCGATCACCCGGGTACCGATCTCGATCGCACGCGCGACCGTCTCGGCCGCGGCGCGGCCGTCGGCCTGCTGCTCGCGCACGACCCTCGCGGCGCCCGCGTCCTCGACGGTCAGCGACTCGATCACGAGCCGGTCGCCGAGCGCGCGGACGTGGCCGTCGCCGGGTTGATCGAGGTCGAGCTGTGGTCGTTCGGACGCTTCCATGGGAACTTGCGAAGGTAGTCGGGCCCTCGGACGCGAACCTGACACTGCAATGAGCGATTCAGCCCCGATCTCGCCCCCCACCCTGGGCGAGGAGATCATCTGCGCCGAGCACCCCGCGGTCGCCTCCACCAGGACCGACCCGGAGCGCCTGGAGCTGATCGAGGCGGAGCTGCGGCGAGGGTTCGAGGTGCTCGGCGAGATCGGCCCCGCGGTCTGCGTGTTCGGCTCGGCGCGCACCCACGAGGAGGACCCGCTGTACGAGCGCGCCCGCGAGATCGGCCGGGCGATCGGCGAGGCCGGGTTCACGGTGATCACCGGCGGCGGCCCTGGGCTGATGGAGGCCGCCAACCGCGGCGCGGGCGACGCCGGCGCGACCTCGGTCGGGCTCAACATCCTGCTGCCGCACGAGCAGGCGATGAACCCCTACTGCGACATCGGGCTCACCTTCGAGTACTTCTTCACCCGCAAGCTGATGTTCGTGCGCTACTCGCGCTCGATCGTCGCGTTGCCGGGCGGCTACGGGACCCTCGACGAGCTGTTCGAGGTGATGACGCTGATTCAGACCGGCGAAGCGGTCGACCACCCGGTCGTCCTCGTCGGGCGGGACTACTGGTCGGGGCTGCTCGACTGGGTCCGCGCGGAGCTGCTCGAGCCCGGGCGGATCTCGGCCGCCGACTTCGAGATCCCGACGCTCGCCGACGAGACCTCCGAGATCGTCGACATCGCCTGCTCGGGAACCGACGTCCGCGGATAGCGGCCCCGGACCGCGTCGACGAACGCCGCCATCTGCTCGGCCAGCTCCGGGTCGTGCAGCTCGAGCACGTTCTCGGCGTTGCGCTCGCCCGAGCGGGAGAGGTTGAACGAGCCGACGAACACGGTGTCGTCGGCGACCGTGACCTTGGCGTGCATGAAGTCGTGGACCGTGGCCGGCCCCCACGGGGTCGAGTTCTTGCCCGAGAACGGGAGTCAGCGAGAGCGCCTTGGCGAGGAGCGGGATCTTCCAGGCCGAGACGCCGTTGGTCGCCCACTGGCCGTAGACGGCGTCGGTCTGCGGCTCGTCGATCACGCCCGCGATGTCGACGCCGCCGCGGACGCCGAGCTCGGCGAGCGTCGCGAGCACCGGCGCCGACGTGATCACCGGCGAGGCGATCCGCACCCGGCGCCGGGCGCCGGCGATCGCGCGCGCGATCGCCTGCGAGAGGTCGGTCCCGTGGCCGGGCGTGAACCAGGCTCGCGCGGTGCAGCCGCCGCCCGAGGTCCACCGACGCCGGCTCAATCCGCCCCGAGCGCTCGACGTCGCGGCGCTCCCACAGCTCCTCGAAGTTGGCGGCGAAGGCCGCCGCGAGGGCCGCGGACTCGACCGTGACGATCACGTTCTCCTGGCGCGTCCACGAATCGGTGGTCCAGTTGGTCGAGCCGCTGAGCACGGCCTCGCCGTCGCGGACCACGTACTTGTGGTGCATCAGGTCGGGGACGCCCGGGACGGCGCGATCCTCGATCGGCAGCTCGCGCAAGAGCTCCGGCCGGGTCGCCGGCGGCGGGTGGATCGCCGGCGGGCGCGCGGTGTCGACGTTGTAGACGAGGCGGATCCGAACCCCGCGCGCGGCGGCGGCTCGCAGCTCGTCCGCGACCCGGTCGCCCACCTCGCCGGGCAGGCGGATGTCGTAGAGGGCGAGCTCGAGCGAGCGCTTCGCGGGGCGCAGGAAGGCGGCCACCCGCTCGGCGACCTCGTCGGCGCTCTGCCCGCCGTCGGTGAGCTCGAAGGCCTCCACGTGCCCCATTCTGCCCACCCGTCGCTACGATCCGCGCGCTCTTCGTACCGAAACGACTCCAACAAGAGGGAGAACCGTGGCCGTAGACGTAACCGAAGTCGCGAAACTCGAGGTCGAGCCGGGCACGCTGCCCGAGACGATGGCGGCCTGGGTGATCCGCCAGGATCGCGAGGGCGAGCCCAAGGACGCCTTCCAGCTCGAGCAGATCGAGGTCCCGGAGCCGGGCGCGTTCGAGGTCATCGTGCGGGTGATGGCGGCCGGCGTCAACTTCAACAACGTCTGGGCGGCGCTCGGCAAGCCGGTCTCGGTCTTCGGCTACGGCGACCACCCCGAGTACGGGCACCACATCGGCGGCTCCGATGCCTCCGGGATCGTCTGGAAGGTCGGCGAGGGCGTCACCAAGTGGAAGCCCGGCGACGAGGTCGTCATCCACTGCAACCAGGCCTCCTACGAGGACGTCGAGGTCCACGGCCTCGACCCGCTGGCCGCGCCGAGTCAGCGGATCTGGGGCTATGAGACCACCTGGGGCTCGTTCGCCCAGTTCACCAAGGTGCAGGCGCAGCAGCTGCTGCCGAAGCCGCGCAACCTCTCCTGGGTCGACTCGTCGGCCTACGGGCTCACGTACTTCACCGCCTACCGGATGCTCATGGACCGCTGCAAGCTGCAGGCCGGCCACAACGTCCTGATCTGGGGAGCCGCGGGCGGGCTCGGCGTCTTCGCCTGTCAGATCGCGAAGGCCGCGGGCGCGAACGCGGTCGGCGTCGTCTCCTCGGACGAGAAGGGCGAGCTGGTCAAGCAGCTCGGCGCGGTCGACTACGTCAACCGCAACGAGTTCGGCGAGATGATGCGCACCGACGCCAACCACCCGGCCGCCGACCCGGCCGCGGACAAGGAGCGGTTCAAGGCCTCGCGCGGGTTCGCGAAGCGGGTCAAGGAGATCCTCGGCGACGCGCCCGACATCGTCTTCGAGCACGTCGGCCAGGCGACCTTCCCGACCTCGGTGTTCACCGTGAAGCCGTTCGGCAAGGTGGTCATCTGCGGAGCCACCTCCGGCTACAACCTCGACTTCGACGTCCGCTACCTGTGGATGAAGCAGAAGGAGATCATCGGCTCGCACTTCGCCAACGCGTACGAGTGCATGCGGGCCAACCAGCTGATGGCCGAGGGGAAGGTTCGCCCGGTGCTGTCGGCGGCGATGGACTTCGACGGCGTCCCCGAGGCCCACCAGATGCTCCACGAGAACCGCCACACGGGCAAGATCACGATCATGGTCGGCGCCACCGACCGCGACGAGGGCAAGCACGAGGACGGCGACGGGCGCGATCTGGGCCGAGGTCGGCGCCTGAACCACTCGATAGTGTTCTGAGCGATGACGCGAAGAGGTCCACTACATCGAATGGCACGTGACGCCCTGGCGGCGCGACGCCTTCCTCGAGATCTGGACTCCGGCGCTCGATCGCGCCCTCGCGTACGGGGCCAAGGCGGCGTTCATGACCCGCAACGAGGACGACACCCTCCACCTCCGCCAAACGACCGTTTGGGAGAGCCGCGCCGACCACGAGCGCTGGTGGTTCTCGGACGAGCTGTCGGCCCTGCGCCAGGCGGCGCTCAGCTACTACCACAAGCCCGTCGACCAGCATTGGCATGCTCGCGTCGCCGAGGCGAAGCTGAGCACCAACGGCCACTCCGCCTAGCGGGAGCCTAGGCGGCGAGCTCGAGGCGCTTCGCGGTTCGCGCCGCGAACGAGTCGCCGACCTCGACGAGGATCGAGAGCATCTCCTCGGTCGCCGGCGAGCGCGAGCCCTCCGCGCGGGCAGCCGCCCACACGCGGCGCTCGGGCGGCTTCGGGTCGGTTGGCCGCACGACGAGGTCGGATCGCAGGGTCGCCAGCGCCAGGTCGGGGAGCAGGGTCACTCCGAGCCCGGCGGCGATGAACCCCTGCATGACGTGGTAATCGTCCGACTCGAAGCCGATCCGCGGCTCGAAGCCGGCGCTTCGGCAAGCGTCGAAGATGACCTCCCCGCATGTGCTCGGGCGCGAGCCGCAGAGCCATTCAACGTCCGCGAGCTCAGCGAGCGGAACGACGCTCCGGGAGGCGAGCTCGTGCGACTTCGGCACCGCCACGTGCATCGACTCGGTCAGCACGAGGCGTCGATCGAGGTCGCGCTCGTCTTGCTTCGGGCGCGAGGTGTAGTCGAAGGTCAGCGCCAGGTCGAGCTCGCCCGCCCGCAGTCGCGGGAGCGATTCCTCGGGCTCGGCGTCGGCGACGCTCAAGCGCACGGCCGGGTGGCGACGGTGAAAGGTCGACACGGCCTCCGTGAGCAGGGTCGCGCTCGCGCTCGGAAAGCTCGCCAGGCGCAGTTCGCCGCCCTCGAGCCCCGCGATCGCGGCGAGCTCGCGCTCGGCCTCGTCGAGGCGGGCGATCGCGGCCTCGGCGTGGGAGACGAGCACCCGCCCGGCGTCGGTCAGCTTCGGGCCCTCGCGGGTGCGGTCGAGCAGCTGCATCCCGACCTCGCGCTCGAGCGTCGCGATCTGCTGGCTGACCGCGGACTGCGAGAGGAAGAGCGCGTCGCCGGCGGCCGAGAACGACCCCTGCTGGGCGACCTCACGCAGGATCCGCAGTCGCTTTACATCGAGCATTAGGTGAGCTTATCAACGCGGTCAATTATCCATGTTGCGCTAATGCAGCCTCCGCGAGACCCTGAATAGCGACACGGATCGACGAGCGAGGTGAAGCAGATGATCAGCACCGAGACCCAGATCAACACGGCGATGACAATCCGGCGGGTGGACCACACCGACGCGGACGCCGCGCAGCTGGCCGAGCTCGCCGAGCGCGACACCCGGCAGGTGCCCGAGGGCCCGGTGCTCGGCGCCGAGGTCGACGGCCGCCTGGTCGCGGCGATCTCGCTGACGAGCGGCGAGCTGATCGCGGACCCGTTCCGCCCGACCAGCGAGTTGCAGGCGCTGCTTCGCCTGCGGGCCTCTCAGCTGCGCCAGCGCCCCGCCCGGCGTCGCCAGCGCGGCGCGCGCCTGATCGGGCGCGGCCGCAACCGGCCGGCGGTCGGCGGCTCGCCCGCGGGCCAGATCATCAGCCTCCCCCGCCGCGCCCACTAGGCCCGACTCCCGCCGAGTTTCACCCTGACCACCCATGAGGTGGTTGAGATGAATCTCGGCGCGCAGTAGCGGCGCGGCGTTGCGGCGTGGCGTGGCGCGCGGGGCCGGCTAAGCGCGCTCGAGCGGCGCCATCGTGAGGCCGGCGGCCGAGAGCTGCTCCCAGTAGAGCTCCGCCGGCTCGCGGGGGCCGGTCCAGACGATCGCCTGGCCCGAGCTGTGGATCCGGTCGGCGAACGCGTAGCCGCGGTCGAGGCTGACCCCGGGAATCACGTTGGCGAGCGTGCGGGCCACGTGGTCGAAGGTGTTGTGGTCGTCGTTGAGGACGATCACGTTGAAGTTGCCGCCGACGCCGGATCCCGGGCCGGCGCTGCGCGGGCGCTCGATCGTCTCGGTCGTGATCGCGCTTCCCCTTGGTGCCGGTTTAGGGGTCCGGGACGGAGACCGCGACGCGCTTGAAGGTGCCGACGACCTTCTCGTCCTTGTTGGCGCGGCTGCCGAGGGCGAAGCGCACCTTGTGGCCCTGGACCTGGCCGGGGTTGGAGTCGCTGACCTTGGCGACCTCCTTGCCGTTGACGAGGGCGCGGATCTCGGCGCCGGTGGCGATGATCTCGATCCGATTGCGCTCGTTGACCTTCTTGATCGCGTCGCTCTTGCCCTTCGAGGGGAAGCCGCCGCCGGAGGGCCCGCGGGTCAGCTCGTAGCGCTTCCGCTGCGGGAAGATCCGGAACGAGTAGCCGGTGTTGCTGCCGCCGGCCCTCACGGTCGCCTCGATGAAGGCGCCACCCCGGACCGACTTCGGGGTCGACTTGAGGATCTTGCCGTCGATCGAGACACCCTGGTTGGGGAGCTCGTCGTCGCCCTGCACCGGTGGGCGGAACGAGCACGTGGTCGGGCTCTTCTTGACCGACGCGAGCATCACCTTGCTCTTCTCGCGGTACTTCTTGTCGCACCGCTTGCCGCCGCCCGATCGCAGGATCTCGCGGAAGTCGCCCTGGCTCGACATGTCGTTGTCGTAGACGGTGACCTCGGCGATCGCGGTCGCGGCGCCGACCCCGAGGAGGCACGCGACGACCGCCGCGAGCGCGCCGCGGCGGCGGAAACTTGGCTTGTCACGGTCGGTTCTCACGTCGTACGGGCGAAGCGTAGCCGCTGATCAACCCTCAACACCCCCGCGCACCGGAAGGTGCGGGCGGGGAATTTCATCGGACGCCTACCCGGCCTCCGCGCGCTTGCGCAGATAGCGCTCCAGGCCCAGCCACTGCTGTTCGGGGGGCGTCGCCTGGACCATCGCCGCCGCGGTCTGCGGATCGGCATGATCGTGGATCTCGGCCTCGAACGCGGCCAGGAAGGCTTCGCGGCCGTCGCGGGCGAGCTCGAGCTCGCGCAGCAGCGCCTCGCGTACCCGGTCGAGCTGCTCGCCGACCTCGGCCACCTCGCCGAAGTGGGTCATCCGAAGCCGCTCGGGCTGCATCGCCTCGATCCGGTCGGCCGAGTCGAGCCAGGCCTCCACGTCGACCTCGGGCGGCGGCGTCGGCGCCAGGGTGACCTCGCTCGGGGGGATCCTGACCCCGGCCATGTCGCCGACGTAGGCGTCGCCGCGCTCGAGGTCGAGCCAGGCGAGGTGGTGGCTGGCGTGGCCGGGGACGTGCTCGGCGCGAAAGCCCTCGACCTCCTCACCGCCGGCGAGCGCGATCACGTTGCCCTCCGGGACGGGTGCCACCTCCCCCCACAGCGTCTCCATGTTGTCCTCGCCGTAGAGGCGCCCGGCGCTGCGCAGCAGCCGCGACGGATCGACCAGGTGCGGGGCGCCGAACTCGCTCACGTACACCCGCAACCGCGGCAAGCGGCGCACCAGCGTGCCGGTGGCGCCCGCGTGGTCGAGGTGGATGTGGGTGAGCAGCACCGCCCGCGGCTCGACCTCGAGCGAGTCGATCCAGTTGCCGAGCGCGGACTCCGGGCCAGGATCGATGATCAGCTCGCCGACCGCGTGCGCGGCGATCACCCGGTCACGGCCGAGGTGCATCGTGTCGATCGTGCGGACCATCCGCGCCGACGCTACCCGGACCCGGCTCGCTTGTACCTGGGACAATGAGCCGATGAGCGAACACCGCCTCTCAGAGCCGGACCGCCCCTGGGTGATGCGCACCTACGCCGGGCACTCGGACGCCCGGCGATCGAACGAGCTGTACCGCCGCAACCTGGCCAAGGGCCAGACGGGGCTCTCGGTCGCCTTCGACCTGCCAACCCAGACGGGCTACGACCCGGATCACGTCCTCGCCCGCGGCGAGGTCGGAAAGGTCGGCGTCTCGGTCGCCCACAAGGGCGACATGCACGCGCTGCTCGATGGGATCCCGCTCGACGAGATGAACACCTCGATGACGATCAACGCGACCGCCGCCTGGCTGCTCGGCCTCTACGTCACGGTCGCCGACGAGAACGGCGTCGACCGCCACGCGCTCAAGGGCACGACCCAGAACGACATCATCAAGGAGTACCTGTCGCGCGGGACCTACGCCTTCCCGCCCGGCCCGTCGATGCGGCTGATCGCCGACACGGTCGCCTTCAGCGTCAACGAGATCCCGAGCTGGAACCCGACCAACGTCTGCAGCTATCACCTCCAGGAGGCCGGGGCGACCCCGGTGCAGGAGATCGCCTACGCGATGTGCACGGCGATCGCCGTGCTCGACGAGGTCAAGGCGCGCGGCCAGGTCGCCGAGGCGGACTTCCCGAAGGTGTTCGGGCGGATCTCCTTCTTCGTCAACGCCGGGGTCCGCTTCGTCGAGGAGCACGCGAAGCTGCGCGCGATGTCCGAGCTGTGGGAGCAGATCGGGCGCGAGCGCTACGGGGTCACCGAGCCGAAGCTCCTGCGGATGCGTTACGGCGTCCAGGTCAACAGCCTCGGCCTGACCGAGGCCCAGCCCGAGAACAACGTCCAGCGGATCGTGCTGGAAGCGCTTGGGGTGACGCTGGGGCGCAACGCCCGCGCCCGCGCGATTCAGCTTCCCGCCTGGAACGAGGCGCTCGGCCTGCCGCGGCCCTGGGACCAGCAGTGGAGCCTGCGGATCCAGCAGGTGCTCGCGTTCGAGACCGACCTGCTCGAGTACCCCGACATCTTCGAGGGCTCGAAGGTGATGGACGGCCTGGTCGCCGAGCTTGCCGAGGGCGCCCGCGAGGAGATGGCCGTGGTCGCCGAGCAGGGCGGAGCGGTCGAGGCGGTCGCCTACATGAAGGCGCGCCTGGTCGAGTCGCACCGCGAGCGAATCGCCAAGATCGAGCGCGAGGAGATCAAGGTCGTCGGCCAGAACTGCTTCGTCGAGGGCGAGGACTCCCCGCTGACCGCGGGCGCCGACGGCGGCATTCTCACGCCCGACCCCGAGGTCGAACGCGAGCGCCGCGAGGCGCTCGAGGAGTGGAAGGCCGAGCGCGACAACGGGGCAGTCGAACGGGCGCTCGGCGAGCTCGCGGCTGCCGCGCGCGACGAGAGCGTGAACATCATGCCGGCGACGATCGCGGCCGCGAAGGCGGGCGCGACCACCGGCGAGTGGTCGCAGACGCTGCGCGATGTGTTCGGCGACTACCGCGCGCCCACCGGCGTCTCGGGCGCCGCCGCCGGCGGCAACGAGGAGCTGCTCGCCCAGATCCGCGGCCGGGTCGACGAGCTCGCCCAGCGGATCGGGCACCGGCCGCGGATCCTGGTCGGTAAGCCCGGCCTCGACGGCCACTCCAACGGCGCCGAGCAAATTGCCGTGCGCGCCCGCGACGTCGGCATGGAGGTCATCTACCAGGGGATCCGCCTGACCCCGGAGCAGATCGCCGCCTCGGCGCTCGAGGAGGACGTCGACGTGGTCGGCCTCTCGATCCTCTCCGGCTCGCACCTCGAGCTGATCCCCGAGACCGTCCGCCTGCTGCGCGAGCGCGAGGTCGACGTCCCGGTCGTGGTCGGCGGGATCATTCCGGTCGCCGACGCGGAGAAGCTGCGCGAGCTCGGCGTCGCCGGCGTCTACACGCCGAAGGACTTCGACGTCAACCGGATCATGGGCGAGATCGTGGATCTCGTCGGCGCGCGCGCCGGCTCCCCCGCACCCGCCTGAGCCCGTGACCGGGGGCGGGTCGAGGCGCCGGCTGGCGCGGCTACGACGCCGACCGCCCGCCGCGACGCTGGACGAGCTGCAGACCTGGAGGCTCGAGCAACCGCTTGCCGGCATCCACGGCTGGGGTCTCGCGGAGCGCGGCCTCGATCGGGTCGAGGTCTCGATCGACGGCGAGCGCAATACGCGGGCCCGCCTGTTCTGCATCCCGCGGCCGGATGTCGGCTGGCCGGTGCCCAGCGCACCGATCGCGGGCTGGGAGGCGCCGGTCGACCTGGTCGGGCTCGAGCCGGGCCGCTCGGTGGCGGTCGCAGCAACCGCGTACGGCGAGGCCGGCGCCGAGCCACTCGGGACGCGCTCGATGGTCGTCGAGCCGGAGTCGCCGGTCCCTTCGGAGGACCCCGAGTGGCTCGCGACTCTGCGCTCCCGCGCCGCCGCCGACGCGCTCCCGGCGCCGGCCGGCGCGCCGCTGCGGATCCTCGCGGTCACCCACCAGCTCGACCTCGGCGGCGCCCAGCTCTACCTGCACGAGCTGCTGCGCCTGCTGCTCGCCGACCGGTCGATCGAGTGCACCGTGCTCACCCAGAGCGACGGCGTGATCCGCGAGGAGCTCGAGCGCTGGGGCGTGAAGGTCCATGTGATCGGTCAGGAGCCGCGGGTCGGCTCGGTCTACGAGTCGCGGATGCGCGAGCTGATCGGGCTGGTCAACGGCTTCCGCCCGAACGTCGCCCTGGTCAACACGACCCGCGCCTTCCCGGGCGTCGACCTCGCGGATCGGCTCGGGATCCCGTCGCTGTGGACGATCCACGAGAGCGTCCCGGTCGAGCACTACCCGCGGATGGCGTGGCCGCCGTTCGACGATCACGTCCGCTCGCGGTTCATTGCCTCGTTCGGGCTCGCCGACCGGCTCGTGTTCGAGGCCGAGGCAACCCGCCAGCTCTACCTGCCGTACGCGGCGCCCGACGCGACCCGCAAGGTCGACTACGGGATCGACCTCGACCAGGTGGCCCGCGAGCGCGCCTCGCTCGATCCCGTGCGGCTGCGCGCCGAGCACGGCTTCGGGCCCGACGAACGGATCGTGACCTGCATCGGGACGATCGAGCCTCGTAAGGCCCAGGCGACCCTGGCGCTGGCCTTCGCCCGGCTCGCCGGCGAGTTCCCGGACGCGCGCCTCGCGCTGGTCGGCGACCGCGACGGACCGTACTCCCGCGCGCTGCGCCGGGCGATCGGGCGCATGGGGGGCGCCGGGGAGCGGATCCGGGTCGTCGGCCTGACCGCCGAGACCTCCAGCTGGTACGCGCTCTCGGACTGCTTCGCGCTGCCGTCCGACCTCGAGTCGGTCCCGCGGTCGATCCTCGAGGCGATGGCGTTCGGACTCCCGGTGCTCGCCGCCGACGCGTTCGGCGTCGGCGACGTCGTGGACGAATCGAACGGTGTTCTCTGCGAGCCCCGCTCGCTCGGCTCGCTGACCGCGGCGCTGCGCACCGTGCTCGCCGCCGACGACGCCGAGCTCGAGCGGCTCGGCGAGGCGGGCGGGCGAGCGGTCGCCGCGACCCACGACTCGCGCGGCTATGCGACCGCGCTGCGCGCCGAGCTCGAACGGCTCGCCGCCGGCGCCGGCGAGCGGCCGGAGCCGACGAGGGGCCCGGCGTGAGCAGCCCGATTGAGTTCCCGGCCGCTGGGCTCAGCGACGACGTCGTCACCGTGAGGCTCATGGCCGACGCCGACGTCCCCGCGGTGGTCGAGGCGGTCCGCGACCCCGACGTGCTGCGTTACACGACCGTGCCCGACCCCTACGGCGAGTCCGACGCGCGCCACTGGCTGCGCGTCGTCGCGGTCCGGGCTCGAAACCGGCACCGACCTGGCGACCGTGATCGCCGACGCGCAGAGCGAGCGGCTGATCGGAGCGGTCGGGCTGCACAACATCGACCCGGTGCACCGGCGCTGCTCGGCCGGGTACTGGGTCGCCGCCGAGGCCCGCGGGCGCGGCGCCGGGCAGCGGGCGCTCGCGCTGCTGAGCGAATACGCGTTCGCCGAGCTCGGGGTGCAGCGGATCGAGCTCTGGATCGAGCCGGGTAACGCTCCGTCGCTCCGAGTCGCCGAGGAAGCCGGCTTCACGCGCGAGGGCCTGTTGCGGTCGTTCATGGTCGTGGCCGGGCAGCGCCGCGACATGCTCATGTACGCGCGGGTCGCCGACGGCGGGGCGCCGAGCGCCAGCGAGCCTGCAGATCGCGCTTAGCGAAACCAGCGGCGCTACGCTGAGCGTGATGAACGAGCTCAACGGCGACCGCAGCGCCTGGCTTCGCTGCTACCGCTGCTGGTCGACCCGACTGGAGGCCCAGGTCCACTACGACGCAATCATCCGCGTCGATCCTGACTCCGGCGAAACGGCGGAGCGGGTCGAGGAGATCCAGGAGGCGGTCGTCCAGTGCCTCGACTGCATGCACGACCAGCCCCACCTGTCGATCGAGGAGGGCCACGTCGTCCCGATCGGCGAGCGCTGGGAGCGGATGGTGGCCGGGACCCCATGGGTCGCCTCGTGCACGGTCACGGTCGACCAGGACTCGGTCGAGACCTGCTCCGGCCCCGAGGCGGCCGACAGCCTCACCTACGCGGCCTTCGGCGACCCCGGAACCCGAGAGTTCTTCACCCACGTGCGCTTCCACAAGCACGACGAGGAGCGGATCATCGTGCATCTGCTGGTCGAGCTCTACGCGCGCTCGGCGGACGAGGCGACCGAGGTCCTCGAGGATGCCTCGCGCGGCGTGCTCGAGCTGACCTCGTTGGCCGAAGAATCGCGCCCGCCGGCGCACGCGGCCGACGAAGCACACTGAGCGCCGGTCTAGCCGACCCCGAGGCGGGCGAGCAGCGCCGGCTCCGTGAGCGAGCCGTGGATCTCGTGGGCGCCGTCGAGCGAGACGCCGTCGAGCGACGGGACGCCGAGCACGGTGAGTCCGGCGGCGAGGCCAGAGGCGACGCCGGTCGGCGAATCCTCGAGCACGATCACCTCAGGCCCGGGGAGGACGCCGAGCCGCTCGCAGGCGACCAGATAGGGATCCGGCGCGGGCTTCGGCGCCGCGACCTCGTGGCCGCTGACGACGACGCCGAACGCGCCCTCGAGCCCGACCAGCTCGATCGCCCTGGAGATGAACCGCAGCGGCGAGTTCGAGACCAAGCCGATCGTGGCCTCGAGCTCGCGCAGCGCCGCCACCAACTCGAGCGCGCCAGGCATCGGGTCGACCCCGAGCCCGAGCTCCTCGAAGACGAGCTCGTCGAGCTCGGCGACCAGCGCGAGCTCGCGCCCTGGCTCGTCGAGCTGCCGCGCGAGGATCCGGCCGCACTCCTGGGCCGAGGTCCCGATGAGCTCGAGCTTGTGCTCGGGCGTGAACTCTCGCCCGCGCTGTCGGAACAGGTCGGCCTCGCCCCGCGTCCACACCGACTCGGTGTCGAGCAGCAGGCCGTCGTTGTCGAAGATCACCGCCGCGGGGGTCGCCATCGGACGGGCGATGCTAGCGGCGCCTCGGACTACGGTTGCGGGCGTGAGCGGGGGCATCGTGATCACCGAGCGCGGCATCCGCCTCATGCACTGCCTCGCGGCGGCGACGGTGGGGCTCGTGGTGCTGACGGTCGCGAGCCTGCTCAGCGGGCCATCCGGCCCCGACGACCGCTGGCTCGGCCTCCGCGGCGCCGCGGCGCTCGCCGCCGCGCCGTGCCCCTCGCAGACCAGCATCGAACTGCCGACGGTCAGCCCGGCCCGGGTCGCGGCGGCCCGCGAGCGCACCTTCGACGTCTTCGGCCCGAAGCCGACCGAGCTGGCGGCGTCGATCGACTGGCACACCGATCCGCTCGACGCCGAGCGCTACCGCCAGAACCTTCACAAGCTGCGCTTCATCACCCCGCTGCTCTCCAGCTACGCCTACTCAGGCAATGGCGAGGACCTCGCGGAGGCGACCGAGATCACTCTCGACTGGGTCCGCCACAACCCGATCAAGGACCCCGACACGCCCGCCGAGGCTTGGTCGGACAAGGTGGTCGGCGACCGGGCGCCGTTCATCGCCTACGTCGCCCGGGCCGCCGCCTGCGAGGACCTGCTGAGCGCAGCGCAGCGGCGCGCGCTGCTCGACTCGCTCGAGCGGCACGGCCGCGAGCTGGCGGCGAAGCGCAACTACACGCCCGACAACCACGGGCTATTCGTCGACCTCGGGCTCGCGCGCCTGACCAGCTTCCTGCCGGTGCTGGCGCAGTCGCCGCAGTGGCGCGCGTTGGCCCGCGACCGGTTCGAGGAGACCCTGCGCCGCCGGCTCTCGCAGGGCGTCTGGCTCGAGCACTCGTCCGCCTACCAGTTCCTCGCCATCCGGCCGCTGGACTCGATGCTCAACGTGCTCGGCTCCGACGCCGAGCTCGAGGGGCTGCGCGAAAAGATGCGCGCTGCCGCCGCCTGGTTCGTGCGTCCTGACGGTCAGATGACGCAGTTCGGCGACTCCAACCTCGACCCGGTCCCGGACTGGGCCCAGGGCCAGGTCGAGGGGACGCGCGCCTTTTTCGGCGCCGGGTTCGCGTTCCTGCGCGAGCCGAACGCCGCCGGCGACGACGGCTACCTGGCGGTCAGCGACGGCTTCCACAACACCA
Source organism: uncultured Solirubrobacterales bacterium (assembly GCA_963828755.1). GTDB lineage: Bacteria > Actinomycetota > Thermoleophilia > Solirubrobacterales > 70-9 > WHSW01. Next base: position 46,752 of record CAWHFY010000007.1, on the reverse strand, counting down.
CCCACAAGCACGCCGACGAGCTCAGCTTCGAGCTCTTCGATCACGGCGTGCCGATCGTCAACGACACGGGCCTCTACCACAAGGATCCGGGCGAGATCCGCGACTACGTGATCTCCAATCGCGCCCACTCCGGACTGGTCGTCGACGGCGTCAGCCCGCCCGTCACCGACCCGAGCCTCGCCTACGGCTCGGGGCTGATCGCCGCCGGCGACGGCGAGGGCTGGTACGCGATCGAGGGACGCAATCGGTTGCTCGAAGGCCAGGGCGTCGACCACCAGCGGCTGTTCCTCTACCGCCCCGGGACGGCGCTGGTGATCGTCGACCATGTGCGCTCCGACGTCGCCCACACCTACACCCGCTACCTGCAGTTGCATCCCGCGATCGAGCTCGGCGACCGCGACGAGACCTCGATCCAGATCAGCGCCCCGGGGTTCGGGGGCGCGATCTACGACGCCGGCGGCGAGAGCCCGGCGACGCGCACCCAGGCGCGGGGCCAGACGGCGCCGCTGCAGGGCCTGACCTCGCCGGACTTCCGGGAGTTCGACCCGCGCTGGACGCTTGCCTTCGCCGACAGCGGCGCGACCGAGACCCGGGCGCTGACGATCGCCCTCGACTCGAGCGGGCTCCGCGCGACCGACGCGACGACCGCCGGCACGACGACGACCGTGCAGCTCATCGACGCCGAGGGCGCGACTTCGGCCCTCAGCGTCGCCCGCGACCGCCGCCGCCTGACGGTCGCGGCCGACTAGCGCTCGCCGGAGCCGGGCGGGCCGAACCGAGCCGCCAGCCTCCGGTGCCGGTGGCGGAACAGCGCGCCAACGATCGCTCTCGCTAGCCGCGGCGCCCCGGGAATCCAACTGAGTCCCCGCTTGAGCTCAAAGCCGAGCCGGTCCGTCACCCGAGACCCTTCGCCCTCCGGCTCGATCGTGCGCTCGTGGCACCAGACCGCGAACGTCAGCGTCCGCGAGCGCTCGAGAAAGCGGCGGCCCGGCTCGAGCTCGACCAGCTTCAGGTCGTCATAGTCGATGGGCACCAGCCGCCCGAGCAGAATCCAGCTGCGCCCCAGCTCGGCTCCGACCTCGACCGTGTCGACGCTCTTGCCCCGCAGCCCGGACGGCATCGTCATCCGCAGGATCGGCGCGAGCTCGTCGTTGATGCCCTCCTCGGTCACCGCGCGAGCCCAGACCGCGGCCGCCGAGGCCGCGAGCGGGGAGCTGATCTCGACCTCTCCGTCATCGCCCATGGTGGATTCGTATATGAATCACCCCGTGCCCGGGATCGGCGCCTTCATCTCCCCCGGCCGCTCGCTGGACAGGACGGTCGAGCGCGTCGCGCTCGCCGACCGGCTCGGCTACGACGCCGCGTATGTGACCCACATCGCCGGGCGCGACTCGCTCACGGTGCTGATGGCGTACGCCGCGGCGACCGAGCGGATCCGGCTCGGCACCGGGGTCGTCCCGATCTTCAGCCGCACGCCGGCGACCATGGCGCAGACCGCCGCGACGATCGACGAGTATTCGGACGGGCGCATGGTGCTCGGGCTCGGCGTCTCGCACCGGGTCACGGTCGAGAACTGGCACGGCCAGAAGATCGTCAAGCCGGTCACCCAGATGCGCGAGTACGTGAGCGGCGTGCGGGCGATCCTGCGCGGCGAAGAGCCGCCGGACTCCGCGTTCTTTCCGACCAAGTTCGCGTTCATGGGCTACTCGGCGCGGCCCGAGCTGCCGATCTACGTCGCGGCGCTGTCTCCCAACATGATCCGCCTCGCGGGCGAGCTCGCGGACGGCGTGATGCTGTGGCTGTGCTGCCCCTCCTACATCGAGAGCACGGTGATCCCGGCGCTGCGCGAGGGCGTCGAGGCGTCCGGTCGCACGTTCGATGACTTCGACGTCGTCGCGGCGGTCCCGGTCGCCCTCACCGATGACCCCGAGTCAGCGCGCGCGGCGTTGCGCCAGGACCTGATCCCCTACGCCTCACTGCCGTTCTACCGGGCGATGCTCGAGGCATCGGGCTTCGCCGACGAGCTGGCCGCGTTCGACGAGGGGATGGCCGCTGGCGACCTGGAACGCGCCAAGGCCGGGCTCTCGGACCGAATGCTCAACGAGCTCGCCGGGATCGGCTCGGCCGAGGAGGTCCAGGGGGCCGTACGGCGCTATCAGGCCGCCGGCGCGGGATCGCCGGGGATCGGCGGCCTGCCTGGAACCGACTTCGACGCCGCGATCGAAGCCGTCGCGAAGCTGATCTAGAACGGAAGTCGCGAGCGCAATCGCTGGGCGCGAACGAGCGCCTTTTCGGCGAAGCCTCCGCGCGGCGGGGTGAGTCCGAGCTGGGTCGTGACGAGGTTGAAGTCATAGATCGCCTCGTAGCGCCAGATCAGGCCGCCGCGGAACTGCCAGATGTCGAAGCCCGGGATCGAGACCGCCTTGCCGGTCGGAGCGAACCCCGGGGGATCGATCGGGCCGGTGTTGGTAGCGGTCATCCGCCAGGGCACGTAGGCGACGAGGCCGTCGGTGGAGATCGCCGGCTCGCCGAGCTCCGCGAAGGCGATGTCCGGAAACGCCGTGCACGAGTCGCGCACGAACGCGGCCAGCCCGGCGTGGCCCTGCGCCGGCTCGGGCAGGGCGGGGTCAACCCAGACGACGTCCTCGGTCGCGCACGCGCAGACCGCGTCGGGGTCATGGGCGTTCCAGGCGCCGAGGTAGCGCTCGCCGAACTCGCGCAGCCACTCGGCGCTATCGATCGGCTCGGCGCCGGCGCCGAGCTTCTGCGTCGCGGCCTCCATGGCGCGAGCCTACTCGACGTCGCCCTCGGCCTTCGGCGTGTGGCCGTTCGGCCGCTTCGGGATCAGCACGGTGCGCTTGAACTCGGCGACCAGCGTGTTGTCCTGCTTGTAGACGCGGGTGTGGACCTTGACGATCCCGCGGTCCGGCTTCGACTTCGACGGCCGCACCTCGAGCACCTCGGACTCGCAGTAGAGCGTGTCGCCGTGGAAGACCGGGTTCGGGTGCGAGAGCTCCTCGGTCGCCAGGTTGGCGATCGCCTTGCCGGAGACGTCGGAGACCGACATCCCGAGCGCCAGCGAGTAGACCAGCGGCCCGACGACGACGTTCTGGCCCTGCTGCGACTCGGACGCGTAGACGTCGTTGAGGTGCAGCGGGTGGTGGTTCATCGTGATCAGGCAGAAGAGGTGATCGTCGGACTCGGTCACCGTCTTCGCCGGCCAATGCTTGTAGACGGCCCCCTCCTCGAACTCCTCGAGGTAGCGGCCATAGGCGTGGGCACCGGATGCCTCGCGCTCCGCCTGGTCGGTTGAAAGCTTGTGGTCTGCGTCGCTCATCGGGTTCGGTTCGTCTCCTTGGGTCTCATGTTCGAGCCCTCCTCCGGGCGCGGGATCGTACCGACGCCCTCAGGCGACCGTCGCATCGAGGCCCTCGAAACGGCCGATATCGACGACCTCGGCCTCGATCGCGGTCTCGACCTCGGGTGCCAGCGCCGCGAACGGCTCGATCGTCACCGCGAGCCGCCGGCCCGCGCGCTTCGACACCCACGTCGCGACGCAGCGCCCGTCGACGACGATCGACGGGCGCACGATCCCGCCCCCGGGGTTGACCCGCCGCTCGAACTCCGGGGCCAGCGCGAACCCGCGATCGACGTAGCCGAGGTTGTAGTTGTCGAACGCCCCCAGCATCCGGACCACCGGCGAGCTCGCCGCGCGCGGCGAGCTGCCCAGGGTGAAGAGGCCCGCCGCCGGCTCGAGGTCGGAGGCGATCCGCTCGAACGCGAGCCGTGTGTCGCGCAGCGGCAGTCCCGACCAGCGCGCCAGGTCCCGCTCGTCCGCGGGCCCGTAGCCGCGCAGGTAGCGCCGGGCCAGCTCGGCGAGTGAGTCGTCGCGCGGCCGGCGCTCGAGCTCGCCCAGCCAGTCCGAGGTGCGCACGAGGCAGGTGCGACCACCGCGGTCGGGGCCGAGGCAGAGCTCGCCGTCGAGGGTCGCTAGCAACCACAGATGGACCTTGAACTGCTGGCCGATGTCGAAGCCCGCTCGCTCGAGGCGCTCGCCGAGCTCGGGCCGCGTCATCGGCCCGTCGTCGTCGATCGCGTCGTGGAGGAGCTTCAGCGCCCGATCCTGGCCGCTGCCGTCGAGGCCGAGGTCGGTCAGCCGCTTGCGCGACCAGCGGACGATCGTCGGCGCGAACAGCGGCACGATCCAGCCCGCGTCCTCGGACGGGATCAAGTGCATCGTCTTGCGCATCATCCAGGCGCGCAGCAGCGATCGCTCCTCGGTTCGAGCGCGGTCGACGTCGGCGGCGGTAACGGCTCGCGCCCGGGCGCGGAAGGCGAGCTTCGCCGCGCGCGGCTCCTGCGCCTGGACGGGCCCGCTCGCCCGGACGACGTCGACGGGGTGCGAGATCGCGGTCGGGCGCTGCAGGCGCTGCGAGGCGGCCCGCAGGCGGGCGAGCCTGGGACCGTCGAGCGCGCGGGCCGCCACGGTGGTCAGGCGGAGTCGATCGCCTTGCCGAGCAGGCGCTTGACGCGCCCATCGCCGACCACCTTCAGGTGCCCGTAGTAGTAGGCGTCCCTCCAGTCGGCAAGCTCAGCCTCCTCGGCGAGTACGTCGAACATCGGCTTCGGCAGCGTCAGCTGCAGGCGGGCGTCGTCGGCCGCACCCCCGCTGACCTGCGGCCCGGGAACCTCGATCCGGAAGTTCTCGGACTTGCTCGGACCCATGAGCCCTCCGGCGGTCAGCTCGAGCCCGACCACCAACTTCAGGTTCGCGAACGCCGGCACGGCCGCCACGAAGCGCTGCACCGCGACGACGATCAGGTCGGAGGTCGAGGCCACGGGCGGTTCAGCGCGCCTTGCGAAGGCGTCCGCGGGCCTCCGCGTGGGCCATCACCTGGCCGACGAGCTTCTGGATGTTCGGGTCGCCCTCGACCTTGATGTCGCCGTGATCCCAGGCAGCGTGCCAGGCGGTGAGCTTCCCGGACGCGGCGAGCTCGTTGAAGGCGGCGCGGGGGATCGCGACATGGACGCGCTCGTCGTCGCCCATCCCCTTCGAGATCTTCGGGCCGGGCACCTCGACCCGGTACAGCTGGACGTCGCCGCGCCCCTTGAGCTCGAGGCCGAACACCAGCTTCAGCCGCGCGAGCGCAGGGACCTCGGCCTGCAGCCCCTCGACGGCGGTCTTGATCAGATCGGGCGTGCTCGATGCCATCGCAGCCAGGGTTCTACCAGGGGATCGGCTCGCGGTTGCGGAAGAAGCCGCCGGTCGGCACGTCGCCGGTCGCCGTCGCCAGCCACACGGCGCTGTCGGCCCCCTCGGCCGGCGAGCGGCTCGCCGACGACCCGCCCATGTCGGTCCGCACCCAGCCAGGGCAGATCGAGTTGACCTTGACCGCCGGCTCCTCGGCCGCGAGCGTGCGGGTGAGCGCGTTGAGCGCCGCCTTCGACAGCCGGTAGGCAGCGCGGCCGCTGCCCATGTCGGCGAGCTGGCCGGCGCCGCTGGAGACGTTGACGATCCGTGGCGAGTCGCTGGCGCGGAGCAGCGGCAGCGCCGCCTGGGCCAACCGCCAGGCGCCGAACAGGTTGACCTCGAACACCTCGTGGGCGGTGGCGAGGTCGTAGTCGGCCGCGCCGGTCGGCTCGCCGTACACGCCGGCGTTGTTGATCAGCACGTTGAGCTCGCCGGGGTTCTCCTCGATTCCGGCGATCGCGGCGCCGACCGAGTCGTCGTCGCGTGACGTCGAGCTCGAGCGCGAGCACGTTGTCCGCGGCCTCGACCTCGGACGGATCGCGCGCACCGGCGATCACAGTGAACCCGTGATCACGCGACAGCTGCGCGGCGATCTCGGCGCCGATGCCCCGATTCGCCCCGGAGACGAGGGCTACGGGCACGCCTAGATCTTGTTCCTGGCGAGGACCTTCTTGCCGATCACCATCTTCTGGATCTCGGAGGTTCCCTCGCCGATCAGGAGCAGCGGTGCGTCGCGATACAGGCGCTCGATCTCGTACTCCTTCGAGTACCCGTAGCCGCCGTGGATCCGGAACGACTCCTCGACGCACTCCTTGCCGGTCTCGGACGCGAACAGCTTCGCCATCCCCGCCTCGAGGTCGGAGCGCTCGCCCGCGTCCTTGAGCCGCGCCGCCTTGCGAGTCAGCAGGCGCGCCGCCTCGACCTTGGTCGCCATCTCAGCGAGCTTGAACTGGATCGCCTGATGCTCCGCGATCGGCTTGCCGAACGTCTTGCGCTCCTGCGAGTAGCGCAGGGCCAGCTCGAGCGCCCGCTGGGCGATCCCGACGCCGCGGGCGGCGACGTTCACGCGGCCGACCTCGAGCGCGTCCATCATCTGGCGAAAGCCCTCGCCGACGCCGTCGGCCCCGCCGAGGATGCGGTCGTCCGAGCAGACGTAGCCGTCGTAGATGAGCTCGGTGGACTCGACGCCCTTGTAGCCCATCTTCTTGATCTTCGGGGGGACCTCGAGGCCCTTGAAGTCGCCCTCGTTGATGTCCTTCCAGGGCTCCTTCTCGGTGATGAAGCAGGTCATCCCCTTGTAGGGCGGGTCGGCCTTCGGATCGGTCTTCATCAACACGAAGACGACCCCGGAGCCGAGCCCGTTGGTCACCCACATCTTCTGGCCGTTGAGCTCCCAGTCGCCGGCGTCGTTTCGCTTCGCGGTCGACTTGATCCCCTGCACGTCGGACCCGACCTCCGGCTCGGAGAGCGAGAAGGCGGCGCGGATCTCGCCGGTCGCCATCTTCGGCAGGAAGTAGTCCTTCTGCTCGTCGGTGCCGAACTTCATCAGCAGGTAGGAGCCGATGAAGTGGGTGTTGACGACGCCCGAGATCGAGATCCAGCCGCGCGAGAGCTCCTCGACGATCAGCGTGTAGGTCGACAGGTCGAGCCCCATGCCGCCGTACTCCTCGGGGATCGTGACCCCGAACAGGCCGAGCTCCTTCATCTGCTCGACGATCGGCTCCGGGAACTTGTCCTCGTGGTCGTACTCCTCGGCAACGGGGATGATCTCGTTGTCGACGAAGCTGCGCACCATCTCGACGATCGCCTGCTGATCGTCGGTCATGTCCTGATAAGTCGCGGTCGCTACGGCCATTGGCTCCTGCTCGTCTCGGGGGCTGGGATCGAAAGCTCTCCTCGTCGCGGAGAATACCGAGGTGGCCTCGAACGCCGAACGTCTGATGAGCGCGCTCGCGCCGGTCTTCGGCTCCGGCCGTGAGGTGGTGATCGACGACCCGACCCTGGCGCGGATGGTCGAGCTGCTGCGGCCGCTCCAGGCGCCGAGCTTCTCGGGCACGATGCGGGCCCAGGGGTCGTTCGAGCAGACCTTCGACGACGTCGACGGACTACGGAGGGCGTGGGCCGACTGGCTCGGAGCGTTCGCCTCTGTGCGGCTCGCGACCGAGAGCATCGAGCCGGTCGGCGACAACGTCCTGATGTTCGTGCGGCAGATCGGGACGACGCGCCACGGGGTCGAGATGATTCAGCCGAGCGCCGCCGTGTGGAAATTCGCCGATGGGCTGATCGTTCGGATCGAGTTCCACCTCGACCGTGACGAGGCGGTCGCCTCGGCCGAACGGCCCGCCTAGCTCGCGAAGCCGCCTGTGCGATCGTCCGGGCGAACTCTCGAACGGAGGTAGCCAGTGCCGACCACGCCGTCCAGTAACGACATCTCAGCCCTCGCCGTCCCGGTGTCGATGCGCACCGCGGACGGCATCGGCTACGCCGTCGCAACCCAGTGGACGGGGGACCAGATGATCTACCTCATCGCGAGGCCGAAGTCAGGCCCGCCGGTCTGGTACGCGGACGCGGAGATCGAGAGCGCCACGGCCACGCTCGGCGGGTAGCCGGCCGCTTGCGCCGAGGCGGTTCGGCACTCCCCACGCAACTGTCCGGCCGATGGTGCGCTATGCGCAACGTCCGGCGGACAGTTCGACACCGCGGCGCCGAAGGCGCTCACAGCTCCCAGCCGAAGCTGAAGGACTTGTAGTCGGCGCCCTCGCGCTCGTAGAAGCGGTGCGCGTCGGTGCGGGCGAGCGCGGAGTCGAGCTCGAGGTGGGTGGCGCCTCGCTCGCGAGCCCAGTCCCTGGCGGCGTCCATCAACGCCTTGCCGACGCCCTGCGAGCGGCGCCCCGGATCGACCGCGAGGTCCTCGACCCAGACCCGGTAGCCGTAGCGGACCGAGTGCAGGTCCTGGTAGGCCGTGCAGATGCCAATCAGCGCGCCGTCGTCCCCCTCTGGCCACGAGGACGCACGCGTCGTGGGACTCGATCGCGTCGCGCAGCGCGACGACCGCTCGGCGCTCGTCCCAGGCCGCCGGCCGCGCGCCCGGGGGTGCGAACAGCCACTCATAGAGCGCCGGCAGGGCCTCGGCCTCGTCGGTGCGCGCGGCGCGGACGACGAAGCCGCTCATTCGAACGGGTCGCTCCCGGCGCCGACCGGCTCGCGCTCGCGATCGCTCAGATCAGCCTCGACCATCGTCCGTGATCAGCGCCCGCCGGCCCGTTGCCTCCACGCGCGCATCGTAAAGGGCTGGCGCGCACCGGCTCTGTAGATTGGCCGCCGTGAGAAACCCACGGGACTTCTTCAAGCCGCTCGCGATCGGCGCGCCGGATCCGGTCACCGAGGTGCCGTTCAAGCCCTCCCGGATGATCCACTTCTTCGACGCCTCGAACGAGAAGATGGCGGCGAAGGTGCCGGACATGGCCAAGCAGGCCGACATCCTGCTCGGCAACCTCGAGGACGCCGTCTCGGTCGACAACAAGGTCGCCGCCCGCGAGGGCCTGGTCAGGGTCGCGAACGAGACCGACTTCGGCGAGACGGCCCTGTGGACCCGCGTCAACGACCTCTCCAGCCCCTGGGTCCTCGACGACCTCACCACGCTGGTGACGGAGATCGGCGACAAGCTCGACGTGATCATGGTGCCGAAGGTCGAAGGCGCCTGGGACATCCACTACGTCGACCGCCTGCTCGCCCAGCTCGAGGCGAAGGCGAAGGTCTCGCGCCCGATCTTGGTCCACGCGATCCTCGAGACGGCGCAGGGCGTCGTCAACCTCGAGGAGATCGCGACCGCGAGCCCGCGGATGCAGGGGATGAGCTTCGGCCCGGCCGACCTCGCGGCCTCGCGGCGGATGAAGACCACCCGCGTCGGCGGCGGTCATCCCGGCTACCTCGTCATCAACGACCCCGACCCCGACGACCCCGAGGCGCCGCGCGCGACGGCCCAGCAGGACCCGTGGCACTACTCGATCGCCCGCATGGTCGACGCCTGCACCTCGGCCGGGATCCTGCCGTTCTACGGGCCGTACGGCGACATCAAGGACGTCCAGGGCTGCGAGGCGCAGTTTCGCGCCGCCTTCCTGCTCGGCTGCGTCGGCGCCTGGTCGCTGCACCCGGTCCAGATCGAGATCGCGAAGAAGGTCTTCAGCCCGGACCCCGACGAGGTCAAGTTCGCCAAGAAGGTGATCGAGGCGATCCCCGATGGCCGCGGGGTGCACATGATCGACGGCAAGATGCAGGACGACGCGACCTGGAAACAGTGCAAGGTGATGGTCGAGCTCGCCGAGATGCTCGCGAGCAAGGACCCGGAGCTCGCCGAGGCGTACGAGCTCTAGCACCTCGATGGGGGACGAGTTTCGCCACACGATCAGGGTCCGCTACAGCGAGTGCGATCCGCAGGGGCACGTCTTCAACGCCAACTACCTCGCGTACTTCGACCTGGCGATGACGGAGCTGTGGCGCGAGCTCGGCGGCTACGTGGCGATGATCGAGGACGGGTCCGACATGGTCGTCCACGAGGCGCGGATCCGCTACATCGCCGCGCTCGGCTTCGATGACGAAGCCGACCTGGTCGTCCGCTCGGTCGCGCTCGGCAACACGTCGATGACGACCCAGCTGGCGATCGAACGGGCGGCGAGGTCGTCGCCGAGGGCGAGCTGCGCCACGTCTTCGTCGACCTCGAGCGTGGCGGCACGAAGCCGGTCCCCGAGCGAGCCCGCGAGGGGCTCGCTCGGTACGCGGACTGAAGCCGGCGCTCAGCCGAGGCGCTTGCGCAGGGCCTCGAGCTGGGCGGTGATCTCTTCCGGCAGCTTGTCGCCGAACTGAGCGAGGAACTCCTCGACCTGCGGCAGCTGCGCCTTGACCTGCTCGGCGTCGACCGTGAGCAGCTCGTTGATCGCCTCGTCGGAGATCTCGAGCCCGTCGAGCTTCAGGTCGCCCGGCGCCGGGACCATCCCAATCGGCGTGTCGACCGTCTCGCCCTCCCCGTTGCAGCGGCGGAAGACCCACTCGAGCACGCGGCTGTTCTCGCCGAACCCGGGCCAGAGGAACCTGCCGTCGTCGTCCTTGCGGAACCAGTTGACGACGAAGATCCGCGGCATCTGGTCGGCGTGCGCCTCGCCGAGCTCGACCCAGTGCTGGAAGTAGTCGGCCATGTTGTAACCGCAGAACGGGAGCATCGCCATCGGGTCGAAGCGCAGCCTGCCGACCTCGCCGGCAGCGGCCGCGGTCGTCTCGGACGACATCGTCGCGCCGAGGAAGACGCCGTGATCCCAGTCATAGGACTCGGCGACCAACGGCACGACCGTCGCCCGGCGACCGCCGAACAGGAAGGCGTCGATCGGGACTCCGGCCGGGTCCTCCCACTCGGGTGCGATCGAGGGGCACTGCGCCGCCGGGGTCGTGAAGCGGGCGTTCGGGTGCGCCGCGGGGTCGGTCGACTCCGGGGTCCAGTCGTTGCCCTTCCAGTCGATCGCGTGGGCCGGCGGCTCGCCCGTCATCCCCTCCCACCAGATGTCGCCATCGTCGGTGAGCGCGCAGTTGGTGAAGATCGAGTTGCGCTCGATCGTGTCCATCGCGTTCGGGTTCGTCTTGTGGCTGGTGTTCGGCGCGACGCCGAAGAAGCCGGCCTCGGGGTTGACCGCGTACAGGCGGCCGTCCTCGCCGAACTTCATCCAGGCGATGTCGTCGCCGACCGTCTCGACGGTCCAGCCCTCGAGCGTCGGGATCAGCATCGCCAGGTTGGTCTTGCCGCAGGCCGACGGGAAGGCGCCGGTCACGTACTTGACCTCACCCTCGGGCGAGGTCAGCTTCAGAATCAGCATGTGCTCGGCCATCCAGCCCTCGTCGCGAGCCATCGCCGAGGCGATCCGCAGCGCGAAGCACTTCTTGCCGAGCAGCGCGTTGCCACCGTATCCGGAGCCGTACGACCAGATCTCGCGGCTCTCCGGGAAGTGGACGATGTACTTGTTGTCCGGGTTGCACGGCCACGGCGACGTCCGTGCTGGCCGTCGGCGAGCGGCATCCCGACCGAGTGCAGGCAGGGGACGAAGTCACCGTCGGCGCCGAGCACGTCGAGCGCGCCCTCGCCCATCCGGGTCATGATCCGCATCGAGACCGCGACGTACGGCGAGTCGGTGAGCTGGACGCCGATGTGGGCGATCGGCGAGCCCAGCGGGCCCATCGAGAACGGGACGACGTACATCGTCCGGCCCTTCATCGAGCCGCGGTACAGGTCGCGCATCCGCGAGCGCATCTCGGCCGGCTCGGTCCAGTTGTTGGTCGGCCCCGCGTCCTCCTCTCGCTCCGAGCAGATGAAGGTCCGGTCCTCCACCCGGGCGACGTCGCCGGGGTCGGAGCGACAGAGGTAGGAGTTCGGGCGCTTCGCGTCCGAGAGCCGCTCGAAGGTGCCGCCGTCGACCATCTCCTGGCACAGCCGGTCGTACTCCTCTGCCGATCCGTCGCACCAGTGGATCGAGTCCGGCTGAGTCAGCTCGGCCATCTCCTCGACCCAAGAGATCAGCTTCGGGTTATCGGTCAGTTGCTTGGTCGCGGCCGTGGTCTCGGACAACTTGAGGTTCAACTCCTTTATCTCTGATTGTGGCCCGTGAAAGCGCTTGTAGCACTTGTTACCGGCTCGTGAGCGCCGGACAGCGGGGGGCAATTGTGCCGCACGTGGCGACGCGTCGGCGTCACGTACGTTGTACCCGGCGCAGGCGCCGAGTAGCATCGGGGGTGACCACGGACGCCCGCTGCGGAGTGTTTGCGGACGCTGCGCAGGATCAGGCGAGCGCGGTGATCGCGGCGCGTCGCGGCGTCCTGGCCGGAGCCGACCGCGCCGTCCATGTAGCCGTTCCAGACCAGCGCCGTCTCGGCACCGGCCCAGTGGATCGGCCCGATCGGCTCGCGCACCGCGGCGCCGTAGTCGGTCCAGGCGCCCGGTCGGCATGTAGCCGCCGTAACAGCCTCGCGACCACTCCTCGGCTCCCCACGCCCGGTCGACGTAGTCGATCGGACTCGCGGCCTCGGGCCCGAACAGGCGAGCGAAGGACCCGGCGACGAGGCTGCGCCGCTCGTCCGCGGCCAGATCCGCCGCCTCGCGCGCCGCCCGGCCCTCGAGAAAGCCGAGCAGGACCCCGGGCGAACCGTCGGGCGGGGAGTTGTCGAAGCCGACCGAGACCGGGCCGGAGACGCTCGTCACCGCGCCGGAGAGGCCCCGATCGCGCCAAAACGGGCGCTCGTAGACGGCCATGCACTTGACCACGCTGCCCTGGGCCATCCGCTGCGAGAGCCCGTCGCGGCGCGCCGGCAGCGGCGGGTCGTAGGCGATCCGGCCAGCGAGGGTCGGCGGGATCGCGACGATCGCCCGCGTCGCGCTCACCGTCACGCGGTCGGAGACGACCGTGACCCCGGCGTCGCTGTGGCGGATCGAGCGCACCGGGGTGGAGAGCTCGACCACCGTCGGGCCGAGCTGCTCGGCGATCCGCAGCGAGATCAGCTGCGAACCGCCGACGATCCGGTCCTGCTGGGCGCCGCCCTCGGTGTCGGTGAGGATCTCGAGCGAGCCCGCCGAGCGGATGTAGAAGAGGACGTGCAGCAGCGAGACATCGCGGGGCTCGGCGGCCCAGACGCCGATGATCGCGAGCCGCAGGATGTCGCGGGCGACCTCGGTGCGGACGTTTCGCCGCATCCAGGTCGCGAAGGTCTCGGAGTCCCATCGGGCCGCATTCGGCGCCTGCCACGGGGCATGCGGCGGCACCTTGGCCGCCATCAGATTGAGGCGCTTCATCGTCACCCCGACCTCGGCGAGCCCGACCGGGTTGGCGCGCGGGATCGTGCCCGAGTAGCGGCCGAGCTTGCCGCCGCGCTCGAAGATGCTCTCGCCCTCGGCCCAGGTCGGGAAGGTTTCGAGCCCGAGCTCGCGGATCAGCGCCAACACTCGATCCTGGGTCGGGCCGACCCACTGGGCACCGAGCTCGACCACCTTGTCGTCGCCGATCGGCGCGTTCAAGGTCCGCCCCCCGACCCGGTCGCGTGCCTCGAGCACGATCGCGTCGCGCCCGGCCGCGCGGACCTCGCGGGCCGCCGCGAGCCCTGCCAGGCCCGCGCCGACGACGATCACATCGGCGGTCCGCACTTCCACCGCGCCGACGATATCGCTCAATCATCTAGTCTCCCGCGCCGCACGATGCGCTTTTACGAATACGAGTCACGCCGAATCGTCGAGCGGGCCGGGATTCCGGTCACCAAGTACGGCTTCTGCACGACCGCGGACGAGGCCCGCAAGGCCGCCGAGGAGATCGGCGGCCCGACCGTGATCAAGTCCCAGGTGCTGACCGGCGGCCGGATGAAGGCCGGCGGGGTCAAGTTCGCCGACACGCCCGACGAGGCAGCCGAGCACGCGGCGGCGATCCTCGAGCTCGAGATCGGCGGCCACATGCCGGTCGGGGTGCTCGTCGACCCCAAGGCCGAGATCGAGCAGGAGTACTACGCGGCGGTGCTCTGGGACGGGCGCGCGAAGCGGCCGATGATGCTGTTCAGCGACATGGGCGGGATCGACATCGAGCAGGTCGCCGCGGAGCACCCCGACCACGTCGGGCGCGGCCACCTCTCGAACCTGCACCCGATCGCCGACTTCGAGGCCAAGCAGGCCGTCGCCCGCTGCGGGATGACCGGCTCGGAGCTCAACCGCGCGACCGCGGTGCTCGCGCGTCTCGCCCGCCTGCAGCGCGACTACGACATGACCCTGGCCGAGATCAACCCGCTCGCCCGGCTCGCCGACGGCTCCTTCGTCGCCCTCGACGCCCACATGGAGATGGAGGACGAGGCGGTCGGCCGGCACCGCAAGATGCTGCAGGAGATCGGGGTCGACCTCGACGAGCCGCGCGAGCTCTACGAGCCCTCGGACTTCGAGCGCAACGTGAAGGCGATCGACGCCGCCGACCACCGCGGCGTGATCCAGGGCAAGGACCACGGCTTCACCGGCAACCTCGGGCTCGTGATCGGCGCGGGCGGCGGCTCGCTGACGCTCACCGACGCGGTCCGCAGCCAGGGCGGCAAGCCCGCCAACTACGCCGAGATCGGCGGCAACCCCTCGGTCGCGAAGTCAAAGGGCCTGGCGATGGAGGTCCTGCAAGAAGGACGGGGTCGAGAAGATCGCGGTGATGATGTCGATCGTCTCCAACACCCGGGTCGACATCGTCGCGCGCGGCGTGATCAAGGCCTGCCTCGAGCTCGGCAAGGACCCGGCCGAGACGATCGCGATCTTCCGCATCCCGGGCGCCTGGGAGGAGGAGGGCTACAAGATCCTCGACAAGTACGGGGTCGAGTACGCCGACCGCAGTACGTCGATGTGGGATGCGGCAGGGATTGCGGTGCAGAAGATTCAGGGGGACGGCCTGATGTCCATCCTCCTGAACGAGGACTTCACCTTCATCGTGCAGGGCATCACCGGCCGCGAGGCCGTGAACCTGACCCGCGAGTGCCTGGACTTCGGCTCGAAGATCGTCGGCGGCGTCACCCCGGGGCGCAAGGGCCGCGAGGTCCACGGCGTGCCGGTCTTCGACACGGTCGAGCAGGTCGTCGAGCACCACGGCTCGGCCCCCGACGGCGCCGTGGTCACCGTCCCCCCCGCGTTCACCAAGGACGCGGTGCTCGAGGCGATCGAGAACGGCGTCAAGCTGATCGTGATCGTCACCGAGCGGATCCCGCGCGCCGACGTCGCCCAGATGGTCGAGCTCGCGAACGAGCGCGGCGCGCGGATCATCGGCCCGAACTGCCTCGGGCTGATCGTCCCGGGGGTCGCGAAGATGGGCGGCATCGGCGGCCCCGCCAAGGACGCCGCGAAGGCCTACAAGCCCGGCAGCGTCGGCGTCATGTCGCGCTCGGGCGGGATGACGACGGAGATCTCCTCGACCTTGACCGCGGCCGGCCTCGGCGTCTCGACCGCGGTCTCGATCGGCGGCGACGCGATCATCGGCTCCACCTACGCCGAGCTGATGCCGCTGTTCGAGGCCGACGAGCAGACCGAGGCGATCGTCATCTACACCGAGCCCGGCGGGCGCATGGAGGCCGAGCTGGTCGACTGGCGCGAGGCCAACAACTCGCGACTGCCGATCGTCGCCTTCATGGCCGGCAAGTTCATGGACGACGAGGAGATGCAGGGGATGAGCTTCGGCCACGCGGGCACGATCGTCGAGGGCAAGGAGGACTCGGCGACCGAGAAGATCGCCCGCCTCGAGGCCGCCGGCATCCCGGTCGTGGAGCGCATCCACGAGATCCCGGACGTGGTGAAGGAGAAGCTGGGATGACGAGCGGCGAGCGGCGAGCGGCGAGCGGTCTCGACGGCATCTTCATCGACGTCGAGGTCGCCGATGAGGTCAAGCGGCGATCTCGAGCTCGCCGAGAAGCTCGAAGAGGTCTGCCCGGTCGACATCTTCAAGGCGGGCGACGCCGGGGTCGAGGTCGTTCGCTCGAACCTCGACGAGTGCGTGCTCTGCGAGCTCTGCCTCGATGCTGCGCCGCCCGGCGCGGTCGTCGTCAAGAAGCTCTACGACGGCACCGAGCTGCGGCGCTGAACGCGGCGGCTACTGGACCTCGCGGTCCTTGCCGCCGCCGCCGGGCGTGCAACCCTGTCGGCCATGTCTTCAGACGCTCCCAATACGCGACTTGCGGCGCTGAGCGTCGTCCTCGTCGCTGCGCTCGCAGCCTCGGGCATCGCGGCGGCGAAGCCGGACCCGCCGAAGCCGCCGAAGCCGAAGGTGACCGTGCTGACCGCGAACGAGGACGGCGCCCTTCGCCATGAGGCGATCAAGGCCGAGGTTCTCGCGAAGCGCGGCAAGCAGGTGCGCGCCAAGGCGCAGCTGGTGGTCGATGGCTATCCCGACGACTTCCGCTTCCGGCTCGGCCCGATCGACGCGAAGGTGCGCGACCGACGGGCGAAGCTGCGCTTCGGGCTCAGCCCCCGCCAGCTGGAGGTCCTCGACTTCGCCGCCCAGACCTGCCGCGGCGCGACGATCTCGGTGTCGGCGAAGGCCGCTGGGCGCATCGGCACCGCGTCCGGCGGGCTGGCCGTCCCGGGCGACTGCTGACGCACGAACGCGGCGGCGACCGCTCGGGCCGCCGCCGCGCCGTGGGGCCTAACGCTTCCGGATTACTGGTCGATGCACAGGATCACGACACTGAAGTTGTCGGTCTGCGCGTTCTTGTCGACCCGAGCGGTCCAGCTGTTGGTGGTGCCGGGGCTCGGGAAGCTCTCGACCATGTCGGTGGTCGCAGCGATGTTCGCCGGGCCGCCGGAGAGCAGCACGTCGCCGGGGTTGCAGGCCTTGCTGAGCACGAACGTGCCGTCGCCGAGGACCTGGCCGGGTCCGATCGCCGACTCGGCCTTGTAGACGTTGTTCGAAAGGAACGATGCGGCGCTGCGGCCTTGCAGCTTCGCCGAGTCCGGCACCTGGCCGAGGCTCGACTCGTCGACGTCGTTGCCGGTCAGGCTGTTGTCGGCGACGTCGATGCCGGTCAGCGAATCGTCGACGACGTCGTCCGTCGTCACCGCCTTGCCGTCCTTGAGGTCGATCGTCTTCACCGCGTTGTCCTTGATCGACTTCGAGTTGACGCTGTTCGGCGCCAGCGAGGCCGCCATCGCGGTACCGCCGGCGACGACCATGAAGACCGCCAGCGTCGACATCAGGTTCGCGTAGCTGAACCGGCGCGGCCTGCGGTCGGACTGGTCGGTGGTGGTCTGGGTCTTGGTCCGGTTGAACATCTCTGTCCTCCTGAGGTGGTGTGGATTGACCAGTCGATCGTCCGCCGAGCGGAACGCTGCGGCCAGACACCCCAGGGGTGGAACCGCTCACACCCCCGAGCACCGCTCCCGGCAGACTGTGACCGCGATGAACCTGATTTCCGACCTGCTCGAAGCGTTCCCGGCCTCCAAGCAGGCCCTGATCGCGGTCGATCGCGACGGTGAGCGCCGCGTCTGGCACTTCGGCGAGCTGATCGCGATGTCGGCCGGCCTCTCGGGCGCGTTCGCCGCGCGCGGGGTCGGGCGCGGCGACGTCGTCATGACCCTGGTCGGCAACCGCGTCGAGTGGGTCCTGGCGCTGCTCGCCTGCTGGCGGATGGGCGCGGTCGCGCTGCCGTGCAACACCCAGCTGCGCCGCCACGACCTCGAGCTACGCGCCTCGATCGCGGCTCCGGCGCTCTGCGTCGGCGACGAGCAGCTGCTCGGCGAGCTCCCCGACGGGATCCCATACATGACCCTTGCCGAGGTCGCCGAGTCGCTCGACGAGGACCGGCCGCAGCACCCCCCGGTCGAGATCGCGACGCTCGAGCCCGAGGACCCCGCGCTGATCGTGTTCACGTCGGGAACCACCGGTGAGCCGCGCGCGGCCCTGCACCCGCAGCGTTACCTGCCGGGACAGCGAGCGCAGGCCGAGCGCTGGCTCGGCGCCCGGGCCGGCGAGCTCGTCTGGTGCACGACGGCGACCGGCTGGTCGAAGTCCGCGCGCAACGTCTTTCTCGCGCCGTGGCTGTGCGGCGCCTCGGCGATGCTGGTCGAGGGCCGGTTCGAGCCGCACGAGCGCCTCGAGCTGATCGAGCGCGAGGCCGTCGACGTCCTCTGCCAGGCGCCGACCGAGTACCGGGTGCTCGCGAAGCGCGGCGAGCTGGGCCCGTCGCTGTCGCTGCGGCGCATGGTCTCCGCCGGCGAGGCCCTCAACCCCGAGGTGATCGATGCCTGGCGCGAGGCGACCGGGCTCGAGATCGCCGATGGCTACGGTCAGACCGAGACCGGGCATCTGGCCGGCAATCTCGACGGCGCCCAGATCCGGCCGGGTTCGATGGGCAAGCCCCTTCCCGGATTCGAGCTGCGGATCGTCGACGAGATCCTCGAGGTTCGGGTGAGCAGCTGCCCGACCTTCTTCAGCCGGTACCTCGGCTGCGATCCGTACGCCGCAGAGTGGTGGTCGACCGGCGACGTCGTCCGCGAGGATGCCGACGGCTACCTCTGGTACGAGGGCCGCGACGACGACCTGATCCTCTCGGCCGGCTATCGGATCGGCCCGTTCGAGGTCGAGTCGGCCCTGCTCACGCACCCGTCGGTGGCCGAGGCGGCCGCGGTTGCCGCCCCCGATCCCGAGCGCGGCTCCGTGGTGCGGGCGATCGTCGTCCTGCGCGAGGGGAACGGCTCCGCTGAGCTCGCACGCGAGCTCCAGGAGCACGTCAAGGGCGTCACCGCCCCGTACAAGTACCCGCGAATCGTCGAGTTCGCCCCCGAGCTGCCGAAGACGGCGAGCGGAAAGATCAAGCGCGCCGAGCTGCGGGCCGACTGAGCCCCGCGCGGGCGTCGGTGGCCGTCCGCGGGTCGCGTAAGTTGGCGGGCCATGCCGACCCCGGCTTCGATCCAGCGCACCTACCTCACCCTGATGCTCGGCAACACCCTGGCGGCGTCGTTCATCTGGGGCATCAACACGATCTTCCTGCTCGACGCCGGGCTGTCGAACGCCGAGGCGTTCGCCGCCAACGCGTTCTTCACCGCGGGCATGGTGTTGTTCGAGGTGCCGACCGGGATCGTCGCCGACACGATCGGCCGCCGGGTCTCGTACCTGCTCGGGACCGTGACCCTGGCCGCTTCGACCGGGCTCTACGTGTTGCTCTGGCAGATGGAGGCGCCGCTGTGGGCGTGGGCGCTCGCCTCGATATTGCTCGGGCTCGGCTTCACCTTCTTCTCCGGCGCGGTCGAGGCGTGGCTGGTGGACGCGCTCGCCGCCACCGGCTTCGACGGCGAGCTCGAGACGGTCTTCGGGCGCGGTCAGGTCGTCTCGGGGATCGCGATGCTGGTTGGCTCCGTGGCCGGCGGGCTGATCGCCCAGGTGACCAGCCTCGGGGTTCCCTTCTTGGTCCGCGCCGGAGTGCTCGCGGTCATGTTCGTGGTCGCGTTCCGGCTCATGCACGACGTCGGATTCGAGCCCGAGCGCGGCCAGCGCCCGCTCGCCGAGATGCGCAGGATCGCGCACAACTCGATCGAGTACGGCTGGCGGGTGCCGGCGATCAAGTGGATGATGGTCGCGGCGCTGTTCAGCGGTGGCGTCGGCATCTACGCCTTCTACGCGCTGCAGCCGTACCTGCTCGAGCTCTATGGCGACCCGAACGCGTACTCGATCGCCGGGCTCGTCGCCGCGATCGTCGCCGGCGCGCAGATCCTCGGCGGGATCGCCGCGCCACGCGTCCGGAGGCTGTTCGCGCGTCGCACCTCGGCGCTGCTCGTCACCTCGGCGCTCGGCGTCGGCGCACTGGCCCTGATCGGCCTGATCGAGAGCTTCGTCGCCGTGCTCGTCCTGATCGTCATCTGGGGGCTGCTGTTTGCCGCCGCCTCGCCCATCCGCCAGGCCTACATGAACGGGATGATCCCGTCGCGACAGCGGGCGACGATCCTCTCGTTCGACTCGCTGATGAGCTCGACCGGCGGCGTCTGGGCGCAACCGGTGCTCGGTCGCGCCGCCGACGCCTGGGGCTACGCGCCGTCGTACCTGCTGAGCGCCGGGATCGCGGCGGTCGCGCTCCCGTTCGTGGCGCTCTCGCGACGCCAGAACACGCCCGCCGACACCGTCACCGGCGGCGCACCATCACCACCTGAGCCGCAGGCGACCCCGCCTTCGTGCCCGACCGAGCAGCCGGCCCCCGCCTCAGCCGCGGTCGGCTCGCGCTGATCACTCCTCGTCGGCCGCCGCTCGGCGCTTGACGACCTCGTCGAGCTCCTTGACCACGTCCGGGGTCGCGCAGCGTGGTGACGTCGCCGAGCTCGCGGCCCTCGGCGATGTCGCGCAGCAGGCGCCGCATGATCTTTCCCGAGCGGGTCTTGGGCAGGTCGTCGGTCCAGACGATCCGCTTCGGGCGGGCGAGCTTGCCGATCTTGACGGCGACGTGCTCGCGTAGCTCAGCGACCATCTCGTCGTCGCCCTGGAGGTCGCCCTCGAGCGTGACGAAGGCGCAGATCGACTGACCGGTGTCCTCGTCGGCCTGGCCGATCACCGCGCACTCGGCGACCTTCGGGTGCGAGACCACCGCCGACTCGACCTCGGCGGTCGACAGCCGATGCCCGGAGACGTTGATCACGTCGTCGACCCGCCCGATCACCCAGAAGTAGCCGTCATCGTCCTGGCGCGAGGCGTCGCCGACGAAGTACGTCTCGGGCCCGAACTTGGCGAAGTAGGTCTCGACGTAGCGATCGTCGTCCTTGTAGAGGGTCCGCAGCATCCCCGGCCACGGCCGGCGGAGCGCCAGCAGGCCCTGGCCGCTCTCGACCTCGTTCCCATGCTCGTCGAGCACCGCCGCCTCGATCCCCGGCAACGGCTTGCCCGCCGAGCCCGGCTTCGCAGTACTGGGCGCCGGGGAGCGTCGTGATCATGATGTGGCCGGTCTCGGTCTGCCACCACGTGTCGACGATCGGACAGCGACCGCCGCCGATCACCTTCCAGTACCAGAGCCAGGCCTTCGGGTTGATCGGCTCGCCGACCGTGCCCAGCAGGCGCAGCTTCGAGAGGTCGTGGCGCTCGGGGTACTCGGCCCCCCACTTGATGCAGGCGCGGATCGCGGTCGGGGCGGTGTAGAAGATCGTCACCCCGAGCTCGTCGCACAGCCGCCACCAGACGTCCCTGTCCGGGTAGTCGGGGGCGCCCTCGTACATGACCGAGGTGGCGCCGTTGAGCAGCGGCCCGTAGACGATGTAGGAGTGCCCCGTGACCCAGCCGACGTCGGCCGAGCACCAGAAGACGTCCTCCTCGGGCTTCAGGTCGAAGACGTGCTTCGTGGTCCACGCGACCCCGGTCAGATAGCCGCCGGTCGTGTGCAGGATCCCCTTCGGCTTCGCCGTCGAGCCCGACGAGTACAGGATGAACAGCGGGTGCTCGGCGTCGAGCTCGGCCGGCGGGCACTCCGGGTCGGCGGCCTCGAGCGCCTCGTCGTAATACAGGTCGCGGCCCTCGTCCATGGCGACGTCGTCACCGGTGTTGCGAACCACGATCACGGTCTCGATCGAGGGGACCTCGCCGAGGAACTCGTCGACGGCGGGCTTGATCTCGGCGCTCTTGCCCTTGCGTCGGGCGCAGTCGACGGTGATCAGCGCCTTCGCCTCGGAGAACTGCATCCGCTCCTTCACCGCACCGGGCGAGAAGCCGCCGAAGACGACGTTGTGCGGGGCGCCGATTCGCGCGCACGCGAGCATCGAGACGACGACCTCGGGGATCATCGGCAGATAGATCCCGACCACGTCGCCGGCCTCGACGCCGCGGTCGAGCAGCACGTTGGCGAGCCGCTGGACGTCGCGGTGCAGGTCGGCGTAGGTGATCGCGCGCTCCTCGCCCTCCTCGCCGCGCCAGTGGAAGGCGACGCGGTCGCCGTTGCCCGCCTCGACGTGGCGGTCGACGCAGTTGTGGGAGGCGTTGATCTTGCCGTCCGCGAACCACTTGAAGAACGGGGATCTCGAGTCGTCGAGACCCTCCTGCGGCTGCTCGAACCAGTCGAGCTCGCCGGCGAGCTTCAGCCACCAGGCCTCAGGATCGCGAGCGGCCTCCTCGTGGAGCGACTCGTCGGTGACCAGGGCGGCTGAGCGGAACTCTTCGGAGGGCTCGAAGATCTCCTGGTCGAGCAGCCCGCCGAGCTCGGCCTCGAGCCCGCCTGTCGAATCGCCGGTTGCGGCCTCCATCGGTCCTCCTTCTAGCTCTGATTGAAAACTGGGGTCGCGGGCCCGTGACCCGCGACCCGCAGTCTCCTACGGATGCAGGTGCGTTGTCATCGCGGCGGCGCGGCTCGGCTCTCCTCGCCGAGTCCTTACCCGGGCGGCACTCGTCAAACCGCCGCATCCGCCCGCTCCGCTCGCGAAGGCACGTCGCTCCGCTATTCATCCGGACGTGAACGGACTTGGCTCCAGGCTCACGCCGACGCGAACGGCCTTCGCAGGGATCTTCGCGGTCACCGCGCTCGGGCTGCTATCGATCGGCGCGACGCTGCCGGTGCTGCCCCGCTACGTCAAAGGCCCGCTCGGCGGCGGCAACTTCGAGGTCGGCCTGGTCACGGGCGCGTTCGCGATCACCGGCCTCGCCTGCCGCCCGCTCGCGGGGCGGCTCGCCGACGCCCGCGGCCGCAAGCTCGTCGTGATCGCGGGCAGTATCTCGACCGCGGTGGCGGCGCTCCTGTACTTCGTTCCGGCCGGCGTGCCCGGCCTGATCGTCGCCCGCCTCTTCCTCGGCGCCGGCGAGGGCGCCGTCTACACCGCGGGCTCGGCCTGGGTGGTCGACATGGCGCCGCCCGAGCGCCGCGGCCGGATCATCGGCCTCTACGGGCTCGCGATCTGGGGCGGGCTCGCGCTCGGCCCGCCGATCGGCGAGCTGATCCTGCACGCGACCGACTTCGAGGCGGTCTGGGCGTTCGCCGCCGCCGCGCCGCTCGCCGGCGCCGCGCTCGCGCTGCGCATCCCTGAGAACTTCGTCCCGCATCCCGAGTTGCAAGCCGATCGCCGGCTGATCTCGCGCGAGGCGCTGCGGCCTGGCCTCGGCCTGACGCTGGCGATCGTCGGCTACGCGACGATGGCCGCCTTCGTCGTCCTGCACCTCGACGACAAGGGGGTCGGCCACGGTGCCGCAGTGTTCGCGGCGTTCGCGGCGAGCGTCGTCGGCATGCGAGTCGTCGGCGGCGGCCTCCCCGACCGCTACGGATCGATTCCGTGCATCGTCGGCGCCGCGCTCAGCGAAGCCACCGGGCTGCTGGTGATCGCCGGCGCCGACTCGCTGCCGGTGGCGCTCCTGGGCGCGATCGCGATGGGTTCGGGCTTCTCGCTGCTGTTCCCCTCCCTGGCGCTGCTGGTCGTCAACCGGGTGCCGGAGGAGCGTCGCGGGGTCGCGATGGGCACGTTCACGGCATTCTTCGATCTCGGGATGGGGGTCGGCAGCCCGCTCGCCGGCGCCGCCGCCGCGATCGGCGGCTACGAGGCGGCCTTCGTGCTCGCCGCCGCGTGCGCGCTGGCGACGATCGTCGTCGGACTCTCGTTGCGCGGCGTCGCCGCGAAGCTCCCGGCGCCCGCCTCGGCCTCGGGCTGAGCCCTGCATTGGTGAGTGCAGCGCCGCTAGTCGACCAGCCGGCGGGTCATCTGGCGCACGGCGAGGCGCCACATCGCGAGCGAGAACGCGACCAGCCCGACGACCCGCAGCAGGTCGACCGCCTCGAACCCGAACGCCGCGCCGCGGACCAGCTCGACCAGCTGGTAGAGCGGGTTGAACTGGGCCGCGATCTGGAATCCCTCGGGCAGCTGGTTGATCGGAAAGAACGTCCCGGCGACCAGGAACAGGGGCGTGATCACGACCGTGGTCACGTAGTTGAACTGATCGATCTTGCTTACGGTCCCGGCGACCGCGATCCCGAACGACGCGAAGCCGAGCGCCGTGATGAAGCCGAAGAACGGGACCAGCAGCATCCCCCAGGTCGGGTCGAGGCCGAACGCGAACGAGACCAGCAGCGGGAAGCAGCCGTACACCCCGGCCCGTATCGCGATCCAGAGCGCCTCGGCGGTGACCAGCTCCTCGACGTCCACCGGCGCCGCGAGGATCGCGTCGTAGGTGCGTTGGAAGCGGTGCTTGACGAAGGTGCCGAACATCGCCGGCAGTGCGCTGGCGAAGATCACCGCCGTCGCGACCATCCCGGTGCCGACGAACTCGACGTAGTCGAGCCCGTCGACGTTGGCGACGATCGTCGAGCCGAGCCCGAGTCCGAATGCGAGCAGGTAGATCGTTGGCTCGAGCAGGCTCGAGAACGTTGTCGCCTTCCAGAAGGTGCGGAAGTTCGCGACCTCGCGGCTCATCACGCCGGCGATCGCCGCCGGCTCGAGCCGTCTCACTCCGACCTGCGAACTCACTCCGCCTCCTCGCCGGTGAGGATCACGAAGACGTCCTCGAGCGACGCGGCGCGGCGGACGGCATCGTCGGGGACGCTGCCGTTGGTCGAGCGCTCGGAGCCCACGATCGCGATGGCCGGCCCGGCCGGGCGCACCCGGAGCCCGTCGGACTCCGCCAGCGCCCGCGCCTCGGCGAGCCGGTCGGGCGGGCCGTAGACCTCCGCCGTCTCGCGCCCGGCGTACTCGGCGATCAGGTCGGCGGGGCGCCCGCGCGCGACGACCCTGCCGGCAGCCATCACCGCGACGTCGTCGGCGAGCCGGTCGGCCTCCTCGATGTAGTGGGTCGACATCAGGATCGTCGCGCCGCGCGTACGCAGGTCGTCGACCAGGGTCCAGATCTGGGTGCGGATCTGCGGGTCGAGCCCGACCGTCGGCTCGTCGAGCAGCACCAGGCGAGGGTCGTGGACGAGGCCGCGGGCGAGCAGCAGCCGTCGGCGCATGCCTCCGGAGAGCTCGTCGACCGCGTCGCGGCGACGCCCGGTGAGGCGGGCGAGCTCGAGCGCGCGATCGACGGCGGCGCCCACATCGCGGACCCGGTACAGGCGCGCGAACACGGCGAGGTTCTCCTCGACGGTGACGTCGACGTCGAGGTTGTCGAGCTGCGGCACCACGCCCATCTCGGCTCGCGCCGCCTTCGCCTGCGCGGGGAGCACGTAGTCGAGCACCCGGATCGATCCGGAGTCCGCGATCGCCTGGCCGGTCAGCAGCCGCATCGTCGTCGACTTGCCGGCGCCGTTTGGGCCGAGCAGCCCGAGGCAGATGCCGGCGGGCACGTCGAGGTCGAGCCCGTCGACGGCGGTGATCGATCCGAAGGTCTTGACCACTCCCGAGAGCTCGATCGCTTGGTCGCTGTTTTCGACACCGCTCATCGGTTCGAGACTGTAGACCCGGAGTGGCGCGGGAACTCATCGCCCCGTCGCCCGTCACTCGTCACTCGAACAACGTCGCCTGGCGCGAGCGCAACTCCGGCGCCAGCGCCGGGGTGGACGGCGGTTCCGCGGAACCGCGGGGGGCGACGGTGAAGCGGCGCGGTCGCGAGCCGCCGCGGGCGCGTGCCGCGAGGCGCTCACGCTCGTCCTTGGCCATGTAGGCACCGCGTCGGTAGAGCTCCTCGTAGCGCTCGACCAGATCGGGGCGGTACTGGCGCAGCCAGTCGAACCAGATCTCGCGCACCTCGCCCCGCAGGTGCAGACCGACCCCGCCGATGCTCTGCGCGCCAGCGTCGCCCACTGCCTCGACAAGCTCCTCGATCTGACCGGGCGCGTCGTTGACGCCCGGGATCAGCGGAGCGATCAGGACCCCGGTCGCGATGCCGGCGCGGCGCAACTCGGCGAGCGCCTCGATCCGCTTGCGCGGGTGCGGCGTGTGCGGCTCGGTCGCCCGCCAAGCCTTCTCCTCGAGCGTCGGGATCGAGAGGTTCGCGACGAACTCCGTCCGCTCGGAGATCTCCTTCATCAGCTCGATGTCGCGCACCAGCAGCGGCGACTTGGTGAGCACCGAGCACGGGTTCGAGAAGTCGCGCATCGCCTCCCAGATCCCCTCCATCAGCCGGTAGCGGCCCTCCACCCACTGGTACGGGTCGGTGTTCGTCCCGAGCGCGACGTGCTCGCGCTTCCAGGACGGCCGCGACAGGTCGGCGCGCACCCGCTCCGGGACGTTCACCTTGACCACGATCTCGCGCTCGAAGTCCTCGCGAGCGTTGAAGTCGAGGTACGTGTGGGTCGGACGAGCGAAGCAATAACTACAGGCATGTGTGCAGCCGCGATACGGGTTGATCGTGAAGCGAAACGGCATCCGTGAGCGCTTCGGCACGGCGTTGATGGCCGAGCGGGCGTTGACCTCGTAGAAGCGCGTGCCGAGCGCCTCGGGCGCATCGAACGTGCGGACGATGGCCGGGTCTCTGAACCCGGGAAGCCGCGACCCGCGCTCCTCCTCGATCGTCAGGTTGTCCCATCGCACGAACACATGTTCGCAAAGGGACCGGACGCTCAGCCACCGGCGACGAGGGCCCGCGCCGGTTCGATCGCCTCCGCCGGCAGCCAGTGGCCGGCGTCGGTCTCGATGTACTCGACCTCGAGCCCGGCGCTCGACAGCGCGCGCTGCGCCTCGCGGGCGAACTCGACCGAGATCACCGGGTCGTTGCGACCGTGATGAATGACCACGGGGAGCCCGGTTCGCGAATCGAGCTCGGCCGCCCAGCCATCGACGGTCGGGATGAAGCCGCTGAAGGCGAGGATCGCGCGCGGTGACGGCCGCCCGGTTCCCAGTCCGACCGCATACGACATCACGGCTCCCATCGAGAAGCCACCGATCACGGTCCGCTCCCAGCCGATCCCCCGTTGTTCGAGCAGGCCGTCCAGGAAGCCGGTCAGCGCCGAGTAGCTACCCGCGAAGGTGACCGGGTCCGGGTAACCGACCCGCGGGACGAGGTACCAGTGGCGTCCGCCGGGCGGGATCCCGGTGAGCGGTGCCCCGGTGGTCACGCCCAGCAGCCGCCGCTCCGGGTCGAGCTCGTCGAGCAACCCGAACAGATCGTTCTCGTCGGCCCCGCGGCCGTGGTTGAGGACGAGCGCGCCCTCGGGCTCGCCCGCCGGCTCGCGCAGCCGGTGGACGAGCTCGTCGGCCGGGCTCACGAGGAGTGAGGCGCCTCAACAGCGGCGCGGCTCGGCTTCGCTCCGCTCCGCCCCACAGCGGCCGTCCGCGGATTGACCACCGGGGTCAGCACCGCCTCGATCTGCTCGCGCTGCTCCTCGAGGAACGGCGGCAGGATCAGCTTCTCGCCCAGGTGCTCGGGATCCTCGTCGACGCCGAAGCCGGGCCCGAGAGTCGCGATCTCGAACAGGACCCCACTCGGCTCGCGGAAGTAGATCGAGCGAAACCAGAACCGGTCGATCACCGGGGTCGGCCGGGCGCCGCCCTCACTGACCCGCGCTCGCCAGTCCTCGTGCTCGTCCATCGTCGATGCCCAGGCGATGTGGTGGACGGTCCCCGCCCCCTCGCGCCCGGGCTCCGACGGCGCCTCGTCGTAGGTCCAGAGGCCGCCGCGCGACTCGCCGCGCGCCTCCCAGTCGTCGCCGGAGCGCTCGAACTCGAGCTTCTCCAGCAGCCCGGCGCTGCGCTCGGGATCGGCGGCATATGCGCGGGCTGCGTGGAAGCCCTGTAGCGCGAACTCGCTCGGCACCTCGGGGTGGTCGGCGATCAGCGGCTGGTCGGGGACGCTCGCGACCACGAGCTCGTGGCCGAGCCCCTCCGGGTCGCTGAAGCGCAGGCTGTCGCCGTCGCGCTCGGTCTCGACTCCGGCTGCCCCGAGCCGCTCGGCCCAGAAGTCGAGCGACGCGGGCGAACCGACGCGCCAGACGATCCGGTGCACCATCCCGGCGCCGGCGCGCCCGCGCACCGCGCCCGGGAACTCGAAGAAGGTGATGTCGGATCCGGCGCTGCCCTGCTCGTCCGCATAGAAGAGGTGGTAGACGCTCGGCGCATCCTGGTTGACCGTCTTCTTGACCATCCGCAGGCCGAGAGTGCCGGCGTAGAAATCGACATTTGCCTGCGCATCGGCGGTGATCGCGGTGATGTGGTGGATGCCTTCGAGCTTCATGTTTCTCCCGTCCGCTTGACTAAAGTAGTTGACTGCACAACTATATCAGATAGTTGCGCCTGCAAGCACTGTTACCCTCGACTCATGGACGCATCCTCCTCCCTACTCACCGAGCGCGAGCTCGCGGCTTGGCGCGGGATGCTCGAGACGCACAGCCGGATCGTCGCCGAGCTCGACGCTGAGCTCGAGCGACAGCATGGGCTGCCGCTCAGCTCGTACGAGGTGTTGATGTACCTCGGCGACGCGGAGGGCGGCAGGCTGCGGATGAGCGAGCTCGCCGACCGGCTGCTGCTCAGCCGCAGCGGTATCACCAGGCTCGCCGACCGGCTCGAGCGACAGGGACTGATCGCCCGCGAGCGCTGCGCCGACGACGGTCGCGGGTACTTCGCGCTGCTCACCGACGCAGGCCGGCGAAAGCTCGACGCCGCCCGTCCCGACCACCTCGACGGGGTCCGCACCCACTTCCTCACCAGGCTCGAGCCCACCGAAATCGACGATCTCGGTGTGATCTGGCGCCGCCTGCAAGGCCAAGCCGAACCGAGAGGCTTGGACGAAGCGGCCTGAATTCTGCCGCTACGCTGCCCGCATGACTCTCGAAACAACCGCCCAGGGAAGGCCGACCATCGACAAGAGGCGCGTCGCCGAGCTCACCGAGCGCGAGATGCAGAAGCTCGCCGAGCGCACGCCCCAGTCCAAGCAGCGCTACGAGCGCGGGGTCAAGGTGATGCCCGGAGGCGTGCCGTCGTCCTTCCAGGTCAACAAGCCGTGGCCGGTCTATCTCGAGAACGGCAAGGGCGCCCGCGTCTGGGACGTCGACGGCGGCGAGTACGTCGACTTCCACAACGGCTTCGGCGTCATGGCGGTCGGCCACGCGAACCCGACGATCGGCGACGCGGTCAAGGCGCGGATCGACCTCGGCACCCACTTCGCCGCTCCAACCGACGGCTCGATCGTCGTCGCCGAGGAGCTCGCCCGGCGCTTCGGCCTGCCGCAGTGGCGGTTCACCAACTCGGGCACCGAGTCGACCATGGACGCCGTCCACCTGGCCCGCGGGGTCACCGGTCGCGACGTGATCCTGAAGATCGAGGGCTCCTACCACGGGCACCACGACTCGGTCATGGTCAGCGTCTACCCGCCGCTGGAGGCGCTCGGAGAGCGCGACGATCCCCGCTCGGTCCCCTACGGCGCCGGCTACCCGCTCGCCCTGACCGAGCTCACCCGGGCGGTGCCGTTCAACGACGCCGACGCGCTTGCCAGCGTCCTCGACAAGCTCGAGGGCAAGGTCGCCGGGCTGATCATGGAGCCGGCGATGATGAACATCAACATCATCCCGCCGCGCGAGGGCTACCTCGAGCGGGTTCGCGAGCTCTGCACGCAGCACGGCGTCAAGCTGATCTTCGACGAGGTCAAGACAGGGGCGACGATCGCCCCAGGCGGTGCCACCGACCGCTTCGGGGTGACCCCGGACATGGTCACGCTGGCGAAGGCGATCTGCGGCGGCTATCCGGGCGGCGCGATCGGGATGACCGCCGAGCTCGGCGAGGCGATCGCGAACGACACCGTCGTCCAGTACGGGACGTTCAACGGCAACCCGATGGTGATGGCCGCCGCCGAGGCGACCCTCACCCGGGTCCTGAACGCCGACGCCTACGCGAAGCTCGAGTCCTCGAACCAGTGGCTGCTCAACCGCTGCGATGAGATCATCGACCAGTACGGCCTCCCCTGTTACACGTCGGGCCTCGGCGCGAAGGGCTGCGTCGTCTTCTCGCCCGAGCGGCTCTACGAGTACCGCGACTACCTGACGAAGGTCGATGGGGAGCTCGCAACGCTGGCGTGGCTCTACCACATGAACCACGGCGTCTTCATGACCCCGGGCGTCGAGGAGGAGTGGACGATCTCGGTCGCCCATTCCGAGGAGGATCTCCAGGTGTTCGCCGACGCGCTCGAGGCGTTCGCGCGCGACGTGACCGCGAGCTAGGACCGGGGCCAAGCGTGGCGGGAGGTCCCGCGGTACGTCTGTACCGCGCCGAGTGGTCCACCAACTGCGAGCGCGTCGGCCTCGCGCTCGCCCACAAGGGGATCGAGGCGCAATCGATCGTGATCGAGTACTCGAACCGGCGCCCGGTCGAGTCGGTCAGCGGTCAGGGCCTGGTGCCGGTGATCGAGGACGCCGGCGAGGTGATCCACGACTCGGTCGCAATCATGCGCCACCTCGACCGGCGTACCCCCGACCGGCCGCTGTTCCCGGCCGAGCCGGCGCAGCGGGCCGCGGTCGAGATCTTCATCGAGTGGTTCGAGCGCGTGTACAAGCGCGCCCCGAACGCGATCGAGGCCGAGCTCGAGCGCGAGGCCTCCGACGACGGCCTGATCGAGCAGCTCGGCGCCGAGATGGCCGCGCGGCTCGACCTGTTCGAGGGCCTGCTCGGCGGCGGGGACTTCCTGCTCGGCGAGCTCGGGGTCGGGGATTTCGTCGCCTACCCGTTCCTCAAGTACGCCGCCCACCGCGACCCGGCCGACACCGAGCTCTTCCACGTCGTGCTCGACGACTACCAGCCGCTCGGCGACTCGCACCCGCGGCTCCGGGCGTGGATCGAGCGCATCGCCTCGCTGCCGCGCGCATACTGAGCGGATGAGCGACGAGGTCTCGGAGCTGCGCGCCCGCGTCGAGGAGCTCGAGCGTCGCGTCGCGGTGCTCTTCCAGCAAACCGGGGCGGCCGACTGGGAGCTCGACGCGCGCGCGGCGCCGCCGGTCTCGGACGCGGTCCGCGAGCTGCTCGGCGCCGGGCGAGACGCGCAAGGCCGCGAAGCTCTACATGCAGGAGACCGGCGCCGGGATCGGCGAGGCGACCGCGGCGCTCGGCGAGGTCGCGAAGGAGCTGCGCGGCGATTAGGTGGATCCTGGCCGCCGGCGCTCGACACGTCGCGTCCTCATCCTGTTGCTCGCGGCGCTCGCCGCGCATTGCTGAACGCCGGCGCGGGTAGCCTGGAAGTGATGGCAAACAGCCTCGCCGCCGAGACCAGCCCGTACCTGCTCCAGCACGCCGAGAACCCGGTCGACTGGAACGCGTGGGGCGAGCCGGCGCTCGAGCGGGCCCGCGAGCTCGACCGGCCGCTGCTGATGTCGATCGGCTACTCGTCGTGTCACTGGTGCCACGTCATGGAGCGCGAATCGTTCGAGGACCCCGAGGTGGGTCGCTACATGAGCGACCACTTCGTCTGCGTCAAGGTCGACCGCGAGGAGCGCCCCGACATCGACGCGATCTACATGGAGGCGGTCCAGGGGATGACGGGTCAGGGCGGCTGGCCGCTCACCGTGTTCTGCGACCCCGAGGGCGTGCCGTTCTACGGCGGCACCTACTTCCCGCCGGAGCCGCGCCACGGGATGCCCAGCTTTCCGATGGTGATGGAGGCCATCGTCCAATCGTGGACCACCCAGCGCGACCAGATCCGCGAGTCGGCGGCGCGGATCCGCGAGCAGCTCGCGGCCGTCGGCCGCGTGGAGCCCGCCCAGGAGCCAGCCGATCCCGGCCTGCTCGACGCCGCGGTCGCGGCGCTCGGTCAGGCGGCCGACCGCCGCAACGGGGGCTTCGGCGGGGCGCCGAAATTCCCGCCGGCCTCGGCACTCGAGTTCCTCCTCGCCCGCGGCGACACCGAGATCGTCGAGCTCACGCTCGACCGGATGGCGGCCGGCGGGATCCACGATCAGATCGGCGGCGGCTTCGCCCGCTACTCGGTTGACGACCGCTGGCTCGTCCCCCACTTCGAGAAGATGCTCTACGACAACGCCCTGCTCGCCCGCGCCTACCTACACGGTTACCAGGCGCTCGGCCACGAGCGCTGGCGAACCGTCTGCGAGCGGACCCTCGATTGGATGCTGGCCGAGATGCGCGGGGACGAAGGCGGCTTCTACTCGGCCCTCGACGCCGACTCCGAGGGGGTCGAGGGCAAGTTCTACGTCTGGACGCCGGCCGAGATCCGCGAGCTGCTCGGCGACGACGCCGAGGCGGTGATCGAGTACTACGGCGTCACCGAGCGCGGCAACTTCGAGGGCGCCAACATCCTCCACCTGCCCGGCGGGCTCGAGGCCACCGCGCCACCCGGTCTCGACGAGGCGCGCCGGGCGCTCTATGAGGCGCGCGCGAAGCGCATCTGGCCCGGCCTCGACGACAAGCGGGTGCTCTCCTGGAACGCGCTCGCGATCGCGGCGCTCGCCGATGCGGGTGCCGTGCTCGACCGTCCCGACTACCTCGATGCCGCGCGCTCCTGCGCCCGGTTCGTGCTCGAGACGATGCGCGACGCCGACGGCCGGCTGCTGCGCACCTACAACCGTGGCGAGGCGAAACTGAACGCCTACCTGGAGGACCACGCGTTTCTGATCGAGGCGCTGCTGGCTCTGTACGAGGCGACCTTCGAGCCACGCTGGTTCGACGCCGCGCGGGAGACCGCCGACGCGATGATCGAGCGCTTCGCCGACCCGGCGAACGGCGGCTTCTTCACCACCTCCGCCGACCACGAGCAGCTGATCGTGCGGCGCAAGGACGTCGACGATCACCCGATCCCCTCGGGCAACTCCGCCGCCGCCTACGGCCTCCTGCGGCTCGCCGCGCTGACCGGCGAACACGGCTACGAGGAGCAGGCCGAGGGCGTCATCGCCCTCTTTCACCGGGTCGGATCCCGCCACCCGCAGGCGGTCGCCCACCTGCTGTTGGCGATCGACTTCCACGCCTCGACCGTTCGGGAGGTGGCCCTCGTCGGCCCCGACGGGGGCGGGGACTCTGGCCGCGCTCGCCGCGGTCGTGCGCTCGAAGCTTCGGCCTCACCTGGTGCTCGCGGGCGGGCCCGAGGGCACCGAGCGTCCCGAGCTGATGCGCGAGCGCCGCGCCGTCGACGGGAAGGCCGCTGCCTACGTCTGCGAGGACTTCGCGTGTCTCGCCCCGGTCACCGAGCCGGACGCGCTCGCCGTCGCGCTCGACGGATGAGTCCGCCGGGCCGCTAGCTCGCGAGGCGATCGAGCACGGTGGCGAGCCGCTCGGGATCCTCCACCATCGGGAAATGTCCACCCGGGATCTCGATCGGCTCGACCGCGAGCAGCTCACGGGCCATGAACCGCTCCCAGTCGGGCTCGAAGATCTCGTCATCGGCGGCGTAGATCAGCGCCATGGGGATGTCCGGAGGAACGGGGAGCGGATAAGGGTCGGGCGGCTGTGCCATCGGAACCAGGTTCTCGGCCAAGGCCCGGGCGGCCGGTGCGGACAGGCGGCCGTATATCGCATCGATCGCCACCTCCGCATCCCACTCGCTGGTCCCGTCTGGACGCTCCGGCGGGAACGGCACCCCCTCACGAAAGGTTGCGGGCGCCTCCGGTGGCGACTCGAAGCCGCCGAGCCTGGGACAGAGGTGGACGAGCAACGACCCGGGGTGGGCGACCGCGATCAGGGTCGCGTAGGCCGAGCCCATCGAATGTCCGACGACGACCACGGGGTCGGCGAGCGCTTCGACCGCCTCGACCCCGGGCGCCGCGCGCTGCTCGAAGCCCGCCGCCGGATCGTCGAGCGGCAGATCGGGGGCCACCACGTCGTGGCCGCGCGCCCGGAGCGGTTCGGTCAGCCCGTCCCAGCACGAGCTCTCGTGCCAGGCCCCGTGGATCAGGCAAAAACCGGCCATGCCGCTGACTCCCTTGTCGCGTCTGGATTCCGACGCGACCCGTCGACGATACACCCGAGACCTCGCGATCAATAGAGTCGAGTCGATGCCGACCGACACCAAGAAAGAGAAGCCAAAGACCACCGCGCAGATCGCCAAGGCGCTACTTCGGGGCGATCGCCGAACGCGACCTCGACGCCGCCGTCGCCCTGTGGAAGCCAGGGTCGCGAGACCACATCCACGGGATCGCCGACATGCGCAGCGCGGCCGAGATCAAGGCCTTCTTCAGCGCCCAGTTCGCCGCCTTCCCCGATTGGAAGTTCGAGATCCTCGAGCTCGCGGCGAGCGGCAAGAACGCCGCCTGCCGCTGGCGGGTGACCGGGACCTTCCTCGGGCCCGGACGCTTCCAGGGCCTCGCCCCGACCGGCGGCTCGATCGAGATGGAGGGCTGCGACATGCTCCGGGTCGAGGACGGTCAGATCGTCGAGAACAACGCCTATACGAACGGGGCGATCATCGCCCAGCAACTCGGCCTGCTCCCGGCCCAGGGCTCGACCGCCGACCGGGTCATCACCGGCGCCTTCAACGCGAAGACCGCGGCCGCGGAAGCGCTGCGCAAACTACGCGAGCGCTGAGCCCCGGCGACCCGCGGGCCGAGCGTTACATCCGCGTCGCTGGGCGACGCAAACGTAACGTTCGGCGGCGTCGTGGCCGCGACTGCCCCCGGCTGCGAGGCCGGACGCAGCGGTCAGCGGCGGTGCTTGCGGGTCCGCAGCGTCGCCTCCATGCCGAGCTGGCGATGCTCCTTGAGCGAGCACCAGAGCACGTAGCGCGAGCTCTGCTTGAGGCGCGTGTCGATGTTCGCGTACTCGCCGGGGTCGACCTCACCGGCGCCGACGACGGGACCCACCTGGGCGCCGGAGGGATCGAGCCGCTGCAGCTGTAGGTCGTGGGCGTCCTCGCCGGCGTTGAGGAACTGGACGATCGCTCGCCCCGGGCCGAGCTTCGCCTTCGAGAGGACCAGGTCGTACTCCGAGCCCTGCACCTGAACGCGCTCGGGCGGTGCGGGCGGCTTCGCGGCCAGGGCGACCGGCGCGGCGAGGGCCAGCGCCGTCGCGGCCGCTGCGAGCGCGCCGCGCCTCACCCGATCAAGGCGGCCCGGCCGAAGCCGGCCGCATCCGGGATCACGGCGGCCGCGTCGACGCCGAACCATTGCTCGATCAGCGAGCAGTAGACGCCGCGGAAGTCCGAAGTCGCCCGGAGGTTGTCGTCGGCGTCGAGCTGATCGAGGCCCGGGAACTCGCCGATCATCTGGCCCTTGACCTGGGTGCCGATCACGTAGGCGGCGCCGCCGGCGCCGTGGTCGGTGCCCGAGTCGTTCTCCTCCGGGCGGCGGCCGAACTCGGACCAGACCAGGGTCACGACCCGGTCGGCGAGCCCGCGCGCCTCGAGGTCGGCCTGGAAGGCGGCGATCGAGTCGGTGGTGATCTTGACGTCGGAGTCGAAGCTCTCGGTCTGGTTGTCGTGGGTGTCGTACGAGCCGGGAGCCGAGAGGGCCGCGCAGCGGATCGGAAGCCCGGCGGCGAGCATCGCCGCGAGCGCTGAGAGGCTCCCGCCGAACCACTCGCCGTCGCCGCTGGGATAGCTGACCGGCGGCGTGATCTCCTCGCCAGAGAACGGCTGCAGCTGGGACTTCAGCTGCATCGCCTGCGCGGCGGCGCCGCCGGCGGTCCGCATCCCGGCGTCCTTCGAGCGGGCGCCCGTGCGCCCGAGCTCGGCGACCGCGCCGAACATCAGATCCTCGGGCTCACCCCACACGCCCCGCGCCCACAGGTCGTAGGAGGGCCCGTCGATCGCCGCCACCGGGACCGAGCCGGTGGCGAGCGCCGGCGACAGCGACCCGTCCAGCGAGAGGCCCTGAAGCGGGTTGTCGACCGTCCCGATCAGGTCGAGCAGGCGCCCCATCCAGCCGGTGATCTCGTTCGGAAGCAGGCCGCCGACCTCCCAGTAGTGGCGCGAGGTGAAGTGGGACTGGTCGGGGCTCGAATATCCGATCGCCGGAGCAACGCTCATCTTGCCGCCGCGGTGCAGGTCGTCGAAGGCCGCCGCGGCCGGGTTCCAGCGCAGCCGCGGGTCCTCGGTGAACGCGGTGCCCGCGTCAACCGGCAGAGCCAGGTTGGGGCGCAGCGAGCGGTAGGTCGGGTCGGTCGTCGGCGAGAGCACCGAGAGCGAGTCGATGCCGCCGTCGAGGAAGATCGAGACGAGCACCCGGTCGTTGCTCCCGGCCGCCTTCGCGATCCCGGCCTCGAGATCGCCGAGACGCAGCTTCGAGGCCCCGTACACCGAGAGCATCGCCGCGCTCGACCGCAGCAGGAACGAGCGCCGGTTGAGCCCCGTGCCCGCCGGGGCCGGCATCCCCGGCTCGATCGCGGGCAACCCGCGGCCGGCCTCGGCCACGGCGCGGCGGACCAGGTGGGCCCGGCTGAACTCGTCGCAGTGGTTGCAGCCCATCTCGTCCTCCTCAGCAGCTCTGCATCTCGGGCGAGGTGGCGATCAAGCATGCGGAGCGCGTTCTGGCGCAGCAGACGGAAGGTGTCCTGCTGCCAGTCGGCGGTCGCCGAGGCGGCGACGGCGCCCGCGTAGCGCTCCAGCGTCTTGCGGGTCGTGGCGCTGAGCCCGGGGTCGCCCCAGAAGCGCAGCGCCTTGCGGACGGCCTCCTTCGGGCTCTCGGTCGCGCTGTAGGCGACCTCGTCGTCGATCGCGTCATAGCCTGCGATCTCGTTGGCCGCGATCCAGCGGCCGCGAAACGTCGAGGTGTCGAGCCAGCGGTCGTCGTCCCACCCGGCGACGTTCGGAGGCCGGAAGAGCCGTTGCCCGGCGAGGTCGGACATCCACGACCAGTCGCTCTGCACGCCGCGCCGACGAGACCGCAGCAGGCCGGCGATAAAGACGGCCGGCGGCTTCACCATCGCCGGGCCGCGGTAGAAGGTCGGGTGCATGAGGATCGCCTCGACCACCGGGCGAACGGCGAAGTCGCTCTTCACGTAGAGGCGCTCCAGGGCCTTGCGCGTCTTCGCGTTCGGCGGCACCGGGATGAAGTAGCTCCACAGCTTCTTGACGAAGAAGGTCTTGTGGGCCGAGTGGGTGACGCAGAGCCGACAGGAGTCGGTCCAGTCGAAGTTTCCGCTCTGGCCGAAGATCGTCTTCGAGCCGGTGTCGTGGCGCTTGGGGTCGAAGTGGAAGTTGACGTAGCCGACGTCGTCCTCCCAGTCCGCGTCCCAGCCGGTCAGCGCCCGGGCCTGCTCGCGGACGTCGTCCTCGGAATACGGGAAAGCCGGAGTCGTCCGACGCCCCGAGCGTGAACAGCTCCATCATCTCGCGGGCGTAGTTCTCGTTCGGCGCCCGGCGCGTGTTGTCGAGGCCGGAGAGCCAGATCAGCATCGCCGGGTTCGAGGTGACCTCCAGCAGCAGATCCGGGAACGGGGCCATCCAGCGGCGCTCGAACAGCTGCGCCTGCTCGATCGACAGCTGCTGGGAATTCACGTCGGCGGTCGCGAACCAGTCGTGCCAGATCAGCGCCATCCGCTCGACCATCGGATGGTTGGTGCGAACCATCCGGTCGAGCCACCAGAGCAGGTCATGCCCGTATGCGTCGAACGGGGCGAGCGGCAGGCCGTCGCCGTCGACCGGGGTCGGCCCCTTCAGCCGCTCCTTGCCCTTCGGCCGCGTCAGCGAGTGAACGGCGCCCTTGAGGTTGAAGCGCCGCGCGAGCTTCGCGGCCTCTCCGGGCTTCGGGCCGAAGCCGGCGCGCCACAGCAGGCGCGCGGCCTCGCGCTCGCCAAACTTCCCGTGATAGACGGGTAGCCCGCTGCCCCCGTGGTGGTGAGTCCCGGGCTTTCCTGCGCCATCCAGTATGTAATCGGCCGCCGTCGACGACCCTTTAGGCCGCCTGGACACCGGGCCGAGACGGCCCTCGGGTTGCCGATCTGAGCGCTCTACAGGATCGAGAGGAAGCGGTCGAGCTCCCAGGGAGTGACCTGAACGCGGTACTCCTCCCACTCCTCGCGCTTGATCTCGATGAAGCGCTTGAACGTGTGCTCGCCGAGGATCCGCAGCACGAGCTCGGACTCGGCGGCGATCTCGATCGCCTCGCCGAGGTTCTCGGGCAGCTGCTCGATCCCGCGCTGGGCCCGCTCCTCCGGGGTCAGGTGGTAGAGGTTCTGCTCCATCGGCTCCGGCAGCTCGTATCCCTGCTCGATCCCTTCCAATCCTGCGTGCAGCATCCCGGCGAAGCACAGGTACGGGTTGGCGCTCGGGTCCGGGCAGCGCAGCTCGGCGCGGGTCGCCTGCTCCTTGCCCGGGTGGTAGAGAGGCACCCGGATCAGGGCCGATCGGTTGCGCCGCGACCACGCCAGATAGACGGGCGCCTCGTAGCCCGGGACGAGGCGCTTGTAGGAGTTCACCCACTGGGCGAACAGCGGCGCGATCTCGCGCGCGTGGCGCAGCTGGCCGGCGATGAAGGCCTTCGCGGTGTCCGAGAGGAAGTACTGGTCGTCGGCGTCGTAGAAGGCGTTGCGCCCGCCGGCCGCGAGCGACTGGTGCACATGCATCCCCGAGCCGTTCTCGCCGAACAGCGGCTTCGGCATGAAGGTCGCGTGCATGCCGTACTTCATCGCGTATTCCTTGACCGTGATCCGGTAGGTCATGCAGTCGTCCGACATCGCGAGCGCGTCCTTGTAGCGCATGTCGACCTCGTGCTGTGACGGCCCCACCTCGTGGTGGGCGTACTCGACGTGGATGCCCAGTTGCTCGAGCGCGAGGATCGTCTCGCGGCGCACGTCGGAGCCGGCGTCGAGTGTGGTCAGGTCGAAGTAGCCGCCCTCGTCGACGACCTCCGGCGGAGCCCCGTCGGTGCGCGACTCCTTGAAGTAGAAGAACTCGAGCTCGGGGCCGATGTTGTAGGCGTCGAAGCCCATGTCCTCGGCCCGCTTCAGCGCGCGGCGCAGGATCCACCGCGGGTCCCCCTCGTACGGCTCGCCGCCCGGGATCTGGACGTCGCAGAACATCCGCCCGGTTGCGTTCTCCGACGGGCGCCAGGGGATGACCGCGAAGCTCGACGGGTCGGGCATGGCGATCATGTCCGACTCCTCGATCGGGTTGAAGCCGGTGATCGACGAACCGTCGAAGCCCATCCCACCCTCGAACGCGTCCTCGAGCTCGGACGAGTTGATCGAGAACGACTTGAGCTGCCCCAGCACGTCGGTGAACCAGAGGCGAATGAACCGCACGTCGTGCTCGCGCACGGCCGCGATCACGTCCTCGGGCGTCTGCGGGCGCTGGGGCTGATCAGCCATCGGCCGCGAACCTTATCCGTGACGGCCTCCCGTGCGTACTAGTAGGTGGTACAGAAATTGGCCGCGCGGATTGCGCATCTGGCCAAGATCGAGTACCTTGCTTACTGCAGGTAAGTAACAGGCTAAAAGTAAAGTAAAGGCGGGATAACGGTCGCATAAAGCGACCGGGCGAAGGAAAAGGCCATGACCATCAAGACAGACGTCAGCCGGTTTCACATCCACGACGAGCTCACCGCCCCGGAGGGCAGCGTCACGATCCTCAAGGGCGTGCAGGGAGCCGCCGGCGAGATCTCCAAGTTCATCGGCGTGCTCGCCGGAGCGCCCGCGGCCCTGCGCGCCTACACGCGCATGCGCCACGAGCTCCGCGGCGGCTCGCTGCCGCAGGCGACGCGCGAGCGGATCGGCCTCGCGGTGGCCGAGCGCCGCGGCGACCCGTATTCGATCGCCCAGCACGCGCGCACCGCGCGCGCTGCCGGGCTCGGCCTCGACGAGATCACCGCGGCGCGGCAGTTCGCCTCGGCCGATCCGAAGGAAGCCTCGCTGCTCACCTTCCTCGAGGCGCTGCTGGCCACCGGCGGACGGCCGGCCCAGCACCTCGGCGAGGAGGCGCGAGAGCACGACTGGACCGACGAGCAGCTGCTCGAGGCCGTCGCCCACGTGGCCCTGAACGAGTTCCAGAGCCTGGTCGCGAACGCGGCGGCGCTGCCCCAGGACCAAGCCGACGCCGCGGTGCTCCCAGCCGCGGCGTAGCGCCCACAGACGACGCGCACACGCGCACAGCGCGCCGAGTTTCATCTCAACCACCTCAGAGGTGGTCACGATGAAACTCGGCGCTCGCTTTTGGCTACTTGGCGGCGCGGCCGAGCTTCGCGACGCGCACGTCGTCCGTGTACTCGAAGTGCAGCGCTTGGGCGGTGGCCTGGGTGAGGTCCCACTTGGCGCCGTTGGCGAACGGGCCGCGGTCGATCACGGTGGTGCGGACGAAGCGACCCCTGTAGCGGAGCACCACCTTCGATCCGCAGGGCAGCGTCTTGTGCGCCACGCCGAGGGTCGCGCGGGTCAGCGTCTGGCCGCAGGCGGTCTCGTTGCCGAAGAAGCTCGGGCCGTACCAGGTGGCACGCTGCGGGGGCATCGCGTTGACGAGCGCCCGGGATGTGTCGGCGTCGACGACGCCGTCGGAACCGAGGTCGGCGTCGGCCTGGAACGCCTCGACGGCAGCCTTCGTCGGATCCTCGAACTCGTCGGCGAGCGGCGCCCCGCCGTAGTCCTTGGCGCGGAGGATCCAGTTCAGCGTCGCCACGTCGCCGCCGCAATCGCCGACCTTCAGGGTGCGGCGGCCGAGCTGCTTGTTCGGGCACCCTGGCGTGACGGGCTCGGTCGGCGGCGACCCGACCGAGATGCCGCCGCCCCCGCCCGACGCGCTGATCCCGCCGCCGGATGCGTTCGCGACCGCGACGCCGGCGCCGAGCACCGCGAGCGAGGCGAGCGTCGCGACCAGCGCGGCTCGGCGCGGGCGCGAACGGTTTCGGTTGTCGGCCGCAGCGCGGCGCCGTGAAAGGTCTTGCATATCTCTTCCGAGCGCTGACGGGGTTAGCTGACGGGCTCGCGCCGAAAGAGATGGCGCTACGCGGCTGATGCCTGCGATTCGCCCCGTGGTCGAAAGGGATCCCCCTTCGTGGGTCCCCCGCTCCCCGCGGTATGTGGCGGGAATTGAGCGCGGCGCGAGGCTATCAGAGGCTGAGGATCGTGTTTCCATCTTATGAGCGCCCCAAAAGCGCTTCGACACCGCGGGGGCGGCTCCTGCGGCATCCTCGGCTTCGGCGCCGTTCGGGTGCGGCTGGAGGCGTGCAAGCGGGCTCGCGCCGAGCCGCCGTAGGATCGCCGCCGATGGGCGCGGCCGTGATCACCGGTGCGGGTCGGGGGCTCGGCCTCGAGATCGCCCGCGCCCTCGCAGCGCGAGGTCTCGCAGTCAACGTCACCGACGTCGACGCGAGCGCCGCCGAGGCCGCGGCCGCCTCGATCGGCCCAAACGCCTGGGGCTCGGCGCTCGACGTCCGCGACGCGGACGCCTGCTCCCGGGTCGCCACGGCGGCCGCGGAGCGCGCCGGCGCGCTCGACGTCTGGGTCAACAACGCCGGGGTGCTCGTCACCGGCCACGTCTGGGAGCACGACGTCGAGCTGCGCCGGACGCTGTTCGAGATCAACACCCTGGGGACGATCAACGGCTCGCTGGCCGCGCTCGAGGTGATGCGCCCGGCCGACCACGGCCACCTGATCAACATCGTCTCGCTCGCCGGGCTCGGTGCACCGCCGGGCGAGGCTCTCTACGCCGCGACCAAGCACGGCGCGATGGCGTTCACGCTCGGCACGCTCGCCGACCTGCGCCGCTCGGGGTCCCGCGCGATCGAGGTCTCGGCGGTGTGCCCGGACGGGATCTGGACCCCGATGCTTCACGACAAGCTCGATGATCCCGACGCCGCCCCGTCGTTCTCGGGCGTGCTGCTCACCCCAGAGGCGGTCGCCGCGAAGGTCGCCGGCCTGCTCGACCACCCCCGGGTCGTCCTGACGATCCCGCGGCGACGCGGCGCCGTCGTCCGGCTCTTCGATCTGATGCCCGGCCTCACGGCGCGGATCGTGCCGTTGTGGATGCGCGACGCGCAGCGTCGCCAGCGCCGCTGGAAGCGGCGGATCGAAGCCGGCCGCGGGCCCTAAGAAACCCGGGAATGGACGGCTCAGGCGCCGGCGAGCGCCGGGCGGGCGAGCTGGCGCCGCCACGTCCAAGCGAGCGCCGCCGAGACCGCGGCGAAGCCGCAGGCGCCCAGAAAGACCGCGGTGGTGCCCGCGTCGTCGACGACGGCGCCGGCGAGCCCGGTACCGATCGCGAGCCCGCCCTGGTAAGCGGCGCCGATCCACGAGGTCGCCTCGGCCGCCGTCCCGGCCGGCGCCACGTCGTCGATCAGCGCCAGGCCGACGCTGTTCATCGGCGCGACCATGAGGCCCGCGACCCCCATCAGCAGGCCGAGGGCGACGATCGTCCCGGCCGCCGCCAGCGGCAGGGTGCAGGCGGCGAGCACCGCGATCAGCAGCGCGTAGCGGGTCGCGGTGGCGCGGTGGGCGCGGGCTCCGTATGCGAGGCCGCCGATCATGCTGCCGAGCGCCAGCGCCGCGAGCACCGCACCGGCGGCGGCCTCGGCGCCGTGCGCCTTCGAAAACGCGGGCACGGCGACGTCGAGGGCGCCGAACATCGCCCCGATCGGGACGTCGACCGCGACCAGCGCCCGCATTCCGGCGCTTGCGATCGCGCCGAAGCCGCCGACCGCACGGGGCTCGCCGCGCCAGGCGCGCGACGCCGGCGTCGCCGCGAACGCGAGCACCCCGATCAGCTCGGCGATCGCGAGGCCGACCACGGCCGCCGCCGGCGAGCCGAGCGCGATCAGCGCCGCGGCGGCGAGCGGGCCGCCGATGAAGAAGACCTCGAGCAGCACCGCCTGCAGCGCGTAGGCGCCGGTGAGCTGGCCCGGGTGGTCGACGAGATCGGCCCACAGCGGCCGGGTCGAGGAGAGCAGCGGGGCGTGCGTGATCCCGGCGAGCGCCGCGAACGCGATCGGGACGACCAGCGGCGCGTCCGCGAGCGCCGACCAGACCAGGGCGAGCAGCGAGGCGGCGGAGGCGATCGCCATCAGCGGGAGCGTCGCCGTCTGGCCGTGGCGGTCCACGAGGCGCCCGCGCAGGGGCGACGAGATGCCCGAAGCGATCGCCAAAGACGCGGTCACGGCGCCGGCCGAGGCGAACGAGCCGGTCTCGTCGTGGATCAGAAGGACGATCGGCAGTGCGACGCCCACGCTGAGGCCGGCGACGATGCTCGAGCCGACCACGACCTGGACCTGGCGCTTTCTCAGCAGCTCCCCATAGACCCCAAGCGACATCGCATCAGGGTGACAAATAGAAGGGGGCCCCTTTCGGGGCCCCTTCCGTAGCTGGCCTGTAAGCCGGATTCTGTCTTGGACAGCCATCCATCTCGCCGGTGCCTAGGCACCGGCTGGGCTCTCGCCCTGCGGCCCACCTGGATCTCGCCGGGCCGGGTCATCGATCCTGCTTGGCCTTGCACCGGGCGGGGTTTGCCTGGCCGCCGCGTCACCGCGACGCCGGTGCGCTCTTACCGCACCATTTCAACCTTGCCTGTGCGCACCTCACGTGTTGGTGCGCCATCGGCGGTGTCATTTCTGTTGCACTGTCCCGCGGGTTTCCCCGGGTGGGCGTTACCCACCGCCCTCGCCCTACGGTGTCCGGACTTTCCTCGAGAGATTCACCTCCCGCGACTGTTCAGCCAGCCCGGCGAATTGTACGGCCGCGAGG
This sequence comes from uncultured Solirubrobacterales bacterium, assembly GCA_963828755.1. Taxonomy (GTDB): domain Bacteria; phylum Actinomycetota; class Thermoleophilia; order Solirubrobacterales; family 70-9; genus WHSW01. Next base: position 3,571 of record CAWHFY010000007.1, on the reverse strand, counting down.
TGCTCAGATCGAGCGAATCCATTCAGCCAGGAAAGGCTCGGCGATCGTGTAGGAGCCGCCGGGCTCGCGGGCGACCAGCTCGCGCTCCGTGAGCGCCCGCAGCGCCGCCTGGATCGAGCTCACCGACGGCAGCCCGTGGGCGGCCCGGTAGGCGGCGGTCATCGGACGGCCCGGCTCGTGAGCGAGCGCCTCCAGAATCAGCTTCTGAGTCGCCGAGGCGTCGTCCCAGCGCAGCTGGAAGTGGGCGTTCTCGGAGCGCAGCACGGCGGCGGTCGCGAGCTCGAGCTCGCCGTTCCCCGCCTCGCCGTCGAACGGCGTCTGCTCCCAGAGGAAATAGCAGAGTTCCTGCGTCGCGTAGGGGTGCCCGCCGGTGCGCTCGAGCAGCGCGGCGACCACCGGAGCGCCCACCGCCTTGCGGCTGCCGCGAAACCGCTTCGCGATGAAGGCGGCGAAGTGCTCGGGCGCGATCACCCCGAGCTCGAGCTTCTTGGCGCTGCGCCAGAAGGGCTCGTTCTCATCGTTGAACAGGCGCTCCATCAGGTGGCGGCGGCTGCCGAGGTAGACGTGGCCGACCTCCGGCTGCTGCTCGAACACGGTCCGCATCAGCTTCGGCAGGGCCCGGTCGATCGTCTCGATCTCCTGAAACTCATCGAAGATCAGGGCGACCGAGCGCCCGTGCTCGGCCGCGAGCTCGGCCGGTAACGCCAACAGCCGCTCGAGCGTCGCGTCGACGTCGGGCGCGCGATGGTCGAAGCCGAACGAGAAGCTGTACTCGCCGCCCTCCGGATCGACCGTGATCGTCGGCGAGATCCGCAGCCCGCGAAACGGCGCCAGCGCCCGCTCGCGCACCCGCGCCAGCGGCGAGGCGATGTTCTCGTAGACCGCGCCGGCGAGCTTTTCGGCCAGCTTCGCCTTGGTCGGCGCCGACATCAGGTTGACGTAGGCGACGAGGACGCCGTCGGCGCTCAGCTGTTGCATCACCCGCCACACGAGCGAGGACTTGCCGTACCGCCGAGGCGCGAACACGACCACGTCCTGGCCGTTGAGCAGGTCGAACTTGAGCTCTTGCACCTCGGCCTCACGGTCGGCGAACGCGTCGTCGATCGCCAGCGCGCCGAAGCGAAACGGGTTGTGGGGCGTGTCAGCGGCGCTCACCATACCCACCAGCATAGCAACCGCTATGTGAAGCTACATAACCTTGGCTATGTGCTTCTACATTATGTACTTCTACATAGACGAGCAGCCCGGGCGGCGGTCAGTCGAGCGCCGAGTCGCACGCCTCGCAGCCGCCCATCACCCGCATCCGCCCGCCGCAGACGGGGCACCCGGCGCTGCCCTGATCGACGAGGTCCTCCCAGGTCCGGAGGATCGTGTCCTCCAGTGAAACCCCGCCGGTCTGCGGCTGAAACAGCCGCGGCGCCGGGCGCTCCGTTGCGAGCGGATCGGTGACGCGAGTCGCGCGCGCTGGTGTGGCGACGGCGCTCATCGTCAGACTGAGCGGAAGACCCCGACGACGCGGCCGAGCACCTGGGCGTCGGCCGAACGGATCGGCTTGTAGGCCGGGTTCGCCGGCTCGAGACGGACCACGTCCTTCTCCCGGTAGAAGCTCTTCACGGTCGCCTCGTCGTCGATCATCGCGACCACGATCTCGCCCTCGTCGGCGACCTTGGTTGGGCGGACCACGACGTAGTCGTCCTCGAGGATGCCGGCACCGATCATCGAGTCGCCCTTGACCCGGAGGATGTAGTCACCGGTCTCGCCCCCGATCACATCGGGGACCTCGAGGTAGTCCTCGATGTTCTCCTCGGCGAGGATCGGCGAGCCGGCGGCAACCTGGCCGACGAGCGGCAATCCCGCGGGCTGCATCGCCCTCTTCGCCTTGCCGACCAGCAGCTCGATCGCGCGCGGCTTGGTGGGATCGCGCCGCAGCAGTCCGATCTTCTCCAGGTTGGCGAGATGGGCGTGCACGGTCGAGGACGAATGCAGGCCGACGGCCTTGCCGATCTCACGCACGGTCGGGGGATATCCGTACTTCGAGGCGTACTTGCCGATGAAGTCGAAGATCTCCTTCTGACGCTTGGTCAGGTCCACGGCTCAGCTCGCTCCTTGGGTCGTTGGACAGAACATATGTTCGTAGAATAGACCCCCCTCCGGACGGATGCAAGCGTGGCCGAAGGGGGGCGCGGGTCGTGCGCCCGCGTCCGTCTAGAATCGCCTCTCCCTCAAGCGGCTGTGGCGGAACTGGTAGACGCGCAAGGTTGAGGGCCTTGTGGCCCTCACGGGCCGTGGAGGTTCGACTCCTCTCAGCCGCATCCCGAAGCCCCTGCTAACGCGGGGGTTTCGTACTTTGGGGACCGCGGGTCGGACCTCGGGCTTGGTCTCTCAATCCGGCTCCAATCTGTCTTCCGGACGTCCGTCCGGCGAGCAATCCGAGGATCGTCTCGCCGTTCGTCGGCGTTCAGTACGGACTGGCCTCCGCACCCGCCACGGTTGACGGCCGAGCCAGCACGGCGGACGCTGACGGCAAGCGAAGCAGGGGAACAGATGGCGCTGACGCAGAAGCCCAGGGAGCGCACGCGGGCGTGGCCGACCACCGTCGCGGTGCTCGTGCTGCTCGTTGCGCTGCTCGTCCTGCCCCTTTCCCTCGCCCCGCGCGCCGAGGCCTACATCTACTGGACGACGCTCGAGTCGACCGGCACCGAGGCCCAGTACTGGATTAGGCCGCGCCAACCCAACCGGAACGGGGGTAGATAGGCACTTCATCCGGGCGCCAACCTCGACGGCTCCGGCATCGACCAGAGCTTCATGAGCGGAGTGTCTACGACGAGGCCGTATGGCATCGCGGTCGACGCCAACCACATCTACTGGACCAACTCCGACTTTGCCTTCGGGTACACCATCGGCCGCGCCAACATCGACGGCCTCGGCATCAACCAGAGCTTCATCAACGGCAGCGGGCCGCTCGATTCGTACGGTGTCGCAGTCGACTCAACTCATATCTACTGGACGAACGACCTCGGGAGCACGATCGGTCGCGCCGACCTCGATGGCACGAACGTGGACCACAGCTTCATCAGCGGCGCGTCCCAGCCGTTCGGCATCGCAGTCGACGCAGGCCACGTCTACTGGACGAACACCTATCCGACGAACACGATCGGTCGCGCCGACCTCGATGGCACGAACGTGGACCAGAACTTCGTCACCGATGCTGGCTTTCCGCGCGACGTCGCAGTCAACGCCAACCACGTCTACTGGACGAACGACTCGCCTCCGCCGACCCTGCCGTGCGGATCAACTTGCGGGACAGAGCCGCCCGACACCATCCCGCCCAACACCGTGATCAGCAAGGGCGCGCCCAGCAAGACCGACAAGACCAAGCTCAAGTTCAAGTTCAAGTCCTCCGAGCCCAACTCGACCTTCGAATGCAGGCTCGACAAGAAGAAGTTCCAAGGCGCTGCGAGTCTCCGAAGACGGTCAGGCGCCTCGACGTGAGCAAGCACAAGTTCCAGGTCCGCGCCACCGACGCCGCGGGCAACGTCGACCCCACCCCGGCGAAGGACAAGTTCAAGGT
>CAWHFY010000006.1:0-51491 GCA_963828755.1 uncultured Solirubrobacterales bacterium | reverse complement strand
CTATAGCAAGAAAGGCCCGCTCAGGCGGGCCTTTCGTGTTGAGAATCCGGTTGCGGCCACAGTGCATGGGCATCAAACGGGCATCGATTATCAGAGCACCAGGCGCGTGCCTTGCCCCTGCAGCTCGACGCGATCCCGACGTCAGGGCGCCGAGATGGTCCGTGCTCCACCCGCTCCCCCCTAGCCCTCAAACATTCTCCGTTGCTTAGGAGAGCACTGGCAGCAGGCTCTAGCTCGCCGTTTCCTTCGCCCGGATGCCTAAGCCCAACGTTGGCGCAGAAGATCGTCGACGCCTAGCGCGAGATCTTTCTTATGCATCGCTGCCCGACCGTCACCTCCCGTGGCAGTGCTTGAACTTGCGGCCACTTCCGCACGGACAGGGCGCGTTTCGGCTTGTGCGCTCGAGGGCGGCGGGATCGAGACGTACGAAAGCTGTCCGGTCACGCGCGAGCAACTCCGCAAGCTCGGCCTCGTTATCCTCGGGCGTGACCAGCCGCGCGAGTCTGGCCACGGAGAAGTACGCGCAGTCGAGCGCGTCGGCCACCCCGCGTTGGTGCGGGGCCCGGGGCGAAGAACGCCGCCCGCGCGTCCGTCTGGCGTGACAGCCGCCAAGTCATCGCGCAGCGTCGTGCCAAGCGAGAACGGCGAATTGTGCAGAAGCAGGTTGTTCACCACGTTCGCCAGGTCATTCATGCGGGCCAGTTCGGCCGCCTCGTCGGCAGCGAGGTGCGGCGAGATCTCGTCGATCAGCTTTTTCAGCGAATCGAGCCAATGTTGCCGCGCGCGCCCGACCCGGACCGGGTCCTCTTCAGCATCGAGCGCGGCCCGTTACCTCTTCGGTCATCGGGGGAACGCTGCCGAGCCCTGGGGTCGCGCCGGTGCACAGCGACGCCTTCCTGGAGGTGTCGTGCGACGGCGCGCTCGGCGCCCGCCATCAGGCGGCGACCTTCGCCGGGATCGGCGTAGGTACACCAGCTGGCCACCACGGCGTCCTCAAACAGGCTTCGGGAAAGCATGCAGGCCTGCTCGCCGTAGCCAAGCTCCGCGAGCTTGACCGTCGCATTGAAGGTCTTTAAGGACCGGATCGTGGTCGCCCACACCACGATGCGCACGTCTCGAGGACTGGGCGAGAAGCCTCCCCGCGGCCAGGCAGCGAGGACAGCAGCTTCAAGTCGATCGCAGGCTTCGAACATCGGCGCGAAGCCGCGCGCGGATCGCAGGCTTAACGGGGGAGGGCCGGCCACGCGAGCAAGCCTAGGTGGATCGGATGGCTGCTTGGCGGTTCGCGCCGACGGCTCGGCTCGCTTGACGGACTCTTGGAACGTCTACGGCCGTGCCTGTACTCCCGAGGCGAGGTGCGCGAGATCGACGACCGAGCGAAGCGTGCTGGTTCCTCTCTGCGGGTCCCGCGCGGCTAGCGCGAACGTGCGGACGCTCGTTCGAGGACATGGTGGCCGGCCAGACGCTGAGACATCGTCAGACCACCCCTGCGGAGAGCCGCTCTCCTTGATCCTCGCGAATCGCGAGCGGCGGGAGGCTGTCGACGATCTGCATCGTCTCGAGGCTGACCGTGACGATCCGCGCGAGCAGGTCGATGATGTAGCGCGGGTCACCGACCTCCCGGCTCCAGTCGTTCGGGTCGTTGACGATGCCCGACGCCTTGTCGGTCTTGACCTGGTAGCGGTCGATGATCCACTCGATCGCCGAGCGCGAGCCGAGCATGTAGCGGTACGCGTCCTCCGGGATGCCGCGCGAGCGTGATCGCTCGAGTTGTAGATCACGCGTCGACCTTGTCAGCCACGAGCTTCTTGGTCTCCGGGTCTCGCACCTTGGCGAACGCCATCTTCTGGACCCGCGAAGAAGTCGTAGGGGTCGCCGGTCGGTTCAACGTCTAGTCCAGTCGAGCGGATAGGGATCCGCCGCCTCATAGTTCAAATGAAGCTCAGTCTAGGCCACAGACAGCCCGGGTTTGCGCTCGTCCGCGATCCGCTGCGCCGAGCGGGCGACGGCCTTGAGCACGTTCGCCCGGTCCTGATCCGAGTACAAATCGCGGGAGCGGGGATCGAACACCAGCACCCACTCGCGGAGCAGGTCGAAGCGATCGACCCGCACGCGTGCGTCAAACGCCCGCGCGTGCGCGTGCTGGGATCAACCGGGTTCGTCGGCCACGCGGGATCTCGCACGTAGGAGAACCACTCGCACAGCGCCTCGCCGTTCCGCTCATGGCCGTAGAGCCCGGCGTCATACAGGTACTCGTGCCGCGCAGCTTTCGGCGTTCGACGCCCTCGTACTTGATCCCGGCCCTGGTGAGTGCCTTGTGGGTTTCCAGCCAGTCCTCGATCACGTCACAGAGCACGTCGAAGCGGTCGCTCGTGGTGGTCATCGCTCCTCCTGTGTCACCTGCTGATTCTGACGCCTTGGCGACGTGCCGTCGGAAGGGGCCGGTTCGCCCGGCGCCCCGGCGTTCGCGAGCTCGGCGATGCTCGCTGCCCGGCTTCGACCGTAGGGTGACGCCAATGCTGTGCACCGAACCTCGAACCTCGGCTCGGGTTGGCCTCCTGGCGGTACCGGGGTCCGCCGCCGCGCCGGTCAGTTCCTCGACTCGGAACGCGACTTAGGAACCATGCTCCGCCTCGCCGACGGCACCCTGGTCCTCGCCGCGACCGACCTCACCAACCACCTCGCCTGCGCGCACCTGACGCAGCAGCGGCTCGCGATCGCTCGGCGGCGAGCGCGGCAAGCCGCGGCCCGCTCGACGACCCGCACGCCGAGCTCGTCCGCGAGCGCGGCGAGGCGCACGAGGCGCGAGCAGCTCGAGCGGCTGAGCGCCGAGTGCGGCGGGCACGTCGACCTCTCGAGCGACGCCGCCCGTACACGCGCGAGGCGCTCGAGGCGGCTGCCGCGCGCGACGGCCGCAGGCGATGCGCGACGGCGCGCCGCTGATCTACCAGGCGCAGTTCTTCGACGGCCGCTGGCAGGGCCGCGCCGACTTCCTGCGCCGGATCGCGTGCCGTCGGACCTCGGCGACCACGCCTACGAGGTGCTCGACACCAAGCTCGCGCGGCAGGTCAAGCCGCGCGTCGTCCACCAGCTCGCCTCTACAACCGGCTGCTCGCCGCGGTCCAGGGCTTCGAGCCCGCGCTCGCGCACGTGATCCTCGGCGACGGCTCGACCGAGCCGATCGACCTGCGCCGCTACGCCGCGCTGCACCGCCACGTCGTCCGCGCAGCTCGAGGCGGTCGTCGGCGAGCCGCGCGGCCGACACCTATCCCGAGCCGGTCGCGCACTGCGCGATCTGCGCGCTTCGCCGACGAGTGCCGCGCGCGGCGCGTCGCCGACGACCACCTGAGCCTCGTCGCCGGCGCGCGGCGCGACCAGCGCGAGCGCCTCGTCGAGCTCGGGCTCGCCACGGTCGCCGCGCTCGCCGAGGCGCCGGAGACGCCGACGCGCGGCCGCTCGGCGCCGAGCGCTTCGACGCTGCTGCACCACCAGGCCGCCTGCAGGTCGACTCGCGCGACGACGCGGCCAGCCGGCGCACCGCCACCTCGCAGCCGGCGCGCGCCGCGGGCTACGCGCTGCTGCCCGACGCCGAGCCCGGGCGACGTCTTCTTCGACCTCGAGGGCGACCCGTACGTCGGCGACGGCGGCATCGAGTACCTCTGGGGCTGGTGGACCGCCGACGGCGGCTACGAGTGCGTCTGGGCGCACGACGCGCGACGCGCGAGAAGGCGCGCGTTCGAGCGCTTCGTCGACCGCGTCGTCGAGCTGCGCGCGCGCGCACCCGGGCATGCACGTCTTCCACTACGCGCCGCACGAGCGCTCCAAGCTGCGCTCGCTCGTCGATCGCAGTACGCCACGCGCGAGGACGAGGTCGACGACCTGCTGCGCGGCGAGCGTGCTCGTCGACCTCTACGCCGTCGTCCGCCAGGGCCTGCAGGTCGGCGAGGAGAGCTACTCGCTCAAGAAGCTCGAGCGCCACCACGGCTTCGTCCGCCTGGAGAAGCGCGTCCGCGAGGGCGGCGGCTCGATCGTCGCCTACGAGACCTGGCTCGAGACCGGCGACGACGACGCTGCTCGAGGCGATCCGCGCCTACAACGAGGAGGACTGCCGCTCGACGCTGTCGCTGCGCGACTGGCTGCTGGACGACGATGCGGCCCGAGGCCGAGGCCGAGTTCGGCGTCGACTTCGACGACCTCCGCGAGCCCGAGCCCGAGGAGGAGCACGGGCCGCCGGAGTGGCTGCCCGACGTCGAGGCGCTGATCGAGCGGCTGACGGCGGCCTGCCGGCGGACGGCGACGACGACACGCCGACGAGGCCGAGCGCCGGCTGCTCGTCGCACCTGCTGCTCTACCACCGGCGCGAGGGCAAGCCGGACGTGGTGGCGCTACTTCGACCTGCGCGGCAAGCCGCTCGACGAGCTCGATCGACGAGCGCGACGCGCTCGGCCGGCCTCGAGCCGCGACCACAGCGTCGACCGCCGATCCCGTTCAAGCGCTCGCTCGACTACACGTTCACGCTTCCCGCCGCAGGAGTTCCGGCTCGACCGCGGCGACGTCGAGGACCCGACGACCGGCGAGAGCTCACACGTCGTCGCGGTCGAGGACGACCGCGTCGTCCTGCGCCGCGGCAACGACGAAGCCGCCGCCCGCGCCGGTCGCGCTCGTCGGCCGGGCCGCCGATCGACGTCGACGGTCCTGCGCGAGGCGCTCGATCGAGCTCGCCGAGTCGGTGCTCGCCGGCGACGGCCGCTTCGCGGCCGCCCGCGCGCTCCTGCGCCGCGAGCCGCCGCGGCTCGACGTCCGGCGCCTCGGCGAGGACATCGACGCGCTGATGTCGCGCCGACGCTCGGCCTCGACCGACTCGGTCCTGCCGGTCCAGGGCCCGCCCGGCACCGGCAAGACCTTCCGCGGCGCGCGGATGATCGTCGCCGCGCTCGCCGCCGGGCGGCGCGTCGGGCATCACCGCGCCAGAGCCACGCCGCGATCCAGAACCTGCTGCGCGAGGTCGAGCGTGCGCGCACGCGACAGGGCGTCGACGTTCGACGGCGTCTACAAGGGCGCGGGCTACGACAGCGCGCACGGCCTGATCGACGCGACCGACGACAACGACGGACGTCGACGGCCGACCACCAGCTCGTCGCCGGCACCGCCTGGCTGTTCGCGCGCGAGCGAGCACCGCGAGCGCGTTCGACCTCCTCTTCATCGACGAGGCGGGCCAGTTCTCGCTCGCCAACGCCGTCGCCGTCGCGACTGCCGCCGCGCAGCGTCGTGCTGCTCGGCGACCCGCAGCAGCTGCCGCAGGTCACCCAGGCCGACCACCCGGGCGGCTCGGGCGCCTCGGTGCTCGAGCACCTGCTCGACGGCGCGAGCGACGATCCCGCCCGAGCGCGGCGTGCTGCTCACCGAGACCTGGCGCATGCACCCCGACGTCTGCGCGTTCGTCTCCGAGCGCAGCTACGACGCGCGCCTGCACTCGCGCGCCGCGTGCGCGCAGCGCGCGCGTCGACGCGCGGCCGGCGCGCTCACCGGCGCCGGCCTGCGCGCGCTCGCGGTCGAGCACGAGGGCCGCAGCCAGGCCAGCCCGGAGGAGGCCGAGGCGATCGCCGCGGCCTGCCGCGACCTGCTCGCCGGCGCGACCGTCACCGACGACGAGGGCGCGACGCGCGCGCTCGCGGCGCGACGACATCCTCGTCGTCGCGCCGTACAACCTCGCGGTCCGCTGCATCCGCGAGCGCGTGCCCGACGGCGTCCGCGTCGGCACCGTCGACCGCTTCCAGGGCCAGCAGGCGCCGGTCGTCTTCTACGCGATGACCTGCTCGTCCGGCGAGGACGTCCCGCGCGGCCTCGACTTCCTCTTCGACGCCAACCGCCTCAACGTCGCGGTCTCGCGCGCGCAGTGCCTCGCCGTGCTCGTCCACAGCCCGCGGCTGCTCGACGCCGACTGCCCGAGCCTGCGACGCGATGGAGCTCGTCGACGGCGTCTGCCGGTTCGTCGAGCTGGCGCAGCCGGTCGCCGCTCCCGCGCCGGTCGTGGCCGGCGCCGTTGAGTAGGCTGCGCGTGTGCGCGGCTTCGTCGCGCCCACTGATTTACGACTGTTACTGCTTGGTCTATCGCTCGACATGAACGTCCGCTGGCGATGCCCCTCGCCTGACCGCGCCTCGTGAGCCGGGCTCTCGGAATCGACCTATCGGCTGCGGCGAAGGGCACGTTCGCCTGCATCCTCGAGGATGATGAGTGCGGACTGACGGCCACGATCGAAGGGGGATGCGACGACCGACGTCTCCGCGAGCTCGGTAGCGGTTGCACGAAGGTCGGGATCGACGCACCGTTTGGCTGGCCGGCTGCGTTCGTCGACGCGATCTCGGCGTACAGTTCGTCGAACGCGTGGCCGGCGGACCCGCAGGGCGAGTCGAATGCCTTCCGTGCGACATTGCGTTATCGGGCGACCGACCGGATCGTCGCTCAGACCCGGCCGCCGCTCAGCGTTTCGACGGATCGCCTGGGCGTGACCGCGATGCGCTGCGCCCAGCTGCTCGATGGCTGGTCCAAAGCGAACATCGACCGCACGGGGCGGAAGCGGTTTGTCGAGGTCTACCCAGCCGGTGCGCTCGTACGTTGGGGAATCTCGGCGAGCGGCTACAAGACCGCCGACCGGGGCGCGCGGAAGGCCATCCTCTCGGCGGTCACGAAGCAGCTTCCCGCGCTCTCGCTTCCCGCGAAGAGCCGCGAAGCGTGCCTCGCAACCCACGACGGATTGGATGCATTGATCGCCGCCCTGGTCGCCCGGGCGGCCTCGATCGGTCTGTGCACTCCGCCACCCAAGTGGCTCGAGGAGCTTGCGCGGGTCGAGGGCTGGATCCACCTTCCGCTTCGCGGCAGTCTGCCTCTGCTCGCTGGCTCGCGGCAGCGGGCGATCAAGCCAAATGCGGCCGCCGCCGAGGCGTTCAAGCGTGCCGGAGGCAAGCTGAAGGGCGGATATGCCGCTCGGTTCGAGGACGCGCTGCTCCCGAGCTTTCCGGCCAAGGTCGCCGGTGCGGTCCGCGCGGACCTCGAGCACAAGGGCGGATCGGAGCTGAAGCCGCGACGACGCGGCGTCCCTGCAAAGTTCTTCGCACCGCACTCCTCCGCCGCCCTCGCGGCGAACACCTTCGGGCCCTTCCTGAACCGGTCCGACCGGGTGACGCTCTTGGGCCGGGCCTTCGACGGAGATCGCTCGCTTGAGGCTGAATGTCCGACCGGCATCTCGCGCGTCCCGCCAACCCTCGACTTCCTCGTCGAGGGAACCGAGATCCTCGCTGTCGAGTCGAAGTTCACCGAGTACTTCGGCAAGCAGCGGGCCGAATTCCGCGATGAATACGCAGACGCCGTTTCAGACTTGCATCGCAGTTGGCGTGACGAATACCACCGACTCGTCGACGATCCGGAGCGTTATCGATACCTGAAGGCTGCCCAGCTGGTCAAGCACTGCCTGGGATTACGCCGTACGTACGGGCGGCGCCCGATCACGCTCGCCTACCTGTACTGGGAGCCGTCGGACGCCGAAAAGCTGGCGCCGTGTCTGATCCATCGGGCGGAAGTTCAGGAGTTCGCCAATCGCGTTGCGGACCCGCGGATCAGCTTCGTCTCGATCTCACATTCAGAGCTCCGGAATGAGTGGACCGCGCCGCCTGCGCCCGCATGGCTGCGCAAGCACGGCCAGGCGCTGCAGCGTCGCTACGAGTTCAGCGTCGCGGCCCAGTAACGACCGCGCAAGCAGTCGCTGGGGGCGCGTGGGGTCGCGCCGGGCTTGAACCCGTCGATGCCTGCACGGACCCCACTGGGCTTTGCGGCGCTAACGCCGCGGCCTCGGATAGCCTCGGCCCTTCGTGAAATCCGCCTGCCTGCGCCCGTGAACTCTGAAGAGCTCTTCCAGCACCTGAGCTCGATCGACGCCTCGCGGGACTCCGGGGCCAAGGGCAACGGCGTCGTACAAAGCCGACTGCTGAGCGGGGTCGAGTACGCCCAAGTCGGCGACGACGCCGAGAAGGCGATGAGGGCGCAGTGGAAGCGGCGCAGCAAGGGCGGGACCGACGCCGCTGTTGGTCATCGCTACGACCCCGACGGCGGCGGTCGGTTGAAGGTCAGGCCCGCAGGGCGACGGCCCGGTGCGGACCGTGCGTGCCGAGAGCTTGCGCGACCTTGCCGAGCGCACGGCGCAGATGGGCAACCTGGAGGCCGTCCGCCACGTCGCGCAGGAGATCGAGCGTCTCGATTCGGAGCGAATCGCCGGGGTTTCCGTGCGCGGGATCGGCACAGAGCACCTCCTCGCCAGGCGACTCCCTCAGCAGGACCGCTGGACGAAGCTCGCCGAGTTGGCGCCGCCACCCGGCAAGTCGGAATGGCGCGATGTACTCGCCGAGCTTGGCTACAAGCTCGAGCGTCAGAAGGATCGCGGCTGGGTGGCCAGCGCGGGCGGAAAGCCGGTGATCGTGATCCACCCGAAGCGCTCGGCGGCCGAGTTCGCCCGGCTCGACGAGCAGGACCGTCTGCCAGAGGGCGCGCTGCTCGCCGCCTGCGACCGCCACGACGCCGCCTACGGGCTGCTCGCGGCCGGCTCGCGGATGCGGCTGCTCGGCCGGCGGGGACCAGGCCGGCCAGGCGACCGCTTACCTCGAACTCGACGCCGCCCCGCTCGAGCCGAGATGCGGCCGCTGCTCGGGCTGCTCTCACCGGCGTACCTCGCCGAAGGCGGGTTCGACGAGCTCCTGGCCGAGGCGCGCGACTACGGCGCGGAGCTGCGCCAGCGCCTCGACCCGGCGCTGCGCGAGGACGTGCTGCCGGTCCTCGGCCTCGAGCTCGGTCGCTGGGCGCGCGGCGAACGGCCGCGACCTCGCCGACGACGCGGTCAGCGCGAGCTCGAGGCCGCGGCGCTGACGTTCGTCTTCCGCGCGCTCTTCCTGCTCTACGCCGAGAGCGCCGGGTACCTGCCGATGGCGAACCGCGACCTACGCGCAGCGCAGCCTGACCCGCATCGTCGAGCGGGCCGCCGAGGAGCGCGACGGCGCCGACTCCGCGCTCGACGTCGCTCTGGGACGACATCGCGGCGCTCGTCGAGGCGATGCGCATCGGGCAGACGCGCCTGGGGCGTGCCCGCCTACAACGGCGACCTGTTCGCCGCCGACGGCTTCGACGGCGCGGCGACCCTCGAGGCGCGTCGATCCCCGACGCCGCGCTCGGCCCGGCGCTCGTCGCGCTCGCGCGCGACCCGAGGACGACCGCGAGGACGGGCGTCGACTTCTCCGGCCTCGAGATCGGCCACCTCGGCCACATCTACGAGGGCCTGCTGTCGCTGCGCCTCGTCGGTCGCCGACCGCGACTACGGCTACGACCGCAGCGCCGGACCGCTACGTCGCCGCCGACGACGGACGAGCCGCCGACGTCGCGCGCCGGTGAGCTGCTTCTGGCTCACCAACGAGGGCGGGCGCAAGGGCGGCGGCGTCTACTACACCCGCACCGAGCTCGTCCGCCACCTCGTCCGCCGCGCGGTGCGGCCGGCCTTCGAGCGCCACCTCGAGAAGGTGCGCGAGCTGGCCGAGGACGACCCGCCGAGGCGGCGCGCGAAGCTGTTCGACTTCCACGTGCTCGACCCGGCGTGCGGCAGCGCCCACTTCCTCGTCGAGGTCGTCGACGAGCTCGCCGACCAGATCGCCGCGCTGCTCGGCGAGCTCGCCGCTGCCGGCGGTGCGCGAGCGAGCTCGACGAGCTGCGCGCCGCCGGCGGCGGCACCTTCGGCGCTCGGGATCGAGGACACGGCGCTGCTGAAGCGGCTGGTCCTGAAGCGCTGCGTCTACGGCGTCGACCTCTCGCCGATGGGCGCCGAGATCGCCAAGGTCTCGCTCTGGCTGGGCGCCTTCGTTCCCGGGCCTCTCGCTCGCCTACCTCGACCACAACGTCCGCGTCGGCAACTCGCTGATCGGCGTCGCCCGCCCGAGGCGATCAGCCGCCCGGCGAGCGCAGGACCAGGTCGTCTCTTCGGAGACGCAGCCTGCGAGCCGAGATCGCCGGCGCCGGCAAGGCGGCGGCGAGCTGCGCGAGATCGACGACCGCACTCCGGACGAGGTCGACGCCAGCCGCGCGGTCGAGCAGGAGCTGCACGCAGGACGTCGCGGGAGCGCAGCGGCTCCTCGACCTCTGGACCGCCGAGCCGCTCGGGCTGACGCGGCGCCCGCGAGCGAGGCCGAGCTTAGCGCGGCGCGGAGATCCTCGACGGGCGCACGCCCAGCATGCTCGCCGAGAAGCGGAGCGCGCTGGTCGCCGAGCAGCGGGCGCTGCACTGGCCGCTCGCCTTCCCCGAGGTCTTCGCCCGCGAGGACCCCGGCTTCGACGTGGTCGTCGGCAACCCGCCGTGGGAGGAGGTGACGATCGAGGAGCTCGCCTTCTACGCGCGCTACCGGCCCGGGCTGCGAGGCCTGCCCGAGGCGGCCGCGACGCGACCGCGGTCGCGGAGCTGCTCGGCGAACGGCCCGAGCTCGCGCGAGCGGCTGGCGAGCGAGCAGCGAACGGCTGGCCGCGCTGCGCGGCTACCTCGGCCCCGACGCGGGCTACAGCGGCGGCGCCGGGAGATCCCGACGTCTACAAGTTCTTCTGCCAGCGCTACCGGCGAGCTCGCTGCGCGAACGGAGGGCGCCTCGGGGTGGTGCTTCCCCGCACCGTCTTCCTCGCCAAGGGTCCGCCGAGTTTCCGCCGATGGCTGTTCGAGCGAAGCGCCGCTCCGAAGCGGATCGACTTCCTCCTCAACATGCGCCGCTGGGCGTTCGATACGGAGCCGCGTACACCGTCGCGCTGCTCGTCGCCGAACGAGCGTCGGCGCCGACGCCGAGACGCCTTCGAGGTCGCCGGAGTGGCGGCGTCGGCGGCCGAGTTCGCGCGCCAGATCGCAGTCGCCCGGCCTCACCCTGCGACGCGAGCGCTCGGGCCGCGACCTCGAGGTTCCGCTGCTCCCCGACCAGGCGGAGGCCGACCTGCTGGCGAAGCTGCGGCGCGGCCGGCCCGTTTCCGCTCGGGCGGCGGACGCTGGCAGTGCTTCCCGGTCGCGGAGTTCCACGAGACGAACGACGCGGCCTCTGGGAGCGACGCCGAGCGAGGGATGGCCTCTCTGGAAGGGCGGAGCTTCGACCAGTTCGACCCGCACGGCGCGGACGAGCGGTGCTGCCCGCCGCGACGAAGCCGCGCTTGCGAAGGCGCGCAAGCCACGGCCCGGGCGCGGATCGATGCTCGCGGCGAAGGTGCCGCTCAGCAGCGCGGCGGCACGCGGTCGAGCGGACGGTCGGGCGCGGCTCGCGTGGCCTTCCGCGACGTCACGCAGCCGCGACAACTCACGCACCGTGCTCGCCTGTCTGGTCCCGCCGGAGCACTTCCTCGTCAACTCCGCGCCCTACCTCGTCTTCGTCGAGGAGGACCCGCGGCCGAGGCGGCGTGCCTGGCGCTGATGAACAGCCTCGCCTTCGACTGGCAGGCGCGTCGCTTCGTCGAGAGCCACCTCAACTTCTTCATCCTCGAGGGGCTGCGCCTTCCGGCCCTCGACGAGGAGGACGTCGCCGCCCTGGCGGCGACCGCCGCTCGCCTCTCCTGCCCCGACGAGCGCTTCGCCGAGTTCGCCGAGGCCACCGGGGTGGAATGGGGACCCCTGGAGGAGGAAGAGCGGGCGGGGCTGCGGGCCGAGATCGACGCCCGGGTGGCCCGCGCCTGGGGGCTGACCACCGAGGAGCTCGAGATCGTCTTCGCCGACTTCACCGGCGACGCGGTGCCGGAGGCCTACCGCGAGGCCGTGCGCGAGCGCTTCGCGGAGCTCGGCGACGTGAGTCGGCCCGAGCTGCTCGACAACCTCGACGACGAGCGCCGCCACGGCGCCGCGCTCGCCTACCTGGTCGGAGACGTCGACGCCAAGCACCCCCTCGCGATCGCGACCGGCTACGTCAACCTCGGCGGTCTCCACCAGCTGGCGCGAGTTGCTCGACGAGCGCCCGGTGCGCCTGCTGATCGGCGCCGCCCCCGAGCCCGGGCTCGGCGCCGCCCCGCCGCCGATCGACCGCTTCCGCGCTCCAGCTCGAGGCCCTGCGCGACGAGCGCGACTTCTCCCGCTTCCCGCCCTCGCGCGCGGCCGAGAGGCTGCGGCGAGTCGAGACGTGGCTTCGATCCGGCCGACGTCTCAGGTGCGGCGGTTCACGCAGCAGTTCCTGCACGGCAAGGCCTACCTGTTCGGCGACGTCGACGACGCCCGGGTCGCGCTGGTCACCTCGGCCAACCTGACCGGCGCGGGCCTCAACCGCAACCTCGAGCTCGGCCTCGCCCACTACCAGCCGAACGTGGCGCGGCAGGCGCTCGAGTGGTTCGACGGGCCTCTGGGACCAGGCGGGTCGACTATCGACGACGAGCTCTGCGCGGCTGCTCTTCCCCGACCCCGGCCTGGTCGACCCCCGCGACGTCTACCTGCGCGCGCTGCTCGAGCTGCACGCGCCCGAGCCCGACGAGCCCCAGCGCGCCACCCGTCCCACCGGCCTCGAGCTGGCGCCGTTCCAGCGCGACGGCTACGAGCGAGCGCGGGTGATCGCTCGGCGCCACGACGGCGTCGATCTACGCCGACGGCGTCGGCACCGGCAAGACCGAGATCGGCCTCGCCTTCATCGAGGAGCGCACCGAGGAGGACGGCGTCTACGCGCTCGTGGTCACTCCGGCGCAGCTGAAGAAGAGCTGGGAAGAGCGGATCGCGCAAGGCGAAGCTGTCCGCCCAGGTGATCTCCTTCAACGAGCTCGCCGAGCGACGAGCAGCTCGTCCCCGAGGCGCTCGAATCCCCGCCGCGTGCTCGACATCGGCAAGGACGCCTACCGCCTCGTCCTCGTCGACGAGGCGCACGCGCTGCGCAACGAGGACACGACCTGGTACCGGGCGATGGAGCGGCTGCTCGGCGGGATCCCGCAAGGAACTGGTCCTGCTCACGGCGACGCCGATCAACAACGGGCTCTGGGACCTCTACAACCTGGTGATGCTGTTCGCCCGCCACGACCGGGCGTTCAGCGCGATCGGGATCGACTCGGTCCGCGAGCTGTTCCTCGCCGCCGGCGCGAACGAGACGCGACCCGGAGAACCTCGACCCCGACGTGCTCTTCCCGCTCGCCGACGCGGTCAGCGTGCGCCGCGACCGGGCGTTCATCGAGCGCTCCTACGAGGGGGCGACCTTTCCCGACGGGACCCCGGTCCGTTCCCGAAGCCGATCCTGCACACCCACCGCTACGACCTCGACGCGGCCCATCCCGGGCTCTTCGAGGCGATCGCCGAGGAGATCGACGAGCTGACGATGGCGCGCTACCGCCCGAGCGCCTTCGAACTCAGCCGAGGACGAAGAGACCGCCGAGGCGCAGCTCGCGGGCCTGCTGAAGTCGGGCCTGCTGAAGCGGTTCGAGTCCTGCTGGCGCGCCTGCCTGGAGACCGTCGAGCGGATGATCCGTGCGCACGAGCTGTTCCTCGCCGCCTGGGAGGAGGGGGAAGTCCTGGCCGGGGAAGAGCTGCGCGAAGCGGCGGCAGAGGAGGTCGGCGACGGCCGGCCTCGCGGAGTGGCTGGAGGAGAGGCTGGAGACGGTGGAGGGTCGCCCTCGGCGAGGACTTCGATCCCGAGCTTCGGCGACGCGGTGGCCGCCGACCGCGACCGGCTGGCGTCATCTGCACGCCAAGCTGGCCGAGCTGGGCGTCGAGCCACGACCCGAAGCTCGAGCTGCTGCTGGAGCTGCTCGAGAACTCCCCCGCCCGGAAGATCGCGGTCTTCGCGACCTTCGGCGCGACGGTCCGCTACCTCGACGAGAACCTGCCGGAGCTGGTCGGCGGGCGCGAGCGGGTCGTCGTGATCGGCGGCGAGACCACGCCCGACGAGCGCACCGCGGCGCTCGGCCGCTTTGCCCCTGACACCGTCGTCCACCCGGACTACGAGCCGCCCGACGGCGAGGTCGACCTGCTGCTCTCGACCGACGTCCTCTCCGAGGGCCAGAACCTCCAGCAGGCCCAAGCGGTCATCTCCTACGACATGCCGTGGAACCCGCAGCGGGTCGTCCAGCGCAACGGGCGCGTGATCCGCCTGCCGCAGTCCCCACGACGAGGTCTACCTGACGACGATGCTGCCCGAAGCCGGGCGAGCTCGAGCGCCTGCTCGGGCTCGAGGCGACGATCCAGGCCAAGATCAAGGCCGCCGCGGCGTCTACGGGATGGAGTCGGAGGTGATCGAGGGGCATCGAGGCGGAGCTGCGCGAACTTCGCCGAGCGTCTCGCGGCCGGGGACGACGAGCTGCTCGACGAGGCCGAGCAGGAATCCGGCGCCTTCATCGGCGAGGAGCTTCGCCGCCTGATCGACCGGGCGATCGCGCGAGGGCGAGGCTCGCGCGGATCCGGAGCCTGCCGTGGGGGGTCGGCGCCTGCTTCCGCCAGACCGCGGCGGGCCGCTCGCGCGGCGCGCCGGGAGTCTTCTTCGCGACGCGGACACCGCCGATGCCCGGCGCGAGCGACGGCCACCGGTACTGGCGCTACGTCGAGCTCGAGCGGCCGGCGAGCTCGAGCGCGAACGACCTCGAGATCCTGCGCCGGATCGACCCGACCGGCGGTGAGCCGGTCCCAGACGCGTCGGGGACGTCGACCTCGACGCGGCGTGGCAGCGGCGGCCGCCGACATCGTCGACGAGCACAACGCGCGCGCCGACCTGCGCGACGAGCAAGAGCCGATCGGCGCCGCGCCAGCGCTGGGCGCTGGACCTCCTGCGCGATCCCAGCGTCGCCCTGCCGAGCCGCGAGCGCGCCGAGGAGGCACCGACGCGCTCTCGGTCGAGCGCAGCTCGGCCGTCCGGCGCGCCCTCGGGAGGTCCAGGCCCGCCTCGACGACGCCGAGATCACCCGCGACGAGGCCGCGACCGAGATCCTCGCCGTCGTCGAGGCCTTCGGCCTGCGCCGGGTCGAGCCGCTGCCTGTTCCGGCGGAGATCACCGCCGACGACCTCGGCGTGGTGTGTTGGATGGCGGTGCTAGGGAACGCGGTCGCGTCGACCTGAATCCCGGTCAGCCGTCGTTCGACCCCGCCCCAGCCCGGTATGCCAACCTGGCCAGGATGCCGGGTCGAGTCAGTGATAGCTTCAACTTGTGTGAGGGCGATCGCACGAGCGTCGTGGCCGCGTGAGTAATTCTGGCGAGCAGGTGCAGGTCGCTCTGGCCGCCTACGACGCGAGCCTAGATCGCGAACATCTCGAACTGGGCGAGCAGGAGCGACGGGAGTTACTCGAGCGCTTTCCACTCGACGCTTGGTCGGAGATGGACCTGACGGACTACGCCGTGGGTCAGGACGACTCGAGTCAGACCTACTGTCGGTGGCTGGAGTTCAAGGCAGTCCACCTTGGCTCGATCAAGGGCGGGAGCGCCGGGAAGCTGATCATCTACAAGCGCAAGAGCGCCGATGGGTGGCACTACGACGAGGCTGCGTTCGGTTCCGTGGAGGCGGCGTGGACGGCCGTTCGTGGGGAGTTCGTCGAGGCGCTGCAAGCAGCCTCACAGGAAGACTGGTCAACGATCGAGGATCTGTCGACGTCTCAAGTCCGGTCAGGCGCTGCTCGTCAAGACCCTTCACGTCTACTTTCCGAACCAGGTGCTGCCGATCGCGTCGCGAGCGCACCTCCGGCATTTTCTCGATCTCCTCGGCCGGCCGGAGGCCAACGACACCTCGCTGGGAGCCGTGTCGCTGAACGCGGCCCTGCTCGCCGAACTCGGCGCCTAGGTTCAACAGATCGATCGACGAATGAGCTCGAGCGCTTTCTGTACCGGCATTTCCCACCAGAGGCCGCGGCGACCTGGGTGAAGATTTCCCCCGGCCGCCAGGCGGTGTACTGGCCCGAGTGCCGCGACGGAGGCTTCATCGCCGTGGGCTGGGACGAGATCGGGGATCTCCGTGAGTTCGGCAGCAAGGAGGAGTTCCGAGAGTCCTATTCCCGCGCCTACGCGGCCGAGTACAACAAACAGCCCCACGTGATCAGCAAGAAGGCCAATGAACTGTGGAGGCTGATGGAGTTGCGACCTGGAGACCGCGTCGTGGCGAACAAAGGGAAGTCCAAGATCCTCGCGGTGGGAACGGTGCGGGAGCCGGTGTACGAGTACGACGCAAGGCGGCAAACCTACCGGCACCTGATCTGGCTCGATTGGGACGAGAGCTACGCGAGAGACATCCCGCAGCAGGGCGCCTGGCTCAGCACGGTCGACAAGGTCACGCTCAAGCAGCGGAAGCTGATCGAGGGCGGCGCCGACGGCGACGACGAGGCCGAAATTGACCCGTTTTACCTCCAGCTGGAAGAGGCCCTGATGGCCAAGCGTCAAGTCGTCCTTTACGGACCTCCGGGAACCGGCAAGACGTTCCACGCGCGCAGGTTTGCGGCGTGGTGGCTTCGCAAGAACGCGGGCGACCCGTCGGCAGCCGCCCTGCTAACTGGCGAGGCGAGCGTCGACGCCGCAGAGCGTGAACTCGGGGGCGGTGGCATTCAGGAGCAGGCGTGGTTAGTGGTTGCTAGTCCCGGCGAGAACTGGCGCTGGGATCGGCTGTTCGAGGACGGGGGTGTGGACTACGAATATCGACGCCTGCAGCGAAATTATCCAAAGGTCCGCGCGGGAGACCTCGTGTTTGGCTACGAGTCCACCCCAACAAAGCGCCTGGTGGCGTTGGCGCGCGTCAGTCGCTCGTTCGGCACCCTCGAGGGCCAGAGCGCTCCGACGATCGGACTCGAGCCGCTTGCGAAGTTGAGTGAAGGCCTGAGCTACCAGGATTTGATCGGAGATCCACGGCTCTCACAATCTGAACCGGTTGTGTACGGCTTCCGCGGGACACTGTTCGCGCTGGCACCGGCGGAGGCTGAGCGCATCTGGTCAAGCTGAGTGAGAAGGATTCCAGCGCGGTCGAGTTAGTGGAAGAAGGTGCCGGGCTCGGGCGGTGGGCCTTTACGACGTTTCATCCCTCGTATGCGTACGAGGATTTCGTCGAGGGCTATCGGCCGGCGCCGGATGCGGTGCGGGAGTGCTTTCACTTCGACTAGAAGACGGGCTGTTCAAGAGGATTTGCGCGGCGGCTCAGGGGGACCCGGACGGGAACGCTCACCTGCTCATCATCGACGAGATCAATCGCGCGAACGTGGCGAAGGTCTTCGGTGAGCTCATCACCCTCCTCGAGGTCGACAAGCGCGGCCTCTCCGTGACGCTGCCTCAGAGCAAGGAACGCTTCCCCGTGCCCGAGAACGTGTTCGTGCTCGGCACGATGAACACAGCCGACCGCTCGATCACTCTGATGGACGTCGCGCTACGCCGTCGCTTCGCGTTCGTCGAACTGATGCCCGACCCTGAACCGATTGAGCAGGCGGTCGGTCCGCTCAAGCTCGCGGATTTCCTCGCCGGCCTCAACCGCGAAGTCGCTCGGGTGGCCGGACGCGAGAAGCAGATCGGCCACGCATACCTGATGCCTGGTGGCACGCCGGTCGCCGAAGCGATTGCAGACTTCGCGCGCATATTTCGCCTTGAGATCGTGCCGCTGCTCCAGGAGTACTGCTACGAGGAGTACGGCCGCTTGGTGGAGATCCTCGGTCCGGCGATCGTGGACGTCGAAGCCCAAGCGTTCAAGGACGAGATCCTCTCGGACCCCGACGAACTCGTGCAGGCGCTGGCCACGCGATTCTCGGCGAGTGCGGCCGTGTCGGACGAGAGCGCGTGACGGTGCGAGGGGCCGGATCCCTCATCGAATGACCGAGTGGGAGCAGCTTCGTGGCCTCACTCTGGACGATACGATCGCCGGCTGTGCGAGCGGCTTAGGCCGGGACCTGGTCCTCGGCTCGAGGTCGACGAGCTCGTGGACGGCGTGCGAGTGACGGCTCGATCCTGGGTCGGCGTGCTGCAGCTCAGTCGCCGTTCGACTCGAGATCGTGCCGAAGCTGGCGGGCGAGCACCTCGGGGTGCTGAGGATGCTGGACTGGACCACCGGGCTGGATGCGCTAGAGACTCTCGACAGCGAGCACGACCTCGCGCTGCCGGGGAGCACTTACTCGACCTCGTCGCGCTGCTGTTCGTGCAGGCGACCGAGGTGATCACCCGGGCCGGCCTGCGCAACGCCTACGTCGAGCACGAGGAGGCTCTGCGCGTATTGCGTGGACGACTACTTCGCGACCGCCAGCTACGCCGGCGCTTCGGCCGGCTCGACCGCCTCGAGTGTCGCTTCGACGAACGCACGGCGGACATTTTCGACAATCAGCTGCTGCTCGCGGCGACGGAACGCTGTGCGAACCGAGCTGACGACACCAACGTGCGTCGCCGGGCGACCAGGCTGCGGGCGATGCTCAGCGACGTTTTCGCGATGCCCGACACATTCGGCTGCCGCGGCGTCGAATCCAATATGACCGGTTGAATCGTCGCTACGAGCGGGCACATGACCTGGCTTGGCTGATCCTCGAAGGCAGCCGTGGGCTCGATGACCTGTACGCGGCCGGGGGTACGCGAGCTTCGCGTTCCTCATCGACATGAACGCGCTGTTCGAGGATTTTCGGCTGCTGGTCGAAGCGGTGGGCGACTGGGGTGTCGCCCTCGACTTTCAGACGCCAAGCTCGAGCGTAGTCCGGCGGAGCGACGGTGGACCCTACCGGCGACTCATCCCCGACACCCTGGCGACGATCGGAGACAGCGCCGTGCGGGTGCCGATCGATGCGAAGTACAAGCGTTACTCAAACAAGAAGCTCGACCCCGGCGACATAGCCCAAACGTTCATCTACGCCGCCGGCCTAGGGGCGCCTCAGTTGCCCCACGCCTTGATCGTCTACCCCTCGGAAACGAGGCGGTCGAGCGCGTGCCGCTCACGATTCGCCATACGGACGGCCGCACCCGCAGCCGCCCTGACCCGCGCTTGGAATCCCGGTCGCGAGCTTCTTGATGAAGTGTCAGCGTCCATGGCGCAGAGCCCATTGCTCGGGGAGATCGCAGAATCGGTGCTCGCGGCTGCGGAGCCCGCAGACTCCGCTGATTAGAGACCGGTGGAATGGCACGCAAGGCCTCGGTGGGACCCAATCCGGTTCACAAGAGCTGGTCAAGGCGGCCAGCGGATGTGCGGGTCCAGCGCCGAACCGCCCTGATCGTTTGACGATCGAGCTCATAGACATCCGGAGAGGTGAAACGGAGGCCAATGGCCGCCCCGCGAGTCCGGAACCGGAGCGAGCGGGCGACTGGCTCGGGAACGATGCGATCAAAGCGGACTTCGGTCAGGTCGGAGGACGGGTCGGCGATGAGAGGATCGTCCGCCTGGTAGATCTCTTCGCCGAAGTAGTCCTCCGCCCGCGCTTGATCAAGGCAAGCGACGAAGTCAGCCCCGTTTGGAAATAGCTGAGCTTCGGACGCCACCGCCAGGCGGCCGATCAGAAGCAGCTGACGATCGGGCGTTAGGCCCAGCACGTATACGAAGTCGCCAGGGGCGACGCCGGCTGTCAGGAAGCGACCACCCGACGTCCTCCGCCAGCCAGCCAGCCAGGTGACGACTCCACTCGATCGTATCCCGTGACCACTGGGCCGTGAAGAAGTGCACTGGGCGGACCCTATCTCGACCTGTGCAATCGTGACCGCCGCGACGGCCGCCGCACCCGCCCGGTCCGAATCACCCGCTCGCGCTCCGACCGCTCCGGGTCCTGCGGGAACGCGGTCAGCTGGATCAGCTCGCCCTCGTGGGCGAGGGCGGTGCCGCAGACGCCGTGGTCGGCGAAGGAGAGGCCCTCGCCGAGGCCGACGCCGCGGGCGCGCTGGTCGGGCGTGCAGTCGGTGACCAGCAGGGTGAAGCCGCGGGCGGTCTCGGGCTCGGGCGCGTCCGGCGCCTTCGGCCCGCTGAACTCGAGCGCGTCGAGCGCGTAGCCCTGGACCAGCGGGCCGTGCAGGACCGCGAAGGTCGCCGGCCGGCTGACCAGGTCCATGACCTGGATCTCGCCGTCGATCGCGACGACGGCGCCGAGCTGGCCGTCGTGAAGCTGGATCGCGTCGCGAATCTCGGCCAGGCGGTCGCGACGGCCCTCGTAGATGTCGTGCATCGCACCGGTCGCGGAGCTGATGCCCATCCGGGCGGCCTTCGATGCGACCTCGTTCCAGACGGCGCCCTGGTCCGCGCGGGCCTCGTGTCCCGCCGCAACCCGCGCCCGGGCCTGCATCGACTTCATGCGGCGCAGCTCGGGGTAGGCGGCCTGTGGCGCCGCGTCGAACTCCTCGCGATGGCGCCCGCCGTCCCAGCGCCCGGCCTCGACGCAGCTCACGGGAACGCTCAGCTTGGAGCCGGCGCCGACGAGCACCGAGACGTCGAACGTGCGGTTCTGCTGCGCGCCGAGCACCTCCTCGCCCTCGTAGAGCAGGACGTTGGAGTCGGTCGGGTTCTCGACCAAGAGGTCGTTGACCGAGGCATGGCCGTCGAGCTCGCCGATCCGAAAGCCGCGGCCGCGGGCCTCGGCGAACGCGACGTACTCGGTCCTGCGGTGCGGCGCCGAAGATCGGGAAGACGGCCAGCGCTCCGACGATGTCGGGCTCGCCGATCCGCAACGGCTCGGACGAGCAGCGAGTCGAGGGTCGGCGCGGGCTGTTGGGGTGCGGCTGAAGTGTCATGTCTTCTCCTGTCGCCGGCGGGGCCGGGAATCTGACGTGGTCCAATCGAGTCGCTCGGCCCGAGCCTCGGCGCGCGGCGGGTTCGGGCTGGCTCGTCCACTGCGCCATCTCGCAGCCGCACAGCGGACACCAGCTCGGGAACACCTTGGCCTCGCGAACGCCGAGCCAGAACTCCGGCGTCCCGTCGGCCCACCGGGCACGGCAGACGTCGCAGCGCACTCCGACCGTGGTCAGCTGATCGGGGTCGGGATCGAGCTCGACCAGGATGCAGTCGGGCAGCCAGACGCGTCGGTAGCCGACCTGCTGGGCCCATTCGAGCAGGACCTCCTGTGCCTCCTCCGCGGGCTCGGCGCGGGCGAGGTAGCGGACGCTGATCTCGCTGTTGTCGGTGCCGTGCGGGGTGAGGTCGGCGATCGTGACCCCGGCCCGGGCCCGGGCCGGGAGCAGGTTGCCGAGCGGCCCGCCGGTGACCACCCACGGCGCCCAGCTGGTGAGCGTGAGCCGGCCGCGGCGGATCGTCGCCCGCCAGCTGGGCGTCAGCTCCGGGTCATCGTCGCCGGTCAGTTCGTCGAGATCGTCATTCACTCCTGGTTAGTCGCTCCAGTCGCGCCCGACCTGACGTCGGCCGCTGGCCGGTGTCCCGTTACGCGGTTCACCGGCGAAGCTCGGCGGCGTCGGTCTCGGCCGGGGCCGCGGCATCCTTGCGTGGGCGTCCTGCACCGCGCGCTCGAGTTCATCGAGCGGCAAGGACCAGTAGCGATAGCCCTCCTCGATGCACCGCAGATAGGAGTCAGGCGGTGGGAGCTCGCGATCACTTCGCGCCATCACGTAGGTGATCGGGCTGGTAGGGCCTACAGCCGTGGCCGCGACCACCGAACGACGGACGTAATGAGAAGGAACGCCCTCATACCTGTCGAGGTTGGCCAGATCGCGATCGCTGAGCTTCCAAAGCGCACCGGGGACGACCCGACCCGCGGCCGGCTCGATGTCGGCGACGCGGCGAAACACCAGGCGCCAGCCCTCCAGGCGTGCTGGCGCGACGGGGCGCGCTTGCGGGCAGCGGTAGAGCAGATCGCGGTCGTTCAGGTTCGATCCATATGCGAAGTACAGGTGGTCACGCACCCTTGGAAGGTCGCCCTGGGCAGCCCGAAACTGACGCTCGAGGACGGTGTCGGGCGGTCACGCCGTCAGGCTTTGGTGTCCTGCGTCGACTACTCTGGTCAGCAGTTGTCCATCAAGAGCGGTTGAGGGATCCGGCCCGACGACACCGCGGCAACCGACCGAGACCTCCGGGTCGAGGCACGGTGCCAACGCCGGTACCGATGGAGGTAGCAATGACGTTCAGTGATCCGTACAGGACGATCATCGTCGAGCCCGCGAGGACGCCGGAGCCGCAGCGGCGGCCGCAAAAGGACCAGCCGCAGCCCGCGCCTCCGGCGAAGCCGCGCAGCCCGCGAAAGGCCCCCGCGAAGGTGGGGGCGGGGCGATGAGGGCCTATCGGCCGCCGTCGCCGAGAAAGCGACCGGTCGGGCCTCCGATTGGCGTTCCCGGCCGGCTAATCGGGGTGCGCACGTGGGGGCTGGGCAGGGACGAGGAAGGAGCGCTTCGGCTCGGCTCCGGTGATCGGCGGTGGCGCCGGGACGGTGAGTCCACGTGGGCCGAGTGTCAGGCTGGTGGGAGGGCGGTCCACCCGCCGGACGCCGCGACACCTGCCGGCGAGTGCACCTGCGGCCTCTACGTGCTGCATCCATGTCGCGCGACGCAATCGCAGTTCTGGGAGCCGCTGCTTGCCCAGAGCTTGTACGTGATTGGCGTCGCGGAAGCGTGGGGGCGCGTCCACGTCCACGAGGAGGGCTTTCGCGCCCAGTACGCGAGGCCGATCGGCCTCGCGCTATTGGGGGCGTCGCGTCAGTCCGGCTACGGCCGGCTGATCGAGGACCTCGCGATCGACCATCGGGCGGAGGTGCTGGAGGTCGCATCGCCCGAGGGACTGGTCGCGGAATGTGAGCGCCGAGGCCTCGGGATGAGGCCCGGCGCGATCGATGCGGTGCTGAAACGCAAGGATCCCAAGTCGGTGCGGGTGGACGGCGGGCCCGCGCCGACCGAATAGACCGAATGGCTCAGATCACCGCGTGCAGCCGCCGCCCCATCGCCGCGCCGCTCGACTTGAAGACCAGGCAGAGCTGCTCGAAGTTGCCGCCGGTCTGCGCGGTAGTAGCGCTCGACCAGCGGCGCCGGCATCAGCAGCGCGGCCGCGAACGCGTTCGCCTCCTGCTCGGTGACCGGGATCGGCGGGCGGGTCGTCGCCGGCTTGTCCTCGGGGTCGACGACCGCCTTGCGGCAGAACAGCGACTGCTGGCCGGTGCGGTGCAGGACGTGGTGGCCGAGCTCGTGGGCGATCGTGAACCGACGCCGCGGCGGCCACTGGACCGCCTCGTCGGCGTTGACCCAGATCTGGCCGAGGCTGGGGAGCAGGAGGCCGCTGAGCGTCTCGTCCGGCGCCGAGCGGCGGACAGCCGGGCGCCTCGCGCATCTCGGCGGGCGCGACGTCGCGGACGTAGAGGCCGAAGTGGGTATCGGCGATCTCCTCGACCGGGATCGGCGGGCGGTCGCCGTCCCAGACGTAGTCGGGGAGCTCGGCGAGGATCGACTCGGCGCGGCGCTCGATCTCCTCCATCGCCTCGATCCTAGTCGCTGCGGTGGCGTCGCGCTCGCGGCGTCGTCGTCGCCGGCGCCAGAGCGTCCGCGCGATCAGCTCGGCGAGGCGGAAGTCGCCCTCGCGGAGGGCGAATCGAAACAGCAGGAACGGGCGCGTGGCCGCTTGTAGGTCATGCCAGGTAGGTCGGCCGCGTCGGCGTCGAGGCTGACGGCCCGCGCCACAAACAAACGGACGGCCCGCTAAGGGCCGCCCGTGAACATCTCGTCGATCTCGTCCCGTTCCTCCGCCGGCGCCACCGGCTCGGATCTGAGCTCCTCGCGATCCTCGGCGGCGTAGGCCGGATCGGGCGTCGCCGTGCGCGTCATCGCCGGCGCCGGCGCCCCGGCCGCTGGCGGCGCCCCGATGCCCAGCGGCTCGCCGATCTCGCGCAGCTTCTCGGCCGTCGTCCCGTAGATCTCGCCGAGCGCCGCCAGCACCCGCTCGGACACCCGCCGCGAGTCGAGGTCGCCGTGCTCCATCTCGTGGTAGTAGCCGCCGACCTTGGCCTCCTGCCGGCGGCGCCGAGCGCGGCGCTCAGTCGCTCGACCACCTGCGCGCGGGTCAGGCGCGCCTGGTTGCGGAGGCGCGGCAGGACCGCCGGCCACAGGCCCGCGGCGCCGATCAGCGAGCGCCCGACGCTCTCGGCGACCCGCTCGGCCGCCGAGCCCGAGTAAGCGCCCGGCGTCCCAGTCGCGCCCCGGCGAGCGCGCCAGGTAGCGCGTCGATCAGCGCCGCCAGCTCGGCGTCGGTCGGCCTCGTCGGCGCGATCGAGGTAGGCGAGCGGGTCGGCCTCGCCGCCGGCGCGGTGCTCGGCGATGTACTCCGAGAGCAGCTTCTGGACGTCGTCGGCCATCGTCAGGGTGGTCGTCGTCTTCGAGCTTCTCGCGTCACGCACTTGCGAAAGCGGCTGACGATCTTGTGGACGTTGGCTTCGCTCATCGGCGGGTCGAGGTCCGGGATGCGCCTCGTTGACCCGCTCGGCGGTCTCCGCCGCGTCGAGGTCCTGGAACACGTTGAGCTCGACCACGTCGCGGTGCGCATCGCTGAGCGCCTCGAGGCACTCGTCGATCACCGACTGTACGACCACGCGCGCCGCTCTCGTCCGCCTCCGACGGCTCCTCGCCCCAGATCTCCTCCTCGCCCTGATGCTCGGTCGGCAGCGGGCCGAGCTTGGGATCGTCCTCGCGGTCGCGGTGAAAGTCGGCGATCCCGCGGCGGGCGATGATCCGGTTGAGCCAGACGCTGAACTCGCCGATCGAGGTGCCGTCGAAGGCGGACTTGATCGCGGCCAGCATCACGGTCATCGCCTGGTCTTCGACGTGCTCGGCGCGGCACGCGCATGCTGATCCGGCGCACGACGTCGTCGAAGTGGCGCCAGCACAGAATCGCCAGCCCGGTCTGCGCGCAGTCGGCGCGGCCGGCGTCGGTGGCCTCGCGGATGTACTTGATGAGCTCATCGGAGCTGAGCCTCTGGAGCTCGCTCTCGCTCAAGCAGTTGAAATCGTCGGTTGACACGTCTTCGCTTCGATGCCTGTTAAGTCGCCGCCGCCCGCGACTTCCTGACGCGGGGCGGGCAGGCTAGCTCTTGTATCAGAGATCGCTTCGATACCCGTTAAGTCGTGGGGCCGGAGGAGTTTCTGACGATGACCGGACGTTAAGGGGCCATGCGCTCGAACCGCGGCCGGCCGGCGACTCGCCGATACGGCCCGTAACGCTCGATCAGCCGACCATGTACTCGCTCGCGACCGGGTTGGCGCTGTGGATCGCGATCGATTCGCGCGGCCAGACGTCGTGCTCGCACATCCATAGAACGAGCTTGCGACCCTCGGGCTCACCGTCGCCGAGGTCGTTGTCGAGCGAGGCCTCGATGACCTCGAGCGAGCGCATCGCCAGCTCGGCCTCCTCGTAGGTGCGCGCCCACATCCACGAGTCGTCGGGTGGTTCGCGCAGATCGTCGAGCCAGAGCTTCACCATGTGCCTCAGAACGGGATGTCGTCGTCCGAGCCCCGACGCCGTGGCCCTCCGAGGTGAGCTCGGCGAGGAGCTCCGCGGCGTCGGTGGCCTGGCCGCCGCGGGCGGTGAGCTCGAGCGCGCGGCGATAGGCGCGCTCGGCCTCGACGCGCTCGCCGATCGCCGCAGCCGCGCGGCCGAGCCAGCACCAGTTCCACGGCCCGTACGGGGCGATCTCCGCGTAGTGGCGCAGGTGCGCGTAGGCCTCGCGGTGGCGTCCGAGCTCGTAGAGCGTGTAGCCGAGCGCGAAGTGGGCCATTCGCGTCGCCGGCCTCGAGGCAGCAGCGCCACAGCCCGATCGCGTCCTCGCCGCTCGTCTGGGTCGCCGAGCCGAAGTAGACGCGGTTGATCGTGGGCTCGTCGCCGAGGTGCGCCTTGCGCGGCGACGATCACCTCGCCGGCGGTCGCCGCGTCGAGGCCGAGCAGCGGCGCGGCGAAGCGCGGCCCGTCCCAGATCGCCTCGACCTCGGGCGCGTAGGGATCGAAGTCGTCGAAGTGGAGGACGTGAAAGCCGCGCGGGTGGCGCTTGCGGCGGGGCACGAAGTAGGCGAAATGCTCGTCGACGGGCCGCCAGCAGCCGGGGTGCTGGCCGTCGGGGACGCGGCCGAACTCGAGCGCGCTGAGCCAGTCGTACTCGGGGTCGCGGCTGATGTAGAGGGCGGGGTGCGTCATGCCGGTTGGTCGTGCCGGCGAGCGTGCTTCTGACGCGTCGCCGAGCGGCGCCGGTGCTGCTTCGCGAGCGCTATGAGCACGCGGTCGCGGTGGAGGTCGAGGCCCGGCGCGGTTGACGGCTCCCCGCGTCCTCGTGAGAGGATCGGCCATGGCCGGCGACGCACCCGAGGCGACCCTCTACGCGATCCCCGGCTCGCACGCCTGTCGCACGGGCGAGCTGATGCTCGGAGCACAAGCGGATCCCCTACCGGCGCGTGGACCTGTGGCCGGGGATGCACTCGATGAGCGTTCGCATGCGCGGCTTTCCGGGCAAGGGTGAGGAGCGGATGTTCGGCGACAAAAAGCCCACGGCTGCCATCGCGATGGCCGACCGAATGGGCACGGTCCCGGCGATTCGGATTGGCGACGAGCGGATTCAGACCAATCGCACGATCGCCCGTCGGCTGGACGAGCTGCAGCCCGAGCCGCCCTTGTTTCCCTCCGACCCGGAGCGCCGAGCCGAGGTCGAGGCGGCAGAGCGTTGGGGCGACGACACCTTCCAGATGGCTGCCCGGCGACTCGGCATGGCCGCGGTTCTTCACGGTCGCGACGCGATGTACGAGCGCGGTGCCGACGGCCGTCTCGGTCCGCTCCTCTGGCACAACGACACGATCCGATGGATCGGCACCAACGCCTTCGCTCGCTTCGTCTTCAGCGCCAATCCCGACAACGAGGCAGAGATGCTGGCCGAGCTGCCGCCGATGCTCGACCGGATCGATGCATGGGTCGAGTCCGGGGTGCTCAACTCCGACGAGCTCAACGCCGCGGACTACATGATCGTCACCAGCCTGGCGCTGCTCTCCTACCGCGAGGACCTCGGGCCCGCGATCGAGGCGCGCCCCGCCGGTGCTCTGCTCGACCGCGTGCTGCCGCTGCCGGCTGCCGCGACCGCCTGACGTCAGCTACCGGGCCTGGCGCCCGACTGCTCCCTCATCACAACGAAGGGAGCGCGATGAGCAAGACAAAGGGCGCCAAGGAAAACCACGACACCCTCCACGTCGGCCTGCTGGTCGACGAGAGCGGCTCGATGTCGGGCAACGAGCCGGCGGTGGTCGGCGGGATCAACGAGTTCGTCGCCAAGCTGGCGGCCGACCAGAACGGGACCAAGGTGCTGGCGACGCTCGGCATGTTCGACCTGCACGGATCCGATCCGGCGGTCCGGGTCAAGTTCGAGTCGATCCCGGTCGCCGAGGTCGACACGCTCGGCCCCGACGACTACCGCCGCGCGGCGCGACGCCGCTCAACGACGCCGTCGTCCGGACGATCCGCTCGATGGACAAGCGGGTGAAGAAGGGCGACCGGGCGATGCTCGTCGTGCTCACCGACGGGCTCGAGAACTCGAGCGAGACCTCGACCCGCGACGTGCGCAAGCTGATCCACGAGCGCGAGAAGCGCGGCTGGGAGTTCATCTACCTGGGCGCGAACCAGGACTCGTGGGCCGAGTCGCAGCGGCTCGGGATCGCCGACCGCGGCAAGCAGTTCGACTTCGACGCCTCGCCGGCGGGGACGCGAGCGGCGCTGCGGGCGTCGGGCGAGCGGGCGAAGCGGTTTCGCGACGCGCCGGCTGAGTACCGGGCCGAGCTCTCGGAGCTCGACACGAAGATCGAGCCCGGCGACGACGACGTCAAGCGGCGGCGGCGATGACCGGCGCGGATGGCACGAGACCGGCGGCGACGACCTCGCGGGCCGAGCCCGCGGGTCGCCGCCGCCGCGATCCGCGACGCCATCGACGCGCTGGAGTCGGAGCGGCCGGATATCGCGGCGCGGTTGCGGGAGCTGCTCGGCCGGATCGAACCCCCGCCGGAGGAGGGAGGAGGATGAGCTCGACGTGCGACGGCGAGCCTCACCCCGGCGGCAGCCGCTCCTCCATGAACGCCAGCGCCTCATCCTCCGCCGCCGAGGTGATCCCGACGTGGTCGACGCCCTCGTACTTGGAGTAGGTGACCTGGTCGCCCAGGGCGACGAGCTCGTCGTTGAGCTGGTCGGTGTAGGCGGGGAAGACCGTCGAGTCGGCGGTGCCCTGGAGCATCAGGATCGGCGCCTTCGTGGTGACGGCCGGGTTCTGCTTGGCGAGGACGTCGAGCAGCGGGCTCAGGTCGGAGCCGTCGCGCTGCATCTCCGACGGCGGGATGCCGCCGTATGAGTCCGGCTGGCCCAGCTGGTCGAGACACCCTTGGTCGATCGTCGGGTACAGCGCCAGCGCCGGGTCCGAGAGGATCTGCGGGGACGTCGATCTGCGGCGACTTCAGCCTCGGCGCCGCGGATGATCAGCGCGACGAGCGCGCTCAGCCCGCTCGGCGAGGTCAGCGCCGGCAGCAGGTCGGCCTGCTCGGCGATGTGCGACCCGGGCGCGTAGGCGATCGTCCCGCGGAGCTTCAGCTTGGGCGCGAACTTCTGCGCGTCGGGGCCCGCTGCCCACAGCGCGGCGTGACCGCCCTGCGAGTGGCCGGCGATCAGGTACTTCTTGCCGATGTCGAGGCCGAGGTCCCGGGCGGCGCTGACGATGTCGACGACGCTGCGGCCCGCGGGCTTGCCGATCAGGTACTGGTGGACCTCCTTGGGCGTTCCGAGGCCGCGGTAGTCCGTGCGCACGACCGCGTAGCCGGCGTCGACCCACTCCTCGACCTGCGGGTCGAGGTAGGTGACGCCGCCCGCCATCGGGCTGTCGGCCGCGATCCGGGTAGGGGCGCAGCTGTCGGCGATTCCGGTCGTGCCGTGTGCGAAGGAGATGACGGGCCAGCCCTGCTTCGGCGGCTTGCCCTTCGGGATGCTGACCGCGCCCGAGACGGCGGCCGTCTTGCCCTGCTCGGTCGCCGTGGTGTAGAGGACGAGCGTGTTCGACTTCGCGCCGTCGACCGCCATCAGGCCCTTCGCCTTGCGCTGCCAGATCAGATCGCCGGGGTCCTTGGAGATGTGCTTCGGCGGGGTGTAGAACGCGGCGCCCTTCGGGCCCTTGACCGGCTCGTCGGTTGCCGCGCCGGCCGAGGCGGCGAAGGCCGCCGCAGCGCAAAGCGCGAGCGCCGTGGCGATGGTGATCCGCGCGCGCGGGCGTGTCGAAGTGAGCGCGGTCTGGTGCAAGGGTCCCTCCTCGTCTTGATTCCTGCCGCGCAGAGCGTACTCAGCGCCGCTACGGCGCCATGACAACGCGCCCGAACGCCTGGCGACTCTCGATGTACGCATGCGCCTGCGCGGCCTCGGCGAGCGGGAAGGTCCGGTCGATCACGACGCGGATCTCGCCGCTCGCGACCCGGTCGAACAGGTCGGCGATCATCGCGTGGACGCGGGGGAGCTCGGCCATCATCGCGCCGCCGAGGAAGACCCCGCGCAGCGTGTTGTTCTGCGCCCACAGGTCGCGCGCCTCGACGCCGGAGCCGGCGCGGCCCGTGACGCCGACGCTGACCAGGATCCCGCGGTAGGCGAGCGCGGTGATGCCGTCGACCAGGGTCTGGCCGCCGACCGAGTCGACGATCAGGTCGGCGCCGCGGCCGTCGGTCAGCTCGCGGGTTCGCTCGGCGAAGTTCTCGGTCGCGTAGTTGATCCCGTGGTCGAGGCCGAACTCCTTCAGGCGCTCGAGCTTCTCGTCGGTGGACGCGGTGGCGAGCACGGTCGCGCCGGCCTGCTTGGCGAGCTGGATCGCGGCCATGCCGAGCCCTCCGGCCCCGGCCTGGACCAGGACGGTCTGCCCGGCCTCGAGCTTGCCGGCGGTGAACAGGCATTCCTGGGCCGTGCCGACCGCGACCGGGACCGAGGCGGCGGTCGCCGCGTCCAGGCCCTCGGGAATCAGCCAGGTCGAGATCGCGGGGACCGCCCGCTTCGAGGCGTGTGAGCCGGCCATGTTCAAGGTGACCACCCGGTCGCCCACGGCGCGGTCCTCGACCCCGGCGCCGACCTCGGACACCGTGCCCGCGGCGAGGTAGCCGACGATGTGGGGGACCGACGGCGGCGGCGAGCCGGCGCGGTGCAGCAGGTCGCCGCCCTCGATGCTGATCGCCTCGACGTCGATCACGAGGCAGCCGTCGGGGCACTCGGGATCGGGGACGTCCTCGTAGCGGAGCACGTCGGGGCCGCCGTTCTCGTAGATGACCGCGGCCTTCATTCCCGCAACTCTATTTGAGGCCGCGCCTCCGCCCTTTGGCGTGGTCGCCCGGGCGATACTTCCACCGCATGTCGCCGCACCAGAATCGCGTCGACCCGTACGGCCGGCTGGTCGCCGATCCCGCCCGCGGCGCGTGGTTCGGGAACCGCGGCTGCCTACACGACGACGAGGGGCAGATTCGGCGGTTTCACAGCGGGCGGCGGTGGATCTATTGCCGGCTCGAGTTCAAGGGGCGGCAGCGCGAGTTGCTGCAGCCGGGCCGGTACACGGAGCTCTTCTTTCTCGACGAGGCGACCGCGTTCGCCGCCGGGCATCGGCCGTGCGCCGAGTGTCTGCGGGAGCGGTTCAATGAGTTCCGCGCGCATTGGCCTGAGACGGCTGAGGGCGGGCCGGTGTCGGCGGCCGAGCTCGACCAGCAACTGCACCACGAGCGGATCGAGCGCGGCGGTGCGAGGGTCACCTTCGTCGCGCCCCTCGGCGAGCTACCGGACGGGGTGATCGTGACCACGCAAGGTGAGGGCCCGGCGCTCTACCGCGACGGTCAGCTGCGCCCGTGGTCGTTCGGTGGCTACGGCGACGGAGTGGCCGCGCCGAGCGACGCGCGGGTCGAGGTCCTTACCCCGCGCTCGACTGTCGCGGCGTTCGCCGCCGGATTCGAGCCGCAGGTCGCCGGCTGAGGGTCTAGGACGCACCGAGCGCCTGCTCGAGGTCGGCCCACAGGTCCTCGACGTGCTCGCAGCCGACCGAGAACCGGATCAGGTTCGCGGGCACGTGGTCCGCTTCCTCGGGGTAGCGGCCGCGGCGCTCGACCAGGCTCTCGACCCCGCCGAGGCTGGTCGCGTTGGCGATCCGGCGCACTCCCTGGCAGACGGCCTCCGCGGCCTCGGGCCCGTCGTCCGCGGAGCCGACCTCGAACGCGATCATCGCGCCGAAGCCGCTCATCTGGCGCGAAGCGAGGTCGTGGCCCGGGTCGTCAACGAGGCCGGGGTACCGCACCCGCGAAACGGCCGGGTGCGCGACCAGCCGCTCAGCAAGCTCCCCCGCGTTCGCCTGGCTGCGCTCGACCCGCAGCGCCAGCGTCCGCACCCCGCGCAGCGCGAGGTAGACCTCCAGCGGCCCGGGCAGCGCGCCGGTCATCGCGCGGCGGGCGATCAGCTCGTCGCGGCCGGCCTCGTCGGGACAGACGACGACTCCAAGCAGCGAGTCGGCGTGCCCGGCCAGGTACTTGGTCGCTGAGTGGACGACGAAGTCTGCCCCTAGCTCGAGCGAGCGCTGCAGAAGCGGCGTCGCGAGCGTCGCGTCCACGGCGAACCGAGCGCCGCGCTCGTGCGCGGCGGCGCTGAGCGCGGCGAGGTCGGTGATCCCGACCAGCGGGTTGTTCGGAGATTCCGACCAGACGAGGTCGGCGTCGCCGATCGCGGCGATGGCTCCTTCGGTGTCGGTCTGGTCGACGCGCTCGACCTTCAGCGCGCCCTTCGACGCGCGCTCGGCCAGCAGCTTCCGAACCCCGAGGTAGGCGACCTGCGGCGCGAGCACGCGGGACCCGGCCGCGAGCCCGTCGAACACCGCGGCGGCCGCGGCCATCCCCGACGAGAAGCAGGCCGCGAACCCACCTTCCAGCTCGCCGACGACGCGCTCGAACGCGTCGATCGTCGGCGAGCCGTCGCGGATGTACTCGTAGTCGCCGCCCTGGCGGTAGGTGGTCGAGAGGTAGACCGCCGGGCTGACCGGATCACCGGCGACGCCGCGCGTGCCGGCCTCGACGCAGATCGTCTCGGGGCGCGGCTCGGTCATCGGCCGACCGGGGCCGACGGCGGCGCGCCGGTCTTCAACAGGGTCGAGGGCGCAACGCGGGAGATTCGCATGTCCAACCGTTCTCGCCCTCGTCCGCCGCTCCTGCCGGTGACCGCCACGACTGGGCGTGCAGAACTACACACTCGCGCGTGCACGAGTGCGTGGTCGGCGCCTGCGGCCGCTCATACGGTGACTCCAGACCGAATCAATCGGTTCGACCAACCGCCAGAGGAGGCACCAAATGTCCGCTTCGACCAAGACTCGCTTCACGGGGATCATCGCCCTCGGGCTGATCGCCGCCGCGCTCATCCCCGCGGCCCCGGCGGTCGCCGCCCCGGTCGGCGGGATCGTCGACGCCAACCCCGCGGCCGACCACGGCGACGCCGTCGTCACGGCGACGCTGCGCCGCGACCCGGGCGCCGCCGATCCGTTCCTCGTCCAGGCCCCGTCCAGCGGCCAGCAGGCGACGGACAACGGCGATCTCTCGACGTTCGGCGCCGTCGCGCTGGTCGGCGGCGTCGCGCTCGCCGTCACCGCGATCGCGATGACCGCCGGCGCGAGCTCCGACCGGCGGCGGCGGACCGCGGTTGCCCAGCCGGGCGACACAGCCCCGATCGTCTAGAGCTCATCCACCCGCGAGGGGAACCCGCGACGCGCCAGGCGGTGCGCGTCGCGGGTTCGCGGGTTCGCGGGTGTAGGTTGAACCGCGTCCACCAGAGACACGAGGGGAGTTCCCATGCCCGACGACAAGAAGAAGAAGAAGCCGGCCGAGAAGCGTCACACGAAGGCGGGCGGGGCGTCAAAGCCCAAGAGCACCGACAAGGCCGGCAAGCGCCACACCAAGCGCCACACCTAGGGATCGGACCTAGGGCTCGGGCGCGCCGGCGGTAACGGCGCGCTCGATCAGCGCCCGGGCCCGGTCGAGCTCCGGCCGGGCCCTGAGCGCGACCAGCGGCTCGATCACCTGCTCGAGTTGCAGCGCGGCCTCGGTGCCGCGGCCGGCGTCGATCTGCACCTCGGCCAGGTCGCCCGTCGCCCGCGCGACCCAGAACGGGTAGTCGAGCTCGGTCAGCGCTTCGACCGCGTCGGCGAGCAGGACCGCGGCCCGGTCGAGCTCCCCCTCGGCGGCGGCGAGCAGCCCGCGCGCCCGCTCGAGCTCGGCGCGCAACAGCGGCGCGACCAGCCCGGGCCGCATCCGCGCCAGCAGGTCGATCAGCTCGCGCGCCTCGTCGAGGCGCCCGAGCGCCAGCGCGGCGCCGACCGCCCCCGGCCAGACCAGGCGAACGTTCTCGCTCGAGGCGCCCTGGCTCTCGAAGCCCTCGCGGGCGGTGGCGGCGAGCAGCTCGAGGCCGCGCTCGGGCTCATCCGCGGCGAGCGCGAGCAGGCCGTCGAGGGTGACGTAGGCGTGGCGCGCCTCGATGTCGGCACGCGGAGCGAGCGCCGCCGCGCCCTCGAGGCTGAGCCGCGCGGCGTCGAGCTCGCCGCGGAACACGCGCAGCAGCCCGTGCTGTTGG
Organism: uncultured Solirubrobacterales bacterium; assembly: GCA_963828755.1. Taxonomy (GTDB): domain Bacteria; phylum Actinomycetota; class Thermoleophilia; order Solirubrobacterales; family 70-9; genus WHSW01. Next base: position 18,010 of record CAWHFY010000006.1, on the reverse strand, counting down.
TGGATGTACTCGACGTCGGGGCGGTCGAGGTCCTCGGCGAGCGCCCGCGCGGCGAGCTCGGCGCTCGAATCCCAGTCGCCGGCGTACAGCCAGCCCGCCATCAGGTTGCCGATCGCGAGGCTCTCGCCGGAGCGGTCGCCGCGTCGCCGCGACGCCTCCAAGCCCCGCTCGCACGCCCCGATCGCGCCGGGCATGTCCTGGGTGACGAGCAGCACGGCGAGGTTGGTGAGCGCGACGTGCCCGCGCGAGACCCGGTGGCGCTGGCTGATCTCGAACGACGCCTCGTGCAGGGCGCGCGCCTCGGCGAACCGGCCCAGGTACTCCATGTAGATCGCCTTCAGGTCGAGCGCCCGGCAGGTCACGTCGTGCAGCTCGAGCGCCTCGGCCGCGCTCAGCGAGCGGTCGAACAGCTCGCCCGCCTCCTCGGCGTGCCCGGTGAACAGCAGCGCCCGGCCGAGGTCGCACCACAGGGCCGCGACGTCGGGGTCGCGCTCGTCGTCGCCGAGGATCGCGAGCGCCTCGCGCATCGGCCCGATGGTCGCGGCGTCGTCGGTCCCGAGCCGGCCGCGTACGTGGCCGATCGACCCGGCAAGCCGCGCCGCCTCGCGCTCGCTCCCGGCCTCGCGATGGGTCGCGGCGGCCGCTTCGAGCAGCTGCAGCGCGGTCTCGTAGTTGCCCGCGTCGGCCTCGAGGCGGCCGGCCGCCGCCGTCAGCTCGGCGCGCTCGCCCGGGTCGGTGGCGATCTCGGCCGCGGTCCGCAGCGACCGCGAGCCGCTCTCGGGGGCGCCGAGGCCGGCGGCCCGCTGCGAGGCTGCCCTCAGCGCCGCGATCGCCCGCGCTCGCAGCTCGTCCTCGTCGGGGTCGCCGGCGGCGGCGCGGTAGGCGCCGAGCAGATGCGCGGCGATCACCTCGGCGACCTCGTCGCGCTCGCCGCTGAAGCTCGCCCGCACGTGCTCGGCGGCGGCGAGGTGAAGGGCCTTGCGATCGCGCCGCCCGATCATCTCGTAGGCGACCGTTCGGAGCATGCCCTGGGCGAACGCGTACTGGCCGCGCTCGGGTGACAGCGGATCGGTCGCGATCGAGAGGATCTCGCGGCCGACCAGCGAGGCGAGCGCCTCGTCGAGGCGACCGTCGGCGAAATTGGTCAGCGCCCCCGCGCTCGCGCGGGGGAAGCGCGAACCGAAGACCGCCATCGCCCGGATCAGCTCACGCTCGTCGCCCGCGAGCGCGTCGAGGCGCGCCGAGAGCAGCGACTGCAGGCTCGGCGGCACGTCGAGCTCGCCGATCTCGGCGGAGGCGGCGAGGCCCGCGTCGCCGCTGGCGAGCGCCCCGCGGTCGGCGAGCGCGCGCACCGTCTCGACCGCGTACAGCGGGATGCCCTCGGAGTGCTCGACGATCCGGGCGCGCAGGCCGCCGGGCAGCCCCGAGACCGTCCCGTCGAGCAGCTCGCCGATCCGCTCGGCGTCGAGCGGCGCGAGCGCCAGCCCGGTCGCGTTGGCGACCGCGCCCGGCCAGCCGGGGCGGCGCTCGGCGATCTCGGGCCGGGCGAAACAGCAGACGAAGATCGGGTGCTCGGCCGACCAGTCCAACAACCGCTCGAGGAAGTCGAGCAGGCCGTCGTCGGCCCAGTGCATGTCCTCGAACACGAGCACGACCGGGTCGCGCTCGGCGAGCCGCTCGAAGAACAGCCGCCAGGCCGCGAACAGCTCCTCGCGCGCCAGGCCGGGCTCGGCGGTCCCGAGCAGGGCCCGGAGCGCTTCGCCGACCCGCTCGCGCTCGTCCGGGTCGGCGATCCAGTGGCGCAGGCCGTCGGCGATCCGGGCGTCGGCCTCGTCGGCCGGCGCGTCCTCGGCGATCCCGAGCCGCTGGCGGACCATCTCGGCGAGCGCCCAGTGCGCCACCCCGTCGCCGAATGACAGGCAGCGGCCGAAGTGCCAGAGGACGTCGGTCGCGAGCCCGTCGACGTAGTGAGAGAGCTCGGTCCCGAGCCGCGTCTTGCCGACCCCGGCGGGCCCCGTCACCCCGACCAGGCGGGCGACCCCGCGGTCGACGGAGGCGTGAAAGAGGTCCTTGATCAGCCGCAGCTCGGCGGCCCGGCCGACGAACGGCGGCTCGAGCCCGGTGCGCAACTGGGTCCCGGAGACGCCGCCGGTGACCCGCTGGGCGCGGTGCAGGCGAAGCGGCGCTGCCTTGCCCTTGACCGCGTGCTCGCCGGCATCCTCGAAGGCGATCGCCGCTGCGGTCGCGTGGCGGGTGGCGTCGTCGACGAACACGGTGCCGGGCTCGGCCGCGGCCTGCACCCGGGAGGCGGTGTTGACGCGGTCGCCGATCACCAGACCCTCGCCGGGAGTGGCGAGCGCCGCGACCTGCCCGGTGGCGACGCCGGCGCGGGCCTGCAGCGTGGCGACGCCGACGGTTTCGCCGAAGCGCGCGACCGCGTCGACGAGCTCGAGCCCCGCGCGCACCGAGCGCTCGGCGTCGTCACCGCGGGCGACCGGAACGCCCCAGACCGCCATCACCGCGTCGCCGATGAACTTCTCGACCGTGCCGCCGTAGCGGTCGACGATCGTCCGGGCGAGGTCGAAGTAGCCGCTGAGCAGGTCGCGGACCTCCTCGACGTCGCGGGTCTCCGACAGCGGCGTATAGCCGACCAGGTCGACGAAGAGGACCGAGGCGACCCGCAGCTCGGGTGCCGAGACGGCGGGCGGAGCGGCGCTCGCGCCGGCCTCGAGCCGCGTCCCGCACTGATCGCAGAAGGCCTGGTCGGGGTCGTGCGGAGCGCCGCAGCTCGGGCAGGCCAACGCCAGCGACGCTCCGCAGGCCCGGCAGAAGCGCGCCCCCTCGTTGTTCTCGGTCTGGCAGCTGCGGCAGACCATCGGCTCAGTCTCGCCGCTCAGGCTGCCTGGCGCTGCAGCGCCTCGAGGTCGAGGACGACGATCCGCCGCCGCTCGGTGCGGATCGCCCCCAGCCCGCGCAGCGAGGCGAGCGACTTCGCCACCGCCTCGCGCGACGACCCGGTCCAACCGGCGAGCTCCTCCTGGGTGATCGGCAGGGTGATCGCGATCCCGTCGCCGTCGGGCTCCCCGTGATGCTCGGCCAGCTCGACGAGGCGCGATGCGACCCGGCCGAGCGACTGCGAGGCGGCGAACTCGATCCGGCCGCGGTCGGCGTCGCGAAACCGGCGCACGAGCGAGCGCAGCATCGCGGTCGCGAAGGTCGGCCGCTCGAGCAGGGCGTGGAAGTCGGCGGCGCCGATCGCCAGCGCCTCGACCGGCTCGAGCGCCTCGGTCGTCCCCGAGCGCGGCTCGTCGTCGATCACCGCGAGCTCGCCGATCAGCTCGCCCGGCCCCTGGAAGCCGAGCACGATCTCGCGTCCCGCGGTGGTGACGGTCACCTTGACCCGACCGGCGACCAGCAGCATCACCTCGGCGCCGGGGCCGCCCTCGTTCATCAGGGTCGCGCCGCGCTTGAATCGCCGCCTCCCGGCGCGGCGCTCGAGCTCGAGGCGATCGGGCTCCGAGAGCAGATCGAGAAACGTCGCTCGCTCTACCTCCAAGCGGTCCACGCCCCCACGATAGGCCCGCTCAGCCCGGCCTGTCGCTGAACGGCAGCTCGGTGAACCGCGAGGTCGCGACCTCGATCAGGTAAACGACCCCCGATCGCCTCGGGAAGTTCTCACCGGTGTACGTGCGCGACATCCGGTCGATGATCTCGAGCGCCTCGTCTTCCCAGATCGTCTCGATCACGTGACCGCGCAGCTGGCCGGTGCGGTACGGGTTATCGCGGTCGACGACGCTCATCGCGACCCGAGGATCGCCGTCGATGTTGCGGGCCTTGAACGAGCTCGGCTGGGTGAAAAAGCACGGGTGCTCGCGCTCGACGTCGCTCCAGACCGTGGTCGCGTGCGGGGCGCCGTCGGCGGTCAGGGTCGCGAGGCTGACGAAGTTGGCCCCCGCGAGCAGTTGGCGGACTTCGGGGTCGAGCTCGGCCACGGGACGAGTCTTGCACCGCCTAGTACTCGTGTCGAGAGGGGTTGTGGGGCGTCGCCGACCGGTCGATAGCGGGGATGTGACGGCCGAGCCTGCAGCGGGGAGGGATGCGCGTGCCGAGGCGGAGCGGCGGGCCGAGCTGCGGTTGCTGCGCGACATCGAGATGATCGGCGGCCTCGGCAAGATCGACTACCTCCACTCGCGCGATTCGAGAGACGAGCGCCCGCGCCCGAGCGGGGCGGAGCTCGAGCAGCTGACGGCGAAGCGGCTCGAGCGCCACCTGCGCGGCTCCGGCGTCGTGATCGAGCACGACCTGCTGATCCCGGGCACCAACACCCGGATCGATCACATCGCGGTCGGACCCGGCGGCGTCACCGTGATCGCGAGCCGCAGCTACGAGGGCGAGGCCGAGCTTCGCGACGGCGAGCTCTTCCTCGGCGTTCGCCGCCACGCCCGCCTGATCGACAGCCTCGACGCCCAGCTCGGGGTCGTGCGCATGGTCCTGATCGAGGCCCGGATCGAAGGCGCCGACGTCGTCGGCGCGCTCTCGCTCACCAACCTCGACGGCAACCCGCTCGCCGAGAGCCTCGAGATCGGCGGCATCCTGATCGACGACCCGGGCGAGGTCGCGCGGCTCGCCGCGCGCGAGCCGTCGGGCGAGCCGCTCGACGTCGGGCCGGTCGCGACGGCGCTGCGCGCCCGGCTCGCCCCCTAGGAGATCCGCAGCCGGGTCGCCTCGGCGAGGAACAGGTAGTGGACCGCGAGCGTGCCGCTGTAGATGACGAAGACGGTGTAGACGATCAGGCTCGTCAGCTGGCCGCCGGAGACGTTTGAGAACTGGTCCACGAACGGGCCGATCAGCACGAGGTCGTAGGCGAGAAAGCCGATCAGCTGCCCGGCGGCGTTCGGCCACGCCGGGCTCAGGAAGCCCCAGATGAAGTAGGCCGCGGCGCCGAGGTAGATGAGCCCGAACATCACCGACGTCTCGTCGCCCAGCGCCCAGGGGAAGATGTCGGCCTGAAAGACGAGCGCCGTGCCGGCGCCGATCAGCATCACCGCGAAGGCGGCGAACGAGAGCCGCACCGGGCCCGGCATCGGCCGGTGGTCCTGCCAGGGGATCGAGCGCGAGCGCGCGAACGTGATCACCATCGCCAGGAAGCCGATCCCGAAGACGGCGACGTAGGGGCCGAGCGACGGCTGGCCGGCGTCGCCGGCGAGGGTGACCAGGTAGATAGTCGCGCCGCCGTAGGTGATCGCGAGGTCGATCGCCCCCGCCTGCATCGCCGCCAACTCGCCGGTGACCGCGATCCAGAGCACCGGGCTCGCGATCGCGACCAGGATCGAGGCGATGAAGATGTAGGAGAGCGGCGTCGCCTCCCACGGCCACAGGTCGGTCGCCCAGGACGCCTGGTTGATGAACCCGATCGCGAGCACGAACGACGCGAGGCCGGCGATCACGAAGCCGGTTCGAAGCGGGGTCATCGGGGCGATCCTAAACCGGCCTTCGCGGCCGACGCGGTCGCGAGATACTGAGTGGCGTGTCCGCCGAGCAGCTCGAGCTCCTGCGAGCCCTGAACCGGGCCTTCAACTCCGGCGGCGACTGGCCGAGCTTCTACGCGGCCGACGCCGAGCTGCACATGCCCGCCGACTGGCCCGACGACCCGGTCTACTACGGCCTCGACGGCCTGCACGCGGCGCTCGGCGCCTGGCGCGGCGGCTTCGACGAGTACCACTGGCGCGAGGAGCGGCTGATCGACGCCGGCGACGACCGCGTGGTCGGCCTCTACTACCACCGCGGCCGGGTGAAGGCGGGCGGCGCCTGGATCGATCAGGCGATCGGCTGCGTGTTCACGTTCGCGGGCGAGAAGATCGCCCGCCTCGACGGCTTCTTCTCCTGGCCCGAGGCGCTCGCCGCCGCGGGCGTCGACGACCCCGAGGCGTAGCTCAGGCGCGCTCGAACAGCTCGACGTGGCGCGCTTCGATGTAGGCGTCGAAGCCGACGATCATCCGGTCGCGCACCTCCAGCACGAGGACGCCGTGGAGCTCGTCGGTACCGTCGGCGCGGAGCCGGTGCATGATCACCGCAGGGCGGCCGTTAGCGGTGGCCGGCTCGACCGTGGTCACCGCGGCCGTGCCGAGGCACGGGCCGGCGGCGAAGAAGTCGACGATCGAGCGCGAGCCGGCGATCGATGGCTGCGGCGGCATCCGCAGGACCGCGTCGGTGCGGATCAGGGTGATCAGGTCGTCCATGTCGACCCGCTCCCAGGCGTCGATGTACTCGGCGAGCAGCTCGCGGTCCGAGGGCGCGGCTGCGGTGCGTGACTCGGCGGGGAGCTCCGTGTCGATCGTCGCGCGGGCGCGCTGCAGGCCGGAGTTGACCGCGGCGACGGTCGAGTCGAGCAGCTCGGCAACCTCGCCGGCGGTCCAGCCGAGCACGTCGCGGAGAATCAGGATCGCGCGCTGGCGACCCGGCAGCCGCTGGATCGCGGTCAGGAAGGCGAGCTCGACGCCCTCGCGCTCCGCGTAGCGGGCGGCTGGGTCGACCACGGCGGTCTCGGCGGCGAGCAGGCGCTCGTCCGGGTAGGGATCGACCGGTTCCGGGCGGCGCGGGCGGCGCTCGAGCTCGTCGAGGCACGCGTTGGTGGCGATCCGGTAGAGCCAGGTCTCGATCGTGGACCGGCGCTCGAAGCGGTCGAGCCGCCGCCAGGCGCGCATCAGTGTCTCCTGGACGATGTCCTCGGCGTCGGGCGTCGATCCGAGCATTCGGTAGGCGTGCACCTCGAGCGCCCGGCGGTGGGGCTCGACCAGCTCGCGAAAGGCGCGCTCGTCGCCGGCCTGTGCCTCGGCGAGCAGTCGGCGCTGGTCGGCGACCGGCGTGTGCGGGGTTTGAGTTCCCACGGACATCCACACGATTAGACGCCTCCGGGACCGAAAAGTCATCGGTGACTTCGCCGGTCCACCTTCGTCTAACCGGGCGATGGCTTTGAAACCCGCCCATGGAGGCCCCGATGACTGACCCCGCCACCCGGCGCTGGACCGTCTTCCTGACCGCGATCGGGTCGGTGATGGCGGCGCTCGACACGCTCGTCGTCGCCGCCGCGCTGAACACGATCCGGCTCGACCTCGGCGCCGGCCTCGACCAGCTCGAATGGACTGTGAACGCCTACAACCTGAGCTTCGCCGTGCTGCTGATCACCGCCGCGGCGCTCGGCGACCGGCTCGGGCGCCGGCGCATGTACGCGGCCGGGCTGACCCTTTTCGCGCTCGCCTCCGCCGCCTGTGCGCTCGCCCCGACCGTTGGCGTGCTGATCGCCGCGCGGACCGTCCAGGGCGCCGGCGCCGCGTTCGTGCTGCCGCTCGCGCTCACCCTGCTGAGCGCCGCCTTCCCGCCCGACAAGCGCGGGATCGCGATCGGCATGTTCAGCGCGATCACCGGGATCGCCGTCGCGCTCGGGCCGCTGGTCGGCGGCGCCGTGGTCGAGGGGATCAGCTGGGAGTGGGTCTTCTGGGTCAACGTCCCGATCGGGCTGATCGCGGCGCCGCTCGTGCTGCGCAAACTGAGCGAGAGCCGCGGCACCGACACCGGGCTCGACCTGCCCGGGCTGGGGCTGATCAGCACCGGGGCCTTCGGCATCGTGTGGGCGCTGGTCCGTGCCAACGACGCGGGCTGGGGGAGCGCCGAGGTGCTCGGCGCGCTGATCGGGGGCCTTGTCCTGGTCGCCGCGTTCGTCGCGTGGGAGCGGCGCGCGCCGCAGCCGATGCTGCCACTGCGCTTCTTTCAGAATCGCGGCTTCGCAGCCGGCAACGGCGCGATCTTCTTCACGCTCGCGTCCCTGTTCAGCTGTGTCTTCTTGTTCGCGCAGTTCCTGCAGACCGCGCTCGGCTACGGCCCGCTCGAGACCGGCCTGCGGCTGCTGCCATGGACGATCACCTTCATCCTGATCGCCCCCGGCGCCGGCGCGCTCGCCGACCGTGCCGGCGAGCGGGCGCTGATGTCCGCCGGGCTCGCGATCACCGCGGTCGGGCTGGGCTGGCTGGCGCTGATCGCCGACTCGCAGATGGCGTACTCGGAACTGCTCGGCCCGTTCATCGTCGCCGGAATCGGCGTCTCGATGGCGATCCCGTCGGGACAGAACGCGGTCGTGCGGGGGATCTCGCTCGCCGAGGTCGGCAAGGCCGCGGGCGCCAACTCGATGATGCGCGAGCTCGGCGGGGTCTTCGGGATCGCGGTCGCGGTCGCCGTGTTCGGCGCCGCGGGCGGCTACACCGCCGGCGAGTTCGCCGACGGCTTCGCGCCGGCGATCGCGGTCGCGGCCGGGTTCGCCGCGATCGGGGCGGTGGTCGCGTCGGCGCTGCCGCCCGGGAGGCCCGCCGGGTCACTCGCAGTGGAGCCCGAGGCCGAAGGGAGTCGCGCATGAACGCGACCGTGGTCCGCTATCGGGTCGAGCCCGGCCGCGGCGATGAGAACGCCGCCCTGGTCGAGACCGTCTACGAGGAGCTTCGCGCCGCGGGCCCACCCGGCTTTCGCTACGCGACGTTTCGCCTCGACGACGGTGTCAGCTTCGTCCACGTCGCGGTCGTCGACGACGACTCGCGACCGCTGACCCGCTTGGCGGCGTTCAAGCGCTTCCAGAAGGGACTGCACGAGCGCTGCGTCGAGGGGCCGGAGGTGACCCCGGCGAGCGTGGTCGGGTCCTACGGGTTCGTCGACCCGTAGGCGGGCGCCGCGGTCGGCGCGACCGGGATCGGCGGCGCCGGGGCCAGGGCGGGCGCCGGCGCCGGCTCGCGGCCGCCGCGGCGTTGGGCGAGGCGGTCGACCAGCGCCCAGACGGCGAAGCCGAGCGCCCCGATCGCACCGGTCGCCGTGAGCAGCGCTCCGGCGGCGGCGGTGACCGCGACGCCGTTGGCGCCGAGGATGACGACCGACGTGGCGACCCCGAGGGTCGGGCCCACCGGCAGCAGGCCGAAGACGGCGGCGGCGATCAGCAGCGCCATCGCATCGAAGACCGAGACGTCGACGCCGAGGCCGTGCAGGACGAGCCAGTTGCGCGCCACCTGCGCGCTGACCGCGAACACGACCAGGCCGATGATCCGGTTGCGGCTGCCGAGGCCGCGCATCACCGCGAGCCCGGCCCAGAAGCCGTCGTGGCGGTGACGGGCGATCCGGGTCACGACGACGATTCCGGCGAGGGCGACCGCGAGGCAGATGATCGGCACCCACCAGGCGACGTTGAGCGGCGCGACCAAGGTGAACGAGCAGAGCGCGGCGAGCGCGATCTCGACCACGACGATCGGCATCTCGGCGGCGATCAGGACCGAGACGCCGGGGCTCTGCGCCGGGGCCGAGCGGCGCAGCGCCGCGATCCGCACCCCGAGCCCGAAGCTCGAGTTGAAGAGGTTGCCGAGGTAGCCGACCGCGGCGGCGCGGTAGAGGCGCCGGCGCCCGACCTGCCCGCCGGCGGCGCCGACGCAGACGTGCCAGGCCTCGCTGCGCGCGACCAGCCAGACGAGCTGCAGGGCGACGACCGCGGCCAGCGCCCAGGCGGGGGCGCCGCCGAGCGCGGTGACGAAGGCGTCGCGCTTGCCCCAGAGGCCGACGACCAGCGCGACGCCGACGACCAGGGTGCAGAGCACGGTGACGGCGACCGGGTGGCGGCGAATCCAGGCGCGGATGCGAACGGTCGGTGAGCTGCGGTCGTCGATGCGAAGGCCTCGATCCCTCTGCGAAGTGGGGCTCGAAGGGCGAGGGAGGAGGCCCAGCGGGCGGTCGAATCACAGAGTTTACGTGCTTCGCGAAGCCCCGGCTGGACGGATGGACGTTCGGGGTCGATCCTCCGCTGGACCCGCCGATAATCTCGCCGACGATGGGTGAGGGAGGGCAGACGGCCGCGAGGCGGCGGATTCCGGGGCGCGCGGCGCTGGTCGCGCTGGCGCTGTGTGCCGCGAGCGCGGCGAGCGCACAGGCCGCGGTCGGCCCCCCCGACGGGTCGCGGATCGCCTCAACGCGGATGTATCAGGACGGTCAGTTCACGGCCAAGGGCGAGACGCCGGCCTCGATCGGCGCTGCGCTCGCCTCGCTGAAGCCGACCTACGTCTCGACCCTGCTGCGCTTCAGCGCCGGCCAGAAGGTCCGCCCGCGCGAGATCAACGCGTGGAAGACGGTGGTCGCGGCGGTCAGGACGACCAGCCCCGAGGCGCAGTTCTCGGTCGAGCTCAACGCGCTGCAGTACCCGAACGCGCGCAAGATGAGGGCGATGATGGCCCGGGTCCGCAACGCCGTCGACAACGACGGCTGGCTGTTCGACTTCTACACCCCGGCGGCGAAGCAGAAGCCGAACGTGATGCGGGCCGCGGTCGCGTATGCCCACGCCAACGGCGAGTTCCTCGGCGGCAACGCGTTCGGGATCGCGAGCCACCCGAAGATCCCGGCCGGCACCGACTACATCGCGGTGCAGGACTTCGGTTTCAACATCGACCTGGCCGCGGTCCGCCAGCTCGCGCGCCGCGCGACGATCTTCTTCCACCTCGGCAACAGCCCGAACCTCGCCAGCAGCGACGGATGTCATTTCATCGAGGACTTCTCGACCCGGCGGCGGATCGGCTACGTGACCAAGCGCGCCCGCCAGCAGGCGGCCAACCACTTCAGCTTTGCCTACCCGGTCTTCTTCCCCGAGTGCGAGCGCGACCGCGAGGGTCGCAATGCGACCCTGTTCTCGTACTCGGCGCCGCGCGACGGCACGATGATGCAGACGATCGACTCGCTGATGGCCGAGACGACGACGCCACCGCCGGCGCCGTAGCGGGCGCGCGGTCCACCGCTGCCGACGCGATGCCGAGCGTTACGTTTGCGTCGCCTATCGACGCGAATGTAACGCTCGGCGAGAAGCGCCCTAGGTGGCGTTCCAGCGGATCGGCAGCTCGTCGAGGCCGTACACCCCGTGGATCGAGCCGTAGGCGGGCTCGCCGTTGAGCTCGAGGCCCAGCATCCGCGGCGCCAGGTGGGCGAGCGCCTCGGAGAGCTCGGCGCGCGCGAGGTTGGCGCCGAGGCAGTAGTGGATCCCGGCGCCGAAGGTGAGCGCGCGCTTGCCGGCGCCCTCGCGGGTGATGTCGAACTCGGCGCCGCCGGCCTCGGCGTCGCGGTTGGCCTGGTGCGCGCAGACGATCACGATCGTCCCGGCCGGGAACGCGACCCCGCGGTGCTCCAGGTCCTCGAGGACGATCCGCGCCGTGAACGGGGTCACCGGGGCGACCCGGATGATCTCCGAGACCGCGTTCGCGGCCCGCTCGGGCTCGGCCGCGAGTAGATCCCACTGATCGGGGTGGGCGGCGAACAGGCGCAGCGCGTGGGCGAGCTGTGACTGGGTCGTGTCGACCCCGCCGACCAAGACGTTGAGCACCAGGTTGCGAAGCTCGGCGTCGTCGAGGCGGTCGTCGCCATCGTGGACGGCGATCAGGGTCGAGAGCAGGTCCTCTCCCGGGTCGGCGCGCTTGGCGACGATCAGCTCGTCGAGATACGCGTAGAGCTCCTCGCACGCGCGCTCGACCTCGTCGCGGTGCTCGGCCAGGGTCGGGCCGTCGAACTGCAGCTGGATCCAGCGCGACCAGGAGGCCAGTCGCTCGGCGTCGGCGGGCGGCGCGCCGACCACAGTCGCGATCGTCATCGCCGGGTATGGCTTGCATAGCGCCGTGACCGCGTCGCACTGGCCCGCCGCCGCGACCGCGTCGAAGAGCTCGGTGATGTAGTCGCGCATCACCGGGCGCCACTTGTCGGCGGCGCGCGGCGTGAACGCCGGGTTGACCAGGTTGCGCAGCCGTCGGTGGTCGTCGCCGTCGATGTGGAGGATGTTGCGGGCGACCTCTTCGCCGAGCGCGCCCTCCTTCATGTCGAACAGCTCGGCGAGCGCCTTGCCCGGGAAGGTCGCCTGCTTGGAGCGCAGGAAGAACTCGCCCGACTCGCGGTCGAGGACGACGAGGCCGAGCTTCGCCCGCGCGATCCAGCTCTCGGCGGCGAGCTCGGCCATCTTTGCGTCGAAGGCCGGGCCGCGCAGCTCCGGGTCGAGGTCGTCGAGCTCGGGGATCTCGAGCGAGTCGAGGGCGGTGGCGCTCACCCCACGGACCCTAACGCCAGCCGGAAGGAGCGACGGCGAGCCGGCCGCAGCCGCCCGCCGCCGCCGCCGGAGCTACTTGACGGTCAGGCTCCCGTACATGCCGCCCGAGTAGTGGCCGGGCAGGTTGCAGAACATGACGTACTTGCCGGGCTGGAGATCCAGCGAGACGGTGCCCTCGGCGCCGCCCTCGACCTCCTCGACCTCACCGGGCACGTCGAGGCCCGCCTCGTCGACGCTGCCGTCGGAGCTGGTCGGCAGCTGGTCGGGGGCGTCGTCGGTCTTCGCGAGCACGAGCTCGTGTGGGGCCGATCCGATGTTGGACGCGTCGATCGTCACCTGGCCGGCCTTCGCCTCGACCGCGTCGGGCTTGTAGAAGAACTCGCCCATGTCGATCGCCAGGGTCTCGCCGCCGCCGGTGCTCGCGGTGGTGGTACTGGCCGCCGACTCGTCGGCGTCGGAGTCCGACTCCGACTCCGACTCCGCCGCGGCCGTCGTCCCGGCTTCGTCGTCGCTGCCGCAACCGGCGGCGATCGCGCCGAACGCGACCATCGCGAAGGCTGCGAGCCCGAGCGCGATCAGTTTCGATCTCATTCGTTTCCTTCCAAAGGGGTCATCGACCACCGATGTTGTCGGCGCTCGGGCGGGCCGACCTCCGGGGCGGGTACGGAGCACGCTCGGTAGCGGCCCGCTCAGTGGTGAGCCAGGTGGCGTGCGTCGGGCCAGATGCCGCTCCCCGGCATCTCGAGCCGGCTCGGTGAGCGATCGGCGCCACTCCGGGGTCGCGGTCGGCTCGCCCCAATAGTCGGTGACGCGCACCGCTTCGCCGTCCTCGAGCTCGCCGATCGTCACGTTTCGATACAGGCGCCCGTCGCCGTAATCGCACGTCCACTCCACGACCACGGTGTCGTCGAGCCTCAGCCGCCGGCCGACTTCGAGGGTCAGCTCGGGAAAGTTCCCTTCGACGTCGGCGACCAGCTTTCTGGTGCGGACGATCTCCTCCATCTGCGGCCATTGGCGTACGACGTCGGCGGCCAGCGGCACGCCGAGGATGTATGCGACTCGCGTCGCGCCGTCGGACTCGTGCTCGTTCGCGTTCATCGGCTCACGCTCCTTGATCTCGCATGGACTGCCCTTCCTGTCCACTCGGGCGCCGATTCGTTTCGCCGAGGAAAGCGCGTCGCGGCCCACTACATTTAGTTCGGCGTGCCTCGTACTTGACTTCGAGCGCACTTGAGCCTTCATCATCATCACCGCCGCCTGATGCTTCAGAGCCAGAACAACAACGGACAGCCCGCGAAGGCGCTCGACATCGAGGGCCTGGAGAAGACCTACCCGACCGGGGTCGAAGCGCTCAAGGGCGTCGATCTCGAGATCGAGGCGGGCGAGTTCTACGGCCTGCTCGGCCCCAACGGCGCCGGCAAGTCGACCCTGATCCACTGCACGACCGGGCTCGCGCAGCCGACCGGGGGAGAGATCCAGGTCTTCGGCCACGACGCGGTCGCCGATTACGGCGACGGCGCGCCAGGCGGTCGGGCTGGCGCCGCAGGAGCTGAACCTCGACTGGTTTCTGACCCTCGAAGAGACGCTCGACTACCACGCCGGCTACTTCGGGATGCCGAAGAAGGAGCGCCGCGAGCGCGCCGCCGAGCTGCTCGAGACCTTCTCGCTGTACGGCAAGCGCAAGGAGCGCACGCGGACGCTCTCGGGCGGGATGAAGCGCCGGCTGATCCTCGCGCGGGCGCTGATGCACCGCCCGCGGCTGCTGATCCTCGACGAGCCGACCGCCGGGGTCGACATCGAGCTGCGCCTCGAGCTCTGGCATTACGTGAAGCGGATCAACGACGAGGGCACGACGATCCTGCTCACCACTCACTACCTCGAGGAGGCCGAGCAGCTCTGCGACCGGATCGCCTTCATCAACGAGGGCAACATCGTCGCCCAGGGCTCCTCGGCTGAGCTGGCGACGCGCTTCGGGGTCGCCAACCTCGAGGACGCCTACCTCGAGCTGGTCGGGCGCAAGGAGCTCTCGCGCTCCAAGGTCGAGGAGGAGTTCGTATGAGCGCCATTCCACGGCCGCGGGTGCGCGGGATGACCACCGGCCAGATCCGCTTCTTCACGCTGTGGCGGCGCGAGCTCAACCGGTTCATGAAGATCAAGAAGCAGACGATCGGCGCGCCGCTGCTCGAGACCTTCCTCTACATCACCGTCTTCGGCGCGGCGCTCGGCTCGCGCATCAACGAGCTGCACGGCTTCGATTACGTCGTCTTCGTGATCCCGGGGCTGATCATGATGGCCTGGGCGATGAACTCGTTCTCCAACAACGCGTCGTCGATCCTCCAGCAGAAGTTCCAGGGCGCGATCCAGGACCAGCTCTCCTCGCCGGCCTCGCCGCTCGAGCTGCTGAGCGCCTTCTCGCTCGGCGGCTTCACCCGCGGGGGCGCGGTCGCGGTGCTCACCTTCATCGCCTCGGCGCTGCTGGTCGACCTACCGGTCGAGCACGTCCTGATCCTGATCCCGGCGCTGTTTCTGGTCGGCTTCTTCTTCGGCCAGCTCGGGGTGCTGATCGGCGTGCGCGCCGAGCAGTTCGACGACGTCTCGGTCGCGCAGACGTTCGTGCTGACGCCCCTGATCTTCCTGGGCGGGGTCTTCTACTCGGCGTCGCTGTTGCCCGAGCCGTTTCAGACCCTGACCCACTTCAACCCGGTCTACTACATGATCAACCTGGTCCGCTACGGCTTTCTCGGCTACACCGAGGCGAGCGTCGCGCTCTCCATGCTGGCGCTGGCCGGCGCGACCGCGGCCCTGTTCGCGGTCAACCTGCGGTTGTTCAAGCAGGGCTACAAGCTGCGCGCGTAGCGCCGCCGGCTGCCAGTGGCCTGACCCGCCGCGGCTAACGTTCGCGCCCTCTCGTGCCGATACGTACACCGATCGTCCACTGGGAGGCGCCGGAGGCGCACGCGGTATGGGAGAAACGACCAAGTCGAGAAGCGCGAGGGCGCGCCCTTCCGGCAATGGGACGGTCCCCCGGGCCAACGGACCCAAGACCGCGAACGGCTTCTCCCGCCGGCTGGCGCCCGAGAGCGATTCGCTCGAGCGCGCCCTGGTCGACGCCTCGGTCGACTGCGTGATCGCCTTCGATCCCGACCGGCCACGTGGTCGAGTGGAACCCGGCCGCCGAGCTGACCTTCGGCCATTCGCGCGAACGGGCGCTCGGCGCCGACATCGTCGAGTTGATGGTGCCTCCCGACAAGCACGAGCTCGAGCGCGGGCGGTTGCGCCAGATCGCCGCCTCGCCGCCGCCCTCCGGGGCCCGCGCCGAGCGCGAGGGCATCCGGGCCAACGGCGAGCGCTTTCCGATCGAGGTCACCATCACCTGCATCGAGACCCCCGAGCCGGTGATCGTCACGCTCGTCCGCGACATCTCCCGCGACCGGGTCAAGGCCCGTCGCCTGGCGGCGCTGACCTCGCTCGCCAACCAGGTTCTGCGCGGCGCGCCGCTCGAGGATCTCGGGATCGCGGTCGCGGTCATGGTTCGCGAGGAGCTCCCCGCCGAGGTCGTCAGGATCTGGCACCGGCCGCCGGCCGCCGACGAGCAGGAGCTGGTCGCCGTGGCGGGCGACGACGGCGCCGGCAGCTATCCGCCGCCCCCCGTCTCCGAGGAAGAGGCCGGGGTGATCGAGCTCGAGGACGGGGTCGCGTTCCAGATCTCGATGCCGAACGCACCGGCGATCGCCATCGCCCTGCACGGAGGGGCGGGCCTCGTGACCGACGATCTCGCCCTCCTCGAGTCCAGCTGTCAGCTACTCATCGGCTCGGCCTCGTTGAATGGCACGGTTGAGGCGCTCGCCGACGCCGAGCGCCGCTACCGGGGCCTGATCGAGCGGCTCCCGGTCGTCTCCTATCTCGCCGACTACGGGCCCGGTGGTCAGTGGACGTTCGTCTCCCCGCAGATCGAGAACCTCCTCGGCTACAGCGCCGAGGAGTGGATCGGCGATCCGTGGCTGTGGTGGAACCGCGTCCATCCCGATGATCGCGAACGGCTGCAGGCCGAGGAGGAGCGTTGCGCGAAGACCCTCGAGCCGCTCTCGGTCGAGTACCGGATCTTCGCCGCCGACGGGCGGATGCTCTGGGTGCGCGACGAGGGTGCCATGGGCCGCCCCGTCGACGGCGGTCGCGTCCAGCTCGAGGGGGTGCTGATCGACATCACCGAGCGCCGCCGCGCCGAGGAGGAGCTTCGCCACCGCGCCGAGCATGACGAGCTCACCGGGCTCGCCAACCGCCGCCGGTTCGCCGACGAACTGCGGCGCCGACGCGCCGACGGCACCGACGGCACTGTGGTGATCATCGACGTCGACCACCTCAAGTACGTCAACGACTCACTGGGCCACGCCGCCGGCGACGCGATGCTGCGATCGATCGCGACCGCGCTCAGCGACGTCATCCGGCCTGGTGAGTTCCTGGCTCGGTTCGGCGGCGACGAGTTCACCGTCCTGCTCGACATCGCCGCGGAGCGGGCCGTGCGCCGACGCCTCGCGGCGCTGCTGCGCGGGATCCGCGCGCGCCAGTCGCAGCTGCCGGCGCGGGCGAGCGCCGGGGCGGTCAGCTTCGGCACCAGGTCGCAATCGACCGACGAGGACCTGATGATCGCGGCTGACATCGCTCTGCACGAGGCAAAGGAGCGCGGCGGCGACCGCTACGAGATCTTCAGCGGGACCGGGGCCGAGCGCCTCGCCTGGGTCGGGCGGGTGCGCGAGGCGATCGACGCGGACCGCCTCGTCCTCTACGAGCAGCCGATCTTCGACCTCGCAACCGGCGAGCGCGCCGGCGCGGAGATGCTCGTCAGGATGGTCGAGGAGGACGGCTCGGTGCTCGCGCCCGGCGCGTTTCTCCCGACCGCGGAGCGGTTCGGGCTGATGGGTGAGATCGATCGGCTGGTGATCTCCAAGGCGCTCGACGGCGCCACCAGCGGGCAGGCGGTCACGGTCAACCTCTCGGCACGCTCGATCTCCGACCCGGGGCTGAGCGCCCATATCAGCAGTACGCTCGAGCGCACCGGTGCGCGCCCCGAGGACGTCGTCTTCGAGTTGACCGAGACGGCCGCCGCGACCGCGAGCGAGGATCTGCGCGAGTTCGGAGGTCACATCGAACGGCTCGGCTGCTCCCTGGCGATCGACGACTTCGGCACCGGGTTCGGCTCGCTCACCTACCTCAAGAACCTGCCGGTCCAGTACCTGAAGGTCGACATGGAGTTCGTTCGCGGGATTCACGAGTCGGCCGCCGACCGCGCGATCGTTCGCTCGATCGTGACGATCGCCGAGAGCCTCGGGATGCGGACGATCGGCGAGGGGGTCGATGACGAGGCGATCCTGAACGGCCTGCGCGAGCTCGGGGTCGACTACGCCCAGGGCTACCACCTCGGACGCCCGGCGCCGCTCGCCGAATAGGGTCGCGAGCGCCGATCTGATGGAATCGATCGACTAGACCTCGGCGGTGTCCAGCGGGTGCAGCTCGCCGCGCTCGAGCGACTCGGTGCGCAGGTGGGCGATCTCGAGGTACTCGGGCGAGGTGATCATGTCGAGGAACGCTTGGCGGGTCGGATATTGGACCAGCAGCACGAGGTCCCAGCCGCTCGGCCCGATCAGCGCCCCGCCCGCGTCGCCCGCGTACAGGACCTTGGCACCGGCGCGCTCCAGTAGCGGCGCCACCGCCTCGCCGTACTCGCGGTAGCGCTCGGCGCCGCCGTCGGGCTTGAAGTCGAGCAGGTTGAGCATCACCACCGGCCCTTCTGAGGCGCGGCGGCGCAGTTCGTCGAAGGCCGGCGGGTTGATGACCTCTGGCTCGTCGTTTGGCACCGCGCGATCCTATTGGGCCCGCGACAGGCAGCCACCGACGCGCCCCCGACCCCACCGGCGG
>CAWHFY010000005.1:0-124442 GCA_963828755.1 uncultured Solirubrobacterales bacterium | reverse complement strand
CCGGGGGAGGGAATCGAACCCAATATCGCCTTCAGAACCAAAATCTGACGTGCTGCCACTACACCACCCCGGAAAGTCGCCTGCCGCGAGTCTAAGCAGCCGGATCGTCCGACGCGGATGCGAACATAGGTTCGATGCCGTGGAAGCTGCGAGTCAGTGAAACCGAAGTGGCCTCAGCGATTGGCGAGGCTCGGTCATGGCGGGACGTCCTCGATGCATTGGGCTACGCGTACCACGGCAAAAACATCGCGACGATTCGCAAGTGGGCCGAGCGTTGGGGTATTTCCACAGCCCACCTGAGCGACCATCGCGGTCGCCGGGGGTTCGCTTATCGCTATTCCGATGCCGAGCTCGAGGACGCGGTTCGGGTCTCCCAGTCCTGGGCCGAGACGCTCCGACATCTGGGCTACTGTCCTACCGGCGGCAACTGGAAGACGCTTAAGGCCCGCGTCGCCCAGCTCGGCATATCGACCGCCCACTTCGACCCGCACGCGGCCACCCGAAGACGGAACCGACGCCGCCGGATGCCGCTCGAGGAGATCCTTGTCGAGCGCTCCACTTACAGCCGGTCAAGTCTCAAGCAGCGCCTCTACGAAGCAGGGCTGAAGGAGCGTCAGTGTGAGCTTTGTGGCCAAGGCGAGACCTGGAAAGGCCGCCGGATCGGCTTGATCATCGATCACGTCAATGGCGTCCGCGACGACAACCGGCTCGCGAACCTCCGCATCGTCTGCCCCAACTGCGCCGCCAGCCTCGAGACCCACTGTGGCCGAAAGAATCGGATTGAGGTTCAGCCGCGGCTCTGCTTGCGGTGTTCAGAGAGCTTTGTTCCGAACGATCCGAGACAGCGCTACTGCTCCACTTACTGTGGGGTCCGGCGTGTGCGCGGGCCGCGGGTCAAACGGCTCGGCGCACGGAAGGTCAACCGCCCGCCCCACCAGACGCTTCTTGAGGAGGTGCGTGAGCTCGGCTATCTCGCGGTCGGGCGAAGGTACGGCGTCTCCGACAATGCGATCCGCAAGTGGCTTCGCGATTACGAGCGCGAGCTCGCGGAGGCGGCCGGTCGAGATCCGCGCGACGTCGACATCCCGAGACGGACCTGGCCTAACCAGCGGCGAAGCCAGGTCGCATGATGCACCCCGCCTCGGTCGACAAGCAAGTGCGTTGCAGCGCCGCGCCACTACGATTCCCCGGGTGAGCGGGCCCACCGTCCTGATCATGGCCGCCGGCGAGGGCACGCGCATGCGCTCGTCGCTGCCGAAGGTCCTGCACCCCGTGTGCGGGCGGCCGATGGTCGCCTGGCCGGTGCTCGCCGCGCGCGAGGCCGGGGCCGGCCGCGTCGCGGTGATCGTCTCACCCGATCGCGACCTGACCCCTGGATTGCCCGACGGCACCGAGACCGTGATCCAGCCGGAGCCCGACGGAACCGGCGGCGCCGTGCGCGCCGCCCACGACCTGGTTCGCGACTCGGACACGGTCGTCGTCCTCTCGGGTGATCACCCGCTGATCACCGGGGACATCGTGGCGGCGCTGCTCGAGACTCACCGCGCCGCCGGCGCCGGTGCGACGGTGATGACGGTCGAGCTCGATGACCCCGGCGCCTACGGGCGGATCGTCCGCGACGCCGACGGCGACATCGAGCGGATCGTCGAGACCAAGAACCCGGAGGAGGTCGCGGCCGACGTGCTCGCGATCAGCGAGATCAACACCGGCACCTACGCCTTCGACGCCGAGCCGCTGATGGAGGCACTCGACCACCTCGACAACGACAACTCCGCCGGCGAGTTCTACCTGGGCGACGTGCTCCCGATGCTGCGTGACGCGGGCCGCCGGGTGATCGCCCACAAGGCCTCGGATCCGAACGTCAACGTCGGCGTCAACAACCGGGTCGACCTCGCCGCGGTGACCGCGGTCGCCCGCCGCCAGATCCTCGAGCGCCACATGCTGGCGGGCGTCACCGTCGTCGATCCTGGCTCGACCTGGATCGACGCCGACGTCGAGATCGCCGCCGATGCGACGATCGAGCCCGGCTGCCTGCTGCGCGGGGCGACGACGGTCGGAGCCGACTCGATCATCGGCCCGCACTCGACCCTGATCGATTCCCGGGTCGGCGAGCAGGCCCGTGTCCTGCACTCGCACCTGGTCAGCGCGGTGGTCGGCAACCTCGCCAACGTCGGCCCGTTCACCTACATGCGCCCGGGCGCCGAGCTCGGCCAGGCCGCCAAGGCGGGCGCCTTCGTCGAGATCAAGAACTCGACGATCGGCGAAGGGGCGAAGGTTCCGCATCTCTCCTACGTCGGCGATACCGAGGTCGGCGACCGCGCCAACGTTGGTGCGGGAACGACGATCGCCAACTACGACGGCACGCGCAAGAGCCGGACGAAGATCGGGGAAGACGCGCGCATCGGCGTCAACAACTCTTTGGTCGCGCCGGTGAGCGTCGGCGATCGCGCTTACACTGGCGCCGGTGCGGTGATCCGCGAGGATGTTCCGGAAGGGGCGCTCGGCGTGTCGAGCAACGAGCAGCGAAATATCGAGGGCTACGTGGAGCGCAAGGCTGAGGCCAGCGAGGCCGAGGGGGACGAATGAGCATCCTCGAGGAGCCTCCCGGCACGGTCAGCCCGGCGCTGATGAGCTCGATCCCGCAGGACTACACGAAGCGGTTGATGGTCTTCGGCGGCCGCGCCTCGATGGAGCTCGCGGCGCGGATCTCGCAGAAGCTCGACGTCGATCTGGGCGAGGTCGACCTGCGCACCTTCGCCGACGGTGAGGTCTACTGCCGCTACAAGGAGTCGATCCGCGGAGCCGACATCTTCCTCGTCCAGTCGACTGCCGCAAACGCGGCCCAGGGGATGACCCCGAACGACTCGCTGATGGAGCTGCTGGCGATGATCGACGCCGCCAAGGGCGCCTCCGCGCACCGGATCATCGCGGTGATGCCGTGGTACGGCTACTCGCGCCAGGACAAGAAGTCCGCGCCGCGCGAGCCGATCACCGCGCGCGTCGTCGCCCAGTGCCTCGAAGCGGTCGGGGTCGACCGCGTCCTGACCATGGACCTGCACTCGGGCCAGGTTCAGGGCTTCTTCTCGAAGCCGGTCGATCACATGACCGCGATGCCGATGCTCACCCAGTACTTCATCGACCAGGCGATGACCGACGAGCTGGTGATCGTCTCCCCGGACGCCGGTCGAGTGAAGGTCGCGCGCAACTTCGCCCGCAAGGTCGGCGTCCACTGGGCGGTGATGGAGAAGGAGCGCCCCGCCCAGCAGGTCGCCGAGATCGGCTACGTGGTCGGCGACGTCAAGGGCAAGACGGCGGTGCTCGTCGACGACATGATCGATACCGCCGGCACGTTGTGCGCGGCCGCGAAGACGGTGCTCGACGAGGGCGCCGCCCGGGTGATCGCCTGCGCCACGCACGGCGTCTTCTCCGGCCCCGCGTTCGAGCGGCTCGCCTACGAGAACTCCCAGATCGAGCGGATCGTCGTCACCGACACGATCCCGCTGCGCCCCGGCGCCCCGGACAACATCTACGTGCTCTCGACGGCGCAGACGCTGGCCGACTCGATCCGGCGGATCTTCGCCGACGACTCGGTCTCCGAGATCTTCGCCGGCGAGAACCAGCTGTTCTAGCGTTACCCGCATTCCCATGCGGTTTTCGGGCCGAAGTGGGCACGAAACGGTCACGAGCGGGGCTACAGTCGAGGTCTTGCTCCTCCTCGGCTTCAACCAGGCGCAGCCACCGCTCGGGACGCTACGTACTTCGGAGTTCTTGGTCCGCGTCACGCATTGCTGCTCCGACGATGAGCTGCTCGCGCGAGATCGAGTACGGCGCCGGTTCTTATTGCCCGACGACTGCGCTCGCGAGAAGAGGCGCACCGATCGGTTGCGCGGCAAGGCGCGCGTCACCCTGCCCAAACGGACCCTCTCAGCCTTCGGCCATCAGTGCGCCGCCATCGTCGACGGTGAGCGCTGCGTGGTCATGGGCGAACTTGAGATCCATCACGTCGACGGCGACCGCACCAACGACGCCTTTGAGAACCGAGTTCCGCTCTGTCGACCGCACCATCTCGAGTGCGCCGGGATGCCGCGAGAGGCGTTCGCAGAGCCGGTCGAACCGTGGATTGCGTGAGCCCGGTTACTGGATCGCTGGAGCAGGATGGGCGCGGCGCGTACTCGGACGGCGCCGCAAAGGCACAGCGAATGAGAGGTTCGCTTTTCGTCCGAAGCGCTGCTCGGATAGGCCGACGGCTTTTCGGGCGTCGTCGCCTTCGCGGGCGCGCCCGGGGATGGTGCGCTTGACGGCGCGCACCGGAGCCATTGACCTCGCCCACGGCCGTCTGCGATGGTCGCGCAAACCGATCGAACGGGGAAGGGAGTGCTGCCGTGTCAGCTGAGGAGAACGAGGCCGTCTATCGACGGTGGATCGACGCGTACAACGACCGCGACAAGCAGGCAGAGGCCGACGCGCGGGCTCCCGGCTACGTGGCCCACGCCCCCGGTGTTCCCGAGCCCCTGGACTCAGATGCCTGGGCGGAGCTCATCTTCGACGGCTTCGCCGGGGCGTTTCCCGACCTTCGGCTCACGATCGAGGCGATCGGCGTCGGTGACGATACGGTCGCGGCCCGGATCGCCTTCCGAGGCACCCACCGCGGCGAATTTCAGGGTCTCCCGCCGACGAACAGGGAAGTCGCCTTTACATCGGTCGAGCTCAATCGCATGGTGGACGCCAAGGTGGCGGAGCATTGGTTCGAGTTCGACCAGGGCAAGCTGTTCGAGCAGTTGGGCCTCGCCGTCATACCCGGCCCCCGGCTGTTGCCGCGCATTCTGGGTCATCAATTAAAGAAGCTGCGCCCAGGGTTGCCCGCGAAGCGCTGAAGATCGTCCCGTTCGCCTTTGACACCTCGCCGCTCCCTTCGCGTGAAAGCGGAAGTTGCACTTTCCATGCAAAGCGATACTTCTCCGCCTTACACCCGCGGGGGTGCGGGTCAAGGTCGTGAGCATGGCTAGCGGTGACACCGCTGCCGATCGCGTGCGAGAAAAAAGTCCACCACGCAAACTACCCGGCGCGCGAGATACTGCGCGGGCGATGTCGCAGGAGAACGTGGAGATTGTCAAGGTGGCCTACGAGGCATTGGCCCGTGAAGGACTCGACCGGTTCATCGAGCACTTCACCGATGACGTCGAATACCGCGTCCTCCCGGGTGCGCTTGACGGCGACCTCGATCCGCTCCACGGCCGGGATGCCGTTCGGGCATGGCTCCAAGACTGGATCGACATGTTCGATGGGTTCTGGCAGCAGCTGGTGGAGCTGATTGACGCCGGTGGGGACACCGTGTTCACGGCCGAGCGGTTCGGCGGACGCGCTCGGCTCAGCGGCGTTGAGGCGGATTCGCCCAACTGGACGGTCTTCACCATCCGCGACGGGAAGATCGCGAGCGGCCACGAATACGCGACCCGTGAACAGGCCCTCGAAGCCGCCGGGCTGTCGGAGTAGCGCCCGCCTCGCCTTCGCTCACGCCGCGCTCGGCGGCTCGAGTTCGCCGGCGAGCAACTCGCACACCGATGCCAGATCGACCAAGCTCTGACGCAGCGCCCAGTCGGCGCCGACCTCGCGCTCGGTGAATGCTCGCCGCGCTCCGACCACGGCCTCGAGCCGCGCTTCGAGCGTCTCCTGGTACTTCTGCCAGTGCTCGTCGACGCGCTGCTGGCGCTCGATCTCTCGGCGGACGCCTCGCGTCCGTGCTCGGGTGGTCACGGCTGCCGATCGTAGACCGCAGTTCGGCGTGTCCAAGTGGGCACGAAATGGTCACGAACGTACCCGGAACAGCCGGAACGGGCCAACACGGGCGCGAGTCCGAAACCGGCGCTTAGCAGGACATTTACGTAACCGCCGGGATCGCCGACACCCGCCAATACGGGGTTCATAAAACCAGCTGTTCTAGCCTCACCGCATTCCAGAGCGGTTTTCGGGTCAAACTGCAACCCGATTGCTACCCAACGGGCCTTGCTGCGCTCTAAGCAAGCACGCTTCGCCGCTTTGAGTAGCTGCTTTGCATGGAAAGCGATCATTTCCGCGAGACTGCCCGGGCGATGTCGGAGGAGAACGTGGAGCGGGTCCGGCGGGGGATCCAGAACGTGGAGACGTTCTGGGGGATGCTTGACGACCACGTCGTCTGGGATGTGCGCGACTTCCCGGGCCCGGATCTCGCGAACGTCTACGTCGGGCGTGACGAGGTGATCAAGGGCTCCCGCCACTACTGGGGTACGTGGGCTGATTACAGCGTCGAGGCTGAGGAGATCATCGACGGGGGCCCGAGTGTGTTCGTTGTCCTTCGGGAACGCGGTCGTGGCAAAGGCAGCGGTGTCCCGGTCGACCGGCGTCAGTACCAGGTATGGACCTTCCGACGCGGGCGCATCGTCAGATGGGAGTCCTTTGACAGCAGGGTGGAGGCCCTCGAAGCTGCCGGGCTATCGGAATAGCGCTTCGGACGAGAAAGACAACATTCCACGGGATACTGAGGGCGATGTCACAGGCACACATCGACCTGATCAGGCGGGGATTCGAGGCGTTCAACCGGGGCGATTGGGACGCTGCACTCGAATTCGTGGCCGAGGACGTGGTGTGGGGCGCCTACCTGGCCTCGATGGACGGCGAGAAAGCAATCTTCGGACACGAATCGCTCCGCCGAACCTGGCAGGCGCAACGCGATGACCTCGGCGGCGACGACTTCAGGATCGAAGCGCGGGACATTCAAGACCTGGGGGCCGGCTCGCTCCTTGTCAAGCTTCGCGTCACGGGACGCGGGACGGCGAGCGGCGTGCCTGTTCGCCTTGAATACGTGCAGCTCTGGACCATGCGTGGGAACGTCGTCGCGCGACTCGACAACTACGCCAGCGAGGCCGATGCGCTCGAAGCTGCCGGTCTGTCGAAGTAGTTCGGAAGCATTCCCTTTGGACGAAAAGCGACTATTCGCGGGCATCTAGGGACGGGGGCTCAGGAGATCGCCGCCGCGACCCGCTCGGCCGCCAGCTCGTCTGACTGCGGCAACAGGTGCGCGTAGGTCGAGAGCACGGCCGTCGGGTCGTCGCCTAGCCGCGCCGCGACGATGTGGACGGGCACGCCATTCGTCAGCGCCAAGGTGGCGGCGGTATGACGCAACGTCCTCCGCCGCGTTGCGGGCGACTCGACCCCACCGGGCTGCATCGCGAAGAGCGCGGTGCAAGACCGCGTGAGCCAGACGCCGGGTCGACGGTGAGAGGCCCTCGCGCTCGAGCTGCCCGTAGGCGGCGTTGATATGGCCTCCCGAGAGGCTCTGTAGCCGTACGTGTCCGAGGTTGGGGACGAGCCGCAGCCGGACCACCTGCTCGTACTGCGCGAAGCTCAGAGGGCGCAGGGTCTGCTCGACGGTGGGCAACCTCGAGCTTCATCACATCGACGGCGACCGACGCAACGACGACTTCGTGAACCAGGTGCCGCTCTGTCGACCGCACCACCTCGAGTGCGCCGGGATGCCACCGGAGGCGTTTGCGAAGCCGGCGCAGCCGTGGATCGCGTGAGAGCGGGAGCTTCTGCACCCCCGAACAGGAACTCTGAGCGCGGGGAGTCTTCTACCCCTAGCACGCATTCGCTACGGGCTGATCGCCTTTGTCATGTGATTTGTCATCCAGCCCTCGACGTGAGACGATGCGGCTCGGAATGCCAAGTACAACGGAGGTGCTTGAGATGAAGCGCAGCAAGAGGCTGCTGATCCCGCCCGTCCTCGCTGTCACAGTTGCGTTGGCTGCGGCCGCTCCCGCTTTCGCGGGAAAGGGGGGCGAAGCTACCGATGGAAGCTGCGGACTCGGGAAGGGGGGCGCGCAGGACGCGATCGCAGATACGACCAGCCCCGGTGCCACCGAGAACGCCCTCTTCCCGCCCGCCCTCGCGGGTTGTACGGGCAACGGCTAGGAGTCGCTCGCGGGCATTGCGATCGTTCGCGTTACACCCCCGGTAGGGGGCACCCCCCTCCGGGGGCGGGAAGGAAGTCGTCCCGCGCGCTCGCGGTGAAACCGCGCCCGATCGCGTGCGAGAAAAAAGTTCACCACGGCGCACGATCTTCGGACCGATGCTGTCCGTACGCGGCGTCATCGTTGTCAGGCTTCGCCGTCCGATGAAGCAACTGTGATGGGGGTAGGCGTCGCCCGGGGGTGACCTCCGATCTCCTCGGCCGGCGCCCCCGTCACAGTCTGGATTGACGCCCACCCGTCAGAACTTCGCGCCTGGCGCGGCCCAATGTACGGCTCACGCCGCAGTAGGCGGCTCGAGCTCGCCGGCGAGCAACTCGCACACCGACGCGCTCGCGTCCTTCCGCGAGATACTGCGTGGGCGATGTCGGAGGAGAACGTGGAGATCGTGCGCGAGGCCTGGGTTGCCTACTCGCGTGGCGACTACGATCGCGTCGGAGGGTTCCACGACCCCCACATAGTGGTGATCACCTTGGAGGACGGTGCCGTGTACGGCAACGATGCCGTGCTGGCGAACTACAAACGCTGGAACGAAGCCTGGGAGAGGGCCGAGACAACCGTCGAGGAGGTGATCGGGCGCGGAGACCGGGTGTTCCTGACGGTTCGATTCCAAGGCCGTGGTCGAGCGAGCGGGATCGAAATCGACACCCGCCTCTACGAGGTCTATACGCTGCGCGACGGCAAGGTTCTGCGCATAGATGAGTACGAACATCGGGCCGAGGCCCTCGAAGCCGCCGGACTGTCGGAGTAGGCGATGTCGCAGGAGAACGTGGAGATCGTCAGACGGCTGTATTCGGCAACCGAGCAGGGCAATTTCTGGGTGCCAGAGCTCTTCGATCCGCAGGTCCGGATCGTCTGGCTCGACGGGGTGGGAATGGAGAAGGAGACGGTGGGACTAGATGCCTTGGGCGACGTCATGAAGACCTGGCTTGAGGGCTACGACGGCCTGACGCTGGTAGCGGAGCGGCTGATCGACGCCGGAGACCAGGTCGTGGCGGTCGCCAGGTGGCGCGGTCGCGGTCGGACCTCCGGCGCCGTCACCGAATGGCCGCATGCGTCGGTGTTCGGCGTCCGCGGGGGGCGGGTGACCAGCCTCGTCTCATATAGCGAGCCGCGCGAAGCCCTCGAAGCCGCCGGGCTCTCGGAGTAGCGCTTACGTCGCGCTCGGCGGCTCGAGCTCGCCGGCGAGCAGCTCGCACACCGAGGCCAGGTCGACCAAGCTCTGCCTCAGCGCCCAGTCGGCGCCGCGCTCGTGGTCGGTGAACGCTCGACGCGCGCCGACCACGGCCTCGAGCCGCGCTTCGAGCGTGTCCTGGTATTGGTGCCAGTGCTGGTCGAGCAGCTGCTGGCGCTTGATCTCTTTGCGGACGCGTCGCGGCGTGCTCGAGAACTCACGGCTGCCAATCGTAGACCCATCCGGATTCGGCGGGCCAAAACTGCAACCCAATTGCAACCCAACGGGGCCGGAATGACCGGAATTGGGCGGTCTAGACGATATGGCGAGAGTCACCGATACCGCCGATTTGCAGCGGATTCCGGAGAGGAGCCGATTAGCCCGGACGAGGCTCAAAGAACCAGCTGTTCTGACGCTGGATAGGGCTATCCCGCATGTCTGTGCGGGGTTCGGGCTTCGGGCGCCAGCGATGCGCCAGTAGATGCGCCAGTCAGCTCGTGAGGAGTTTGTTCGTCCCACCCTTGAGCCCGCAGATTGCGCGAAGCTGCGCTAGGTCTTCCCACTCGGCCTGCGTCTTTAGAGCCCGGCCGCCCGGTCACCCGGGTTGTGCGCCGCGCAAAGACGCCTGCAAGGAGTCACAGGAGAACGTGGCGAGGCGGGGGCGGCGGGTATAGATCGGGCCTCGATTTTCGATCGTGGAAGGAGCAGCGATGGAGTCATCACGTTCGACTCGGTCCAGCGTGGAGTCATCAGGTTCAACCCGGCGCGGCGACTCGGGGTGGGCCGCTTTCGCAGGTGTGGTGATGGTGATCGTCGGCTCCCTCGACGCCCTCTGGGGTCTCGGCGGCATCCTCAACGACGACATCGTCGTGGTCGGTGGTCAGGGAGCGCTCGTCGCTGACATCACGCTTTGGGGCTGGGTGCACCTGCTGCTCGGCATCGCCGTCGCCGTCACCGGCATCGGCCTGCTGACCGGCAACTCGGCGGCGCGGTGGTTCGGCGTCCTATTCGTCGGCATCAACGCGATCTCGCAGATCGTCTGGTTCCCGGCCGCGCCGTTGTGGGCGTTCCTGCTCATCATCCTCGACGTGGTGATCATCTACCAGCTGACCGCCCGATGGGATGTTCAAGCTCGCTGGGACTGACAGGCGCCGAATAGGCTGATCTCGATTGCGCCGTAGGCTGACGCACCTGCGCGTCAGATGCCGGGAAACGTCGCCGAGTGGTGGCATCCCGGCACAGCGGGATCGTGTGCTGCGCAAGAACGCCGGACACGCCGTTAGCTGACCTCGCGGCGGCTAGCGGCACAGCCGCGCGAGGATGCCCCGCTGTCGGCGACGGTGTTGCGGCCGGGTTCGGTGCAGCGTGTCAACGCAGTCCACGAAGAGATGGACGATGAGGCTGGGGCGCTCTCGACCTGGTGAGGCTCGCGTCATTGCTAGGCCGAGCATATAACCCACGATGGGGGAGCCGACCGTCGTCGGCGACGCCGCCATCACGCTCAAATGCCGGGAACGTCGCCTTGTGTGGCAATCCCGGCAGAGCGGGATCGTGTTCCGGATTCTGTTGTCGGCCGCGCCCCGGGCGCGGTCCGCCTGCGTGGGTGGGTCGTCGAACGGCCCGAGGTCCTCGATCGCCAACACCGCGACGACGACGCCGATCAGCAGCAGCGCATCGCGATTCGCCGGCGCAGGACGTCGCTCATGCGCGCAAACTAGCCGGGCGCAGGTGGCCAGGGCTACAGTCCCGCGATGCTGTGCATCGGTCACAAGGGCGCCGACGCGCTCGCCCCGGGCAACACGCTGGCCAGCTTCACGGCCGCCGCCGAGGCCGGGGTGGACGCGATCGAGTTCGATGTCCTTCGCCCGCGCGGCGACTTCGACCGCGCCGAGGACTGGCGTGGCGCACGCGGCGGCCCCGGCCGGGCCAGCGCCCCGCTCTTGGTGGCCCACGACTGGGCCGACGCCGCCCGCCGCGAGCCGCTCACGCTGGCCGAGGCGCTCGACGCGCTCGCCGCCCCGCCGCTCGACCGGATCCGCTTCGACCTCGACCTCAAGGTGGCCGGGCGCGAGGACGAGATCATCGCCGCGCTGCGCGAGCGCGACCTGCTCGAGCGGGCGATGGTCTCGACGATGGAGACGTCGAGCCTCGCGTGGTTGCGCGACTCGGAGTCGGAGGTCGAACGCGGGTGGACGCTGCCGAAGGTGAGCCGCGACTGGGCGGCGAGCACCTGGCTCCGCCCGATCTTCTACGCCGGCGCGGCGACGCTGCGGGCGCGCCTACCGCGGATCATCGGGTCGGGCGCGCCGAAGCTCGGCGTCTGGGCCGTCTGGATCTACCACCCGCTGGTCACCGAGCGGCTGCTCGGCTCCGCACATGCCGCGGGCGTCCAGGTGATCGCCTGGACCGTCGACGACGCGGAGCGCATCGATGAGCTGCGCCAGCTCGGGGTCGACGGCATCTGCACCAACGACCCGCGCCTCCTCACGAGCGGCGAGCGCCCACCGGCGAGCGCCGAGCTCAGCCCTTCCGCTTCACGGCCGAGTTCAAGTCGGCCTCGGTGAACCCCGACGTGACCTCGCCGGCTGACGCGTAGCGATAGAGGGCGACTCCGAAGACGCCCCGCATCGCCTGGATGATCAGCAGCGAGACGACGAGGACGATGATGCCGACCAGGATCATGGCGACGGCCGCGGTCGAGGCCGCCTCGCCGTCCTGGGACGCCCACCAGTAGCCGCCGCCGACGATCAGCGCGATCGCGGGGAGGACGCCGACCAGGCCGACGATGCCGCCGATCGCGATGTTGCCGGTGATCTGGCCCTGCCAGCGCTCCTTGAACAGCTTCGCCGACCGAGTGAGCGTCCCGAACGGGCCGGTGCCCTCGAACGTGATCACGGGAACGGCGAGGAAGGTGATCAGCGACCACGCGGCGCCGATCAGCGAGCCGATGATCGCCTCGCCGATCGAGCCGCTCGACTGGATCAGTGAGATCAGGGCGCCGACGGCCGCCGCGAGCAGCGCCCATCCGGCGATTGCCCCGAGTCGCTCGCGGGCGACCTCGAAGCCGTCCGCGATCGTCGCCTCGCGCCCGTGGAAAATCGCGTCGGCGGTGGCGGCGAGCGCGACGCCGAAGTAGATCGTGATGAAGGAGGAGAGGTAGAGGCCGATCGCGATCAGGACCGCGCCGATCACGGTCTGCTCGTCGTCGATCAGGTAGAGGCCGGGGCCGACCGTGACCACCGTGACCAGGATCGCCAGCAGCGCCCCGTAGATCGGGAACCGAAACAACTCCCGGTTCGAGCGCAGAAGCGCCCAGCTCTTCTTGGTCAGATCCCAACCTTGCCTGAACCTGCTCATCAAACCCTCCTCGGTCGTTCTCGTGCGAAACCTACATCGGCGTCCGGGCGTCGCCCTTAAATTCCCGGCGATGGCGGCCGACCAGGGACTGCCGAGGGGGACCAAGCTCGCCCTCTTCGCGATGGGGCTCGGCGTGCTGGTGATCGCCAACGACTTCACCGCGCTCAACGTCGCGCTCCCGGCGATCGAGCAGGACTTCGACGTCGACGTCGGCACCGTCCAGTGGGTCGTCAACGGTTACGTCCTCGTCTTCGGCATGGGCCTGGTCACGGGCGGGCGGCTCGCCGACATGCTGGGCCGCCGCTTGATCTTCTTCATCGGCGCCGCGATCTTCGCCGGCTTCTCGATCCTGGGCGCGATCGCCCCAAGCGCGATCGTCCTGATTATCGCCCGGGTCGGCATGGGGGTGGGGGGCGCGCTGCTCTGGCCGGCGATCCTCGGGATGACCTTCGCCGCGCTGCCGCCGGCGAAGGCGGGTCTCGCCGGGGGCCTGATCCTCGGCGTCGCGGGGCTCGGCAACGCGGTCGGGCCGCTGATCGGGGGCGTCCTCACGGACGAGCTCAGCTGGCGGGCGATCTTCTGGCTCAACGTGCCGATCGCGGCGCTCGCGGTGTTCGCGACGGCAAAGTTCGTCCACCAGCCGCCGGTCGAGGCGACCGAGCGAAAGATCGACTACGCCGGGATCGTGACCGTCTCCCTCGGGCTCGTCGCGATCCTGCTCGGGCTCGACCAGGCGGTCGATTGGGGCTGGACCGACCCGCGGGTGCTCGCCTTCTTCGGCGGTGGCCTCGCGTTGCTGATCGCGTTCGCGGTGATCGAGCGCCGGGTCGGGGAGGCGGCGCTGATCCCGCCGGACGTGATCGCCAACAAGCCGTTTCGCGCCGCCTGCCTGACCGTGCTGATGCTCTCGGCGGTCTTCTTCTCGATCGTCCTCTACGTGCCGCAGCTGATGGAGAAGATCCTCGGCTTCTCGGCGCTCGAGGCGGGCGTCGCGATGCTGCCGATGCTCGGCCTGTTCGCGATCTTCGCCTTCTTCACCGGGCGGATCTACGAGCGGGTCGGCGGGCGGCCGGTGATCATCACCGGCACCGCGCTGCTCGCCGCCGGGCCGCTGGTCGTCTCGTTCTTCGGCGCGGACTCGTCCTACGCGGTCCTGATTCCGGGCCTCGTGCTGGTCGGGATCGGCGCCGGCTTCTTCTACCCGTCGATCACGACGGCGGCGGTGACGATGCTCGACGCCTCACGGTCGAGCCTCGCCGGCGGGATCACCTACATGTTTCAGATCGCCGGCGGGGCGATCGGCCTCGGGCTGACCACGGCGCTGTTCACGAGCCGCTCCGAGGACCTCGTGGTCAGCGAGGCGAGCGACGCCGGCCTGACGATGACGGGCGACCAGGCCGGGGTGATCCACGGCTACCTCGCCGGCACCGAGCCTGGGAACGCCGCCTTCAACCAGTTCGACACCTCGGTGGCCGACAAGGTCCTCGACGTGGTCAAGGACTCGTTCGTCGGCGGCATCCAGCTCAGCCTGCGGGTCGTCGCGGCGATCGCCCTGGTCGGCCTGGTGATCGCGATTCGCGGAATCACGGTGCCGGATACACAGCCCGACACGGCACCGCCCGCCGCCGCCTGAGGGCCGTCAGGGCGCTGCCAGTCCCGGAACGCGGCGGATGCCCCGGGTCTCGAAGTACTCCCACTCCTGGCGGCCGAGCTCGGTCTCGGGCTCGTCAGCGTAGACCCACTCGCGCATGATCCGGTGCCAGTTGCGCTTGGCGCGCAGCTGGGCGAGCACCGCGATCACCCCGATCTCCATCCGCCGACCCATCAGCTCGTCGGCGGGGATGTTCTCGCGCCGCATCACCTGGAAGTACTCCGAGCGCGGGTCGGAGGCGGACTCGATGATCTTCATCACCCGCCGCGAGGAGACCTGGTACTCGCCGTCTTGGATGTACCAGCCGCCGACCAGCATCACGTGGTCCATCAGGTGCTCCGCGTCGAGCTTGGTCGGCTTCTTGACGAAGCCGAGGTCGTGCAGGCGCCGGCGCAGCGCCTCGGGGTCGCCGCGGATCGCCGCGTCGAGCGCCGCCTGTTCGAGCTCGATCTGCTCGCGGTCGAGCTTCTTGGTCATCCCGAAGTCCAGGAAGGCGACCCGGCCGTCCTCCATCAGCAGGTAGTTGCCGGGGTGAGAGTCGGCGTTGAAGTGCTGCAGGTGGTAGATCGAGCCGAAGCAGAAGCGAAAGACGATCTCGCCGAAGCGGCTGCGCTCCTCGTCGTCGAGCTCCTTCACCCGCTCGAACCCCACCCCCTCCACGAACTCACTGACCAGCACCCGGCGGCGGGACAGCCGAGTGATCACGTCGGGGACGTAGATGAACGGGTGGCCACGGTAGGCGCGCGAGAAGGTGCGCTGGTTCTGCGCCTCGTACTCGTAGTCGAGCTCCTCCAGCACCCGGGCGCGCAGCTCGGAGGCGACCGACTTCGCGTCGAGGCCGGGCGCGAGGGCCTTCGCGAGCCGAACGAGGATGCCGGCGTTGCGCATGTCCGCCTCGAGCGCCTCGGCGACCCCGGGGTACTGGATCTTGACCGCGACTGGGCGGCCGTCGAGCAGCTTCGCGCGGTGCACCTGGCCGATCGAGGCGGCGGCGAACGCCCGCGGCTCGAACTCGGCGAAGTGCTCGTGGACCGGCTCGCCGTACTCCTCCTCGATCACCTTCGAGACCCGCTCCCACGGCATCGGCGGCGCCGAGGTGCGCAGCTTTGCGAGCTCCGTCTGGTAGATCTCGGCGTACTCGGGGGGCAGGACCTCGGTGTCGATGAACGACGCGAGCTGGCCGATCTTCATCGCCGCGCCCTTCATCTCGCCGAGCGTGCGGACCATCTTCAGCGCCGTCTCCAGGTGGCGCGCCTCGAGCTTCTCCTCGGCGACGTCGTCCGGGCGCGCGACCCCGGCCGCCCTCGTTCCGGCGTACCGGGCCGCCTGCGAGCCCATCGCCGTGCCCAGCTTCGCGGAGCGGCGGATCCGGCCCTTCGGGATCTTCATCTCGTCTCCGGCCACCCGGTCAGCGTAGAGCGCTACTTCGGCGCCGGCCTCGGTTTGAATACAGTCGAAACCGAGTTCTCAAGGAAGAGAGCTATCCCGTGTTGATCGCCGCCCGCGCACTGCGCCTCACCGTCGCCCTCGCGGCCACCGCCGCGGCGCTCGCCATCGCCGCCGCGCCCGCGCCCGCGGCCACCGACTACGAGACCGGCTACGCGCTCGGCTCGAAGGCGTACGAGTACGGGATCCCGATCGTCGATACGGACCGGATCTTCCGCACCAACACCAGCGTCTCGAAGCCCGACCACGCCGGCGACGCCCCGGTCAACCAGTTCAGTCACGCCGACGCGCTCGCCAAGCCCGAGAACCGGGACGTGGTCGCTCCCAACCACGACACCCTGTACTCGATCGCGTGGCTCAACCTCTCGCGCCAGCCGCAGATCCTGCACGTGCCGAAGATGCACCGGTTCTACGTCTTCGAGCTCGTCTCACCGTGGACCGAGAACTTCCGCAACATCGGCACGATCACCGGTCAGCAGAAGGGTGGAGACTTCGCGATCGTCGGCCCCGGATTCCGCGGCAAGCTGCCACGGGGCGTGACGAAGGTGAAGTCGCCCTACAAGCGCGTCTGGATGATCGGGCGCACCTACATCAAGGGCGAGGGCGACACCGAGCGGGTCAACGAGATCCAAGCCTCCTACGGCCTGCAGCCGCTGAAGACGTTCGGCGAGAAGTACCGGCCGCCGACGATCAAGCCCGTGGACACGACCGTCGACCATCCGCCGATCGCGGGGCTTGGGCCAGGCCAGGACCCGCTCCAGTTCTACTCCGCGCTCGGCAAGCTGCTGAGCAAGTTCCCGCCGCCCGCGGCGGACGCGCCGCTGTTGAAGCAACTCACCGCGATCGGGGTCGGCCTCGGGCTCGACCCGAGCACCGATCCGAACCTGAGCGCGGAGACGCTCCGCGGGATGCGCGACGCCGTCACCGAGGGCCCGGCGAACGTACAGGCGGAGATCGCCAGGCGGTACGTGGCCGAGTTCGGCCTCCACAACGGCTACCTGATCGGGAACATCGGCACCTACGGAACCGACTACACGCTGCGGGCGCTGACCGACAAGCTCGGCGTCGGGGCGCTGAAGCCGAAGATCGCGATCTACGCGTTCACGCAGACGGCGCACGACCTGAGCCCGCTGGTCGGCAGCTCGCGCTACGTACTGCACATCCCCGCCGATCAGCTCCCGATCCCGGCGAAGCAGTTCTGGTCGGTGACCATGTATGACGCGAACATCTTCTTGGTCCCGAATCCGCTCGACCGCTACCTGATCAACGACCGCTCGGACCTGCACCCGAACGCCGATGGCTCGCTCGACCTCTACGTGCAGCCTGACGCGCCATCGGATCCCCAGCAGGCTCAAAACTGGCTCCCCTCGCCGTCCGACGGCGGTGCCTTCAGGCTGATCTGGCGGTTCTACGAGCCCGGCGAGGCCCGGGCCGGAATCCTCGACGGGAGCGGCTGGCAGCCACCCGCGGTCCAGCGCTGCACCGGCGGCGTCGGCTCCGATGGCACCTCCTGCGCTTCCTGAGCCGAGCCCGGCGCCGTTGAGCCGGCGTCCGTGAGGCGGAGCCCGGAGGGCGAAGCCGAGCCCCGGCGCCGTTGAGCCGGCGTATTTCTCTATCCTCAGCCGCCGCATGGCTTCAGACCGCGTCACCCTCACAGTCCAGCCCCGAACCGAGTTCGGCTCGCGCACGAGCCGGCGCCTGCGCCGCGACGGCTTCGTTCCGGGCGTCATCTACGGCAGCGGCTCGGAGGCGCGCGCCTTCCAGGTCGGCCAGCGCGACATCCGCAACGTGCTCGTGCACGGCGGCGCGCTGATCGACGTGGAGATCGAGGGCTCGAGCGCGGTGCCGGCCGTGGTCAAGGACCAGCAGCGCGACCCGGTTCGCGGCGAGCTCGTCCACCTCGACCTCCAGGAGGTCAACCTGAAGGTCGAGATCCAGGCCGAGGTCTCGATCGAGCTGCTCGGCGCCGACGACGCCCCCGGCGTCAAGGAGGGGGGCGTTCTCGAGCACGTCACCCACGAGGTCACGATCTCCGCGTTGCCGACCGAGATCCCCGAGTCGATCCCAGCGGACGTCTCCGGGATGGAGATCAACGACACGCTTCAGCTCAGCGCCATCGTCGCCCCCGAGGGCGTCGAGTTCGTCCTCGGCGAGGACCAGAGCGCCGACGAGATCACGATCGCCACCCTCTCGCCCCCGCGGGTCGAGGAGGAGCCGGAGACCGAGATCGAGGAGGAGGCCGAGCTGGTCGGCGAGGACGGCGAGCCCGTCGAGGGCGAGGAGGCCGCGGCCGAGTCCGGCGACGACTCGTCCGACGACTCCGGCGACTCGGAGGAGTAACCCCCTGCGCCTGTTCGCTCGCCGCTCCGAGGAGCCGGGCGATCGCTTTCTCCTCGTCGGGCTCGGCAATCCGGGCAGCCGCTACGCGCGCACCCGCCACAACGTCGGCTTCCAGGTCGCCGAGCAGCTCGCTGAGCGCTGGGACCTGTCGAAGCCGCGCCGCAAGTACGGGGCCGAGCTGGCGGAGGGCCGGATCCGGCCCGGCGGCCCGCGGGTCGTCGTGCTCACCCCGCAGACGTTCATGAACGAGTCCGGCAAGGCCGCCGGCCCGGCCCGCGGCGCGATGCGGATTCCCCTCGACCACGTGGTCGCGATCCACGATGAGATCGACCTGCCGTTTGCCGAGATCCGAACCAAGCTCGGCGGCGGCGCGGCCGGGCACAACGGGCTCAAGAGCCTGCGCGACGGGTTCGGATCGAACGACTACTGGCGGGTCCGGGTCGGGGTCGGGCGCCCCGACTCGACCGACCCGGAGATCGTCTCCGCCCACGTGCTCGGCCGCTTCAGCGAGCCTGAGGCCGACGTGGCGGCGCTGATCAGCGCCGCGGCCGACGAGACCGAGCGCCTGCTTGAAAGGATCGCCGCCGATGACGACGAGTGAGCCGCTGACCACCTATGACGTCGCCGACCGGGTGGCGCTGCTGCGCCTCGACCGCCCGACGGCGCGCAACGCCATCAACACGGCGATGCTCGAGGAGCTGCTGGCCCACCTCGCGAGCGCCCGCGCCGACGACGAGGCAAGGGTCCTCGTGCTCTCGTCGACCGACCACATGGGCCTCTCGGCCGGCGCCGACGTGCGCGAGGAGCTCGATCAGGAGGGCAGCATCCGCCGGATGCAGCTGTTCGCGGCGCTCTACGACGAGCTGACCGCGTTCCCGAAGCCCACTGTGGCCGCCTGCCACGGCGCCTGCGTTGGCGGCGGCGCCGAGATCGCGGTCGCCTGCGACCTGCGGATCGGCGGCTCGAACCTGCGGCTGCGCTTCCCCGGGGCCGCGCTCGGCGTCCCGGTCGGGCCGGCGCGGCTGGTCACCCTCTGCGGGCTCTCGGTCGCCAAGTACCTGCTGCTGACCTCGAAGGAGGTCGACGTCGACGTCGCCTACCGCTGGGGCCTCGTGCACAAGGTCGTCTCGGCGCCGCGCACCGAGGAGGCGGCGCTGCAGCTCGCGATGCAGGTCGCCGAGCACCCGCCCGAGGCCGTCGCGAAGCTCAAGCGCATGCTGCACCAGTGGGACGAGGTCGAGGAGCGCTCGCGGATCGAGGGCGAGGGCCAGGTCGACTGGGCGCGCTCCGGCCCGGGATTGCCGTATCGTCGAATAGCCGGGGCGCAGGTACCCACCCGGCACGCCCGGACGCGAAGCGGAGGACGTGGCCGGAGTTGTTCTACGGGTTCGGCGCGGCGCGTTCGGCGTTGAGCTCGTCGATGGCTCCGAAGACATCGCCCTCGAGGTAGAAGTCGACCGAGAGGAAGTTGGCGAGCAGCCCGCGGCGGCGCTCGCAGGTGTGCACCCGGCGCAGCAGCGCCTCCCGCGTGTTCACCTTCGCCGCGTTCGAGGGCTTCGGCGCTGGCGAAGTGTCAATCCAGTGGTTGACCAAGAACAGCGGCGCCGAACGCGGACCGCGGTTCTCGGCGCAGCTCGCGGGCAGCTGGTCGCGATCGAGTAGCTCTGGGGGCCGTTTGAACGAGTACGGGGTCTCCTGCAGCAGCGAGTCGTAGGCGCGGTGATACCACGGCACCGCTTGGCCGCCGTCGTTGTTCTCGGACATCATCACCGCGCTTCCGCCTGACCTCACGATCTGGTGCAGGCTCGGCAGCGGCTCGGCGAGCGGGCCCGTGTAGATGTGGTCGATCAGACCGGTCTTCTCGGCGGCGGAGGCGATTTCGCTGGGCGGGACGTAGTCCTCGACCACGATCACCACCACCTGGCTCGGGTTCGCCGCGAGAAAATCGCGGATCTCGGTGAACGCCGTCGTCAGCGGTAGCGCGCCCAGCTCGCAAAAGCGGTGGCAGAGGTAGACCTGGCGCGGGCCGGTCGCGGGAGAGTTGACGATCCGGTCGCGGATGCGCAGCGCCGCGTCCAGCGCCTCGGGGCCGAGCTCCTCCTCGTAGGCCTGGCGCTCAGGGCCCGAGAGATCGGAGAGGTCCGTCTTCACAGTTCCGTTCTCCGTCGGGGCGCCGAAGTGCGCGTCGATGAACAGTCCCCGGATGCCGTCATTGAGCTGCGCCGACAGTCCCTTCTCCTGCTGGGCGAACAGCCATCCGGGATTGGTCGCGGCGGACATGGCGTTGTGGGTCGACGCGAACGCAACCTCGTCGAGAGGCCGGTCGCACAGATCGCGGCTGCCGTTGCATCCCTCGGTGCGCAGGACCCGTCGGGTCTCGTCCAACCCACCGGCGCCGACGAAGATCGCGCTGCCCACGACGATCACCACCAGGGCGATGGCCGTCGCCGCAAGGACCCGCCCGCCCGCGACCCGATCCGCGCGTACCTCCTCCTCGTCGGCCGGGAGGATCATCCGCATCAGCTCCGCGACCCCCGCGTAGGCGACGTAGACGCCGATCAGCAAGACCACGAGGTCGACGAACGCGTCGCTGCGGGCGACGATCAGGACCCCGACCGTGATCAGCGCGATCGCCCGGAAGAGGCGCCACCCCCGCCGCTCGGGCGTTGTCGCGAACAGCTCGAGGCACTTGCGAAGGGGCGCCGCCAGATCGACCGGGCGCAGCAGCGAAGAGGCCGCGGCCGCGATCACGCCGCCGCACGCGGCGAACAGATAAAGCGTCCGCGTCAAGTCGCCGAGGAAGGCGTTCCAGATCCCGTCGACCGCATCGCGGACCCCGGCGGCGTCGATGCGCGCGAGCACCAGCGTCTTCGCGACGCCCAGGGCGACCACGGCGACCACCCCCGCGACCACGATCGCGACGCCGAACGTGAGCGCGGTCCGGCGTCTGTCCGGAGAGAGCCAGAGCGCCACGGTGATCATCGCCGCGGCGAGGAGCAGCAGGACGATCTCGACCGCGACCGCGTTGTCGGCCGCCCGCGCCAGGTCCGCTACCCACGCCGGCGGATCGACGTCGGTGATCTCGACGTCGGCCTTGCCGGGGATCTCCTTGGCGATCTGTGGTCGCAGCGCCTGGATCGCACCGCGGAGGACCTCGCCGACGTCGGCCAGAGTCAGCGTGACCGTGTTCTGGTCCTGCCGGAACACCGCCCGGTGCACATCGCGGACCGCCGACCGAAAGACGCTCTGAAACACCTTCCCGCCGACCAGGCCATCGACGACGCTCTCGATCACCGGGCGCACGGCGATCAGGTCGGCCCGCGCGTTGATCACGAGATCGTCGGTGACCCGGGTGGCGATCTCGGCACGGACGGCCTCGTCGTCGAGCGCCGCGCTCGCCCGGTTGGCGAACTCGTTCGAATCGAAGAGGGCGCTGTTCGCGTAACCAACCAGGGTCGCGACCAGCAGTAGGACGGCCGTCAGGATCGCCAGCGTCGGAGCGGCGATCCGTCGGCTCGTGGCGCCCATGCCGGGAGCCTATCCGCGCCCTCCACGACGCCGCGGAGCGGCGCCGCTAACCTCGCCGCGACTGCTCAGGGCACTGCTCGACATAGCGTTCGCCGACGAGCGACTCGCAGCCCTCGCGACCCGGATCAGGGCCGGCGAGGCGGTCGACCTGCGCGCTTCCGGCTCGATCCGCCCGTATCTGCTTGCTGCGATGCTCGACTCCGACGAGGCGCTCGCGGGCCGCCCCGCGCTGGTGGTCGCCGCCGACGACGTCGGCGCCCGCGACCTCGCTCGCGCGCTCGGCGCCTATCTGGCGCCCCGCCGCGTCCGCTACTACCCCTCGCGCGGCACCGGCTACGAGTCCCACCTCGCCCCGCCGCCGCACCTCGTCGGCCTGCGCATCGGGGCCCTGCAGGCGTTGGAAGCCGCGGGAGACGAGAGCCGGGAGACGAGTGACGAACCGATCGTCGTCGCGAGCGCCGTCGCGCTCGCGGAGGCCGTTCCCGACGCCAGCCTGCGCCCAACCGGCTTCGCCCTCTCCAAGGACGAGGAGATCGACCTCGCCGACGTCGCCGAGCTGCTCGTCGAGGCCGGCTACGAGCGCGTCGACCAGGTCGACGAGCGCGGCCAGTTCTCGGTCCGCGGCGACATCCTCGACGTGTTCCCGGCGACCGAGGAGCGGGCCGCCCGCCTGGAGCTGTTCGGCGACGAGATCGAGTCGATCCGGTGGTTCTCGACCTTCACGCAGCGCTCGCTGGGAGACGCCGAGCGGATCGAGCTCGACCCGGCCGCCGAGCTCGCGCTCGAGCATCGCGAGCTCGCTGAGCTGGCCGCAACCGAGGCCGGGGAGGAGCGCCCCGACGTCGCCTCGCTGCTGCCGGTCGACTCGTTCCAGGCTCCGCTCGACCTGATCGACGAGCGCACCGCGATCGTGATCGCCGCCGCGGAGGAGATCCCGGCGGCGCTCAAGGACCACTGGGACGACGTGACGACGGCGATGCACGACTCCGACGCCCGCCGCCTGTACGTCGATGTCGCCGACCCGCTCCAGGAGCGGGCGATCGTGACCGCCCGCGGCGTCGAAGCGGCGGACGAACAACGAACAACGAACAACGAACAACCACCGTTCCGAGCCCAGACCCCGACCTCCGCCGCGCGCAGCATCGGCGAGGCCGAGTCCCAGCTCGAAAAGGAACTGCGCTCCAACTACCGGACCGTCGTCACCTTCGAGAGCCGTGGCGAGGCGGAGCGGGCCCGCTACAACCTGAACCGCGTCGACGCGCACTTCCTCGGGGCGGTCGCGCCAACCGACGCCGCGGTGCTGTTCACCGAGGCGCCGCTCAGCGACGGCTTCGTCTCGCCCGAGCTGCGGCTCGCGGTGATCCCGTACCGCCGGCTCGTCCACCGACGCCGAGCGGCCGAGCCGGGACCGTCGCGCGGCCGACTTGCGAGCTTTGGCGACCTGCGGGTCGGCGACTACGTCGTGCACGCCGACCACGGGATCGCGCGCTTCGCCGGGTTCGAGACGAAGACGCTGGCCGGCGTCACCCGCGACTACGTCGAGCTCGAGTACCGCGGCGAGGACAAGGTCTTCGCGCCCACCGACCAGCTGGCGAAGATCAGCCGCTACATCGGCGCCGGCGGCGACGCGCCGCAGCTGTCGGCGCTCGGCTCGAAGCGCTGGGACGCGGTCAAGGCCCGGGCGCGCCGCGCCGCCCAGGAGCTCGCGGGCGAGCTGCTCAACCTCTACGCGGAGCGCCAGGCGCGCCGGGGCCACGCGTTCGAGCCCGACGGCGAGTGGCAGCTCGAGCTGGAGCGATCGTTCCCGTACCGCGAGACCGCCGACCAGATCGACGCGATCGAGGCGGTCAAGGGCGATATGGAGTCGGAGCGCCCGATGGACCGGCTGATCTGCGGCGACGTCGGCTACGGCAAGACCGAGGTCGCGCTGCGCGCCGCGCACAAGGCGGCCACCGAGGGCAAGCAGGTGATGGTCCTGGTGCCGACCACGATTCTCGCCCAGCAGCACCTCGGCACCTTCCGCGAGCGGCTTGCGACCTCGCCGCTCGAGATCGAGATGGTCTCGCGCCTGCGCAAGCCGGCCGACGTCCGCGACGCGCTCGCCGGCTTCGCCGACGGCCGGGTCGACATCCTGATCGGCACCCACCGGCTGCTCTCGCGCGATGTCCGCGCCAAGGACCTGGGTTTGGTCGTCGTGGACGAGGAGCAGCGCTTCGGGGTCAAGCAGAAAGAGCTCTTGCGCCAGCTGAAGCTGAAGGTCGACGTGCTGTCGCTATCGGCGACCCCGATTCCGCGGACGCTGCAGATGAGCCTCGCCGGGCTGCGCGACATCTCGGTGATCGAGACGCCGCCCGAGGGCCGGCGCCCGGTCCGCACCTACGTCGGGCCCTACGACGAGGAGCTGGTCGGGCGGGCGATCCAGCGCGAGTCTGCGCGCGAGGGCCAGGTGTTCTTCCTCCACAACCGGATCGACACCCTGCACGAGGTCGCCGAGCGGCTGCGCGCGCTGTGCCCGGGGGTCCGGTTCGCCGAGGCGCACGGGCAGATGGACGAGTCAGAGCTCGAGGGGACGATGATGAGCTTCCTGCGCGGCGACGCCGATTGCCTCGTGGCGACGACGATCATCGAGTCGGGGCTCGACATCCCGCAGGCGAACACGCTGATCGTCGAGCGCGCCGACCAGCTCGGGCTCGCGCAGGCGTACCAGATCCGCGGCCGCGTCGGCCGCTCTCGCGAGCGCGCCTTCGCGTACATGCTCTACCCCTCCGAGGAGGCGCTCAGCCGCGAGGCGGGTCAGCGTCTGGCGACGCTCTCCGACCACACCGAGCTCGGCTCCGGCTTCGCGATCGCGATGCGCGACCTCGAGCTGCGCGGAGCCGGCGACCTGCTCGGCGACGAGCAATCCGGTCACGTCGCGGCGATCGGGTTCGAGCTCTACGTGTCGCTGCTCGACGAGGCGGTCGAGCAGCTGCGCGCGCAGGGCGCCGAGGCGCGGCCGGCCGAGGCCCCGGTGCGCCTGGACCTCGACGTCGACGCCTATCTGCCGCGCCGACTACGTCCCGTTCGAGACCGCGAAGATCGACGTCCACCGCCGGATCGCGGGCGCTCGCGCCGCCGGCGACCTGCGGGCCCTGCGCGACGAGCTTCGCGATCGCTTTGGCCCGGTGCCGGAGCCGGTCGAGAACCTGTTCGCGCTGCAGCGGGCCCGGATCGAGCTCGGCGCCGCCGGGGCGCGGACCGCGGAGGTGCGCGGCGGGCGACTCTCGATCGTCCCGCTCGAGCTCGACGCGGCGACGGTCGCCGCGGTCCGCGAGCGGATCCCGGAGGCGATCTACGAGCTGCGCAACCGGACCCTGTCGCTGCGCGTCGGCGACGAGCCCGCGGAGCGGCTCGCCTCGGTGCTCGCCCTGACCGAGGCGCTGTCGGCGGCGCTCGCCGCCGAGCCGGTCGCGGCCTAGCCGCGCGACTTTCGGTGCTCGTCCATGGTCGACCGGCGCCTGAATCTCCGCCGGACCGCAAAGACCCTCGGCCCGTTCGAGCGCCCTGCCGCGCTTTCTGAGCCGCGCTTTAGGTGGCGGTCGTTATGCTGCCGAACTCGTGAGTCCGCAGGGAAAGAAGGGCAACCCCGCCGCTGCCGCGCGGGCGAAGGCGACCCCGTCGCCAAAATCGCGCAAGACGCTGGGCCTGGTCCTGTTCGGGGTCATGTTCGTCGCGCTGTTCGTGATCGTCGGCGTGGCGGTCGGGATCGGCACCCCGTCGGTGCCCGACGGCGCGATCGCGGTGGTCGAGGAGGCCCCCGACGGGACGATCACCCAGGAGGAGTTCGACCGCGCCCTCGTGCAGGCGGCCGCGCGCCAGGGGCTCAAGGACGTGCCCGCGACGGACGACCCCCAGTACCAACTGCTCGCCGACTCCGCGGAGGGTGATCTGATCCTCTCGCGCTGGGTGCTCGGCGAGGCGGATGAGCGCGGGATCGAGATCACCGAGCGCCAGATCGACGACGAGCTCGCGTCGATCAAGCAGCAGCAGTTCGGCTCGGAGAAGGCGTTCCAGAAGTTCCTCGACCAGTCCGGCTTCA
The DNA here is from genome assembly GCA_963828755.1 of uncultured Solirubrobacterales bacterium. Classification (GTDB taxonomy): domain Bacteria; phylum Actinomycetota; class Thermoleophilia; order Solirubrobacterales; family 70-9; genus WHSW01. Next base: position 98,865 of record CAWHFY010000005.1, on the reverse strand, counting down.
CGCTCGACGAGGCGCGCCAGCGGATCCAGCTGCAGCTTGCCTCGGACGCGATCCAGAAGGCCGTCCTGCCGAGCGATCCGACCGTCACCGACGAAGAGGTCCAGACTTATTACGACGCCAACGCCGCCCAGTTCGAGCAACCCGAGACCCGCGACGTCCGCGTCATCCTGACCAAGACCGAGGCCGAGGCCAACCAGGCGCTCCAGGCGCTCGGCACCGACCCGTCGCCGAAGACCTGGGAAGAGGTCGCGAAGAAGTACTCGATCGACGAGGCCACCAAGTCGACCGGCGGCCTGCGGGCCGCGGTCGCGGAGGGTCAGTCCGAGCCGGCGCTCGACGAGCAGGTGTTCAGCGCGACCGAGAACGAGATCGTCGGCCCGTTCCAGGGCGACGCCGGCTTCTACGTGATCGAGGTCCAGAAGGTGACCCCGGCGGTCACCCAGCAGCTCGACGACCCCGTCCAGGGCGCGCCACGGGCGCCCAGGCGCAGACGGTCGCCGACCAGATCCGCGCCAGCCTGGTCGCCAACCGCCAGCAGACGATCGCGCAGGCCTTCCAGGACGACTTCCAGACGAAGTGGATCGCGCGCACGTTCTGCGCCGAGGGCTATCGGATCGATCGCTGCTCGAACGCCGAGCCGGCTCCGGACCCGTGCACCAAGGACATCGCCGAGAGCCAGGGCTGCGCCGCGCCGGTGCCGTCGACCAAGCCGATCGCTCCCGGGCTCCAACGACGTCTTCGGCACGCCGGCCGCGGTCGGCCTGGCGCAGGGCCCGCAGACCGGATCGACCGCGCCCGCCGGCGGCGCGACCCCGGGCCTGACCCCGGTCCCGGGCGGCGCCGCGCCCCCCGGCACGGCTCCGCAGACGGCACCTCAGACCGCTCCGCAGACGGCCCCGCCCGGCGGCTGAGCTGGACCGCTCGGCGCTAGAGCGTCTCGACGAGATCACCCGCCGGCTGCGGCGGGAGTGCCCCTGGGACCGCGAGCAGGACGAGCGCTCGATCGTCCCGCACACCGTCGAGGAGGCATACGAGCTGGCCGACGCCGCCGCCCAGGGCGACGACGCGAAGCTGCGCGACGAGCTCGGCGACGTTCTCTTTCAGGTCGTCTTCCTGGCGCTGCTGCTCGAGGAGCGCGGCGAGGGTTCGCTCGACCAGATCGCCGAGCAGCTGACCGAGAAGCTGATCCGCCGCCACCCGCACGTCTTCGGCGAGGCGGAAGCGGAGAGCGCTCGCCAGGTGCTCGCCAACTGGGATCAGATCAAACGGGAGGTCGAGGGCCGCGGCTCCGACGACCCGTTCGCCGACATCCCGGAGAACCTCCCCGGCCTCCTCTACGCGCGCAAGACGCTGCGCCGGGCCGAGCCCGACGGCGGCGGCGCCGCCGAGCGCGAGACGCGCGACGAGGCCGAGGCGGCGGTGGGGGAGATGCTGCTGGAGGCGGTGCGCCTCTCGCGTCGGCTCGGGGTCGACCCCGAGCTCGCGGTCAGGGCGGCCGCCGACCGGCTTCGCGACCCGCTCCCTGCCCGACGGAACCCACTAGCCTCCCGCTCCGCGAATGGGCGTTATCGGACACATTCACGCGCGCCAGGTACTCGACTCGCGGGGTAACCCGACGGTCGAGGTCGACGTGCGCCTCAAGTCCGGCGCGCTCGGCCGCGCCGCGGTTCCCTCGGGCGCCTCGACCGGCGAGTTCGAGGCGACCGAGCTGCGCGACGGCGGTCCCGAGTGGGCCGGCAAGGGCGTCGGGCGAGCGGTCGAGAACGTCAACGACACGATCGCGAAGGCCTTGGTCGGCGCGCGGGCCACCGACCAGGTGGCGATCGACGAGACGCTGCGCGAGCTCGACGGGACCCCGAACAAGTCGCGGCTGGGCGCCAACGCGATCCTCGGCGTCTCGCTGGCGACGGCGCGCGCCGCCGCGCTCGAGGCCGAGGTGCCGCTCTACATCTACATCGCCGAGCTCAGCGGGCTGTCGCGCGACCAGGCGACGGTGCTGCCGGTGCCGATGATGAACGTGATCAACGGCGGCGCCCACGCCGACAACTCGGTCGACCTGCAGGAGTTCATGGTCGTCCCGGCGGGCGCGCCGACCTACTCCGAGGGCCTGCGGATGGGCACCGAGGTCTTCCACGCGCTGAAGGCGACCCTGAAGGAGCGCGGGCTCGGGACCACGGTCGGCGACGAGGGCGGGTTCGCGCCCGACCTCGAGTCGAACGAGGCGGCGCTCGCGGTGCTGGTCGAGGGAATCGAGGCCGCCGGCTACGACCCGGGCGCCGACGCGTTCATCGCCCTCGACCCGGCGACCAGCGAGATCTACCGCGAATCCGACGGCGCCTACGTGCTCGAGCACGAGGGCCGGGCGCTGAGCGCCGAGGAGATGACCGCCTACTGGGCCGAGCTGGCCGGGCGCTACCCGGTGATCTCGATCGAGGACGGGATGGCGGAGGAGGACTGGGACGGCTGGGACCTGCTGACCAGGCGCCTCGGCGACTCCTGCCAGCTGGTCGGCGACGACCTCTTCGTCACCAACCCCGAGCGGCTCACCCGGGGGATCGAGGCCGGGGTCGGCAACTCGATCCTCGTCAAGGTGAACCAGATCGGGACGCTGACCGAGACGCTCGAGGCGATCGCCATCGCTCGCGACGCCGGCTACTCCGCGGTGATCTCGCACCGGTCCGGCGAGACCGAGGACACCACGATCGCCGATATCGCGGTCGGCACGCGGCGCGGGCCAGATCAAGACCGGGGCGCCGTCGCGCTCGGACCGGGTGGCGAAGTACAACCAGCTGCTGCGGATCGAGGAGGAGCTCGGCGAGAGCGCCACCTACCCGGGATTGAAAGCTTTCACCGGAAGGTAGTCGCCCATCCGCGCCGAACGGATCAGGCGTGAGCACCCGCGCCCAGGCCGCACGCGGCTACCGGTTGAAGCCGGCGCCGCGAACCCGCAGTCGCGGAGGCGGCAGCCGGATCCACTGGGACCGGGTCGGACGGGTGCTTCTCGTCCTCGTCCTCGCGGTGATCTGCATCTCCTACATCGGGCCCTCGATCAACTTCCTCGACGCCTGGCGCGATTCGAAGAGCGAGCACGCCTCGCTCGCCGAGCTGCAGACCGAGAACGCGAAGCTCAAGCAGCGGCTCACCAAGCTGCAGGGGCCCGACGCCGCCGAGCGCGGCGCGCGGAAGATCGGGATGGCCGCGGTGGGCGAGGGCGCCTACGTGGTCCGCGGCCTCAACAAGTAGCCGCCGGACGGCGCCGATGAGCGCCGCCTTCAGCTTCGCCCCCACCTCCGAGCGCACGCTCGACGCAGGCGCCTACCTGCTCGGCGTGCTCGCGCTGACGCTGATCGTCGCCCCGCTCGCGTTCGCGGCCTGGCGGCTGCGCGGGACGCTGCTTGCCCGGCTGGAGCGGCGCTCCGGCCCGGGTCGCCGAGGCGGTGCTCGGACTCGCGGCGCTGATCCTCCTCGCCGAGGCGCTCGGCACCTTCGCCGCCTTCGAGGCCTGGACGATGATCGTCGGCTCGGTGGTGCTCGCGGGCGGCGGTGCACGTCGATCGCCGCTCGCCACTCGCCGCTCGCGGGTCGGGCCGCTGCCCGACGCCGGAGTCGTCGCGGCTCGCGGTCTGGCTCGCCGCCGGAGCGGTCGCCGTGGTCGTCGCGGCGTGGATGGTCCCGACCCTCGGCACCCTCGCCGGAGGCATGGACCGGGCCGACTCGCTCTGGTACCACATGCCCCTCGCGACCCGGTTCGCACACGGCGCCCACTTCGGCTCGATCGACTACTTCGACCCGATCTTCTTCGCCTCGTTCTATCCGGCGAACTCCGAGGTCGTGCACGCGGTGCCGCTGCTCGCCTTCGACCGCGACATCCTCTCGCCGCTGCTCAACCTCGCGTGGCTCGGCCTGGGCCTCACGGCGGCCTACTCGATCGGCCGCCCCTACGGCCTCGGACCGCAGTCGCTGATCGGCGGCGCGATCGCCCTCGGCGCCCAGAACCTGATCGAGTTCCAGGCCGGGGAGGCCCTCAACGACATCGTCGGGGTCTCGCTGATCCTCGCGGCCGTCGCGATTCTCGTGAACGCCGCGGCTGCGCGCGCGGCCGGGACGGTCGGAGTCGCCCGTCGGACAGTCCCGCTTCGCTGCGGATAGTCCTCCGGGCGACCCGCCCGCACGCCCGCCTCTGGCCGCTCGGGATCGCGGGCCTCGCCGCAGGCCTCGCGGCCGGCACGAAGCTGTCCTTCTTAGCCCCTGTTATTGCCCTGTTCGTCGGGCTCATCGTCATCGCGCCGAGCGGGTCGCGCATTCGACGACCGCCCCGTGGTTCGCGCTCCCGGCGCTGCTCACCGGCGGCTACTGGTTCGCGCGCAACGCGATTGCGATCGGCAACCCGATCCCGTACACGTCGTTCGGGCCGCTCGGGCTGCCGATGCCGGAGCGGGCGCTCGAGCTGCGCCCCGGGTTCTCGGTCTTTCACTACGCGACCGACTTCGGCGTCTGGTCGGACTGGTTCTTTCCCGGGCTCGACGACTCGTTCGGGTTCCTATGGCCGCTCGTCCTGATTGCCTTCGTCGGCGGCGGCGCCTACGCGCTGTGGCGCGGGCGCGACCCGTTGCTGCGGGTGCTCGGGGCGGTCGTGCTGTTCACCGCGCTCGCGTACCTGGTCACCCCGCTGACCGCAGCCGGCGAGGAGGGGAGGCCGATCGCCTTCGTCTGGAACGTCCGCTACCTGGCGCCGGCGGCCGCGATCGGGCTCGCGATCCTGCCCTGTCTGCCCGCCCTGCGGGCCAGCGAACGGTCGCGCTCGCTCACCCTCGGCGGGCTCTGCGTGCTGTTCGCCGCGACGGCGATCTCGCTCGTCCAGTGGCAGCAGGGGCACGTCAAGGGGGCGATCGCCGCCGGGGTCGCCGTGCTCGCCTGCTTCGCGGCGATCCAGTGGCTGCGCTCCCGCGGTCGCTGGGGCGCCGGCGCGCCGCTCGCCTGGGCGGCCGGGATCGCCGCCGTCGTCGCGATCGGGGCGCTCGGGGCCGGGTGGTGGGAGCAGCGCCACTATCTCGAGCGCCGCTACGAGAACCTGAGCCCGCAGCTGAAGCTCGCCGACGCCGTCCGCTGGGCGCGCGACCTGCGCGACGCCAAGGTCGCCGTCTCCGGGATCCGCGGCGTCTTCAACCAGTTCCCGTTCTACGGGACCGACCTCTCGAACGAGGTCCAGTGGCTCGGGATCGAGGGGCCCGACGGCGCCTACGAGCGGATCCCCACCTGCGCCGAGTGGCGCCAGGCGCTCGCCGATGGCGGCTACACCCACGTCGTCACCACCTATGACCCGTTCAACCCGGGGACGCTCACGGACACCAAGGAAGCGCTGTGGACGCGCACCGACCCGGGGGCGAAGCAGATCCTGCGCGACGGCCCGGTGAGCGTCTTCGAGCTCACCGCGCCGCCGGATCCGAGCGGCTGCGGCAACCTTCCGGACCTGAGCGCGGCCGAGCTCGACGGCGATTCCGTCAACGAGGACCCGACCGCCAACCAGCCCTAGCGGCTCTCGCCGATGCTCTCGATCTACGCCTGCACACTCCTGATCTGCGCCGCCTCGCTCGCGGTCGGCCGCGCGATCCTGGTCGCGCTCGGCCGCCCGCGGCCGGCGTGGCTCTCCGGGGTCACCGGGTTTCGCGGCGCTCGTGGTCGCCGCGCCGCTGCTGATCCGTCTGCCCGGACGGGCGACGACCGCCGCGATCCTGATCGGCCTTGCGGTGATCGCGGCCGCCGCGATCGCGCTTCGCGACCTTCGCCGTACCGGCGAGGCCCCGGGTTGGCAGGTCGCGGTCGGCGCGGTTGCGATCGTGCTCGCCGCGACGACGCTGCCGTTCCTGATCTCGGACCGCGTCGGGGTGCTCGGCGAGGGCGTCTACACCAACGACCACGCCGCCCAGCTCTACTGGTCGGACTGGCTCCAGCACGGGTTCGGGCCCGAGCCCAGCGCGGTGCGCTTCGGCTATCCGATCGGCCCGCAGGCGGTCGCCGTGATCGCCGCGCAGGTCACCGGGGCGTCGCTGGTCAGCGCCTTCAACGGCCTGCTGCTCGCGATCCCGGTGCTCACGGCGCTGACCGCGCTCGCCGCGCTCGAGCGGATGCCGGGTGGGCGGCGCATCGCGATCGCGGCGCTGGTCGGCCTGCCGTACCTGGCCGCCTCGTTCCTGGCGCAGAGCGCCTTCAAGGAGACGGCGATGGCCCTCTTCGTGCTCGCCTTCGCGCTCGCGCTCGCGTCCCGTGGCGGCACCAGGGCCGACGACGGGCCGCCGCCCTGGCGCTCGATCATCGGCATCGGCCTGCTGCTCGCCGCCGCCTGCGTGTTCACCTTCAGCGCCCCGGGCCTCGCCTGGTTCGTGATCGCGGTGCCGCTGTGGCTGGCGCTCGAGGCGCTCGCCGGCCGCAGCCCGGTCAACTGGGCGGCGGTGCGCGACGGCCTCATGGCCCACAAGGTCACGCTCGCCGTCGCGGCGCTGATCGTGGTCGCGATCGCGGTGGTCGCCTTCACCCCGGCGCGCGAGTTCGCGTCGAAGATCGCCGACGTGCAGGCGTCGGCCGGGCGCCTGAGCTCGCCCGTGTTCCCCGGCGAGGCGCTCGGGATCTGGCCGGCCGGCGACTTCCGGATCGTCCGCGGCGACGTCTCCGGGTCGCTGTTCGCGGTCGCGATCGGCGCCCTGGCGATCGCCTACGGCACCTGGACGCTGATCCGCACCCGCCAGTCGGCCCTGCTCGCGATGCTGCTCACGGGCGGGATCGTCTACGTCGGCACCCGCGCGTTCGCGGAGATCCACGTGCAGGCGAAGGCGCTCGCGGTGATCGCGCCGTTGGTTTTGCTGGTGAGCCTGCGGGCGCTGCTTCGACCGGCGAGCGACGAACGACGAACAACGCAGCAACCTCATCCGCTATGCCGGCGGAACCCTCGTCGCCATCCTCGCGACCCTTTCCACGCTGCTTGCGCTCCGCGACGCCCCGATCGGCTTCGACGATCGTCAGCTCGCGCTCGAGCGGCTCGCCGAGCGCGTCGAGGGCGAGTCGGTCGCCTTCCTCGGCGTCGACCGCTTCGCCGGCTACTACCTGCGAAAGACCCTCGCCCGCGCCCCTGCCGGGTACGTCCCCGAGGAGATCGACGCGCGTCCCGAGAAGACGTGGCAGCAGGGGCTCGCCGCCGACTTCGACACGCTCGACTCCGGCCAGCTCGACAAGTTCGACTACGCGATCACGACCGAGGCCGCTTATCAGTCGACGCCGCCGCCGAACTTCGAGCAGGTGGCGTCGGACGGCGACTACGTGCTCTGGGAGCGCCGGGGTGAGACCCCGCGCAGCAAGGTGCTCGCCGACGAGGGCGGCAACCCCGGCGCGATCTTCGAATGCGGCAACGGGCCGCAGCGCGGCGGCGAGGCCGTCGTCCTCGCCGAGCCGGTGCTCGCCGACTACGGCGACTGGGACCAGCCGGCGCCGCCCGCGGCGCGGGTCGCGGGCCAGGAGCGCGGCTGGGAGGCGCCGGGGGAGGCGACGATCGGCCTCGACCTGCCCGCGCAGGGGGACTACGGGCTCTCGCTGCAGTACCACTCGCAGGTCCCGCTGACCGTGCTGTTCGACGGCGAGCAGGTCGCCGAGCTACCCGCCTCGCTCGAGGGCATGTACCTGAGCGGCGCCGGCCGCGGCGCCTTCTGGCCCGCCGGCGAGGTCGCCGACGCGAGCGCGGGCGCGCACGAGCTCACCGTCCGCGCCGCCGACCCCTCCGGCCTCGCCGGCACGCTCGGCGCCCGCCGCCTCGTCTGGCTGGGCGACGCCGCAGCCTCGCCGGCCACCGCGCCGCGCTCGACCACGATCGCCGCGGCATGCGACCGCTACGTCGACCACTACGCCTACTCAAAGAACGGCGGCAACGGCTGATGCCTCACTTCGGCACCCCCGACGAGGCGCCCTCGCCGATCCTCGGCGAAGAGCTCGCCGAGCGCGCCCCGGAGACGGCGAAGCTGGTCTTCGTGGGCGGCACCGGGCGCAGCGGCACACACGTGCTCTCGCAGCTGATCTCGCGCCACAACCGCTACGCGCTCGTGCCGGTCGAGGTCCGCTTTCACACCGACCCGGAGGGCTTCCCCGGACTGCTCTCGGGCGACGTGACCCCGCAGCAGTTCGTCAAGCGGATGCGCGGCTTCTGGTGGAAGGGCTTTCAGACCAACCGCTTCCGCGGCATGTACCGGTTCGTCGACCGCGAGCGCTACGACGCCGCGCTGGCGACCTTCGAGGCGGGCCACGCGGACGACCTGATCGGCGCCTGCCGGCGCCTGTTCTACGACCTGCTGTGGTTTCGCGTCGAGGAGGAGGACCGAGCGATCGCGCTGGTCGAGCAGAGCACCGACACCGTCGCGCGCGCGGAGACCCTGACGGCGGTCTTTCCGGAGGCGAAGTTCATCCACGTGGTCCGCGACGGCCGCGACGCGTCGGCCTCGCGCGTGGCGCAAACCAGGGGCCTCGTCCGTCCGCGAACCCGCGTGCAGGGGATCGCGTGGTGGGAGGAGCGGATCCGGGCGATCGAGCGCGGCGCCGACTCGATTCCCGACGGCCGGCTGCTGACCGTCAGCCTCGACGAGCTCGTCCGCATGCAGCGCGCCCGGCTGGCGCTGCGGCCCGCTGTTCCGCTTCCTCGGCAGCCCGCCGACCAAGCGCACGCGGCGGTACTTCTCGAACAAGATGACCACCGAGGGCGCCAACAAGGAGCGCTGGCGCGAGGGGATCTCCGACCGCAAGGCGGCCGAGCTCGAGCGCCTCTATCGCGAGTCGCTCGACCGGCTCGCCGCCGACGGCGCCCGCTGCGCGCCGCTGCTGCTCCACGCGCTCGAGCGCACCGACGATCAGCTCGACCCGTTGATCTACGTCTACGATCGAGGCCCTGATGAGCGCCGCTGAACACAGCCCGAGCGGGCCCGCCGACCTCGTCTTCGTCGGCGGCACCGGCCGCAGCGGCACCCACATCCTCAGCTATCTGCTCAACCGCCACTCGCGCTTTTACGGCGTTCCGATCGAGTGCCGCTTCCACTGCAACCCGAACGGCCTTGCCGACGTCGTCCGCGGCCGCGCCGAGCCCGAGGACTTCATCCGCAAGCTGCGCGGCTACTGGTGGCACCGGGTCCGGGTCGGCGACCGCGCGTACGTGCGGGCGAAGTGGCGGGCGCTCGGTCGCGGGCGCGAACGCGGCCTTTACGCGATCATGGACGCGGACCGCTTCGAGGCGGCCGCCTCGCGGTTCGAGCGCGAGCACGGGGACGACCTCGTCGGCGCCTCCCGAAACCTCTTTTACGACCTCCTGCAGCCGCTCGCCGACAGGGCCGGCAAGCCGATCCTGGTCGAGATGAGCTGCTTCACGATCGCGGCCGCCGACGGGCTCGCCGAGATCTTCCCTGAGGCGCGGTTCGTGCATTCGGTGCGCGACGGGCGCGACTCGGGCTCGTCCAAGGTCTCGCTGCGCCAGAAGCCCCATCACCCGACCGACGTCGCTTCCGGGATCGAGTTCTGGGCCGACCGGCTGCGCCAGGCCGAGGACGGCGTGCGCGGGCTCAGCGCCGCCGACCGCGAGCGCCTGCGCGTGATCAGCCTCGACGAGCTGGTCGACTCCGACCGGGAGGGCGCCTACGCCGAGCTGCTCGGCTTCCTCGGCGTGGGCGACGAGCCGGCGATGCGCGAGTTCTTCGAGGCCGAGATGAGCTCCGACGCCGCGCACCGCGAGCGCTGGCGCACCGGCCTCTCGGAGGCCGAGCAGGCGTCGATCGTCGAGCTCTACGAGGCGACCCTGGCGCGGCTCGAGGCCGAGGACTACCACTGCGCGCCGGTCCTGCGCCGCTCCTACGAGCGCACGCTGGCCGCATCCGGGCATTGACCGAGCCGCCCGCGCCCGGCGACCGCCCGCGGATCCTGTTCACGACCTCGAACGGCACCGGGCTCGGCCACCTGACCCGCTCGATGGCGATCGCGCGCCGGCTCGGCGACCGCGCCGAGCCGCTCTTCCTCACCCTGTCGGCCGCCGCGCCGGTGGTCGAGCGCATGGGCTTCCCGGTCGAGTACGTCGCCTCGTACGCGACCCCCGGCTCCGGCAACGACTACCGCTGGTCGCGCCGCCTGCGCGCGCGCCTGCGGGCGGCGATCCGCGAGGCCGAGCCCGACCTGATCGTCTTCGACGGTACCCATCCCTACGAGGCGCTGCTCGGGGCGCTGCCGTCGAGCGGCACCGTGGTCTGGTGCCGGCGGCCGCTGTGGAGGCGCGGCGCGAGCCGGGTGCCGCTCAACCGCGCGGGCGCCTTCGACGCCGTGCTCGAGCCGGGCGAGCTCGCCGAGTCCGAGGACGTGGGCCCGACCGTGGCGCTGCGCGAGCGCGCCCACCGGGTCGGCCCGATCGTGCTGCTGGACCGCGGCGAGCTGCTCGACCGCGCCACCGCGGCGGGCGAACTGGGCCTGGACCCAGACCGCCCGGCGCTCCTGGTCACGCTCGGCCAGGGGGCCGAGGTGCGCGAGGCCACCCGGCGGACGCTCGCCCGGCTGACCGAGTCCGGCGAGGTCCAGGTCGCGACGCTCTCCTCGGCGCTCGGCGCCGCCGACGAAGCGCCGGAGGGGGTGATCGGCCTGCGCGCCACCTACCCGATGAGCCGCTATTTCGCCGCTTTCGACGGCGCGGTCGCCGCCGCCGGCTACAACGCCTATCACGAGCTGATCGAGCTCGGGGTGCCCAGCCTGTTCGTGCCGATGGCCGCGCCGCACCGACGATCAGCCTGCCCGCGCCCGTTACGCCGACCGGTGCGGGATCGGCCTCGGCGTCGACGGCCCGGCCGACCCGCGCCTCGAGGAGCAGCTCGACCGCCTCCTGGACCCGTCGGAGCGCGCCGCGATCGCGACGGCGCTCACCGCCCGCCCTCCCGCCACCGGAGCGAGGGACGCGGCCGCGTGGCTGGCCGCCGGCGCCCCGCCTCACCCCGCCGACGGGTTGAAAACGCTAGAGGGGGCAACGGAATCAACCCGTCGGCGCGGGGGGAAGGAGTTTCGGCGGCGGTGGGGGAGCTTTTTTGGCAGCTTGCCGCAGACCGCTTATCGGCTCACCCGGCAGCAGGTCTCCAAGCCGCGGGCGCGGGCGTTGGTGTTCGCGGTCGGGATCGACCCGGCCGAGGTCGCCGAGTCGGTGCGGGCGGCCGCGTCCGAGGCGGGGGAGCGGCCCGAACGGACCCTGGTCGTCACCGACGCGCTCGGGGCGCTCGGCGAGCTGCGCGCGCTCGGGGTCGGGGTCGAGCACATCCCGGCGGCGTCGAGTCGCCAGGCGCAGCTCAGCGGGCTCGCCTACGAGGACTTCGTGGCCGAACGGCTGGCGCTGATCCGCGCTGAGCGCCCGCGCCCGCGCAAGGTGGTCGCCGCGCGGGGTGGACTCGCGGTGCCTTCGGTACCCTGAGGTCGCTCCTATGGAGGCCTCTACACCCGTAAAGCCGCTTGATCAAGCGGCGTCGGGCGCTGAAACACGCGCCGGCGCCCTTCCGAACCTGATCGTGATCGGGGCGCAGAAGTGCGGGACGAGCGTCCTGCACTACTACCTCAGCCTCCATCCCGAGGTCTCGATGTCGAAGCCGAAGGAGCTCAACTTCTTCATCGAGGAGCGCAACTGGCCGCGCGGGATCGACTGGTACAAGTCGCAGTTCGACGCCGACGCGCGGGTCCGCGGCGAGGCCTCGCCGAACTACACGGCGTTTCCCCAGCATCAGGGGGTCCCCGAGCGGATGGCCTCGGTCGTCCCCGACGCGAAGCTGATCTACATGGTCCGCGACCCGCTCGAGCGGATCGCCGCCCACTGGGTTCACAATTACGCCAAGCGCCGCGAGAAGGGAACGCTCGCCGAGACGCTCGTGCACCCGAACACCTCGTACGTGACCCGCTCCAAGTACGCGATGCAGCTCGAGCGCTTCCTCGAGCACTATCCGAAGGAACAGGTCCTCGTCTTCCAGCAGTCCGAGCTTCGCCACAAGCGGATGGAGACGCTGCGCCAGGTGTTCGACTTCGTCGGCGTCGACGCCGCGTTCGAGCACCCGCGCTTCGAGCAGGAGCGCCACCAGACATCCGGCAAGACGCGGGCGACGCGGCTCGCCGTTCGGCTGGAGAGGATGGGCCGCAGTCGCCGCGGGCGCCTCTTGCCGTCGAACTTCTGGCTCGTGCTCGACGACCGCCTGCCCCTGCGCCGGACGATCAAGCGCCCCGACGTGCGCGCCTCGCTGCCGCCCGACACCCTCGCGGAGTTGCGCGCCGACGCCGAACGCCTGCGCGAGCTGACCGGCCGCGACTTCTCCAATTGGAAGATCTGGGACGCCTGATCCCCGCCGCCCGGGGTAGGGCATAGCGATGCCCAAGGACAAGCCCAACAAGCAACGTCATGACCACCCGGGCGGCTCCGGGGCGGTCCTCGGCGTCCGCGTGATGCGCAACTCCTCGGTGCAGGCGGTCTCGCTGATCGTCGCCAACCTGATGCAGCTCGTCTCGATCCTCGTGGTCGCCGCCTTCCTCGGCCCGAGCGAGATGGCCCGCTTCGGCCTGTTGACCTTCCTCGCGGGGCTCGTGACCCAGGTCGCCTCGCTCCTGGTCAAGCCGGGCACCGTGCGCCGCACCTTCGGCGGTGGCGATGACGACGACGATGACGACGATGACGACGACGTCGTCTCGTCCTCGCCGCCGCACACGCTCGGCGCCGGCCTCGCGTGGGCGATCGTCCTCGGGGTGGTCGCGGCGGCGCTGATCTACATCTTCCGCCGCCCGGTCGCCGACGTCCTGCTCGGCGATCCCGAGGACGAGGGCCTGGTGGCGCTGGCCGGCCTGCTCGCCGGCGCGATGCTCGTCTTCAAGATCTGCGACATCACCCTCTGGCTCGAGCGCCGCCCAGGGGCCTTCCTGATCGCCGACACGTCGCGGCCGCTGCTCGGGCTCGCCGTGCTGACCGCCTTCCTCGCCACCGGGTCCGGGGTCGAGGGGGCGATCCTCGGCACCCTGATCGGCACCGCCGCGGCCGGGATCGTCGGGCTGATCCTGCTGAGCGGCAGCTTCGAGCCCAACTTCGACCTCGGCGAGATCAAGCAGATCATCCTGCGCGGGCGTTACCGGGCCCCGATCGTGATGTCGTTCTGGCTGATCCAGAACGCCGACATCTTCATCCTCTCGCGCTTCGTCAGCCACGACGAGCTCGGCGTCTACCACCTCGCCTCGCGCCTCGGCGTGGTGGTCTCGTTCCTGCCACAGGGCTTCCGCATGGGGATGAGGCCGCTTCGAAAATCGGCGATGTGGGACGCCTTCCAGGAGCAGTACGGCAAGCAGACCGCCGGCGGTCAGCTGCTCGCCTACTTCTGCCTGATCTGCATCCTCGCGGTCCTGGCGATGGTGCTCGCCGGTCAGGTGCTGGTCGACGCCGCGCCGCCGTCCTACGCCGACGCGGCCGGGCTGATCCCGTTCACGGCGCTCGCCTTCGTGATGCCGGCGCTCTACCGGACGATCAACCAGAACGTTGCGGTCCCGAACAAGCGCCCGTTCTTCATCGGCGGCGTCGTCGCCGCGGCGCTCTTGTTCATCGGCGTCACCTGGCTGCTGGTCGGCGCGATCGGCGTCTACGCGGCGCCGGTCGGGATGGTCACCGGCTTCGGGATCCCGGCCCTGCTGCTCTTCATCCGCGGCCAGCGCGGCAAGAAGCCGCTCTTCTTCCCCTATCGCGAGGTGCTGACCGCGCTCGCGCTAGCCGCCGTGATCGCCGGCGGCGCCGCGCTCTTGCCGGAGATCAACCACTGGGTCGAGCTCGGGATCGCGGCCGCGCTCTGCCTGCTGTGGATCGTGCTGCTCGCGCCCCTGCACGCGATCCCGCCCGAGCACTGGAAGCCGATCGTCCACATGATCCGTTCCTTTCGCAGCGGCACCCCGTCGGACTTCCGTCCCCGCAAGGGCCTGCGGGCCCTCGACGAGGCGACCCGCGACGAGCTCCGCCGCGCCGTCGTCGGCAGGCTGCCCCGCGAGCGCCTGCGCGCCGACGCCGGGGGTGAGGGACCGATGCTGGTCGCGGCGTTGCGCCTGGTCGGCTCCGAGGGCGGGATCCCGGTCGAGCGGGCGACCGAGCACGACGAGCGCATGGGCGTGTTCCTGTTCGAGGACGCCTCGACCGCGGTCCGCAACGCGAGCATGCGAAAGCTCTTGGACGAGGGTGCCGACCCGAACGACCTGCGTTCGCTCGAGGACCTGGTCACGACCCTGGCCCGCTGCCCGGTCGAGGCCTGGGAGGATCGCCCGGTCAAGCACCGCGGCCATCGTGGCCGGCGTCGGCGCGCGGCGGCGCAGCTGCGCGAGCGCGCAGCGCGCAGCTAGCCCGCGGCCTTCGGCGCGCGGTCCTAGTCGTCGTCCGAATCCGCGGCGGCGCCGTTGTCGGAGCGCCGGATCACGATCCGATCCGGCTCGACCGTGACCTCGACCTTGCGGTGGTCGGCCCAATGCTCCGAGTAGACCGGATCGTCGGCGATTGCGGGGTCGAGCCAGAGCCCGTACCCCTCCTCGCCGTGATCGAAGCTCGCCTGCATCCCGGCGCCGGCGCGCTTGCCGCGCCCGCCCCGGCGACGGCGACGGCGACGGCGCGGCTTGCGCTCGTCGTCGTCATCGGCGTCATCGTCGTCGGAATCGCGCTCGTCGTCGTCGGAGTCCTCGTCCTCGCTCGGCCTCGGCGGCCTCGGCGGCGAGCTCCTCCTCGCGGGTCGCGGCTTCGATCTCGGCCTCGATCTCGTCGCGGAGGTCGACCTCGTCGGTCTCCTCCTCGGCGTCGAGTTCGTGGCGGCGTCGAAATTCGCGCAGCTCGGAGGTCGAGACCTCGAGCTGGTGGGCGATCCAAGCATCGGTCCGGCCTTGGCGTACCCAGGCGCGGATTTGGTTCAGTTGTGAACGAAGTGGCTTAGCCATCGGCGGGCGATACTAGCCAACGGGGGCGCCCGACTACGCCGTCTGCCAAAACGGTTACATTGATTCGGCACCGACAATCACGGGTGAGGGTCACTGGGGGCTGAGCCTCGGCCGCACCTCGAATGGAGGCGAGATGCTGGTCCTCACGAGAAAAACGAATCAGAGCATCATGATCGGGGACGACATCGAGGTCACCGTGCTTGCCGTTGCCAAGGACAAGATTCGGCTCGGAATCACCGCGCCCCGCGAGGTGCCGGTGTTCCGCAAGGAGGTCTACCTCTCAATCAAGGGCGAGGGGGCCGACGTGGGTACAGAGGCGTCTGAGGCGGTGGGCGAGGCCCTCGACGAGCTCTCGAAGAGCAAGCCCGGGTAGCGAGCGTCACCCTCGCGTGAGCGTTTCATGAGCGAACGCTTGTACGCGTTCTCGACGCCTGATACCGTCTGAACCCATGTCGGATCTGCGCATGGAACAGGCAATCGACCAGTTCGAGGTCGCGTTCGAACAGGAGGCCGCGCTCGAGCGTCAGCGTCGCGCGCAGCTTCGTCAGCGTGCCGCGGCCCGCTCGCGGGCACGCGAGATCCAGTCGACCGAGAAGCGCGGCACCGTCGGGTTCGGCCTCTTGCTCGTCGCGCTGACCCTCACCGTGGTCGTCGTGACCGTGGTGATGTTCGAGACGCTCGCCTGGTTGATGGCCTAGCGGCCGTCGGCCTCGGTCAGCACTCCCCCCAGAGCCCCCTGCCGGCGGCGGAAGCCTCCCGCTCGAGTCGGTCGAAGAGGTCCGCGTAGCGCGTGTTCGGGGCGATCGTCAGCGTCGTCGCATAGCCGCGGCGGACCAGCTCGGCATTGACGAACTCGTCGCCGAGGTGGACGTAGGCCAGCAGGCGCCCGTAGACGTCGCGGCGCTCGGCGTCGAAGTCGAGGCGCACCGACTCGCCCTCGACCAGGTCCTCGTTGAAGTGGCTGGCGGCGATCGCGTAGCACTCGACCGGCGTGTCGGGCTTCACCGACTCCGGTGTGTCGACGCCGATGTAGCGGACGTCCTCGCTGCGCCCGTCGACCCGCGCCTCGACCGTGTCGCCGTCGACGACGCGGGTCACCTTCGCGGTCACCGACTTGGCGGCCGGCTCATCGGCCGGACCCGCTGTCGTCCCCGCTCCCGGTCACCAGGACGACGATCACCACGATCAGGATCGCGATCGACGCGAGGCTCGGCAGCTGTCGGGACCGCACCGGCGCAGTCTTGCCGGTGCGGTCCCGCGAGTGTGTTCAGCTTTCGCGCGAGTCGGCGCCGAAAGCGTCGCGTTAACGCGCCGGGTCGAGCCGCTCGCGCAACGGTTGGCGGCGCTCGGCGCGATCGTCGATCCCGTCGCGGTCGAGATCGCGGTCGGTCGACCTCGTCGTCGCGGCGCAGCTCGTCGGCCCGCGGGTCGGCAACGTAGCCTGCCTCGTCGACGCGCCGGTGGTAGCGCTCGCCCGCCTTGCCGCCGGCGATCGCGGCGAGCAGCGTCGCGATCAGGATCGCCGCCAGGGCGATGATCCCGCCGGTCGTGAGGTCGCCCTCGTCGATCGGGATCCGCGGCAGGTCGATCGAGCCGAGCAGGTTGTACTCGGAGCCGGCGATCGCCCCGAGCACCGCCAGTGCTACGACGATGATGACGCTCCACAGCCAGACCGCGAGGCCCTGCCGGGCGCCGTCGAAGCGCGACATCCGCCCGGCGACGTAGCCGCCGGCGAAGTAGGCGATGAGAGCGATCACGAGCAGGCAGATCCCGCCCACGATGCCGATCGTGTCGCTGTTGTTTGCGACCTCGCCGACCGAGTCGATCTCCGAGAAGGCGATCGCCGCGCCGGCGGCGCTGACCAAAGCCGTCAGCAGGGCTCCCAGCCCGACGGCGACCAGCCAGCCAAAGAACGCGGCTCCCCAGTTCGTGCCCCCAAATTCGTCGCGCTGACGCGCGACCTCGTGCCTAGCCATCCTGTGTCTCCCTTCCACGAAGGCCCCTTCGTGGGCAGCGCTACCCGGCCGCGACGGCGGGCAACGGATGCGGGGAGGCTTAACCTCAGCTACGCAATCGGGCTACGGGATCCGCCGGACGCTGGCGAGCATGATCTCCTTGATCTGCTCGACGATCTCCATCGCCTCCGAGTGGCCGCGCTGCCACACGTTGCGTCCGTAGATGACGCCCGAGCCGCCGGCCTCCATGATCAGCCGGGTCTGCTCCAGCAGCTTGTCGTCGTCGATCCTCGACCCGCCCGAGAGCACCACGAGCGAGCGGCCGGCCGAGGAGACCACCTGCGCCACCGTCTCCTCCTGGGAGATCTCGAGCTCGTTGTACGGAGCGGGGGAGTCCTTGGTCGCGTCCGGGCTCGGCAGGTTGAGCTTGACGACGTCGGCGCCCTGCTCCATCGCCATCCGGGCTGCGTAGTCGATCGCGTAGAAGCTGTTCTGACCGCCCTTTGCCTTGACCGCGGAGCCGCGCGGGTAGGCCCAGACGACGAGCGGCATGCCGAAGCGGTCGCAGTCCTGGCGCACCTGGCGCAGCTGGTTGAGGTCGCGCTCCTGGGCCGGCGAGCCGACGTAGAGCGTGTAGCCGACCGCATCGGCGCCGAGGCGGACGGCGTCCTCGACCGAGCCGTTGAGCGGCGACAGCGCCTCGTCGGACGGCGGGATATCGGTCTTGCCGTTGATCTTGAGCAACAGCGGCACCTGGCCGGCGTAGTCGGGGTAGTACTTCTCGGCGAGCCCGATCTGGCAGGCGATCGCCGAGTAGCCCGCCTCGGCCGCGAGGTGGAACTGATACTCGGGGTCCTTGGAAGCCGGGTTGGCGAAGAAGTCGCGCGGGCCGTGCTCGATCCCCTGGTCGATCGGCAGCAGCAGCAGGGTCCCGTTGCCGGGCCCGAACTCGAACAGCAACCGGCGCAGGCGGGTGCGCTTACCGGGCGCGAGGGTGGCGAGGAGGGACTTCTGCTCCGTTGCGGCGCTGACTTCCATAACGTCCTTTTCGAGTAGTTGGCGGAGTCTGAGTATAGGCTCGGAACCTTGCTGGATCACAATTTCACGGGGCCCGAGTTCACGGTCGGCATCGAGGAGGAGCTGATGATCCTCGACCCGGACGGGTGGGGCCTGGCGCAGGCGATCGAGTCGCTGCTCGCGGACGTCCCGGCCGAGCTCGACGGCCAGGTGAAGCCGGAGCTGTTTCAGTCGGTGCTCGAGATCGCGACCAAGCCCTGCGACGGGGTCGCCGAGGCCGGGCGCGAGCTGATCGCGCTGCGCGAGGCGGTGATCGCGATCACCGAGCGCAAGGGCCTCGCGATCGGGGCGGCGGCGACGCATCCGTTCGCGCGCCCCGCCGACCAGCTGATCGTCGACCGGCGCCGCTACCACGAGCTCGTCCACGAGCTTGGGATCATCGCCCTCAACGAGCTCATCTTCGGCACCCACGTCCACGTCGCGATCACGGGTCCCGACCGCGCGATCTACGTGGCCGACGGGATCCGCCGCTACCTGCCGCTGTTCCTGGCCCTCTCGGTGAACTCGCCGTTCTGGCAGGGCGAGCGCACCGGGTTGATGTCGTCGCGGGTGCCGATCTTCCGCTCCTTCCCCCGCGAGGGCATCCCGCCCCACTACGGCACCTGGGAGATCTTCTCCCACCGCTGCGAGATGATGATGCGGGCGGGCGCGATCGAGGACTACACGTTCATGTGGTGGGACGTGCGCCCTCACCCGAACCTCGGCACGGTCGAGACGCGGGTCTTCGACCAGCAGACGCGGGTCGAGAACACCGTCTCGCTCGCTGCTCTGGTCGTCTCGCTCGCCCACCGGCTCTGCGCGCTCTACGACGACGACGAGCCGCTGGTCGAATACCCCTCCGAGCTGATCGACGACAACAAGATCCGCGCCGCGCGCCACGGCACCGACGGGCGGCTGATCGACTTCCGCGCCGGCAAGCAGGTCCCGGCTCCGGTGATGGCCCGCGAGCTCGTCGAGCTGCTCGCCGGGCATGCCGAGGCGCTCGGTTGCCGGGCCGAGCTCGAGGCCGTCGAGGACCTGCTCACCAACGGCACCGGCGCTCACCGCCAGCTCGCGATCGCCGACGCAAACGGCGAGGATCTGCACGCGCTCACCGAGCAGATCGCACGGGTCACCAAGCCCTAGCTGCCGTCGGCCATACTTGAGGGGATGGCCGGCCCCGAGCTCTCCGTCGTCTGCAAGAGCTGTGGCTCCGAGGTGAGCCCCTACGTGACCGAGTGCCCGTATTGCGGCACCCGCCTGCGCAAGCGCGCGCCGAAGCTGGAGCGGGTCGGCGACGAGGTCCGGGTCCGCGAGGGACGCGCCGACCGGCGCCGGCGCAAGGCCGCCGAGCGCCGCGGGCGCCTGGCCGACCGCGTCGCCGCGACCCAGGATCTGGCGCTGCGCCCGCTCGCCACGATCGCCGTGCTCGTCGCCTCGGCCGCGATGATGGTGATCGAGGCGGCCTCGAATCTCACCGTGAGCGACCTCGGCGCGATCGTCGGCCCGGTCGGCGACGAGTTCTGGCGCTACTTCGCCGCCCCGTTCGTCTACGACAACGTCGGCTACCTGTTCGCCTGCGGCCTCGCGATCGCGATCTTCCTGCCGCCGATCGAGCGCCGGGTCGGCTCGGTCGCCGCGCTGCTCCTCGTGCTCGGCTGCGGGGCGCTCGGGATGCTGGCGGCCGCGGGCCTCGACTCAGCGCTCGGCGACGGCATCCTGGTCGCCGCCGGCGGCAACGGGATCGCGCTCGGCGTCGTCTGCGCCTGGCTCGTCATCCGCGACGCCGAACGCCGCGCCGACCCGACCGACGAGTACGACCGGATCGCGGTCGCGGTCGTGCTCGCGGTGCTCTTCCTGCTGCCGGCGGTGGTCGACTACGCCTCGGTCTGGGCCGGGCTGATGGGGGCGTTGGTCGGGGCCGGATGTGGGCTCGCCGCCGCGCTGGGCAGACGTTGAGCAAGTTCACGCCGCTGACCGACGAGCTACACGACTACATGGTCGCCCACGGCGCCCGCCAGGACGAGGTCCTGCGCGGCGTTCAGGACCAGACCGCGGCCATGGGCGACATCGCGGTGATGCAGATCGCCCCCGAGCAGGGCGCCTTCCTGACCCTGCTTGCCAAGCTCACCGGCGCCCGCGAGGCGATCGAGCTCGGCACCTTCACGGGCTACTCGGCGATCTGCATCGCGCGCGGGCTCGCGCCTGGCGGGCGCCTGCTCGCGTGCGAGCTCTCCGAGGAGTACGCCGGGATCGCCGCCGCCAACCTCGAGGCCGCCGGGGTGGCCGACCGGGTCGAGATCCGGATCGGCCCCGCGATCGACACCGTCAACGCGCTGCCGGAGCGCGAGCTCTTCGACCTCGCCTTCATCGACGCCGACAAGGAGTCCTACCCCGAGTACTACGAGCTGGTCCTCGCCCGGACCCGCCCGGGCGGTCTGATCGTGGTCGACAACGTCCTCGCCGCCGGGCGGGTGATCGACGAGACCAACGACCAGCCCCAGGTCGAGGCGATCCGGGCCACGAACGACCTGATCGCGGTCGACGACCGAGTCGACACCGCGATGGTCGCGATCGCCGATGGGCTCATGCTCGCCCGCAAGCGATGAACCGTGAGCGGGCGCTGGCGCTGCAAAAGCGCGGGCTTCACGATTGGATAGCGATACTCGGCGCGAGCTCGGAG
This sequence comes from uncultured Solirubrobacterales bacterium, assembly GCA_963828755.1. Taxonomy (GTDB): domain Bacteria; phylum Actinomycetota; class Thermoleophilia; order Solirubrobacterales; family 70-9; genus WHSW01. The sequence continues at coordinate 78,198 of CAWHFY010000005.1, read as the reverse complement.
GGATCGCGCACGCTCGACGCGGACGGAGTCGTCGCCGCCATCGTCCCGGCGTGCCCCCAGCGCTCGATCTGCAACTCGGTGAGCTACGAGAGCCCCGAAGCGCTCGGCGCCGTGCTCGAGCGGCTCGACGCCGTCTACCAGGAGGCCGGCGTGGCCGCATGGACCGTCTGGGTCCCGGAGTTCGACCGCGAGGCGATCGAGCTGCTGGAGGCGGCGGGTCACGTCTTCGACGGCTCGCCGATGGCGATGTCGGTCGAGCTCGAAGGGTTCGCGGGCCCAGAGGTCGGTGATCTCGACTGGGACACCGACGTCGATCCGCCTGAGCTCGGGCGCCTCAACGACCTCGCCTACGGCATCGCGGGACCCGAGGGCATGGCGCCGGGGTTGAGCTCGCCGCCGCCGGACCTGCGCCTCTACCAGGCCCGCGTCGACGGCAGCCCGGCCTGCGTGCTCGGGACGATCGACCACGACCGCGACCTCGGCTTCTACTTCGTCGCCACGCATCCCGACCATCGCGGCCACGGCCTCGCCAGCCGCCTGATCACGGCCGCGGTCATCGAGGCGCGGGACCGCGGCATGGCGACGTCCTCGCTGCAGGGCTCCGCCATGGGCCAGTCGGTCTACCGTCGGCTCGGCTACGGCGACGACTTCACCCTCCACATGTACGAGCGGCGTCGATGAGCACCTACTCGGACGCCGAGCTCGAGGCCGCGGTCGAGGCCCTCGCCGAGCCGGGGCGCTTCGAGCAGGCCGAGGGCGTGATCGCCGGGCGGCGCCGCAGCTGCAGCGGATCCTCGCCCAGGCGCTCGAGACCGGCGGGTGGTTCGCGGAGTCACACGCCGGCGAGCTCGCCAAGGCGCTCGCGATCGAGGACCCGGACGAGCGCGAGCGGGTCCTGCACGTCCTGGTCGCCGAGGAGGCGAGGGTCGGAATGATGGTTGGCGTCGCCGTCGGCTGGGCACTGGCGGAGGAACTGCGCAGCGACGAGGAGGACTAGATGCGGATCAACTTCATCGGCCACGCGACCTTCGAGCTCGTCGAGGGCGACGCCCGGGTCCTGATCGACCCGTTCCTGGCCCCGCACAACCCGGTCGCCGGCCCGAGCGCCGAGGAGGTCGAGCCGACTCACATCCTGCTCACCCACGGCCACAGCGACCACATCGCCGACGCGGTCGCGGTCGCCACCCGCACCGGCGCGCAGTGCGTGGCGCTGACCGAGCTCGCCGGCTGGCTCGAAGGGCAGGGCGTCGAGAACACCCACAACCCCAACTTCGGCGGCACGGTCGAGTTCGAGTGGGGAAGCGTCAAGCTCGTCCCCGCCTGGCATACGAACACCACCCCCGACGGGACCGCGATCGGCAACCCGGCCGGGCTGATCATCGGGATCGGCGGCAAGACCGTCTACCACCTCGGCGACACGGCGCTGTTCGGCGACCTGAAGCTGATCGGCGAGCGCCACCGCCCCGACGTTGCCCTCGTCCCGATCGGCGGCCACTTCACGATGGACCGCCACGACGCCGCCCACGCCTGCGAGCTGATCGGCGCCCCGAAGGTGATCCCGTGCCACTACGACACGTTCCCGCCGATCGCCGCCGACGCCTCCGCCTTCAAGGCGGAGGTCGAGGGGACCACCTCGTCCGAGGTGATCGTGCTCGCGCCCGGCGAGTCGACCGAGCTGTAGGTGCGGGCGCCTCCGGCGCGTTTGCCTTTCGGCGCGTTGTCGGGTCACTTCTGGCAGTAACGGGTGGTGGTCCGTGTGGCGCCAGGCGAATTGGTGGGGCCGAGGGCTCCTTCCACACGACCAGCCGTGAGGCCGCACGGCGCCCGCTCGGCGCCCGGTGGCGCCGCGGAGGCGCTGGCGCGGTGGCGGCATCGAGGCGTCCTGAGCGCCGCCGCTGCCGAGCTCGAGGCGCGCCGGCGGCGCTGCTGGCGAACCGGATCGCGGTCGGGCGACGTCGCCGCCGCGACCCGGGCGCTCGCGGTGCGCGCAGCGCTGCGGCAGAGCCCGCGACCCGCGGCGCCCAAGGTCTAGGATCGTCGGTCTTGGAAGCAGCACCCAGACCTGAGCTCGATCGCCGCCCGCGAGGACTTCCTCGCCACCGGCGACCCGGCGCTCTCCGAGGCGGTCGATCAGGGTCGCTTCAAGCTGCTGGACTACCAGGAGCTGTACGAGCTCTGGGAGCGCCAGCAGTGGGCGACGCAGGACCTCGACTTCAGCGAGGACAGGGTCGATTGGCACGAGCGCTTCTCGAAGGAGGAGCGGTTCACCCGCATGTACGGGCTCTCGGCCTTCTTCATCGGCGAGCAGCGCGTCACCGACGAGCTCGGGCCGATCATGCGGGCTGCCCCGTCGGAGGAGATGCGGATCTTCCTCTCGACCCAGATCGCCGACGAGGCCCGCCACGTCCAGTTCTTCAACCGCTTCTACGACGAGGTCGGCGTGCTCGAGGGCGCCGACGACCTCGCGGAGCGGCTCGAGCGCGTGCAGAGCAACCTCAACCCCGAGTTCGAGGAGCTCTTCGACCGGATGCTCCGGGATCGCGTCGATCGCCTCGCCGCCGAGCCCGAGGACACGGTCACGCTGGTCGAGGCGGTGACGCTCTACCACATGGTGATCGAGGGAGTGCTGGCGCTCACCGGCCAACACTTCATCATCGGCTACAACGAGGAGCAGGGAACGCTGCCCGGGTTCGTGGAGGGGTTCGGCAACGTCGCCCGCGACGAGCATCGCCACGTCGCCTTCGGCGCTCGCTTCCTCACCGACATGGCTGCCGCCGACGACCGCAACCGGGACGCGATCCAACGCACGCTGGTCGAGTCGCTACCAGTCGCCGAGGGCGTGTTGCGCCCGCCGTTCGCGCCAGAGGACGACGACGACTTCGAGCTGTTCGGCGTCTCGATGCGCGAGACCCAGGCGTTCGCGGCGCAGTGCCTGACCCGGCGCCTCAAGGTCATCGGCCTCGCCGGCTGAGTCGTCGCTGCGGGGAACCTACGCAGGAATCCGCACCGATCGGATAGTCGGGTGATCCTCCGATCGGCCCCATTGATTTCCAACCGGAATCGGACCGATTGATCGAAGAGAAGCCCGACGGGTTTGCTCGACTATTCAATACCCCCTAACCCCCCACGTCGTGGGAGTGGCGAGGGCCTCACATGGGAGAGATGGATGTCAACCTATCCGCATTCGCAGAAACTTCAGGAAGGGATTTCCTGAGGGCGGTGCGCGAGGCCGGAACTACCTCTTACGGCGTTCCGGGCACTGGCCCCACCGGTGTCCGGTCCCGTTCCCGGGAGTCTCAGTCCGAGGTCACGGAGGGCCTCGGACTGGGGCACCGGGATTCCCTCGAGCCGCCCGTGGCGGCTCTTCTCTGAATCGGCTTCGCGCCCAGCGATTGCTCGAGCTTGTCGGCGTGCGCCTGGCGCCCGCGCTGACCGCCGGAGCGATCGTGTACTCGCACACCCGTCGTCCCGGGTACGGCCTCTTGGTCGTGCTCGCGGTGCTGCTCGCGGCGCGGGTGCTCGATCCGGGTCGTAGGCTCGCCCAGCTGCTGCCGGCGGCCGGCTTCGCCGCTCGCGCCCTGGTGCCGCCCGCCGGGCTGGCCGTCGCCGCCCTGGTCGCCGCGGCGTTCCACCCGATCCCGGCCTCGGACCTGATTCCCGCTGCGCTCGGGTCGCTGCTGGTGCTCGCGCTCGGCGCCTGGATCGCGAGCCGGTTCGAGGCGCGAACGGAAATCCGGATCGCGGTTGCGGGCCCGCCGCAGATCGCCCGCACACTGACCCGTGAGCTGAAGCTCGCGGCAATCCCCGGCTACCGGATCGTCGGCTGGATCGACGGCGGCGCTCCGGACAACGTCCCAGAGATGCGGCGGCTGGGCTCGTTCTCCCAGATCGCCTCGATCGTCGACCGCGAGGGGATCGACCTGATCGTCAATATGGGCGGGGATCAGCTCGAGGTCGCAAAGGTCGTCGCCGAGGAGTGCCTGGAGCTCGACGTGCGGCTGAGCACTGTGGGCCAGCTCCAGGAGCACGTCCTCGGCGAGATCTCCCTCGCCACGATCGACGCAAGCTTCTTTCAGCACCTGATGCACCCGAACTTCCGCGGCGGCTCGCTGCCGCTGAAGCGCGCCCTCGACGTGGCCGTCGCTGGGTCCGCACTGATCCTGGCGGCGCCGCTCGCCGCCTTCGCCGCGTTGGTGACGCGCACCTCGGGCCGGGGGCCGGCGCTCGTCCGCGAGACCCGGATCGGCGCGCTCGGGGCGCCCTTCGACATGCTGAAGCTGCGGACCGCCGAGAACTCCTTCGGCTCGTTGCTGCGCGCTACCCACGTCGACGAGGTCGCGCAGCTCTGGAACGTGCTGCGTGGCGAGATGTCGATGGTCGGGCCGCGGCCGGAGCTCCCGGAGCGGATCGGCGAGCTCGAGGACCAGATTCCGCTGTATGACCGCCGTCTGCTGGTTGCGCCGGGGATCACCGGCTGGGCTCAGGTCAGACGCGCCGAGGCGATCGGCGACGCCGATTCGGCCTGGAAGCTGAGCCACGATCTCTACTACCTCAAGCACCGCTCGGTCGCGCTCGACGCGTTGATCCTGGTGCAGACCGTGGCCGTCTCGGCGCAAGGCTTGAACCCGTTCGGGCGGACCGCGGACGAGACCCTCGCCCCCGCGAACTAGAATCGCGGCGCGCCCGTGACCTCTCGTACCGACCGCGTGACGGTGCTAGTCGCCGACGATCACCCGATTTACCGGGAGGGGATCGTGCGCGCGATCAAGGATCGCCCCGACCTCGAGCTGCTCGCCGAGGCCGGTGACGGGCGCGCGGCGCTCGACCAGATCCGCGAGCTGAAGCCCTCGGTCGCGGTGCTCGACATCCGGATGCCCGGGCTGGACGGGACCCAGGTGCTCGCCGCCGCGCGCCGCGAGGGCCTCGAGACCGAGATCCTGTTCCTCTCCGCGTTCATGGAGCCTGAGCTCGCCTACAAGACGGTCGCGGCCGGCGCCAAGGGCTACCTCTCGAAGGAGTCCTCGCGCCAGGAGGTCTGCGAGGCGATCGTGTCGATCGCGCGCGGCGGCACCGCGTTCGCCGCCGAGGCGCAGGCCGGGCTCGCGGCGCAGATCCAGGAGCGCGAGCGCAGCGGCGGTCCCCCGAAGCTGACCGAGCGCGAGCAGGAGGTGCTCGGCCTCGTCGCCCAGGGCCTCTCGGCGCCCGACATCGGCAAGCACATCCACCTCTCGACGACGACGGTGAAGAGCCACCTGCACTCGCTGTACGAGAAGCTCGGTGTCTCCGATCGCGCCGCCGCGGTCGCCGAGGCGATGCGCCGCGGGCTGCTGGACTAGGTCCGGTGGCCGAGCGGCCCGCGGACGTCGCCGCCGAGACCGAGGCCCTGCGGGCCGAGGTGGACGCGCTGCAGACTGCGAACCGGGTGCTTCGCGGCGAGCTCGAGACCTGTCGCAAGCTCGTCGCCCAGGTCATGGACTCCGAGGATCAGGGCCGCCGGCGGATCGCGCAGCTGATCCACGACGACTCGCTGCAGACCCTGCTCGCCGCGAACCAGGAGCTGATCGAGGCGGCGCCGGGGCGCGCCCAGGTCGAGCGCGCCCACGAGGTCGTCGAGGCGACGATCTCGCGTCTGCGCGAGGCCATGATGGCCCTGCATCCGGTGACCCTCGAACAGGGCGGCTTCGAGCAGGCGCTCGGGGCGGTGGCGCGCCAGGCAGCGCGCCAGGGCGGCTTCGAGGTCTCGGTCGAACTCGACCCGGCGGCGCTCGGGGCCGAGGACGAGCTGATGCTGGCGATCGCGCGCGAGCTGCTCACCAACGCCGCCCGCCACTCGGGCGCGACCGCCGTCTCGGTCGCCCTGCGCCGCGACGGCGACGGGCTGACGCTCGAGGTCACCGACGACGGCAGCGGGATCGCGCCGGGTCGCCGCGACGAGGCGCTCGCGCAGGGCCACATCGGCCTCGCATCGGTCAATGAGCGGGTGCGGGCCGCCGGGGGAGAGTTCACGCTCGAGAGCAAGCCCGGCGCTACGCGGGCGCTTGCCCGGCTGCCGCTGTCCGAAGCGGCGCCCGCTGAGGAGCCCGACGCGCTCTAGGGAGCCGGGGGCGCGACCGCGACCGGGGGGCCCGGGTCGGCGGGCGGCACCGTGGGATCGACGATCGGCGGGTCGACCGGCGGCGGAGGCGTGGTGGGGGTGGCGGAGGAGTCGTGGTGCGGCGGAGGCGTCGTCGTGGTCGGCGTGGTCGTCACCTGGGTCGGCTGGGCGTCGGTGATCAGGATCTCGTCGGCGCCGCCGCTGCCGCTGGCACCGGTGCCGTCCTCGGAGCCCGAGCCGCCGGCGGCCGGGCCGGCGACGGCCTCGTCGGCGGGGCTGGTGGTCGGCTCGGCGGGTGCCGCGCCGGCCGGATCGGCCGGGGGCTCGGTGGTCGCCGGGGCGGTCGTCGCGGTCTTCGTCTCGACCTCGGCGGTGGCCGGGGTGCCCTCCGTAGCCGGCGGTGGCGGGTGGTACGTCGCGCTGCCGGCTCCGTGCGCCGGCGGCGGCGAGTAGGCCTGCGCCGGCGCGTGCTTGGCGGTCGGCCGCTCGACGGCGGTGTCGGAATAGATGTTGCGGACCTCGACCGCGCCCGCGGTCAGCAGCGCCGCCGTCGCCGCGGTTGCCGCAGCCTTGGCACCGATCGCGCCGGCGATTCCGCCGCCGGCAGCCGCGCCACCGAGTGCCGCGCCGCCACCGCCACCGCCGACCATCGCGGCACCTCCGGCCGCCGCGGCGCCACCTGCGACGCTCGCACCGCCGGCCGCGGCGCCGCCGGCGCCCGCGGCCGCACCGCCGGCTCCGGCGCCCGAGGCGACGGCGCCGGTCGAACCGGCGACTCCGCTCCCGGCGGCCGAGCCGCTCGCGGCGCTTCCGGATCCGCCCCATCCAAACTTCGCGATCAAGCCCTTGGCCATCAGCGCCAGCGGGCCGATCGGCGCCATTGCCGCGAGCGTCTTCGTGTTCGAGCGCAGCTGGCCGCGGAACTCGCCGCAGCCGCTCGCAGCGCTTGACGTGGTGGCGGACCGGGCCGGAGGCCTTGCGCAGGCCCTCGGCGGCCTCGGCGAGCTCGAGCCGGACCTCGCCGCAGGTCAGCTGGCGCGAGTGGGTCGCCTCGGCGAGCGACATCCGCGCCCGCACCAGCAGCGACTTGACCGCCGGGATGGTCGTGTCCATCGTCTCGGCGATCTCCTCGTAGGAGAGGGCGTCGATCTCGCGCAGCAGCAGCGCCGTGCGCTGGGTCTCGGGCAGGTCCTGGACGTCGGCGACCAGCGCGCGGAAGTCCTCGCGCTTCTGGACCCGGTCGGCCGTCGTGACGCCGTGCTCGCCGACCATCACGTCCATCGAGTCCTGGCCCTCGGGGACCGGGCGACGGAGGTGGTTGAGGCAGCGGTTTCGGGCGATCCGGTACAGCCACGGCCGCACGTTGATGTGGCGGTCGTCGGCGAGCATCGCCGCGTGCGCCTTCACGAAGACTTCCTGCAGCACGTCCTCGGCATCCTCGGTCGAGCGCAGCATGTGGCGACAGAAGGCGAGCAGGCGCGAGTGATAGCGCTCGAACAGCACCTCGAAGGCGTGATCATGGCCGTCGCGGATGAGCGCGACCAAGCGCTCATCGCCCTGCAGCTTGAGCAGCGGGGATCGCCGGCCGAGAATGCCGGCCCGACTAACGGCAGGTGTAAGGGTCGAGGCCTCCATGGACAGACGCGCGTACCCACCCCCTCCGAACACGGTAACAGGGGGCTAGTTGCGCTTCCAGTGCATCCTCCCAGGCCCATATTCAGCGCAGATAAAGGCCGTTTAGGAACTCGATGGCCCGGGGTGGGCGCGAACCCGTCAACGCCCTTGCGGGCCGCGACTTTTAAGGCCGCTGCCTGTCCCATTTGGCCACCCGGGCACGGCGATCGAGTACCCGGGTCGGTCCGGTACTGACTGAGAACATACGGTCGTATGCACGTCGGCCGCGGCCGCTTCGACGAGCCCGGCGATCGCGTCGACCGCCTCATCGTCGGTGAGCCCTTGGCGGCGGACCAGGGAGCGCCACGTCTCGAACTCGAGTCCGTGCCCGATCGCTGCCCGCACCCGCCTGCGCCGCGCACCGCGCAACCCGCGGCCGGTCATCAGCAGACTCGGCGATGGCGTCGGCGGCGTCGAGCCTCGCCTGCATCCTGGTCGCGATCGCGGGAACGCGAGGAGCGTCTCGGATCAGCTTCTCGACCATTCCCTCGGTCCCCGCGTACCAGCCGTAGGTCTCGCGCAGCGCCACGCGCAGTCGCTCATCGGGGTCGTCGATCCCCATCCACGCAGTGGGATCGGGGGGCGGGTTCAGGGTGATCCAGTGGCTGCTGCACGCGTCGACCTGGGCGTCCACATCGGGGAAGTGGCGGTAGACCGTGGCGCGTTGCACGCCGGCCTCCTCGGCGATCCCGCTCACGGTCGTCCGCGCAGGACCGACGCGCTCGTGCAGGCCCATGATCGCCTCGGTGATCCGTTGCTTGGTCTCGGCCTCGGACTCGGCTCGCTTGCGCTTTTTGTATTCGCGAGACATAGCTGTTCAATCAATCTTGACAGATCGGGAAGCGGTGTGTTAGGTTCGCTAAACACCATTGTTCAACGAAAGGAATCGACCATGTTCGACACCACTCAGCTCAAGCGCTTCGACCACACCCAGGGCCCGCGGATTATCGGCCCGGACGACGGCTATTCCGTCCAGCTCCCCGGAGTCGGGGTCCGGTTCATGGCCTGGACCGAGGAGACCGGCGGCGGCTTCTCGATGGTCGAGCACCCGATCGCGCCGCGGACGATGGCCGCGCCGTGGCACATGCACACCCGCGAGGACGAGTACTCCTACGTGCTCGAGGGCCGGATGGGGGCGCTGCTCGGCGACGACGTCGCCTACGCCGAGCCCGGCGACTTCGTCTTCAAGCCCCGCGACCAGTGGCACACGTTCTGGAACGCCGGCGACGAGCCCTGCCGGATCCTCGAGATCATCTCCCCGGGCGGCTTCGAGCACATGTTCCGCGAGATGGGCGAGCTGATGGCCGCCCCGGACCCCGAGGTGATGGCGGACTTTACGCGCCGCTACGGGATTCATTTCGACGCCGAGGGTTCGGTGCGGGTTGCCGAGCGATTCGGTCTGGAGATGAACTACGTCAACGCGGAGACGGCTACAGCTGGGTGAAGACCGACTTGGTCTCGAGGTAGGCGTCGAGGTTGTGGTGGCCCTTCTCGCGGCCGATCCCCGACGCCTTGTAGCCGCCGAAGGGCGCCGCCGGGTCGCCGGCTCCCCAGGTGTTGATGTAGACGGAGCCGGCCTTCAGCAGCGCGGCGAGCTTGTGGGCCTGTGAGATGTCGCGGGTCCACAAGCCGGCCGCCAGCCCGTACTCGGTGTCGTTGGCGCGCCGCGCGACCTCCTCGAGGTCCTCGAACGGCTGCGCGACCAACACCGGGCCGAAGATCTCCTCGCGGGCGATCTTCATCTCGTCCGAGACGCCCGTGAACAGGGTCGGCTCGACGAAGTAGCCGCCGTCGCCGTTCGCGGGCTTGCCGCCGGCGACCGCCTCGGCGCCCTCCTCGAGGCCGGAGTCGATGTAGCCGGTTACCCGGCCGAACTGCTCCTCGGAGACGAGCGGCCCGAACTGCGAGTCCGGGTCGAGGCCCGGGCCGACCTTTGCCTTCGAGGCGAACTCGGCCAGGCGCGAGACGACCTCGTCGAACAGCTCGGCCTGGACCAGCAGTCGTGAACCGGCGTTGCAGGCCTGGCCGGAGTTGAAGTAGATGCCCTGGTAGGAGCCCTTGACCGCGGCGTCGAGGTCGGCGTCGGGGAGGATGATGTTCGGGCTCTTGCCGCCGAGCTCGAGCGTCACCCGCTTCAGCGAGCGCCCGCACTTGGCGCCGATCTCGCGGCCCACCGAGGTCGAGCCGGTGAACGCCACCTTGTCGACGCCCGGGTGGTCGACGAGCGCGGCGCCGGTCTCGCCGTCGCCGGTGAGCACGTTGACGGTGCCCTCCGGGAAGCCCGCCTCGAGCGCGAGCTCGCCGAGCCGCAGCGCGGTCAGCGGCGTCTGCTCGGCGGGCTTGAGGATCAGCGAGCAGCCGGCCGCGAGCGCCGGGGAGATCTTCCAGACGGCCATCAGCAGCGGGAAGTTCCAGGGGACGATCTGGGCGCAGACGCCGACCGGCTCGCGCAGCGTGTAGACGAACAGGTCGCGGCCCGAGACCGGGATCGTCTCGCCCTCGATCTTGGTCGGCCAGCCGGCGTAGTAGCGCAGGTGCGCGACCGAGGCGGCGACGTCGCCCTTCGCGCCGGCGAGCGGCTTGCCGTTGTCGAGCGACTCGAGCTCGGCGAGCTCGTCGCCGTTCGCCTTGATCAGCTCGGCGAGGTTGTAGATCAGCCCGGCGCGCTTCGAAGGTGAGACCTTGCGCAGTGGTCCCTCGAGCGCGCCGCGGGCCGCGGCGACGGCGGTGTCGACGTCCGCGTCCCCGGCCTGCGAGACCTCGCAGATCTCGTCGCCGGTGGCCGGGTCGACGGTCGCGAAGGTGCGCCCGTCCGCGGCCTGCGGTCGCTCACCGCCGATCAGCAGGCCATGGGGGGAGCGGGCGATGAACTCGCGCGCGGCGTCGGATGAAAGCTGCTCGGCTGTGGCGGTAGGCATGCGGCTGATCGTAGTCAGCCGGGCGCTGGTGCGGAGCTGAGCAGGTCGACCGCTCAGCAGCCGGTCGCGGCGGCCGCGCCGGCGGCCTCCTGCTGCGCGGCGAGCGCGGCCTGGTACTCGGCGAGCTGCTGCTCGTAGGTGGCGCGCTCCTGCTCGTCGGGGATCCCGTCCGCGTCCTCGTCGGGATTCTCGGGGTCGAGGTCCTCGGGCGGCTGCTCGGGCGCGGTCGGCGCGGCGGGCACCGTCGACGGGGTGCAGGTCGTGGTCGTCTCGGGCGCGGGCGTGCCCTCCGCCGGCGTCTCGGCCGAGGACCCGGCCTCGGTCGAGGCGGCGCCGTCGGGGTTGTTGAGCGTCGCCGAGCCGGGGGCGCTGCTGCTCGCCTCGGTCGCGACCTGGTCGCCGTCGCCCGACTCGGAGCCCTTCGGGCCGTCGGCGGCGCCGTCGCGCGAGTAGCCGGTGGCGATCACGGCGCCGCGGCCGTCGGGGTCGTCGGCCGACTCGGGCTCGCCGTAGGCGGTGACCTTGACGCTGTAGTTGCCGGCCCCGACGTAGGGGACCCAGATCGAGCCGCCGCCGGCGCCGAGCGAGCCGTAGTCGATCACCGAGCCGTCGGCGCGCGTGACGGTCGCCGAGTAGCTGGAGGCGCCCGAGACCTCGCTGAAGGAGACGTCGATCTTGCAGACGACGCCGTCCTCGAGCACGCCGCAGGAGTCGCAGAGAGGCCGAGACCGAGATCGACTGCGGGCCCGCGGTGGGAGAGAGGACCTCGTTGGTGATCGCGTACGCCGGCAGCGGAACGGCGAGCGCAAGCAGCGTCAGGATCAGGGTTCGGCGTCGGCGCGACATCAGCTCAGCCGTCCAGCTCCGGGGTGAACGACCCGGTGATCAGGTCCACGCCGTCGACGACCTCGGGGGAGGCATCCGGCTGGACCGTGGTCGCGAGGTAGTAGCGGTACGGGCCGGCGACCCGCAGGGTGACCTCGTAGCTCGGCTGGCCGGCGGGCGCGTCGGCGGCGAGGCGGACGACGGTCCCCTCGGCGGTCGGGGCCGGGGTCCGCTCGATCACCTGGGCCGAGCCGGCGAGCGTCTTCAGCTGCTCGAGCGACTGCGAGACGAAGACCGGGAAGTCGAGCTTGGGGTCCTGCGTGATCCACAGGGTCGCGTCGGCGCCACCGGCGGCCGCGACCGCGGCGAAGGTCGCGCCGGCGGGCGGGTCGACCCGCTGCCAGCCGGCCGGCAGCGCGAGCGAGAACGAGGACTCGCTCACGAACTTGGTGCCCTTGGACGGCTTCGCGGCCTCGTCGCCCTTCGCCTTGCCGTCGCCACTCTTCGCGTCGGCGACGCCGGCGGCGGAGGGGGCGGCGGGGAGCGCGCCGGGCTGCGGCTCGTCGCCGCCTCGCAGAAGAAGCAGGACCGACGAGCACCGCGAGACCGGCGACGATGATGCTGGCCATCCTCCAGGCGGGGTTCTGCGGATCGAACTTCGGCAGGGAGATCGACGGGTTCTTGACCGTCGGCTTGGACAGCTTTGGGGCCGAGGCGCCGGCGAGCTTCGGCATCGAGAGCTTCGGCATCGAGAGCTTCGGCATCGAGATCTCGCGCGTGGCCCACTTCGGCATGGTCAGCTTCGGGCGCTCGCGCTTCGGCTTCGGAGCGGGCTTGGGCTTCTGGGCGCGGACCGGCTTCGGCTTTCTGGCCGCGAGCTTCGGCTTCTTGGCGCGCTTTGGCTTCGGCTTGACCTTCGCCGCGGCCTTCGGTCGCGCCGGCTGGCCGGTGCGCGGCCTCGGCTTCGGCGCGACGACGGCCGCCGCCTCGACGACGGCGCGCCTCGACGACGGGCGCGGCCTCGACCACCGGCGCGGCCTCGACGCCGGCGGGGCATCGACCACCGGCGCGGACTCGGCGAGGCGGAGCTCGATCTCCTCGACGTGGCGGGTCGTGAACGCGGCGGCGCACCCGGCGCAATGGAAGCGGCGCACGGCGCGCGCCGGGACCGAACCTGGGAGGCGCACGCGGGTGTCGGCGCCGCAGGCGTCGTGATGCGCGGCGACCACGCGCACCGGCGCGGTCGACGGGGGCTCTGGAAAGCCACCGTTCAAGGCGTTTTCGCGCATCACCAAGCGGGCCACACGTACCTCATCGGGCACAGCAGGCACAACCTTGAGGCGTGCGGGGCGTCCAACGGCCCCGCGCACGCGATCTCACACCCAGCATCCCGCCCAGATGGGAAGATTTGGGCATGGTCGTGGGTGCGATGTCCTTCTTCTACAAGCGGCTCGGAGCTCGCTATCCGCTCGCGTTCATGGCGGTCGAGCTCCAGACGGCCTTGCTGATCGTCGCCGGCACGCTCGCGCTGTTCACCTTCTACATCGACGGCTCCACGCACGAGTACCTGATCGTGCTCGGGATCGCCCTGGCCGTGACCGAATTGGCGATCATCGCCTCGCTGTGGCGGATCCGCGGCCAGATCGAGCCGATCCGCGAATGGATCGGCGGCGACCGCGACGAGGGCGCCACCCAGGACGCCTGGTCGGCGGCGATCAACCTTCCGGTCCTGCTGTTGAGGCGCGACCTGCCGATCCCGGTGGTGATCTCGGTGCTGCCGATCTGCCTCGTCTCGCTGGTCATCCTCGACCTGCCGGCGCTGGCGATCTTCCCGCTGCTCGCCGGGGCCGCGGTTGCGATGGGCTACTCGGCGATCCTGCACTACCTCGCGGTCGAGGCCGGGATGCGCCCGGTCCTGCTCGACGTCAACTCGAGCCTCTCGCCGCGCCAGCGCACCGACTTCTGGGCGGTCTCGCTGCGCACGCGGCTGATGGTCGCGCTGCCGCTGATCAACCTGATCACCGGCCTCGTGGTCGCGGCGCTGACCTCCAATGGCGGCGGCAGCTCCAGCCTCGGGGCGGACGTGCTCGTCGCGCTCGCGGTCGCGACGACGATCTCGCTCGAGCTCACGGTGCTGCTGTCGAAGTCGATCCTGCATCCGCTGCGCGACCTCTCGAGCGCGGTCGACCGGGTCGGCGAGGGCGACTTCGAGGTCAGCGTTCCGGTCACCACCGGGGACGAGCTCGGCGAGCTCGCCGCGAGCTTCAACGAGATGGTCGCCGGCCTGGCCGAACGCGAGCGGCTGCGCGAGGCGTTCGGCACCTACCTCGACAAGGAGGTCGCCGAGTACATCCTCTCCGAGGGGTTCACCGAGGAGGGGGTCGAGGTCGAGGTCACGGTGATGTTCTGCGACGTGCGCGACTTCACCGCGTTCGCGAACGAGGCGACGCCGCAGCAGGTCGTCGCGGCGCTCAACCGGCTGTTCGAGGTGATCGTCCCGATCATCGCCGAGCACGGCGGCCACGTCGACAAGTTCGAGGGCGACGGGCTGCTGGCCGTGTTCGGCGCGCCGGAGCCGTTCCCCGATCACGCCGACCGCGCCGTTCGCGCCGCCTGCGCGATCAACGCCGCGGTGAACGAGCGCGGCGAGGCGGGCGACCTGCGCGTCGGGATCGGCGTCAACACCGGCCTCGTCGTTGCCGGCGCGATCGGCGGCGCCGGCCGGCTCAACTTCTCGGTGATCGGCGGCGCCGTCAACGTCGCCGCCCGCACCGAGGCGCAGACGCGCGAGACCGACGACGGGATCCTGATCACGGCTGAGACCTGGCAGCGGCTCTCGCATCGGTTCGAGGCCGAGCCCCGTGGCCGCTTCGAGCTCAAGGGGGTGAGCGAGCCGGTCGCGCTCTACGCGCCGCGCCACGCCGGCGAGCCGGAGCCCGAGCCGGCCGCGGACGGCGACGGCGAGCTGCCGCTGGCGGCGTTCGCGCGGCGGCTGCGCCGCGCCGCGCGGCCGCGGGTCGGCCGTTGACCGTCCACGTGAGCGCGGGCCGTGCGCTTGCGCCCGAGCCCCGAACCTGAGATTGTTCCGCGCGTGAGGAGCAGGGAAGTGCGGGGCTTTGGCGTGCCGGCGTTGGCGGCGCTCGTCGCCGCGCTCTCGTTGCTCTGGGTCGCCGGCGCCGACGCCGCGACGCTGAGCGCCCGCGGCAGCGTCGAGCAGGTCCAGGTCACGGGCGCCGATCCGGGATCGAAGGTGAAGCTGCTCGACAAGGCGGGCAAGGCGGTCCAGTCGAAGACCGCCGGCTCGCTCGGAGGCGTGATCTTCCGCAAGGTCGCCCCCGGCGGCGGCTACTCGGTGAAGAGCGGCGCCTCGAAGTCACCGCGGCTGCGGGTGATGACGAAGCGCTCGGCGCCGCCGGATCCCTCGATCTACAACCAGACGCTTCCCCCGGGCGGCTACGGCTACCTGACCACCCGCGACGGCACGCAGCTCGCGGTCAACGTCCACCTTCCGGGCCCCGCCTCCGCCGGCCCGTACCCGACCGTGGTCGAGTACTCCGGCTACGGCTACGCCAACCCCGACGGGGGCGAGAGCTCGATCGAGCCGATCGCGTCCCTGCTCGGCTACGCGACCGTCGACGTCAACATGCGCGGCACCGGCTGCTCGGGCGGCGGCTTCGACTACTTCGAGACGCTCCAGAGCCTCGACGGCTACGACGCGATCGAGACCGTCGCCCGCCAGCCCTGGGCCCTCAACCACAAGGTCGGGATGCTCGGTGTCTCCTACGGCGGGATCAGCCAGCTGTTCGTCGCCCAGACGCGGCCGCCGAGCCTCGCCGGGATCACGCCGCTGTCGGTGATCGACAACACCCAGACCACGCTGTATCCGGGCGGCATCCTCAACACCGGCTTCGCGCTCGAGTGGGCGGTCGACCGCGTGCACGACGCCGAGCCCGCGTCCGCGACCGGCGGCCAGGCGTGGGCGCTGAAGCGGATCGAGGAGGGCGACGAGATCTGCAAGGCCAACCAGGACCTGCACCCCGAGGCGGTCAACCTGCTGGCGAAGATCGATCGCAACGAGTTCTACAAGCCGAAGGTCGCGGACCCGCTGGCGCCGATCAACTTCGTCAAGAAGATCGACGTGCCCGTCTTCATGGCGTGCCAGTGGACCGACGAGCAGACGGGCGGCCACTGCCCGACGCTCGCCTCGCGGTTCACCGGCACCGACAAGAAGTGGTTCACGTTCACCAACGGCGTCCACACGGACTCGCTCGACCCCGCCACCTTCAACCGCTGGTTCGACTTCCTCGAGCTCTACATAGCCGGTCGAAAACCAACCCTCTCGCCCTCGATCCAGGCCACCGCGCCGGCGCTCTACCAGGCCGTCATGGGCGTCAGCGGGGTCACCCTCCCCGACGACCCGATCCAGCATGAACCCGACTACGCCTCGGCGCTCGCGGCCTACGAGAGCCTGCCCGACGTTCGGATCCTGTTCGACAACGGCGCCGGCGGCCAGCCCGGGCAGCCGTATCCGGGCTTCGAGCGCAGCTACCCGCGCTTCCCGGTCCCGAAGACCAAGGCCCGCGCCTGGTATCTCGACCGCGACGGCGCCCTGAGCTCGAAGGCGCCGAAGGCCGGTGAGCAGGACTCGTTCAAGTTCGACCTCGCGGCCCGCCCGCCGACCGACTTCACCGGCAACACGGGCTCCGGCGACCTGTGGACCGAGACTCCCTCCTATCAGTGGAGCCAGAACCCGGCCGGCACCGCCGCCGCCTACGTCAGCGCCCCGCTGAGCTCCGACACCACGGTGCTCGGCGCCGGCGCGCTCACCGCGTGGATCAAGAGCAAGGCACCCGACGCCGACCTCCAGGTGACCGTCACCGAGGTCCGCCCGGACGGCAAGGAGACCTTCGTGCAGAGCGGCTGGGTGCGCGCCTCGGGCCGCAAGCTCGACCGCGAGAAGTCGACCAAGCTCGAGCCGGTGCTCAGCCTGCGCAAGAGCGACGCCGCGCCGATGCCGAAGAACCGCTTCGCCAAGGTCACCGTGCCGCTCTACTACCAGGGCCACGTGTACCGGGCCGGCTCGCAGCTGCGCGTGACGATCAGCGCCGCGGGCGGCGACCAGCCGATCTGGGCGTTCGGTGAGGCCGAGCCGACCTCCCCGACGAAGATCGCGGTCGCCCACTCGCCCGAGATGCCCTCGAAGCTGCTGCTCCCGGTGGTCGGCGACGAGCCGGCGCCGACCGCGCTGCCGCCGTGCCCGGGCCTGCGCGGCGAGCCGTGTCGCGACTACGTCGAGTACGCGAACCAGAGCAAGCCCCTCAAGTAGCGCCGGCGACCAAGCGACCGGCGGTTGCCGGTAGCCCCCTACGTTCCTTCCACGAACTGTGTAGTGACTAGGTAGTTCGTGGAAGGAGCCCTACTAGGGGCACCCGGGCCCGAACTCGCGCCAAACGACCCCCGTTACTGCCCCGTGGCGCGGGAGCGTCAGCCGTCGCAGCTTTGCGGCTGCTCGAACACGCGCCGCGCCGGCGCCGGGGGCCGCAGCTTGGTGGCGCCCTCGGGGCGCAGGCCGTCGAGGACGATCTGCATATAGCGCTTCCAGAGGTCCTCGCGCAGGCCGGGGAAGGGAAGCTCGGCGGTCGACGAGCAGAGGCCGATCAGGATCCCGAGGTCCTGGCCGCTGAGGTCCTCGCGCACCGCGCCGGCGCGCTGGGCGCGGCGCACGAGCGCCGCCGCCAGGTCGAGGAACCGCTTGCGGCGCTCATCGAAGTTGGTGTTCATCACGCACTCGTTCTTGGTTGCCTCGAGCACCCCGCGGTCGGCGACCGAGCGCTCGACCATCTCGAGCAGGAAGCGCTCGAGCCCATGGCCCGGGTCCGGATCCTCGAGGCAGTCGGCGGCGATCGCGAGCGCCCCGTCCATCTGCGTCTCGACGATCGCCTCGATCAGCGCGTCCTTGGAGGGGAAGCGACGAAACAGCGTCGCCTCCCCGACCCCGGCGCGGTGCGCGACCTCGGCGGTCGACGCCTCGAGGCCGCTCTCGGCGAACACCTCGATCGCCGCGGCGATGATGCGCTCGCGGTTTCGCTGGGCGTCGGCGCGCATCCCGCGCGCGCTGGCCTCGGTGGTCGCCATGTCCTCGATTGTATGCACCGCGCCGGGTGCGTCAGGCGGCAACCGGGACCATCTCCGCGGCGTCGCCCGAGTCGATCCTCTCGACGTCTCGGCGGCGCAGCAACGTCAGCGTCGCCACCGCCCCGGCCGCGACCAGCGCCGCCGCGATCAGGAACGCGAGCTGGAACCCGTCAACCAGGGCCGCCGTCTGCTGCGCCTGGGTCGGCGCGCCGCCGAATCCGGCCAGCGTGTTCGCGGTCGCCTCGTTCGCGAAGGTCGAGAGGACCGCGAGTCCGAGCGCGCCGCCGATCTGCTGCGAGGTGTTGAACACCCCGGAGGCGAGGCCGGCGTCGGTTGCCGAGACGTTCGTCGTCGCGACCAGGGTCAGCGGGACGAAGGTCAGCCCCATCCCGATCGCGATCGGCGCGAAGCCGGCGAGCAGCACCGGGTAGGTGCCGTCGACCGAGGTCGTCGCCGCGAGGATCGCGAGTCCGGCCGCGGCCAGGCTCGTGCCGATGCCGAGGACCATCTTGGTCCCGAGCCGCCCGATCAACTGCTGGGCGAGGACCGAGCCGATCACGATCCCGAAGCTGATCGGCAGGAACGCGACGCCGGTCTCGAGCGCGGAGTAGCCGAGCACCTTCTGCAGGTACAGGGTGCAGAAGAAGAACATCGCGAACATCCCGGAGATGACCAGCAGCATCACGCCGTTGGCGGTCGCCAGCGAGCGCAGCCGGAACAGGTCGAGGCGGACGAGCGGGGCGTGCGAGCGCCGCTCGATCCACACGAACGCCGCCAGCAGCGCCGCTGAGAGCCCGAGCAGGCCGAGGGTCGAGGCCGAGCCCCAGCCCCAGTCGATCGACTTGACGATCGCGTAGACCAGGATGAGCAGCCCGGCGGTCACCGTGGTCGCGCCGGCGACATCGAAGTGGCGGGGCATGCCGTCGGCACGCGACTCCGGCACGTAGCGGAAGGCGGCGGCGATCACCGCGAGCCCGATCGGCACGTTGACGAAGAAGACCCACTCCCAGGAGAGGAACTCGGTCAGCACGCCGCCGAGCAGCAGCCCGGCCGCGGCGCCGCCGGCCGCGATCGCACCCCAGACGGCGAGCGCCTTGGTGCGCTTCTCGCCCTCGGAGAAGGTGGTGGTGATGATCGAGAGCGCGGCGGGGGAGACGAGCGCGCCGCCGAAGCCCTGGAGGGCGCGGGCGCCGATCAGCATCGTGTCCGAGGTGGCGAGCCCGTTGAGCAGCGACGCCCCCGCGAAGATCGCAACCCCGGCGACGAACAGGCGCCGGCGGCCGATCAGGTCCGCCATTCGCCCGCCCAACAGCAGGAAGCCGCCGAACATCAGCGTGTAGCCGTTGACGATCCACTGCAAGGAGGAGTCCGAGATGTCGAGATCGGACTGGATCGACGGCAGCGCGACGTTGACCACGGTCGCGTCGAGCACGACCATGAACTGCGCAAAGCAGACGACGACGAGGGTTAGCCAGGGATTGTTGAAGTGAGAGGTGCTGCTCCGTTTCATGCGAGCGACCGTAGCAGAAACCGGAGTAAGAACTCCGTTAATATGGAGTGTCTGCTCCGTTTGTGTGACCAACCGCACAGTCGGAGGGTTGGGCGGCGCCTGGCCGGGTAGAAGAGTGGGCTCACCCAGGGAAAGGAATACGAGAGAGATGAGCCTTCAAGAACTACCTCGCACCGTCGCCACCGGCGCGGTCAAGCTGGTCCGCCTGCCGCTCGAGTTCGCCAATGGCGCCCGCGAGCGGATCGCCGACCGCATCGGCGGCGACGACGAGCAGGCGACCGCCTCGATGCCGACCGCGGAGCCGACGAAGCCGAAGCCCGCGAAGGCGGCGCCGAAGCCCCGCAAGCCCGCCGCCCGGACGAAGCCGAAGGCGGCCGCGAAGCCGAAGCCGAAGCCCCGCAAGGCCGCAGCGACCAAGCCGGAGTCGGCGAAGCCGCACCGCACGCCGGTGTCGAAGTCCCCGACCGCCGAGCAACCCGAGGTGGTCGCCGAGCAGACCGAGGGGCTCGAGGACGCGACCGACCGCGCGATCGCCGAACGGCGTTCGCTCCGCTAACGCATGAAGCGCCTGCGCTACCTCAACCCGTTCCGGATTCGCGCCGCCGCGCGCGAGATCCGGCGGGTGATGGGCGACGGCGGGCCCACCGCGGTCCGCCTCGCCGGCATCGATCACCCGACAGGCTGGATCCTGCCGAGCGCGACCGTGACGATCGAGGTCGTCGGCCGCGGCGGCAAGGTCGAGCGCTTCTGCCCGGAGGTCCCGGTCCCGTTCCCGTACGCCTGGGCGTGGCGGATCGCCCGCCTCCTCGGCGTGCCGCTGGTCCGCAGCGCCGAGCCCGAGCGGCTGAAGTTCTCGCTCCCGGTGCCCGGCCGCGGCCGCTAGCCCGGCAGCGAGTAGTAGGGGCGCAACTAGATCGGTTCGGCGCGCGCTGCGAGACTGAGTCGATGAACGCCCCCGTCGACCCCGAGCTCGAGCGGACGATCGCCCGCATGTACGAGCGCTTCAACGCGCGCGAGATCGACGCGGTGATCGAGCTCATGGACGCCGAGGTGGATTGGCCGAACGCGCTCGAGGGCACTCGGATCAGCGGCCACGATGCGGTTCGCGCCTACTGGAGAAGGCAGTTCGCGGAATTCGACCCGCGGGTCGTCCCGGTCGGCTTCGAGCTGCTCGACGATGGCCGCGTGCGGGTCCTGGTCGACCAATCGCTCTACGGCCTCGAGGGTGACCTGATCGGCCAGGGGCGCGTCTTTCACGACTACGAGTTCCGCGACGGGCTGATCGCCCGCATGGACGTGGTCGCCGCCGAGGGGGGTTAACCGGTCGGCGGTTCGGGCGTGCCGCCCTCGAGATCGGCGACCAGCCGGTCGAGGTCGAGCTCCTTGAGCTGGCCGGACACCGCGTCGAGCTCGGCCTTGCAGAACTCGATCAGCCCCTTGGCCTCGGTGCACAGCGCCAGCGTCTCGCGCAGTTCGGCCTCGCCGGAGTCGAGCCGGGCGATGATCTGCTCGAGCCGCGCGACGGCGGTCTCGTAGCTCTCAGGTGTCGCGTTGGCTTCCATCGTCCTCGCCGGGTTCGACCCGGGCCTCGACAGCATCGTCGGCGAAGCGGACGACCAGCTCGCCTCGCTCGCGCGCGGCCGCCGCGGTCGAGATCGGCTCGCCGTCGCGGTCGGCGACCAGCGCGTAGCCGCGCTCGAGCGTGCGCTCCGGGTCGTGGGCGGCGAGCGCCATGGTGAGCGCGTCGAGGCGCTTACCGGCCGCGGCGCGGGCGGCCGGGAAGGCGGTCGCCTTGCGCTGGACGACGAGCGCGTGAACGCCCGCGAGCCGGACGCGCTCGGCGTTTCGCCGGCTCGCCGAGGCGCGGATCTCGCGGAGCATCTGGTGCAGCCGAGCGCGCTCGTGGCGCAGCGTGCGCGCCGGGGCCGCCGAGTGCTCGGCGAGCCGCCGGGCGCGGGTCGCGACGGCGGCCGTCCCCGCGCGGCGGGTCAGCAGCGAGGCCGAGCGGAGTCCGACGCGGGCCGTGTTGACGTCGATGCGGACCAACGCCTCGGCGGCGTGGGTCGGGGTCGAGCAGGAGACCGCGGCGACGTCGTCGATCAGGGTCCGGTCGACCTCGTGGCCGACCGCGCTGATCACCGGCAGGCGCAGCATCGCGACCGTCCGGCAGAGGTTCTCGTCGCAAAACGCCCAGAGGTCGGTGAGCGAGCCACCGCCGCGACAGACGACTGCCACCTCCACCATCGGCAGCTCGGCGAGCCCGCGCAGCGCGGCGCCGATCGCGCCGGCCGCGCGGCGGTCCTGGACCGGGGCGTCGGCCCAGACGATCGTCCCGCGCCAGCCCCGGCGCTCGAGGCCGGCGAGCAGGTCGGCGCACGCCGCGCTGTTGCGGGCGGTGACGACGCCAATCGTCCGCGGCAAGAGCGGCCGCGCCAGCTCGCGCTGGCGGCCGAGCAGGCCATCGGCGTCGAGCTTGCGGCGCGAGCGGTCGAGCTGGGCGAGCAGGTCGCCGTCGCCCGCGAGGCGGATGTAGCTGGCGCGGAAGGTGAAGCTCGGGGAGGCGGTCTGGCTGCCCGGGTAGTAATCGGGGCCGCCGCCGAGGACGACCTGGGCGCCGTCGCGAAGCGCGCCCTCCGGCAGGTGCAGCCGGTCGAGCTCGTTGTTCCAGATCGAGCACGGGGCCGCGCCGTCGCCGTCGCGAAGCTCGAAGTAGGTGCTGGCGCGAGCGCGACGCAGGTTGAAGACCTCGCCGATGACCAGCACCCGGGGCCGCTTGCGGACGAAGTCGCGAAAGCCGTTTGCCCAGGCGCCGACCGTGAAGGGCCCCGGCAGGTCGGGGTCCTTCGTGGCCGGGTCGAGGCCGAGGTCGAGCGGGGACGGTTCGGGCATCCATCAATGATCGCCGACGTCGCGGCGAACTTCGCTCTAGACGTTTGTTTGACCCCGCCGGGACTCGTTGGGTCGCCCACGATGCGATGCCGAAAGGGGGGCGTGGACGACCTGTCGCAGTACTCACCGCGCCGCCGCGAGCGCCCCGAGCCCGGCGCGACCGGTCCCTTCGTGAGCCCGCTGCGCTTCACGCTCGCGCCGCCGATGCCGCTCACCGGCCGCCGCCGCGAGCCGCACGCCTGGCGCCCGCGCCTCGGCTGAGCGCCCCCGGGCCGCCTTTCGCCGTCGCGCCCGGATACGGTATGGCCGCATGCGGGGCAGAGCAGCACTGATCGCGATCGCGGCCGTCGGCTGCGTCGTCGCGATGCCGGGGGTCGCGAGCGCCGCGAGCGGCGGCAGCTCGACCGCGTGCCCAGGCACGTTCACCGTCCTTCACAACGACCGCATCGGCAACCTCGCGCTGCCAGCGGGCCGCTACGAGGTCACCGTGCAGACGCCGGCGAACCTGACCTGCGCCGACGCCTCGAAGCTGTTCACGTCCTTCCTGCGCCGCCCCAACGGCGACCTGCCGAACGGCTGGCGCGTGAACGCGAACCGCGCCCGCTTTGCCAACCGCTCCACCAACCAGGCGTTCAGCGTCCGCAAGTCCGGCTCCGGCGGCGGCGGGGGCGGCGGTGGAGGAGGGGGCGGCGGAGGCGGCAGCGGCCGTCAGACCTGCCCCACGTTCCAGGTGCTTCACAACGACCGGATCGGGTCGCTCCCGATCCCGGCCGGCAACTACGTGATCACGGTCAAGCGGATGAGCTGCCCGGCGGCGAGCCAGCAGTTCCGCAAGTTCCTGCAGTCGCCGAGCGGCCGGCTCGGCGGCGGCTGGCAGCTGAAGCCGCGAAAGGCGAAGTTCCGCCAGCCGTCGAGCGGCCAGAGCTTCCGGATCAAGCGCGCGTAGCGCGACCGCGGCGCGCCCGAACTCGGCGGCCGCCTCACACGCTTACCTCCGAGGTAGGGGCGGTCTCGGCGGCTCGGACCGGGCCGGGGATCAGGGCGGCCCCCGCGAGCACGAGGCAGAAGGCGAGCATCCGTCCGATGATCTCGAGCGCTCCGCTCCCGACCGGATCCCGGAAGATGAGAATGCCGCCGACGATCGCGGTGAGGTTGGCGGCGATCGAGGTCAGGGCGATGACCTCGACGCCGGGGCCGATCTGCAGGCCGCGGGCTGAGGCGTAGAAGGCAACGACCGAGGCGATCAGCGCCGTCACGGTCCAGGGGCTGATCAGCTCGAGCACGCCGCTGGCGATGTCGTCGGCCAGGAACTTGATCCCGATATCGGAAACACCGAAAAGCGCACCGGCGGCGGTTCCAAGGAGTAGGCCCTGCGCCGCCAGGGGGACGCGGTGGTGGGTCGCGAACACGGCGACCCCAACGCCGACGACGAGCACGCCGCACTCGATCGCGATCAAGGCCGCCACCGCGTAGTGCGGTGGCTCGCCGTCACCCCCACCCGAGGTCAGCCCGATGATCGCAAGGCCCACCGCCGTGACGATCACGCCAATCCACTGGCGCTTTCCGAGCCGGAAGCCGAAGTAGCGCTCGGCGAAGACGGCGAGAAAGACGATCCCGCCCGCGAGGACGGCCTGCACGATCGAAAGCGGCGCCAGGGCGAGCGCTCCGACGTGAAGCGCCCAAGCGCCGACCGCAACCGCCCAGCCAACCGCGAACCATCTCGACCGGAAGAGGTCGGCTGCGCTTCGCAACGGGTGTTGACCACGCACGGGCGGCGCAAGGACGGCGCCGCGCTGCTTCAGCAGAAAGGCGACGCTGGTCGCGACGGCGCAGGCGAGGGCGAGGGCAAGTCCGACGATCACGCCGACGACCGTTCATCGGCGAGGACGTGGGCTCGACCATCGGTCATGTGAGAACCCTCGCACGGCGCCGGTCCATCAGGAGCGCGGACGGCAGGGAGATCGCGTCGGCGGCATGGTTCGACAGTCATCGAACCTCTGTTGTACGATAGGCGTCGAACCTTGAAGTCAGGACCGCAGGGAAGGCATCAGATGACCACTAAGACCGCACCCGCTCCCAACCCCGTAACGACGTCCGCCGCCGAACCGACCGCCCCCGAGCCGGCGCCGCAGCGGCTCGCGTTCAAGCGGATCGTCGTCTTCGAGTCGCTGCGCGACGCAGTGGGTTGCACCGCCGGCGCCTGATGCGCGCGCTGGTCCCCGACCGTGGCGCGCCCCGAGGGGCGAGCCTGCGCGAGGTCGCCGACCCGACCCCGGCGCCCGACGAGGCGCTGGTCGAGGTGAAGGCGTTCTCGCTCAACCGCGGCGAGGTCAGCGCGCTGTCCGTACGGCCCGAGGGCGAGGTGACCGGCTGGGACGTCGCCGGCGTGGTCCGCGAGCCGGCCGCCGACGGCAGCGGCCCGGTCGCCGGCGCCCGCGTGGTCGGCATCCTCGCCGACCCGGGCGCCTGGGCCGAGCTCGCCGCGGTGCCGACCGCCGGACTCGCCGAACTTCCCGACGAGGTGTCGTTCGCCGACGCCTCGACCCTGCCGGTGGCGGGATTGACCGCGCTGTGGACGCTGAGCTATGGCGGCAACCTCTACGGCAAGCGCGTGCTCGTCACCGGCGCCGCCGGCGGTGTCGGCCGGTTCGCGATTCAGATCGCGAGCCGCGCCGGCGCCCGAGTCACCGGGGTCGTGCGCGATGAGTCGCGCGGCGAGGGATTGACCGAGCTCGGCGCCGCCGAGCTGGTCACCTCGATCGAGCCCGGCGCGGAGCGCTGGGACGTGATCCTGGAGTCGGCCGGCGGAGCGTCGTTCGCCGCCGCGGCCCAGAGCCTCGAGGCGCGCGGGACGATGATCTCGTTCGGCAACTCCTCCGCCGAGCCGGCGACGATCGACGTCCCGAGCTTCTACCGCCAGCACCTGGTCACGGTGCACTCGTTCATGGTCTTCGTCGAGATGGCGCGCCGCGACACGGCCGCCGACCTGCGCCTGCTCGCCGACCAGGTCGCCGCCGGCGAGCTCGACACCGGCGTCTCGCTCACCGTCAGCTGGACCGAGGCCGACGAGGCGCTCGCGGCGCTGGTCGAGCGCCGGATCAGCGGCAAGGCCGTGCTGACCGTCGACTAGGCGGGCTTCGCGGTCATCGCCCAGATCGCGACCACGTAGGCGAGCACCATCACCGCGCACAGGCTCGCGGCGACGCGGACCCCGATCACCGGCGGCGAGGCCGCGCCCTCGCCGCCCGCCTGCGCGCGACGCGAGGCGACCCCGGCGGTGATCGTCGCGATCAGCAGGAAGAGCAGGCCCGCGTCGGCGACCCCGAACCCGATCCCGATCCAGCTCGGGTCGCTCGTCGCCTCGTCGAGGTGCTCCTTCGAGTAGATCCCCTCGGCGCCGCCGCGCATCACGATGTAGCCGGGGAGCGCGACGTACAGCAGCGCCCTGAAGCCGGCGCGCAGCGAGTCGGCCGAGTCGCCGCGCCAGGCGGCCGCGAGGTAGACGAGCGCCAGCACCAGTCCGCCGACGACGATCATCGCGCCGAGCACGTGGAAGAACAGGGCGAGGTTCCAGTCGTCGGGGCGGACGGTCGCGAGCAGGGCCATCTCAGGCACCCGGCTTCCAGATCATGTCGGCGAGCAGCACCACGATCAGCGCGGTGCGGATCAAATGCCAGCGCATCGCGACGCCGCGGTCGACCGCCACCGCCGCGTCGCTGCCGGGCCGCGCTCCGAACATCGACGCGTGCGCGCGGCGGCCGGTCTCGGCCGCCAGGGCCCAGAGCACGATCGCGGCGATGATCCAGCCGTCCCAGATCTCATAGCCGGCGACGTAGAGCGCGAGCCAGACGCCGAAGATCAGCGTCCCGGCGCCGCCGACCCCGTCGAGCACCTGCGCGGTGAGCACCGCCCGCGACGGCGTCGGCCCGCCGAGCGCGAAGGACGAGTACATGACCACCATCGCGAGCAGGAAGAACCCCGCGAGGACGTGGACGAACAGCAGGAAGTCGTACACCGCGCCGGATTCTGCGATATCCGGCGGTCGGAATCCGGCTCTTTAGAGACCCTGCAAGCTTCGGCGGCGCAGGCGCGGATCGGCGATCGCCGGCGGCGTCCAGCCGTCGTCGACCGGGTTCACGGTCCTGCCCGGCGGGACGATCTCGTCGATGCGGTCGAGGACGTCCTGGGAGAGGCGGACGTCGGCGGCGGGAAGCTGGCTCTCGAGCTGCTCCATCGTCCGCGGGCCGATGATCGGCGCGGTCACCGCCGGGTGCTCGAGGCAGAAGGCGAGCGACATCTCGATCATCGTCAGCCCGGCCTCCTGCGGCGAGCTCGGCGAGCGCGTCGACGGCCTCGAGCTTCGCCTGGTTCTCGGGCTTCGACATGTCGTAGCGGTCGGGGACCATCACCGCCCGGCGCGACTTCGGCACCTCGGCGCCCTTTCGGTACTTGCCGGTCAGCCAGCCGCCGGCGAGCGGGGACCAGGGCAGCACGCCCATCCCGAAGCGCTCGCAGGTGGGGAGGAGGTCGCGCTCGATCGCGCGCACGAGGATCGAGTACGGCGGCTGCTCGGTGACGAAGCGGTGGCGGTTTCGCTTCTCGGCGACCCACTGCGCCTCGACCACCGCCGACGGCGGGAAGGTCGAGGAGCCGATGTAGCGGACCTTGCCCGGCGGTGATCAGGTCGCTGAGCGCCGAGAGCGTGTCGTCGATGTCGGTGTCGAGCTCGGGGCGGTGGATTTGGTAGAGGTCGATGTGGTCGGTGCGCAGCCGGCGCAGCGAGTTCTCGACCTCCTTGACGATCCAGCGGCGCGAGTTGCCGAAGTAGTTCGGATCGTCGTCGTCCATCTTCCCGTGCACCTTGGTCGCCAGGAAGACCGAGTCGCGGCGGGTCGCGAGCGCCTTGCCGACGATCTCCTCCGACTCGCCGCGCGAGTAGACGTCGGCGGTGTCGATGAAGTTGATCCCGGCGTCGAGCGCCGCGTGGATGATGCGGATCGACTCGTCGTGGTCGGTCTCGCCCCAGGCCCCGAACATCATCGCCCCGAGACAGAGCGGGCTTACCTGGACACCGGTGTTCGCGAGCTGTCGTGTCTGCATGCGACTGAAGGTACCCGGGGCGGTTCCGCGGAACCGCGGGGCGTCACACCGGTGGCACTTCGATGCGCGCCCTGTGACCCGAACTGCGCGCGAGCCGTGCGTCCGTCGTGATCAGCGGCGCGTCGAGTGCCTCGGCGAGCGCGACGTAGGCGGCGTCGTAGGCCGTGAGGTTGTGGCGCAGCGCCCAGATTCGTCCGCGAAACGGCGCGTGAGCGTGTCGCTTCGCCCGCAGCGAGGCGAGCCCGACCAACGCCGTCTCGATCACGTCCTCGCGAGCCCCCGATGCTTCGAGACCCCGAAGGGCATTCAGGACCTCGAGGTCGAACAGCTCGGGGACCTGAACCAAGCCGTTGTCGAGAATGCGGTTCTCAACCCACGCGCCGCGATCGCCCCCTACTGCGAGCAGGTTGATCGTCGCGGAGGCGTCGATCACGATCACGGCAGCGGCCCGCGGCGCGCGCGGATGAAGGCCGCGGCGTCGAAGTCGATGTCGGCCTTCGGCTGCTCGCGAAGCCAGTCCAGCAACTCCGGGATCGTCGGCTGGGCGACCGTGGCCTCGAGCTCGCGGAGGATGTAGTCGGAGAGGCTGAGCCCCTGCTCGGCGGCGCGGACCTTCAGTGTCCGGTGCAGGTCGTCGGGCACATTGCGGACCTGGATCATCTTGGACATGTGCAGCACATTAAGCCATGTGGTGAGCATGTCAAGGCCGCTTTCGGGTCGGTGGGCGGATCGCTGCCGGGCGGCGGGGTTCCTTCGGCCACCACGTGTCCATGCCACGACCGTACGCCGAGCCGACACGCGTATTGCGCGCAAGCTGAATCTAATTCGTCGAAGCGCTGTGCCGACTTCGTGTCGCGCTTGGTCAGCCGCGCTCTAGCTCGCGCCCCGGCGGGATACGAAAGCCGCCTCCCCCGACCACGTCCGGCGGCCGGGGGAGGCGGCAGTGTCCGCGCGCGTTGGTCAGTGCGCGAGCACCGGCTCGGCGCTCGGGGCGGGCGCCGTCGCCGCGCCGCTTCGCAGCAGCAGCGCGGTGGCCATGGCGCCGACGGCGAAGATCGCCGCCGACCACCAGAACGCGGTGGTGTAGCCCCGCACCGCGGCCTCGGCCATCAGCGACGGGCCGGCCGACGCGGCGTTGTCGGTCGCGAACGACGTGACCGCCGAGGCGGCGATCGAGCTCAGGAACGCGGTGCCGATCGAGCCGCCGACCTGCTGGCCGGTGTTGACCATGGCCGAGGCGACCCCGGCGTCGGCCGGCTCGACACCCGCGGTTGCGCTCGACATCGACGGCGCCATCACCGCGCCCATCCCGAGGCCGAGGACCACCAGACCGGGCAGGATTCCCGAGGCGTAGCTCGAGTCGATCCCGAGGCCGGTGAGCGAGAGCATCCCGGCCATCGCGAGCAGCATCCCGGTGGGGACCACCGGCCGCGGGCCGAACTTGGCGAGCAGCACGCGGCTCGAGAGGTTCGCGGAGAACACGATCCCCACCACCATGGGCAGGAAGGCGAGCCCGGTCTGGAACGGCGAGAAGCCGAGGGTCTCCTGCATGTAATAGGTGAGGAACAGGAAGGCGCCGAACATCCCGGCGCCGACGGTCGCCACGGCCAGGTACGAGCCGGCGCGGGTGCGGTCGAGCACCACGCGCATCGGCAGCAGCGGCTGGGCCACGCGCCGCTCGATCCAGACGAACAGCCCGATGATCGCGACGCCGGCGGCGAGGCTGGCGATCGTGATCGGCTCGCCCCAGCCGTTGGTCTCCGCGCTCGAGAACCCGTAGACGATCCCGAACAGCCCGGCGGTCGCGGCGATCGCGCCGGGGATGTCGATCCGCACCGTGCGGTCGCGCGCCGGCTGGTGCAGCAGGGCGAGGCCGCCGATCATCGCCGGGATCGCGAACGCGAGGTTCACGTACATGGTCCAGCGCCAGTCGAGGTACTCGGTGAGAAAGCCGCCGAGCAGCAGGCCGACGGCGGCGCCCGCCCCGGCGATCGCGCCGTAAACGCCGAACGCCTTGCCGCGCTCGGTGGGGTCGGTGAACGTGGTCGACAGAAGCGACAGCGCCGCGGGGGCGAGCAGGGCGCCGAACGCGCCCTGAAGCGCGCGGGCGCCGATGAAGACGCCGAAGCTGCCGGCCGCGCCGGCGATCGCCGAGGCGCCGGCGAAGCCGAGCAGGCCGACGACGAACGTGCGCTTGCGCCCGAAGATGTCGCCGATCCGCCCGCCGAGCAACAGCAGGCTGCCGAAGGCGAGGGCGTACGCGGTGATCACCCACTGACGGCTGTCGTCGGAGAAGCCGAGGTCGGCCTGGGCCGACGGCAGCGCGATGTTCACGATCGTCGCGTCGAGGACGACCATCAGCTGGGCGAGGCCGAGCACCGCGAGGATCAGCCAGCGGCGGGAGTGGTGGGGGTTGGTCTTGGGACTCATCGGGTTCTCCTTAAGTGGAGGTTGCATCTCAACTTAGGAGGCACCGTAGCACATAAGTGGAGATCATTTCTCCGTTTAGCTACGATTCGTGTGTGAGTTCGACCACAGACAAGCCCGAGCGCCCCCTGCGCGCCGACGCCGAGCGCAACCGCCAGCGGATCCTCGACGCCGCCACGGCCGAGTTCGCCGAGCGCGGCCTGTCCGTGACGATGGACGCGATCGCCGCCCGCGCCGGCGTCGGCGTGGGGACCGTCTACCGGCGCTTCCCGGAGAAGTCGGACCTGCTCGAGTCGCTCTTCGACGAGCGGCTGATGGAGATCGTCGCGCTCGCCGACGCGGCGCTCGAGCGCGACGACGCCTGGCCGGCGCTCGTGGAGTTCATCGAGCGCGGCTCGGAGTTTCAGGCGAACAACCGCGCCCTGCGCCAGCTCCTGCTCGGCTCGCCCGCGGGAGCCGAGTTCGCGCAGCGCGGGCGCGAGCTGTTGCGCCCGAGGGTGGCCGAGCTCGTGCGCCGGGCGCGCGAGAGCGGCGAGCTTCGCGACGACATCGAGACCATCGACGTACCGCTGATCCAGCTGATGGTCGCGACCATCATGGACATCACGTCCGAGGTCGCGCCCGAGACCTGGCGGCGGATGCTCGCGATCGTGATCGACGGCCTGCGCACCGCGCGCGCCGAGCCCACGGAGCTGCCGGCCCCCGCGCTCGACCCCGCGGCGTTCTCCCGCGCGCTGGTCGACTTCAAGGGCTCGAGCTAACGGCCGGTTGCGAGTTCGCGCGCCCGCGGCGCGACGTCCTCGCCCAGGCGACGGATGAACTCGAGCGGCTCGTCGCCGGGCACGCTCACCAGCGCGGCGTCGAAGCGCAGCTCGCTTGCCACGCGCGCGAGGCGTTCAGGGTCGAGGAACTCGGCCGGGTCGTCGAGGCCCACGTTCGCGGCCCGGACGATGTTCGCCGGGTCGCGATCCGCCCTGCGCGCGGCCTCGTCGATCGCCTCGTGGCCGGCGAGCGCCTGCTCCTCGGACATGTAGTGACCACCGAGCGAGGGCACCCAGCCGTCGGCCAAGCGGCCGGTGGTGCGCAGCATCCGCGGGCCGTAGGCGCCGAGCCAGATCCCGATGGGGTGCGCGGGGGCCGGTCCGGCTTGGCCGCCCGCGGCCGAGTAGTGCTCGCCCTCCAGCCGCACGGTCTCGCCGGCAAAGAACTGGCGGATCAGCGTGACCGCCTCGATCAGCGCGTCGACCGATTCCTTGGCGGTCCGCCGCGGGCCGCCCATCGCCTCGACCCCGTCCCAGAACGCGCCGGCGCCGAGGCCGAGCTCGACCCGGCCGCCCGACAGCGCGTCGAGCGAGGCGGCCGCCTTCGCCAGCACCGCCGGCTGGCGCAGCGGCAGGTTGATCACGTCGGGCAGCAGCGTGACCCGCTCGGTCTGGGCGGCGGCGTAGGAGAGCAGCGTCCAGGTGTCGAGGAAGCGCCGCTGGTAGGGGTGGTCCTGCACGCCGACGAGGTCGAGACCGGCCCGGTCGGCGGCGACGATCTGATCGACGGTCAGCCGCGGGTGCTCACCGCCTGGGACGATGAAGACGCCGATTCGCATCGGGCCTCATAGTGGCAGGCGGTTGCCGCATACCCGCCGCGCACCGGTAGCGTCCGCCACGTGAGGCGACGATCGCTATGGATGGCGGTGGGGCTCGCGCTGGGGATCGGCGCGCTTGCGCCCGGCGCGGCCGTGGCGGCCGACGGCCCGCTGCTGCAGGGCTCGCCCTGGCCCGAGATGCGCCACGACATGCGCAACACGGCCCAGAGCCCGATCCGCGCGACCTACCGCGGCGACCGCCCGTGGTCGTTCAAGACCCAGCGCGGGATCTTCTCGACCCCGGTGATCGGCGCCGACGGCACCGCCTACATCGGCTCGGCCGACACGAGCTTCTACGCGATCGATCGCGACGGCAACGAGCGCTGGCGCTTCGGCACCGGCGGGATCATCGACGCCGCCGCCGCGCTCGGCCGGGCCTCGAACAACGGCGAGTTCCCGATCACGATCGGCTCCGGCGACGAGACGCTCTACCAGCTGCGCAGCTCGAACCGCAAGCTCTCGCAGGCCAAGCGCACCCGCTGGACCTACCGCACCCCGCTTGCAGCCGGCGACCGGCCAGCTCGTCAACTGGTGGGAGGGCAACGTCGCCTACGGGCCCGACTCGAACCTCTACGTCGGCAACACCGGCGGCGGCGC
The DNA here is from genome assembly GCA_963828755.1 of uncultured Solirubrobacterales bacterium. Lineage (GTDB taxonomy): Bacteria > Actinomycetota > Thermoleophilia > Solirubrobacterales > 70-9 > WHSW01. The sequence continues at coordinate 46,390 of CAWHFY010000005.1, read as the reverse complement.
CTACTCGCTCACCCCCGACGGCCAGCAGCGCTGGATCACCCAGCGCGCCAACTCGGTGTGGACGACCCCGGCCTTCGACGCCGCGGGCAACAGCTACTGGGGCTCGGTCGACTTCTACGCGTTCTCGCTCGACCCGGCCGGCAACCAGCGCTGGCAGACGTTCACCCCCGGCTATCTGACATCCTCGCCGGCGCTCGGCTCCGACGGCACCGTCTACATCGGCTCGTTCGACCGCTCGCTGCACGCGCTCGACCCGGCGACCGGCGCCGAGCGCTGGGCCTTCCCGACCGCCGACCACATCTACAGCTCGCCGGCGCTCGCCTCCGACGCCGCCGGCAACACGACCGCGATCTACATCGGCTCGGCCGACGGCTCGGTGTACGCGGTCGCGCCCGACGGCCATCAGCTGTGGCGCTACGACACCGGCGACCCGGTGCGCTCCTCGCCGGTGATCGGCAGGGCGCCGAAGGGCGACGGCAAGATCGTCTACGTCGGCTCCTCCAACGGCTCGCTCTACGCGCTCGACGCCGAGACCGGCGAGCGGCGCTGGTCGTTCGACACGACGCCGAAGAACGCCGGCCTCGCCGACCGCAACGACCTCAACGGCTCGCCGGCGCTCGGCAAGCGCGGCGTCTACATCGGCGGCGAGCACGGCCGGGTCTGGTTCGTCCCCTACGACTACTGCCGCCACTCCGACAACAAGCGCTGCACCACCGACCCGGCCCAGGAGTTCAAGGCGAACGTCGACCGCGTGTTCGCGGTCACCCCGGGCGGGACGACGCTGCGCGGCTCGACCGAGAAGGTGCCGGCGGCGACGACGCTCGCCGCGCGCCTCGTCGTGCGCCGCGACGGGACCACCGTCGACGCCGCGATCGACCCCGCCGTCAGCGTTACCTCGAAGCCCGGGTTCACCTTTACGACCGAGCTCTCGGGCGACGGCCACTTCCTCTTCATCCGCCCCGACGGGATCCTCAAGCCCGACACCGACTACCGGGTGAGCATCTCCGGTGTCTGGACCGGCGACGGCGCCAACGGCACCTTCTCCAAGACGCTGCACTACGTCACCAAGCCGCTTCGCCACAAGCACACGGCGCCTGCGATTCCATCGGGCACGGTGCAGGCGATCGAGCTCACCCGCCTCGCGCTGCCCGAGCCGTCGCTGCTGCCGAGCGTCAACCAGATCGGCTTCGACTCCTACGACCTGATCGCCGGGACGATCGACTCCGAGCCCGTGAAGCCCGGGCCGGTGCACCGGCTGATGTGGGTGATCGGCGGGCGCAAGACCAAGAACGGTCAGACCAAGGCCGATCCGACCGGCGGCTTCGCCTTCCCGCTGTACGGCCCCTACAACCACAACCAGGTCGCGCTCAACACGAGCCAGGTGAGCCTGCAGTTCAGCTTCGGCCCGGTGCCGCTGCGAAGCCTCGACTTCCGCGGCGCGACCCACGTCGACGGCAGCTTCGCGCCCGGCGCCAGCCTCTACGGCCAGGTCACCTGCGCCGACGTCCCGAACTACTCGGCCCAGCTGCGGATCGCCGGCGTCTGCAACGACTCCGACACGCTCGCCTCCTACGGCACCTTCCTCAGCGACGGGTACGACGCGCGGCGGCGCGAATGCGAAGCCGAAGGGCGTGAGCGCGAGCGGGGTGGAGCTCACCGCGCCGACGGCGTCCGAGGACGGCGCGGTGGTCGCCTCGCTGCGGCTTCGCCGCGGCACGCGCTACCGGGCCGCGGGCCACCTGGTCTCGGTCCTGCTCGTCGACGACGCCACCCTCGCCCCGGTCAGCCTCGACTACCGGACGCTGACCGAGCAGGTCGTGGACGGCGCGGGCAACGTGGTCGGCGCGCGGCTGCGGATCCCGGCGGGGACGCAGCTGCCGGCGAGCGTGCGCGCGTACACGATCGCGGACGTGTACCCGCTCGCGTCGACGCAGCTCAGCCCGTAGGGTTCGCGGCCGATGGCGACGACCGAGGAGAGCGCCCGCGCCGAGGGCGGCGAGCCGGAGTCCGGCCCCGTCCACGGCGGCAAGCTGGTCGCCCGCGCGCTCGCCGACCGCGGCGTCTCGAAGCTGTTCACGCTCTCGGGCGGCCACCTCTTCTCGATCTACGACGGCTGCGTCGCCGAGGGCATCGACCTGATCGACACCCGCCACGAGCAGGCGGCCGCCTGGGCGGCCGAGGGCTACGCGAAGGCGACCCGCAAGCCGGGCGTCGCCGCGCTGACCGCCGGCCCCGGGGTCACCAACGGGATGAGCGCGATCGCCGGGGCGAAGTTCAACCGCTCGCCGCTGGTCGTGCTCGGCGGCCGCGCGCCCGAGATGCGCTGGGGCTCGGGATCGCTTCAGGAGATCGACCACCTGCCGTTCGTCAGCCCGCTGACCAAGTCGGCCGAGACGGTCAAGGAGACCGGCGACTGCGGCGCCGCGACCGCGCGCGCGATCGACACCGCGCTTCACGGCCCGACCGGCCCCACCTACGTCGACTATCCGCTCGACGTCGTCTTCATGGAGGGCGAGGGCGAGCTCGAGCCGAAGCCGACGTTCGCGCCGACCGAGGCCGACGGGGTGGAGGAGGCCGCCGCCGTGCTCGGCGCCGCCGAGCGCCCGGTGATCATGGCCGGCACCGGCGTCTACTGGTCACACGGCGAGGGCGAGCTGCAGCAGCTGGCCGAGGAGCTCGGCATCCCGGTCTTCCTCAACGGCATGGGCCGCGGCTGCCTGCCCGCCGACCACGACCTCTGCTTCTCTCGCGCCCGCGGCCAGGGGCTGAAGGGCGCCGACGTCGCCGTCGTCGTCGGCGTCCCGCTCGACTTCCGCCTCGCCTTCGGCGGCTCGTTCGGCGAGGAGACGAAGATCATCTGGCTCGACGAGGCGCCGAACGAGCTGACCGCGAACCGCAAGCCCGAGTTCGAGCTGGTCGGCGCGATCGGCGTGACGCTGGCGGCGCTGCGGACCGCGGCGGTCAGCGCCGGCGCCTCGCGCGACCGGACGCGCGCCTGGGTCGCGTCGCTGCGCGAGACCGAGGACGAGAAGCGCGCGGGGGAGGCCGACGAGCTCGACGACGACCGCGCCCCGCTGCACCCGCTGCGGATCTACGGCGAGCTCGCCCAGATGCTCGACCGCGACGCGATCGTGATCGGCGACGGCGGCGACTTCGTCTCCTACGCCGGCCGCGTCGTCAACACCTACGAGCCCGGCTGCTGGATGGACCCGGGCCCGTACGGCTGCCTCGGCGCCGGCCCGGGCCAGGCGATCGGCGCGAAGACGGCCTTCCCCGACCGCCAGGTCGTCTGCCTGCTCGGCGACGGCGCCTTCGGCTTCTCGGGCCTCGAGTTCGACACGATGATGCGCCACGACCTCCCGGTCGTCGGCATCATCGGCAACAACGGCATCTGGGCGCTCGAGTACCACCCGATGCGGTTCCTGTACGGGTACGAGGTGGCGGCGTCGCTGCGGCCGGCGACGCGGTACGACGAGGTCGTGAAGGCGCTCGGCGGGCACGGGGAGCTGGTGCGGCATCCGAGCGAGCTGCAGCCGGCGCTGGAGCGGGCGTTTGCGAGCGGGAAGCCGGCGCTGGTGAATGTGTTGACGGATCCTGAGGTTGTGTATCCGCGGAAGGCGGTCCTGGCGTAGGCGGGCGGCGTAAACCGGTCTCAAAACCGTTATGGGCGTCTTCGTCCATCGAGGGTTCGAATCCCTCCCCCTCCGCTATATAGGCCAGGTCAGGACAGCTAGAGGCGCGAGGCGCGCCATCCCGGCGTAAGCCGGAGGAGAATCCTCTCGATCGTGACCGGGTGAGCCCGCCGGCGCGAATGTTTACGCGGCGGCGGGGAGTCCTGGGTGACGCGCGTTGAACCGACGGACTACGCGAACAAGGTCCCGTCGGCGTCGTAGATGTGCCACGACTTACGCAGCGTTTCATGGACCTCCCACAGCACCCGGGTGCCGGCCGGGAAGAAGGCGGTGTCTCCTGGGCCCAGTTCGGTGGGCTCGCCGCCTTCGGGCGTCACCGTGACGCGGCCTTCGACCACCGTGATCGTCTCCTCGTAGTTATGGGGGAGATAGAAGGTTCCGGGTGTGCAATGCCAGACGCCGTTCTGCAGAGTCTTGTCGTCGGACTGCCTCAGCATCACCGTCGAGCCCTCCGGCTCGCCAGAGACGATGTCCGCCGGATCGATTGGCGCCGGTCCGAGGCTGGCCTTGGTCACAGAGTCCTTGATCACGTCCGCCGATTCCGACATGTGCTCCTCCTTGTGGTCAGTCAGTCGCCGTTCATGACGAAGGCGACGATCGTCTCCTCGATCTGCTCGAGCTCGAGATCCGCCTTCGCGGTGAGCCACTGGATCGCCAGGCCGTTGAGCAGCGCGTCGACCTGCCACGAGAGCGGTACATCCGGCCCCGCCGCGCTGCCATCGGCGCCGGCGAGCGCATAGTCGACGGTCTCATACCAGGGCTCGAGCCGGCTCTCGATCGTCGTCCGCAGCTGGTCGGAGCGCACGGCTTCGCCGTAGGCCGCGATCCAGACTCGCCAGGCGACCGTCGTCTGGTTGTCGGTCGGCAGAGCCGCCGTGAGCAGGGCGCGGATGCGCTCCTCGCCGGCCGGAACCCCTTCGATCGCCGCCGCGCAGCGGGCGTTCATCCCCTTGGAGACGAAGACCAGAGTCTCGAGCAGCATCTCGGCGCGGTTGCTGAAGTAGTGGTTGAGCATCCCGGTGCTGACCTCGGCATGCTCGGCGACGAGCCGCATCGTCGAGCCGGGAAAGCCACGCTCCGCGATCACGGCGGCGGCGCTGCGGCAGATCTGCTCGCGCCTGATGTCCCCCAACTCCAGTCTCGGCATCGTCACAACCTAATCACGTATCGGATGGCATCGGGCGAAGTCTCTGATCGGATCGGCATCGACGGAAAGTTGTGTTTCGGGCCCGGCTTGACACCCGCCGGGTCGAACGTTAGGTTTGCAAATCAACTGATCGATATGCAAGGTCAGCATACCGTCCGCCAACCGTCAAGGGAGCGAGGGGCACGATGACCACCAGGATGACGTCACAGAGGTGTGCAGCACTGCTGATAGCGACGGTCTCGATGCTCGGGTTGGCTGCCTGCGGTAGCGACGACTCAACCGATTCCACCACCAGCGCCGCTTCTGGGGATCCGATCACGGTCGGGTTCGTCGTCGGCAAGACCGGGGTGCTCGAGTCCTATGACGTGCCCGCTCAGACGATGGCCCAGCTGGCGATCGATGACATCAACGCAGAAGGGGGTATCGACGGGCGTCCGATCGAGACCGTCGAGGCGGACATGAAGTCGAAGCCCGAGCTCGCCGGCAACGCGGCGACCCAGGTGATCAGCGATGGCGCCGACGTGCTGCTGCTCCCCTGCGACTTCGATCTCGGTTCCCCCGCTGCCCTGGTCGCCCAGGAGGCGGGCAAGATCGGGGTCTCGCTCTGCGCAGCGTCGACCGCCTTCGGTCCGCAGGGAATCGGCAATCTCGCCTACACGATGGGCCTCGCCGGAGTCACCGAGGGCGCCGCGGCGGCCGAGTGGACCTACAAGGATCAGAAATGGACCTCGACCTACGTCCTGCTCGACGACACGCTTGATCAGAACAAGCAGGGCACCGACGCGTTCAAGGAGCGCTTCGAGGGGCTCGGCGGTGAGATCGTCGGCGAGGACACCTTCAAGCAGGAGGACCAGTCGATCGACGCGCAGGTCAGCCGCATCTCGCAGCTGTCCCCGCAGCCCGATTTCCTCTACGTCTCGAGCTTCCAGCCCGGGTTCGCGGCGGCGATCAAGCAGATTCGCGATGCGGGGATCGACACCCCGATCGTCGGCGGCTCGGACCTCGACGGTGAGTACTGGAAGGAGGCTGTCCCGGGCCTGAGCGACGTCTGGTTCACGGCGATGGCGTCGATCTACGGCGACGACCCGGAGAAGAGCGTCAACGACCTCATCGACCGCTTCACCAAGGAGGCCGGGAAGCCGCCGGACGTGTCGGCGTTCCTCGGCGGCTACGCGGCGGTGCAGGCGATCGAGGAAGGCATCAAGCAGGCCGGATCGACCGATGGCGAGGCGATGACCGCGGTGATGGAGCAGTTCACGGACGAGCCGTTCGTGCTCGAGACGACGTTCACCCCGGAGTTCCACATCAGCCTCAACCGGACCGTGCGGATCATGGAGATCCAGAACGGGAAGACATCGTTCGTGACCACCTGGGACGCGAGCGAGGTTCCCACGCCCAGTGGCTGAAGCACTCGGTTAGTGGTCGAAGAGGGGACACCCGAGACCCAACCCAGCTCGGACGCGACTCGGGAGCCTCGGGCTCCCGAGTCGGTCGCAAGCTGCAAGGCGATCGGGATCGCCGTCCATTTCGAGGGCATCAAGGCCGTCGACCAGGTCGACCTCGAGATCCGCGTCGGCGACGTCCACGGGTTGATCGGCCCCAACGGCGCGGGCAAGACCACCCTCGTCAACGCGATCAGCGGCTTCCAGGCCCCGACCGCCGGGCGGGTCGAGCTCGCCGGCGTCGACGTCACTGATTACCCGCCGCATCGCCGTGCGGCCGCCGGCCTCGCCCGGACCTTCCAGGGCGGCCGCTCGTTCCCCGACCTGACCGTGTTCGAGAACGTCGAGGTCGGCGCGGTCGGGCTCGGGGTTCGCCGCGCCGATGCCCGCGAGCGCGCCCGTGAGGCGCTCGCCGAGCTCGGCCTCGGGCATCGAGCGGACGCCTTCGCCCAATCGCTCTCCTCGGGCGAGGAGCGGCGGCTTCAGGTCGCCCGCGCGATTGCGATGCGCCCGCGGTTCCTGTTCCTGGACGAGCCGGCGGCGGGGCTGAACGAGGTCGAGAGCGACGAGCTCGCGGCGACGATCGCGAACCTGCCCGCCCGGCTCGACTGCGGCGTGCTCGTGATCGAGCACGACATGCGGGTGATCATGGGGATCTGCAATCGGATCTTGGTCCTCGATCACGGGGTGCCAATCAGCCTCGGCGCGCCCGAGCAGGTGCGCTCCGACCCGGCGGTGATCTCCGCCTATCTCGGCACGGCGAGCGATGACCCCGCTGCTTGAGATCCAGGATCTGCAGGTCGAGTACGGCGGCACGCAGGCGCTGAGGGGGATCTCGATCAAGGTCGATCGCGACGAGGCGGTCGCCCTGATCGGCCCCAACGGCGCCGGCAAGACGACCACGCTGAACACGGTCGCCGGCGTCGTTCGCCCGTCCGGGGGCGAGGTGCGCTTCGAGGACACGAACACCAGGGGCGCGCCGCCCGAGCGGCTGGTCCGCCGGGGCCTGGCCCTGGTCCCGGAGGGCAGGCAGATCTTCACCTCGCTCACGGTCGAGGAGAACCTCCGCCTGGCGACGTTCATGGGTCGCAGCGACGACGCGGCGGCCGACCTGGAGGCGGAGCTCGAGCGCTTCCCGGCCCTACGGCCCTACCTCCACGGCCCGGCGGGAAGCCTCTCGGGGGGCGAGCAGCAGATGCTCGCGATCTCCCGGGCCCTGCTCTGCAAGCCGCAGTTGCTGATGCTCGACGAGCCGTCGCTGGGCCTGGCGCCACAGATGGTCGAGGTCGTCTTCGAGGCGCTGCGGGGCCTGCGTGGCGCCGGGGTCACGGTGCTGCTCGTCGAGCAGAACGCCTTCCAGGCGATCGACTTCGCCGACCGGACCTATGTCCTCAGCGGCGGGCGGATCGTCGCCAGCGGCACCCGGGATGAGCTGCGCGCCGACTCGCGGGTCGAGAGCGCCTATCTGGGCGGGGGCCTGGAGTAGCGATGACCGAGGTCGCTCAGAACGTGATCGACGCGGTCAGCCTCGGCAGCCTCTACGCGCTGCTCGCGCTCGGCGTGGCGCTGATCTTCGGGATCATGCGGCTGCTCAACTTCGCCCACGGGCAGCTGATCATGGTCGGCGGCTACGCGCTCTGGGCCCTCGACGGTGCACCGGCGCCACTGCAGTTCCTGGGCGCGATCCTGATCGTGATCAGCGCCGCCCTGTTTTTGGAGCTGGTCGCGTTTCGGCCACTGCGAAACGCCGATCCCGCCGTCCTGCTGGTGAGCTCCTTCGCGGTCAGCTTCCTGATGGAGAACCTGGCGCTGGTGATCTTCGGCGGCCGCGCGAAGGGGGTCTCGCTGCCCGACTGGCTCAGCGACAGCATCACCGTCGCCTCGCTTCGGATCCCGGTGCTCAGCATCGTCAGCGTGGTCGCCGCGGCGGTTCTGCTTGCGGCGCTGGCGCTGTTCTTCAACCGGACCTCGATCGGGATTCAGATGCGCGCGGCGGCCGAGAGCTTCAGCACCGCGCGCCTGCTCGGCGTGCGGGCGAACACGGTGATCATGGCCGCGTTCGCGATCTCGGGCGTGCTCGCCGCGACGGCGTCGCTGCTGATCGTCGCCAAGGGCGGCACGGTGACGCCGGCGATGGGAACCGCGCCCGTCCTGATCGCCTTCATCGCGGTGATCATCGGCGGGCTCGGAAGCCTCAAGGGGGCGGTCTACGGCGGCTATCTGCTCGGCATTCTCACCGTCGTCCTCCAGGTGGTGCTGCCGCTCTCGCTGCGTCCCTATCGCGACGCCTTCGTCTATGGCGTCGTCCTGCTCGTGCTCACCGTCCGCCCGCAGGGCCTGGTCATCCTGCGCTCGAGCCTGGAGCGGGTCTGAGATGAGATCGGGCCAGATCTCGTTCAACGCCGTGATGCGGATGATCTGGCCGGCGCTCGGGCTCTGCCTCGGCCTGCTGGTGATCTACCTGTTCGCGCAGACGCGATCGCTTGTCTTCCAGCGCGAGGTGACGCAGATGCTGGTCAACGTGGTCCTCGTAGTCGGCCTCTACACGTTCGCCGGCAACTCGGGAATTCTCTCCTTCGGGCACATGAGCTTCATGGCGATCGGCGCCTACGCAACGGCGCTGGTGACGATTCCCGAGATCCAGAAGGCGTTCCTCTTGCCGGACCTGCCGAACTGGCTCGCGAGCGTGGAGCTGCCGACCCTGGTCGCCGCGATCGTGGTCGGCCTGCTGGCGGCGTTGTTCGCCGCCGTGATCGCATTTCCGATCGTCCGGGTGCCACCGCTGGCGGCGGCGCTGGCGATGTTCGCCGTGCTGGTGATCATCCACGAGGTCGCGCAGGAGTGGGATGCGGTCACGCGCGGTAGCCGGACGATGCTCGGCGTGCCGACCAACACGACGATGACCTCGGGCCTGCTGTGGGCGAGCGTGATCATCGTCGTCGCCTACGTCTACCAGCGCTCGAGCTCCGGGTTGCGATTGCGCGCCTCGCGCGAGGACGACTTCGCCGCCCGGGCGGTGGGGATCAACGTCACCCGCGAGCGGGCGATCGCCTTCGTGCTCAGCGGCTTCATGATCGGGATCGGCGGCTTCCTCTACGCCCAGTTCCAGGGAGCGTTCACCCCCAACGACTTCTTCATCTCGATCACCTTCCTGACGATCGCGATGCTGGTCATCGGCGGCACCAAGTCGCTGGCCGGGGCGGTGGTCGGGGCGGTCGCGGTCTCGCTGCTGAGCAACCTCTTCGACTCGATCGAGTCGGGGAACCTGGGGCCGTTCACGATCGGCGAACGCCCCGGGCTGAGCGCAACCCTGCTCGCGGTGTTTCTGATCGGCGGTCTGATCGTTCGCCGGCGTGGCCTCACCGACGGCCGCGAGCTCGAGTGGAAGCTGCCCGGCGTGGTTGCCGCCCGCCTGCCGAGCCGAGGGGAGAAGGCCGAAGTTGACACCTCCCGAAACAACGGATAGGTTTGCAAACCAACTGATCGATATGTCGCCCACCGATGCCATCCGCACTGCATACGAGGCACGAACACCGACCTCGGCGGCACTGATCACGCGCGCGGAGACGGTGATGCCGGCGGGAAGCTCGCGCAGCTTCTCCTACTTTCGCCCCTATCCGGTCGTCTTCGAGCGCGGCGCCGGGTCGATGCTCTGGGACGTCGACGACAACCGCTACATCGACTTCGCCAACAACGGTCTCAGCCTGATCCACGGCAACGCCTATCCGCCGATCGAGGAGGCGGTCGCGAGCGCGCTCGCGAAGGGCACGGCGTGGCCCGGGACCTCGCGCCCGCAGATCGAGTTCGCGGAGGTGCTCAGCGAGCGCATCGACGCCGCCGAGTGCGTCAGGTTCGTCAACACCGGCACCGAGGCGACGATGCTGGCGGTGAAGCTGGCTCGCCATCTGACCGGCAGGCCGCTGCTGCTCAAGGCATGGCACGGATACCACGGCTTCTACGACGATCTCTCCGCCGGGCTCGAAGGCCAGGGCGAGATTCCGGGCCGCACGCTGCTCGCCGACTTCGGCGACGTGGAGTCGTTTAGGGCGAGCATCGACGAGCACGGCGATCAGATCGCGGCGGTGATCCTCGAGCCCGTTCCCTACACCGGGCGGGTCACGCCACCTCCGGATGGCTTCCTCAAGGCGGTCGAGGAGATGGCGAAGGCCGCCGGGGCGCTGTTCATCATCGACGACTGCCTGATGTTCCGCCTCGCGGTCGGGGGCTCGTCGGAGAAGTTCGGCCTCGACCCCGACCTGGTCTGCCTCGGCAAGTGGATCGGGGGCGGCTTTCCGGTCGGCGCGATCGGCGCCTCCGCCGAGATGATGGAGGTCTTCGATCACCGGCGCGGTGACGCGCTCTATCACGGCGGCTCCTTCAACGGCAACCCGATCGGCTGCACGGCCGGCAGGATCGCGGTCGAGGACCTGACCGCCGAGCGGATCGCGACCATGGACCGGCTCGGCGCCGAGCTCGGGGCCGGGATCGAGGCGGCTGGGAAGAAGCGAGGCATCGACGTCGTCGTGCACGGCGCCGGCTCGGCGTTCGGCGTCTACGTGCTCGACCCCGCCGACGGGTCGGCAAGCACCGAGCTCTCGGCCCAGCTGCACCTGGCCGCGGTCAACCACGGCGTCTACCTCGGTCCCGGGGGCGAGCTTGCGATGGCGACCTCGATGACCGACGATCTCGTCAGCGAGGCGCTCGCCGGCGTGGACGCCGCGCTTGCCGACCTCGAGCCATTGATCACCAGCCCCGAGGAGGGATGATGGAACAGTTCGAGCGCTTTCCCGCGTCATTTGCGAAGTACAGCGAGGGGGTCGCCGTCCAAGGGCCCGGCAAGTGGATCTACGTCTCCGGCCAGGTCGCGCTCGGCGAAGACATGAAGCTCGTGCCGGGCGATCTCGCATCTCAGACAGAGCTCACCCTCGACCACGTCGAGCGGGTCCTGCGGCGCGCCGGCGGCGAGCTCTCCCACGTCGTGCGGATGAACAGCTATCTGACCTCGCTCGACGACTACGCCTCGTTCAGCGCCGTGCGCGCGCGCCGCTTCGGCGACGATCCGCCCGGCAGCTCCGTAGTCCAGGTCGCCGGGCTGATGCTCGGTGCCGCGATCGAGATCGACGCGGTCGCCTTCGTGCCGGAGCCGTGAGCGCGCCGCGGGCCGCAGACAGAGGGGAGTTCCTCTGGCGTCCCGACGCCGAGCGGGTTGCCGATGCCCACGCGACCCGCCTCATGGCCAGGCTCGGAGTCGACTCCGCCGAGAGCCTGCGCGCGTTCTCGTTCGAGCGCACCGCGGACTTCTGGGACGCGGTGGTCGACGATCTCGAGCTCGAGTTCGACGTCCCCTACAGCCGCACCTTCGACGACTCGCAGGGGCGCGAATGGGTGCGCTGGTTCGTCGACGGCAAGCTCAACGTCGCTCGCGTCTGCCTCGATCGGTGGGCCGCGGACGACGGCGAGGCGCGGGCTCTGACCTGGGAGAGCGAGCGCGGCGAGCGCCGTGAGCTCAGCTGGACGGAGCTGCGAAGGCTCGCCGACGGGGTCGCCCGGGCGCTCGCCGACGCCGGGGTCGGCGGCGGCGACACGGTCGGCCTGTTCATGCCGATGACGCCCGAGGCCGTCGCGGCCTACTACGCCTGCGCGAAGCTGGGGGCGATCGCGATGCCGATCTTCTCCGGCTTCGGCCCGGAGGCGGTCGCAACCCGGCTGCGCGATGCCGACGCTCGGGTGCTGATCACCGCCGACGGCTTCCCTCGTGCGGGCAAGGAGGTGGAGATGAAGCTCGTCGCCGACCGCGCCTGCGAGCTGGCGCCGGCGGTCGAGCGGGTGCTGATGCTGCGCCGGCTCGGCGCCGACGTTCCCTGGGACGATCGTCGCGACATCGCCTGGGAGGACGCGGTCAGCGACGACCCGGACCCGTTCGACTCACTCTCGCTCGACGCCTCGCACCCGCTCGAGCTCATGTACACGAGCGGGACGACGGGACGTCCGAAGGGCGCCCTGCACACCCACGGCGGGATGCTCGCGGTGGTCGCCAGGGATGCCGCCTACGGCCTCGATCTTCGGCGCAGCGACATCCTGACCTGGCCCACCGACCTCGGCTGGATCATGGGCCCGTGGACGATCATCGCCGCCGGGGTGCTCGGAGCACAGCTCTGCCTGATCGAGGGCAGCCCGATGGCGCCGCTGACGCGCCTGTTCGAGTCGGTGCAGCGAAGCCGGACCACCGTGCTCGGCATCGGTCCGAGCCTGGTTCGCGCCCTGATGTCGGCCGGCGAGCACGACCTGCGATCCCGTTACGACCTCAGCTCGCTGCGCGTGCTCGGCACCGGCGGCGAGCCGGTGCCGCCGGATGCCTACGAGTGGATGCTGCGCGAGATCGGGGGCGACGAGTGCCCGATCGTCAACCTGTCCGGCGGCACCGAGGTCGGCGGCTGCTTTTTGATCCCGCTGCCCAGCGAAGGGCTGAAGGCCTCGACGCTCGGGGGTCCGGCGCTCGGCATGGACATCGCGGTCTTCGATCAGGACGGCGAGGCGGTGGGCCCGAACCAGGTCGGCGAGCTGGTCTGCCGAAGCATCTGGCCCGGGATGACCCAGGGCCTGTGGAAGGACCCCGACCGCTTCCTCGAGACCTACTGGAGCCGCTTCCCCGGGGTCTGGACGCACGGCGACTGGGCGAGCTTCGACAGCGACGGGCAATGGTTCCTTCACGGTCGCTCCGACGACACCCTGAACGTCGCCGGCCAGCGGCTCGGCCCGGCTGAGGTCGAGGCGGCCGTTCTCGCCCAGCCCGGGGTCCTCGACGCCGCGGTGGTGCCGCTTCCCCACCCGATCAAGGGCGAGGCGATCTGGGCGTTCGTGGTCGCCGAGCCCGAGGCCGAGCTCGACCCGGAGGAGCTCGCCGATGCCGTCGCCGGGGTGCTGGGCAAGCCGTTTCGCCCCGAGCGGGTGGTCCTCTGCGGCGGCCTGCCGCGAACCCGGTCGGGGAAGATCGTGCGCCGGGCGATCCGGGCGACCGCGCTCGGCGAGGACCCGGGCGACCTCTCCACGCTCGAGGACCCGGAGACGATCGAGGCGATCAGGGCGGCGGTCTCATGAGTGAGAACGGATCGTCGGCCGCCGCCTCCTCGATCAAGCTCACCTGCGACGTCGGCGGCACCTTCACCGACGTCGTGCTCTCCGACACCGGCGGCCGGGTCGCGATCGGCAAGGCGATGACCACCCCGCAGAGCCTGATCGAGGGGCTGTTGACGGCGATCGGCGGCGCCGGCGCCCAGCTCGGACTCGAACGTCGCCAGCTGCTCGAAGCATGCGAGCTGTTCGTCTACAGCACCACGCAGGCCACCAACGCGATCCTCGAGCACCGCACCGCCCGCACCGCCCTGCTCTGCACGGAGGGTTTCCCGGACGTTCTCTCGCGCCGGGAGGGCGGTTCGATGCATCTCTACGACTTCCGCCGCCCCTTTCCCGATCCCTACGTGCCGCGACATCTGACCTTCGAGATCCCTGAGCGGATCGGCGCCGAGGGCGACGTCGTGGTCGCGCTCGACCTCGATGCGGCCCGCGAGACGATCCGATCGCTGGAGCCGGCCGGGATCGAGGCGGTCGCCGTCTCGCTGCTGTGGTCGATCGCCAACCCGGAGCACGAGGTGCTCCTGGGCGAGCTGCTCGAGGAGGAGCTGCCGCGGGTCCCGTACACCCTCTCGCACCGGCTCAACCCGATCATCCGCGAGTACCGCCGCACCTCGGGCACCGCGATCGACGCCTCGCTGAAGCCGCTGATGCAGGAGCATCTGCGCGAGATCGAGGTCGGGCTGGGCGACGCCGGCTTCGCCGGCGAGCTGGTTGCGGCCTCGTCGTTCGGGGGCGTGCTGCCGATGGACCGGCTGATCGAACGGCCGATCTTCGCCGCCAGATCGGGCCCCTCGCTCGCCCCCGTCGCCGGGCGCCTCTACAGCGAGCGCGAGCTCGACGGCGCCGACGCGATCGTCTGCGACGCGGGCGGGACCAGCTTCGACGTCAGCGTGGTCCGCGACGGCGGCATCGTGTTCGCGCGGGAGACCTGGCTCGGCCCGCCATTCGAAGGCCATCTCACCGGCCTCGCCTCGGTCGACGTGCGATCGATCGGCGCCGGCGGCGGCTCGATCGCCTGGCTCGACCCGGGCGGCCTGTTGCGGGTCGGCCCAGACAGCGCCGGCGCCGACCCCGGCCCGGCGTGCTACGGGCGCGGTGGCGAGCGCCCGACCGTGACCGATGCGGCGGTCGTGCTCGGCTACCTCGACCCCGACCGCTTCCTGGGCGGCAAGATGGAGCTCGACGTCGACGCGGCGCGGGCCGTGATCGATCGACTCGCGGGTGAGATGGAGATCGACCCCGACGCCGCGGCGGGCGCGATCCTGACGCTCGCAAACGAGCTCATGGTGGCCGCGATCAGGGAGATCACCGTCAACGAGGGCGTCGATCCGCGCGAGAGCGTGGTCGTCGCCGGAGGCGGCGCGGCGGGGCTCAACATCGTCGCGATCGCCCGCGAGCTGGGCTGCAGCCGCGTGCTCGTCCCCCGCACGGCGGGCGCCCTGAGCGCCTTCGGGGCCCAGCACAGCGACATGATCATGGAGAGCGGCCGCACCGCCTTCTCGAGCAGCGACGACTTCGCCTTCGCCGAGATCGAGCGGGCCTTCGAGGCGATCGAGCGCGACCTGAACGAATTCACGGAATCGCTCGGCGCGGGCGATCGCGAGACCCGGATCGATTGGTTCGTCGAGGCCCGCTACGCGCACCAGGCATGGACGCTCGAGGTCCCGATGCCGGAGGGAACGCCGCGAGACGAGGATGGAGTTCGCGCCTTCGTCAAGAGCTTCGACGAGCTCCACGAGCGCGTCTTCGCCGTGCATGAGCCCGGCCAGGCGGTCGAGATCCTCTACTGCCGCGGCCGGCTGGTCGTGGTGCCGCCGAAGCCGCCGCTCCGGGATCTCGGCCGCGAGGCCACCGGCGCCGCGGACTCGCGGCGACCTGCCTACTTCCCCGGCGTCGGCCGGGTCGACGCGACGATCGCCGAGGGTGCCGAGCTGGCGCCCGGGGATCGGATCGACGGGCCCGGGCTGATCACGGAGCCGACGACCACCGTGGTCGTGCCGCCCGGGAGCGCGCTCACCGTGACCAGCCTCGGCAACTACCTGGTGGAGATCGAATGACGCCTGATCCAGACACGCCTCCGCAGGCCCCGGCGCCCGAACACGGCGCCAGCTCGGTGCTCACGGCGGTGCTCGCGAACCGCTTCGAGGCGATCGTGCGCGAGATGACCAACACCCTGTTTCGCGCCGGTCGCTCCTCGGTCCTGAACACGGCCCGGGACTTCTCATGCTGCGTCGTCACAGCCGACGACCAGTTGCTGGCGGCCGCCGAGGGCCTGCAGGCGCACGTGATCGGCGCCGGGCTGCAGACGCCGTGGATGGGGCGCCTGCACCCTGATATGGCCGAGGGCGATGCCTACCTCCACAACGACCCCCACCTCGGCAACACGCATGGCGCCGATCACACGCTCCTGGTCCCCGTCTACATCGAGGGAGAGCACTTCCTCACCGTCTCGGCGAAGGCCCATCAGGCCGACTGCGGCAACTCCGCGCCCAGCACCTACATGCCGTTCGCAACCGACGTCTACGAGGAGGGCCTGCTCACCTTCCCCTGCGTTCGCGTGCAGCGCGACTACCGGGACGTCGACGACATCATCCGCATGTGCCGGGCGCGGATCCGGGTTCCCGACGTCTGGTACGGCGACTACCTGGCGGCGATCGGCGCGGTCAGGGTCGGCGAGCGCCGGGTCAAGGAGCTGGTCGACAAGTACGGCGTCGAGACCCTGCGCGAGTTCATCGCCGACTGGCTCGACTACTCCGAGCGCCGGATGACGAGCGCGATTCGCGAGCTCCCGGCGTGCCGCCTCGAGGCATCGGGCACCCATGACCTGCTCCCCGGCGACGACGAGAAGGTGACGGTCAAGGTCGCGATCGAGATCGATCCGGCGCAGGGGAGGATCGAGGTCGACCTGCGCGACAACGTCGACTGCCGGGCCTTCGGGCTCAACCTCTCCGAGAGTTGCGCAATGGCCGGCGCGATGATCGGCGTCTACAACTGCCTGCCGGCCGACGTGCCGCACAACGCGGGCAGCTTTCGCTGCGTCGACGTGCTCCTGCGGGAGGGATCGACGATCGGCGGTCTGACCTTCCCCTACTCGGCTTCGATGGCGACCACGAACCTTCTCAACCGGCTGATCAACGCGGTCCAGGTTGCCTTCACCAGCCTCGGCGACGGCCACGGGCTGGCCGAGGGGGCGGGCGCGCTCGGCGCCGGCTTCGCCGTCGTCTCGGGCAATGACCCGAGGGGCGACGGCGGTCCCTACGTGAACGAGGTCGTGATCGGCAACAACGGCGGTCCGGGGGCGCCCGAGACCGACGGCTGGATCACCTACGCGATGCCCGACTGCGCCAAGGCGATCTACATCGACAGCATCGAGGTGCTGGAGCAGAAGTACCCGCTGCGGTTCCGCGGCCTGCGCCTGCTCACCGACAGCGGCGGGCCCGGCCGCCACCGCGGGGCTCCCGCGAGCGAGACGGTGTACGGCCCGACCCATGCTTCGATGCAGGTCTTCTACTTCGCCGACTTCGCCGATCACCCACCGCTGGGCGCGGTGGGAGGGGGCGCCGGCGGCGCGGCGCTGCTGAGCAAGCTCGAGCTCGACGGCAGCGAGACCGCGCTCGACCCGATCGGAGACGTCACCCTGGAGCCGGGCGAGTTCGTCCGCGGCCTCGAGGCCGGGGGCGGCGGCTACGGCGACCCGCTGACGCGGACGCTCGACGCCGTGGCCGCCGACGTCCGCGACGGCTGGGTCTCGGTCGAGGCGGCGCGTGACCACTACGGCGTCGTGATCGCACGCGGCTCGGCCCCGGGTGAGGTCGAGATCGACCAGGCGGCGACCGAGGCGTTACGCGTTGAAAAAGCGAACGAGAGAGGCGGGCCATGAGCCGAGATCCGCGACACGACATCCTTTTCGAGCCCGTGCAGATCGGTCCGAAGCGCCTGCGCAACCGCTTCTATCAGGCGCCCCACTGCACCAGCTACGGCAGCGACCTTCCCGGGGCCCAGGCCCACCTGCGGGGGATGAAGGCCGAGGGCGGCTGGGCCGCGGTCAACACCGAGTTCTGCTCCGTCCACCCCTCCAGCGACGCGCTGCCGCTGGTCTCGGCGCGGCTCTGGGACGACGCCGACGTCGAGCGACTCTCGCTGACCGCCGAGCTCGCGCACGAGCACGACGCGCTGGCCGGGGTCGAGCTCTGGCACGGCGGCTGTGTCGTCGGCAACCTCGAATCGCGCCTGCCGGCGCGCAGCGTCAGCCAGATGACCGACGAGAGCCTCTACTCGTCGAGCTGCTACCAGCTCGACAAGGCCGGAATCCGCGAGATCCAGGACTTCTACGCCGAGGCCGCCCTGCGGGCAGTGCGGGCCGGGTTCGACATCATCAACGTCGAGGGCGCGGAGTGCGGCGCGCTGCCCCAGCACTTCCTGATGGGGAAGTTCAACCGGCGCACCGACGAGTACGGCGGCTCGATCGACAACCGGGCGCGGTTTTGGATCGAGATCCTCGAGCGCGTGCGGGAGGCGGTCGCGGACGAGGCCGCGGTGACCGCGCGCTTGTGCGTCGACACGCTCAACGACAACCCGCTCGGGATCCGCGCGGCCGAGGAGGCTCATCGGTTCATCGAGCTGGCCGATCCGTTCGTCGACTTCTGGGACCTGCAGGCCGGCGGCTGGGTGGCGGCGGAGTGGGCGGGCGACGACGTCGTCGCCTCGCGGTTCGGGGGCGAGTTCTCCCATCGCGAGTACATCGCCGCCGCCCGGACGGCGACCAAGAAGCCGGTCGCCGCGGTGGGGCGGTTCACGAATCCCGACACGATGGCCGAGGCGATCCGTTCGGGCGTGATCGACATCATCGCCGCCGCGCGGCCCTCGATCGCCGACCCGTTCCTGCCGAGCAAGATCGAGGAGGGCCGCTACGACGAGGTCCGGGAGTGCATCGGCTGCAACGTCTGCGCCTCCCGGTTCCCGCAGTCGGCGCCGATCATCTGCACTCAGAACGCGACCCTGGGCGAGGAGTACCGGCGCGGTTGGCACCCGGAGAAGTTCGAGCCGGCGCGCAACGCGGACCGCGACGTGCTCGTCGTCGGCGCCGGCCCGGCCGGGATGGAATGCGCGATCGTGCTCGGCAAGCGCGGCATGCGCAGGGTCCACCTCGTCGACGAGAACGCCGAGATCGGCGGCTGCATGCGCCAGATCAGCGCCTACCCGAACCTCGGCGAGTGGGGCCGGGTGGTCGGCTACCGCCGGATCCAGCTCGAGAAGCTGAAGAACGTCGAGGTCGTCCTCGAGACCCGCCTCTCGGCGGAGGAGGTGCTCGACTACGGCGCCGAGATCGTCGTCATCGCGACCGGCTCGCGGTGGAGGGCCGACGGCATGAACGGCCCGACGCAGGCGCCGATCCCCGGTGCCGACGCGGACAACGTCTACACGCCCCAGCAGGTCGGCGAGGCCGCCGGGGCGATCGACGGCGACCACGTGGTCGTCTACGACACCGACGGCTACTTCACCGCCGTGGCGATGGCGGAGCTGCTGATGGGCGCCGGCAAGCGGGTGACGATGATCACCCCGTTCCCGAACCTCGGCCCCTACCTCTTCCTCACCGGCGAGGCGTTCAAGATCAACCGCGAGCTGCGAGCCGCGGGCGTCGAGATCATCCCCAGCCACGTCGTGCTCGAGATCGACGGCACCACGCTCGGCGGCGTCAACGCGTGGACGCCGGACCCGGTGTCCTGGACCGCCGACAGCGTCGTGCTCGTGACCCAGCGCGAGCCATGCGATCAGCTCTACCACGAGCTCGACGGCGATCGCGATCGGCTGAAGGCGGAGGAGATCGAGGCGCTGTATCGGATCGGCGACTGCGTCGCTCCTCGCCTGATCGCCGATTGCATCTTCGACGGCCACCGGCTCGCGCGCGAGATCGACACCGAGAATCCGGCCGTCCCGCTGCCCTACCTGCGCGAGGTCGCATCGCGTCCCACGGACCTCGCCGCGGTCGGAGGCGGATGAAGGTCGCGGTCGCCGTCAAGCAGGTGGGCGAGCTCGAGGCCGAGTTCGAGCCGCAGGCGGATACGCGGCGGATCGCGCCCGAGGCGCTCGAATGGAGCCTCAACGACTGGGACCGGTTCGCGCTCGAAGCGGCGCTGGAGCTGCGCGACGCGCACGGGGGAGAGGTGGTCGTGCTCACGGTCGGCGGGCCGGAGGCGGAGGGGGCGCTGCTCGCGTGTCTGGCCCAGGGCGCCGATCGCGGCGTCCGGATCTGGGACGAGTCGATCGATCCCGAGCCGCTGACCGTGGCTCGCGTCCTCGCCGCCGCCGTGCGCCGCGAGGGGCCCGACCTCGTTCTCTGCGGGGTTCAGTCATCCGATGCCGTCAACGGCGCCACCGGGGTCGCGCTCGCCGGATTGCTCGATCTGCCGCGCGTGGCGGTGGTCAGGCGCCTCAGCTACGACGCCGAGGCGGGGTCGTTCGAGGTCGATCGCGAGCTCGAGGGCGGCCTTGTCGAACGCGTCTCGATCGCAACCCCGGCACTGCTGACCGTGCAGACCGGGATCAACCGCCCGCGCCACGCGAACCTGCGGGCAATCAAGAAGGCCGAGGCCAAGCCCAGGGAGCTGCTCGACCTGAAGGCTCTCGGCTTGGACGCCCGCGAGCTGCGGCGCAGCGCCGGTGCCCGCGTTCGCAGTCTCCGACGGCCGGACCCCGGCAGCCGAGCGCAGATGCTCGAGGGTGACGCCGACGAGATCGCCCGCCAGATCCTCGAGATCGTCAGCTCTCGGGTCGGCTCATGAGCTCCGTACTGGTCGTCGCCGAGACTCGGCGGGGCGAGGTGCGCGAGGTGTCGGCGGAGTCGATCGCGGCCGGGATCGAGATCAAGAAGGCGTCCGGGGCGCGATTGGTCGTCGCAGTCCTCGGGGCGGACCCGTCTCCGCTGATTGGTGCGCTCGCCTACGAGGGCGTGGACGAGATCGTCACCGTGGCCACCGCCGGCGATCAGTTCGAGCCCCACGTCGCCGAGGCGGCGCTCGAGTCGCTGATTCAGGCGATGCGGCCAATCGTGGTCGTCCTCGGCCACACGGCCGACTCGCTCGGGTTCGCCGCCGCGGTCGCCGCCCGCGGCGAGCACGGCTTCGCCAGCGACGTGAGCCGGGTCGGGTGGGACGACGGCCTGATCGCATGGCGCGGCCTCTACGGCGGCAAGCTCGAGGCCGAGTTGGGGTTCGAGGGCAAGGAGACGACGATCGTCCTGGTGCGGATCGGGTCGTTCTCGCCCGCGGCCGCGACCAGCGACCCGCCCCCGGTGCGGGAGGTCGCCGTTCCGACCGCCGCTCCTCGCAGCACTCATCTCGGCTTCGAGGAGGCGAAGGCCGACGGCGTCGACATCACCAAGGCGGACTTCCTGCTCTCGATCGGCCGCGGCGTCGACGACGAAGGCAAGGTCGCCGAGCTCGAGCAGCTGGCGGCGCGCCTCGGTGCCGTGCTCAGTTGCTCGCGGCCCTTGATCGACGCGGGCTGGATCGCTCGCTCGCGTGGCGTCGGCCAGTCCGGGAAGACCGTGGCTCCGGCCGTCTACCTCGCGTTCGGCATCTCCGGCGCGGGGCAGCACCTGGCGGGGATCCGTGGGGCGAGGACGATCCTTGCGGTCAACACGGATCCCGAGGCCCCGATCTTCGCCGCGGCGGACTACGGCGCGGTCGCCGATCTGTTCGAAGTCTCAACCGCGCTGGGGAGGTTGGCTCGGTGAGGGCGGTGACCTTTCAGGCGGCCGGCGAGGTTCGGCTGGAGGACGTGCCCGAACCCGAGATCAGCTCGGCGGACGAGGTGATCGTGAGCGTCGAGGCCAGCGGGATCTGCGGTTCCGACCTCCATATCTACCGCGGCAGGGTGCCGGTCGAGGAGGGCTTCACCCTCGGTCACGAGTACGTCGGCACGGTAATCGCCGCGGGCGACGCGGTCGGCAACGTACGTGAGGGCGACCGGGTCCTGGGCACGTATGGCACGGCGTGCGGCGAGTGCTTCTTCTGCCTTCGAGGCGAGTTTCACCAGTGCGATCACGGCCGCGTGTTCGGGCACGGCTCGACCCTCGGCTCGCTGCAGGGTGCGCAGGCCGAACGGCTGCTGGTCCCGGCGGCCGACCTCGTGCTGAGGAAGGTGCCGGACGGGATGCCGGACGAGATCGCGATGTTCGCCGGCGACGTGATGGGAACCGGTTGGCACGCGGTCGCCGAAACCGCGGTCGGGCCCGGGACGACGGTCTGTGTGCTTGGGCTGGGGCCGGTCGGCCTCTGCGCGGTGCAGGCGGCGAAGGCCGCGGGGGCCGACCATGTGATCGCCGTCGATCTGGTGGAGGAGCGGCTCGAGGTCGCGCGGTCGTTCGGAGCCGAGCCGATCCACCTGACGGAGGGGGATCCGCGGGGCGCGGCGAAGGCCGCCACCGACGGGCGTGGCGTCGACGTCGCGATCGACGCCGTCGGCCATCCGGACGCACTCGAGCTTGCCTGCCGGATGACGCGGAAGGCCGGAACGGTCTCCGCGACCGGCGCGTACACCGAGCGCATCGACCTGCACATGGGGATCGTCTGGATCAAGGCGCTGACGCTGAAGACCGGCCAGGCGAACGTGATCGGTCACCTCGACACCGTGCTCGATCAGCTTGTCTCGGGCGCCCTCGATCCCTCCCCTCTCGTCACCCACCACATGGACCTCGACCAGGCACCCGAGGCCTACGAGATCTACGACCGCCACGAAGCGCTGAAGATCGTCCTCAGGCCTTGATTCCTGCCAGCGGCCAGGTCCTCCCCGGGGCCACGACGGACTGCCTCGGGCTCGGCGTCGACGCAGGAGCTTCCCCTCTCTCCTCTCTCGGGGAAGTGCGTCGACGTCGAGCCCGAGGCAAGCCGGCATCCCCGCTATAGAAGAAAGCCCCGCTCAGGCGGTTTCTTCATCTTGCCGTAGACACCAGTCCAGTCGGGGTACCAAGCGGGTGCGGCCCGGCGCGGTTGACGGCTCCCCGCGTCCTCGTGAGAGGATCTGGCCATGGCCGGCAAGCAAACCGAGGCGACCCTCTACGCGATCCCCGGCTCGCACGCCTGTCGCACGGGCGAGCTGATGCTGGAGCACAAGCGGATCCCGTATCGGCGCGTGGACCTGTGGCCGGGGATGCACTCGATGAGCGTTCGCATGCGCGGCTTCCCGGGCAAGGGTGAGGAGCGGATGTTCGGCGACAAGAAGCCCACGGTTGCCATCGCGATGGCCGACCGAATGGGCACGGTCCCCGCGATTCGGATTGGCGACGAGCGGATTCAGACCAATCGCACGATCGCCCGTCGCCTGGACGAGCTACAGCCCGAGCCGCCCTTGTTTCCCTCCGACCCGGAGCGCCGAGCCGAGGTCGAGGCGGCAGAGCGTTGGGGCGACGACACCTTCCAGATGGCTGCGCGGCGGCTCGGCATGGCTGCAGTTCTTCACGGTCGCGACGCGATGTACGAGCGCGGCGCCGACGGCCGCCTCGGCCCGCTCCTTTGGCACAACGACACGATCCGTTGGATCGGCACCAACGCCTTCGCTCGCTTCGTCTTCAGCGCCAATCCCGACAACGAGGCAGAGATGCTGGCCGAGCTGTCGCCGATGCTCGCCCGGATCGATGCATGGGTCGAGTCCGGGGTGCTCAACTCCGACGAGCTCAACGCCGCGGACTACATGATCGTCACCAGCCTGGCGCTGCTCTCCTACCGCGAGGACCTCGGGCCCGCGATCAAGGCGCGCCCCGCCGGTGCTCTGCTCGACCGCGTGCTGCCGCTGCCGGCTGCCGCGACCGCCTGACGTCAGCTAGCTGGCCTGCCAGAGGAGGGAGGAGGTGAGCTCGACGCGTGACGGCGAGCCTCACCCCGGCGGCAGCCGCGCCTCCATGAACGCCAGCGCCTCATCCTCCGCCGCCGAGGTGATCCCGACGTGGTCGACGCCCTCGTACTTGGAGTAGGTGACCTGGTCGCCCAGGGCGACGAGCTCGTCGTTGAGCTGGTCGGTGTAGAACGGGGAAGACCGTCGAGTCGGCGGTGCCCTGGAGGATCAGGATCGGGGCCTTCGTGGTGACGGCCGGGTTCTGCTCTCTGAGGACGTCGAGCAGCGGGCTGAGGTCGGAGCCGTCGCGCTGCATCTCCGACGGCGGGATGCCGCCGTATGAGTCCGGCTGGCCGAGCTGGTCGAGACACACCTGGTCGATCGTCGGGTACAGCGCCAGCGCCGGGTCCGAGAGGATCTGGTTGAACGTCGATCTGCGGGCGACTTCGAGCTCGGCGCCGCGGATGATCAGCGCGACGAGCGCGCTCAGCCCGCTCGGCGAGGTCAGCGCCGGCAGCAGGTCGGCCTGCTCGGCGATGTGCGACCCGGGCGCGTAGGCGATCGTCCCGCGGAGCTTCAGCTTGGGCGCGAACTTCTGCGCGTCGGGGCCCGCTGCCCACAGCGCGGCGTGACCGCCCTGCGAGTGGCCGGCGATCAGGTACTTCTTGCCGATGTCGAGGCCGAGGTCCCGGGCGGCGCTGACGATGTCGACGACGCTGCGGCCCGCGGGCTTGCCGATCAGGTACTGGTGGACCTCCTTGGGCGTTCCGAGGCCGCGATAGTCCGTGCGCACGACCGCGTAGCCGGCGTCGACCCACTCCTCGACCTGCGGGTCGATGTAGGTGACGCCGCCCGCCATCGGGCTGTCGGCCGCGATCCGGGTAGGGGCGCAGCTGTCGGCGATTCCGGTCGTGCCGTGTGCGAAGGAGATGACGGGCCAGCCCTGCTTCGGCGGCTTGCCCTTCGGGATGCTGACCGCGCCCGAGACGGCGGCCGTCTTGCCGTGCTCGGCCGCCGTGGTGTAGAGGACGAGCGTGTTCGACTTCGCACCGTCGACCGTCCATCAGGCCCTTCGCCTTGCGCTGCCAGATCAGATCGCCGGGGTCCTTGGAGATGTGCTTCGGCGGGGTGTAGAACGCGGCGCCCTTCGGGCCCTTGACCGGCTCGTCGGTTGCCGCGCCGGCCGAGGCGGCGAAGGCCGCCGCAGCGCAAAGCGCGAGCGCCGTGGCGATGGTGATCCGCGCGCGCGGGCGGGTCGAAGTGAGCGCGGTCTGGTGCAAGGGTCCCTCCTCGTCTCTGATTCCTGCCGCGCAGAGCGTACTCAGCGCCGCTACGGCGCCATGACGACGCGCCCGAACGCCTGGCGACTCTCGATGTACGCATGCGCCTGCGCGGCCTCGGCGAGCGGGAAGGTCCGGTCGATCACGACGCGGACCTCGCCGCTCGCGACCCGCTCGAACAGGTCGGCGATCATCGCGTGGACGCGGGGGAACTCGGCCATCAGCGCGCCGCCGAGGAAGACCCCGCGCAATGTGTTGTTCTGCGCCCACAGGTCGCGCGCCTCGACGCCGGATCCGGCGCGGCCGGTGACGCCGACGCTGACCAGGATCCCGCGGTAGGCGAGCGCGGCGATGCCGTCGACGAGGGTCTGGCCGCCGACCGAGTCGACGATCAGGTCGGCGCCGCGGCCGTCGGTCAGCTCGCGGGTTCGCTCGGCGAAGTTCTCGGTCGCGTAGTTGATCCCGTGGTCGAGGCCGAACTCCTTCAGGCGCTCGAGCTTCTCGTCGGTGGACGCGGTGGCGAGCACGGTCGCGCCGGCCTGCTTGGCGAGCTGGATCGCGGCCATGCCGACGCCTCCGGCTCCGGCCTGGACCAGGACCGTCTGCCCGGCCTCGAGCTTGCCGGCGGTGAACAGGCATTCCTGGGCCGTGCCGACAGCCACCGGGACCGAGGCGGCGGTCGCCGCGTCGAGGCCCTCGGGAATCGGCCAGGTCGAGATCGCCGGGACCGCCCGCTTCGAGGCGTGCGAGCCGGCCATGCTCAAGGTGACCACCCGATCGCCGACGGCGCGGTCCTCGACCCCGGCACCGACCTCGGACACCGTGCCCGCGGCGAGGTAGCCGACGATATGGGGAACCGACGGCGGCGGCGAGCCGGCGCGGTGCAGCAGGTCGCCGCCCTCGATGCTGATCGCCTCGACGTCGATCACGAGACAACCGTCGGGGCACTCGGGATCGGGGACGTCCTCGTAGCGGAGCACCTCGGGGCCGCCGTTCTCGTAGATGACCGCGGCCTTCATTCCCGCAACTCTATTTGAGGCCGCGCCTCCGCCCTTGGCGTGGTCGCCCGGGCGATACTTCCACCGCATGTCGCCGCACCAGAATCGCGTCGACCCCTTCGGCCGCCTGGTCGCCGATCCCGCCCGCGGCGCGTGGTTCGGGAACCGCGGCTGCCTGCACGACGACGAGGGGCAGATTCGGCGGTTTCACAGCGGGCGGCGGTGGATCTACTGCCGGCTCGAGTTCAAGGGGCGGCAGCGCGAGTTGCTGCAGCCGGGCCGGTACACGGAGTTGTTCTTCCTCGACGAGGTGACGGCGTTCGCGGCCGGGCATCGGCCCTGCGCCGAGTGCCTGCGCGAGCGGTTCAACGAGTTCCGCGCCCACTGGCCCGATGCGGCCGCCTCGGGCGCCGCGGTGTCGGCGCCGGAGCTCGACCGTCAACTGCACGCCGAGCGGATCAGGCGCGGCGGGGAGAAGGTGACCTTCGAGGCGACCCTTGGGGAGCTGCCCGACGGGGTGATCGTGACGACGCCAGGGGGAGGACCGAGCCTCTACCGCGGAGGTGGCTTGTCGCCGTGGTCGTTCAGCGGTTACGGCGACGCCGTCGCAGCATCGCCTGATACCCCGGTGAAGGTCCTGACTCCACGCTCGACCGTCGCGGCGTTCGCCGCCGGCTTCGAGCCGCAGGTCGCGGCCTGAGGGTCTAGGCGGCCGCGAGCGCCTGCTCGAGGTCGGTCCACAGATCCTCGACGTGCTCGCAGCCGACCGAGAACCGGATCAGGTTCGCGGGCACGTGGTCCGCTTCCTCCGGGTACCGCCCGCGGCGCTCGACCAGGCTCTCGACCCCGCCGAGGCTGGTCGCGTTGGCGATCCGCCGCACTCCGTGGCAGACCGCCTCGGCCGCATCCGGCCCGTCGTCCGCGGAGCCGACCTCGAAGGCGATCATCGCGCCGAAGCCGCTCATCTGGCGCGAAGCCAATTCGTGGCCGGGATCGTCGGCGAGGCCGGGGTAGCGGACCCGCGAGACGGCCGGGTGCGCAACCAGTCGCTCAGCAAGCTCACGCAGCGTTCGCCTGGCTGCGCTCGACCCGCAGCGCCAGGGTCCGCACCCCGCGCAGCGCGAGGTAGACCTCCAGCGGCCCGGGCAGCGCGCCGGTCATCGCGCGGCGGGCGATCAGCTCGTCGCGACCGGCCGCGTCGGGGCAGACGACGACACCGAGCAGCGAGTCCGCGTGGCCGGCCAGGTACTTGGTCGCCGAGTGGACGACGAAGTCGGCCCCTAGTTCCAGCGAGCGCTGCAGCAGCGGCGTCGCGAGCGTCGCGTCCACGGCGAAGCGAGCGCCGCGCTCGTGGGCGGCGGCGCTGAGCGCGGCGAGGTCGGTGATCCCGACCAGCGGGTTGTTCGGGGATTCGGACCAGACGAGGTCGGCGTCGCCGATCGCGGCGATCGTCGCCTCGGTGTCGGTCTGGTCGACGCGCTCGACCTCGAGCGCGCCCTTCGACGCCTTCTCGGCCAGCAGCTTGCGGACCCCGAGGTAGGCGACCTGCGGCGCGAGGACGCGTGACCCGGCGGCGAGCCCGTCGAACACCGCTGCGGCCGCGGCCATCCCGGACGAGAAGCAGACGGCGAACCCGCCCTCCAGCTCGCCGACGACGCGCTCGAACGCGTCGATCGTCGGCGAGCCGTCGCGGATGTACTCGTAGTCGCCGCCCTGGCGGTAGGTGGTCGAGAGGTAGACCGCCGGGCTGACCGGGTCGCCCGACTCGCCGCGGGCGCCTGCCTCGACGCAGATCGTCTCGGGGCGCGGCTCGGTCATCGGCCGACCGGCGCCGACGGCGGCGCGCCGGTCTTCAGCAGGGTCGGGAGCGCAAGGCGGGAAATTCGCATGATCACCCGTTCTCGCCCTCGTCCGCCGCTCCTGCCGACGACCGCCACGACTGGGCGTGCAGAACTACACACTCGCGCGTGCACGAGTGCGTGGTCGGCGCTCTCAGCCGCTCATACGGTGACTCCAGACCGAATCAATCGGTTCGACCCACCGCCAGAGGAGGCACCAAATGTCCGCTTCGACCAAGACTCGCTTCACAGGGATCATCGCCCTCGGGCTGATCGCCGCCGCGCTCATCCCGGCGGCCCCGGCGGTCGCCGCCCCGGTCGGCGGGATCGTCGACGCCAGCCCCGCGGCCGACCACGGTGACGCCGTCTTCACGGCGAAGCTGCGCCGCGACCCGGGCGCCGCCGACCCGTTCGTCGTGCAGGCCCCGTCCAGCGGTCAGCACGCGACGGCGGACAACGGCGACCTCTCGACGTTCGGCGCCGTCGCGCTGATCGGCGGCCTCGCGCTCGCCGTCACCGCGATCGTGATGACCGCCGGCGCGAGCTCCGACCGGCGGCGGACCGCGCCTGCCCAGCCGGGCGGCACCGCCCCGATCGTCTAGAGCTCATCCACCCGCGAGGGGAACCCGCGACGCGCCAGGCGGTGCGCGTCGCGGGTTCGCGGGTTTGCGGGTGTAGGTTGAACCGCGTCCACCAGAGACACGAGGGGAGCACCGATGCCCGATGACAAGAAGGACAAGAAGCCGGCCGAGAAGCGCCACACGAAGAAGGCCGCGCCGTCGAAGCCGAAGAACACCGGCAAGGCCGGCAAGCGCCACACCAAGCGCCACACCTAGGGTTCGGACCTAGGGCTCGAGCGCGCCGGCGGTGACGGCGCGCTCGATCAGCGCCCGGGCCCGGTCGAGCTCCGGCTGGGCCCTGAGCGCGACCAGCGGCTCGATCACCTGCTCGAGCCGCAGCGCGGCCTCGGTGCCGCGGCCGGCGTCGATCAGCACCTCGGCCAGGTCGCCCGTCGCCCGCGCGACCCAGAACGGGTAGTCGAGCTCGGTCAGCGCCTCGACCGCGTCGGCGAGTAGGACCGCGGCCCGGTCGAGCTCACCCTCGGCGGCGGCGAGCAGCCCGCGCGCCCGCTCGAGCTCGGCTCGCAACAGCGGCGCGACCAGCCCGGGGCGCATCTGCGCCAGCAGGTCGATCAGCTCGCGTGCCTCGTCGAGGCGCCCGAGCGCCAGCGCGGCGCCGACCGCCCCCGGCCAGGCCAGGCGAACGTTCTCGCTCGAGGCGCCCTGGCTCTCGAAGCCCTCGCGGGCGGTGGCGGCGAGCAGCTCGAGCCCGCGCTCGGGCTGGTCCGCGGCGAACGCGAGCAGGCCGTCGAGGGTGACGTAGGCGTGGCGCGCCTCGATGTCGGCCCGCGGGGCGAGTGCCGCCGCGCCCTCGAGGCTCAGCCGCGCCGCCTCGAGCTCGCCGCGAAAGACGCGCAGCAGCCCGTGCTGTTGGTGGATGTACTCGACGTCGGGGCGGTCGAGGTCCTCGGCGAGCGCCCGCCCGGCGAGCTCGGCGCTCGAATCCCACTCGCCGGCGTACAGCCAGCCCGCCATCAGGTTGCCGATCGCGAGGCTCTCGCCGGAGCGGTCGCCGCGACGCCGCGACGCCGCGACGCCGCGCTCGCAGGCCTCGATCGCGCCGGGCATGTCCTGGGTGACGAGCAGCACGGCGAGGTTGGTGAGCGCGACGTGGCCGCGCGACACCCGGTGGCGCTGGCTGATCTCGAACGACGCCTCGTGCAGGGCGCGCGCCTCGGCGAACCGGCCCAGGTACTCCATGTAGATCGCCTTCAGGTCGAGCGCCCGGCAGGTCACGTCGTGCAGCTCGAGCGCCTCGGCCGCGCTCAGCGAGCGGTCGAACAGCTCGCCCGCCTCCTCGGCGTGCCCCGTGAACAGCAGCGCCCGGCCGAGGTCGCACCACAGGGCCGCGACGTCCGGGTCGCGCTCGTCGTCGCCGAGGATCGCGAGCGCTTCGCGCATCGGCCCGATGGTCGCGGCGTCGTCGGTCCCGAGCCGGCCGCGGACGTGGCCGATCGACCCGGCAAGTCGCGCCGCCTCGCGCTCGCTCCCGGCCTCGCGATGGGTCGCCGCGGCCGCTTCGAGCAGCTGCAGCGCGGTCTCGTAGTTGCCCGCGTCGGCCTCGAGGCGGCCCGCCGCCGCCGTCAGCTCGGCGCGCTCCCCCGGGTCGGTGGCGATCTCGGCCGCGGTCCGCAGCGACCGCGAGCCGCTCTCGGGGGCGCCGAGGCCGGCGGCTCGCTGCGAGGCAGTGCGCAGCGCCGCGATCGCCCGCGCTCGCAGCTCGTCCTCGTCGGGGTCGCCGGCGGCGGCGCGGTAGGCGCCGAGCAGATGCGCGGCGATCACCTCGGCGACCTCGTCGCGCTCGCCGCTGAAGCTCGCCAGCACGTGCTCGGCGGCGGCGAGGTGAAGCGCCTTGCGATCGCGCCGCCCGATCATCTCGTAGGCGACCGTGCGCAGCATTCCCTGGGCGAACGCGTACTGGCCGCGCTCGGGTGAGAGCGGATCGGTCGCGATCGAGAGGATCTCGCGGCCGACCAGCGAGGCGAGCGCCTCGTCGAGGCGACCCTCGGCGAAATTGGTCAGCGCCCCCGCGCTCGCGCGGGCGAAGCGCGAACCGAAGACCGCCATCGCCCGGATCAGCTCACGCTCGTCGCCCGCGAGCGCGTCGAGGCGGGCCGAGAGCAGCGACTGCAGGCTCGGCGGCACGTCGAGCTCGCCGATCTCGGCGGAGGCGGCGAGCCCCGCGTCGCCGCTGGCGAGCGCGCCGCGGTCGGCGAGCGCGCGCACCGTCTCGACCGCGTACAGCGGGATCCCCTCGGAGTGCTCGACGATCCGGCGCGCGCAGCCGCCGCGGGCAGCCCGGAGACCGTCCCGTCGAGCAGCTCGCCGATCCGCTCGCCGTCAAGCGGGGCGAGCGCCAGCCCGGTCGCGTTGGCGACCGCGCCCGGCCACCCGGCGCGGCGCTCGGCGATCTCGGGCCGGGCGAAACAGCAGACGAAGATCGGGTGCTCGGCCGACCAGTCCAGCAACCGCTCGAGGAAGTCGAGCAGGCCGTCGTCGGCCCAGTGCATGTCCTCGAACACGAGCACGACCGGGTCGCGCTCGGCGAGCCGCTCGAAGAACAGCCGCCAGGCCGCGAACAGCTCCTCGCGCGCCAGGCCAGGTTCAGCGGTCCCGAGCAGCGCTCGGAGCGCCTCGCCGACCCGCTCGCGCTCGTGGGGGTCGGCGATCCAGTGGCGCAGGCCGTCGGCGATGCGGGCATCGGCCTCGTCGGCCGGCGCGTCCTCGGCGATCCCGAGCCGCTGGCGGACCATCTCGGCGAGCGCCCAGTGGGCGACGCCGTCGCCGAACGAAAGGCAGCGGCCGAAGTGCCAGAGGACCTCGGTCGCGAGCCCGTCGACGTAGTGGGAGAGCTCGGTCCCGAGCCGCGTCTTGCCGACCCCGGCCGGCCCCGTGATCCCGACCAGGCGGGCGACCCCGCGGTCGACGGAGGCGTGAAAGAGGTCCTTGATCAGCCGCAGCTCGGCGGCGCGGCCGACGAACGGCGGCTCGAGCCCGGTGCGCAGCTGGGTCCCGGAGACGCCGCCGGTGACCCGCTGGGCGCGATGCAGGCGAAGCGGCGCCGCCTTGCCCTTGACCGCATGCTCGCCGGCGTCCTCGAATGCGATCGCCGCCGCGGTCGCGTGGCGGGTGGCGTCGTCGACGAAGACGGTGCCGGGCTCGGCCGCTGCCTGCACCCGGGAGGCGGTGTTGACGCGGTCGCCGATCACCAGACCCTCGCCGGGGTTGGCAAGCGCCGCGACCTGCCCGGTGGCGACGCCGGCGCGGGCCTGCAGCGTGGCGACGCCGACCGTCTCGCCGAACCGCGCGACCGCGTCGACCAGCTCCAGCCCCGCGCGCACCGAGCGCTCCGCGTCGTCACCGCGGGCGATTGGAACGCCCCAGACCGCCATCACCGCGTCGCCGATGAACTTCTCGACCGTCCCGCCGTAGCGGTCGACGATCGTCCGGGCGAGGTCGAAGTAGCCGCTGAGCAGATCGCGGACCTCCTCGACGTCGCGGGTCTCCGACAGCGGCGTGTAGCCGACCAGGTCGACGAAGAGGACCGAGGCGACGCGCAGCTCGGGTGCCGAGACGGCGGGCGGAGCGGCGCTCGCGCCGGCCTCGAGCCGCGTCCCGCACTGATCGCAGAAGGCCTGGTCGGGGTCGTGCGGGGCACCGCAGCTCGGGCAGGCCAACGCCAGCGACGCCCCGCAGGCCCGGCAGAAGCGCGCCCCCTCGTTGTTCTCGGTCTGGCAGCTGCGGCAGACCATCGGCCCAGTCTCGCCGCTCAGGCTGCCTGGCGCTGCAGCGCCTCGAGGTCGAGGACGACGATCCGCCGCCGCTCGGTGCGGATCGCCCCCAGCCCGCGCAGCGAGGCGAGCGACTTCGCCACCGCCTCGCGCGAGGAGCCGGTCCAGCCGGCGAGCTCCTCCTGGGTGATCGGCAGGGTGATCGCGATCCCGTCGCCGTCGGGCTCCCCGTGGTGTTCGGCCAGCTCGACGAGGCGCGATGCGACCCGGCCGAGCGACTGCGAGGCGGCGAACTCGATCCGGCCGCGGTCGGCGTCGCGAAACCGGCGCACGAGCGAGCGCAGCATCGCGGTCGCGAAGGTCGGCCGCTCGAGCAGGGCATGAAAGTCGGCGGCGCCAATTGCCAGCGCCTCGACCGGCTCGAGCGCCTCGGTGGTCCCCGAGCGCGGCCCGTCGTCGATCACCGCGAGCTCGCCGATCAGCTCGCCCGGTCCCTGGAAGCCGAGCACGATCTCGCGTCCCGCGGTGGTGACGGTCACCTTGACCCGGCCGGCGACCAGCAGCATCACCTCGGCGCCGGGGCCGCCCTCGTTCATCAGGGTCGCGCCGCGCTTGAATCGCCGTCGCCCGGCGCGGCGCTCGAGCTCGAGGCGATCGGGCTCCGAGAGCAGATCGAGAAACGTCGCTCGCTCTACCTCCAAGCGGTCCACGCCCCCACGATAGGCCTGCTCAGCCCGGCCTGTCGCTGAACGGCAGCTCGGTGCACCGCGAGCTCGCGACCTCGATCACGTAGACCACCCCGGATCGCATCGGGAAGTCCTCACCGGTGTACTTGCGCGACATCCGGTCGATGATCTCGAGCGCCTCGTCGTCCCAGATCGTCTCGATCACGTGGCCGCGCAGCTGGCCGGTGCGGTACGGGTTGTCGCGGTCGACGAGGGTCATCGCGACCCGGGGATCGCCGTCGATGTTGCGGGCCTTGAACGAGCTCGGCTGGGTGAAAAAGCACGGGTGCCCACGCTCGATGTCGCCCCAGACCGTGGTCGCGTGCGGCGCGCCGTCGGCGGTCAGGGTCGCCAGGGTGACGAAGTTCGCCCCTTGGAGCAGTTGGCGGACTTCGGGGTCGAGCTCGGCCACGGGACGAGTCTTGCACCGCCTAGTACTGATGTCGAGAGGG
The DNA here is from genome assembly GCA_963828755.1 of uncultured Solirubrobacterales bacterium. Classification (GTDB taxonomy): domain Bacteria; phylum Actinomycetota; class Thermoleophilia; order Solirubrobacterales; family 70-9; genus WHSW01. The sequence goes on along the minus strand of CAWHFY010000005.1, from coordinate 13,500 downwards.
GTTGTGGGGCGTCGCCGACCGGCCGATAGCGGGGATGTGACGGCCGAGCCTGCAGCGGGGAGAGATGTGCGTGCCGAGGCGGAGCGGCGGGCCGAGCTGCGGTTGCTGCGCGACATCGAGATGATCGGCGGCCTCGGCAAGATCGACTACTTCCACTCGCGCGATTCGCGAGACGAGCGCCCGCGCCCGAGCGGGGCGGAGCTCGAGCAGCTGACGGCGAAGCGGCTCGAGCGCCACCTGCGCGGCACCGGCGTCGTGATCGAGCACGACCTGCTGATCCCGGGCACCACCACCCGGATCGACCACATCACGATCGGGCCCGGCGGCGTCACCGTCATCGCAAGTCGCAGCTACGAGGGCGAGGCCGAGCTTCGCGACGGCGAGCTCTTCCTCGGCGTTCGCCGCCACGCCCGTCTGATCGACAGCCTCGACGCCCAGCTCGGGGTCGTGCGCATGGTCCTGGTCGAGGCGCGGATCGAGGGCGCCGACGTGGTCGGCGCGCTCTCGCTCACCAACCTCGACGGCAACCCGCTCGCCGAGACCCTCGAAATCGGCGGCGTCCTGATCGACGACCCGGGCGAGGTCGCGCGGCTCGCCGCGCGCGAGCCGTCGGGCGAGCCGCTCGATGTCGGGCCGGTGGCGAAGGCGCTGCGCGCCCGGCTCGCCCCCTAGGAGATCCGCAGCCGGGTCGCCTCGTCGAGGAACAGGTAGTTGACCGCGAGCGCGCCGCTGTAGACGACGAAGGCGGTGTAGACGATCAGGCTGGTCAGCTGGCCGCCGGAGACGTTTGAGAACTGGTCGACGAACGGGCCGATCAGCACGAGGTCGTAGGCGAGAAAGCCGATCAGCTGGCCCGGCGGCGTTCGGCCACGCCGGGCGCAGGAAGCCCCAGATGAAGTACGCCGCGGCGCCGAGGTAGATGAGCCCGAACATCACCGACGTCTCGTCGCCGAGCTCCCAGGGGAAGATGTCGGCCTGAAAGACGAGCGCGGTGCCGGCGCCGATCAGCATCACGGCGAAGGCGGCGAACGACAGGCGCACCGGGCCCGGCATGGGCCGGTGGTCCTGCCAGGGGATCGAGCGCGAGCGCACGAAGGTGACCACCATCGCCAGGAAGCCGATCCCGAAGACGGCGATGTAGGGGCCGAGCGAGGGCTGGCCGGCGTCGCCGGCGAGGGTGACCAGGTAGATCGTGGCGCCGCCGTAGGTGATCGCGAGGTCGATCGCCCCCGCCTGCATCGCCGCGAGCTCGCCGGTGACCGCGATCCAGAGCACCGGGCTGGCGATCGCGACCAGGATCGAGGCGATGAAGATGTAGGAGAGCGGCGTCGCCTCCCACGGCCACAGGTCGGTGGCCCAGGACGCCTGGTTGATGAACCCGATCGCGAGCACGAACGAGGCGAGGCCGGCGATCACGAAGCCGATTCGAAGCGGGGTCATTCGGGGCGATCCTAAACCGGCCTTCGCCGCCGACGAGGTCGCGGGATACTGAGTGGCGTGTCCGACGAGAGCTGCAGATCGCTGCGAGCCCAACCGGCCTTCAACTCCGGCGGCGACTGGCCTAGCTTCTACGCGCCCGACGTCGAGCTCCACATGCCCGCCGACTGGCCCGACGACCCGGTCTACTTCGGGCGCGACGGCCTGCACGCCGCGCTCGAGCGCGTGGCGCGGCGGCTTCGACGAGTACCACTGGCGCGAGGAGCGGCTGATCGACGCCGGCGACGACTGCGTGGTCGGCCTCTACTACCACCGCGGACGGGACAAGCAGGGCGGCGCGTGGATCGACCAGGCGATCGGCTGCGTTTTCACGTTCGCGGCGACGGAAAGATCGCCCGCCTCGACGGTTACTTCTCGTGGGAGGCCGCGATGCGGGCCGCCGGCGTGGCCGAGGGCTAGCTTTCCGGCGGCTCCTGCCGTCAACGCTTGCGCGCGACGGTCACCTTGCCCGTCCATGCGAAGGCCTGCTCGCAGGCCGCACCGCCGAAGCCAAAGCTGCAGTCGCTGGGCGGCGAGAGGGTCGGGGCGCGCGGGGTCACGTTCGACGTCTGGATCACGGTGCGCTTGTGCGACAGCTGCTTCGGGTTCAGGTCCACGAGGCTGCCAAGCGCTTCGACTCGGTCCGCCTGCCCGAGCTGCGACGTGTCGTAGAGCCACTCTTGCCAGAAGTCGCCGACATGGCAACCGCCCTGCGTCCCGTCCGGGTCGACGGTCTTCGGGCGGCCCGCGCCCAGCTGCAGGTCCAGGCCGTGCCGCGCGTTGCCGCGGATCTCGGGGTTGTCGAACGGGACCAGGGTGCCGGCCCCCGCGCAGCTGTCGATCGACGAGGACTCGGTGAACGACCAGGTCCCGCTCACGCCGTTCGGCGCGTTGGCGAACAGCTGCACCGACCCCTTCCCGAAGACGATCAGCGGCTCGTAGCGGACGTCCCAGGTGAAGTCGGCCGTGGCGAGCTGGTCGGTCGGCGCCTCGCCGCCTGGGCTCGGGCCGCTGTTGTAGTGCCACGAGTTAGCTACCGGAGCCGGTGTAGCGGAACTTGAACTTCGGGCACTTGTGCAGGCCCTGGGGCGTTTGGGCCTTGCACACGTACGATCCGGCGCCCGCATTCGGAGCGGCAAGCGCGGCGGCGAGCGCGAGGCCCGCGAACGCCGCCGCGGCCCGTCGAACGGTCAGCGGCTCAGCCAGTGCTGGCATTCGAGATGGCTGCATCGTCTTCAGGTTGTCGAACGCGTGGGAGGTCGATGACGTGTGCGGCCGCTCCGTGTTGTGGGGTTGGGCGGAGCCCGTACCCAGCACCGCTTCATCGCTGAACCTAACCCGGCCGGCGCGCCGGACCAACCTAAGAACGCGCGGTGGCCCCCGAGCTTCTACGGCTGGGTCGACCCGTAGGCGGGCGCTGCGGTCGGCGCGACCGGGAGAGCGGGCGCCGGCGCCGGCTCGCGCCCGCCGCGGCGCTGGGCGAGGCGGTCGACGAGCGCCCAGGCGGCGAAGCCGAGCGCCCCGACCGCACCGGTCGCGGTGAGCAGCGCCCCGGCGGCGGCGGTGACCGCGACCCCGTTGGCGCCGAGGATGACGACCGACGTCGCGACCCCGAGCGTCGGGCCCACCGGCAGCAGGCCGAAGAGCGCCGCGGCGATCAGCAGCGCCATCGCGTCGAAGACCGAGACGTCGACCCCGAGCCCGTGCAGGACGAGCCAGTTGCGCGCCACCTGCGCGCTGACCGCGAACACGACCAGGCCGATGATCCGGTTGCGGCTGCCGAGGCCGCGCATCACAGCGAGCCCTGCCCAGAAGCCGTCGTGGCGGTGACGGGCGATCCGGGTCACCGCGACGATCCCGGCGAGCGCGACCGCGAGGCAGATGATCGGCACCCACCAGGCGACGTTGAGCGGCGCGACCAGGGTGAACGAGCAGAGCGCGGCCAGGGCGATCTCGACCACGACGATCGGCATCTCGGCGGCGATCAGGACCGAGACTCCCGGGCTCTGGGCCGGAGCGGAGCGACGCAGCGCGGCGATCCGCACCCCGAGGCCGAAGCTCGAGTTGAAGAGGTTGCCGAGGTAGCCGACCGCGGCGGCTCGGTACAGGCGCCGGCGCCCGACCTGCCCGCCGGCGGCGCCGACGCAGACGTGCCAGGCCTCGCTGCGCGCGACCAGCCAGATCAGCTGCAGGGCGACGACCGCGGCCAGCGCCCAGGCCGGGGCGCCGCCGAGCGCGGTGACGAAGGCGTCGCGCTTGCCCCAGAGGCCGACGACCAGTGCGGCGCCGACCACCAGGGTGCAGAGCACGGTGACGGCGACCGGGTGGCGGCGAATCCAGGCGCGGATGCGAACGGTCGGTGAGCTGCGATCGTCGATGCGAAGGCCTCGATCCCTCTGCGAAGTGGGGCTCGAAGGGCGAGGGAGAAGGCCCAGCGGGCGGTCGAGGCACGAAGTCTACGCCCTTCGCGAGGCTGCGCTGGACGGATGGACGTTCGGGCTCGATCCTCCGCTGGACCCGCCGATAATCTCGGCAACGATGGGCGAGGGAGGGCAAACGGCCGCGAGGCGGCGGATCCCGGGGCGCGCGGCGCTGGTCGCGTTGGCGCTGTGCGCCGCGACCGCGGCGAGCGCGCAGGCCGCGGTCGGGCCCCCCGACGGGTCGCGGATCGCCTCAACGAGGATGTATCAGGACGGCCAGTTCACGGCCAAGGGCGAGACGCCGGCCTCGATCGGCGCTGCGCTCGCCTCGCTGAAGCCGACCTACGTCTCGACCCTGTTGCGGTTCAGCGCCGGCCAGAAGGTCCGCCCGCGCGAGATCAACGGGTGGAAGACGGTGGTCGCGGCGGTCAGGACGACCAGCCCCGAGGCGCAGTTCTCGGTCGAGCTCAACGCGCTGCAGTACCCGAACGCGCGCAAGATGAGGGCGATGATGGCCCGGGTCCGCAACGCCGTCGACAACGACGGCTGGCTGTTCGACTTCTACACCCCGGCGGCGAAGCAGAAGCCGAACGTGATGCGGGCCGCGGTCGCCTATGCGCACGCCAACGGCGAGTTCCTGGGCGGCAACGCGTTCGGGATCGCAAGCCACCCGAAGATCCCGGCCGGCACCGACTACATCGCGGTGCAGGACTTCGGCTTCAACATCGACCTGGCCGCGGTCCGCCAGCTCGCGCGCCGCGCGACGATCTTCTTCCACCTCGGCAACAGCCCGAACCTCGCCAGCAGCGACGGCTGCCATTTCATCGAGGACTTCTCGACCCGGCGGCGGATCGGCTACGTGACCAAGCGCGCCCGCCAGCAGGCGGCCAACCACTTCAGCTTTGCCTACCCGGTCTTCTTCCCCGAGTGCGAGCGCGACCGCGAGGGTCGCAACGCGACCCTGTTCGCCTACTCGGCCCCGCGCGACGGGACGATGATGCAGACGATCGACTCGCTGATGACCGAGACCACGACGCCACCGCCGGCGCCGTAGTCAGCACCGCTACGAATTGTCGGACAGGCCTTGTCGCTCGCGCTGGTCGGCTCTGATACCCGCGACGATCAGCCAGCAGGCCAGGCCGACGAGCGTGGTTATGAAGGTGCCGAACACGAAAAGGCCGATCACCGCTTCGGTCCTTCCCTGGGAGGCAGGATCAGTACACCCAGGGCGAGGATCGACGGCACCCACAGCCCGACGAAGATGCCGTGCTCGCGGTTGTCGAAGAAGTAGAGAACCACCGACGCGAGAAACGAGAGAAGGCCGCCGCCAGGATCAGGGCTCGGGCTCGTTCGGTGTAGCTCTTCGGCATATCGATCAGTGTATGGAGTCGCCGGACCGCGCCGAGAGTTACGTTTTGCCGCGCATATCGAGTCAGGCAGCCCAGCGGATCGGCAGCTCGTCGAGGCCGTACACGCCGTGGATCGAGTCGTAGGCCGGCTCGCCGTTGAGCTCGAGTCCCGGCATCCGCGGCGCCAGGTGGGCGAGCGCCTCGGAGAGCTCGGCGCGCGCGAGGTTGGCGCCGAGGCAGTAGTGGATCCCGGCGCCGAAGGTGAGGGCGCGCTTGCCGGCGCCCTCGCGGGTGATGTCGAACTCGGCGCCGCCGGCCTCGGCGTCGCGGTTGGCCTGGTGCGCGCAGACGATCACGATCGTCCCGGCCGGGAACGCGACCCCGCGGTGCTCCAGGTCCTGGAGCACGATCCGCGCCGTGAACGGGGTGACCGGGGCGACCCGGATGATCTCCGAGACCGCGTTCGTGGCCCGCTCGGGCTCGGCCGCGAGTAGATCCCACTGATCGGGGTGGGCGGCGAACAGGCGCAGCGCATGGGCGAGCTGTGACTGGGTCGTGTCGACCCCGCCGACCAAGACGTTGAGCACCAGGTTGCGAAGCTCGGCGTCGTCGAGGCGGTCGTCGCCATCGTGGACGGCGATCAGGGTCGAGAGCAGGTCCTCGCCCGGGTCGGCGCGCTTGGCGACGATCAGCTCGTCGAGGTACGCGTAGAGCTCCTCGCACGCGCGCTCGACCTCGTCGCGATGCTCGGCCAGGGTCGGGCCGTCGAACTGCAGCTGGATCCAGCGCGACCACGAGGCCAGCCGCTCGGCGTCGGCCGGCGGCGCGCCGACCACGGTCGCGATCGTCATCGCCGGGTATGGCTTGCACAGCGCCGTGACCGCGTCGCACTCCCCCGCGGGCGTGACCTCGTCGAACAACTCGGCGATGTAGTCGCGCATCACCGGGCGCCACTTGTCGGCGGCGCGCGGCGTGAACGCCGGGTTGACCAGGTTGCGCAGCCGTCGGTGGTCGTCGCCGTCGATGTGGAGGATGTTGCGGGCGACCTCTTCGCCGAGCGCGCCCTCCTTCATGTCGAACAGCTCGGCGAGTGCCTTGCCCGGGAAGGTCGCCTGCTTGGAGCGCAGGAAGAACTCGCCCGACTCGCGGTCGAGGACGACGAGGCCGAGCTTCGCCCGCGCGATCCAGCTCTCGGCGGCGAGCTCGGCCATCTTCGCGTCGAAGGCCGGGCCGCGCAGCTCCGGGTCGAGGTCGTCGAGCTCGGGGATCTCGAGCGAGTCGAGGGTCGTGGCGCTCACCCCACGGACCCTAACGCCAGCCGGAAGGAGCGACGGCGAGCCGGCCGCAGCCGCCCCGCCGTCGCCACCGCGGCTACTTGACGGTCAGGCTCCCGTACATGCCGCCCGAGTAGTGGCCGGGCAGGTTGCAGAACATGACGTACTTGCCCGGCTGGAGATCCAGCGAGACGGTGCCCTCGGCGCCGCCCTCGACCTCCTCGACCTCACCGGGCACGTCGAGGCTCTCCTCGTCGACGCTGCCGTCGGAGCTGGTCGGCAGCTGGTCGGGGGCGTCGTCGGTCTTCGCGAGCACGAGCTCGTGCGGGGCCGATCCGATGTTGGACGCGTCGATCGTCACCTCGCCGGCCTTCGCCTCGACCGCGTCGGGCTTGTAGAAGAACTCGCCCATGTCGATCGCCAGGGTCTCGCCGCCGCCGGTGCTCGCGGTGGTGGTACTGGCCGCCGACTCGTCGGCATCCGACTCCGACTCCGACTCCGCCGCGGCCGTCGTCCCGGCCTCGTCGTCGCTGCCGCAACCGGCGGTGATCGCGCCGAACGCGACCATCGCGAAGGCTGCGAGCCCGAGCGTGATCAGTTTCGATCTCATTCGTTTCCTTCCGAAGGTGTCATTGACCACCGATGTTGTCGGCGCTCGGGCGGGCCGACCTCCGGGGCGGGTACGGAGCACGCTCGGTAGCGCGCCGCTCAGCGGTGAGCCAGATGGCGTGCGTCGGGCCAGATGCCGTCCCCCGGCATCTCCAGGGGCTCGGTTAGCGACCGGCGCCACTCGGGGGTCGCGGTCGGCTCGCCCCAATAGTCGGTGACCCGCACCGCTTCGCCGTCCTCCAGTTCGCCGATCGTCACGTTTCGATACAGGCGCCCGTCGCCGTAATCGCACGTCCACTCCACGACCACGGTGTCGTCGAGCCTCAGCCGTCGGCCGACTTCGAGGGTCAGCTCGGGGAAGTTCCCTTCGACGTCAGCGACCAGCTTTCTGGTGCGGACGATCTCTTTCATCTGGGGCCATTGGCGCACGACGTCGGCGGCCAGCGGCACGCCGAGGATGTATGCGACTCGCGTTGCGCCGTCGGACTCGTGCTCGTTCGCGCTCATCGGCTCACGCTCCTTGATCTCGCGTCGACTGCCCTTCCTGTCCACGGGGGAGCCGATTCGTTTCGCCGAGAGGGAAGCGCGCGCGGCCCACTACATTTAGTCCGGCGTGCCTCGTACTTGACTTCGAGCGCACTTGAGCCTTCATCATCACCGCCGCTTGATGCTTCAGAGTCAAAACAACAACGGAAAGCCGGCGAAGGCGCTCGACATCGAGGGCCTCGAAAAGGTGTATCCGACGGGGGTCGAAGCGCTCAAGGGCGTCGATCTCGAGATCGAGGCGGGCGAGTTCTACGGCCTGCTCGGCCCCAACGGCGCCGGCAAGTCGACCCTGATCCATTGCACGACCGGGCTCGCGCAACCGACCGGGGGTGAGATCCAGGTCTTCGGCCATGACGCGGTCGCCGATTACGGCGCTGCGCGTCAAGCGGTCGGGCTGGCGCCGCAGGAGCTGAACCTCGACTGGTTTCTGACCCTCGAGGAGACGCTCGACTACCACGCCGGCTACTTCGGGATGCCGAAGAAGGAGCGCCGCGAACGCGCCGCCGAGCTGCTCGAGACGTTCTCGCTGTACGGAAAGCGCAAAGAGCGCACGCGGACGCTCTCGGGCGGGATGAAGCGCCGGCTGATCCTCGCGCGGGCGCTGATGCACCGTCCGCAGCTGCTGATCCTCGACGAGCCGACCGCCGGGGTCGACATCGAGCTGCGCCTCGAGCTCTGGCATTACGTGAAGCGGATCAACGACGAGGGCACCACGATCCTGCTCACCACTCACTACCTCGAGGAGGCCGAGCAGCTCTGCGACCGGATCGCCTTCATCAACGAGGGCAACATCGTCGCGCAGGGGTCGAGCTCGGAGCTGTCCTCGCGCTTCGGGGTCGCCAACCTCGAGGACGCCTATCTCGCGCTGGTCGGGCGCAAGGAGCTGTCGCGCTCGAAGGTGGAGGAGGAGTTCGTATGAGGCGGAGTCCGACAGGACGAAGCCGAATCCGGCCGCTGTTGAGGCCGCTGGTATGAGTGCCATTCCGCGGCCGAGGATGCGCGGCATGACCACCGGCCAGATCCGCTTCTTCACGCTCTGGCGGCGCGAGCTCAACCGGTTCATGAAGATCAAGAAGCAGACGATCGGCGCGCCGCTGCTCGAGACCTTCCTCTACATCACCGTCTTCGGCGCGGCGCTCGGGTCGCGCATCAACGAGCTGCACGGCTTCGACTACGTGGTCTTCGTGATTCCGGGCCTGATCATGATGGCCTGGGCGATGAACTCGTTCTCCAACAACGCGTCGTCGATCCTCCAGCAGAAGTTCCAGGGCGCGATCCAGGACCAGCTCTCCTCGCCGGCCTCGCCGCTCGAGCTCTTGAGCGCCTTCTCGCTCGGCGGCTTCACCCGCGGCGGCGCGGTCGCGGTGCTCACCTTCATCGCCTCGGCGCTGCTCGTCGACCTGCCGGTCGAGCACGTGCTGATCCTGATCCCGGCGCTGTTTCTGGTCGGCTTCTTCTTCGGCCAGCTCGGGGTGCTGATCGGCGTGCGCGCCGAGCAGTTCGACGACGTCTCGGTCGCGCAGACGTTCGTGCTCACGCCCCTGATCTTCCTGGGCGGGGTCTTCTACTCGGCGTCGCTGCTGCCCGAGCCGTTTCAGACCCTGACCCACTTCAACCCGGTCTACTACATGATCAACCTGGTCCGCTACGGCTTTCTCGGTTATACCGAGGCGAGCGTCGCGCTCTCCATGCTGGCGCTGGCCGCCGCGACCGCGGCCCTGTTCGCGGTCAACCTGCGGTTGTTCAAGCAGGGCTACAAGCTGCGCGCCTAGCGCCGCCGGATGCCAGTGGCCTGACCCCCGCCGCGGCTAACGTTCGCGCCCTCTCGTGCCGATACGTACATCGATCGTCCAACTTGGGAGGCGCGCCGGAGGGCGCACGCGGTATGGGAGAAACGACCAAGTCGAGAAGCGCGAGGACGCGCCGTTCCGGCAATGGGGCGCTCCCCCGGGCAAACGGGTCCAAGACCGCGAACGGCTCCTCCCGCCGGCTCGCGCCCGGGAGCGACTCGCTCGAGCGCGCCCTGGTCGACGCCTCGGTCGACTGCGTGATCGCCTTCGATCCCACCGGCCGTGTGGTCGAGTGGAACCCGGCCGCCGAGATGACCTTCGGCTATTCGCGCGAACGGGCGCTCGGCGCCGACGTCGTCGAGCTGATGGTGCCCCCCGACAAACACGAGCTCGAGCGCGGGCGGTTGCGCCAGATCGCCGCCTCGCCGCCGCCCTCCGGGGCCCGCGCTCGAGCGCGAGGGCATCCGGGCCAACGGCGAGCGCTTTCCGATCGAGGTCACCATCACCTGCATCGAGACCCCCGAGCCGGTGATCGTCACGCTCGTCCGCGACATCTCCCGCGACCGGGTCAAGGCCCGTCGCCAGGCGGCGCTGTCCTCGCTCGCCAACCAGGTTCTGCGCGGCGCGCCGCTCGAGGATCTCGGGATCGCGGTCGCGGTCATGGTCCGCGAGGAGCTCCCCGCCGAGGTCGTCAGGATCTGGCACCGGCCGCCGGCCGCCGAGGAGCAGGAACTGGTCGCCGTGGCGGGCGACGACGGCGCCGGCAGCTATCCGCCGGCCCCCGCCTCCGAGGAGGAGGCCGGGGTGGTCGAGCTCGAGGACGGGGTCGCGTTCCGGATCTCGATGCCGAACGCACCGGCGATCGCGATCGCCCTGCACGGAGGGGCGGGCCTCGTGGCCGACGATCTCGCCCTCCTCGAGTCCAGTTGTCAGCTACTGATCAGCTCGGCCTCGTTGAATGGCACGGTCGAGGCGCTCGCCGACGCCGAGCGCCGCTACCGGGGCCTGATCGAGCGGCTCCCGGTCGTCTCCTATCTCGCCGACTACGGGCCCGGTGGTCAGTGGGCGTTCGTCTCCCCGCAGATCGAGAACCTGCTCGGTTACAGCGCCGAGGAGTGGATCGGCGATCCGTGGCTGTGGTGGAACCGCGTCCACCGCGACGATCGCGAACGGCTGCAGGCCGCGGAGGAGCGCTGCGCGCAGACGCTCGAGCCGCTCTCGGTCGAGTACCGGATCTTCGCCGCCGACGGGCGGATGCTCTGGGTGCGCGACGAGGGTGCCATGGGCCGCCCGGTCGACGGCGGTCGCGTCCAGCTCGAGGGGGTGCTGATCGACATCACCGAGCGCCGCCGCGCCGAGGAGGAGCTTCGCCACCGCGCCGAGCATGACGAGCTCACCGGGCTCGCCAACCGCCGGCGGTTCGCCGACGAGCTGCGGCGCCGACGCGCCGACGGCGCCGACGGCGCCGTCGTGATCATCGACGTCGACCACCTCAAGTACGTCAACGACTCACTGGGCCACGCCGCCGGCGACGCGATGCTCCGATCGGTCGCGACCGCGCTCAGCGAGGTCATCCGGCCCGGTGAGTTCCTGGCTCGGTTCGGCGGTGACGAGTTCACCGTCCTGCTCGACGTCGCCGCAGAGCGGGCCGTGCGCCGGCGCCTCGCGGCGCTGCTGCGCGGGATCCGCGCGCGCCAGTCGCAGCTTCCGGCGCGGGCGAGCGCCGGGGCGGTCAGGTTCGGCGCCAGGTCGCAGTCGACCGACGAGGACCTGATGATCGCCGCTGACATCGCTCTGCACGAGGCCAAGGAGCGCGGCGGCGACCGCTACGAGATCTTCACCGGGACCGGGGCCGAGCGCCTCGCCTGGGTCGGGCGGGTGCGCGAGGCGATCGACGCCGACCGCCTCGTCCTCTACGAGCAGCCGATCTTCGACCTCGCAACCGGCGAGCGCGCCGGCGCTGAGATGCTCGTCAGGATGGTCGAGGAGGACGGCTCGGTGCTCGCGCCCGGCGCGTTCCTGCCGACCGCGGAGCGGTTCGGGCTGATGGGTGAGATCGATCGGCTGGTGATCTCCAAGGCGCTCGAGGGCGCCACCAGCGGGAAGGCGGTCACGCTCAACCTCTCGGCACGTTCGATCTCCGATCCGGAGCTGAGCGCCCACATCAGCAGGACGCTCGAGCGCACCGGTGCGCGCCCCGAGGACGTCGTCTTCGAGTTGACCGAGACGGCCGCCGCGACCGCCAGCGAGGACCTGCGCGAGTTCGGAGGTCACATCGAACGGCTCGGCTGCTCCCTGGCGATCGACGACTTCGGCACCGGGTTCGGCTCGCTCACCTACCTCAAGAACCTGCCGGTCCAGTACCTGAAGGTCGACATGGAGTTCGTCCGCGGGATTCACGAGTCGGCCGCCGACCGCGCGATCGTGCGCTCGATCGTGACGATCGCCGAGAGCCTCGGGATGCGGACGATCGCCGAGGGGGTCGAGGACGAGGCGATCCTGAACGGTCTGCGCGAGCTCGGGGTCGACTACGCCCAGGGCTACCACCTCGGGCGCCCGGCGCCGCTCGCCGACTAGGGTCGCGAGCGTCCGCCGCGGTTCCGCGGAACCGCTTGGCGGCAATCAGGAATCGATCGACTGGACCTCGGCGGTGTCCAGCGGGTGCAGCTCGCCGCGCTCGAGCGACTCGGTGCGCAGGTGGGCGATCTCGAGGTACTCGGGCGAGGTGATCATGTCGAGGAACGCTTGGCGGGTCGGATATTGGACCAGCAGCACGAGGTCCCAGCCGCTCGGCCCGATCAGCGCCCCGCTCGCGTCGCCCGCGTACAGGACCTGGGCACCGGCGCGCTCCAGTAGCGGCGTCACCGCCTCGCCGTACTCGCGGTAGCGCTCGGCGCCGCCGTCGGGCTTGAAGTCGAGCAGGTTGAGCATCACCACCGGCCCTTCCGCGGCGCGGCGGCGCAGTTCGTCGAAGGCCGGCGGGTTGATGACCTCTGGCTCGTCGTTCGGCACCGCGCGATCCTATTCGAGCCCGCGACAGGCAGCCTGCAGGATTGCGGGGCTGGCGCGCTAGCTTGCCGGGTCCGGTGGGGGACGGCACCCGAAAAGACGACGACCGACTCCTGCGCCGCCGCCACGGCCGCCGCGAGCGGCTGCGCCGCCGCCGGCGCCAGCGCCGCCACCTCGCCGCGGGCGGAGCGCTCGCCGGGGTGCTGGCGCTCGCCGTGCTGCTGATCCCGCGCGGCTCCGGCCGCGACGAGGGCGACGCCGTGCTCGCCAAGGGCGCCAAGCCGACGGCGCTCGAGCAGAGCATCCGCAACCAGGGCGCCCAGGACCAGGCGCTCGCGCGGGTCCTCGGCTACACCCGTTTCGTCCACGAGGGTCGCCCGCTGAAGCGCGAGGTCGCGCTCACCTTCGACGACGGCCCCGGCCCCTACACGGACGAGATCCTCCACATCCTGCACCGCCACGACGCCCCGGCGACGTTCTTCGTGCTCGGCAACATGGTCGGCGAGCGCCCGGAGCTGATCCGCAAGGAACTGCACCAGGGCCACGCGGTCGGCGGTCACACTTACGACCACCCGCACATGGGCGAGCTGGCCTTCACGACCCAGATCGCCGAGTTCAACGAGCTCGCCGATGCGATGGCCGACAACGACTTGCCCGAGCCGCGCCTGTTCCGCCCGCCCTACGGCTCGTTCAACGCCGACACGATCGAGCTGCTCGACCACCGGCGGCTGCTGATGGTGCTGTGGTCCATCGATACGGGCGACTACCTCGACCCGGGCTCCGACGTGATCGTCGACCGCGCCCTCGATGGGGTCGAGCCGGGCTCGGTGATCCTTCTCCACGACGCGGGGGGCGACCGCTCCGAGACGGTCGCCGCGCTGCCGAAGGTGCTCCGCGGATTGCGCGAGCGCAACCTGCAGCCGGTGACGATCCCGCAGCTTCTGGTCGACGATCCGCCGCCGCGCGACCAGTCGCTCGACGAGCTCTCGGGCATCGCGACCGAGACCGACGCGCCCCCGACGCCGTC
>CAWHFY010000004.1:0-59181 GCA_963828755.1 uncultured Solirubrobacterales bacterium | reverse complement strand
GGCGCCGCTGCCCAGCGGTTAGCCGGCGGGCTGCGGGTAGATCCGGAACTCGATCTCGTCGCCGGCGAGCTCGGCGTCGAGGACCTTGTCGTCGAGGAAGGCGAGCGATTTCGGCTCGACCGTCAGACGCATCTCCTGAACGAGCAGGTCCTGAGATCGTGGTTGCGGCAGAACCTCGATCTCGACCTCGCGCGCCGGTCCGGAACCGTTGCCGTGACTCTCACCCGTTGCGATCCTGACCACGGCGGTGTCCGGGACGCCGGGCCGGGCGACGATTTGCTCGACCGCATCGACCGCTTCTTTGGTCATTGCGAGCATGTCCGCCTCCGTTTGCCCCCCTATGTATGGCCCCTCGGGTTTCTTAGTTCCCGATCGGCGCAGCTCTTAACCGGCACTCAGGCGACGAGGGCGAACTGCAACTGAGCGCCCCGGTCGAGCTCGCGGGCGATCGCCTCCGCGTAGGTCCCGTGCAGGCAGTTGCGCGGCAGCGCGACTCGCACCCCGTAGGCCTCCGTCATCGCCGCGGCCAGGGTGAGCTTGAACTCGCGCCCGTGCCAGGCGTGGGCACCGGCCCCGCGGCCGACGTGCAGGTGGCAGAGCTCGTGCAGCAAGGTCTCGAGGGCGTCGGCGGGCCGGATGCCCGGATAGTCGGTGATCGAGAGCCGCCATTCGCCGGGGACGGCGAAGCCGAGCCGGTTCGGGCGCCGGCGCGCGCGGCGGACCTTGAGCTCGGGGGCCGAGCGCGCGAGCGGGCCGGCGGCGAACACGGGCAGGCCCCGGAGCCGCTCCAGCTCGCGCCGCAGGTCGATGCCGGCGACGAGGTAGTACGACGGGTGGCGGCGGGGCGGGGACACGGCGAGGCGAAGGTTAGGAGCGCGACGCGGCGGCGTAGGCTGGGCGGCGCATGGAGGCTGAGAGCGCGCAGGCAGGGGCCGGGGTGGAGGCGCTCGCCGCTGCTCGCGGGCTGGCGCTCGAGCCGACCGCGGAGGTCCGGGAGCTGACCCCGGCGCTGATCACCGGGCCGCGCGGCTCGGTCGGGCCGCTGGTCGCCGGCGAGCTCGCCCCGGGGCTCGACGGGCGCCTGTTCGAGCACCGGTTCGCGGCCGGCGGGTCGAGGCGCGCCTCGGCGATCGTCCTCACCGAGGTCCCTGAGACCGCCGCCTACGCGCCGGCCCTGGTGTGTCGAGACCGGGGCTCGTTCGGCGATCGCAACCCGGCGCAGCTGCCGGCCGAGCGCTGGGCCGAGACCGAGCTCGAGAGCGCCGCCTTCGACCGCCGCTACGTGCTGCTCGCGCTCGCCGGCCAGGACGCCGGGCTGGATCCGCGAGCTGTTCTCGCCGCGGCTGATCGCCTGGCTCGCGGACGAGGCGCCGCCGGGCCTGTCCTTCGAGCTCAACGAGGGCAACCTCGCGGTGGTCGTTCCCGGGCCGCTCGCCGACCTCGAGGCGGCGCAGCGCCTGTGCGCGACGGCCGCCGAGCTCGCCGGCAGGCTGCGCGCGGAGGCGGCCGAGGAGGAGCACGACCCCGACCTGTTCGACGAGTCCGCCGAGCTGGCGGCGATCGAGGCGGCGCTCGGCAAGGTGACCTTCGAGCGCCCGCCGCCGACGGTGGCCGCCGCCGTCGACGCCTACCGGGCCGTCGCGGCGCGGACCCCGAGCGTGATCGTCTCGGCGCTGTTCTGGGCGGTGCTGGTCGGCGGCATCGCCGCGCTGATCCTCGCCCTGGTCGCCTTCCCGCTGCTCGGGCTCGCCGGCGGCCTCGTCTGCGCGGTCGCGACGTTCTCGCTCGCCCGGACGATGGCTGCGTCTCGCTACCAGTGGGGAACCGCGTCGGTGAGCCGGGTCGGGCTCGAGGCGTTCGTGCGCGAGTACGCGCGCTCGCGCCGGCTCGAGCTGCTCGATCGCTGGCGCTTTCACTCCGACCACCGCGCCCTGGCGATGCCCGGGTTCGCCGATCACGTGCTCGCCGGCGAGGTCCCGGAGCTCGAGCTGCCCGGCCTGTTCGTGCTGTTCGGCGACGCGGCCGAGATGCGCTCGCTCGGCACCGAGGTGGCGTTTACGGCCGATCGGCCGCTGGCGGCGAACGCGATCGTGGTGACGCTCGAGCCGCCGCCGAGCGCCGCGGCGGTCGAGGCGGCGAAGCTGCCCGAGGAATACCGGGCCGCGCTCGCGGGCAGCGACCTGATCGTCTGGCGCCCCGTGCAGGGCAACCTGCTGCGCACCGCGCAGGGCTCCGACCGCTTCCGCGAACGGGCGGGTTCGGCGATCCGCGGCGTCGTCGAGGCCTCGCGCGGGTAGAGAGCCCGCGTGGACCGCGAATCGGCCAGCCCCGAGCAACTGCCGCCGTTGGAGCTGCGCAAGCTCCGCGACCTCGACGTGGAGCGCGACGACGGCGACGAGCGCGCCGGGTTCATCTGCTCGGCGTCCGCGGTCGTGCGCCGCGCCGGCTACACGTACGTGGTCGGCGACGACGAGCTCGACCTCGGCGTCTTCGAGCTCTCCTCGCAACAGCCGGGGCGGATGCGCCGCGCGCTGCCCGGTGAGCTTCCCGACGACGCGGAGGGCCGCGCGAAGGCGAAGCCCGACCTCGAGGCGCTGACCGCCCTGCCGCCGTTCGAGGGCTCGCCGTACGGCGGCCTGCTCGGGCTCGGCTCCGGGTCCAACGAGCGCCGCGACCGCGGCTTCTACTGGGAGCTCGACGCCCACGGGGCGCTCGACGGCGACCCGGCCGTGATCGAGCTCGAGCCCCTGTACTCGCGGCTGCGCGAGGACCTGCCCGAGCTCAACGTCGAGGGCGCCGCGGTGCTCGGCGACCGCTTCCTCGTCTTTCACCGCGGCAACGCCGACGCCTCCGAGAACGCGATCGCCGAGCTCGATCTCGAGCAGGTGATGACGTCGCTGAGCGGCGACCGCGCGATCGACGTCGCCGAGCTCGAGCGCGTGCGCGGCTACGACCTCGGCGAGCTCGACGGCACGCGGCTGTGCTTCAGCGACGCCACGCCGCTCTCCGACGACCTCGTGGTCTTCACCGCCTCGGCCGAGGCCGACGACGGCGAGATCCGCGGCTCGGTGGTCGGCACGATCGACCCCGACGGCGAGGTCGAGCGGCTGCGGACGATCGACCGCAAGTGGAAGGTCGAGGGCGTGCACGCCGCGATCGACGCCCGGGTGATCGACTTCGTCTTCGTCTGCGATCAGGACGACGACGATCAGCCGTCGCCGCTGCTGAGCGCGACGATGCCGATCGAGACCGGCTTCGAGCGCCGCCGGTCGGGCAGCCCAGGCTAACCAGCGTCCTATGCTGAGCGGATGAGCGATACCGTCACCGCCGCCCCGACCGACGAAGCCCTCGAAGCCGCGCGCTGGAACCTCGAACCGCTGGTCGATGACGGCGGGCCCGAGCGGGCGCTCGCCCAGCTCGACGAGTCCCAGGAGCGCGCCGAGGCGTTCGCCGAGCGCTACCGGGGCAAGCTCGCCGAGCTCGGTCCCGCGGAGTTCGCCGAGGCGATGCGCGAGCTCGAGGCGATCTCCGACCTCGCCGGGCGCGCCGGCACCTACGTCTCACTGAAGTTCGCGGTCGACACCGCATCGCCCGAAGTCGGCGCGCTGATGCAGGAGGTGCAGGAGCGCTCGGCGGCGCTCCAGACCACCCTGCTGTTCTTCGAGCTCGAGTGGAACGAGCTCGACGACGAGCAGGCGCAGGCGCTGATCGAGGCGCCCGAGCTCGCCTTCTGCAGCCACTACCTGAAGATGGAGCGCCGCTACCGGCCCTACCAGCTGTCCGAGCCCGAGGAGCGGATCCTGACCGAGACCTCGGTCACCGGTCCCGGCGCCTTCTCGCGACTGTTCACCGAGCAGACCTCGGCGATCACGGTCGAGCTCTCCGACGCCGACGAGCCGCTGCAGCTGATGGAGGCGCTGAGCCGCCTCCAAGATCCAGACCGCGAGCGCCGCGCCGAGGCCGCGGGCGCGGTCACCGAGGCGCTCGCAGCCCGGCCTGCGGACCCGAGCGTTCATTTACAACACGCTGCTTCAGGACAAGGCGACCAAGGACCGGCTGCGCTCGTTCGAGCACTGGCTCGCCTCCAGAAACCTCGCCAACGAGGCCTCCGACGAGTCGGTCGCGGCGCTGATCGAGGCGGTCCAGGGTCGCTACGAGCTCGCGCGGCGCTGGTATCGCCTGAAGGCGAGGATGCTGGGGCTGGACCGCCTCGCCGACTACGACCGGGTCGCGCCGCTGGCCGAAGCGGAGCGCTACATCCCCTACGACGAGGCCCGCGAGCTGGTGCTCGACTGCTACCGCGGCTTCTCGACCGAGCTCGGCGCGACCGCGGCGGAGTTCTTCACCGGCGACTACATCGACGCGCCGCCGGCGCCGGGCAAGCGCGGCGGGGCGTTCTGCTCCTACGCGGTGCCCTCGGCGCACCCCTACGTGATGCTCAACTACACCTCGCGCCCCGGCGACGTGCTGACGATGGCCCACGAGCTCGGCCACGGCGTTCACGCGTCGCTCTCGCGCCCGCGTGGGATCTATGAGTTCGGGACCCCGCTGACGGTCGCCGAGACCGCCTCGATCTTCGGCGAGACGATCGTGCTCGGGCGCCTGCTCGAGCAGGCCGCCGATGACTCGGAGCGGCTCTCGCTGCTCGGCTCCTCGCTCGACGGCGCGGTCGGCGCCGTGTTTCGCCAGGTCGCGATGAACCGGTTCGAGGACCGCGTCCACACGCAGCGGCGTGAGTCGGGCGAGCTCTCGGTCGACTCGTTCGCCGAGGCCTGGACCGACACCCAGACCGAGCTGCTCGGCGACTCGGTCGAGCTCTCCGAGGGCTACAGCTCGTGGTGGTCCTACGTGCCGCACTTCATCGCCACCCCCGGCTACGTCTACGCCTACTCCTACGGGCACCTGCTGGCGCTCTCGGTCTACAGCCGCTACGAGCAGGCAGGGCGAGGACTTCGTCGAGTCCTACGTCGACCTGCTGCGCGCCGGCGGCTCGATGCTGCCCGAGGAGCTCGGCGCGATCGTCGGCGTCGATCTCACCGACCCGGGTTTCTGGAACGCCGGGCTCGACCTGATCGAGCGCCAGCTCGAGCGCGCCGAGGAAACCGCGCAGGCGGTCTCCGCGCAGCCTGGTTAGCCGACGACCTCGAAGCCGTCCTTGGCCGGGGTGGGGTCGGTGTTCCCGAACCGGTCGGTCGCCCGGACCTGAAGCTTGTGGCGGCCGGGACGGAGCTTCTTGACCTTGTACGACGCATCGCAGTGTCGCCAGCGGCGCTTGTCGAGCTTGCATTTGAAGCTCGAGTCCGACTCGGAGCTGGCGAACCGGAAGCGCACCGAGCGGTGCCTGGTCCTCGCGGGCGGGCCGCTCTTGATCTTCGTCTTCGGCGGGCGTCCCGTCGGCATCCACAGCCATGTCCGCCAGGCCCGAGTCGCCGTGGCCGACGCGGGGCCCAGTGATGGAGTTGGGCTTCACGTTCTTGCCGCTGAGGGCGGAGCGCCCGATTGCCACCTGCTCGACCCACCAGACGTGGGCGTCATCGACGGCGACGCCGTGCGGATAGAGGTTGCGGGCGGAGACGAACTTCTTCTCGATCCCGGTCCCGTTCACGTTCGCGCGGCCGACTCCGCCGCGGTTCGGGCCGTAGCCGTAGAACGCCCAGTAGAGGTGGCGGCTGTCCACGTCCACGCCGTAGGCCACCGTCTCGATGAAGGTCAGATCGGCGCCGGTACCGTCGAGGTTCGCGCGGCCGATCCCCCCGGAGTTGGTCCAATACACGTAATGCGCATCCACCGCGACGTCCGAGGCGCCATTCGTACCGGTGATGAAGTTTGGGTCGGCGCCGCTCCCGTCCAGCGCCGCGCGGCCGATCGAGTCGCTGCCCGAGTCCGCCCAGTAGATGTAGTCGGAGTCGACCGCCATGCCATGTGGGCTGCTCAGGCCGGTCACCAGCTTGCGCTTGACGTTGCCCCCGCTGCGGCTCGCCCGTCCGATCGCCCCGCCCCTGCGGTCGGTCCAGTAGATGTGGTCCTCGTCGACCGCGACCCCGTAGACGCTGGCGCGCGCGTTGATGTAGGACTGGTCGACGCCCTTGGCCGTTCGACTTCGCGCGCCCGATCGTTCCCGCGTCCCGGTTTGCCCAGAAGACGAAGGCATCGGCGCGCCGACGCAGGCCATCGTCAGCGCGCCGGCGAGCGCGATCGCGGTCACTCGGCGCCGTGGCCAGTCCGTCGATCGTCCCGCACTGGATCGATTGCCTCCCATTGCGCGCGATCCTCCCTTGCCCGTGGAGCCGAAGTCAAGTGAAGGGCGTGGCAGCCGCCGCCGTCGTCACCCTCGCTTTGGTGCTCGCGGTGCCGGCCCCGACGGGGGCCGGAGAGAGCCCGGAGGCGGACTCGGCCCGCCAGCGCCCTGCCGTCAGCGCTCGAATCGCCGCCGTGCGCGTCTTTCAGCGAGGAGTGCTCGCGGTCCGCAGGGAGACGCCTGAATCGATCGCCTCGACGCTCGCGCGGCTGCGCCCGACGCTCGTCACCGCTCCGCTTCGCTACCACGTCGGAGATCGCGTCAGGCCACGGGAGGTCATCGCCTGGGACACGATCCGCAACGCGGTGCTCGACGTGAGCCCCAGGGCGAGGTTCCTCGTCTCGCTGAATGCCCTCAACTACGGCAGAGCCCGCCGGATCGAGGCGATGATGGCGAAGGTGCGCAAGCGCATCGAGCCCGACGGTTGGGTCTTCGACTTCTACACGCGAGCGGCGGAGCGCAGGCGGGCGGTGATCAAGGCCGCCGTCGCCGACGCCCACCGTCACGGCGAGACCGTCGGCGGCAACGTCTTCGGGATCGCCGGTCACCCACGGATCCCGGGTGGGACCGACTACGTCGTGGTACAGGGCACGGACTTCCGGATCAATCTCCCGGCGGTCCGGGAGCTCGCGAGGAGGTTTCCCGTCTACGTTCAGATCGGCAACGACCCGCGCCGGCCGGACTCGGACGGTTGCCGGTTCATGCGCGAGCTGAGCGCGAAGGAGCGCGTCGCGTACGTTTCGCGACGGGCGCGCCAGCAGGCGACGTACCACTATCGCCTCGCGTATCCGGTCTTCTTCCCCACCTGCGTCAGGGCCGCGCCCGCCAGCGCGGGCAGGGGAGGCGCGGTCGCCTACAACGCCACCCGGGACGGGACGATGATGCGAACGATCAGGCACCTGATGACTCGTTACGGCGCAGACCGGCTCGCCGTGATCGCGGCCGCGGCCGCGTTGCTGGCCTCGGCGTCGCTGGTCTTCGGCCAGTCGGTCGAGGGGCGGCCGCTGGTCGCGCAGCGGATCGGCGACGGCCGACGCGCAAGCGCACGGTGCTCGTGGTCGGGTTCGATCCACGGCAACGAGACGCAGGGCCAGCGGGTGGTGAGGCGCCTTCGCCGGCGCTACGCCGGGCGCCTCGACGGCGTCGCGCTGTGGACGATCGCGACCGTCAACCCCGACGGTGTCGCCGCCGACACCCGCGGCAACGCCCACGGCGTCGACCTCAACCGCAACTTCGCCGCCGACTGGAAGCCGATCCCGCCATCGAGCGGCTACTACTCGGGCCCGCATCCGTTCTCGGAGCCCGAGACGAAGGCGGTGCGCAGGTTCATCCGCCGGATCCGCCCCGGGGTCACCGTCTGGTACCACCAGCCGTTCGGCCACACGCTGATCCCGTGCCGTCGCCGCGGCCGGCAGGTCGCGCTGCGCTACGCGCGGCTCTCGGGCCTGCCGCCCGACGACTGCTACCCGACCCCGCCGGGCGCCGCGACCGGCTGGCAGGACGCCGCCCTGCACGAGAAGGCGTTCGTGGCGGAGTTCCCCGCCGGCGAGCTCAGCCGCGCCGAGGTGCGCCGCCACGCCCGCGCGGTGGCCACGATCGCGCGCCGCTGAGCCGCAACCACGCCCACCGCGCCGAGTTTCACTTCAACCACGCAGGAGGTGGTTGAGATGAAAGTCGGCGCTGCGTTGGCGGCGCTCAGGACGCCTTGGCGATCGCGGCGTCCATCGCCGCGGCCGGGCCTTCGACCACCTTGCCGTGGCCGGGGGCGAGGCGCTTCGGGTCGAGCGCTCGCAACGCCCGCGCGGTCTCGAGCGCGGTCGGGCGGTGCCAGGTGGCCATCGCCGGCAGCGGGAAGCGCCAGTTCGTCTTCGAGGTGGTCGCGACCCCGCCCAGGGTCGAGTAGGCGTCGGCGCAGAACAGCGTTCCGTCGCGCGGATCGAGGAAGGCGAGCTGGCCCGGCGTATGGCCGGGGGCGGCGATCGCCTCGAGCGAGCCGACCGCGTCTCCGGGCGCGATCAGCCGGTCCGGCGTCGTCTTCGCCCCGGTGTAGCTGCCGCGCAGCTTGTCGACCGGCTCGCCGGGGTCGAGGCTCTTGTCCTTGGCGAGCAGCCGGCGTTCGCGCTCGCCGATGATCACCTCGGCCTCGGGCAGCGCCGCGTGCAGGGCGTCGAGCGAGCCGATGTGGTCTTGGTGCGCGTGGGTGAGGAGGATCCGCGCGACCGGCTTGCCGTGGCGCTCGGCCGCGGCGACGATCGCCTTCGCCGAGCCGGGGAGCATCGTGTCGACGATCGTGAGGCCGTCCTCCTCCTCGACCAGATAGCAGTTGACGATTCCGAAGCGGCTGAGTCTGGAAAAAGGCATGGGTCTGATCCTAGGGAGCGCCGGGATTCGCTCCGACCGGCGGCGTACTGTGGCCGCGAGATGGGGCCGCCGCGGATCCCGACCATGCGCGAGCTCGACCCGGAGGCGATCGCACGCCGCCGTGCGAGCGGCGAGTTCTTCTGGCTCGACCTCGACCGCGAACACGTCCCGGTCGACCGGATCGCGGGCGCGCTCGAGCTCTCACCCGCCGTGGTCGCGGCGCTCGACAGCCTCGAGGACGGCGGCTCGCCGGCGCGCCGGCTGCACGTGGAATCCGACCTGATCGTGTTCCCGTTCTGGTTCGCGGCGAACCCGGAGGCCGAGCCGACCGACCCCGACGCGGACCTGCAGCTCGAGCGGGTCGCCGTGCTCCTGCACGGTGACTTCGTGCTCACCCTCCACCAGGGCTCATTCGACCTGCCCGCGGTCGTGGCCCCGGACGGCGTCCGCGCCGACCGCAGCGAGCGCTACGCCGTCTACGCGGTCCTCGACGGGATGACCGACACGGTGCTCGAGGGCCTCGCCGCGGTCGAGGGCGACATCGCGGAGCTGGAGGGCAGGCTGTGGGAGACCGGCTGGCGCCAGCGGCCCCCCGACCAGGCGATGGTAAAGACGCTGCGCTCGCGGCTGACCGATCTGCGGGTCCGGATCGGGCCGGCGCGCGGCGTGTTCGAGCGCGTCGCGGCCGAGATCGCCCAGGTCCCCAGCCTCGAGGGCGACGGCGCCGCGTACTTCGCGCGGATCCAGGACCAGCTCGACCACATCGTCGACCGCGTGGATGCCGCGGGCGAGACACTCTCGAACGCGGTCCAGGTGCAGCTCAACGAGACCACCTACCGGCTCACCCTGGTCGCGACGATCTTCCTGCCGCTCTCGTTCATCGCCGGCTTCTTCGGGATGAACTTCGGCTGGATGGTCGACCAGATCGGCTCGGCGTCGGCCTTCTGGCTGCTCGGGGTCGGGCTGATGGTGCTCCCGCTCGCGATCTTCGCCCTGATCGTGCGCACGCAGCAGCGCTCCTGACCTGACGCGGCGTAGCCGCGCCGAGCCGCCCCTCCGCGCGAGGCGATCATCTCCGAAGTGCAGGCCGGTGGGCTCGAATCGCGCTCAGGCAGAGAGGCGGTCCAGATAGGGACCGAGCACGCGATCCCATCCACGCTCGTAATCGCCGCGCCCATCCCGGTCCTCGATTAGGTCCCAGCCACTGTGCACGAGTATCACCCTGGTCCCGCGGCCCTCCGGCTCGAAGGTGACCTCGACCCGGGTCGGGCCACGCCTCGGGTTCACGCGCCACCGGAGCACGAGCCGCCGCGGCGGCTCCCAGGCCTCGACGTCCGCCCAGTCGCCCTCGCGCCCGTCCGGCGACCGCTCGTAGAGTCGGCCACCGATGTGACCTTCGAAGATCACCTCCGTCGCGCCGCTGCCGTTCAGGGAATGGGTCTCGACGGGCCACCAGGTCGCGACCTCACGGGTGAAGGTCGCGAAGGCCGTCTCGGTCGGGCTGTCGACGAAGACGCTCTTGCGGATCGGCTCCAGACTCATCTCACACCCTCCTCGACGTTCGTTCGGACTCAGCCTTCACATGCGCGAGCGCCGCGCCCCAGAAGTCGTCGAAATAGCTGCGCAACGCCTCGAGCCCCTTGGGATCGACGCGGTAGATCCGGCGCGCCCCCATCGCCTCGTCGATCACCAGACCGGCGCCGCGCAGAACCTTCAGATGTTGCGAGACGGCCGGGCGGCTGACGGGGACCTGCTCCGCGAGCTCACCGACCGCCATCGGCCGGCGGGCGAGTCGCTCGAGGATCGACCGCCGTGTCGGATCGCCGAGCGCGTCCAGAGAGGTTGAGTAAGTAGGCACTTACCGTAAGTATACACTTACCGATCGACGTCGGCGATACTGCGGCGGTGTCCGATCTCGACGCCATACGGTGAGCCGAACCGCAGTTGCGACCGTTGCAATCGCGGCCGTCGGCATCGCAGCGCTTACGGCCTGCGGCAGCGACGAGGTCAACGACGCGGACCGCAATCAGGCCATCTCCGCGGCGATCGCTGCCTACAAAGAGGCGAAGGCGCATGGAGCTGACCTCTCATCCGGCCCGTGCATCGCCGAGCGTCTCCCCGGCCTCGACGACTGGGTCACCGACATCGCGCATGACCCGCGCGAGGACGTCGACAACCGGGCCGAGAACCAGTGTCAGCGCTACCGAGGCGGCGAAGCCTCGCACTTCGTCGAGCTGACCCCTGAGGGCGAGCTGATCAGCGCACAGTAGCCACCCGAGGTAGGGCTCCATCGTGTTTACGGACGAACGTCGGCGCTTCGCCAGCGAGCGCTGGGGTCATCGGCGCGACCGCCTGACCCGATTAGCCCGCACCAAGCCGGGTAAAGGCCCGCCAGGATGGAAGCGGGAAGCGCAGCCGCCGGCTCTGACGGCTTCAAGACGATCGAGACCCGGATCCCGGCGAGGCTCGACCGGTTGCCGTGGTCGAAGTTCCACTGGACGCGTGGTGATCGGGCTCGGGATCGTCTGGATCCTCGACGGGCTCGAGGTCACGATCATCGGCTTCCTCGCCCCGACCCTGACCGAGCCGGGGAGCGGGATCGAGCTCACCGAGGGCCAGATCGCACTCGCGCAGTCGATCTACGTCGCCGGCGCCTGCATCGGGGCGCTCTTCTTCGGCCAGCTCACCGACCGCTTCGGGCGCAAGAAGCTCTTCCTGATCACGCTCTCCGTGTACCTCGTGGCGACGCTGGCGACCGCGTTCTCGCAGTCGGCGATCTGGTTCCTGGCGGCGCGCTTCTTCACCGGCGCCGGGATCGGCGGCGAGTACTCGGCGATCAACTCGGCGATCGACGAGATGATCCCGGCCCGCGCCCGCGGCCGCGTCGACCTGATCATCAACGGCTCGTTCTGGCTCGGCGCTGTCGCGGGCGGCCTGCTCTCGCTGATCTTCCTGCAGCAGTCGCTCTTCGCGCTCGACATCGGCTGGCGGCTCGCCTTCGGGATCGGCGCGACGCTCGGGCTCGGGATCCTGTTCATCCGCCGCAACGTGCCCGAGAGCCCGCGGTGGCTGTTCATCCACGGTCGTGAGGAGGAGGCCGAGCGGCTCGTCGACGGGATCGAGAAGCGGGTCGTCGAGGAGACCGGCCAGGAGCTCGAGGAGCCCGGCGAGTCGATCAAGGTCCGCCAGCGCAAGTCGATCCCGTTCCGCGAGATCGCCCGGACCGTGTTCAAGGTCTATCCGAAGCGGGCGGTGCTCGGGTCTCAGCCTGTTCATCGGCCAGGCGTTCCTCTACAACGCGGTCACGGTCACGCTCGGGCTCACGCTGACCACCTACCTCGGCGTCGGCGCCAACAAGGTCGGGCTCTTCTACGCCGTCTTCGCGGCCGGCAACTTCCTCGGCCCGCTGCTCTTGGGCCGCCTGTTCGACACGGTCGGCCGTCGCCCGATGATCGCCGGCACCTATCTGGTCTCGGCAGCCCTGCTGGTCGTCGTCGGGGTGATGTTCAACGGCGAGATGTTCAGCGACTGGGGCCTGACGCTGGCGCTCGCGGCGACCTTCTTCTTCGCCTCGGCCGGGGCGAGCGCCGCCTACCTGACCGTGAGCGAGATCTTCCCGATGGAGATCCGGGCGCTCGCGATCGCCTTCTTCTACGCGATCGGGACCGCGATCGGCGGGATCACCGGGCCGCTGGTGTTCCAGAAGCTCGGCGAGTCCGGCGACGTCTCCCAGGTGATGATCGCCTACTTCATCGGCGCCGCGGTGATGGCGGTCGGCGGGATCACCGAGTTGTTCCTCGGCGTGCGCGCCGAGGGCAAGCCGCTCGAGAACATCGCGAAGCCGATCACCGCGCGCGAGGCCGAGGAGGGCACCGGCGAGGAGGCCGAGCCCGAGCGACGCGAGGCCGAGGAGCGCGACCGCCGCGAGCGCGAGCGCTGGGAGCGCGAGCGAATGGGCCTGCGCCGCTATCGCCCCGGGCCCGGGCAGCGCCTCTTACTCGCCCTTCCTGCCGCTGCCGTACGAGTCCAACCCCGATTGGCTCGACCACGAGATCGGGATCATCGACCGCACCCTGCAGGAGAGCGGCGAGCTCGACCGCCGCCAGCTCGCTGAGCGCGTCGGCGCCCGCTACTGGGGGCCGGGTCGCTTCCGGGCCGCGCTGCGCGGGGCGATCTCCGACGGCGTCGTGCGCCGCACCGGCCGCGAGCGGTATGCGTCGACCCGAGCGACCGCGTCAACCCCCGGCTGAGGCGATGGCGCTCGGCTGCACCGTCCTCGGCCACCGCGTCCGCTTCTGGAACGAGGGCGAGACGATGCGCTGGAGCTGCGAGCGCGACTGCGGCTTCGAGGGCTCGAAGCGCTACGAGTCGAGCGCCGAGGCGGCCCGCTACGCGACCGCCTTCGACCGCGAGGACGCCGAGCAGCTCGGCCGCCGCGCGCCGCTCTCGCTGCTGCCGCTGCGCCTGGCGCGCCGCCGCGGCCGCGCCTAGCTCGCCGGGCTGGCGGGCGGCGCCTCCGTGCCGAGCGCGGCGGCGACGTCGCTGAGCGCCGCCTGCTCGTCGCCGGTGACCCGCTCGCCGCCGATGCCGAGAAAGCCGCCCGACTTGTCGGCCTCGGCGGCCTGCTGGGCGACGTTCATCGAGAACTCGCGGTAATCGGCGAGCTCCTCGGGGGTCGCCTTCGCCTCGACCAGCGCCACCGCCTCGGTGATCTTGTCGAGGCCGCGGGTGCGCAGGTCCTCCTTGCTCGAGAACTGCTTCGACTCGAGGTGGGGCGCCGACTGGACGAGCTCGCCGACCAGGTCGCCGGCGCTGTGCTCCTTCTGCGCGGCGGCGTAGACCTTCGCCATCGCCATCGTCTCGCGGATCGTCCCGCCGCGCTGGGAGGAGATCACGATCAGCCCGGCGAGCGCCGGTCCCTCGGCGATCTTGTCCCATTCCTCCGCGTTGAACTCGGCCTTCGTCGTCATCTATTCCTCCATCGCGGTCGCGCCGACGGGGTCGGTCGCCGCTGGTAGTTGGTAGGTCTCGGCGATCAGCTCGTAGGAGCGGATCCGGTCGGCATGGTCGTGGACCATGGTGGTGATCATCAGCTCGTCGGCCTGGGTTCGCGTCGCGAGCTCGTCGAGCTTGGCCCGCACGGTCTCGGGCCCGCCGATCGCGGCCGAGCCGGAGAGCGAGCTGACGCTCTGCTCCTCCTGGGCGCTGAACTTATGCGCGGCGGCCTCCTCGGGGGTGGGGAAGCGGGTCGGGCGGCCGGCGCGCAGCCGCGCCATCGAGAGCCGCGCCGGGCCCGCCAGCCAGCGCGCCCGCTCGTCGTCCTCGGCGGCCAGCGCCGCGCAGGCGACCATGGCGTAGGGCCGCTCCAGGTGCTCGGACGGCTGGAAGTGGTTGCGATAGAGCTCGAGCGCCGCGTCGGTGTTGCGGGGCATGAAGTGGTGGGCGAAGGCGAACGGCAGGCCGAGCATCCCGGCGAGCTGGGCCGAGTAGCCCGACGAGCCGAGCAGCCAGATCTCCGGCATGTCGCCGTTGCCGGGCACCGCCTTGACGTGGCGATAAGGGTCGCGCTCGGAGAACTCGCCCTTGAAGAAGCCGATCAGCTCAGCGAGCTGGCGCGGGAAGTCCTCGTCGGAGAGTGGGTCGGCCGAGCGCCGCAGCGCGGCCGCGGTGATCTGGTCGGTTCCCGGGGCGCGGCCGATCCCGAGGTCGATTCGCCCCGGGTACAGCGCCTCGAGCATCCCGAACTGCTCGGCGACGACCAGCGGCGGGTGGTTGGGCAGCATCACGCCGCCGGAGCCGATCCGCATCCTCGACGTGTTCGCGGCCAGCGCGGCGGCGAGGACCGGGGGAGAGGAGCTCGCGATCCCGGGGATGTTGTGGTGCTCGGCGACCCAGTGGCGCTGATAGCCGAGTCGCTCGGCCGCGATGGCGAGCTCGACCGAATTGGTCAGCGCCTCGGAGTGGCTCGAGCCCTCGCCGACGATCGCGAGGTCGAGGACCGAGAGGTTGGGCTGATCGGCGGGCACGGTACGAGTCTGACACGCCTCGCTAGCTTTGCCGGGTGAGCGGATCAGGACCGATCACCGACCTCTCGCTTGCCGACCTGCGCCGCCGGCGCAGCGCCAAGTGGTCCTGGTACGACGACGACGTGCTGCCCGCCTGGGTCGCCGAGATGGACTTCCCGGTCGCGGCGCCGGTGCGCGAGGCGCTCGCGGCCGCGGTCGCCCGCGACGACCTGGGCTACGCGAGCACCGACGCGGCTCGGCTCGGCCCCGCGTTCGCCGAGTTCGCCGCTCGCCGCCACCGGTGGGACGTCGACCCGGCGCAGGTGACGCCCCTCAACGACGTCGTCGCAGGCCTGATCGAGCTGGTCCGCGTGCTCACCGAGCCCGGCGACGGCGTGTTGATCAACCCGCCCGTCTACCACCCGTTCTTCCACCTGATCACCGACGCCGGCCGGCGCGTGGTCGAGGCCCCGCTGGCCGACGGCCGCGACCTCGATCTGGACGCGGTCGAGGCCGCGTTCGCCGGCGGGACCCGGGTCCTGATCCTCTGCAACCCGCACAACCCCACCGGCGGCGTGCTCGGCCGCGCCGAGCTCGAGCGCGTGGCCGAGATCGCCGTCGCCCACGACGGCTGGGTGCTCGCCGACGAAATCCACGCGCCGATGGTCCTGGCCGGCGCCGAGCACGTGCCGTTCACCTCGGTCTCCGACGCTGCCGCTGAGCGCGGGATCGTGCTCACCTCGGCGTCGAAGGCGTTCAACACCGCCGGGCTCAAGTGCGCGGTCGCGATCACCGCGAGCGCGACCGCGCGCGCCGCGGTCGCCGAACTGCCCGAGGTCTCCGTGCACTGCGGCCACCTCGGGGTGCTCGCCTCGGTCGCGGCCTGGCGCGAGAGCGACGAATGGCTCGACGAGCTGATCGGCGTCCTCGACGCAAACCGGTGGCTGCTCGCCGAGCTGCTCGAGGCGAGGCTGCCGGCGGTCGGCTACGCGCCGCCTCAGGCCGGCTACCTGGCGTGGCTCGACTGCCGTGAGCTGGAGCTCGGCGACGACCCGGCGGCGGCCTTCCTCGAGCGCGGCCGCGTCGGGCTCAGCCCGGGCCCGCAGTTCGGGACCGGCGGCGCCGGGCACGCGCGGCTCAACTTCGCCACCTCCCCGGAGCTCCTCGCGGAGATCGTCGAGCGGATGGCGGCGGCGGTGCCGTCGTGAGCGCCGCCGGCGACCCCGTCGATGAGCTCGCGCTGCCCTGGTGGGAGGCGCTGACCGCCGTGGTCGGGCCGCTCGAGCTGTTCGACGCGCACACCCACATCGGCCAGAACGACCCCGACAACTACAAGCAGGGGCCCGCCGAGCTGCTCGCCGGGCTCGAGCGCGCCGGCGGAGCCCGGGCGGTCGTCTTCCCGATGGCCGAGCCCGACGGCTACCGGGCCGCCAACGACGCGGTGATCGCGGCGGCCGCGGAGTCCGGCGGCACGCTGACGCCCTACTGCCGCGTCAACCCGCACGACGGCGCGCTCGCCGAGGCCGAGCGGGCGCTTGCCGCCGGCGCCGTCGGGATCAAGCTGCACCCACGCGCCGAGGGCTTCGCGCTCGCCGAGCCGGCGGTCGCCGAGCTGGTCGCGCTCGCCGACGAGCGCCGCCTGCCCGTCCTGATCCACGCCGGGCGCGGGATCCCGGCACTCGGGCGTGACTCGATCGAGCTCGCGGCCCGCCACCCGGGCGCGCGGCTGATCCTCGCCCACGCCGCGGTCTCCGACCTCGCCTGGCTGTGGCGCGAGCTGCCAGACCACCCCAACCTGCTGATCGACACGTCGTGGTGGAACCCCGGCGACATGATCGCCCTCTTCCGACTCGCGCCGCCCGGTCAGATCGTCTGGGCGAGCGACTCCCCGTACGCGCCGCCGTTGTCCTCGGCCACGCAGCACCTGCGCTACGCGATCGAGGCAGGGCTCGGAGCGGAGGCGATCCGCTCGATCGCGGGCGAGCAGATGGAGCGCGTGCTCGCCGGCGGTGAGCTCGCCAGCCCGCCGGGCCCCGAGGGCGAGCTGGCGGCGCTCGATCCGCTGCTCGAGCGGATCGTCGCCCATCTCGTGACCGCAGTCGGCGTCGCCGTGTCGGGCGAGGACCCGGCCGAGCAGCTGGCGCTTGCGAAGCTCGCCTGCGCGGTCGGCGAGCAGGACCTGCTCGGGATCTGCGCCGAGCTCGAGCCGCTGATCGACGCCGCCGCTGCGGCGTTCCCGCAGCCGGAGGAGCTGCGCTACCACGTCGGCGCGCGGTTGATCGTGTTCGCGATCGCGGTCGCCCGTACCCCGGCGGCGCCGCTGCCGGTCAGGGGTTGAGCTCGGGATCAGCCGCGCGTGTGGGTGAGAGCGCCGCGCAGCTCGACCACCCGGTCACCGGCACGCAGCTCGCTCGCGCGCTCGTCGTCGAAGCGGATCAGCTCGCCGTCGCGCACGACCGCGAGCACGATTCCGTGATCGGGCACCGGCGTGACCGTGCGGAGGTCGTCGGGGCCGACCTCGTGCTCGACGATGTCGAGCCCCTCGCCGACGGTGAGCAGGTCCTCGAGCACCTCGGTCACCTGCGGCGTCTCGCTCGAGAGCCCGAGCAGGCGCCCGGCCGCCGCCGAGGAGGTGATCACGCCGTTGGCGCCGCCCTGGTGCAGCAGGTGGACGTTCTCCTCCTCGCGCACGGCGACCACGATCGTCGCCTTCGGGTTGAGCTCGCGCGCCGTCAGCGTGATCAGGATCGCGCTGTCGTCGCGGTCGACGGCGACCACCACCGAGCTCGCCTCGGCGATCCCGGCCTGCGCCAGCGACTCCTGGCTCGAGGCGTCGCCGGCGATCGCGGCGAGCCCGTCGTCGGCGGCCCGGGTGCGCCCGGCCGTGCTGTCGTCGATCACCACGATCGACCCCGCCGCGACCCCGCGCCCGAGCAGCGTCTTCGCCGCGCTCCGGCCCTTGGTCCCGTATCCGCAGATGATCGTGTGTCCTCGCAAGCGCTTCCTCCATCGTCCCACGCGGTATGCGTGACGGCTTCGCTCAGCCAGTATCTCCAAGGTCGTCCCGACGAGCAGGATGAGGAACAGGATCCTCGCCGGGGTGACGATGATCGTGGTCAGCAGGCGGGCCTCGTCGGAGACCGGGCGCACGTCGCCGTAGCCGGTGGTCGTGATCGAGACGGTCGAGTAGTAGAACGCGTCGAGCAGGCTGACGCCGTCGTTCTCGGGGTCGTAATAGCCGTCGCGGCCGATGAAGGTGACCATCGCGACCAGGACGATCAGCCCGAGCGCGAGCAGCAGCCGGCGGCCGATCTTGCGCAGCGGGCTCGCCCCTTCGCTGGGCAGCGTGACGTGATTCGCCGAGGCGGTCGGATCGAGAGCCACCGGGCCAGGAGGCTATTGAGCTTCAGCGCGGCTGAGCGGTGCGCTCAGTCGCCTGGCTTCGGCTTCGCGCGGCGGGCGAGCTTGACCCGCTCGACCTTCGCGAGCTCGGCCTTGCGCAGCCGCAGCGACTCGGGCGTGATCTCGACGCATTCGTCCTCGCGCAGGAACTCGAGCGCGTTCTCGAGCGACAGGTTCCGCGGCGGGATCAGGCGGACGAGGATGTCGGCGGACGCGGCGCGGACGTTGGTCTGGTGCTTCTGCTTGATCGCGTTCACGTCGAGGTCCTCGGCGCGCGAGTTCTCGCCGACGATCATCCCCTCGTAGACGTCCTCGCCCGGCCCCACGAACAGCGAGCCGCGGTCCTGCAGCGAGTGCAGCGCAAAGCTCGCCGTCTGCCCGGAGCGGTCGGCGACGAGCGCGCCGGTCGGCCGGGTGCGCAGCTCGCCCGCCCACGGCTCCCAGCCCTCGAACACGTGGTGAAGGATCCCGGTGCCGCGGGTCTCGGTCAGGAACTCGGTCCGGAAGCCGATCAGCCCCCGCGCCGGGGCCAGGTAGTCGAGCCGCACCCAGCCGGTCGAGTGGTTGATCATCTGCTCCATCCGGCCCTTTCGCAGGGCGAGCATCTGGGTGACGACGCCGACGTACTCCTCCGGGACGTCGATCGCGAGCCGCTCGACCGGCTCGCAGAGCTTGCCGTTGACCTCGCGGGTCAGGACCTGGGGCTGCGACGCGGTCAGCTCGAAGCCCTCGCGGCGCATCAGCTCGAGCAGGACGACGAGCTGCAGCTCGCCGCGGCCGTGCACCTCCCAGGCATCGGGGCGCTCGGTGTCCTGGACCCGGATCGAGACGTTGCCGACCAGCTCGCGGTCGAGTCGGTCTTTGATCTGGCGCGCGGTCAGCTTCGAGCCCTCGCGGCCGGCGAGCGGGCCGTTGTTGATCCCGATGACGATCGACAGCGACGGTTCGTCCACGGTGATCACCGGCAGCGGGCGCGGATCGTCGGGATCGGCGAGCGTCTCGCCGATCGTCACCTCGTCGATCCCGCCGACCGCGATGATCTCCCCGGGGCCGGCCTCGTCGGTCTCGACCCGGTCGAGCGCGTCGGTGACGTACAGGTGGGCGACCGTGGCGCTCGTGATCGTGCCGTCGGCGCGACACCAGGCGATCGGCCTGCCCTGGCGGATCGTCCCGTTGCGCACCCGGCAGAGCGCCAGGCGCCCGACGTAGGGTGAGGCGTCGAGGTTGGTGACGTGGGCCTGCAGCGGCGCGTCGGCGTCGTAGGTCGGTGCCGGGATCCGCTCGACCATCAGGTCGAGCAGCGGCTTCAGGTCGGTGCCCTCGTCGCCCTCGGTCAGCGATGCCCAGCCGGCCTTCGCGTTCGCGTAGACGATCGGGAACTCGACCTGGTCGTCGGAGGCGTCGAGGTCGAGGAAGAGCTCGTAGACCTCGTCGATCACGGCCGCGATCCGGGCGTCCGGGCGGTCGACCTTGTTGACCACCAGGATCACCGGCAGGCGCGCCTCGAGCGCCTTGCGCAGCACGAAGCGGGTTTGTGGCATCGGGCCCTCGGAGGCGTCGACCAGCAGCAGGATCCCGTCGACCATGGTCAGGGCGCGCTCGACCTCGCCGCCGAAGTCGGCGTGGCCTGGGGTGTCGACGATGTTGAGCTTCACCTCGCCGTAGCGCACCGCGGTGTTCTTGGCGAGGATCGTGATCCCCTTCTCGCGCTCGAGGTCCATCGAGTCCATGACCCGCTCGGCGACGTCGGAGCCCTCGCGAAAGGCCCCGGACTGCCACAGCATCGCGTCGACCAGGGTGGTCTTGCCGTGATCGACGTGGGCGACGATGGCGATGTTTCGGATGTCGGAGCGCTCGGCCATTGCGGCCGATGAGTGTGACAGCGTGCGGATCGGCCGCTCAATTGCCCCAGACCTCTTCGGCTTTAGGAATTGGCCCGCGCGTTCAGAAGTAGGACTTTGAGGTACGCATTTGTGGTAATCGGCCCCGCTGAGGGGTCCGAATCGCCTGTGCTGATCGTTTCCTCGCCAGGCGCGCTGTAGTCAATGAAGGAAGGTTTGAGCGGCGAGTCGACAAGTGAGAGTGCGGGCGGAGGGGTGCGCGAGCAGCTGGTCGCCGAGCTGCAACGCACCGTCGAGACGGTGATGGCAGCGGTCGATGCCGCGGCCGCGAAGACGCTCGAGGCGGCCGAGGGCGAGGCGACCCGGCGCGCCGAGCTGATCTACCAGCGGCTCGAGGACGTCAGTGACCATGAACTCGCCCGGATGCGAGAGTTGAGCCGCGAGCTCTCGCGGCGCGCGGCCCAGCTCGAGCACGAGCTCAACGAGCTGTCGCAGCTGGTCGACGCCGCGCGTGGCAACGCCGCGCCGACCTTGGCGGCGCTGGATCCGGAGCCGCCCGGTCCGATCGACCTGGCGGCGGGGCTGCCGAACCCCCTCGACGAGGTCGAGCGCGCCCAGGAGGAACTGCGATCGGCGTCGCGTTTGTCCGGTCCGTTGCGCCGCCGCTTTCGCCGTAGCGAGCCCGAGGAAGACGTGCCCGAGGGGGTCCGGGTGATCATCGCGCAGATGCGCCTCGGCGGCACCCCCGACTCCCAGATCGTCGAGCGCCTCGAGGAGCTGGGAATCGAGCACGCCGCCGAGCTGGTGGCGCAGGTCCACGACTAGGGAACGTTCGCCGGGGCGAACACCGCCTCGATCGCGGAGTGGTCGCTCAGCCCGAGCTCGCGCCACCCGTGCTGGTAGTCGCACCACTCGACGCCGAGCCCGGCGGAGGCGAGCACGTGATCGAGCCGGAAAGCCGCCTTGCGGCGCGCCCGGGTGTGAAAGACCCAGCTCGCATCCTGACGCTCCCAGCCGTTGAGCAGCCGAAAGCAGTCGGTGAGGTCCCACGCCGCGAGGCCGGCGGTGACCCCGCGCTCGGCCGCGTCCCAGCGCTCCGGCCCCTGCGAGGCGTAGCCGAGCCGCGCCGCGGTTGAGGCGACTGACTCGGGGTGGTTGGCGGCGAAGGTGATCACCTCGCCCTCGGTGGTCTCGGCGCGCGGCGTGTTCAGATCGCCGCAGAGGATCCGGTGGCGGTCCGCAGGCCGGGCGAGCCGCTCGTGGATCGCCTCGCACGTCTCGACCTTGGTGAAGCCGCGGCTCTGCGCCGGAGGCACGTGGGCGTTATGAAGGTCGAGCAGCCCGTACGGCGTCTCGACCACGGTCGAGAGCACCCGCTCCGGATGCGGCGCGGCGATCGCGGGAAGCTCGGTGAGCGGCCAGCGCGAGCAGGTCAGGTTGAAGAGGCGACGCCCGTTGCGAAAGCGGCCCGAGTCGAGCGCATGGCCCAGCCCGGCCTCGGCGAGCGCCGTCGCCCAGCGGCCGCGGGTGCTCGGGCGGATCTCCTGCAGGCAGACGACGTCGGCGTCCTGGCGAGCGACCGCGGCGGCCTGGTCGTCGAGCAGCTTCGTGCGCCCGGCGACGTTCCAGCTCAGCAGCTTCGTGGCCGGGCTCCGGTCAGCGGCGCTCGGCGAGCCAGGCGGCGTGCTCGCGCCCGAGCTCGGTCGCGGGCGCACCGCCCTCGACGCAGCTCACGGAGCAGCGCTCCCCAGTCGGCCTCGGCGCGGACGGTCGACGCGATCTGGAACAGCAGGCCCTCCATCCGCCGCAACAGCAGCGCCTCGGGCGGCAGCGTCATCCGGCGCAGCTGCTCGTAGGCGTCGGCCTGCGAGCCGTCGCGAAGCGACTCCGTGCCGCGCCACAGGTCCTCGGGGGCGAGGCGGCGCGGCTGCGGGTCCAGAAACCACCAGCCGGCCTCGCGCATGCCCTCGACCAGGACGCCGGCATCCCACTCGGCCGAGAGCCCGGGCAGGTAGCCGAGCTCGCGCATCGCCTCGACCAGCGCCGGTCCGTCGGAGTCGCGGATCGCGGCGAACACGCGGCCCTCCTGGCGCAGGTAGGTGCGCGGCAGGTCGCGCAGCATGCCGAAGTCGAAGAACGAGACCCGGTTGTCGTCGCGCAACAGGTAGTTGCCCGGGTGCGGGTCGCCCAGCGCCACGTCGAGCTCGGCGGCGTTGGCGTAGAAGAAGCGGTAGATGATCTCGGCATAGCGATCGCGGATCGGCTCGGGCCGCTCGGCGACCTCGTCGAAGCCGATCCCGTCGACCCATTCGGTGACCAGCACCCGGCGGCGGCTGAGCGAGGTGTCGACGCCCGGCACGTGGATGAACGGGTGGCGCCGCCAAAAGCGCGCGATGCGGCGGTGGTTCCCAGCCTCGAGCTCGTAGTCGCACTCCTCGATCACCCGCTGGGCCAGCTCGGCGAGCACATCCTTGATCTCGAGCCCGGGCATCAGCCGCTTCAGCACCGGTGAGAGCATCCGCAGGTTGCGCATGTCGGACTCGACCGCCTCGGCGATTCCCGGGTACTGGACCTTCACCGCGACCTCGGCGCCGTCCTTGCTGCGGCCCCGGTGGACCTGGCCGATACTGGCCGCGGCGGCCGGGACCGGGTCGATCTCAGCCAGGACCTGCTCGGGATCGGAGCCCCACTCGTCGGCCAGGACCCCGCGGATCTCCTTCCAGCCGACCGCGGGGACGTTGTCGCGCAGGGAGGCGAGCCGCTGCTGCAGGTACTCGGCCTGGTCGGGGTCGAGGCCGGGGAACTCGATCGTCGAGAGCACCTGGCCGGCCTTCATCGCGGCCCCGCGCATGACCGCGAGCTGATCGACGAGCGAGTCGATCGTCGCGACGACGCGGTCGCCGCGGCGGCGCTTACGGTCGTCGTCGGAGCCGCGATCGAGGCGGTCGCCCGCCCAGCGCGCGGCGCCGCCGGCGGCGACGCGGCCGAGCATCGCGGTGCGGGCCACGCGGCCCTTGGTCGGGCCCTTGCCGCTCGGCTCGTCTGAATCGACCATCACCACGGACGGTACCGGGCGCGACCGGGCGCCCCGGGCGCCGGGTCATGAGCCGCACCCGGGCCTCTCTTGGCGTTTTCGTAACACTTGTTACTAGGGCTCGGATTTGCTACCTTTATTAGTCCCCTGGGTCGCGTAGGGGCGACCCCCGAGTCAGTTCCCGTGCGCCAGTGAGTGCTGTCCGGGTCCTCGGATCTTCTCAACGCTCACAAGGAGTACAGATGTCTTCTGCCGCCGACACCGGCACTCATCCTCGGATCAACAAGACGACTCGCAGCCGTGGCAGCTCGACCGAGTTCCACTGCGCGCGCTGTGGCGTGATCAGCCGGCAGATGCCCGGCCATGAGCGCAAGGGCCCGCCCGCCGGCTGGGTCAAGAAGGGCGGCAAGACGTACTGCCTGTCCTGCCGCCGCGCGCTGGCGACCGAGGAGGCCGACGCGGCAGCGCCGAGCACGGCGACGCTCGAGGAGCGGGCGAAGATCCGCACCACGGCGCTGATCGACTTCGAGATCGATCGCGATCCGGACCGTCCCAACGGCGAGATCGCCAAGGTCGTGCGCTGCTCGGTGCCCGCGGTGCTGAAGGCGCGCAAGCGACTCGAGGCCGAGGCCAAGTAACCACGTGAGGGCGGGGGCGCGTGTCGTCGGGGCGTGCGCCGCGGCGGCGCTGGCCGCCTGCGCTCTCGCGTCCTCCGGCTCGGCCGCGGTCAAGGAGCGGGTGAGCACGGTCGCCACCCCGCCGGCGCCGGGGCCCGCGCAGTTCAACCAGGTCACCGTGCACGAGTTCGGCCCGCGCTCGGCCGATCACGTGCTCGTCCTGATGCCCGGCACCTCGGGCGGCGCCGGCGACTTCACCCTGGACGGCCGCTGGCTCGCTCGCAACGTCCCGGACCTGCAGGTGTGGGCCATCGACCGGCGCGAGAACGCCCTCGAGGACACGGCGACGTTCAAGGAGGGCCTCGCCGGGACGAAGTCGCCCCAGGAGGTCTTCGACTACTACCTCGGCTGGCTGAACGGCGCGACGCCGCCCGACCACTACGACTTCCTCGACGCATCGCAGTTCGGGTTCGCCCGGGAATGGGGGATGGAGGTGGCCCTCGACGACGTGCGCGCCGTGGTCAAGCGGGCCCGCAAGCAGGGTCACGACGTGATCCTCGGCGGGCACTCGGTCGGCGCCTCGCTGGCGATCTCGTACGCGGCCTGGGACTTTCACGGCCGCCCCGGCTACAAGGACCTCGCGGGCACGGTGCTGATCGACGGTGGCCTCTTGGGCAGCTTCGATCCGTACAACCTCGCCCAGGCCCAGGAGCAGGTCGCACTGCTCGCGAACGACAGCCCGTTCATCGACCTGCTCGGGATCGGTGTCCCCGAGGCGGCGGGCCTGTTCGCCGAGGTCGGCGGCCTGTTCGCGAAGCTGGCGCCGACCGCGGACGGCTCGCTGCTGCAGAACTTCCCGCTGCTTCCGGCCGAATTCAAGCCGGCCGTGCCCGCGACCAACCGGGCGATCCTCGGCTACGCCTTCGACAGCGACACCTCGCCCGACGACCTCAGCCTCCTGCACGTCCACAGCGGCGCGCTCGACACGTCGGTCAGCCCGGCCGACTGGGACGACGCCGACAGCATCACGCCGGTGAGCCGGATCGCCGACACGTTCGCGCAGGAGCCGACCAACGGGGTCGAGTGGTTCTTCCCGCGCAAGATCACGATCGACGCCAACGGCGCCGACCAGATGCGGATGAACGACGTCGCCCGGTTCCTGAAGCTGCGGCTCGAGCACACCCACGAGGTGGACCTGCCCTTCTACGTCTTCCAGACCGATGACACCGGCGGCGATGTCCTGAAGGGCGCGCGCAACTTCATCCGGCGGACGAAGACGACCAAGAAGCAGTCGACCCTGGTCAACCGCGAGGACACGACCAGCCACCTCGACCCGCTGATCGCGAGCCCGGGGCGCAATGACTTCCTGAAGACGGTGAAGCCGTTCTTGGTCGACGCGTTCGGCCGCTGAGCGCCGAGGGTGAAGCGGAGGCGTAGCGGAGACCGTCCGCCAGCCCTCCAGGGGCTAGCGGACGAACAGGATCTCCGAGTACTTCGGCAGCGGCCAGAGGTCGTCGGCGACGACGCCCTCGAGCTTGTCGGCCGCCTCGCGCACAGCCGTCATCGCGGTCAGCTGGTTGTCGCGCGCGTACACGGCGAGCTCGAGGCCCTCGACTCCGTCCGGGTAGTGGTTCGCCGAGTCGAGCTCCTTGATCGCTGCGTTGAGCTCGTCGAGCAGCTCCTTGACGTCGCCGCCGAGGTCACCGGCGCCGGCCGCATCGAGCAGCGCCAGGTGGCGCAGTGCGGCGGGCAGGATGATCGTTCGCGCGATCGCCTCGGCCGTCTCGGCCTCGATGTTCGCGTTGACGATGTACTGCTCGAGCCAGACCTCGTAGCGCGACTCGAGCTCGCGCTCGGAGAGCACCGCGTAGTGGCCGAACGCCGCGATCGTCGCCGGGGCGAGCACCTCGGGCAGCGCGTCGGGCGTCGTGCGCAGGTTCTTGAGCCCGCGCCTCTCGGCCTCGGCGTGCCAGGCCTCGTCGTAGTTGTCGCCGCCGAACACGATCTGCCCGTTGGCGCCGTAGGACTCCTTGACCACCGCGCGGACCGCGTCCTCGATGCTCTCACCGGAGCCCACCTGCTTCTCGACCTTGTCGGCGAGGTCGTCGATCGCCTCGGCGACGATCGTGTTGAGGACCGTGTTCGGGAAGGCGAGCGACATGCTCGACCCGAGCGCCCGGAACTCGAACTTGTTGCCGGTGAAGGCGAACGGCGAGGTCCGGTTGCGGTCGCCGCCGTGCATCGGCAGCGGCGGCAGCACCGGCGTGCCGAGGCCGAGCGTCGTGTCCTCGGTGTTGCCGCTGCCCTCCCCCGACACGATCGACTCGAACACCGTGTCGAGCTCGGCGCCGAGGAAGATCGAGATGATCGCCGGCGGCGCCTCGTTGGCACCGAGGCGGTGGTCCTGGCCGAGGTTGGCGACCGAGGCCCGCAGCAGGCCCTGGTGCTTGTTGACCGCCTGGATCACCGCGGTGCAGAAGAACAGGAAGCTGATGTTCTGCGCCGGGGTATCGCCGGGCTCCATGAGGTTGTGCCCGGTGTCGGTGCCCATCGACCAGTTGTTGTGCTTGCCGGAGCCGTTGACGCCGGCGAACGGCTTCTCGTGCAGCAGGCAGACGAGCCCGTACCTGCGGGCGACGTTCTGCATCACCTGCATCGTCAGCTGCTGGTGGTCGGAGCCGACGTTCGAGTTCTCGAAGATCGGCGCGAGCTCGTACTGGCCCGGGGCGACCTCGTTGTGGCGGGTCTTGACCGGAACGCCGAGCTTGCGCAGCTCGGTCTCGCAGTCGAGCATGTAGGCGAGCACGCGCTCCGGGATCGAGCCGAAGTAGTGGTCGTCGAGCTCGTGGCCCTTCGGCGGCTTGGCGCCGAACAGGGTCCGCCCGGTGGTCACCAGGTCGGGGCGCTCGAAGAAGTACTGCTCGTCGATCAGGAAGTACTCCTGCTCCGGGCCGACGGTGGTGAAGACGCGCTGCGCCTCATCGTCGCCGAGGATCTGCAGGGCCCGGATGGCCGACTTCGAGAGCGCGTCCATCGAGCGCAGCAGCGGGATCTTGGCGTCGAGCGCCTCGCCCGTCCACGACGCGAACGCCGTCGGGATGCAGAGGAGGCTCCCGTTCGGGTTCTCGAGGATGAACGCGGGGCTGGTCGGGTCCCAGGCGGTGTAGCCGCGCGCCTCGAAGGTGGCGCGGATGCCGCCGGTCGGGAACGACGATGCGTCCGGCTCGCCCTGGATCAGCTCCTTGCCGGAGAAGTCGGCGACCGCGCCGCCCTCGCCGTCGGGCTCGAAGAACGAGTCGTGCTTCTCCGCGGTGAGGCCCGTCAGGGGCTGGAACACGTGCGTGTAGTGGGTGGCGCCGCGCTCCAGGGCCCACTCCTTCATCGCCTCGGCGACCTCGTCCGCGAGGTCGGTGTCGAGCGCCTCGCCGGTGGCGAGCACCGACTGCAGCTTCTTGTACGTGTCCTTCGAGAGGCGGTCCTTTTGCACCGCGGGCGAGAAGACGTTGGCGCCGAACGGATTGTTCGCCTCCTCGGTCAGGTCGACGGTGCCGAGCGCCTCGCCGTTCGAGCTCCACTGCGTGGCGGTCAGGTTCTGCTGCCGGATCCTCGTCATCGGTGTGTAAATCCTCCTACAGGGCAACGGTCCCGCATCCGGGCGGGACCCGTGCGTGGTCGGGTCTCAGAGTGAGGTTTGAGCCTAGGGGGGCGTCCGATCGCCCCCTCTGTCCGGAAGTCCAAATCTAGCCGTGATCGGTTCGCCCTGTTGTCAGAGGGCCCGGATTGTCGGTGTGTCAAGCGGCAACGAGCGGGAATTACGTCGAGATCAGGCCCCTGATCGGGATCACGACATCCGAGGTGCGACCGCTGGAGTACGCGAACGCTGCCCCGGTCAACGAGCCGTTCCGCGCCGAGATGGCGCTCGGGATCACGTATACGAACGCGCTCGAGCTCGTCGGCGCGGCGCCGGTCGTGCTGCCGCCGTCGGCGCCCGAGGCGATCCCGTCGCTGCTCGATCGGCTCGACGGCATCTGCTTCTCCGGCGGTCCGGACCTCGATCCGGCCGAGTACGGGGCGCGCCGCGACCCGAAGCTCGGCCCGACTTGGCACCGGCTCGACCGCTTCGAGCTCGCGCTCGCGCGCGAGGCGGACCGGCGCGAGCTTCCGGTCCTCGGGATCTGCCGAGGCGCCCAGGTGCTCAACGTGTCGAGGGGAGGCGACCTGGTCCAGCATCTCGGCGACGGCGACGCCGAGAGCCCGCTGCACCATCGCCAGCGAGTCCCGGGCGAGCGCTGGACGCACCCGGTCGAGATCGAGGCCGGGAAGCGTGCTCGAACGGATCATCGGCGAGACGACCCTCGATGTGAACAGCTTTCACCATCAGGCGATCGCGCGGCTCGGCGCCGGGCTCGAGGCCACGGCGCTCGCGCCCGACGGCGTGATCGAGGCGATCGAGGACCCGGGCCGGCCGCTCTTCCTCGGGGTGCAGTGGCACGCGGAGTTCGACACCGACCGCGCCGCCGGGATCGCCCTGCTTCGATCATTGGTCGAGGCCGCGATCAGGACACCGACGACCGGGTAGCACCACCTGCGTGAGCGACGCCGCACTGCCCGGATGGGCGCGATGGAACGCAGGCGGTCAGGACTTCTCGGTCGGGGTCGAGGAGGAGGTGATGCTGCTCGATCGCGAAGGCTGGGGGCTCGACCAGGGCTTTCCTGAGCTCCGTGAACGGCTCAGCCCGGAGCTGGCCGCCAGGCTCAGCGCCGAGACCCACGCGGCGACGATCGAGTTCGAGACGGCCCCGGCGCCGACCGCGGCGGCGGCCGCGGCGGAGCTCGCGTCGATCCGTTCCCGCCTGGTGGCGGAGCTGGCGCCGCTCGATCGCGCCCTGGCCGGCGCCGGGACGCATCCGTTCGTGACCTGGGATCAGACCAGGGTCTCACCCGAGGATCGCTACCGCTACCTGCACGACTCGATGCGCGAGCTCGCCCGCCGCGAGCCGACCTTCGCGATGCACGTCCACGTCGCGATCGGCGATCCCGAGCTGGCGACCGCGACGCTGGCCCGGATGCGCGTGCACCTGCCGCTGTTGTTGGCGCTCTCGGCCAACTCGCCCTACTGGCAGGGTCGCGACAGCGGCATCGCGTCGACCCGGACCCCGATCTTTCAGGCGTTTCCGCGCAGCGGCATCCCGCGGGTCTTCGCTGACTATCGCGCCTACGTGGCGGCGCTCGAGACGCTGATCGCCTGCGGCGCCTTCCCGGACCCGGGGTTCATCTGGTGGGACCTGCGCCTGCAACCGCGCTTCGGCACGATCGAGGTCCGAGTGATGGATACCCAGGCAGAGGCGTGGCGCGCGGGCGCGTTGACCGCGCTGACCCAGTCGCTGGTCCGGCTCGAGGCGCTCGACGCCCACGCCCCGGCGGCGCTGGTCGAGGCGCCCGAGCTGCTCGAGGAGAATCGCTTCCGCGCCGCCCGCGACGGCGTCGTCGGCGAGCTGCTGGACCCGGTCCGCGAGCGGGCGACCCCGGTCGCCGAGATCGCCGACCCTCGCGGTCGAGGCCTGCCGGCCGCACGCGCGCGAGCTCGGCTGCGAGCACGAGCTCGATCAGGTCGAGCTCCTGGTCGCCGAACCGGCCGACCAACTGCAGCGCTCGCTGGCCGGCGAGGAGTGCAACTTGGAGCGCGTCGTCGCCGGCCTCAGCGGGCGTTTCGCGAATCCCCTGCTACCGTAGACATTGTCGAGTGCCAATCGGGCGCTCGAGGAGTTCCGTTTCTTCCGTGCACTCGTGAGTGCGTCCGGGTCTCAGGATTCCCACCGCACATACATAAGGAGTGCACCCAATATGTCTTCGTTCGCCGACCTCGGCGTCACGCGTCCTGTCGTGGACGCGCTCACAAAGCGCGGGATCACCGCGCCGTTCGCGGTCCAGGAGCTCGTCATCGGCGATGTCCTCGACGGCTCCGACGTACTCGTCCAGTCACCCACCGGATCGGGCAAGACGCTCGCCTTCGGCGTGCCGCTGGCCGAGTGCATCGAGCCCGACGACCTGATGCCCGCCGCGCTCATCCTCGCGCCCACCCGCGAGCTCGCCCTGCAGATCGAGGAGGAGATCGCCCCGCTGGCCGCGGCGCGCAAGCTCCGCGTCGCCGCCGTCTTCGGTGGCGTCGGGCTCGAGAAGCAGGCCCGTGACGCGGCTCGCGCGCACATCATCGTCGCCACCCCCGGCCGGCTCGAGGACCTGCTCAACCGCCGCGCCTTCGACCTCGGAGAGCTGCGGATCCTCGTCATCGACGAGGCCGACCGGATGCTCGACATGGGCTTTCGCCCGGCGGTCGACAGGATCGTCAATCAGACCCCTGGCGACCGCCAAACGCTGTTCTTCTCCGCGACCCTCGAGGCCGCGGCCGGCGAACTCGCCCGTGCCTACACCAACGATCCGGCGCGCCACGTGCACGAGCCGGTCGAGGCCGATCGCGGTGAGGTCGCGCACCGCTTCGTCCACCTCGACCAGGCCGGCAAGGTCGAGGCCCTGGTCGCGGAGCTCCGCGCCGCCGACAGCGGCCGCACGCTCGTCTTCGTCCGTACCAAGCACGGCGCCGACCGGCTGGTCAAGCGGCTCGCCAAGCACCGCGTCGACGCCGTGGCGATGCACGGCAACAAGACCCAGAACCAGCGCAACCGGGCCCTTGCCCGCTTCGCCGCCGGCCACGTCGACACGCTCGTCGCGACCGATGTCGCCGCCCGCGGGATCGACGTCGATGACATCACCCACGTGATCAACTACGACGCCCCGGGCGACAGCGACGCCTACGTGCACCGGGTCGGGCGCACGGCCCGCGCCGGCCGCGACGGGACCGGGGTCACCTTCGTCAGCTCCGAGCAGGACGCCGAGATGCGCAAGATCGCTCGCGGCCTCGGGCTCGTTGACGAGTATGACCATGGCCGCCCGGCGCACGCGCAGCGCGTCCACAACGGCGGCTCGCCCGCGGCTTCGTCTAGGCGCTCTCGCGCAGGCGGCGGTCGATCGCGCGGGCGCAGCGGCGGCCCTCGGCGATCGCGGTGACGATCAGCGACTGACCGATGCGGGCATCGCCCGCCGCCCAGACGTCGGCGCGCGAGGTCTCGAACGCCTTCGCGTCGACGTTGCCGCGGCGGTTGGTGCCGACCCCGAGCGCACCGACGACGTCGTCGTGCGCCGGATGGACGAAGCCGATCGCGATCAGCACCAGGTCGGCGGGCAGCTCGAACTCGCTGTCGGCCACCGGCTCCAGCGTCCGCGAGGAGCTGCCGGTGACCTGGCGGCCGATCAGCTTCGTCACCCGGCCGTCGGCGCCCTCGAGCCCGATCACCTGGTGGCCGAAGCGGCGCTCGCCGCCCTCGTCGAGCGCGTACGTGGTGAACGAGCGCTTCGGCGCCAGCGGCCACGGGGTGTCCGGGTAGCGGCCGTTCGACGGCACCTCGGGGTAGACGTCCAGCAGCGTGGCCGAGATCGCCCCCTCGCGGTTGGCGTTGGAGACGCAATCCATCCCCGTGTCGCCGCCGCCGATCACGACGACGTGCTTGCCCTGGGCGCTGATCGCCTCGCCGGCGGCGGGCTCAGGAGCCGGATTGCCCGCGGACCGCGCGACCCAGCGGTTGCGCTGGTAGAGGTAGTCCATGGCGAAGTGGACCCCGTCCAGCTCGCGCCCCGGGGCCTCGAAGTCGCGCTCGACCCGCGAGCCGATCGCGACCACGACCGCGTCGGTGGCCGCGGCGAGCTCCTCGGCGTCGACGTTGACGCCCACGTGGGCGCCGTACTCGAACTTCACACCCTCGGCCTCGAGCAGCTCGACCCGGCGGTCGATCATCCACTTCTCGAGCTTCGCGTCGGGAACGCCGAATCGCATCAGCCCGCCGGGCGCCTCGTCGCGCTCGTAGACCGTGACGGTGTGCCC
Organism: uncultured Solirubrobacterales bacterium; assembly: GCA_963828755.1. Taxonomy (GTDB): domain Bacteria; phylum Actinomycetota; class Thermoleophilia; order Solirubrobacterales; family 70-9; genus WHSW01. The sequence goes on along the minus strand of CAWHFY010000004.1, from coordinate 27,687 downwards.
GACCTGGTTGAGCTCGGCGGCGGCGGCGAGCCCGGCGGGGCCGGAGCCGATGACCGCGATCGAGCGCCCGGTGCGCTGCGCGGGCGGGCGGGGGACGATCCAGCCCTCCTCGAAGCCGCGGTGGACGATCGCGTACTCGATCTGCTTGATCATCACCGGGTCGTCATCGATCGCGAGCACGCATGCCGACTCGCACGGGGCGGGGCAGATCAGGCCGGTGAACTCGGGGAAGTTGTTGGTCGCGTGCAGCTGGTCGCACGCCGCGCGCCAGTCGTCGCGGCGCACGAGGTCGTTCCAGTCCGGGATCAGGTTGCCGAGCGGGCAGGCGGAGTTGCAGAACGGCACCCCGCAGTCCATGCAACGCGCCCCCTGGAGGCGCAGCTCCTCGGCCGGCAGGACGCCGAAGATCTCGCCGTAGTCCTTGACGCGCTCGGTCGGGTCGCGCTCGGGGTCCGGGACCCTGTGGATCTCCATGAACGCACGCGGATCGCGGCTCATCGGCCCGGCTCCGCGTATGTCGAGCTCACGCTGCGAGCGTCCTGAACTCAGAGGTCTTCGGGCCGCCGATCTCATCGCGGCGCTCGAGCGCGCGGGCGTACTCGCGCGGGATCACCCGCACGAACTGGGCCAAGGAGACCTCCCAGTCGCCGAGCAGGTGCGCCGCCACCTCGGATCCGGTGCGAGCGAGGTGCTCGCTGACCAGCGCGTAGAGCTCGTCCCGCTCGTCGACGCCAACGTTGTTCATCGGCTCGAGATCGACGAGCTCGGTGTTGGCGCGGGACGGAAGCAGGTCGTCCGGGTCGTGGACCCAGGCGATCCCGCCGCTCATCCCGGCGGCGAAGTTGTGCCCGGTCGGTCCGAGGATCGCGGCGCGGCCGCCGGTCATGTACTCGCAGCCGTGATCGCCGACGCCCTCGACCACGCACAGGGCGCCGGAGTTGCGGACCCCGAAGCGCTCGCCGGCGAGCCCGCTGAAGAAGGCGCGGCCGCTGGTCGCGCCGTAGAGGGCGACGTTGCCGATGATCACGTTCTCGGAGGCGACGAACGTCGAAGTGGTCGCCGGGTACACGGCGAGCACGCCGCCGGAGAGGCCCTTGCCGACGTAGTCGTTGGCTTCGCCTTCGAGCGCGATCGTCACTCCGGGGGCGAGGAAGGCGCCGAAGCTCTGCCCGGCCGAACCCGTGAGCGCGACCTCCACCGTGTCGTCGGCGAGGCCCTCTGGGCCGTGCCTCGCGACGAGCTCGTGCGAGAGCCGGGCGCCGGCGGTGCGGTCGACGTTGGTGATCCGGCGCTCGATCCGGACCGGCTCGCCGCCGCCGATCGCGCCGGCCGCTTCGTCGATCAGTTCGCGAACGTCGAAGTGGGGGTCCGGCGGCTCGGGGCCGCGGACGCGATGGCGCGGCGCGTTGCGGTCGACGGTCGGCGGGACGACGATCAGGTCGGAGAGGTCGAGCAGGCGGCGCTTGTGGCCCTGCGGCTCGGAGAGCTGCTTGTGAGCGAGCAGCTCGACCCTGCCGATCGCCTGTTCGAGGGTCGGGATGCCGAGGCGGGCGAGGTGCTCGCGGACGTCCTCGGCGACGAGGTAGAGGTAGTTGACGACGTGCTCGGGGCGGCCGGCGAAGCGGGCGCGCAGCTCCGGGTCCTGGGTCGCGACCCCGACCGGGCACGTGTTGAGGTGACAGACGCGCATCATGATGCAGCCGGTCGCGATCAAGGGCGCGGTCGAGAAGCCGAACTCGTCGGCCCCGAGCATCGCTCCGATGATCACGTCGCGGCCGGTGCGCATGCCGCCGTCGACCTGGACGATGATCCGGTTGCGGAGGTCGTTGCGAAGCAGCGTCTGCTGGGTCTCGGCGAGGCCGATCTCCCAGGGGACGCCCGCCTGTTGGATCGACGAGAGCGGCGACGCGCCGGTGCCGCCGTCGTGGCCGGCGATCACGACGTGGTCGGCGCCGGCCTTGGCGACCCCGGCGGCGACCGTGCCGACCCCGGCCTCGGCGGCGAGCTTGACCGAGACGGTGGCGTGCGGGTTCGCCGAGCGCAGGTCGTAGATCAGCTGCTTGAGGTCCTCGATCGAGTAGATGTCGTGGTGGGGCGGGGGCGAGATCAGCCCGACGCCCGGGGTCGCGAAGCGCAGCTGGGCGATGTAGGGATCGACCTTGTGGCCGGGCAGCTGGCCGCCCTCGCCGGGCTTCGCGCCCTGCGAGATCTTGATCTGGATCTGGTCGGCCGAGGAGAGGTAGTGGACGGTGACCCCGAACCGCCCCGAGGCGACCTGCTTGATTCGCGAGCGGCGCTGGTCGCCGTTCGGGTCGGGCCGGTAGCGGCGGATGTCCTCGCCGCCCTCGCCCGAGTTCGACATCCCGCCGAGCCGGTTCATCGCGACCGCGAGCGTCTCGTGTGCCTCCGGGCCGAGCGCTCCGAGGCTCATCCCGCCGGTCGTGAAGCGCTTCAGGATCTCCTTCGCCGTCTCGACCTCCTCGATCGGCAGCGGCGGCCCGGCGGGCTTCACCTCGAGCACCCCGCGCAGCATCGCGAGCGCGCCGTTCTCCTCGTCGACGCGCGCGCGGAACTCCTCGTAGCGCTCGTGCGCCTCGGTGCCGTCGCCCGCGTGCCCCGCCGCTGTTGAGCGCCGTTCGCGCGCACCGCGAGCTGCAGCGCGGCGATCGTCTGCGGGTCCCAGGCGTGGCGCTCGCCGTCGCGCCGCCAGGCGTACACGCCGCCCTGGGGCAGCAGCTTCGCGTGCGCCGCGGGCAGCAGCGAGTCCTCGACGTGCTCCGGCAGGCTGCGGCCGTGGCGCTCGGGGTAGGCGCGGGCGTGGCGTTCGAGCGCCTCGGCGCCGAGCTCGTGGAGGCCGACCCCGCCGACCGCCGAAGGCGTACCGCCGAAGTAGCGGTCGACGAGCTCGCGGTCGAGCCCGACGGCCTCGAAGATCTGGGCGCCGCAGTAGCTCTGGATGGTCGCGATCCCCATCTTCGACATCACCTTGAGCAGGCCCTTGCGGATCGCCTGCAGCAGCTGCTCGGTCGCCTGCTCGTGCGAGAGGTCGTCCGGCAGCTCGGCGCGGCCGTGCAGGTCGGTGAGCGACTCGAACAGCAGGTACGGGTTGACCGCGGCGGCCCCGTAGCCGACCAGGGCCGCGATGTGGTGGATCTCGCGCGCCTCGCCGGTCTCGACCACGATGCTGGTCTGCAGGCGGGTGCCCTCGGCGACGAGGTGCTGGTGCACGGCGCCGAGCGCCAGCATCGCCGGGATCGGGACCCGGTCGGGGCCGAGCGCGCGGTCGGAGACGACGATCAGGTTGGCCCGCCCGGTGATCGCGGCGCTCGCCTCGCGCGCGATCCGGTCGAGCGCGGCCTCGAGGCCCTGGCGCCCGTCGGCCAGCGGCCAGGTCGCGTCGAGGGTCGTCGCGCGCAGCGAGGGGTGCGAAGGGCTGGCGATTCGCTCGAGCTCCTCGTTGTTCAGCACCGGGTGGCTCAGCACGAGCTGGATCGCGTGCTCGGGGCCCTCGGAGAGCATGTTGCCCTCGGAGCCGATCCGCGACTCGAGGCTCATCACGATCGACTCGCGCACCGAGTCGATCGGCGGGTTGGTGACCTGCGCGAAGCGCTGCTTGAAGTAGCTGAACAGCGACGGCTCGCGCTCCGAGAGCGCCGCGAGCGCGAGGTCGTTGCCCATCGAGCCGGTCGGCTCGATCCCGGCCTCGGCCGCCGGCGAGATCAGCACCCGCAGGTCCTCCTGGCTGTAACCGAGCGCCAGCTGGCGAGCGCGCAGCGGCTCGGTCGGCTCGCTGACCGCCCGCGCCTCGAGCTCGGTCATCCTGATCTCGCCCTCGTCGCACCAGCGGCGGTACGGGCGCCGCGCGGCGACCTCGAGCTCGGCCTCGCCGTCGGCCTGCAGCAGCTTGCGCTCGAGGTCGACGACGAACAGGCGGCCGGGGTGGAGGCGGCCGCGGCGCACGACCTTCGCCGGGTCGACGGGCAGCACGCCGGCCTCGGAGCCGAGCACGACGACGCCCTCGTCGGTGACCAGCCAGCGGCCCGGGCGCAGGCCGTTGCGGTCGAGGCAGGCGCCGAGCACGCGGCCGTCGGAGAAGACCATCGCCGCCGGGCCGTCCCAGGGCTCGATCACCGAGGAGCTGTAGCGGTAGAAGGCGTCGAGCTCGTCCGCCATGTCGTCGCTGTGCTCGTGGGCGGCCGGGATCATCATCATCATCGACTGGGTCAGGGGCCGGCCGGCGAGCGAGAGCAGCTCGAGCACGCGGTCGAAGGCGGCGGAGTCGGAGCTGCCCTCGGGGATCAGCGGCAGGCACCGCTCCAAATCGGGGCCGAACAGCTCCGAGTGCAGCGCGGCCTCGCGGGCGCGCATCCAGTTGACGTTGCCGGCGACCGTGTTGATCTCCCCGTTGTGGGCGAGCAGCCGCAGCGGCTGCGCCAATTCCCAGCTCGGGAAGGTGTTGGTCGAGAAGCGCGAGTGGACGACCGCGAGCGCGCTCTGCAGCTCCGGGTCGCGCAGGTCGGCGTAGAAGCGGGCGAGCTGCGGCGCGCTCAGCATCCCCTTGAAGACGAGCGTGCGCGAGGAGAAGCTGGGCACCGAGAAGCCGGGGCCGGCCTCGAGCTCGGCGATCCGGCGGGCGACGAAGAGGCGGCGCTCGAACTCATCCTGGTCGATCACGTCGGGCCCGGCTCCGACCAGGAGCTGGCGGAACTCGGGGGCGACGTCGCGGGCCGAGCGCCCGCAGGCGGCGAGGTCGACCGGGACCTCCCGCCAGCCGAGCGGCTGCTGGCCGGCGGCGATGACCGCCTGCTCGAGCGCGCGCTGCTGGTGCTCCCAGAGGCTCGGGTCGCGGGCCAAGAAGCACGAGGCGACCGCGACGCTGCCCGGGTCGGGGAGCTGGGCGCGCGTGATCCCGAAATCGGCGGCGCGGGCGCGCAGGAACGAATGGGGCAGCTGGACGAGGACTCCGGCGCCATCGCCCGTGGTCGGGTCGGCGCCCGGCGGCGCCGCGATGCTCGAGGTCGTCGAGGGCGGTCAGCGCCAGCTCGATCACGTCGTGGCGCGGCTCGCCGTCGAGGCGCGCGACGCAGGCGACGCCGCAAGCGTCATGCTCGAAAGTAGGGTCATACAGACCGGCCGCGCGTTGCCGCAACGGCCGATCGCGCAGGCGCGGCTCGCTCACCCAGACAAATTTACGGCAGTGGGGGGCGGGATGGGCGGTTGTCGGTGCGCATCGGGAGAATGCGCCCGCGGCTCAGGGCGCAGGCTGGCGCTCGCCGTCCGCCGCTCGCCGCTCGCCCTCGGATCAGTCGAGCGCCAGTGCCGGGCCCAACTACGGCCGCTCGAGCTGCTCCTCACGCTCGGCCGCCTGCTCGTCATGAAACGCGGCGGCTTCCCCGGCCGTGCGCACCTGCTGCTCGAGGTTCGTGGCCTTCTCGGAGTGCTCGGTCGCGGCCGCCGCGTGCTCCTCCGCGCGGGCGGCGTGTTCCTCGGCCTGGCGGCGGTGAACGTCGGCCTCCCGACCGCGCTCGCGCGCGCGGGAGACGTTGGCGTCGGCCTGGTCGCGGTGGGCGACCGCCTCTCCGGACAGCCGTTCCTGCTCGATCTCGCGCTCGGCAGCGCGGTGGCGGAGCAGCATGGCGAGCGCGGCGATGACGACGATGGCAGCGATGACGATGACGATGATCAAGGCGGTTGACATGCCGCCGCGTTACCCGGCCGGGCCGCTTTCCAACCCGAACGGACCGTCAACGGACGGTTAGTCGCGCAGGTCGGAGTCGGCGACCTCGCGGCCACCGGGGCCGAGCAGCCGCACCTCGGCGAGCTGGTCGTAGTCGACCGGGGTCGCCCCGCCGATGCTGCCCCGGCCGCCGGCGACCACGAGCGGGCGCAGCGGCAGCTTGCGCCCGTCGCGGGTGACCAGCTGCAGCTGGTAGCGGCCGCCCGGGACGCCGTCATAGACGACCGCGAGCACCCACGACGTCCGGCCCTGGTACCCGTAGACGTAGCCGACCGGCCGCCCGCCGGCGAGCTCGATCGGCGCCGCGTCGAAGTACTCGCCGTGGGCGACGGCGAGCGTTGCCCGATAGGAGTCGGCGAGATCGCGGTCGTTGCCGAGCGCGAACCAGACCGCGGCCGCGGCGCAGGCTGCGGCCGCGGCGGCAGTGGCGAGCGGCAGCGCCCAGCGGCGTCGTCGGCGCCGCTGCGGCTGCTGTGCCGGGCCGTGAATCGCCTCGGTCACCCGCGCCTCGAAGCCGTTCGGCGGCTCGATCGACGGGGCGACCATCAGCAGCTCGTCGGCCAGCGACGAGAGCCGCTCGATCCGCGCCCGGCACTCCGGGCACTCGGTCAGGTGGTCGAGCGCCCAGGCGCGGTCCTCGCCGTCGGCGATCCCGAGCGCGACCTCGGCGCCGAGCTCGCGCAGCCGCTCGCAGTCGGCGGGGCTCATCGGGCCTCCTCCTCGGTCGCGGCAAGCTTTTGGACGGCGGTTCGGATCCGCGTCTTCGCGGTCCCGAGCGGGACCTGCTCGAGCTCGCCGATCTCACGCGCCGTGTAGCCGTACAGCGTCGCCAGCAGCAGCGCGCGCCGCTGCTCGGCGGGCAGCTCGCCGAGCGCCTCGCGCAGCTCGCCCGGGTCGTCGCCGGAGCCAGGGGGTGCGGGCGAGGTGACCCACAGGGCCGTCTCGGTCTCGCGGATCGAGTCGGGGTCGAGCGGCTCGGTGCGCTTCGCCCGCAGGTGGTCGATCGCCAGGTTGCGGGTGATCGCCAGCAGCCAGGTCGTGACCCGGCCGCGGCGGGCGTCGTAGGCGCCGGAGTGGCGCCAGGCGCGGGTGAACGCCTCCTGCGCGATCTCCTCAGCGACCGCGTGGTCGCCGACCATGGTCACGGCGAGCCCGAACACGCGCGCCTGGAAGCGCCGCAAGAAGGCGGTCGTCGCGTCGGCGTCGCCGGCGGCGAGGCCGGCGACCAGGGCTTCATCGGACAGTGAGCGCATCACGCTTCAGGTTCTACGGGCGCCGGGGGCAGAGGGATTGGAGGCGCGATCCAATCCCGAGAGGCCCCTCACTCGTAAGTCAGGTCGAAGGCAAGTCCCAAGACCAACCTGTGGAGGTTATCCGTGGTTCGCAAGCTCCTCGCCCTGATCGCGATCGCAGCGATCCCGGTCGCGCTCGCCGCCTGTGGCAGCGACGACAGCACCTCGACCAGCGCCTCGTCCGAGACGACCAGCTCGACCGCGGCCTCGACCGACAGCTCGACCACCGCCTCGAGCGGCGGCGGACAGACGGTGAAGATCGGTGAGTCCGAGTACAAGCTCGACCCGTCCGACGCGACCGTGAAGGCCGGCTCGGTGACCTTGGACGTCACTAACGACGGCACGATCACCCACAACCTCCAGATCGAGGGCAACGGGGTCGAGGAGACCACCGACTCGCTCGCGCCCGGCGACACCGGCGAGCTGACCGTGGACCTGAAGCCCGGGAGCTACGAGATGTACTGCACGATCGACGGGCACAAGGACCTCGGCATGGAGGGCACCGTCACGGTTCAGTAGGGACTCGTAGCCAGGGCGCGGTTATCGGCGGCTGGGTGGCGGGACCCAGCCGCCGAAGCTGCGCTCGAGCTCGGCCGCGACCGCGATCGCGACGTGATCGCGGTCGAGCCCCGCCGCGACCTGGACGCCGAGCGGTAGCCCGTCCTCGTTGAGGCCCAGCGGGACCTCGGTCACCGGGAGCCCGATCAGGTTGAAGAGCGCGGCCGGGGCGATCATCCACGGGCGCCCGAAGGTGCGGTGATGGCGCGGCGCGACCCGCGCGAACGGTGGGTGCAGCAGCACGCCGTCCCCGATCGTCTCCGTGACCCGGTCGATCAGCTCGCGCTCGGCGGCGAGAGCCCGGCGCTGGAGGCGCTCGGGCATGTGGGCCGCGAGGTTCTCGGAGGCGAGGGTCATCAGCAGCGGCGTCGTGTACGGCGAGCGGCCGCGAACCGCGTCGGCGACCAGGCGGCCGAACCCCGGGATCGCGGCGCCGCCCTCGGTCAGCAGCTCGCGCAGGCCGCCGGATTCGCGCATTGCGTTGAGGTAGGGCTCGATCACCGTCCGCACCGCGGGCAGCGAGACGCGCTCGACCACCGCGCCGGCATCGCGCAGCGCCCGCGCCGCCCGCAGTCGCGCGTTGCGCAGCTCGACCGAGACCGGCAGCATGGTCGCGTCGTCGGAGATCACCACGCGGAGGCCCTCGATCGAGACCTCCTCCGGGTCGCCGAGCTCGGCGGCGCGGACCGTGGTGTCGACCCCGTCGGGGCCGGCGATCGCGCGCAGCACCGGCATCAGGTCCTCGGCGCGGCGCGACAGCGGGCCGGTGCCGAGCAGGAACGAGCCGCGCTCGTTCGGGGCCGGGTAGTGGCCGGTGTGGGGGACGAGCGCGCCGCTCGGCTTGTGACCGAAGACGCCGTTGAAGAACGCCGGCAGCCGGATCGAGCCGCCGATGTCGGTGCCGAGCCCGATCGGGGCGAAGCCGCTGCCGACGGCCGAACCCTCGCCGCCCGATGAGCCGCCGGCAGTCCGGGTCGCGTCGTAGGCGTTGTCGGTCCGGCCCCAGACGCGGTTCTCCGACTCGATCCAGAGGGTGAGCTCGGACGTGTTGGTGACCCCGAGCGGGATCGCGCCGGCGTCGATCAGCCGCTGGACGGCGGTCGCCGAGGACTTGGCGATCCGGTGGCGTCGGTCGAGCGAGCCCGAGGTGTGGGGCATCCCGGCGAGTCCGAACGACTCCTTGATCGTGCACGGGACGCCGAGCAGCGGCGGCGGCGCGGCGGGCGCGTCGGGCGAGTCGAGCAGAGCGTCGGCGGCATCCGCCTCCGCGCGGGCGGCGTCGAAGCGGGTCGCGACGATCGCGTTCACCGCCGGGTTGCGGGCCTCGATCAGCTCGATGTGCGCGTCGATGACCGCGCGCGCAGTGAGCTCGCGCGAGCGAATCGCGGCGGCGAGCTCGAGTGCCGAGCGCTCCGTCAGGCGCGGGGGGGCGGAGACGGCCTCCATCGACGCACCAATCTAGCCCCCGGCTCGGGGCGACGGCTCAGTCGCCGCGACCAGGTCGGAGCCGCTGCCTCGACGTGCGCCTCCCAGGATTAGCGCGCCCCCGCAGCGGGAAGTGACAGAGGGTCGTGGCCGCTGACGAACAGCCCACCGATGAGCTCGAGGTCGGAAGCGGGGGGCGAACGCCGGCGGCGGTCGCCGAGCCGCCCCTGTTCGCCGCCGGTCGCCGGATCGGCGGCCGCTACGTGCTCGAGCGCCGACTCGGCCACGGGGGCATGGCCGTCGTCTGGCTGGCGACCGACGAGCGCCTCAGTCGGTCGGTCGCGATCAAGGTCCTCTCCGACACGCTGAGCGCCGATCACGACTACCTCGGGCGCTTCGCCCGCGAGGCGAAGCTCGCCGCCGCCCTCCAGCACCCGAACCTGGTCTCCGTCTACGACTACGACGCGGGCGAGCGCCCCTGGCTGGTGATGGAGTACGTCGAGGGGGGCGACCTCGCGGCGCTGCTGCGCGCCGGCGAGCCGCCGCCGGTCGAGCAGCTCGCCGCCGAGCTGCTCTCGGCGCTGCGACACATCCACGCCGCCGGGGTCCTGCACCGCGACATCAAGCCGCAGAACGTGCTCGTCGACCGCTACGGCCACGCCCGGTTGACCGACTTCGGGATCGCGCGCCCCGCCGACGGTGCCTCGCTCACCCGGACCGGTCAGGTGATCGGGACCGAGACCTATCTGGCTCCCGAGGTGATGCGCGGCGCGCCGGCGAGCGAGCGCTCCGATCTCTTCGCGCTCGGCGTCGTGCTCGCCGACGCGGCCCGCGACGGCGCCGGTGCGGGGATCTGGAAGCTCGCGGACCGGATGCGCGACCCGGACCCCGCCGCACGGCCCGAGTCCGCGGCCGCGGCGCTCGCCGAGCTCGAGCGCGACGCGCCGCCGGCGGCGGGCGCCCCGACCCAGGCCTACGCGATCAAGCCCGATCCCGAGGCCGCGCAGCCCCGGCCGTTCACGCCGACCGCGACGATGACCCGCGGCCGCTCGCGGCGCGGGCGCCTGCTCGCCGTCGCCGCGGTTGCGGCGCTGCTCGCGGGAACTGGGGCCGTGGTTGCGCTGAGCGGCTCGGACTCCGGTGATTCCGGCGGCGGCGGGGGTGATCGCGCCGCGGCGCGCGACGCGGGCAAGGACTCCGGCGGCGATCGGGGCGGCGCGACCGCCACCAGCCCGCCGCCGATACGTCGGAGTCGGCGACGGCGGCCGGCCAGGGCAGCGCCGCCCCCGCCGCGCCGACGACCGACCACGACACCGACGGCGTCGCGCTCAACGACCAGGGTTTCGCGCTGGTCGAGCAGGGGCGCTTCGACGAGGCGATCCCGGTGCTCGAGCAGGCGGTCTCCTCGCTGCGCGGCTCGGGCGACGACTCGACCTACAACTACGCCCTGTACAACCTCGCCAACGCTTATCTGGGCGCCGGCCGCGCTGCCGAGGCGATCCCGCTGCTCGAGGAGCGGATGGGCTTCGACGACGGCCAGCTCGGCGACGTCCAGGCGACGCTCGACCGTGCCTATGCCGAGGCCGGGCAGGCGCCGCCCGAGTCCGATCAGCCGAAGCCGCCCAAGGACGAGAAGAAGCCCGGCAAGGGGCCGAAGGGCGGGTTCGTCCCGCCGCCGTTTCAGGATGAGGAGGGCGGCGACGAGTAGCGCCGCCCCAGCGACCGCAGCCTGGACCGCAGCGGGCCGACTCGGATCGGCGCCGCGCGACCGCGTCCCGCTCCACGGCCGCTCAGGTTCCGGTGAACCTGGGCGGCCGTTTCTCGCTGAACGCGAGCACGCCCTCGATGAAGTCGGCGGTGCGGCCCTGCTCGGCCTGCGCGGCAGCCTCGGCGTCGAGCTGGCCGGCGAGATCGGGGTAGAGGCTGCGGTTGAGCAGCTCCTTGATCCGGCCGTAGGCAATCGTCGGGCCGCCCGCGAGCCGGGCGGCGAGCGTGTCGGCGGCGGCGTCGAGATCGTCGCCCGGGACGACGCGGTTGATCAGGCCCCACTCGAGCGCGGTTGGCGCCGGGATCCGCTCGCCGAGCATCGCCATCTCGGCCGCGCGAGCCGCCCCGATGCGCGCCGGAACGGTCGCGGTCGCGCCGCCGTCCGGGACGAGGCCGATGTTGACGAAGGCGAGCAGGAAGAACGACGACTCGGCGGCGACGATCAGGTCGCAGGCGAGCGCCAGCGCGCAGCCGATCCCGGCGGCCGGGCCGTTGACCGCCGCGACCACCGGCTTCGGCAGCTCGCGGATCGCGAGGATGATCGGGTTGTAGAGCTCGCGCAACCGGACGCTGAGGTCCGGGACGGTGCGGCCCTCGCTGCCGGCGCGCTGCTCGCCGAGGTCGGCGCCGGAGGAGAAGGCCCGCCCGGCGCCGGTGATCAGGACGGCGCGGACGTCGTCCTCGCGCGCCCGGTCGAGCGCCGCGGCGAGGTCGCGGCCGAACTCCTCGTTCCAGGCGTTGAGGGAGTCGGGGCGGTTGAGGGTGATCCGCGCGACCCCCTCCGCCACCGCAACGGTCACCGCACGCTTCAGCCACGTCCCCAACCCTAGTGCGTCGAGTTTCATCCTGACCACCTCCAGGGTGGTTGAGGTGAATCTCGGCGGGGCTCAGCCGGCGGCTTCGGCGCGGCGCAGGCCGGTGCGGGCCCAGTTCAGCATCACGGCGATCAGGCCGGCGACGATCGCCAGCGCGGCGAGCGTCTCGGCAGGGGCCCCGATGACGAGGTTGCGCCCGGCCTCGAGCATCGCCGTCATCGGGTTGACGTCGGCGACCGTTGCGACCCAGCCCTGGATCAGATCCCGGGGCACGTAGACCGGCGCGGTCATGATGATCAGGAAGGCCGGGAGCTGGATCAGCGGGGCGGCCTGCAGGGTGCGGAAGCGCATCGCGAGGCCGGATGCGAACAGCGTCGCGGCGAAGTTGAGCAGGACCGCGATCAACAGGATCTCGAGCAGGTCGCCGACGCTGCCGGAGATCTCGGCCCCGGTGGCGACCGCGACGACCGTGACCACCGCCCAGACCAGCAGCGCGCGGGTCAGCGCGGTGAGCACGTAGCCGGCGATCAGCGACGAGCGGTTGCGGGTGGCGAGCAGCATCCGTCGCGCGAAGCCGAACTCGAAGTCGGCGGCGATCGAGAAGCCGGTGAAGACGCCGCCGAAGACCGCCGACTGCATCAGCACGAAGATGTACTGGAAGGTCGTGTAGTTCGGGTAGTCGAAGTTCGGCGCGTCGCCGACCGCCGACAGCCCGCCGGCGAAGGCGGCGAAGAAGAACAGCGGGAAGATCAGCGACGGCAGGAACAGCGACGGCTTGCGTGATCATCACGTGCAGCGACCGCCAGGCGATCGCGCAGCGCCGCCCGCGCCCATCGCGTCCGGACCGGGTTCACGTGCGCTCCATTCTCGTCCGCAGGGCCGCGGTCGCCGCCCACATGCCGAACGCCAGGATTCCGAGCGACACCCCGAAGGCCAGCGCGAGCGCCTCGCCGTCCCAGCCGGTGATGAAGAGGCTGCGGAAGCCCTCGATCAGATAGCTGACCGGGTTGATCGTCGCGACCGTCTGGAACCAGTCGTTGGCGATCAGGTCGCGCGGCAGCGCCCCCGAGCTCAGGAACAGGAGCACGAACAGCAGCGGGAAGACGCCCTGGACCGCTTCGCCGTTGCCGGTCCGCAGGCCGATCGCGAGCCCGATCGAGCCGAACGCGACCCCGACCATCGCCGAGAGCGCGAACAGCACGAGCACGCCGGCCGGCCCCGCCTCGAGATGGGCGCCGAAGGCGAGCGCGATGATCAGGTAGGTGATCGCCTGAAAGACGCCCTGGAGCGTGGCCCCGGCGAGCTGGCCGGCGATCAGCGCGTTGCTGCGCAGCGGGGTCAGCTGCAGGCGGTCGAAGAAGCCGTGCTGGATGTCCTGGGCGATCGACTGGCCGGCGCCCATGGTCGCGAACAGCGCTCCCTGCATGAACGTGAGGCCGAGCGCGAAGCTCAGGTAGGAGTCGGTCGGGAAGCCGGGGAGGTTGGTCGCCGCGCTGAGCCCGCTCGAGTTGACGGCGAGCAGGAACAGCGGGAAGACGAGGCTGGGCACGAACATGATCGGCTGGCGGATCGTCCGCGTGATCGACCGCTGCGCGAGGTACCCGACCTGCGAGAGCGCGCTCGAGCGCTGGCCACGCACGGCGGCGGGGGCGCGGACCGCTGCGGCGTCGGCGCTCACGCCGCCACCGCCTCGTGCTCGCCGGTGTCGTCGCCCGCGCCCTCGAGTCGGCGTCCGGTCTTGGCGAGGAAGACGTCGTCGAGCGTGGGGGCGTGGATCTCGAGGTTGGCGATCTTCAGGTTCTCCGCGTCCAGCGCGCGGACGACCTCGGCGAGCTCGTGGGTGCCCTCGTCGAGCCGCACGGCGACGCCGCCCGGCCCGGCCGGCGCCTCGGGGCCGAAGCGCGAGAGCACCTCGCGCATGCGCTCGCGGTCGGCGTCGTCGACGGGTGCGGCCTCGACGGTCGGCCGGCCGATCTCGGCCTTGAGCTCGTCCGGCGTGCCCTCGGCGACGATCTTGCCGGTGTCGATGATCCCGACCCGGTCGGCGAGCGCGTCGGCCTCCTCGAGGTACTGGGTGGTGAGGAAGACGGTGACCCCATTCGCGGACGCGAGCCGCTGGACCTCGTCCCAAAGCGCGGTGCGGCTCTGCACGTCGAGGCCGGTGGTCGGCTCGTCCAAGAACAGGATCGCGGGCTCGTGCACCAGCGCGAGCGCGAGGTCCAGGCGCCGGCGCATGCCGCCCGAGTAGCCGCCGACCTTGCGGTCCGCCGCATCGGACAGCCCGACGCGAGCGATCAACTCGTCGCCGCGGCGGCTTGCGTCCGCCTTGGTGAGGCCGTGCATCCCGGCCTGCAGGCGCATGTGCTCGCGGGCGGTCAGGAACTGGTCGAGCGCGGCCTCCTGGAGGGCGACGCCGATTGCGTCGCGGACCTCGGGGCCCTCCTTGACGATGTCGTGGCCGGCGACCCGGGCCGTGCCGGCGGTCGGCGGCAGCAGCGTCGTCAGCATGTGAACGGTGGTCGACTTGCCGGCTCCGTTGGGGCCGAGAAAGCCGTAGATCTCGCCCGGCGCGACCGTCAGGTCGATCCCGTCGACGGCGCGGGGCCCCTTCTTGAATTCGCGAACGAGGCCCTCGACCTCGATCCCGTTGTCGGTTCGCATTCCCTTACCTCGCCATTACTTAGTTGATGAGTTCAACTATCGAGGGGGTAGAGTAACATCCGGTTGCGATGAGCGTCGAGACGTCAGGAAAGACCACGGCCAAGCCGGAGCTGGCGAGCGAGGTCTGGATCGCGATGCTCGAGTTCTTCTTCGTCAAGGGGCGCCCGCGGATGCTGGAGCTGTGGCGCGAGTTCGACCTGATGCCGCCCCAGCAGATGATGCTCGGGCTGCTCGATGAGCCGCAGCCGATGGGCGAGCTCGCCAAGCACATGCACTGCGACAACTCCAACATCACCGGGATCGTCGACCGGCTCACCGAGCGCGGCCTGGTCGAGCGCCGCGCCGCCGAGGGCGACCGCCGCGTGAAGCTGGTCGCGCTCACCGACGCCGGCCGGGAGCTGCGCGACGAGCTGATCCGGCGGCGGTCGATCCCGCCCGACGAGATCGCGGCTCTCTCGGAGGCCGACCTCCGCAAGCTGCAGGCGATCTTCGTCCGCGCAATGGGGGCGACCCCCGAGCGATAGTCTCGGCGCCGTGGAGGACCTCGGCGCACCCAGCTCCTATCTCACCCTGGCCAACGGCACGCCGGTGTACTCGAGCGACGGGAAGCGGCTCGGCAAGGTCGAGCACGTGCTCGCCGACCTCCACGCCGACATCTTCGACGGGCTGGTCATCGACCGCAGCGTGCTCCCCGGCGGCCATCGGTTCGTCGACGCCACTCAGATCGACCAGATCTACGAGCGCGGCGTGGTGCTGAGCGTCGACGCGGCGGCGGCGGAGCGCCTGCCCGAGCCGTCGAAGAGCGCGGCGGCGATGAAGGCCGGTGGCGAGGACCTCGTCGAGCGCGACTGGGACGACGAGCTCGAGGCGAAGCTGAAGCGCGCCTGGGAGCGGCTCTCCGGCAAGGCGCCCTGATGGCGATCCGCGAGGCGACTGAGGCCGACCTGCCGGCCCTGGCGCCGCTGCTGCGCGGCTACACGGATTTCTACGAGTCGAACCCGACCGACGAGGGGCTCGAGGCCATGGCCCGCGACGTGATCGCGGCGCCGGAGGACCAGGCGTTCCTGCTCGTCGCGACCGACGACGCCGGCGAGGTCATCGGCTTCGCCCTCAACCAATGGAAGTGGTCGAGCCTGCGCGGGGCGCGGGCCGTGGTCATGGACGACCTGTTCGTCGCCGAGTCCGCGCGCGGCGCCGGCCACGCCGACGCGCTGATCGAGGCGGTCGCCGACGTCGCCCGCCGCCACGGCGCGCCGATCATCAGCTGGTTCACGATGCCGGACAACAAGCGGGCCCACACGGTCTACGACCGGGTCGGCGGCGAGGCTGAGACGCTGCTCGAGTACGAGCTCGAGCTCTGAGCGCTGCGCCGGCGCTCGATTCGCTAGCCGCGCGAGGCGGTGAAGAGGCACTGGATGACCGCGAAGTAGAACTCGCCGCGCTGCGCGAGCTCTCGCTGCTCGTCGGCCCAAGCGCGGGCCTCGGGCTCCGGGAGGGCGTCGCGATCGATGACGAACTGCTCGATGAAGCCGACGAGGAAGCCGCCGTACGTCTCGGCGCTGAGCTCGTCGGTCGCGAACGAGTGCCCGTGCATCCGGACATCGTCGAAGCCAGCGTCGCGCAGCTGCGCGGAGAGCGTGCGTGGGAGGGCGACGTGGGTGAGGTGCTCGTCCCAGGCGTCCAACACCCGGCGCATGCGGTCGGACTCGGCGGTGCGCATCGAGACGGTCGTCCAGTCGACGTCCCAGATCGCAACGCGGCCGCCCGGGCGCAGGGCGCGGTGGATCTCGGCGAGGGCCGCGGGTATGTCGGCGACGTATTCGAGCACCTGGACGCTGAGAGCGGCGTCGAAGTCGGCGTCACCGACCGGGAGCGAGGTGGCATCGCCCTGGACGAACTCGGCGTTCGGGCTGCCCTGATTTCGAGTCCGCTGCGAGCCCGAGCATGGCCGCGCTGCCGTCGACGCCGACGACCGAGCCCTCAGGGCCTACCTCCTCGAGGATCTCGGCGACGTAGAAGCCCGGGCCGCAGCCGACGTCGAGGACCCTGTCGCCGGGTCGAGCGCCGACCGCCTCGCGAACCAAGGCGCGACGGCGGAGCACGTCGCGCGACGAGTAGGCCGCCTCGATCCGTCGCGATGTCTCTTCGTCGAACTGGAGCTGGCCCATGCCGGCTCAGGCCAGCGCGGGCTCGCGATCGGCGGCGGTGACCTCGACCGGGATCCCGTTGAGGACCGCGTTGCCGCTGACCGCGTCGACGTCGACGGGGGCGAGCAGGTTCGAGTTGACGCCGGCGTGCTCGGCGGCGACCGCCATCCGGTTGCCGGCGGCGTCGTGGCCCCAGCCGTGCGGGATCGAGACGACGCCGCGCATGATCTCGTCGGTGACCTCGACCGGGACGACGAGCTCGCCCGAGCTCGAGCTGACCCGGGCGCTGCCGCCGTCGGCGAGCCCGAGGCGCTCGGCGTCGTCGGGGTGGACCTGGACCGTGCAGCGGTCCTTGCCCTTGACCAGCGCCGGGAGGTTGTGCATCCAGGAGTTGTTCGAGCGCAGCTGACGGCGGCCGATCAGGACCATCTGGCCGTTGACGTGCGACGCCAGAGCTCTTGTTCGAGCCGCGGGATGTCGGCGACGATCTCCGGTGGCGCGAGCTCGATCTTGCCGCTCGGGGTGCGCAGCGCGTCGGGAAGGCGCTCGCGCATCGCGCCCATGTCGACCCCGTGCGGGTTCGCCTCGAGCTTCGCCAGGGTCAGCCCGTCGGGGTCGGCGCCGAAGCCGTCGCCGAACGGACCGACCCGCAGCATGAAGTCGATCAGCCGCTCGGGGCCCCGGCGCTCGCCGAGCGCGGCGAGGATCTCGTCCGGCGCGCGGCCCTCGATCGGCGACCCGGCGAGCGCGACCTCGCGCCCGATGACGGTCTGGGCGACGAGCTCGTCCCAGGGCTCGATCTCGGCCTCGGCGCCCTGGCCGGCGGCGATCGCTGCGAGCCTCAGGATGATCTCCCACTCCTGCGGCTGGCCGTCGGGCAGCGGCAGCACGGCGGGCGACCAGTTGGCGACGCTGCGGACGCCGAATTGGTAGAGCGCTGTGTCGTAGTGGGCCTTTTGCAGCGGCTCGGGGGCGGGGAGGATGACGTCGGCGCGGCTGGTCGTCTCGTTGACGTAGATGTCGATCGAGACGACGAAGTCGAGCTCGTCGACCGCGGCCTCGAGCGCCGCCGAGTCCGGGGTCGAGACCAGCGGGTTGCCGGCGATCGTGAGCAGGGCGCGGACCTGCCCGTCGCCCGGAGTGGTGATCTCCTCGGCGAGGCCGGCAACCGGCAGCTCGCCGAACGACTCGGGGAGCCCGCTGACGCGGCTCGTCCAGCGCCCGATCCGCACTCCCTTGCCGACCGGTCCGCGGCCGGCCGAGTTGCGCTGCGCGGCGGCGGCGAGCGGGAACATCGCCCCGCCCTCGCGGTCGAGGTTGCCGGTCAGGTAGTTGAGGACGTCGACGAGCCAGCTCGCGAGGGTGCCGAAGCGCTGCGTCGTCGTCCCGATGCGCGCGTACACGGCGGCGCGCTCGGCGGCGGCGAGCTCGCGCGCGATCCTGCGGATCTCGTCGGCGTCGATCCCGCAGACCGGCGCGACCGCCTCCGGGGTGAACGGAGCCGCCAGCGGCTCGATCTGGTCGCCGCCGTTGGCGAGCTCGGCGAGCCGGCCGGGCGTCGCCAGGTCCTCGGCGATCAGCACGTTCGCGATCGCGAACAGCAGATGCGCGTCGGTGCCGGGGCGGATGAAGTGGTGTTCGGAGGCCTCCTTGGCCGTCCGGCTGCGGCGCGGGTCGACGACCACGACCTTGCCGTCGCGCTCGCGGATCGCGCGGATCCGCCCGCGCATGTCCGGCGCGGTCAGCAGCGAGCCGTTCGAGACCAGCGGGTTGGCGCCGAGGATCAGCAGGTGGTCGGTGCGGTCGACGTCGGGGACCGCGACGCTGAGCCCGCCGCCGAACATCAGCCCGGAGGAGACCTGCTTCGGCATCTGGTCGACGGTCGACGCCGAGTAGATGTTCTTGGTCCCGAGCGCCTTGATCAGCGGCGTCCCGTAGAGCGTCGGTCCGAGGCTGTGGGCGGCGGGGTTGCCGAGGTAGACGGCGACCGCGTCGCGCCCGTGTTCGGCGAGCGCCTTCGAGAGCCCGTCCTCGACCGCCGCGAACGCCTCCTCCCAACTCGCCTCGACCAGCTCGCCGTCGCGGCGCACGAGCGGTTTGGTCAGGCGGTCGGGGTCCTCGTGAAGCTGCTTCAGGCCCTGCGACTTCGGGCAGAGGAAGCCGCGGCTGAAAACGTCGTCGGCGTCGCCGCGGACCGAGACGACCTCGTCGCCGCGCATCGTCACCGCCAGGCCGCAGGTCGCCTCGCAGAACGGACAGGTGCGGTAGTGGACGGTCTCGGATTCCACCGCTGCCCACCCTACCGTGAGGGACCCGGCCAGGCGGGTTCAGGTTTCAGTGACCGCCGCCGATGAGTGATCCGACATGCGCTGGACCTGCCTCGCAACCCCGCTGATCGCCGCCCTCGCGATGGTCGTGATCGTCGTGCCGGCCGCCGGCGCGAGCCAGCCCGGCGACACCGAACACGGCGTCAACCGGGCGAAGCTCGCCGCCAAGGCGACGCAGACCGTCGAGACGCGCAACGCCATCGACGTGCAGCGGATCAGCCGCTGCGGCCCGCAGAAGAAGGGCAAGCGCCTCAACTACTCGACCTGGATCTGCGAGTGGCGCGCCGAGGGCGTCTATCCGGGCGAGGTCCCCTATGCCTGCGCCGGCCGCGCGGTCTGGAAGCGCAAGGGCAACCGCTGGCGCGTCGACCGCTGCGAGAACCGGCTGCAGCCGCAGGCGCCGCTGCTCGCCACTCCGAACGCGCCGCCGACCTTCGGCTTCAACGAGGACTGGATCTTCCAGTCGCTGCCCGCTTTCGACCTGCTGGCGCAAACGGGCGCACAGGTCGCCCGCACCAGTATTCCGTGGGCCGGCGTCGAGCCGACCAAGGGAGCGTTCAACTGGTACGGCTCCGACGTCCTGTACCAGCGGCTGCAGGCGCGCGGGATCAAGCCGCTCTGGGTCCTGATCGGGGCGCCGTGCTTCGCGCAGGCGAACCCGGGCGCCTGCGCCGCGGGCCGCAACGAGCAGCACCCGTCGCCGGGTCACTACGACGAGTTCGCCCAGTTCGCGGTCTCGGTCGCCAAGCGCTATCCGAACTCGGCCGGGTTCGAGGTCTGGAACGAGCCCAACTACCCGCGGTATTGGGGCGGGCCGCCGGAGCCGGGCGACTACGCCCAGATGCTGAAGACCGTCGCCGACGCCCTCCACCAGCGGGTCCCGGGGACGACCGTGGTCAGCGCCGGCCTCTCGCCGCACGCCGACACGGACACCAGCGGCTCGATGGGCTTTCGCGACTTCCTGATCCAGATGTATGAGCGCGGCGCCGCCACCCATGCCGACGCGATCGGCATCCATCCCTACCCGGGCGTCGGGCCCGGCGACGACTACCTGGGCGACGTGCGCGTCTACCTCGGCAAGGTCCAGAACGTGATGGACCGCTACGGCGACGGCGCGCGCCCGCTGTGGGCGACTGAGTTCGGCGTCTCGACCGCCGGCGACAAGCCGTTCAGCCCGCAGGCTGCGGCGCAGGCGGTCAGCGAGCTCTACGAGATGTTCAGGCGGGTCCGCGGAATTCAGCTCGCGGTCGTGCACCGCTTCGTCGAGGAGCCGTCGCTGCCGGGTCGCGAGGGCGGCTTCGGCGTGCTCAACAAGAACCTGACCCCGAAGCCGGCGTTCTGCTCGCTCGGGTCGATCCGCGGGATCTCGATTCCCGGCTGCTAGGAGAGCGCCGCTCCCCAGAGGATGTCGTGCTCGGAGACCTCGATCTCCGAGAGCCCGAACGCGCGCATCACCTGGATCAGGATCACGACGCCGGCGACGATCGTCGGCGCTCGGCCCTCGTGCAGCCCGACGATCTGGACCCGCTCGGCGAGCGGCTTCGAGGCGAGCAGCGCGAGCATCCGCTGGATCGACTCGAGCGAGAGCCGGTACCCGTGGACGAGCTCCGGGTCGTAGGGGTCGAGCTGCTGGTCGATCGCGGCCAGCGAGGTCGGGGTGCCGGCGACCCCGATCCCGTAGTTGGCGCGGGCGAAGGCGGCGCCCTCGAGCGCGCCGTCGATCAGCACGCTGACGTCGCCCGCGAGCTGTTCGAGCTCGGCGGCCTCGGGCGGGTCGTGGGCGAGGTGGCGCTCGGTGTGGCGGACGGTGCCCGCCTGCAGCGACGCCGAGAAGCCGACGTCGGGGCCGTCGCCGATCACGAGCTCGGTCGAGCCGCCGCCGATGTCGACGACCATCGTCTTCTCCGCCGGCGGGCGCTCGGCGTAGGCGCCCAGGTAGGTGAGCCGCGCCTCCTCGGCGCCGTCGAGGATTTCGGCGTCGAGGGCGAACCGCTCGCGCAGCTCGGCCAGGAACATGTCGCGGTTGGCGGCGTCGCGGACGGCGCTGGTTGCGATCGCGCGCACCCGCTCGACCCCGTGGCGCTCGAGCTCGGGCAGGTAGGCGCCGACCGCCTCGCAGACGTCGTCGATCGCCTCGGCTGACAGCTGGCCCGAGGTGTCGACGCCGCGGCCGAGCCGGGTCACGGTGGAGCGGCGCTCGATTTCGCGCACGCGGCCGTCGACGACGTCGGCGATCAACAGCCGCGTCGAGTTGGTGCCCATGTCGACGACGGCAACTCTCACCCGGCCCGCAATCCTATGCGTCGATGGGGGCGTCAACCTCACCACGAGGCGCGGTGCGGGTTGGCATCGACGCGGATCGGGCGTAGCATCAGCGCATGGACGAAGGGGTGGGCGCGGCCGGCGCGGTGGCGCCTGAGAACGAGGAGGCCCACGAGGCGTGGAACGGCGTCCTCTTCGACCGCTTCGATGCCTTCCGCGCCGAGGTGGTCACCAGCCTCGGGATGCACGGCGCCGCGGCGCTGCGACTGTTCCCGCCGGCCGCGGGCGAGCGAGTCCTCGACATCGGCTGCGGGTTCGGTGACACGACGACGGCGATCGCCGAGCTGGTCGGCGAGTCGGGCTCCGCGCACGGGGTCGACGTCGCCGAGCGCTTCATCGAGACGGGCCGCGCCGAGGCCGAGAAAGCGGGGATCGAGAACGTCAGCTTCGAGGTCGCCGACGTGCAGACGGCGACTTTCGAGCCGATCTACGACCGGGCCTTCTCGCGCTTCGGGACGATGTTCTTCGCCTCGCCGGTGGCGGCGCTTCGCAACGTTCGCGGCGGCCTCGTACCAGGAGGTCGGCTGTGCATGGTCGTCTGGCGACGCAAGCTCGACAACGAGTGGCTGCACCGGGCCGAGCTCGCGGTCGAGAACTGGCTCGAGGAGCCCGACCCCACCAGACCGACGAGCCGACCTGCGGCCCAGGACCGTTCTCGATGGCAAACGCCGACACCGTCACCGAGATCCTCGTCCACGCCGGCTTCGAGCAGATCGACCTTCGCCGCAACGACATCGTCGTCAGCATCGGCCGCGACCTCGACCGCGCGGTCGCCCTGCTGATGTCGATCGGCCCAGCAGGCGAGATCATCCGCCTCTCCGGCGACGACGCCGAGCGCATCCGCCCGCAACTCGAGGCTGCGATCGCCGATGCGCTCTCCGAGTTCGTCACCGACGACGGGGTGTTCGCTCCGTCGTCGACCTGGATCATCACCGCCCGCGCCCCGGGCTAGCGGTCAGCCGCCGTCGATCTGGCGCGCGACCAAGCGGTCGAAGCCGCGGTCGGTGAGCAGCGCGCGGGCGATCGTTTGGATCCGCGCCTCGCGGCCGACCACGTAGCGCGACTTCGGTTTCGCGGCCGTGAGCGCGTGCTCGACCACCTCGAAGACCTCCTCGGGCGGGAGCCCTGCGGCGCCGGTCTTGCGGCCGAAGGCCTGGAAGCGCTCGAGCCGGTCACCGTAGAGCTCGAGCTGCTCGGGGTTCATCGCGGCGCGGAGCGCGGGTGCGGCGCGATCGCCCTTGTCCCAGATCTCGGTTGCGATCGAGCCCGGCTCGACGATCGAGACGTCGACCCCGAACGGCTTCAGCTCCTGGCGCAGGCCGTCGCCGATCGCGCTGATCGCGGCCTTCGACGCGTTGTAGGCCGAGAGGAAGGCGATCCCGCCGCGGTCGCCGATCGACGAGATCAGCACGATCCGCCCGCGGGCGGCGCGGATCTGTGGCAGGACGGCCTGGGTCATCGCCACCTGGCCGACGACGTTGACCTCGAGCTGGTGGCGAAGATCGTCGAGGCCGAGCGTCTCGACCGGCCCCGGGACGGTGATCCCGGCGTTGTTGACGAGCCCGGCGAGCCGTCCTCCGGAGGCTTCGGCGACCGCCGCAGCCGCGGCATCGACCTGGCCGGCGTCGGTGACGTCGAGGATCAGCGGCGTCAGGCGCTCGGAGCTCGCGGCGCGCAGCTGCTCGCCGTCCTCCGCCTTGCGAACCCCGGCGAAGACGGTGAACCCGGCGCGGTCGAGACCGAGCGCACAGGCGCGACCGATCCCGGTAGAGCTGCCGGTGACGAGGACCGCCCCGCGGCTGACCGTGGCGCTCACGCGACGCCTCCGACCCGTTCGAGCTCGATCCGATCGTGGGCGCAGAACATCTGCAGCCCTGGCGGGGCGGAGGCGGCGAGCTCGTGCAGGCGCGCCTCGTTGGCGGCGCGCGCCGAGCCGTCGTCGGCCATCGCCTTTTGAAACAGCCGCAGAGCGCGCGGGCAGTGGGGCGGGTTCTCCATCTGGCCGTGATGAAAGTAGGCGTCGCCGCAGTGCAGCAGCCAGCCGTCGCCGTCGCGGACGGCGACCCCGCTGTGGCCGCGCGAGTGGCCCACCAGCGGGATCAGCAGGATCTCGGGGTCGACGCCGGGCAGGACCCGGATGCTCTCGAACCCCATCCAGGTGTCGCCGTCGACCTCGTGGGTGGTCCACTTCGGGCCGTGCGCGAGGTGGCAGGACGGGTAGCGGGCCCGGTCGCGCAGGCTCGGGTGCAGCGCCGCCGGCTGCTCGGGGGCGAACACGTGGACCTCGGCGTCGGGGAAGTCGGGCAGGCCGCCGGCGTGGTCGAGATCGAGGTGGGTGCAGGCGATGTGGCGGACGTCCGCGGGGTCGAGGCCGAGCTCGCGAATCCGCGTCACCGCGGCCTCTCCGGGCTCGGCGCGCGGGCGAAACGCGGCCGTGAACGGGACCCCGAGGCGCCGGTAGGGATGCGCCGCGTCCTCGGTGCCGAAGCCGGTATCGACGAGGACGAGCGAGTCGCCGGCCTCGACCAGCAGGCAGTGGCAGACCATGTGGGCGCCGCCGAAGCCCCCTTCGCCCGAGACCAGCTTCCCCCCGTACGGACAGAGGGTGCCGCAGTTGAGGTGGTGCACCTTCATGCGCGCGAACCCTATCCCGCGGGGAACAGCCCCGCCGGGATCCGCGGCCCGGTCGGGCCAACGGCCGGGACTCTCAACCCCGCGGCCGCGGACGCGAAGCCGAGCAGCCGCGGGAGTTGTTCAGCCGTCGTCCTGGCGGAAGGCCCAGCGGATCTCGTCGGTCGAGAGCCCGGCGGCGAGGCAGGCGAGCAGCTTCATCCGCGCCGCCTGGGGAGAGAGGAACCCGGCCGGGATGATCCCCGTTGCTCGTAGGTCCTGCTCGGAGCCCCGGTAGCCGTAGGTGGCGTTCAAGATCACGCCCCGCTCGGAGCGGCAGTAGGCGACCACCGGGATCCGCTCGGCGGCGTCCTGCCAGATCTCGAGCAGGTTCGGGTTCAGATGCCCGGCGCCCAGGGTCCCGATCACGGCGCCGTCGGGCTCGGTCTCGAGCGCGGCACGGGCGAGCGCGCCGTCATCGCCCGACGCGGTCGGCACGATCACCACCCGGCTGTCGAGGTGGGGCGGGTCGAGCGGGGGGTTGCGCGGGATCCGCGACCAGATCGTCGGATGGCCCTCCGAGACGCGGCCGAGCGGGCCGGTCTGCGGCGAGGAGAACGCGACCAGGGAGGTGGTGTCGGTCTTGCGCACGCAGCGCGCGTGGTGGATCTCGCCGCCGAAGCAGAGCAGGACGCCCATCCCGGCGGCGGCCTCGCTGGCGGCGATGCTGATCGCGTCCATGGTGTTCGCGGGGCCGTCAGCGCCCGGCGCCGAGGCGGGCCTGATCGCGCCGGTGAAGACGATCGGAGCCTCGGCGTCGTGGAGGACGTCGCAGAGCATCGCGGTCTCCTCCATCGTGTCGGTGCCGTGGGTGACGACGACCCCGATGCCGCGCCGCGCGTAGTCGCGCGCCGCGCGGCAGATCCGCAGCTGGTCGGCGAGGCTCAGGTGGGCGCTGGGCAGGTTGCTGACCGTCGACGCTTCGACGCCCTGGCCATCGAGGGTCGGCAGGCTGGCCACGAGCGCGTCGGCGTCGAGCTCGGGCGTCGCGGAGCCCGCGCCGCCGCCGCTGTCCTCGATCATCGAGATCGTGCCGCCGGCGGCGAGTACGCGTACGTTGCGCGCGTTTTGGTTTGCGCCCTCTGCGACCGCCATCGCGCCGACGATAGCGAGGCCGGGGTGCAGCGCCCGTCAGCGGCGCCCCTAAGCTCGCGGCGTGCGCACCTGCCCGGCATGCGGCGAGGACACCGAGTCCGGCAACGCGGAACCGTGCACCGAATGCGGGTTCTCGCCGAACGGGGAGGGCGACGAACGGCCAGTCATCAGCGTGGGCGACGAGGCGCCGCGCTGACGACCCGGCGCCCGCGGCCGAGAGCGAGAGCGCGTCGAAGCGCAAGCGCTCGCCGGCGCGTCTGCTGGTCTGGCTGGTCGCGCTCGTGGCGCTGTTCGGCCTCGACCGCGCCGGGGTCTTCGAGTCGCCCCCCGGCCCCGACGCCGACCAGGTCGAGAAGGCGATCGTCGACAACGCCGCCGACTACGGGGCGACGGTCACCGTCGATTGCCCCGACGACGCCGACCAGACCGAGGTCGAGGCGAGCTTTCGCTGCGTCGTCAACGCCGGCAACCAGACCTTCCCGATCCGCGTCACCAACCACGAGGACAACTTCTCGTGGCCGAGCGACCAGTTCACGACGCTGCCGTAGCGCGAGCCACCCCGCCACCCGCGCGCGCGAACCGCCGACGGGTTGAAACCGTTGCCCTGTCTGGCGAAATCAACCCGTCGGCAAGGTGGGCGGGTGGGCTAGCCGGCCAGCGACTCGATCAGCTTGGCGGCGCGCTCGGTCCCGGGCGCCGCTTGCAGCCGCGCCGAGATCGCCTCGAGGCGCGCGGCCAGCGCCTCGTCGGCGAGCAGCCGGTCGATCGCGCCGCTGAGCTCGTCCGGCTCGTGCGCGTAGGTGGGGAGGCGGGCGCCGAACCCGGTCTCGTCGATCCGCTGGGCGTTGTCGTACTGGTCCCAGAACAGCGGGAGGACGACCATCGGCACGCCGAAGTAGAGGCTCTCGGTGACGGTGTTGTTGCCGCCGTGGGTGATCACGAGGTCGACCTGCGGGAGGATCGACGTCTGCGGCAGGAACTCCTCGCCGACCATGTTCGACGCGAGCTCCAGCTGGTCGTGCTGCGGGCCCTTGGAGACGATCACCCGGTAGCGCGAGTCGGCGAGCGAGCCGATTAGCGACCGCATCAGCTCGACGTCCGCGGACCCGAGTGAGCCGAGACTGAGGTAGACGAGCGGGCCGTCGCCGGAGGCAAGCGGCTCGGGCAGCTCCCAGGCGGCGTCGGTCGAGCGCACGGCGGCCTCGAGGTTGTCCCAGCCGGCGCCGAGGGGATTGGCCCGCGGGTAGTCGACCTCGGCCGGATAGAGCGTCAGGTTCAGGTGCTCGGAGGTGTGGACGAACTCGAGTTCCGGCAGCGGTGGGGCGCCGCGCTCGCACGCAGAACTCGCTGAACGAGCGCTGCAGCGGGCCGAGCGCGCGCTCGTACTCGGCCCGGTAGGCGTCCCACTGCGAGCGGTCGTCGGCGGGATAGCCGGAGAAGGTGGGGGGGACCTCGGGGTCCTTCACCTCGGCCGGGTTGCAGGAGACGATCCGCACCCAGGGGCGCCCGCAGGCCGGCAGGGCGGGAAAGGAGACGACGTTGTCCTCGACGATCACGTCCGGCGCGACCTCGTCGATGATCTCGACCAGGCGCTCGTCGACGTAGCGGGCGCCGTCGCAGAGCGCCTCGAAGGTCGGGCCGATGAAGCCCTCGAGTTGCTCGATCGTCGGCTTGCGGAACACCGGCGCGGTGTCGCGGATGAAGTCCTTCCAGAACTGGCCCGGGTCCTCGTCCGTCTCGGCGGGCGGCGTCAGCCGCATCAGCCGCTCCTCGAACCCCTTCTCCTCGAGCGTGCCGGCGAACGACTCCTCGGCGATGAAGACGACCCGATGACCGCGGCGACGCAGGACGTCGCCGATCCCGACGCAGTTGTTGGTCGGCCCGTAGGCGCCCTCGGGGAAGAAGACGAACGTCTTCGCGCTCACGCGCGGAATCTATAGCCGCGCCATGATCCGGTCGTGACCGTCGCCCTGACCGCGCTCAGCTACGACTACGTCCCGGACATCCTCGACCGGCGACCGCCGCACCGTGAGGCCCACCTCGCCCAGGTCGAGGAATGGGCCGGGCGGGGTGAGCTCGTGATCGCCGGGGCACTTGGCGACCCGCCGCGCGGCGCCCTGTTCGGGTTCGCGGTTGATGACCCGGCCCGGGTCGAGGAGTTCGTGGCTGCCGATCCCTACGTCGCGGCCGGGCTCGTGACCGCCCACCGGATCGAGCCCTGGAACGTGGTCGCCCACCGCCCGCTCGAGGGCTGAGCGCCGCCGCTCAGCGTGGTCGCTTGGGCCATCGGTGCCTACGGCTCGGTCGGGATCTCGCCGCCGAGCGCCGAGATCACGATCCCGGCGGCGACGTTCCGTCCCACCCGCGGGGTGCGGGTCGGGATCGGCCGGTTGCCGTCGATCTCGAAGGTGACGCCCCAGGCGGTGCGCCCGGGCTTCACCTCGGTCGCCCGCACCGAGGCCCGCGGCCAGCTCGCGGCGAGCTCCGAGAACTGGTCGTGACCGACCCGGATCGGGTGCTCGGTCCGCGCGGGATCGAACTTGTACGCGTGGACCTCGGCGGCGGTCAGGACGAGCGCGAAGTTGGCCGGAACGCCCGTCCCGCGGGCGGTGAAGTGGCGCTGAAACGGCGCCGCCAGCTCGACGCCCTCGACCTGCGTGCCGTGGGCCGCGGCGGCGCGCCAGAGCTGGATCACCGTCGCCGCCTCCGCCGGGCTCAGGCCTTTCAGGATCGCGGCGTGTTGCTCCGTCCAGGCCTCTGGATCCACGCCGGTCAACCTAGCGGACCTAGGACCTCCCTCCCCATGGCGGGTCGTAGGCGCTCGCGAGTCGGGCCAGCGTAAGCGCGCCGAGCATCAGCCCGAAGTCGCGC
>CAWHFY010000003.1:0-262513 GCA_963828755.1 uncultured Solirubrobacterales bacterium | reverse complement strand
GACCCGAGGCTTTGCCGAGGCGATGCGCCCGTTCGGTATCGGCCGGGGGGCCTACCCCAACTTCATCGGGAGCGACGAAGGTGCCTCCCGGCTCCGCGAGGCCTATGGCGAGGACAAGTACGCCCGACTAGTCGCGTTGAAGAACGAGTGGGACCCGGACAACATCTTCCGGCTCAATCAGAACATCGCGCCGGCCGGCGCTTAGGCGTTCGGCCCAACGGACGAACATGGCGAGCGTTACGTTGGCGTCGCCTATCGACGCGAATGTAACGCTCGACCGGTGACGCCGGCGAGGTGAACGGCCCGACGGAGACACGATGAGCAAGGCCAAGAAGGCGAACACGACACCCGCTGCCGACAGCCACGAGGTGATCCGCGTCCACGGTGCGCGCGTCAACAACCTCAAGGACGTCAGCGTCGAGATCCCGAAACGCCGCCTGACGGTGTTCACAGGCGTCTCGGGCTCGGGAAAGAGCTCGCTGGTGTTCGGCACGATCGCCGCGGAGTCGCAGCGGCTGATCAACGAGACCTACAGCGCCTTCGTGCAGGGCTTCATGCCGACGCTGGCGCGGCCCGAGGTCGACGTGCTCGACGGGCTGACGACCGCGATCAGCGTCGATCAGGAGCGGATGGGTGCCGACGTCCGCTCCACGGTCGGCACCGCCACCGACGCCAACGCGATGCTGCGCATCCTCTTCAGCCGACTCGGGAAGCCGCACGTCGGCTCGCCCAGCGCGTTCGCCTTCAACGTCCCCTCGGTCCGGGCGAGCGGTGCGATCACGGTCGAACGGGGCGGCAAGACCAGGGCGAAGAAGGCGACGTTCAATCGTCTCGGCGGCATGTGTCCGCGCTGCGAGGGCCGCGGCTCGGTCACCGACTTCGACCTGTCCCAGCTCTACGACGACAGCAAGTCGCTCAACGACGGCGCGCTGACGATCCCCGGCTACAGCATGGACGGCTGGTACGGGCGGATCTTCAGGGGCTGCGGCTACTTCGACCCGGACAAGCCGATCCGCAAGTTCAACAAGAGGGAGCGGAACGACCTGCTCTACAAGGAGCCGACCAAGATCAAGGTCGACGGCATCAACCTGACTTACGAGGGCCTGATCCCGAAGATCCAGAAGTCCATGCTGTCCAAGGACGTCGACGCGCTGCAGCCGCACGTTCGTGCGTTCGTCGAGCGGGCCGTCACCTTCGGCACCTGCCCGGACTGCGACGGCACCCGGCTCGCCGAAGAGGCGCGGTCGTCGAAGATCAAGAAGATCAACATCGCCGACGCCTGCGCGATGCAGATCAGCGACCTGGCCGACTGGGTCCGTGGCCTCGCCGAACCGTCGGTGGCGCCGCTGCTGGCCGCCTTGCAGCAGAGCCTCGACGCGTTCGTGGAGATCGGGCTGGGCTACCTGTCGCTCGACCGGTCGTCGGGCACGCTTTCGGGCGGCGAGGCACAGCGCACCAAGATGATCGGCCACCTCGGATCGTCGCTCACCGACGTCACCTACGTCTTCGACGAGCCGACGATCGGTCTGCACCCGCACGACGTCGGGCAGATGAACGAGACGCTGCTGCGACTGCGCGACAAGGGGAACACGGTGCTCGTCGTCGAGCACGAGCCGGACACCATCGCGATCGCCGACCACGTCGTCGACCTCGGCCCCGGCGCGGGTACCGGCGGCGGCGAGGTCGTGTTCGCGGGCACCGTGGACGGGCTGCGGGAAAGCGACACGCTGACCGGTCGGCACCTTGACGACCGAGCCGCGCTCAAGAAGTCGGTGCGGACGCCCGCCGACACGCTGGAGATCCGCGGCGCCGGCACGCACAACCTGCGGGACGTCGACGTCGACGTCCCGCTCGGCGTGCTGGTGGTGGTGACCGGCGTGGCCGGGTCGGGAAAGAGCTCACTGATCCAGGGCTCGGTGTGGGGGCGGGACGGAGTGGTGTCGGTCGACCAGACGCCGATCCGCGGCTCGCGACGCAGCAACCCGGCGACCTACACCGGACTGCTCGACCCGATCCGCAAGGCGTTCGCGAAGGCCAACGGTGTGAAGCCGGGGCTGTTCAGCGCCAACTCCGACGGCGCCTGCCCGAACTGCAACGGCGCCGGCGTCGTCTACACGGACCTGGCGATGATGGCCGGCGTCGCCAGCACCTGCGAGGTGTGCGACGGGAAGCGCTACGAGGCCGAGGTGCTCAAGTTCAAGTTCGGCGGCAAGGACATCAGCGAAGTGCTCGCGATGTCGGTGACCGAGGCCGAGGAGTTCTTCGGGGACGGCAAGGCAAAGACGCCGGCGGCGCACAAGGTCCTCGACCGGCTCGACGACGTCGGGCTCGGCTACGTGAGCCTCGGCCAGCCGCTGACCACGCTGTCCGGCGGCGAGCGGCAGCGGCTCAAGCTGGCCACCCAAATGGCGGGGAAGGGGAGCGTCTACGTCCTCGACGAGCCGACGTCCGGCCTTCATCTCGCCGACGTCGAGCAACTGCTTGGTCTGCTCGACCGGCTCGTCGACTCCGGCAAGTCCGTGATCGTCATCGAGCACCACCAGGGGGTCATGGCGCACGCCGACTGGATCATCGACCTCGGCCCCGGCGCCGGCCACGACGGCGGCCGGATCGTCTTCGAGGGCACACCCGCCGACCTCGTCGCCGACCGCGCCACCCTCACCGGGGAGCACCTCGCGGCCTACGTCGGCAGCTGACCGAGGGCCCTCGGGAGGCGGCGCGTCGCCCGCATGCCGGTGCCCGACACCGGCATTGGTATACATATCGGCCGATGGGGCGGGTCGCCATAGCCGTGGCCATGGCCACGGCCGCGATGCTGATCCTTGTGGCCGCATCCGGCCCCTCCCTCGGCGCCGCGGGTGGGTCGAGCGGCTCCGATCCGCCCGACGCCGGCGGACCGCTCGATCTCGGCCGCGTCCGCCTGAGCCAGGACGGGCGCGGCGTCCGTTTCGTGGTCAAGCTACGCGGAGAGCTGCCGCCGCTGCACGAGTTGGCTCGGTTTCCCTCCCACGTCGAGAGCGCGGACGAGCGTTACCTGTGCCTGGAGGTCGAGGGACGTCGGCTCGGCCGGCGGTTGCTGTGCGTCGGCGGTCATGTGCGAGGCGGCAACCTGACGTTGGGCGAGTCGAGCTATGGGGACACGGGGGCGACGCGTAGGCTCGGTCGCGTGGACGCTCAGGCCGTGGGAGTCGGGCGATCCAAGCTGCAACTGCGCCTACCGCTGCGGTCGCTTGGATCGGGGCGGCTCAGGTGGACGGTCGCCAGCGGCTGGACCTCGTCCGGGTGCGTGCCCACCCCCGGCGACGAGGACAAGGCCCCGCAGCACCGGGCGACCAATACATGCCTCGATCGGGCGCCTGGCTCCGGCTTCTACACCTTGCGCATCCATCCCGTTCGCAGGGTCGGGTGCACCAGCTCGACCTCGAACCCGATCACCTCCGGTCCCTCGCGTCGCAAATGGATCGCCCTCACCTTCGACGACGGACCGAGCTCGTATACGAGCTCGGTCATGCAGATCCTCGATCACCGGCATGCGAAGGGGACCTTCTTCGAGGTCGGCAGCCAGGTGCCGGGACGATCGGAGGTGATGAACCGGCTG
This sequence comes from uncultured Solirubrobacterales bacterium, assembly GCA_963828755.1. GTDB lineage: Bacteria > Actinomycetota > Thermoleophilia > Solirubrobacterales > 70-9 > WHSW01. The sequence goes on along the minus strand of CAWHFY010000003.1, from coordinate 258,915 downwards.
CTCGAACATGGGCATGAGATCGGCAATCACTCGCTAGGTCACGAGATCAACCCGGGAGCGGCGAGCATCGCCGAGACGGGTAAGCGCATCGAGCAGGCCACCGGCTTTCGGCCCTGCCTCTTCCGGCCTCCCTACGGCGCGGTAGGCCCGAGCGTCGTGGATGCGGCCCGGGCCAACCGCGTCTCGACCGTGCTCTGGGACGTCGACACCGTCGACTGGGCGATGCCGGGCTCCGGGACGATCTACGACCGAGCGGTCTCCGGGGCTCATCCGGGCGCGATCATCCTCATGCACGACGGAGGGGGCCCGCGAGGCGACACGGTCGCCGCACTGCCTCACATCGTCGACACCCTGCGCTCGCGCGGATATCACCTCGTCACCGTGACCAAGCTGCTCGGGGAGCGCTACATCTACGGCGAGGTCCGCTGACGAGCAGGGCTTTGTGTCGGTCCGTATGGAAGGCGCATCGGAGCCTTCGTGCCGCCGTTGAGTCCATAATTGCGATGCAGTGGCGCGATCGATCGATATCGACAGCTGATGGGGGCAAAACGGTGGAGATCGGGTCGCGCGGCGCGGTGGGCGACACCGCGTCGCGCTGCGCTCGTCGCCGTGGGTGCCGCCACGGCAACGCTCGGAGCCGGCGCCGCCTTCGCTGCGCCGCTGACGACCGAGGCGGGCTCGACCACGGTGATCCCGGGCGACTTCGGAAGCCCCAGGGCGGTCTGCAAGCCGGGCACGACCGCGGTCAGCGGAGGGTTTGAAACCGGCTTCGACCCCGGCGACCCGCTCCGCGCGCGAATCGCGATCGCCGGATCGCGCCGCAGCCAGCGTGTCTGGTACTTGACCAGCCTCAACCGCGGTGGCTCGAGCGGCAACCTGAAGGTGTTCGCTTACTGCCGCTCGGAGCAGATCAGGCTCAGCTTCGAGAAGACGACGATCGCAGGGGGGACGCCGGAGGTGGTCCTCGGCGCCAAGTGCACGAACGGGACCACGGCGATCTCGGGCGGGTTCTACGGCGAGCTCAACCGCGGCGGGGCGACTACCCAGGTAATCGCCCACACCTCGCGCCGCGTCGGTGAACGCTCCTGGGAGGTCGCCGTGGGCAACCTCGGCGGCAATCCGGGTGGGCTGCTCTCGTTCGCCTACTGTCACGAGGGCGATGCGCTCAAGCGAGCCACGGCGACCAGGCTCGTCGGCGGCGGGGCAATCGACTTCACCGTCACCGATGTGGTCGCGCGCTGCAAGCCGGGGACAAGGGCAGTCTCCGGTGGCTTCGACACCCCACCAGCGAGCGGCGACCATGTGTCCCTGCTCGCGTCGCGCCGAACCGGCAAGCGGGGTTGGCTTGTCCGGGTCGCCACCGCGCTGCCGCAGGGCGAGCCGGTGACCGCCTACGCCTACTGCGAGGACGTGACCAATCGTCGAGATCTCGCCGGTTGAACGCGTCATAGCGGGCGCGACAAAGCCTTAGCTTCTCGTCGGCGTTCACGTTTACGAAGTATCTCGCGTACCGCCAGAACGCCTCGCGACGCGCGGCGGCTCGATGCCTTGACTTCGTACGGTCGGATGAGAGGGTCTGGCTGCCAACCAGGTAGGGGGAATCGGGAGGAGCCCCAGCGATGAATCAGCCCCGCAGCCTCGCAGCCCGCGCCGGGCGCTGGAGCGCCACCCACCGTAAGACGGCGATCTGGGGCTGGCTGGCATTTGTGATCCTCTCCTTTGCGATCGGCGGCGCGGTTGGGACGCAGGTCCTCCAGCAGGACGAGCTCGGGGTGGGAGAGTCCGGGCGCGCCGACGAGGCGATTCAGGGTGCGTTCCCGAGGAGCGCCGAAGAGCTGGTGCTGATCCAGAGCGACACCGAGGCGGCAACCGACCCGGGCTTCCGCGCCGCGGTCGCGGACGTGCAGCAGCGTCTCCACCAGGTGCCCTACGCTGACGAGTTCGAGAGCCCCTACGCGGCGGGCAATAGCGGCCAGATCTCGGCCGACGGCCACGCCGCTCTGCTTCGCTTCAAGATCGCCGGTGACGACACCGAAGTACAGGATCGAGTGGCGCCGGCCCTTGCTGCGGTAAGCGCCGCGCAGGCGGCCAATCCGGGCTTCACGATCGGCGAAACCGGCGACGCCAGCGTCAACAAGCAGCTCAACGAGTCGATCAGCGACGACTTCAAGCAGGCGCTGTTCACCTCTCTGCCGATCACCCTGCTTATTCTGTTGCTCGCTTTCGGCGCGCTCGTCGCTGCCGGCGTGCCCCTGCTGCTGGCGCTGACCGCGGTACTGGCCACGATCGGGCTGATGGGCCCGATCAGCCAACTCAGCGGAGTGGACAGCTCGGTAAACGAGGTGATCCTGCTGATCGGGCTTGCGGTGGGGGTCGACTACTCGATGTTCTACCTGCGCCGCGAACGCGAGGAACGCGAGTCCGGGCGCAGTGAATCGGCATCGTTGGCGGCCGCGGCCGCCACCTCCGGGCGCGCGGTGATGATCTCCGGATTCACGGTGATGATCGCGATGGCCGGGATGTACCTGGCTGGGGCGTCGACGTTTCAGTCGTTCGCCACCGGCACGATCCTCGTCGTCGCCGTCGCCGTCGTGGGATCACTGACCGTCCTCCCGGCGACTTTGGCCTGGCTGGGTGACCGAATCGAAAAGGGCGGGGTCCCGATCATCAAGGACCAGCCGTGGAACGCCGGGGAGAGCGCGCTTTGGTCGCGGATCCTCAACCCGGCGCTCCGCCACCCCGTGGTTTCGGTCGTTGCCGCGGGCGGCTTGCTGGTGATCCTGTCGATCCCCGCCTTCCGCCTTCACACGGCGAACCCGAGTGTCAGGACGCTGCCACAAGACCTCTCGGTGATCCAGACCTACAACCAGATTCAAGCGGTCTTCCCCGGTGGGCCGATTCCGGCGATAGTCGCGGTCAGCGCCGAGGACGTGACCTCATCCGAGGTGAACGGGGCGATCGCAGACCTACGTGAGCGGGCCGCTTCCAGCGCTGACTTCGAGCAGCCGATCACGACCGAGATCAGCACCGACCGCACGGTCGCCCAGGTCAGCATCCCGCTGGCCGGAGACGGCAGCGACTCGCAATCGACGGCGGCGCTTGCCGCGCTGCGGGACGATCTGATTCCGGCGACGGTCGGAGGAGTGCCGGGCGTAACCGCCGACGTGACCGGCTACACCGCCGAATCGGAGGACTTCACCGACACGCTCAAGTCGCACGCGCCCCTGGTGTTCGGATTCGTGCTGGTGGCTGCGTTCGTCCTACTCCTCTTCACCTTCCGCTCGATCGTCATCCCATTCAAGGCGATCGTGCTCAACCTGCTCTCGGTCGGGGCGGCCTACGGAATCCTTGTCTGGATCTTCCAGGAAGGCCATCTGGAGTCGCTGCTCGGCTTCGAGTCGAGCGGAGCGATCGTCTCGTGGATGCCGATCTTCCTGTTCGTGGTCCTGTTCGGCCTCTCGATGGACTACCACGTGTTCATCCTCACCCGGATCCGCGAGGCCTACGATCGCGGGATGCCCACCGACGAGGCGGTAGCGCACGGGATCAAGACCACCGCGGGCGTGGTGACCAGCGCCGCGGTGGTGATGATCGCGGTCTTCGCCATCTTCGCCACCCTCTCACTGCTGATCTTCAAGCAGCTCGGCGTCGGGCTCGCGATGGCGGTTCTCATCGACGCGACGATCATCCGCGGGGTGCTGCTGCCGGCGACGATGAAGCTGCTCGGCGATTGGAACTGGTACCTGCCGGGCTGGCTGGAGTGGCTGCCCCACCTCACCCACGAACCCGAGCTCGAGCCGCTCGAGCCGGGCGAGGCCGAGGCGGACGGGCGCGAGCCGGCGGCGAAGCCGGCAGACGCCGGGGCTTAGCCTGCAGGTTGGCCGTGGTGGATGCCATGGCCGAGCTTGAGCGGGGGCGTGAGGCATATTCTGCCGAGGCTTGGTCGGATGCGTACGAGGCGCTGTCGGCCGCGGACGAGTCCGATCCGCTCGGAGCGGGGGATCTCGAACTGCTCGCCAGCTCCGCGTACATGCTCGGTCGCGAGAACGAGTACCTCGCCCTCCTCGAGCGCGCCCATCGCGCTTACCTACGATGCCGGCGATCCGCTGCCAGCCCTGCGCTGTGCGTTCTGGATCGCCGTCACTCTCGCCACTCGCGGGGATGTCGGTCGCGCCAGCGGCTGGCTCGGCCGCGCCCAGCGGCTGCTCGACGAGCAGGGGGACGCCGACCGCGTCGAGCGTGGCTACCTGCTGTTGCCAGTCGTCTTCGAGCAGGAGGCAAGCGGCGACCTTGACGGGGCCGCCGCGACCGCGAGCGAGGCCGCGGCGATCGGCGATCGCTTCGGCGACCCGGACCTATTCGCGCTCGCCGCCCACGAGCAGGGCCACATCCTGATCCGGAGGGGGCGCGTCAAGGAGGGCCTGAGGCTGCTGGACGAGACGATGGTGGCGGTAACCGCCGGTGAGATCGCCCCGATCGTTTCCGGCATCGTCTACTGCGGCGTCATCCTCGCCTGCCGGGACGCTTACGAGGTCGGCCGCGCGCAAGAGTGGACCGCGATCCTTTCGGGCTGGTGCGAGCGCCAGCCCGATCTGGTGGCTTTCACCGGTCGCTGTCTCGTGCATCGCGCCGAGATCATGCAGCTCCAAGGCGCCTGGTCGGACGCCCTGGAGGAGGCGCGTCGGGCAGCGGAGCGTTGCCTTCGGGGGGAGAATCCTGCGGCAGCCGGTGAGGCGTGTTACCGGCAGGGAGAAGTCCACCGGATGCTCGGGAATTTCGGCGCGGCCGAGGACGCCTACCGGGAGGCGAGCGGGCGCGGGCGAGAGCCGCAGCCGGGCCTGGCCCTGCTGCGACTCGCTGAGGGCGAGGCGGCGGCCGGGGAGGCCGCGATCCGCAGGGTGCTGACCGAGACCGTCGAGCCCGGCAAACGCGCCGCGTTCTTGCCCGCCTACGTGGAGATCATGCTGGCGGTCGACGACATTGGGGCGGCGCGTGGCGCAAGCCGCGAGCTCGAGGCGCTCGCTGAGGGTCACGAAGAGATCGCGCTCGGCGCGATGGCCGCGCAGGCGCAGGGCGCCGTTGAGCTGGCCGAGGGCGACGCTCCGGCCGCACTGGCTTCGCTTCGCCACGCCGGCAATGTGTGGCAGCGGCTCGGGGCGCCGTACGACGCTGCACGGGTGCGCGAGCTGGTGGGTCTCACCTGCCGTGCCCTGCACGACGAGGACACGGCGGCCATGGAGCTCGAGGCGGCGCGGGCCGCCTACGCGGAGCTGGGGGCAATGCCGGACCTTGCCCGCTTGGACTCGTTCACTGGCGCCGCGCGGGGCGGCCCACACGGCCTCACCGAACGCGAACTCGAGGTGCTGCGCCATCTCGCCACCGGCGAGACCAACAAGGCGATCGCCGCCGATCTCGTCCTCAGCGAGCGCACCGTGGATCGCCACGTGAGCAACATCTTCGTGAAGCTCGGCGTCTCCTCGCGCGCCGCGGCCACCTCTTACGCGTACAAGCACGAACTGCTGTGAGCAGCGCTGGGTGAAATCACCCATTCGACCGGCCTGAAAGTTGGGTGGTTCGGCCGATGCGCCGAGCCCACGGCGAACTTAGCCTCGGCCTGAATTCCCGCGAGCCAAGGAGGCGAGCCATGCACAAAGTGTCCAAGGAGACGGCATCGCAAGAGATCGCGTTCCCGGGCCTTGAAGTACGGGTCGAGCACCTCGACGGCGGCTATTCCGTCTGCTTCGAGTCCCACGGCGCCGACGCGGACCTCACGGATCTGTTCCGCGGCTTGCCCGAGGACCGCGCTCAGCTTCCTCGCTGGGGCTACGTATTCGAGGGGAAAGTGGGCTTCCGCTTCGCGGATCACGAGGAGACGTATGAGGCGGGCGACGCCTACTACGTTCCGCCCGGCCACACGCCCGTCCACTACGCCGGGGCGGAGATCGTCGAGTTCAGCCCCACCGAGATCCTGCGCGAGACGATCCCCGTAGTGATGAACAACCTCGAGGCTGCCGGGGTGAAAGTGGGGGGCACATCGTGAACTACAAGCTCGCGTACGCGATCGGATTTCATCCCTGGGAGGACCTCGCCGACCATCCGCCCTTTGCCGACAATCTCCTGGCGCTGGTGGCTCGCGAGGAGGACGGATACGGACCGCCTTACGGATCGGCTCTCGACCTCGGCACCGGCAGCGCCATCTGGGGCGTCCAGCTGGCGAAGCGAGGTTGGGAGGTGACCGGTGTCGACATCGCGAAGAAGGCGCTTCGCCGCGCCCGGGAGCGCATGGACAAGGCAGGAGTCGAGATGCGCCTCATCCACGGCGATGTCACGGCACTGCGGAGGGCGGGCGTCGAAGGCGGTTTCCGCTTGCTGGTGGACACCGGGACCTTCCACGGCCTCACCGAGCCCCAGCGCGAGGCGATGGGCAGGGAGCTGAGCGCGGTCGCCGCCCCAGACGCCACCGTGATCCTCGATTGTTTCGTTCCCCGGCGCAGGGGCCCGCTGCCCCGTGGTGCGAGCCAGGCCGACGTGCAACATGCCTTCCCCGGGTGGGAGATCACGGACGTCGAGGTGGCGGACACCGAGCCCGACCCGATCGCGCGGCTCTTCAGATTCGACGAGCGCCTCTACCGGCTGAGGAGAAGCGTGCGCTCGAAGCTCAACGACCGACCACGCCTCTGAAGTCAGGAGGCTCGAGCCGCAGCAAGGATCGCCTCGGCCGAGCGGCTGATGTCATCCGCAGTGGTCTGCCAGCCCACAACCGACACGCGCATGACCGTCTGGCCGCGGAAGCTGCTGCCGCTCAGCCAGCAGGTCCCATCCGCCTGGGTGCGGTCGATGGCCGCGTTTGTCGCCTGGTCGTCGTCGTCGAAACGCACGAGCACTTGATTGAGAACGACATCGTTAAGAACCTCGACCCCGTCGGCCGCCGCTAGCCGGTCGGCCATCTGCTCGGCTCGGTCGCAGCAGCCGTCGATCATCTTGGCGAGTCCGGCTCGTCCCAGCGAGCGCAGCGCGGCATAGAGCGGCACCCCTCGCGCGCGACGCGAGAACTCCGGTGTCCAATCGAGGCCCCAGGGTATGTCCTCGTCGTGCGCGGGGATATAGGCGGACGTCGATGTCATCGCGTCTCGGTGTGCGGACGGATCGGCCACGGCCGCGATCCCGCAGTCGTAGGGCACGTTCAGCCACTTGTGTCCGTCAGTTGCCCACGAGTCCGCGTGCTCGAAGCCCTGCAGCAGGCCTCGGCGCCTCGGGCTGATGGCCGCCCACAGGCCGAAGGCACCATCGATGTGGCACCACGCGTCCCGGGCGCGGCAGAGCTCGACGATGTCGGCTATCGGGTCGAACGCGCCGGTATTGATCTCCCCCGCCTGCGCGCAAACGATCGTTGGACCGTCCTGCTCGGCGAGCGCGGTTTCGAGTTCAGCGGTCAGCATGCGCCCCTGGTCGTCGGTCGAAAGCAGGCGAACACGCTCGGCGCCGAGCCCGAGCATGCGACAGGCGACGGCAACCGTCACGTGCATCTGCTCGCCCGCGATCACGCGAACAGCCGGTCCCCCCTGAAGGCCCTCTGCCTCCACGTCCCAGCCGGCATCGCGCAGGACCGCGTGGCGTGCCGCCGCCAGGCATGTGAAGTGCGCCATCTGGCAGCCCGTAACAAAGCCCACGCTGCAACCGGCCGGTAGGCCCAGTAGATCGCGCACCCAGCCCGCGGCGACCTCCTCGGCGACGGACAACGCCGGGGACGCCACATATCCGGCCCCGTTCTGGTCCCAGGCCGACGTCAGCCAATCGGCCGCGACCGCAACGGGCAGCGCGCCGCCGATGACGAAGCCGAAGTAGCGCGGGCCTGCAGAGGCCACCAGTCCGGGCTCGACGTCGTGCGCGAGGTCCTCGATGACCACCCGGGGATCCTCACCGTCCTCGCCGAGCGGCCGGGTGAGCCGGGAGCGGAGCTCAGCGAGGGACGCTGACGCGCCCGCCGGCCGCGAGGACAGGCTGTCGATATACGCGTGGGCGAGACGGGCCGCGTCGTTGAGAACTTCGTAGCGCGGATCGATTCACCGACTCTAGCCCTTGTCAAGCTGCTGCTCCGCGCGAACAGCGGGAGCTGACCGGGGCGGTGTACGGAACGCCCCTAGCGGGCTTTCCGACATCGGCAGCCGCCTCCGCGACGCATCGCTTCGCATGCGGATTACCGCTGCGGCCGGTAGGTGAGAATGGCAACCCCGGACGGGATCGCGGTCGAGTCGACGAGCTCGAGGTCCCTTCGCTCCGCGCCGTCTTCGAAGAAGCTGCTCCTCCTCCCGAGCACGACGGGATGGACCCAGAGTCGATATTCGTCGATCAGATCGTGCCTCATCAGCGTGTTCGTCAGGTGGCCTGAGCCGTATACGATCAGGCCCTTACCGGGCTGCTCCTTGAGCTTGGCCACGGCCTCCGGGACATCCCCTTCGATCAGCTCGGTGTTCTGCCACTCGAGGTCCTCGAGCGTGGTCGACGCCACGTACTTCGCGATCCCGTTCATCAGGTTCGGGAACTCTCCGGAGCGTGATGGCCAAACCGCGGCGAAGAACTCGTACGACTTGCGACCGAGGATCAGGCCATCGCTCTGACCGAGAAGGTCGATGTTGCGCTTGACGAAGTCCTCGTCGTCGCCCGGAATCGACCAATCCAGGACGTCATCCACTCTCCCGTCCAGCGTCACGTGGATGGAAACGATCAGCTTCCTCATCTGTTGTCTCCTTGGGTGTCGGCTCGATGCGTGGCTCGTTCACCGTTGAGACACCGCCCGGGGCGATAATGGAACGGCCGGTCCGGTCCGCCGCAAACTGGTGTCCTTACCGGTGGTGACCGCGACAAGATCAGCCGATGCGAGCGGCTCGTGCCGGGCGACGCGCTAAGCGAGACCACGCTCGCACGGGCGCGCGCGGGAGACGAGGGCGCGTTTCGCGAGCTCACCGAGCCCCACCGGCGGGAGCTACAGCTTCACTGCTACCGCATCCTCGGCTCGATACAGGACGCCGAGGACCTGGTCCAGGAGACACTCGTCGCAGCCTGGCGCGGCCTCGAGACGTTCGAGGGCCGGGCCTCCGTGCGCTCCTGGCTCTACCGGATCGCGACCAACCGTTGCCTGAACGCGCTGCGGGCCCGCTCGCGCCGTCCCAAGGAGGTGCAGAGCATGAGTGACGCGCTGGAGCCGACGCGCCTGATCAAGCCGGTCTGGCTCGAGCCCTACCCCGACGTCCTCCTGGAGGGAGTCCCGGATCGCTCCCAGGGGCCGGCGGCGCGCTACGAGGCCAGGGAGTCGGTCGAGCTCGCCTTCATCGCCGCCGTCCAGGCGCTGCCGCCCCGCCAGCGGGTGGTGCTGGTCCTGTGCGACGTGCTCGGCTTCCGCCTTGCTGAGTGCGCCGAGATGCTCGACACCAGCGAGCCTTCGGTCAAGGGCGTCCTGCAGCGCGCCCGAGCGGCCCTGAAGCAGCGACTGCCGGGCAGCGACCGCGAGCGCGCCCCGCGCCCCGACTCCGCCGGTGAGCGCCGGCTGGTCGGGTGTTTTGCCGACGCCGTCGAGAGCGGCGACGTCGATGAGCTGGTCGCCCTGCTCACCGAGGACGCCCGGCTCACGATGCCGCCCTTGCCGCTCGAGTATCAGGGGCAGGCCGCGATCGGCGCGTTCCTTCGCCACCGGGAGGGGCTGCGGGACAGGCCCCTGCGTGTCGTGCCCACCCGGGCCAACACTCAGCCGGCCTTCGGCTGCTACCTCCCTGACACGCAGATGGCGATCGCGCACGCCCACGCGCTGTTCGTGCTCACTCTCGAAGGTGACCAGGTCTCCGCGATCACCTGGTTCGGCGACAAGAGCGTCTTCCCCCACTTCGGGCTGCCTCGGACGCTGCGAGACTAGATTCGTGTCTCCGAGTGCTTGGGCTTCTGCTGCGCTCCGGATCATCAACCGAGTGGTGCCACGGGCACTAGGTGACAACGCCAACACTGTGAAGGCACGTTGGGACGACTTCGGCAGGGGCGACATCGACGGCGCCGTCTCGACCACCGACGAGAACGCCGAGACTCCGGCATTGGGCGGCCGCCGTGCCCCGCTACTCGGCCGCGCTCGGGCGACAGAGTGCGGCGAGCGCCCCGCTGGTGATCAGCACCAGCCCGAGCGCGGCCGAGCGGACAACGCCGTCGCCGTCGCGGGCGAGCTCGTTGACGGGTTGGCCGGCGAGAGCCAGGACCGTCACTCCGGTTAGCGCCGCTGCGACCGCGAACATGCTCATCGCAACGACGCGACGTCGTGCGCTGAGGGCGTACCAGATCGCCACCAGGGTCGGGCCGATCACTGTACCCGAGCCCGTGAGCCACACATCGATCACTGTACCGGCCAGGAACAGCGCGATCGGCGGCCACCACGAGGGGCTCGCGTCGAGCCGGCGTGTGCCTCCGGCAACGAGCGCGATGCACAAGCAGGCGGCCGCACCGACTACCAAGGCGAAGCGGGGGTCAACCGAGGCGGTGCGGACCTCGCCGCCGCCGGCCATGAGGAAGTAGGCGTCGGTCTGACGATGCACGACCGTCCGCCATCCGGCTTGCGAGTCCGCGGGCCGAATCCAGGCAGAGAGGGTCATCGCCCCGCTCAGATCCAGCGATGACGAGGCCGGGACGCGGACCATGGCTCCGGCGCCGTCGAAGCGAAGCGCGTGGCCAAACCGGCCCCCGTTCGTCCAGGTTGGCCCGATCAGCGTGCCGGCGTTGCCCGCATCGGAGGCGTCCGTCGCCAGCCTGCCCGAACGCTGGTCGAACGCCCATGCGGCCACCAGGCCTCGCGCCGTTGGGCCCGTGGCGCTCCCGATCGGCGTCGACATCTCGGCGCGCACCGCGGAGGGACTGAGGGCCCGGTCGTAGATCCGAACCTCGTCGATCAGGCCCTCGAAGTACTCGCCATAGGGATGACTGCCGCCGATCCAAAGGGGATCGGGCGTCTTCTCGATGAGCCCGCTCGTGGCCCGGCTCGACACCTGGTCCCCGTTGACGAACAGTTTCAGCATCGTGCCGTCGTAGGTCACCGCCAGGTGCGACCAACGACGGGGCGGATCGGCCGCCCGCCCGTCGGCGTGCCCGGTTATCCCGCCGATGGTCCCGCCTCCGGCGGGTATCAGGGGCGGTGGTCTGGGGTTCGGGAGCAGGCCGGCGAGCAGCAGCCCGCCGAGGACGACGGCCGACCCTGGCCCCGCCCATCGACGCACCGGCCCAGTCGATTCCGGCGCTGAGCCCGGCGCGAGCCCGCGAGCGGCGGCGAGCGCGAGCGCGAGCAGCGCCAGCCCTGGAAGGTCGCCGGCGTCGATCCCGTGAGCGGTGGAGAGCGAGAGAACGATCGGACCGCGCCAGGGAGCCCAGAGGAAGATCGCGCAAGCGGCTCCGGCCAGAAGTGCCACGCCGACTCCGGTACCGAATCTTCCCAGGCGAATCATCGAAACCCTGAAATCAACGTCCGCGGGGTGCGATTTCAGCCGTGAGCGCCTGGGCGAGCTCGGAACCGGATGATTCTGTGCCCGCGACGGCGTTGCGCACATGCCACTCGACCGTCTGGATTACGTACAGTCCGCGCGGCGCCGGCGACATCGTCGACCGGCTTCGACTGGGGCGACGCGGGGATTGGGGCGGCCGGGATGCTGACGCTGATCGGTCGCGGCGCGGGTGCCGTCTCGCTCACCCGGCGCGGGGAGCACCGGGACGCGGTGACCGGCTGACCGCATCACTGTCTGCCAAGGAGCCGGGTCCCGGGCTGGCGCTCGACGCCGTTGCGATGGACTTTGCCTACGGGAGTTCGTTCAATACCGCCTCCTGCGCGCCGCGATGGCCGGCGATCTTCCTGCGGGAGGACGCGGTCGCCCGGCGTCCGTGGCGCCCGAGCTGAGGCGACACGTCGGTAGTCACCCCCGAGGCGAAATCAGCGGGCACAGCGGATGCGATCGCCGAGCCCCGGCGAGACGGTGACGGAGACTTAGGAGGTTTGCCATGCCCACCAAGCGCGTCGTCGTCGATCACTTCGGAGGGCCTGAGGTCCTAGAGATAGTCGAGGAGGAGGATCCGCGACCGGGCCCGGGCGAGGTGCTCGTCAAGGTTCTGGCCGCCGGAGTGTCGTTCACCGATTCCCAGCTGCGCGCCGGCACCTACCTCCCGGGCGCCCCGAAGCCGCCGTTCACGCCCGGCTACGAGCTCGTCGGCGTCGTCGAGGAGCTCGGTCCGGGCTGCTCGCGGCTGGGCGTGGGCGATCGCATCGGTGCGCTGACCGTCTGGGGTGCCGACGCCGACCGCGTCTGCGTGCCGGAGTCCGGCGCGGTCGACGTTCCCGAGGACCTCGATCCGGGGGAGGTCCTGAGCCTCCTCTTTCCCTACATGACGGCGTATCAAGTGCTTCACCGGACGGCCAAGGCGAAGCGCGGGGAGACGGTGCTGGTGCACGGCGCGGCCGGCAGGGTTGGCGTCGCCACTCTCGAGCTGGGAGCGGTGGCCGGGCTCCGCATGTATGGGACCGCGTCCGCCCGCGACCGCGAGAAGGTCGAGGCACTCGGCGCGGTCGCCATCGACTACCGCAACGAGGACTTCCTGGCGCGCGTGCGCGAGGAGGCCGGCGGTGTGGACGTCGTCGTCGACAGCCTGGGTGGCCCGATCTCGCTGCGCTCGTTCCGCGCGCTGCGCCCCGGCGGCAGGCTTGTCGTCTTCGGCCGCTACGACACGCTCAAGGACGGGCACAAGGACTGGGCGGGAGTGATCAAGTGGTACGCGGCGATTGCGGCCGTCTGGCTCTGGGACAAGCTGTCGCCTCGCCGGCGGGTGTCCGCCTACCACGTCCAGAAGTACCGCGACAGGGCGACGAGGCGGGCCGGAGCGGTCGGCGGGGAGCCGATGGACCCGGAGCAGTTCCGGGAGGACTTCGGGGTGCTGGTCGGGTTGCTCCGGGAGGGCAAGGTCCATCCGGTGGTGGCCGAGCGCCTGCCGCTCAAGGACGCGCGCCACGCGCACGAGCTGTTGGAGAGCTCGGCGTCCAAGGGCAAGCTCGTGCTGGTCCCCTAAGCCGAGAGGACGATCGTTGATGACGCTCGACGTCCGTGCTGACCGCGCAGGGCAGAGCGCGCCCGCCGGAGCTCATTCAAGACCCAGTCTGCGGAGGCCTACGAGCGCCTCCTGCACGACGCGATGGCCGGCGATCAGACGCTCTTCCTGCGCGAGGACGCGGTCGAGCGGTCATGGGAGATCGTGGCTCCCGTCCTCGACGCCTCAGGAACCGTGCACCCTTACGCCGCGGGCACCTGGGGCCCGAGTGCCGCAGACGAACTGATCGCGCCGCGGGCGTGGCGCCCGGGTTGAGCCGCCTGCGCCTCAACGGTTCGAGCCCGGCTTGCTCCATCTCATAGCCCCGCTAATGCGAGGTGCCGACTCGCAAGCTCGTCCGCACGTCGCCCATAGCGCTCGCAGCGAGGATGCCATGTGCTCAGGCTCGAACCGGCGACCTCCTGGTTGCGAAGCGGGGCGCACTCGGCTGGGGCTGAGTCGGTATACGGTTGGCGGTGGCGACGAGCAAGCCAATCCGGGTCCAACCGTCAATGCACCGTCCTCTGCTGACCATCCGCTCGAGGTCGTCATGCTCAAAGTGAGCTGGACCGGCAACGGCGTCGCCGAGCGCACCGATCGCGTCGACATCGAGATCCCGCCGGGCAACTCCCAGGTGATCATGTCCCTGGGTCGGACCAGTGACGCCGATACCAGGCTGCCGGATCTGCGCGCCGGCGATCAACTTGAGGTCTCGGCTGAGCTCGAGGTCACCACCGACCTGACCACAGCCGAACTGGTACTCAACCAGGGCAAGGGCTGTGCAGGTCAGCCCTACAACTACTCGCCTCGGGTCACGGCGGCCATGATCCTGGCCAACAGCGCCACCGCGGTTGCACCGGCTCCCGCAACTTCCGTCATCGTCAGCAAGACGGCCTTGGTCTCGCACGACGCCCACCACTTCGTCTTCGTCTTTGACAGGGCTCGCCTGACGGTGCCGAGCGGCTGGCGAGGACGTGGGGCGATCAACCTGATCCTTTTTGCCAGCAACCCCGCGGCCGCCGCCGGGCAGTGTCTACTGATCGGTCAGAACGAGCCCGATGGATCGGTGACCCTGGACATGGGCGGGATCAGCGTCGCGAGGCTCCGGGGCCAGACACCGAGGCCGGCGGTGCTGCGTCAGAATCGTCTGCGAGTGGGGGGCATCAAGATCCACGGCAATCAAGCGCCTCAAGTCGTCTACTCGTTACCGCTCAAGGATCTTCGGACCAACGAGCAGCTGACCGTCTACGTCAGGGTCGCGGCCTCGGCCGTAAAGCTGGCAACCCGCGCCCGGCTGTCGACCCGCGTCTTTCTGGCGGACTCGCCCACCCAAACCAGCCCGAGTAGCGGTTATGCCTCGCAGGTGGCAGCCAACAAGGGCCGGGTGACCAAGCGGAACGGTTTTAACTACCTGCCGGGCCGCGTCGGGCCGCCGACCGTGAAGGTCGGCGTTCTGCGGATGACCAAGGACGTCACGCCCTCAAAGACTCTCTACTTGAACGTCGTCTGCGACGGCGGCGACCCGAGCAAGCAGTCGCGGGTCTCGGATCAGCTGAAGCTCAAGAACACTGGCTATATCGCGGTCCGGCGCTTTCCAGCCACGGCGTTTGGCTAGCGAGCGCCGGCGCGGGGTTTTGCGTACACGAAATGGCGGGCGTACGGTCGCGGCTAGCCGAACCGCGGAAGCGGCGGGGCGGGGCTAGCGCTCGCAGCCACGTTGCGGCCCCGTGCCCGCTCCCTGGTCGCAGGTGTCCGTGCCCGGGCCGCCGGACAGCGAGTCGTCGCCGCCGCCGCCGATCAGGTTGTCCGTGCCGTCGGCGCCATTGAGCGTGTCGTCGCCGTCCGCGCCCGATAGCTCGTCCGCGCCGGGACCGCCGTCCATGCGCTCGCCGGGGCCCGAGTCGCTGTCGCCGAGCAGCCGGTCGTCGCCTGAGCCCCCGAGCATCCGATCGGCGCCCGTCTCGCGCCGATAACCCTGACTGTCGAGCCGGTCGTCTCCACCGCCGCCCTTCTGCAGGCTGCCCCCGATCAGCCTGTCGTCGCCCGAGCCGGCGACCAGCACGTCGTCGCGCCCCCGGCGCCCGTCCAGGAAGTCAGCTCCGGGGCCGCCTTCGACATGGTCGTCGCCGTTGTAGCCGTGCAGCTCGTCGTCGCCTTCGCCGCCGTCCATGAGGTCATCGCCGGTGCCGGCGTCCATCGTGTCGTCGCCGTCGCCGCCGCAGACGTAGTCGACCCCGTCGCCCGCAGCGACCGTGTCGTTGCCCGCCCCGGCGAAGATAACGTCGGTGCCCGGGCCGCCGTGCAGGTTCGACGACGCGGGCCCATCGACGATCGTCGGCGTGCGGCCGAGGCAGGAGGGCGTGCTCGACGCACCGGAGGGCACCAGCGCCAGACCGAGGGCGACGACCGCGACCAACCACACGCGAACCTTCACGTGCGCATCCCATCAGATTCACGTCTCGCGCGGCGACAGCCTCAGCGCATCGAAGGCGAAGTTGAGGAGCAGCGAGGTCCGTCCGATGGATCAGCGGTCCACGCGGTCCTAGGTGGGCTCTCGCCGGCGCTGACCGTCCTTTACGCGCCGCGCTGACCGTCCTTTACGCGATCAGCGTTTACTCGAGCGCGGTGAGGAGAGGCACCTCTTCGAACCGCCACGAAGCCAGGGCCCGTTGATGACACGCCCAAGGCGTCGGCCCAAAGGCAACCCCGGCTGTAGCCGGGGTTTTGCCAATCGAGCTAGTCGGGCTCGCAGGCCTCGAACCGGAGATCGAGCAGTTCCTCCTCCAGACCTCGATCCTCACCCGGCTCAGCGCGTCCCTGTGCGACGCGGTCACCGACCAGACGCGATCGGCGGAGCTCGCTGGCGAAGATCGAACGGGCGAATCTGTTCCTCGTCCCGCTGGATGGCCGCCGGCGGTGGTACCGCTACCACCATCTATTCAGCGGACCTGCTGCGAGGCCGAGCTTGGCGAGCCGCGAGCCCGAGCTTGTGCCGCTTCTCCACGAGCGGGCGCACGCCTGGCATCGCGACCACGGCACGGTCACCGAGGCCGTTCATCATGCGATCGCTGGCCCGCGACTACGCGGCCGCGGCGGAATCGATCACCGCGTCGTGGATCACCCTGATCCGCTCCGGGCGCTCGGCCACTGTCCAGCGATGGCTGCGGCGATTTCCCGATGAGGCCCTGGCCGATGCTCCGCAGCTGGGATACGTCGGGGCCTTCGTCGCGGGTCTAGGGGGCGGAACCGAGGCGGAGGTCGACGATTGGTTGCGGATCGCCGAACAGGTCGTCGCGAACGCCAAGCACCCCTCGGGCCGGATGCCGGACGGAACGACGTCCTACGACGTCAACGTCAACGTGATCCGCGCCGCGTTCGTCTACCGCGACGTCGGCGCGGCGGTCGCGATCGCCCAGCGCGTGGTGGCGGCGGAGTCCCGGGGGGGGCAATGGCGCGTACCGGCGTTCGCGACCCTCGCGTTCCTCAGGTATCTGTCGAGCCAAGCCGACGCCGCGCGAGCCGCCGCGTCCGAGGCGCTCGAGCGATCGCGATGCGCCGCAGCGACCGCACGGCGTCATTCACGCGCTCACGACACTGAGCCTGCTCGAGGTCGACGACGGGGATCCCGAGAAGGCCTGTCGCACGGCCCGCACGTGCGCTCGACGTCGCCGCGTCCGTCGGCCTCGCAAAGAGCGTCACGGCCGGGCTCGCCCGCGCCGGACTAGGGCGAGGTCTCGTCGCCCTCGGTCGTCCGGCGGAGGGCGTGCGCGAGCTTGAGCTCGCTACCGGCGCTGCTCGAGGGGCGAGCCCCGATCGCTGACTCACGTCTACGCCCTACTGGCGCTGGCCGAGGCCGAGCGAGCAGCCGGCGATCTGGTCGCGGCACACCGCTCGGCGGATGCGGCCGAGCTGCTGATCGACTCCTTCGACGACGCCGGGATCCTGCCCGCGATGCTCGCCGAGCTGCGCGACCGGTCGCAGCTGACGCGCAAGCGGCGCCCGGCGAGCGCCGGGTGCCGAGCTCTCGGAGTCGGAGCTGGCGGTGCTGCGTCTGCTCACCGGGCCGCTGTCGCGCCGCGAGATCGCCGCCGAGCTGCACATCTCCCCGAACACCGTGAAGACGCACGTCTCGTCGATCTACCGCAAGCTCGACGTCGCTCGCGCGCCCGCCGTGATCAGGGCCAGCGAACGGAATCTGATCTGAGTCTCGGAGGCGGCGCTCACCCGGGTGATTGTCGGCGGTCGGAACCGAGTTTGCCCAGTCGCCCTCGACGCCTGCGTAGGGCGCTCACCCGGGTGATTTCGGGCGTCAGGCCCTGGTTTTGGGCGCTCTCGGTTGGGACGGTGCGGTTGCGCGAATTGCAACCGATGAATATGGAGATTTCCCCGATGACCAAGTCAGTACGACGCAGAACATTTGCCGGCGCGCTCGCCGTGGTGGCGACCGGGCTATTGGCCGCCGCCGGCTCGGCGCCCGCCGAGCCGATCGCATCCGCGGGCGCGGCGCCGTCGCTGCCGGCGTTTCAGGGCAGTGCGGCAACTGCGCACAAGATCAAGGACCCGACGATCGCGCCGCAAAACCCGTTCATGGCCGAGAACCCGTTCGGGAACCTGCACAACGACACCTGGATGACCGATGCCTACCAGCACGAAAGGCCCGCTCGGGAGCTCGCCCGTCGCGATCTCGGAGGCGAAGCCGTCACGCATCTGCGGGAGCCTCGCGTTCGACAGCGCCGGCCGAATCGTCTCGGTCTGCCCGTCGCTGTTCGCCGGTCCCCAGATCCGGATCATGGACCCGGACACCCTGGCGACGCTCGGATCCCTGGACCTGCCCGACGCGGCCAACCCGCCCGGCACGAAGCCGTATCAGAACTTCACCGGCGGCGGCTACTTCTTCCTCGATCAGCAAGGACCGCATCTGGGTGCCGACGAAGACCGATCACATCCAGGTCTACAACGAGGGCGCGGACGGTGTCACGCCGACGCTCGAGCGCGACTACGACCTGACCTCGGTGCTCGACCCGCGCGACCGAGCGGATCAGCTCGGCGCTGCCGGACTTCAACGGCCTCGTCTGGTTCGTCTCGAAGGCCAACGGTAAGGTCGGCACGCTGAACACGAAGACCGGCGCTCTCCAGGTGAGGACGATGAACGAGGAGATCGAGAACTCGTTCGCGGTCGGCGAGGACGGCGCCTACATCGCGTCGGACAAGCGCATGTACCGGTTCAAGGCAACCAAGAACGGCGTCCCGAGGATCATCTGGAAGAAGACGTACCAGAACTCGGGGATCGTGAAGCCCAGCCAGCTCAACGCCGGCACGGGTACGACGCCGACGATCATGGACAACGGCTACGTCGCGATCACCGACAACGCCGACCCGATGAACGTCGTCGTCTACCGGACCGCGAAGAAGCTCCACGGCGAGAAGCGCACGGTCTGCGAGGTGCCCGTCTTCGAGCCGGGCGCGAGCGCGACCGAGAACTCGCTGATCACCGCTGGGCGTTCGCTGATCGTCGAGAACAACTACGGCTATCAGCGTGGCGGTCCCCGATCAAGGGATTGGCCGGTGGCGAGCGTGGGCCGGTCAGGTTCGATCATCTCGGGCCCGATCACCGGCCAGGCATGGCACCGCGGTCCGAGGTGCCGATCGCCGCCTGGGCGGCGGCGACGCGAGCGACCTGGGTGCGGTAGGGCGAGCAGCTGACGTAGTCGAGTCCGATCGAGTCGAAGAAGCGGATGCTGGTCGGGTCGCCGCCATGCTCGCCGCAGATGCCGAGTTTCAGCTCGGGATTCGCCTCGCGGCCGCGCTCGGCGCCGATCCGAACCAACTCGCCGACGCCCGGTCCGTCGATCACCTCGAACGGGCTGCGGTCGATGATCCGTCCGGCGAGGTAGGAGGGCATGAAGCTGCCCTCGACGTCGTCGCGCGAGAGCCCGATCGTCGTCTGGGTGAGGTCGTTCGTCCCGAAGGAGAAGAAGTCGGCATGACGGGCGATCTGCCCAGCGATCAGGCAGGCGCGGGGAAGCTCGATCATCGTCCCGACCGAATACGGGACCGGGCTCAAGGCCATCCGTCTGGCCTCCTCGGCGACGTTGACCACGTGCTCGCGAAGCTGGCGAAGCTCGGTCTCGTAAGCGACCAAGGGGATCATGATCTCAACGTGCGGGGTGTCGCCTGCCTCCGTCGCCTCGGCGGCTGCGGCGATCACGGCCCGGACCTGCATCTCGTAGATCTGCGGATAGAGGAAGGCAAGGCGCACACCCCGCGTCCCGAGCATCGGGTTCGCCTCCTGCAGGTCGCGAACGAGCTCGGCCGCCTCGCGAGCATCCGTTA
This sequence comes from uncultured Solirubrobacterales bacterium, assembly GCA_963828755.1. Classification (GTDB taxonomy): domain Bacteria; phylum Actinomycetota; class Thermoleophilia; order Solirubrobacterales; family 70-9; genus WHSW01. The sequence continues at coordinate 239,487 of CAWHFY010000003.1, read as the reverse complement.
GCCGATCGTCGGCCGCCGATTCGAGCCGGCGCACCTCCGCCTCGAAATGCTCGAGCGAAAGGAACTCGTGCAACGGCGGATCGAGCAGCCGGACCGCCACCGGCAGGCCGCGCATCTCGTGCAGGATTGCCGTGAAATCGGCGCGCTGCAGCTCCCCAAGCTGCTCGAGAGCCTCGTGAAACTCCCCGCGGGCGCTCTCGAGCTCGGGCGGCGCGGGCGCCCCGTCGGCGGCCGCGTGGACCTCGGCGCGCCGCCAGCGGGTGGCGGCGACGAACATGCCCCGCACCAGCTCCCCCCGGTCCTCGCCGAAGAACATGTGCTCGGTCCGGCAGAGGCCGATCCCCTCGGCTCCCAGGGATCGCGCCTTGGCCGCGTCCTCGGCGGTATCGGCGTTTGCCCGTACCCCCAGACGGCGCAGCTCGTCCGACCAGCGGAGCACCTCGGCGAAGTGCTCGCCGATCTCGGGCTCTATCAGCGGGACCTCATCGGCCGTGACCTTGCCGCTGCTGCCCTCGATTGCGATCGGATCCCCCACGGCGAGCTCCTTCACGCCGATCCGGACAACACCGGCGTCGGCGTCGACCTTGACTTCGGAGGCGCCGGCGACGCAAGGACGGCCCATGCCGCGGGCGACGAGCGCCGCGTGTGAGGCCTTGCCCCCCTGGGCCGTGAGGATGCCCCGCGCGGCGTGGAATCCGGCGATGTCGTCGGCCTCGGTGAAGGGGCGCACCAGGATCACGTCCTCACCGTCGGCGGCGCGGCGCACGGCCGCCGACGCGCTGAGCACGATCGCGCCCTTGGCGGCTCCGGGTGCCGCCGCGACCCCGGTTGTCAGCACCTCGAAGTCGTGGGAGGGATCGAAGATCGGATGAAGCAGCGCCTCGAGCGCCTCGGGATCGATCGTCAGCAATGCCTCCTCGCGGGTCAGCAGGCCCTCCTGTACGGAGTCGACGGCGAAGCGGACGGCGGCTTGGGCGGGGCGTTTGGCGGCGCGGGTCTGAAGCAGGAAGAGACGACCCTCCTGGATCGTGAACTCGACGTCCTGCATGTCCTTGTAGTGGGCCTCGAGCCGCGCGAGGTCGCTCAGGAGCTGCGCATGGGCCTCGGGAATGTGGTCGGCCAGCGCCGCGAGGTCCTCCGGGTCGCGGGTGCCTGCGACGACGTCCTCGCCCTGGGCGTTGGGCAGGAAGTCTCCCGAGGGGGTCGGTCCTCCCGTCCGCTCGTCGCGGCTGAAGGCGACCCCGGAGCCCGACCTGTCGCCCTGGTTTCCGAAGACCATCTGCTGGACGTTGACCGCGGTGCCCCAATCGTCGGGGATGCCGTTGATCCGGCGGTAGGCGACAGCGCGCCCTCCGTCCCAGGAGTCGAAGACCGCGGTGATCGCCTGCCGGAGCTGCTCCCGGGGCTCGGGCGGGAAGGGGTCCTGCGTCGCCTCCTCGAACAGGTGCTTGAAGGTCGCGGTCAGCTCCCGCAACTCCTCGGCCCCGAGCTCCGTGTCGGCGCTCACTCGCTTGCTGTCCTTCATCTCCTGCAGCGCCTGCTCGAAGCTCGAGGCCGGGATCCCGCGCACGACGTTGCCGTACATCTGCACGAACCGCCGGTATGAGTCCCAGGCGAACCGCTCGCTCCCGGTGCTATCGGCCAGGCCGGCAACCGACTCGTCGTTGAGGCCGAGGTTGAGCACCGTGTCGAGCATCCCCGGCATCGACACCCTCGCGCCGGAGCGCACCGAGACCAGGAGCGGGTCCTCCGGGTCACCGAGGGTCTTCCCGGCCCGGTGCTCGAGCGCTGCGAGCGCCCGATCGATCTCCTCCGTCAGGCCGGCGGGGAGCTCATGGCCCGCCTCCATGTAGGCAGCGCAGGCCTCCGTCGTGATCGTGAAGCCGGCGGGCACTCGCTCGGCGCCGAGCACGCGTGTCATCTCGGCGACGCCCGCCCCCTTTCCGCCCAGGCGCTCGCGCTGGTCGCGCGATCCCTCCGAGAACTCCTGGATCCATCTCATCGCGTCGCTTCGGCTCATGGTCTCTGCGCGGCGACGGCTCGAGCCAGGATCGCCTCGGCCCTTCCGCGGCTGGCCTCGTCGATCATCTCCCCGTCGAGCAGCATCGCGCCGTCGCTCGCGCCCGCGAGCGCGTCGAGGATCGCCCGAGCCCGCGCGGCCTCGTCGGGGGTGGGGGAGAACAGTTCGTTGAGCGGCTCGATCTGCGCGGGATGAAGCGCCCACTTTCCGTCGAAGCCGAACTCGCGCGCGCGCGCTGCGGAGGCACGCAGTCCTACAGCGTCTGAGATCTGGAGGTAGGGGCCGTCGATTGCCTGGAGGCCGGCGGCGCGGGCGGCGACGAGCACCGCGCCGCGCACGTAGTCCCAGTGCGGTCCCTCCTCCGGCGATACGAAGCCGAGCGAGACGCTCATGTCCGCCGGGCCCAGGATCAGGGCCTCGAGGCGCGACGAGGACTCGGCGATCTCGTTCACGGCGCGCAGCCCGCTGGCCGACTCGATCAACGCCTGGAGGCCGATCGGCCGCTCGCGCTGGGCGGTCCGGGCCTCGCCCAGAAGCAGCGTCGGCCCAGTGCAAGTCACCGGGGCTCTCGACCTTGGGCACTATCACCGAGTCGAGCCGCTGGCCTGCTCCGGCCACCGCCCGAACGTCATCCTCGAACCAGGGCGTCGACGTACCGTTGACGCGCACACTCACGGTCGCCGAGCGCCATCGAGCGCCGGCCAGCGCTTCCGCCACGGCCGCCCGCGCTTCCTCCTTCTGCTCCACCGCCACGGAGTCCTCGAGATCCACCACGATCTCGTCGGCCACCAACTCCGATGCCTTCTCGAGCTTCCGGCGCGGGCGAGCCGGCACGGAAAGACAGGAACGCCGGGCCCTCATCCGCCGTGAGCATACGTGCTCAGCTACTCTCCTGTGCCTCAAACCCGCGGAGGAGAGGCGTCGTGGAAGCGAACCGGAGGGTCACCGTGGGTGGTCCCTACTTCGAGGATCTGGAGCGGGGTCAGGTCTTCGACGCGCCCGCGATGACGCTCACCTCCGGCCATGCCGCGATCCACCAGGCGATCACCGGCGACAGGATGCTGCTGCCGCTCGACGCTGCCTTGAGCCGGGAGGTGACGGGCTCGGAGGGCACGCTGATCCATCCGAACCTGGTCTGCGATGTGGCGATCGGGCAGTCCACGGTTCCGACGCAGCGGGTGCTCGGCAACCTCTTCTATCGCGGCCTCGTGCTGCTGCGCCAGGTCTTTCGGGGCGACACCCTTCGCACGCAGACCGAGGTCGTCGCCCTGAAACAGAACCGGCCGCGGGCCGACGGCAGCGCCTCGGGCCTGGCGGTGCTGCGGATCCAGACCCAGAACCAGCGCGGCGAGCCCGTCCTCGACTTCTATCGCTGCCCGATGATTCCCCTGCGCGACGCGAGCGTCGCTACCGGTCACGCCGACGGCTTCGACAAGATCTCCCAGCAGCTCGATCCCGAGCGCCTGCGAGCGGCGATTCCGTCCTGGAACTACGAAGCGATGCGCGCTCGCGTCGCCGAGCCCGGTGCGGCGTTCGTGCCCGGAACGGTCCACGTGATGGAGGGCCGCGAAATCGTGACGACCGCGCCCGAGCTCGCGCGGCTCACGCTCAACCTTGCGATGACGCACCGGGACGGCGGCGCCGGGAAGTACGGGCGCCGCCTCGTCTACGGGGGTCAGACGATCTCGATCGCCGCGGCGCACGCCGCCCTGGCGCTGCCGGCGCTGGCGACGATCGTCGCCTGGCGCTCCTGCGAGCATTCCGCGCCCGTCTTCGAGGGTGACGTCCTCAGTACCGAGGTGGCCGTGGTGGCGACGTCGCGGACGGAGCATTCCGACGCGACGCTCGCCGACCTGCGCGCCACTGTTCACGCCGACCGAGGAACCGGCGAACCGCCCGAGCAGGTGCTCGAGTGGGCGTTCGTGGGCGTCCTCGCCTGATTGGAGATCCCATGCCCGGAATCCTGGATGGCCTACGTGTGATCGAGGGGTCGGCCTACGTCGCCGCCCCGCTCGGTGGCATGACCCTGGCCCAGCTTGGTGCCGAGGTGATCCGCTTCGACCAGATCGGCGGCGGGCTGGACCGCAACCGGTGGCCGGTCACCGAGGACGGCGCGAGCCTCTTCTGGACCGGTCTCAACAAGGGCAAGCGCTCGTTCCAGGTGGACCTTCGCTCCGATCGCGGCAAGGAGCTGGTGACCGCGCTGATCTGCGAGCCCGGCCGGGACAGCGGAATCTTGCTGACCAACTTCCCAGCCCGGGGCTGGCTCTCCTACGAGGCGCTGCGCATACACCGCGGCGACCTGATCATGGCCACGATCACCGGCAACCACGACGGCAGCTCGGCCGTCGACTACACCGTGAACCCGGCGACGGGCTTTCCTTGGGCGACCGGCCCACGCAACCTGGGTGTCCCCTTCAATCACCTACTGCCCGCGTGGGATGCGATCACCGGCACCCTTGCCGCCGCCGGCGTGCTCGCGGCCGAGCGCCATCGCGGGCGCACGGGGAAGGGACAGCAGGTCACCGTCGCCCTCTCCGACGTCGCCTTCGCGATGGTCGGCAACCTCGGCAAGATCGCCGAGGCGCAGCTGTGCCGCCGCGAGCGCCAGAAGGAGGGCAACTACCTCTACGGCGCCTTCGGCCGCGACTTCCTGACCGCCGACGACAGGCGCGTGATGGTGGTCGCGCTGACTCCGCATCAGTGGAAGGCGCTGGTCGAGGCGACCGGACTGCACGCCGCCTTTGAGCTGGTCGAGCAGCAGCTCGACGTGGACCTCTCCAAGGAGGGCGATCGCTTCGCGGCTCGCGAGGTGCTCGGCGCGATCCTGAAGCCCTGGACGATCAGCCACACCCTCGAGGAGATCAGCGAGATCTTCGACCGCCATGGAGTCTGCTGGGGCCCCTACCAGACGTTCATGCAACTGGTCGACGAGGACCCCCGCTGCTCAACCGAAAACCCGATGTTCGGGGAGGTCGAGCAACCCGGGATCGGCACCTATCTGATGGCTGGCTCGCCGCTCGACTTCTCCGAGCAAGGACGCCTCCCCGCCACCCGGGCGCCGATGCTGGGGGAGCACACGGACGAGATTCTGGCCGAGCTGCTCTCGCTCAGCGAAACCGAGATCGGACGCCTCCACGACGAGGGAGTCGTTGCCGGCCCCAGCGCGGTGGCGGCCTGAGAGCACTCGCGCTGAGCGCAGACGGCAGTCGCTGTAATGCTCGAAGCTCGGATCGAGCCGGGCGACGCATACGGAGACCGCGAAGGCGGCCCGCCTGACGGATGGAGACACGATGAGCAAGGCCACGAGGACGGTTGCCGAGGCGCCGACGGTGGAATTTGGCATTCCAATGGGCACCGATGGGCGGATCAGGTCGCTGCGGATCCGCGAGCTCCAAGCCGGAGAACAAGAAAACCCCGCGTTGAGCGGGGCATTCTTAGATGGAGCTAGCCGGGCTCGAACCGGCGACCTCCTGATTGCGAAGCGGGGCGCCTTCGCACCGCTCAAAGTCGCGTTGATGGCTCTAATCAAGCGGATTACCGCCCATGGAGCCGCTACTCCAAGGGCGTCGGATAGCCGTGGATGCCTGCCGATGTCGCTCGATTTGGGCACCGGGACGGGTTTAGTGCCCAATGCTCGCCGAGCGCTGATCTCGCTACGGCCTACGGCTTTCGCTCGACAGCGCTCGAACCGTTGAGTACCGCGTGGTCATGCGCGGCTCGACTCAGCGCTGTGCAACGAGTTGCGTTACAGCCTGGTCGACGGTCGGATACGCGTAGTCGAGGATCGAGTCGCCCGGGGCGGTATCGAGGACGTCACGCACCTGACCGACGTCGCGGGCGATCACCAGTCGAACGCCTTTGGCACGCACCTCTCGGGCCACCTGGTCGAGTACCTGTGCGGCGGTCACGTCGATGAACGGCATCGTCTCGGCGTCGATGACGATCGCGTGAACGTCATCGCTGCGGGCCGCGCTTCGGATGTCGGCGGCGATCGCGGCAGCATTGGCGAAGAACAGCCCGCCCTCGATCCTCAACACCGTGATGCCCTCGACACGCCGATTTTCCGGGTGTCGATCCAGATCCGAGAAGTGACCGCTGGTCCCGGGAACCCTGCCGAGCTCAGCTACCGGCGGCCGCGAGGCACGGTAGAGGAGGAGCAGGAGCGAGATCAGCACTCCAGCGAACAGTCCCGCGAGCGTGCCCAGGATCATCACCCCGAGCATCGCGGCGATCGCTGCAATGAAGTCGGCCCGCGTCGCGAAGCCGTACGCGCGCCCGAGCCTGCTGGTGTAGACGCGGTAGAAATCGCGTAACGCAGCGACGTCGATCAGGCCGACAAGGGCGACGATCACGATCGCCGCCAAAGTCGCCTCGGGCAGGCTCTCGAAATAGCCGGTCAGAAGTAGCAGGGTGAGCAGCGTCAGGCCGCCGACGATCAGGCCGACGAGCTGGGTCCGCCCGCCGGCGGTGCTGTTCACCGCCGTCTTCGAGAGGCTCCCGTTGACGGCGAAGCCGCCGGAGATCCCGGCGCCGAGGTTCGCTGCGCCGAGGCCGATCAGCTCCCGGTTCGGGTCGATCTCCTGCCCTTCCCGCTGGGCGTAGATCTTCGCGGTCCCGAGGCCCTCGGCAAAGGCAATGAGCGTGACTCCCAAGCCCGCAGCCGCCAGAGCCCCGAAGCGGTCGAGGCTGACGTCGGGGAGACCCGGCGAAGGCAGACCGGGGTCGATCGAACCGACGATCGCCACCCCGTGGGCGCCGAGGTCGAAGAGCTCAACCGCGCCGATCCCCAGGACCACGGCCACCAGCGGCCCTGGGATGGCCGGCGCCACTCGACGAAGCCCGAGCAGCACCGCGAGGGAGCCCACGCCGACTAGAAGCGTGAGGCCGTCCGTCTCGTCGATATTGATCAGGAAGTCCCAGATCCTCTCGAAGAAGTCGCCGCTGCCGGACTCGACTCCGAACAGCTTCGGTATCTGTCCGGCGATGACCGTCAGTGACAGGCCGACGATGAAACCCTTGAGCACGGGCTCGGAGATGAAGTTCGCGACGAACCCGAGCCGCAGGAGACCGGCGACCAACGCGGCGAGCCCAACGACGATGGCGAGGGCAGCCGTCGTCGCGACGAACTGGCCTCCGTTACCCGCGACGGCGTTCCCGACGATGGCGGCCGAAAGAGCCGCGGAGGCCGCGGATGGCCCGATGATCAGCTGGCGAGAACTGCCGAGGGCCGCGTAGAGAACCAACGCGGCCGGGACCGCGTAGAGACCGACGACGGGTGAAACTCCGGCGATCGTCGCGTAAGCCAGAGCCGAGGGCACGAGAACGGCCCAGACGGTCAGCCCGGCGACTACGTCCCCGCGAGCCCAGTCACGCTGGTAGGCCCTCAGCGATGGAAACACGCGTGTCACGAAGCTTCACCGGGGAAACCAACCTATCCCCTCCGATGCGAGCTGCGGCGCTCAGAGCACTGAGGCCGATCGCTCGAAGGCGGCGCCATGGGGAACGTCCGATAGCGCGAGCCTCATCAGCGGCGACCTCGCCGAGGCGGTCACCGAGCTGAAGCAGCAGCCCGGCAAGAACATCGGCGTGCACGGGAGTCCCACGCTCGTCGAAGCGCTTCTGCACGCGGATCTGCTCGACGAGATGCGCCTGGAGATCTACCCGGTCGTGGCGGGCACGGGTGCGCGCCTGTTCAAGGACGGAAATGCTCCAAAGCGGCTTGAGCTCGCCGACTCGAAGACAACCGCCAACGGCGTCGCGATCCTGACGTACGAGCGCGTTCAGTAGCCAGCCGTGCGGCTAAACCGACCGCCGGTCCGGGGCATACATGGCGCGACGCCGAGCGGGGCCTCAGACCCTGACGCGCCGACGTCGCCCTTGCGCGAAGCGGGGCACGCGCGAACGGAGTGGCTTGAGATGGGCGCGGGCAGTCGAACGACCGAGCCGAGTCGCGAAATGAATCGGGCTTTAGGCTTGGCGCATGGACCTCGGCCTGACCGGCAAGCGAGCCCTCGTCACCGGGGCGAGCAAGGGCATCGGTCTGGCGATCACAAATGCGCTCGCGGTCGAGGGTGCGCGCGTCGTGGCCGGCTCGCGTAGCGTCAGCGACGCGCTGGGCCAACTGATCGAACAGGGCCAGGTCCGGCAGGTGACCGTCGATCTATCAGCCGCCGATGGTCCCGCCGAGCTCGTCGCGGCGGCTCTCGAGGATGGCCCGCTCGATGTGCTCGTCAACAACGTCGGCGCCGTGACGCCACGACTCGACGGGTTCCTTTCGGTTACCGACGATCAGTGGCTGCAATCGCTCACCCTGGGGTTCATGGCCGCCGTTCGCACGACCCGCGCCGCCCTGCCGAGCATGCTCGAGGCGGGCCGAGGAACGATCGTCAACACCTGCTCGGTGAACGCGTTTCTGCCGGACCCGGCAGTGATCGACTACAGCGCTGCGAAGGCCGCGCTGGCCAACTTCTCCAAGTCGCTGTCGAAGGAGGTCGGTCCGCGCGGGATCCGCGTCAACACAGTCAGTCCTGGGCCGGTCTCGACCGAACTCTGGCTCGGCGACCACGGGGTAGCTGCCACTGTCGCGGGTGCCCAGGGGGGCGACCCCAAGAAGGTGGCGGAACAGCAGGCCGAACAGGCCGCGACCGGTCGCTTCACCGAGCCTCGGGAGGTCGCTGACCTCGTCGTGCTGCTGGCCGGCGACCGCGCCGGCAACGTGACCGGGTCGGACTTCGTGATCGACGGCGGTCTCGTCCAGACGCTGTGATTGCAACTCGGGTGGCGTCGCGCCGCTCCTTCCCGGGGTTGCCGCTCGTTTTGGGCAGTGCAACATCCTCGGTGCCGACGGTCGACGCGTTCGTCTGGAGCACTGACCTTGACCGCGCCGCGAGTCGGGCGTAGGGTCGTGGCGGAGGTTTCTTTCGTGGCTCGGACGCCGCGGGCACGTTGTACCGACGGGCCCGGCCGCACGGCGGTCGGGCGAGGCTTGCCCGGTTCTCGACCCTGGAGTCACCGCGCGGCCCGAACCTCCCGACGAGCCTCAGATTCAAGGTCGCCGAGCGGCTGGCTGCAGTACAGCGACGTCGTGACCGACAGCGCCCGCCGGCCAGCCGAGAAGCTTGGGGAGGTGTTGTGACCAACCGAAAGGAGCGCCGATGAGCGCTGCCGTCGCGCCCAGGTACCAAATGACCGGAACCCTGTTGGAGGCGTGCTCGTGCGGGGTGCTCTGCCCGTGCTGGATCGGTGAGGACCCCGATCACGGCACCTGCGACTCGTGCAACGCCTACCACTTCGAGTCGGGAGCGATCGGCGGCGTCGACGTCAGCGGGCTCTCGATCGTCGAGGTCTGCCAGATCCCGGGCAATGTGTTGACGCCGGGCAGCTGGCGGGTGGTCATGTACATCGACGAGCGCGCGACCGACGAGCAGTTCGAGGCGATTCGCGCCGCCTTCTGCGGGGACCTCGGCGGGCCGCTCGGCGACCTCGCGGGGCTGATTGGCGAGGTCGTCTCCGTCGAGCGCGCCCCGATCACCCACGAGACCCGCGGCGGCGAGGGTGTGCTCGAGGTCGGTGGTGGCCGCCTCTCCTCGCGCATGCGGCCGTACACCGGCAACGACGGTACGAAGACGACCCTACGCGACTCGCTGTTCTCGACCGTGCCGGGCTCGCCGGCGTACGTCGGCGTCGCGGACCATCTCCAGGTCGAGATCCCCGAGCACGGGATGAGCTGGTCGTTCGAGGGCCGCAACGCGATCCAGTCCGACTGGAGCCTGGACTACGCAGGGGACGCTTGAGCGTCGCCAGCGCCACCCTCTCCCGGGCGGCGGCCGTCCCCCGGCCGGTGCTGGGGGCGGTCGCGATCGCCTGGGCTGTCTCGATCGCCGCCGCGCTGAGCGGCGCGGGCGCCCACTTCGGCCACGACGAGTTGATCGAGGGCGGCGCTCCGCTGGCGATCGCCGTCCTGCTCTCGCTCCTGGCCTGGCAGGTGATGGTGGCCGCCATGATGCTGCCCAGCAGCCTGCCTCTGATCCGCACCTTCGAACTCGCTGCCGGGCGCCAACCTCATCCGGGACGCGCGCTCGCCGGCCTGCTCGGTGGGTATGCGGCAGCGTGGACAGTGTTCGGCGCCCTCGCTTTCGGATTCGACGTCTGCGTTCATCAGGCGGTGGACTCGAGCTCCTGGCTGCGGGCCAACCAGGGGCTGATCCTCCCGACCACTCTGGCGCTCGCCGGCGCGTTTCAGTTCAGCTCCCTGAAGGAGGCTTGTCTCCGCCAGTGCCGGCACCCCGGAGCCTTTGTGCGCCGCTACTACGAGCGGGGGACCGTCGGCGCGGCGAGGCTCGGAGCCCGCCACGGGCTCTTCTGCGTCGGCTGCTGCTGGGCGCTGATGCTTGTCATGTTCGCGGTCGGGGTCGCCAGCCTCGTCTGGATGGCCGCGCTCACCGGGGTGATGGTTGTCGAGAAGACGGCGCCCGGCGGTGCCCGCTCGGTCTCGTCGACCGGCTGGGCGCTGTTGGCGAGCGCGGCTGCGATGTTCGTGTACGCGCTCGCCGCCGGCTAGATGCCGGGCAAGACGCCCCCGGAGCGGAGCGCTTCCTGATGGAGCCAGGGCACTAAACGCGTTCTGGTGCCCAAATCGAATCCTCGAAGGCCCTCAACCGGGCTCGGTCGGCGTCGTCAGGCCGTGAAGGCCCCGGCGCCGGTCGCGAGGAACTACGGCGACTGCAGGACGATGGTGACGATTTCGTCTTCGGCCAGCTCGTCTCCCGCGCGGGGATCAACGGTCGCCAGCGGAACCTGTCGTGGTCCGGGCCCTTTACCTCAATTTCGTACCCGGCGTTCTTCAGCTCCAGAATCGCGGAGTCTTTGTCTGACCCGCGACGTCCGGGACGGCCGGGTCGCTGCGCGAGCCGAGCACCACGCCGCGGCGACGGCGATCAGGGGCGTGATCCGGCGCATCGCGGCACCCGTAACTTGGCCCGCGGCGGTCGCTGGCACTGTGAACCGGAGGCGGCCCGAGAAATCCGATCGCCCGCCCTAAGCGCTCACCCCCAGTCGCCGCTCTCGCTGCAGCCCGGGTCGCCCGGCGGATCGCACGTGCGCTCGGTCGCGCCGCCCTGCTCGCCGTCGATCGAGAACGTCGTCCCGGATGCCGAGAGGACCGTGATCGTGTACGAGCTGTCGGTCGCGACCACCTCCAGGTCGCCGGCGGAGAGGCCTGGATCGATCATCGACAGTTCCGTCGCGGTGGCGCCGGCGTAGGAGCCGTTGTTGTCGTCCGCGTAGGTCTCGATCGCCGTCTGCGCCTTGCGCGTCGTCGCCTGCGCCTCCGCGTTCAGCGCGTCGTCGCCGCCCGAGCCTGCCCCGGAGGCCTCGCTCGCGCCGGTCGACGACGTGGAGTTGTCGTCGTCGCCGCAGCCCCCCGCCAGGGCCAGGGACGCAAGGATCAGCATCAGCGCGAGCGCCTTCACGTGCTCGGAGCCTAACTGTCAGCGCAACCAGGCAGATTTCCGGCCGGGTGCCTACTACGCATCCGTCGCTTGACCAGCGGCTCGCGCTCGGCCCGGACGAGGACGCTCCCGCAGCCGATGGAAGCGCGCCACGACCGGTGTCGGGCGTGGGAGGATGGACCGCGTGGTCCTGTTCCTCGCGATCGTCGTCTCCCTATTCGTTCCCTCGCCTTGGAACCTGGTGGTTGTGCTCTGCGGCGCGATCGCCGAGGTCGGCGAGGTCGTCTGGGGCCGGCGGTTGGCGCGGCGGTGGCGGCCGAAGACCGGCCCCGAGGCGATGGTCGGCAAGACCGCAGAGATCGTGGTGCGGTGTCGGCCGAGTGGCCAGGTGCGGGTGCATGGCGAGCTCTGGGAGGCGAGGTGCGAGGCGGGGGCGGACGCTGGAGAGGCCGTTCGGGTCAGCGCCGTCGAGGATCTGATGCTGGTGGTTGAGCCCCTAGAGGAATCGTCGGGCAGCGGAGATGGCCGTCGCCTTCTCGACGGTTCCGGTTGATCTACCGAAGCACTGCCGGACCAAGAAACGCTGTCAGGTCCCGGGACAGCTCCGGCCCCGCGATCCTCTACTCGGTGGGCCCCGGGGTCGCCGCTGTCGCCATCGCGTCGCAAAGGCTCGAGAGCGCATCCTGAGCCTGGCCCGAGGGGAGCTGGCCGACCTCGTTCTTGCAGGAGCCCGCTGCATCCGAGAGCGCCTGCTCTACGTCTTCGCCGCCCGCGTTCAGGACCTGCTTGGCCGTGTTGCCGACGGAAGTGCAAGCGCTCGCCAGGGCGGTTCCAGCAGCACCGCTGAGCTGTTGTGCCTGGTCCTTGCACGACTTGATAGCCGCATCGATGCTCTGCTGCTCGCTCTCCAGGGCGGATGTGGTCGTCGTTGTGTCGTTGTCGCCGCCGCATCCGGCTGCGAGTGGAGCGCAGACGACCAGCGCCGTAAGCGCCGCGATCGCGTAGGAACGATGTTGTCGCATGCCTCTCATCCTCTCACGGGACCGGGAACGGCGCCTGGTCGTCGCAATCGGCGCAGCGTGGAGCGTGTTGGCTGCTCCCGCTGATCGAAGGCGGGCTGCTCGTCGCGCTGATCGTCGGCGATCCGGGGAAGATCGACCGCCGTACGGTCGCGCTCCGGAGGCTGTCCCTCGGCCTCGTTTCGTGCTGATCTTGGGGGCGCGCTGTGGGCGACGGCCGTGCTGACCTCGCACCTCATCCAAGGTGGGAAGGAAACCAAACTCTGCCGACGCGCTTCTCGAAGCGGGTGCGATTGTCTGGACCGCTGGGGACTGGCGCTTACTGGCGCATCCGTGGCGCACAAGGGGGGGTGAGGCGGGAACGGAGCAGTGCGCGAGCAAATACATACCTAGCTGAAGACGTAACGCGCCCTCGTAAAGCATCGGTCCGGTGCATACCGAGTCTCCCTGCACCGCGGTTGAGATCCGGCGTCCTCCTCCTCGGCTAAGGAATCGATCAGTATCTCCTCTCGGAAGGTGTCGCTCGAACCGTCCTCGTAGCTCAGATGGTTAGAGCAGCGACTCATATCGTCAAGGCGATGGTTCGAATCCATCCCGGCCCCTCCAGGGAAGCGGAGAAGAACGGATACGCTCGCCCGGGTGGTGAGTCCCCGCGCATGGCGCCCAGCCTGGTTCGTGCTCGCCGTGGTCGTACTGTTCCCGCTCATCCCCTGGCTGCTGGCGGGATCGCTGGAATCCAGGCTCAGCGGAATCGAGATCTTCAAGAGCGTCGCGAACCTCGCCGCGTTCTTCTGCATCGCAGCGTGGGCAGCGAACCTCGGACTGGCGAGCCGGATTCGTCCGGTCGAACGCGCCGCCGGCGGCTTGGAGCACCTCTACCGCCTGCACCGACGGATAGGAGTGCTCGTCGTCATCCTGGCCGTCACCCACGCCGTATTCCTCAGCCTGCACGCGGGCGGTAGCGCACTGGATCTCTTTCTTCCGTCGGCGGGATGGAGCACTTTCAGCGGAGTGATCGCACTCGTTCTGCTGATCGGCTTCGTGGTTACTAGTCTGGTTGGACGCCTCAGCTATCAAGTCTTCGTGCTCGTCCAGCGACTCCTCGGCGTGGCGTTCGTGCTCGGAGCGTTCCACGCCTTCGCGGTACGCGGCACCGCAGCCTCCTCGCTTGTATTGACCGTCTATCTGGCATGTCTGACAGCGGCGGGTGTTACGAGTCTCGGATACAGAGTGATCGGAGGCCGTCTGGGCGTCGGGCGCCACCCCTACCGCGTCGACGAAGTCCATCGCCTCGACGAGGACGCGGTGGAGATCGTCATGACCCCCCTCGCGCGTCCAATCGAGTTCCAGGCGGGGCAGTTCCTCTATGCCACCTTCCACCAGGACCGGGTCCCCAGCGAGTCCCATCCGTTCACGATCGCGAGCGCGCCGCCGGGCAGTGAGCTCCGGATCGTGGTCAAGGAATTCGGCGACTTCACCAAGCTTGTGGCGCAGCTACGTCCGGGTGCCCAGGCACAGCTGGAGGGACCCTTCGGGAGCTTCTACTTCAGCGACGATCCGGTTCACTCGCAAACCTGGATTGCGGGTGGCATCGGCATCACGCCATTTCTGAGCTGGGCTCGCAGCCTGGACCACTCGCTGCCGATAGATCTCTACTACTGCACACCCGGAGCGGAACAGGCGCACTTCCTCGACGTGCTCAACGAGATAGCCGACCGCTACCCGCGATTTCGAGTCATCCCGATCCGGAAGAGCTCGCTCGGTCGCCTTAGTGTCGAGGACATCGCGGCCGTGAACCCGAACGTCTTGAACGGGCACGTCTTCGTCTGTGGCCCCCAGGTGATGATCGACAACATGAGGACGGGATTCGCGGCAAGAGGGATGCCGCCGGATCGCATCCACTCGGAGAACTTCGACTTTCGCTGATCTTATTGTTCTCGTTACGAATCGCCGGCCGCCGCCAGGGCTTCTTCCTCGGACTCGTGGATCCCAACGGCTTCATCGAGCCGGGTCAGCTCGAAGATCTGCCGGTAATGGTCCGACAGGCCGTAGGCCAGCACGCGTTGGCCCTGGCGCCGGGCCCGCACCAGCAACGTGACCAGCAGTCCGATGCCACCGCTGTTCATGTAGTCGAGGCCGGTGAAGTTGAGGACGATCGCTCCTACCTGATCGCCGTCCGCGCGGACATACGCATCCATCAACACCTCCTCGCTCTGCGCGGTGATGTCGCCCCTGATATCGATCACGCGCGTCGTCTCAGAGGCCTCACGCACGTCGAAGCTGGTCACTGCCTCAGGCATCGTTGCTCCCATCGCCGGCGCTCACGGCGCCGTCCTCGGTGTCGGTGATCGTCATGAAGTCCGCCAGGCGGGTGATCTCGAAGATCTCGCGGTAGTGATCCGACAGCCCGCAGGCGGCGAGCGTCACGCCCTCGGCCCTGGCCTGACTCAGCAGCCTCACGATCAGGGCGATCCCGGTGCTGTTCATGTACTCAGCCCGGGCGAAGTTCAGGATCACCGAGCTCGTCGCTGCCCGGGTCGCCTGCGTGTACGCCCTCTCGAGCGCCCGCTCGGCCTTGGAGTCGATCTCGCCTCGCAGATCGATGACCGCCGCCTCGCCGCGCCGGCGGACGACCAGGTCCAGCTCACCCATGTCGATCGTCCTCTCCTCTCAGGCGCATGCCCAGCTCGAGCGTCCGTCCCTCCGCACCGGTTTCCATCCGCGCATAGTCGACCATCTTCTCGATCAGGAACAGGCCCCAGCCGCGCGGCTCCTGGCCGCCTTCGAGCTTCGCCTCGAGGTCGGGGACTTCGGGCTCCGGCAGCGCGCCTGCCTCGCCGCGATCGGTTATCCGGACGCGAACGGCGTTGCCACGGCGTAGGACCCGGATCCCAACCTCGGCATCCGGCCGGTACTCGTTGCCATGCTCAATCGCGTTCATCGTCGCTTCGGCCACCGCGGTCTTGAGTCGCTCCAAACGCCCAGGGTCCATGCCCAGGCCCGCGACGGCATTCTCGACCCGGCTCATGGCCTCGCGCTCGTTGCCGGGCTCGCTCGCAAGCTCAAACTCCGCCAGCATCGTCTCGTCGGAGCCGGGGGAGGCCTGCGTCGAGGCTTCCGAGCGCTCGAGCGTGACCATCGTGATGTCGTCCTCCTGCTCGGTGGCGGCGCCGGTGAAGCCCGCGAGATCGCGAAGCACGCGGTCGATCAGAGGCTGACCGCCAGGCGCGTCGGCCACCGTCTCCTTGAGGCGTGGGAAGCCAAACATCTGGCGGTCGGGGTCGTGCGCCTCGACGATCCCGTCGGAGTGCAAGAGAACGCTGTCGCCTGGCTCGAGCACGGTCTCCTTCTCCTCGTAGGCCATCCCGGGCATCAGACCCAGGGGCATGCCCCGCGCGCGCAGCTCCTCGACACCGTCGGCGGTCTTCACGTAGGGCACATCGTGGCCTGCGTTGGCGAAGCGCAGTAGCCCGCTCGCGGGGTCGAGCACCCCGTAAAGGCAGGTGACGAACATCTTCTCCGGCATGTCGGGGCAGAGGTGCTCGTTCACCCGCTCCAACACAGTGCCCGGCTCGATCAGCCGCTGAGCGGACGCCCGCAGGACGCTGCGGGTGGCGGACATCACAAGGGCGGCCGGCACACCCTTGTCGGTGACGTCGCCGACGACGAATCCGACCCGTCCGTCGGGTAGGGGGATGACGTCGTAGAAGTCGCCACCCACCTCCCGCGCCGGCTGGTAGTACGCGGACACCCGCCAGCCGGGGAGGTCCGGAAGCTCTTTGGGGAGGAAGTTCTGCTGGATCAGCCGGGCGACCTCGAGCTCATGCTCGAAGCGCTGCCGGGTTACGGCTTCGGCCTCCTGCTCGCGGACAAGCTGACCTACCCGCAGCGCCGGCGCCGCCTGAGCTGCGAGATTGTCGAGCAGCTTGCGGTCGTCGGAGGAGTACTCCTGGTCGGACAGCCGCGGGCCAAGGTTGAGGACCCCGATCAACTCGCCCTGGCTGACGAGCGGTACGACCATCTTCACGCCCGCTGCCCGCAGCTCGGCAAGGGCGGGCGAGTCGAGCTCCACGGCGTCGATCGCAACCGCCCCGCCGGCGCTCTGGAGGTAGGCGAGGAGCGGGTCGTCCGGGCCGATCTCGACGGGCGCCGGCGTCGACGAGACCTCGATGCTCCGGGGCGGCCGCGCCGCCGGCTCAGCGATCGCCGGCTCGTCGTCGCCCCGCCGCGACCTTCGCCGGAACCGTCGGTTCAGAGCTGCCATCCGAACTCCTTTGTAGGCGGCGGGCGTCCATGAAACGTTACGACGGCTCCGATCGGCGTCCTGCTCAGCAACCCACTCTGGCGCTTGGCCACCGTTCTTGCAAGCCCGGCCACTGCTAGCCCTTCCGCTGCAACGTCCAGTGGTAGGTCGCCGGCGTCGCACCGATGTTTTCGGCGACGTCGATCGCCCGAACCGCGAATGTGTGCTTGCCGGGCTTGGGCTTGACCCTCGCCGGGAAGCGCAGAGAGCGAAGCCGCGCTTGTCAAGCCTCACTCGAAGCGCGATTCCGCTTCCGAGCCGCTGAACTCGAAGCTCGCCTTCTTCTTAGTTGTTCTAGGCGCCTCGGACCCTTCGCGATCGCTGGGGGCCTGCGTATGGGCGCCGGGCGCCTGCGCATCGCCGGTTGGGCCCTGGCCCGGATCCGGAGTGCTCTTGACGTAGCTGATCGAGTTCGAGCAGTTGTCGGTCACCGTGACCGCGATCCCGGCGCCGGAGAACTCGGCGGCGGTGCCCGTGGCATCGGGGGTCCCCGAGCAGGTCGCGTTCTTGAACACCTTGACCTGCGTCGGGCTCCCGGCCCCGAGCGTTCCCGTCACCTTGGGGTGTTGTCATTGGCCGGCGAGGGCGGATTGGTGGCGGTGATCGCCGGGCGTGGCGGATGTCAAAGGAAACGGTTCCGCCGTAGTTGGCTCTCATCTGGCCGGGTAGGCCGCCGGCCCCGCGCGCCACCCAACCGCACTCGTCGTTGCTGGCAGGCGGCAACTCCTGATCGACCGCGCTGATTTAGCCACCGGGATTGCCGCCGGTCGCGCTGAACGTGGGCACAGCCGGCGTGGGGTTCGCGCAGCTGACGGTGTGCACCACACGCCAGCCCCGATCATTCGCATTGAAGGGGCTCGACGCGGTCGCCGCTCCGGCCGCGGCCGGGAGCGCGAGCGCCACTGTCAGGATCGCCGCGACCGGTACTCCGGTCAACCTTCGCGGTGAACGCTTGGATGCTGAGCGGATATGGGTGGGGATCGGGATGGACACGGTGCCTCCTCTGGCTCTTGTGGTGCGCATTGGAGCCTTTGTAAGGGGGCGCGTCCGGAAACCGTTACGGGATCCGCAGGCTGTGCACTGCGACCGGCTCCGCTTTGCCCCGGAGCGTCAACATCGCGCGATGCTCGAGCGGCACCACGTCTCGCTCGAGCAGGCAGCGCGTGGCCTCGGTCACCAGCAGCGGCTCATCGAGCTCCCGGGTCGCGTCCTGCACGCGCGCCGCGACGTTTACGGGGTCGCCGATCACTCCCAGCTCAGTGAGCTCTCCGCCGCCGATCGTCCCAACCAGCACGAGCCCGGAGTTGACGCCGATCCCGATCCGACACCGGTCGGCGAACTGAGACTCGACGGAGCTCAGGATTCTCGTGGCAGCGGCGAGAGCGCGATCAGGATGGTCGGGCAGGGGAGTCGGAGCACCGAACACGGCGAGCAGCCCGTCCCCGAGGAGCTTGTTGGCGTGCCCGCCATGCTCCGCCGCGATCGGCACCACCAGCCCGAAGAACTCGTTCAGGTAATCCACTGCCTCACGGGCGGTGGCGCGATCCGCGAAGCTCGTGAAGCCGCGGATGTCGACGAACAGAACCGTGACCATCGCCCATTCGGGCTCGACTCTGGCGCTCACCGTGGCTCGGGCGTGCGCAGCCAGAGCGACACATGCGCCGGCTGCATCGTCTCGGCGACGACCCCGCGAAGCTCGGCGTCGAGCGCGCTCAGGTCGACCTCGTCTCGTAATCGGGCCGAGAAGCTCTCGAGCGTGCGCTGGGCGTCGTAGCGGCGGCGATAGAAACGGCGGTCGACGAGTTGCTGGATGCGATTTCGCGCCGGGCGAAAGAGGGCGGCGACGGCCAGTGTCGAGCCGGCGATCGCGAGGTTCGAGTCCGAGGTCAGCCCGCCGAGAGCGAGCTGAAGGACCAGGACGCTGCCACTGTAGGCGGCGGCCAGAGTCGCCGTCAGCGCGCCGTAGACGAGTGTCCGGTTGATGACGACGTCGATGTCGTAGAGGTGGTAGCGGAGGATCGCGACGCCTGCGGCCAGGGGAAGGCCGAGGACACTGAGCATGATCGCGATGTTCGAGGCGTCCTCGCCCCAGACGTCCCAGAGGGCGAGGGCGATCGGGAAGATCACGGCTACGATCGCTCCCGCGAGTGCCAGCCACTTGATCTGCAGGCGCTCCTCGCCCGTTGAGCGCCGGAACCTGACGATCAGCGATGCCGCCGAGCCGCCGATGCCCACGAGCATGGCCAGGAACGACAGTCCCGTGAGCGGATCGAGCACCGAGCTCGTCACCCCGTACGGGTTCATCAGCTGCGGAAAGTCCTCGAGCGGCCCCGGGGTCAGGCCCTGCGTCACGAACCCTCCCGCGATCCCCAGTGCGGCGCACCACGCGATCGGCCGCCAGCGTGGCGAGAGCAGGTGGCCGTTTGGGAACAGCAGGAGGAGGAACGTCGCGGGCACGAGGATGAACGGAATCCAGGAGAGGTCCGCGTACCAGGCCGCGGCCTTGGCGAGCGCCTCCGACCCTCCATTGCCGTCGAGCCAGTAGTCGGCGTACGCATGGGCGACCTGTGCCAGGCCCGCGGTCACCCCCACCGAGAGGAAGATCCAGCCGATCGCGTTATCGGGGTGGCGGGTCGCGATCAGGGCACCAACTCCCGCGAAAACGAGCGCAATCGCCGTGATGAAGCCGCTCAGCCCGACGCCCGAACCGCCCGCGAGGGAGATCACTGAGCTGGCCACCAGCAGCGCCAGCGCGAGCGCCACCAAGCCCCAGGTCAGACGCCGCGCGGTTCGCTGGCTCATTAGGTCTCCATTCTCCCCTCGCTTGGCCGCATTGCAAACTCAGAACGCTCCCGCGTCCGCATCCGGTATCCGTTACGAGACGTTTGCGGCGGCTTATCGTTGCGTTTGTGCCGGTTCAGATCACCCTGCTCGGCCCGCCACGCGTGAGGCGTGACGGCCAGCCGGCACGCTTCGACACCCGCAAGGCAATCGTGGTTCGCGACTTCGGTAGCCACGCCGACGGTCTCGACGCCGCCGGGCTGTCGGAGTAGGCCGCTCGCTGCCGTCACAGGTCCTCCGGGCGCAACTCGTCGCGCGACGGCTCGGACTCGGAGAGCCATGCGCCCCGCCTGTCAAGCATCGGCCGCGCCAACCTCGATGGCACCCGCGCGGGGTCGTAGCCCAGCGACTCGGGCACCGCCCCCCTCGCAACGAGGTTGCCGCGACTGTGTTGCGGACCGGGGTCCAGCTAACTCCTCTTGAGCTTCACGTTCTTCGACTCGGTGTCCGGCTCACCACCGGTCGGGGTGTAGGTGACCTGGGCATTGACGTTGAGCTTGCCGGTGTCGGCGAGCTGCGACTTCGCCCTGGGTCGCGGACGGACCTTTAGCCACACCTTGCCCGTGGAATCTGACGAACGCCCCGAATACCGAGGCCGGTTCAAACACGCCTGATAATCCGGCCCTGAGGACACTCGGGGCCGCTGGGGACTGGCGCTTGCTGGCGCATCCCGTGGCGCACGGAGGGGAGGGGTAAGGCGGGAATGGCGCGGTGCACGAGCAAATACCTACCGCCCCGCCACACACGCCGGAGTCCCACGCGCGATCCACAAGCCGAGTCCTGTGCAGGCTGGCGCGTGGCCTCCCTCTTGAGAGATACTCGACGCGATGTCGCAGGAAACGGTGAAAGCGCTGCGGGCGGTGTATCGGGCTATCGCCACCGGGGATCTGTCGATGCTGTTCGAGTTGTGCGATCCCGATGTTGAGGTCACGGAACCTCCAGAGATTCCCGACTCCTCGAGCTATCACGGCCATGACGGCATCCGTGCCGTGTTCGGGAAGTTGCAAGTGGTCTTTCCAGATGCAATCCCGGGCTGGGCGGGAAGCGTAGGAACGAGCAATGGGATCGATGGGCTCAAGCTCAGGCCAAGTCGCCGAGATGATGCTCGACGCGTACAACGGCTGGCGTGTCGAGCCGTTGCTGCAACACCTCGACCCCAAGGTCGAGTGGCGCCCTGCGCTTCTGGTCCTGCTCGAGGGAGAGGCGACGGTGTATCGGGGACACGACGGCGTGCGCAGGATGTTCCGCGACTTCCGTGAGGCGTTCGCCGAGATCCAGATCGAGTCCTTTGAGGTTCGGGACCTCGGAGACCTGGTGATCACGACCGGACATATGCGCGCCCGTGGCAACGCAAGTGGCGTCGAGACCGAGACGCCCTGGGCGTACGTGGCCGAGCTCAAGGGCGGGAAGGGGATTCGGATTCGGACCTACCTGGACCCCGCAGATGCCCTCGAAGCCGCCGGGCTGTCGGAGTAGGCGATGTCGCGGGAGACCGTGGATCTGGTCCAGTCCTGGTTTGAACGCTGGAACGGAGGCGACCGAAACTTTTCGACGGATGCGCTGCATCCGGAGTTTCAGATCCTCAGCCGCCTCCAGACCAAGCCGTTTGAGGGGCGAGAGGGACTGCATCGATGGATGCAGGAGGTTGATGAACAGTTCGGGGAGTGGCAACTCGTGGCGGACGAGTGGCGCGACGCGGGCGACCGCGTCGTCGTCCTTGGCCGCGTCCGAGTTCGCGGGAAAGAAAGCGGTGTCGGGGTGGACCAGCCGCATGGATGGTTGTTTGAGTTCAAGGACGGCAAGGTTTTTCGGTTCCGACACTTCGCAGGACCGCAGGAGGCCCTCGAAGCCGCCGGGCTGTCGGAGTAGGCGATGTCGCAGGAGAACGGGAGGTCGTGCGCGGGGCTCGTATCGCGCTCCCTTCTCACCCTGCTCGTCGGGGCGTTCATGCGCATGCCGCCACGGCTTCGGCGGTTGCTGACCGCCCGTCGGATGTGGCAGGCCTACGCGGCAGCTAATCGTCGGGACTTCGACTCGGTCCTTGTGGGCTGGGACCCCGCGAGCGAGTATCACCCCAGCGCCGACCTGATAGCTCCCGATCAGGAGGCAGTCTTCTACGGCCATGACGGATATCGCCAGCTCTGGCGGTATTGGCTCGACGCGTTCCAAGACATCCGGTGGGACCCGAGGACATCCTCGACTTGGGAGAGAAGCTTCTGGTGACGACGCATCAGAGCGGACGGGGATCGGGCAGCGGCGTGGACGCAAGCAAGCCGGTCTTTCAGCTGTTCACTCTGCGGCGGGGTCTGGTGGTCCGACAGGAGGACTTCGCTGATCGCGACGAAGCCCTCAAAGCCGCCGGGGTGTCGGAGTAGCGCAGCCAGCAGATGTCGTCCGGCCGGATCGCGGGGGCGACGTGCTGTCGTCGCCGCCCCCGCTCTTCTGACCCGTACCTACGACGAGAGTCCTGAGACGACCGTGAAGGCGCTCGGCGGGTAGACGGCGAGCTACTTGCTAGCGCATCCGTGGCGCGTGGACGGGGAGGGGTAAGGCGGAACTGGCGCGGTGCGCGAGCAAATACCTTTTGGCACGCCCGCAGCATTCGGCCCTCAGGCGCGAGCGTCCCTGACTGCAGGTGGCCAAGCCATCCCGCGTGTGCGTTGTATCCCAGCGGGGTGGTGGGGTGTTGTTCACGGGCCGATATCCGGACAGCTCGCGGGGACCGTTCGCCTCGAGGGCCGTCGCCAAGCGTCGAGGCGTTCTGGCTCACGCGCGAGGAAACTCAGCGTTAGCGGGGCCTACCGAGATGGAGCTAGCCGGGCTCGAAGCGACGACCTCCTGTAAGCGGGAGGTTCGTCCGGGTGCGGTATACCTAATTTGGGTCGGCCGGGGCTATATCGCTCCAGCCGATGGTGAGCGAAGGGGCAGGACCTTCTTTCACGGCTCGTTGGGAGTGGCTCCGGTCCGTTGTCTTTCCGAGATTGAGTGATGGCCACAAGCCTGAATACATCGGTTGCCGGGCGCGAGCGGGCGCTTGTGCCGATCGACGCCGAACGTAAGGTGGCCGACCTCCTGCCGATCGACGCCGACCAGGCCAGCGCTCGCGACGTGCTGAAGCGCGTTCCCTTCTGGTTCCATACTTTCTCGCTCGACGGTGGCACGCTGTACACGCCCGGCGTGGCCCGCGATCACCGCTACCGCATCGCCGCGTTGCCGGAGGATCTCAGCGGTCGTGCAGTGCTCGACGTCGGCACCTTCGATGGCTTCTACGCCTTCCTGGCGGAGTCGCGCGGGGCGAGCCGAGTCGTAGCCGTGGACAACGAGCAGTACCGGCACTGGGTGAGGGCTCGATGGGGGATCGAGCTGAAGGGAGGGGAGGGGTTCCGCGCCATCGCGGAGATGCTCGGCTCGTCGGTCGAGTACCGCAGGCTCGATGCATTCGACCTCGACGAGCTCGCCGAGAGCTTCGACCTGATCCTCTGCTTCGGGATCCTGCACCGGGTCGAGAACCCGCTCGGGCTGCTGAGACTGCTTCGAGAGCGCCTCACCGGCGGCGGTGAGGTGCTCGTCGAGACCTACGGCGTCGTCGACGGGCGGCTGGTGAACGAAGCCGCGATTCACGTCTGCGCGGCCGGAGAGGTGTACGCGCGCGACGACTACGTCTACTGGGGCTTCACGGGTGAGAGCCTCAGGCGGATGGCGCGCCATGCAGGCTTCGACCGGGGGGAGATCATCTCGAGTCCGATGATCGCCGGCCACCCGCGGATCATCGCTCGGCTCGTGTGAGCTCGTTCACACAGCGGTCACACGCCGTTTGCGTTTCGGCACACGAAGCCGCTGGGTCGGTAGTGCCATGAGCGCACGCCACTCCCACGTCTCTGCCCGGCCGCGGCGCGCACACCACAGGTTTGGACGACGCTTGGCGTCGACGTTCTCCGGGCTCACTCCGATGTGGTATCACGCAAGGGTACGAGAGAGGAGGAGGAGCATGGAGTGCAAGGCCGGCGATCGAATCGAGGTCGAATCCGAGTCAACCGAGCGCTCACCTCGTCGGGGCGTCGTAAAGGAGGTTCTGGGAGGCCCTTCGCGCCGCTATCTGATCAGCTGGGACGACGGTCACGAGAGCATCTACACACCCTCCGCCGGCGCCCTACATCGTTCCGAAGCCGCGAACGCGGGGTAGCAGCACGACCCGCCAAAACAGCCAGCTCGCCACCGCGATCGAGGTTGACGGCTCGAGCGAGCCGATGGAGCTAGTCGGGCTCGAACCGACGACCTCCTGATTGCGAAGCGGGCGCCATCGCTTGCCACGACGCGCCGTTCTTGGCTTTAGCACGCGGAGTGTCCGCCGTTGAGTCACAAGGTGAGGCCAGTCGGATAGGCGTGGATGTCTGCGGATGTCGCTCGATTTGGGCACCGGAACTGGTTTGGTGCCCATTGGATGCGGGTGTTCCGGTATCGCCTTCACGCGGAGGCAGAAGCGAACGGCCTTCCCGGCTGCCTCCTAGGGTTCAGCTCGATACGTTCCCCGCGATGGGCACCATCACCATCCTCGATCGGTTGAGCTTTCCCGAGTCGACGCGCTGGCACGACGGGCGGCTGTGGGTTTGCAATTGGCTCGCGTCCGAGGTCCTGGCCGTCGACCCCGCGGATGGCAGCGCCGAGGTGGTGGCGAGGGTTCCGGTGCCGATCCCGTTCTGCATCGACTGGCTGCCCGACGGCAGGCTGCTTGTGACCGGCGGCGGGGAGCGCACCGTGCTGGTTCAGGCGAGCGACGGAACGCTAGAGCCATACGCGGATCTCGCCGGTGTCGTGGCGAAGGGAGCGATCAACGAGGTCGTCGTGGACCGACGGGGGCACGCGTTCGTCAACGGCGGCGGCTACGACATGATGGCCGGAGAGGCTCCCGCGCCTGGACCGATCGTCTGCGTAATGTCCGAAGGCGTGGGGCGTGAGGTTGCCGACAGCATCCACTTCGGCAACGGCATGGCCATCACCCCCGACGACTCGACGCTCATCGTCGCCGAGTCCCACGCGGCACGCCTGACCGCGTTCGCAATCGCTGAGGACGGCTCGCTCGACAACCGGCGCGTCTGGGCGCACCTCGGCGATGGCGCAGCGCCCGATGGGATATGCCTCGACGCGGACGGCGCCGTCTGGTACGCCGACGTCCCGAACCAGCACTGCATGCGCGTTGCCGAGGGCGGGGAGGTGCTCGACGTCGTCGAGGCCGACCGGGGCTGCTTTGCATGCATGCTCGGCGGCGCTGACGGCCAGACACTCTTCATCGCCGCCGCGGAGTGGGATGGCGACGCGGGCATGGTCTCGCCCGAGACGGGCCAGCTGCTCGCGGCACGAGCGCCGGCACCGCACGACGGGCGCCCCTGAGCCCCCAATGCTGTGCGCGAGACGGAAGCCAGCTTCGCCTCGTGAGCCCAGCCGCGATCCAAATACGACCGATTTAGCTGCGTAGAGGCAAACCTATCGTCCTGCCCTACGCCGCGGCAAGCACGGCCTCCTCGAACGACGGCAGTTGCTTAATCAACGGATCGAGCAGCTCGCCGGCCCGCGCGGACGTGAGCACGTTGCCCGGCTCGAGCTGGATGAATTCGCGCGCCGATGGCTCGAACTCCCAGACGTCCTCGCCGATCAGCCGGCAGCGGTCGTCGTAGGGCCAGATCATCGCGCTGCGCGACTTCGCGAGGTAGACGGCGCCGTCGTCGGCATCGAGCCCTTCGGCGACGAGCACGGCCCCCGGGATCTGCTGGTAGAAGGTCCCCCGCGACGCGACCATGCTGTCGCCGACAGCAAGTTGCTCGTCCTCGATGTAGAAGACGTTCTGGTCCGTTTCCGTCCACTGGCGGTAGATCGCCTCGACCTGCTCGCGGCCGTCGAGGTCGAAGACCTTGCCGAGGTAGTTGAACCGGTAGAACGGCTCCTCAACGGTCATCTCGGGGGCGAAGATCTCCTTGTACCGGCCGCCCATCTCGAGGTTTCGGTGGCGGTCGTAGGCCTGCAGCAGGAACCGGTGGCGGGGGGTCTCCGTGACCTCGAGCAGCTCCCGCACGGCGCGGTTGGTCTCGGTGATGTCAAGCTCGATCACGTGAGCTCCTCTCCGGTGGTGGGGTTTCGACTCTAGTCGGTGTTGTCTTCGAGAGTGCCTCTTCGCGGAGCAGATGAATTCTGCGAGAGATTTGCCATTTGGGCACGCGGATCTAAGGCTCGCTGGATGAGTTGCGTGACTCGCTCCTCCTGTGCGCGAGAAGCAGCGGGCGCCTACTCCAGATTCCAGCCGAAGTAGACCTCCGTGCGGGCGATCTTGTTCTCGTCGTTGAAGGTAATGACCTCGGTGTTTCGTCCCCTGCCGCCGGCGGAGACGTCGCTCTCGTAGGTGACGACCACCTCGTCGCCGGACTCGATCAGCCGGACGAAATCGAAGCCTTGGCCTCGCCCTGCCCCCGGCCAGCACCGCTCAAAGTAGCCGTCGCGGTCGAGCTTCGGATCCGGAGGGGCGGAGAAGAGGAAGTCGTCGCTGAGGCGCTCTTCGAAGAAGCTTCTGTCGCCGGCCGCGAAGGCGGCATAGGAATCGCGGACGATCTGCTTGCGATCGGCGGCCATTGGGCCGAGTCTAGCCACGACTCCTCCGCGCGAGACCCGGAAGGCAAGGCCCGGAGCGGCGCCTCAGGGACTACTCGCGAACTCTCCGAGCGGGCTTGGATGGCTGGGTTCGTAGAGGCCGATTTCGCCCGCGCCTGGAATCTTGAACTGGGCGATCCGGCCCCAGCCCTCGTCCTCGATCGGGGATACGAACTCGACGCCCTTGCCCTTGAGCTCCTCGACGGTCCCCTCGATGTCGTGGCACATGAAGAACAGGACGTGGTGCCCCGGCCCGCGGCCCCAGCCCGACCCTGGGTGGATGGCGATCTCGCCCGGTGGCAAGGCGAAGATCAGCCAGCCATCGCCCGCATCGACTCCCCCGAACCCCAGCACGTCACGAAGGAACGTCCGAGCTCGCTCGGCGTCCTCGGCGAAGAGGATGGTGTGCGCGCCGGCGATCATGCCGCGGATCGTAACGCCGGCGATGGCGAGCGAATCAGGCGTCGCGCTTCAGCTTGCGCCAGCCGCCGGCGCGGTTGTTGGCGATGATCTGCTCGAACATCGCAGTCAGGGCGGGTGCGTTGATCGTTTCACCCTCGCGGACGGCCACCGTACGGGCGGTTTCGTTGTCGTGCCCGCCGGTGATGATTCCCTCCGGATCGGGGACGAGCGCGCCGTCGTAGAGAAAGACGTTGACGTGATCCTTGGCCGCCAGCAGCGCGCAGATGTTCCCCTCCAGCACGAAGTACGGGCGGTCGGTGTACTTGATCGTTTCAGCGACCTCTGGGTCGGCGGCGTGGACCAGATCGCGGACCTCGCGGCAGATGGTTTGCTGCCAACCGGGCACAGCCTCGATGTAGGCGTCAACGCGAGGATCGGTGTAGGTCACCGTCGACGCACGATAGAGGTCTCTGCACACACGGAGCTCGCCTCTCGCATTGCGCGAAACGCGGGAACGAGAGGATCCGAGGTGTGATCTACGAAACCGAAGGTCACAGGTTCGAATCTTGTCGGGCCCGTTCAGCTTTCGCAGCTAGGCGCGCATGTAAAGCGTTCGCTTGCCCGGCTTGAGTCGCTCGATCGCAAAACGCAGCGAGCCGCGGCATCGTCGACGCGTGCTCGTCCAGAAATGCGAGCAGTCGTTTCTCGTCCTTCCTGCCCGCCTCGCGAATCCAGGAGCCGACTGCGTTATGCATCAAGGGCCCGTCGTCGTCGAGCAGGATCTCGGCGAGGGCGAAGGTGTCCTCGACGTCACCCTGGCGGATGAAGTAGTAGGTGCTGACGATCGCCGTGCGCCGCTCCCAGACGTAGTCGGAGCGGGCGAGCTCATAAAGCGGACCGTGATCCGTGTCGAAGAGGTAGCCCCCGACCACCCAGGGTGCGGCACGGTCGACGAGGTCCCAGTGGTCGATCCGGTCGTGGCGGCGGCGGTAGAGCTCGTAGAGCGCTCTGCGCCTGCTCTCAGGGGTGCGCTTGCCTCGAGCTTGCTTGTCCATCACGCTCACCGCGCCGACGCGACCTCATGGATCGCGCTATCCAGTAGCTCCTCCACCTGTTCGAGCGGCATCTCGGCGAACTCCTTGGCGAGGTCGAAGACTGCCTTCATCCGCACGCCGAGGATGACGTCGTCGGGACCCGACTTCAGCTTTTGGTTCTTGATGGTCTCGCCCTTGGGGCGCAGCTCCGTCAGCCGGGCGACGAAGGTCGCGGCGTTCAGCGACGGCGGACTTGACTTGGGACGGCCGCTCATCGCGCGTCCTCCCCTCCAACCTTGGTCCGCGACGCACCGCGGCGAAAACCGAGGGCCTAGAGCCCGGGCTTGGTCGTCATCAGGAAGACGGCAACGAGCAGCAGGACGCCCATCAGCGCGCCAATCCCGCCCTCCAGCTTCCCCTTGCGGATGTACTCGGCCGACAGCTGGCTGAGCTGAATCTCGCCGCCTCCGAGGTCGGCGATCTCCTGCTCGACCATCGGCAGCAGTTTTCGGTCCATGGGGATGAAGAAGGCCACGAGGATCAATGCGACAGCGGCAAGGATCCCGATCGTGCCGCTGACCCAGAGATCGCCGAGGCTCCAATTGCCCTCCGACACCTGGTAGACGCCGGTGCCGGCGACGATCAGGATCGCCGGCGCGGCGAGGAACCGGTTGATCGCAAGCTGCAGTCGATGGACATACGGAAGATGACGTGGGCTCATCTTCGACGCGACCGGGAACATCACGGCTTCGGCCCAGGTCGCGCCGAAGCCGATCAATACTGCGCTCACGTGGAGAAAGACGGAGAGGTTGTAGCTCGTCACGGCCAGGACCTGGTCTCTCATCTCTCCATGCCCCTCTACGCTGACGCCAACGCCGGTGCGTTCCAGACGCCAGTCGCCGCCGCCGCCTCCGCGTAGTCGCGGAAGTCCCGCGGCGCACGGCCGAGGACACGCTGAACGCCGTCGGTCAGGTGGGCATTGCGCCCGTCCATGACTTCGCTGAACAGGTGGGTGAGCAGGTCGATTGTCTCGCTCGGCACGCCCTGCTCGGCGGCCGCGGCCTCGTGCTCCTCGATCGAGACCGGTACGTAACGGATCTCGCGTCCCGCCGCTCGGGCGATCTCCTCGACCGCCTCCGCGAAGGTGAGGAGCCGGGGCCCGGTGAGCTCGTAGACCTCGCCGATGTGGCGATAGTCGGTCAGCGCCGCGACCGCGACGTCGGCGATGTCGTCGGCGTCGACGAACGGCTCGGGCGTGTCCCCTGCAGGGAGCGCGACCTCGCCGCTGAGAACGTAATCCAGCATGTAGTCCTCGCTGAAGTTCTGCGCGAACCAGGTCGAGTGAAGAACCGTCAGCTCGGCGCCGGAGGCGCGCACGGCCTGCGCCCCTCGCGTTGACTCTTCCTCGCCGCGCCCGGACATCAGGACGAGACGCGAAACGCCGCTCTCCACGGCCAGCTCGGCGAACGAGCCCAGCGTCTCTGCCGAGCCGGGAATCGCGTCCAGGCGATGGGAGATGTAGGCCGGTCCGATCCCTTCCAGAACCGGGCCCCAGGTCGAGCGGTCGTCCCAGTCGAAACGAGGCTCGCCTGAGCGCGAGCCGATGCGAACGGGCAGGCCCCGTGCGGTGAGGCGCTCCGCCACCCGGCGGCCGACCTTGCCGGTGCCGTTGAGCACCAGGATCGCGTCTTGCTGGTTCGAGTTCATTGCTTTCGTCCTTTCACTTGGTGGCATCGTCCATCCAGTGTCGATTACTAACCAGCGACTGTCTATGACTCCGAGTCGCGAGTTCATGCTCGTCCGTCCAGGAAGGTCGACATGTGGGTCTGGGCCGTCATAATCCTCGTATGGACGCCGCCGAGACCTGGCCCCCTCCTGATCCACTGGGCGAGGCGCTCCATTACCTACGTATGGACGGCGCCTTTTACTGCCGATCCGAGCTCACCGCGCCCTGGGGGATGACGCTCGATCCGATGCCCGGCTACCTGTGGTTTCACGTCGTTACGACGGGGGCGGTTCTGCTCGAGGTCGATACAGAGAACGAGATGTGGCTGCACCCGGGTGCCGTCTCGCTCGTCCCGCATGGCGAAGGCCACGTCCTGCGCAGCGAGCCCGGAGCGCCCGCCCCGGGGGTGATGGAGCTCGAACTAGAGCATCCGAGCGACCGCTACGAGATCATCCGCCACGGCGGCGGCGGGGCGAAGACGATCCTGATCTGCGGAGCTGTCCGCTTCGACCATCCGGCCGCCCGCAACCTGGTCGGGATCCTCCCGCAGGTAATCCACATCGACGCCTCCGACGGCCCGCGCGCGACCTGGATGCAGCGTGCTCTGGAGCTCATGGCGGCCGAGGCCAGGGAGTTCCATCCTGGCGGCGAGGCCGTGATCACGCGACTGGCCGACGTCCTGGTGATCCAGGCGATCCGAGGCTGGATCGAGACCGCCCCGGCAGCGCGGACCGGCTGGCTCGGCGCGTTGCAGGATCCGCAGATCGGCCGCGCGCTCGCGCTCATCCACCGCGACCCGGCCCGCGACTGGACGCTCGCCGCGCTCGGCGACGAGCTGGCTATGTCACGCTCCGCATTCGCCGCGCGGTTCACCGAACTGGTCAGCGAACCGGCGATGCAGTACGTCACCCGATGGCGGATGCAGCTCGCTCAGAGCGCCCTGGAAACGGAGGGCACCACAGTTGCTGAGATTGCAGACCGGCTCGGGTACCGATCGGAGGCAGCTTTCGCGCGCGCCTTCAAGCGTGTCACGGGGAATCCGCCCGGAGCGGTCAGGCGTGGCGCCCCGGCTGTCGCCAGCGCTTAACGGGCGGGTCATGTTTCGAGGTGCAGGCTGACCGCTTCGCGTGATCACGGCAGTGGCGGCTCGTCGTCCGAAGCGCACGATCAGCGGGTGGCCGCGCCGCCCGAGCTCACCGGACCTCACGTAGGGCTGGTCCCGTGCGCTCCTGAGCATCACGCCCGCCTCCGCGACATGCACCTCGAGCCCGAGGTGCGGCGCTGGTGGCAGGACCCGGCCGACGACTTCCCCGCCAGCATGAGCGGCAGCATCAACTACACCGTGATGCTCGACGAGCGGGTCATCGGCTTCGCCCAGTGGTACTCAGAGGCCGAGACGATTATTAGTTTTGCCGGCCTCGATCTCTTCCTCGATCCGGCAGTGCATGGGCGCGGGCTCGGTCTGGAGACCGTACGAGTTCTGTGCGCGCACCTGATCGACGATCATGGCTTTCACCGCATCGTGGTCGACCCAGAGGTTGAGAACGAGATCTCAATCGCGTGCTTCCGCAAGGCTGGCTTTCAGCCCGTCGGTGTCCTGCGGGAATACTTGCGCGACCGCTTCGGCGTCTGGAAGGACGGCCTGCTGCTCGACCTGCTAGCCAAGGAGTTCGTCCGCGGCTAGCTGGCGCTTCCGCATACCGCTTCCCATGGGAGGAGGACCGACGTCCGTTATCCACCGTGCTGCTCCTTTGCGCGACGAGCAGGCAGGCCATTGGGCACCAACGGGCACGAAACGGTGGTTGGGACCAGCCACCCTTCCCGACTAAGCCACCCCGTAATGAGAAAAACCCCACGCTGAGCGGGGCTTTCCGAGATGGAGCTAGCCGGGCTCGAACCGGCGACCTCCTGATTGCGAACCAGGCGCTCTCCCAACTGAGCTATAGCCCCGGGGGTATTGCGAGCCACCATCCAGGGCGCGCAACTGCAGGATAACTGCCTTTGAGCCGATTTAATCTGGCGAAGTGAGCTTTCGAGTTCGACTGACGCTGTTCTTCGTCCTGATCGTCGTCTTACCGATCGTCGCCCTGGCGGTGCTCGTTTCGCAGGTCGCATCGGACTCCGAGAGCGGCAAGGTCGACGCCCGTCTGAGCGCGGGCCTGCGCACCGCGACGACCGTCTACGAGGGCGCCCAGGACGACTCGCGCCAAGCCGCGAAACGGATCGCAGCGGACCTCGCCGCCGACCCAGCGGCGATCGACGCATTCGCAAACGACGACACCGACACGCTGCGCTCCTTGGCCCGAGACCAGGTCGGCGGTTCTGTGGCGGTCGTCCAGCTGACCGACAGCGGCGGCACCCAGGTGATCGCTGGCAAGGGGAAGCCGGCGGCGAGCTCCTCGGTCGATCTCACCGATGGGTCGCGTGCGGTCGGCAGCGTCACCGCCTCGTCGATCACCTCGAGCGAGCTGCTCGATCAGATCGAGACGGCGACCGGCGAGGACGCGGCGCTGGTCGGCCCCGGCGGGCCGATCACCGCGACGGTCCCGATCGAGACCGGAGGCCTGCCCGACGGCGGGGAGACCGCGACCCTCGACTCGGAGGGCGGCGAGCTCCGGGTCGCGGCGACCGAGCCGCTCGGCGACGACCAGGTTCGCGTGGCGCTGTTCTCATCGTCGGGAGGCGAGGGTTTCCTCTCCTCGCAGCCGAAGATCGCGATCGCACTGGCCGTCTTCCTGCTGCTCGCGGTCGGCGCCGTGGCGTTGCTGCTGCGCGCGCTGCAGGGCCAGATCAAGGAGATGCTGCGGGCCGCGCGCCGGATCGGCTCGGGCGACTTCTCGGGCCAGGTGCCGGTCAGCGGCAACGACGAGATGGCCGGGCTCGCGAGCGAGTTCAACAAGATGAGCGGGCAGCTCTCAGAGCAGATGGACCAGCTTCGCCGCCAGCGGGTCGAGATCGAGAAGTCCGTGCGGCGGGTCGGCAAGGCGTTCGCGTCCGGCCTCGACCGCCAGGCGCTGCTCGCGATCCTGGTCGAGACAGCCGTCGGCACCTGCGAGGCCGACTACGGCCTGGTCGCGCTCAGGGGCCATGTCGGCGCTGAGGCGGAGTTCGGGACGGGGACCGACGCGGTCCAAGAGGCGGCGCTGAGCGCCGAGCAGCGCGCGCTGCGACAGGCCGGCCCGGTCGAGGTCTCACAGGACGGCGCCCACGCGTTCGCGAGCTCGCTCGGGCGGATCGGACAGACCGCGACCCCGGTCGGGGCGATGACGATCGCGCGCGCCGGACGCCCGTTCAACTCGACTGAGCGCGAGGTCTTCCTCTATCTGGTCGGCCAGGCGGCGGCGTCGGTGGAGAACGTCGCCCTCCACGAGCTCGTCTCCGAGCAGGCGGTCACCGACGACCTCACGGGGCTCGCCAACAACCGCGCGTTCCACGCGCTGATGGACAAGGAGTCCGCGCGGGCGAGGCGCTTCGGCCATGATCTCACGCTGCTGATCCTCGACATCGACGACTTCAAGCGGGTCAACGACACCTACGGCCACCCGCAGGGCGACGCGGTTCTGAAGGCGATCGGCCGCATCCTCGCCGACGAGTCGCGCGGGATCGACGTGCCGGCGCGTTACGGCGGCGAGGAGTTCGTGGTCGCGCTGCCCGAGACCGACGAGGACGGTGCGCTCGAGCTCGCCGAGCGGATCCGGGAGCGGATCGAGGCCGAGCGCGTGCCGCTGCTCGACGGCGGCGGGACGATCGAGGTGACCGCGAGCCTCGGCCTGGCGACCCTGCCGGGCGCGGCAGCGAACGCGAGCGAGCTTTTTGCGAGCGCCGACGCAGCCCTGTACGACGCGAAGCGCTCGGGCAAGAACCGGGTGGTGGTCGCGCCGGGCGGTTCCAGGGTGAGCGCAGGCGATGGATCGGCCGCGAAGGTTCCTGCGGCTCCACGGCGAAAGTAGGTTGCAATCCTGCCCAAGGGGCGGGCAGCGTCGGCACGACCGAGTCGGCGTATCGCAGTAGGCTTCGAAACACCGCAGAGCGATGGGAATTCTCGACGACGCGATCCGAGAGCACCTCGATCTGAAGCGCCTTCATGGCGCTGAGGACACCGAGTTGGCGCGCCTCGAAGGCGAGGCGTTCGGTCCCCCGAGCCGTCCCGACGACCCGGACTTCCCCGAGCAGGGAGAGCCCGAA
Organism: uncultured Solirubrobacterales bacterium; assembly: GCA_963828755.1. Classification (GTDB taxonomy): domain Bacteria; phylum Actinomycetota; class Thermoleophilia; order Solirubrobacterales; family 70-9; genus WHSW01. The sequence continues at coordinate 205,869 of CAWHFY010000003.1, read as the reverse complement.
GGCCAGACCGCGGTCGCGACCGACGACGCGCTCGCGCAGCTGGAGACCGGCCAGCTCGAGGCCGCGCCGCCCAGCGGCGAAGCGCCGGCGCTCGAGGCGCCGCCCGCGGCGACCGAGCCGGACGCTCCGGCAGAGCCCGCACCGACGCCGAGCCCCGCGGCGGCCGAGCCCGAGGCGCCGGTCACACCGGAGCCCGAACCGCCCGCCGCGGCCGAGCCCGAGGCGCCGGGCGCCGGGTCGACCAGCCTCGAAGGGGCGTTCTACGACCAGGAGGGCGGGCTCGACCTGGATCTGGAGCTCGACGAGGAGCTGCCGCCCGAGGCGAAGGCACCGCCCGAGCCGCAGGCACCGCCCGAGGAGACCGTCGTCCACGAGTTGCCGCCGGAGGAGTCGAGCTCGGTCGACGAGACCGCCGACGAGCCGGCGATCGACCCGGCTCCGGCGCCGCCCCCTGTGGCCGAGCCCCCGATCGAGTCGCTGGACACGGTCGAGCATCACTTCGAGGACGCGGTCCAGGACACCGCCGACGCGGAGGCGGTCGAGGCGGAGGTCGTCGACGGCGAGATCGTCGAGGAGGACCTGACCGGCGACCACGAGCCGGTCGACGATCAGGAGGATGACGAGGACTCAGAGGACGAGGACGTGCTCGAGGAGACCCCGGAGTTCCTGCGCGATCAGCCCGAGGACGACGAGCTCTGGTTCGAGCAGGGCGAGCCCAAGGACTTCGACTTCTAGGCGCGCTAGGTGGTGACGTAGCCGCGCGTCCTCGCGGCTTCGACGACGCGCTCGATCCCGACCAGGTAGGCGGCCTCGCGGAGGTCGATCGACTCCTCCTTGGCGCGCGCAGAAACCTCGCGGAAGGCGCGGCGCATGATCGTCCCCAGGCGGTCGTTGACCTCGCGCTCCTCCCAACGGAAGTGCTGCAGGTTCTGCACCCACTCGAAGTAGGAGGCGACGACGCCGCCGGCGTTCGCCATCACGTCGGGGATGATGTAGACGCCCTTGTCGCGCAGGATCTTGTCGGCGGCGGGGGTCGTCGGGCTGTTGGCGCCTTCCACGAGCATGCGGCAGTTCATCCGGTCGGCGTTCGACTCGTGGATCATGCCGCCGAGCGCCGCAGGGATGAAGACGTCGCAGGGGATCTCGATCAGATCGCCGGGGTCGATCGCATCGACCCCCTGGAACTCGGTGATCAGGCCGCCGCCGGCGATGTGCTCGTGCAGTTCGTTGGCGTCGATCCCGCCGTCGGAGCGGACCGCGCCGTTGGCGTCGGAGACGCCGACCATCTTCGCCCCGAGTTGCTGCATGATCCGGGCCGCCCAGGACCCGACGTTGCCGTAGCCCTGCACGACGAACGACGTCTCGGCCGGGCTGAGACCGAGCTGGGGCGCGGCCTCGCGGAACACGTAGACGCAGCCGCGCCCGGTCGCCGCCTCGCGCCCGAACGAGCCCTCGAGCGAGATCGGCTTGCCGGTGACGATCGCCGGGGTGTGGCCGTGGAGCTTGCCGTACTCGTCCATGAACCAGGCCATGGTCTGCGCGTTCGTGCCGACGTCGGGGGCGGGAATGTCGCGGGTCGGGCCGAGCACCTTCTCGACCTTGTCCATGAATGAGCGCGCGATCCGCTGCAGCTCGGAAGGCTCCAGCTCGCTCGCCGGGCAGTTGACGCCGCCCTTGGCGCCGCCGAACGGGACGCCGGCGACCGCGGTCTTCCAGGTCATCAGCGAGGCGAGTGCGCGGACCTCGTCGACGTCGACCTCGGGGTGGAAGCGGATCCCGCCCTTGTATGGGCCGCGGGCGCCGTTGTGCTGGATCCGGTAGCCGGAGAAGGTGTGGGTCTTGCCGTCGGAGAGCTTGATCGGGATCTGGACGGTGACCTCGCGATACGGGGTCCAGAAGACGACCCGGAGATCGTCGGCGAGCCCGAGGTGATCGGCGGCGATGTCGAAGTAGTGGCGGACGATGTCGAGGTTCGAGACCTCGGCCGGCTTCGCCGTGTTCGTCTTGTCGGTGGTCTCCGGCGCCTTGTCCGGATGCTCGCGCTCACCAACCGCCACCGCGCTCTCGTCCTCAGCCATCCGTTCCTCCAGTCCGACTGCGGGCTCCGATCCTCCCACATGCCCGCCTATTGCCACAGTTCGCGCGCCATTCGCGCGTCGGCGCCGGTCAGGCTCTACCCGGTTGGATGGAGCCCGAACGCGAAGAGATGGAGGCGGCGATGCGCCAGATGCTCGAGCGCGGTGGTCTCGCCCAGCCTGACCTGGTGTTGCCGCACGAGGACGGCGGGATCGTCTGCCTCTGGCACGAGCAGAGGCTCGCCGTCGTCGTCGACCCGGATGAGCTCGACCCGGACGCGGACCGGAACTTCCCGGTGTGAAGTGGAGCCAGCGGGGCTCGAACCCGCGACCTCAGCGTTGCAAACGCTGCGCTCTCCCAGCTGAGCTATGGCCCCAGAACGCCGATTGTAGGCGCCGAGCGGAGCGCGTCTAGGGGCGCATCTCGTACGCGCCGGCGAGGCCGCGGACCTGCGCCCAGACGCGCTCGAAGCGGTCGCCGTCGACCACCGGCTTTCGCACCTGGCTCAACGCCCAGTCCTGCTGCGCCTCGGTCGACGATGCGCGCCCGTGCAGGGCGACCGCGTAGCCGGAGAAGTCGCGCACCATCACGTCGAAGATTTGGTCGACGAGATCGCGGTCGAGCTCGTCGAGCGCGGCCTGCTCGCAGATCAGCTGGCCGTAAACCACGAGCGTGAACAGCTCGCCGAGCGTGAGCATGAAGTCGAGGTCGGTGATCTGCTCCTCGGACGGTGGATCGGTCATCAGCAACTGCTTCAGCCCCTCTGCCTGCTCGACGAAGCGGGCGACGTTCGGCACGTCGGCGAAGGCGTCGTAGGCGAGCCGCCAGTCGTGGAAGCGGATCTTGCCCAGCCCGCGCGCCGGGCCCTGGTGAAAGAGGAACTCGTCGTCGGCCGGGTCGTCGCGCTCGGGCACCGGGTCGAACTCCTGCGGGTCGAACAGGAACGCCGCCATGAACTTCAGGACCAGCGCCATGTTCACGTGCACCGTGCCCTCGAGCTTCGGCAGCGCACGGATGTCGCGGGCCGCCATCTCGAAGTACATGTCGGCCTCGAAGCCCTTCGCCGCGACCACGTCCCAGAGCAGATCGATCACCCGCTCGCCCTCAGTCGTCACCTTCATCTTCGTGACCGGGTTGTAGAGCAGGTACCGACGGTCGTCCGGCCTCGCCGAGCGCATGTAGTCGATCGCGCGATCGGCGAACAGCTTCATCGCGACCAGCCGCGCGTAAGCGTCGGTGAACGCCTGGCGCACGTGCGGGAAGTCGGTCACCCGCATCCCGTAGAGGACCCGTCCGTCGGCGTGCGTGACCGCCTCGTAGAACGCGTGCTCGCAGATCCCGATCGAGGCGAAGCCGAGGTTGAACTTGCCGATGTTGACCGTGTTGAGGGCGGCGTCGAACGCAGCCGGGCCGGTGTGCAGGACGTCCTCGGCGCGGACCGGATAGTCGATGAGCTCGAAGTTCGAGACGTAGGACTGCGAGTTGACGACGTTCTTGATCAGCCGGTAGGCCGCGTGGCCGCTGTCGGCCGCGAAGAACACGTAACCGTCCGGGCCGTCGACGTCGGCGCGGCGGCCGAAGACCGAGACCATCCCGGCGAGGTTGCCGTTGCCGATGTAGTACTTGGCCCCGTTGGCGCGAAAGCCGTCGCCGTCCGGGGTGAGGACCATGTCGGTCGAGTAGATGTCGGCGCCGTGCGCCTGCTCGGAGAGCCCGAAGGCGAAGATCGCACCCTGGTCCAGCAGCTCCGCGGCACGCCGGCGCGCCGCCTCGTTGTCGGACTGCCAGATCGGTCCGAGCCCGAGGATCGAGACCTGCCACGTGTACCAGTAGACGAGCCCGTAGAAGGCGGTGATCTCGTTGAAGGCGCAGATCCGCTTCGTGTCCCACCGCTTCTCGGCGCTGCCGTCCGCGTCGCGCGCCGGCGTCAGCAGGGTTGCGAAGACCCGCTCGCGCTCGACGAACTCGAGGAAGTCGGCGTACCAGGTGTGCTCGCGGTCGTGCTGCTTGAGCACCGTCTTGCCGCGCTGCTCGAAGAACTCGATCGTCGCCAGCATCAGCCGCCGCGCCTCGGGGTCGAGGTCGGCGCCGTCGTAGGTCGCCGGGTTGAACAGCAGCCCCTTCACCGAGGAGGTCGGTGTCGCGCTGCGCTCGACCGTCGCCACAGGGCGAGTCTAGTCGGCACCGGCAGGGCAGCTCGGCCGGCGCCGTTTGAAGTCCTACCCGCTCGCCGCGAGCCCGATTGTCTCCGCCTCGCCGGCATCCACCCGCCGGAACCCATCCCGTGCCGGGGGGTTTTGGGACTGGACCCGCGCGACCCGCACCGGGGTGCCGTGCTTGGGCGAGAGCGTGATCCCCCTGAGGACGACGGGATCCGGTTGCGGCCGTACGGCCTCGAGCTCGACCCGACTGAAGATCGCCCTCAGCACCTCGGCGATCTCGGCCTGGGCGAGGGCGGCGCCGACGCAGCGCCGGATCCCGCCCCCGAACGGCAGCCATGTGTAGGACTCCGCGCCCTCGTCGATGAAGCGTTCTGGCCGGAACCGCTCGGGCTCGGGGTACAGGTCGGCGCGGTGGTGCACCAGCGCGATCCCCGGATACACGCGGATCCCGGCCGGCAGCTCCCAGCCGGCGATCGTGCGCGGCGCCTTCAGGGTGCGCTCGGCCGCGTCGACCACGGGGCGGATCCGCAGGGTCTCGGAAACGACCGCATCGAGGTATGCGTCGTCGCGACCGTCGAGCTCGTCGCGCAGCCGGGCGAGCACGACGGGGTTGTGCAGCAGCAGGTCGACGGCGAACGCCAGCCCGGTTGAGGTCGTCTCGTGCCCGGCGGCGAGCATCGTCATCAGCTCGTCGCGCAACTCGGCATCGGTCATTGGCCGCCCGTCCTCGTCGCGCGCCCGCAACAAGAGCGAGAGCACGTCGGTCCGCTGATCCAGATCGACTGCGCCTCGTCGCCGGGCGATCTCCTCATAAAGGAGGGTGTCGGCGGCGCGCAGCCGTCCAGCGACCCATCCGCCGGGCGTTCGCGGCCGCTTGCCGCGCCGCAGGGCCGCGGGGACGAGGAACAGCACCTGGGTGTCGATCACCGCGAGCATCGCTCGCCGGAGCCGCTCGACCCGGTCGGGATCGTGGACGCCGAACACGGCCCGGCAGATGACCTCGAAGGTGAGAGCTCGCATCCGCTCGCGCAGCGCGAACTCCCGTCCGAGCCTCCCAGCGGTCGATCTCGGCCTCAGCGGCAGCGCGAATCACAGGGCGCATCGCGGCCAGCGAGCCGCCTTGAAACGGGGGCAGCAGAAGCCGTCGCTGGCGCAGGTGCTCGGGGCCGTCGAGGACGAGGACCGATCGGTCGCCGAGGACCTCCGAGAGCGGCGCGTTCGCCTCACCGGCGTGCAGGTCGGACTGGTCGCCGGTGAACATGTCGCGGATCGCGTCGGGCTCGGCAACGTAGACGCCGGTGCCGAAGACGAGAAACCGGGTCGTGAACACGTTGCCGTAGCGCCGCTGCCAGGCGAGCAGCGTCTCCAGGGGGCGGCGGGCGAAGCGGATCGTGCTCAGGGTCGCCGGGCCGCGGGGTCCGGGTGGCAGGACCACGGGGGCAAGTATAAGAGCGGACTAGAAGCGCACCGCGGACCCGGGCGCGGTGCCGAGCTCGGCCATCTGGGCTCGCAGCAGCTCCTCGAGCTCGCCGAGCATCGCGGCGTTGGCGCCCGCTCGCACCCGGCCGTCGGTGACGCCCACCAGGTTGCTCACCTCGTCGGGATCGCGGTTGAGGTCGTACAGCTCGTATTCGGTCGGTCGCTCGCCCTTCGGGTCGATGTAGATCGCGTACTTGGCGTTCGCGGTGCGGACCGCGCGGACCCGGTTCGGCTGCCCGGGCGCCTCGCGCGACGCGGTCCCGGCCTGATGGTCGTCGTAGGTGAAGTGGATCGTGTCCTGAACCGAATCGGCGGGGGCGGGGTGGTCGGCGACCGCGCCGAGGTCGACCTCGGCAGCGCTGAGCGCCTCACGCTCGGGCTCCGCGTGGCGGGCGAGCACCGGCGTCAGGTCGCGACCGCGCAGCCCCGCGCCGGCGGCATCGACGCCGGCGAGCGAGGTGATCGTCGGCAGCAGATCGACCAGCGAGGCGAGCGCCTCCGTCTCGGCCGGGCCCGGGAACAGGACCGGGTTCGAGACGACGATTGGGATGTTGATCGTCTCCTCGTACGCGTTGAACGCCTTCTGGCGCAGACCGCCGTGCGAAAGCCCCATCTCGCCGTGATCCGAGCAGCGGACGATCACGCTGCGCGAGCGCAGGGAGGCCGGATCGCCCGGATCGCCGAGCGCCTTCAAAAGGCGCCCGATCTTCGCGTCGATCACGCGGTGCAGATAGGCGTAGAAGTTGACGTAGTCGAGTTGCGCCCGCCGGTTGCCGAGCGGCCCCAGGTAGGCGGTCATCCCCATCCGCATCAGCGAGTGCACGCGCGGCTTACCGCGCAGGTCCTCGTCGAGGGTGGGGGGCAGCCCGACGCCCAGGTCGCAGAAGTCCTCCCGCGCGTAGCCGCCGGCGCGATACGACGCCGGGTAACCGAGCACGTCGTGGGGGTTGACCAGCGAGACGACGAGGCAGAACGGCTCCGGCAGGGACTCGCGCCCCAGCCAGCGTTCGACCTGTCGGATGTAGACCTCGTCCCAGCCCTCGCCCTCGCCGGCGTTGCCACCGCCGAAGTTCGCCGCCTTCGCGTTCTCGCCCGCGTCGGGGGCCTCCCAGTCGCGAAAGCCGTAGTCGCGCTCGATCCGGCGCGAGTCGGCATCGGTCCAGCCGCCGAGCAGCCCAGTCCCGGTCTTCGCGCCGCTCGGGTGCGTGAGGTGCCACTTGCCCTTGTAGGCCACGGTGTACCCGGCGCGCTCGAGCAACCGGGCGAGGTTCGGGGTCGCCGGGTCGAGCTCGCTCTCGTTGCCGCGGCTCGAGTCGATCCGCAGCGCGTTCTTGGCGAACTGGGTGAGCACCCGGCGGCGCGGAACCGCGCCGCTGCGGAGCACCTCGGCGGTCGTCCGCAACACCGCGGGTATGTGGCGCGGGTCCGGGCGCAGGTCGGCCGCGGTCAGGGTGAGTTCGACGCCGTGCTCGGCGGGAAACCGCCCGGTGAACAGCGTCGCCCGGCTCGGCGAGCACATCGCCGTGTTGCAGAAGCCGTTGGTGAAGCTGACGCCGGTGCGCGCCAACTCCGCCTCGTTGGGCGTCAGGTCGCGCAGCCAGCCGGGGTCGTCGCGCCAATGGCGCGGGCGACGCTGCTGGTCGGTAACCAACAGAACGATGTTCGGCTTCCGTGCCAAGACGCCGCGATCCTTGCATGTATAGCCTCGGGCACCGTGTCCGAACCGGCGCTCACCGGTCGCTGTCTGTGCGGCGCGATCCGCTTCCGGATCGCCGAGCCGGCCACCCGCGCGACGTACTGTCACTGCACGCGCTGTCAGCGCCGCACCGGCACCGCGGCATCGGCGCAGGCGCAGATCGACGGCTCCGGGTTCGAGGTGCTCGAAGGCGCCGAACTGATCAAGACGTGGCGCCACCCCGACGGGGGCTTCGAGAAGGCGTTTTGCAGCGAGTGCGGCGCCCACCTGTTCAGCCGCAACCCCGGCGACCATTCGCAGATGGCGATCCGGATGAGCGCCTTCGAGGGCGACCCCGGGGTTCGCCCGAGCAAGCGCGCCTTCGTCGCGAACGCCGCCGCCTGGGAGCCGATCCCCGACGACGGCCTCGAGCGCTGCCAGGGGTCGGGACTCGGCTAGCGCCATGGACGCCAAAGGCCTCGAGAGCCTGGCCGGCGAATGGACCCTGGTCGCCTGGACCGGGATCGACGCCGAGGGCGAGCGGGTCAGCCACGGAGGTGAATCGCCGACCGGTGAGCTGGTCTACCTGAGCAGCTGGCGTATGGCCGTGCAGATTCAGCACTCCGGCCGCGAGCGGTTCGGTTCGCGGGATTGGAGCGCCGGCACCGCCGCCGAACGCGCCTCCGCGTACTCGACCTACAACGCGTACTGCGGAACGTTCTCACTGCCGGAGCCGGGCGTCGTGGTGCACCACGTCGAGCTCGCGATCCACCCGGACCAGCAGGGGATGGACAAGCGCCGCGAGTACGTTCTCGCCGGCGACGAGCTGGTGCTGCGCACCCAGGACGTCGAGACCGCCAACGGCCCGGCCAGCTCCGAGCTGCGGTGGCGACGCCGTCCCGCGCCGCGTTAGGCGCCGCGCTCAGCGACGGTCGCGAAGCGCGCCGATCAGGGGCAGCGCCAGCAGCACGACGATCACGGTCGCGGTCACGGTGAGCACGTCGATGCCGTCCTCGAGCACGACCGACACCGTCATCGCGGCGAACAGGCCGACAAAGATCAGGCCGCCGATCAGCAGTGCGGCGCGCAGGCCGGGGTCCACGGCCTAGTACCCCGGCTGCGAGCGGTCGACGATCGGCGCTCGCCCGTGCGTGAGCGGGCGGGCGACCAGCAGGCCGAAGACGACCCCGGCGGCGAGCGCCGCGAACGGTGGCTGGCCGAGCAGCGGGAGAGCCTGGGCGACGAGCCAGATCGCGGCGAGGATCAGCGCCGGGATCTCGACGAACGTGACGAAGAACGGGATCAGCACCCAGCACAGGATCCCGGCCCGCGGGTAGAGCAGGGCGTAGGCGCCGATCAGCGCGGCGATCGAGCCCGCGACCCCGACCGTCGGGGCGGCGAGGTCAGGGTCGGCCAGCGCCTGCCCGCCCGCCGCCGCGATCCCGCCGAGCGCGAAGAGGGCCAGAAAGCGCGGCCGGCCGAGGGTGTCCTCGAGCGTCTTCGCGAACAGCCAGAGAAAGAGCATGTCGACGACCAGCTCGACGAAGCCGCCACCGACGAACAGCGAGGCGAGCGCCGCGAGCGGCCACCAGATCTCGGTCAGGTCGGGGCTCCAGTCGACGGCCCAGAGCACCACCGACGCGACGATCAGCGCAATCGTCGCCAGCGGCGGGCGAAGTGACGGGACGTTGTCCTTGAGCGGCAACAGGGTTGGGGAAGACTAGTTCGCGCCCTCACGCCGCCCGGATCCGGGAGGGGGCGCCGTACCGCGGGCCGGGGTTGATCCCTTCGAAACGCAGAAAGGAGCGCAATGACCCAGGAGTTCAAACGCGGCGACCGCGTCGAGTGGAACTTCCGTGGCAGGACCGTGAAGGGGAGGGTCCGCCGGCGACTCACCACGCGGACCGAGATCGGCGGGCAGGTGGTGGCCGCGTCCGCCACCGACCCGCGCTACGTCGTGCGCAGCGATGCATCGGGAAAGGAGACCGCGCGCCGTCCCGCGGCGCTTCGTCGCGCCGGCGGCTGAGCCGAGCGTCAGGCGGCGGCGGCCTGGGCGGCCGCCTCGTCAGCGTGGTAGGAGCTGCGCACCAGCGGCCCCGCGGCGACCGACTCGAAGCCGAGCTCGTAGGCGGCGTCGCGCAGGCGATCGAACTCGGTGGGCTCCCAGTAGCGGACCACCGGCAGGTGCTTTTCGGTCGGGCGCAGGTATTGGCCGACCGTGAGGATCTGGACCCGGTGTTCCCGCAGGGTCCGGAACGTGTCGACCATCTCGTCGAAGTCCTCGCCGAGGCCGACCATGAGGCCGGACTTGGTCAGCACCCGGTCGCCGCCCATCTCCTTGGCGAGCCGCAGCACCCGGCAGGAGCGCAGGAAGTCCGAGCCGCGACGCGCTCGTGGATACAGGCGCGGGACCGTCTCGACGTTGTGATTGAAGACGTCGGGCCCCTCGTGGATCACCTTCGCGAGCGGCATCTCCTGGCCGCGGAAGTCGGGGGTGAGGATCTCGACCTTGCAGTCCGGCGCCATCATCCGAATCGACCGGATCACGCCGACGAACGCCGAGGCGCCGTAGTCGGGCAGGTCGTCGCGGTCGACCGAGGTGACGACGGCGTGGCGCAGACCCATCTTCTTGACCTGGGTCGCGACGCGAAGCGGCTCGAGCGGGTCGTTCCAGGTCGGCACCCCGGTCTGCACGTTGCAAAAGCCGCAGCGGCGCGTGCAGACGTCGCCGAGAATCATGAAGGTCGCCGTGCCGCGCTCCCAGCATTCTCCGACGTTCGGGCAGTTGGCCTCCTCGCAGACGGTGTGCAGGTTGTCGGCCTCAATCGACTTCTTCAGCCGCCGGTAGGTCTCACCGCCGGGCGCCGGGACCTTCAGCCACGGCGGCTTGCGCTCGCGAAACGGCCGTCCCTCGATCCCGCTGGCGCCGCCGGGGTTGGCGCGCGACCGGGTGACGTGGATGCGCTCTGCTGCTTTGCTCATGACGCACTCAAAGTTAGTGACCCGAGCAACTCCGCCGCCGGGGTCTCCACCGGCTCGCGGTCGTAGGCCGCACCCAGCCGGGTAGCGAGGGCGCTCGCGAACTCGTCGACCGACTGCTCGGCGCCGAGCTCGCGGGTCAGCGAGGTCATGCGGCAGGCCTCGATCCCGCACGGGACCACCCACTCGAACGGCTGCAGGTCGTTGGCGACGTTTACCGCGAGGCCGTGGGTGGTGACCCCCTTGCGGACGTGGATCCCGATCGAGCCGATCTTGCGCGCGTCGCCGGCCGGCGGCGGGTCGCTGCCGACCCACACCCCGGTCAGCCCGTCGAGCGTGCGGGCCGCGACCCCGAAGTCGCCGATCGCGGCGATCATCGCCTCCTCCATCGAGCGCACGAACCAGTGCACGTCGTCCGGGCGCGCCAGCGACCGCAGGCTCATGATCGGATACGCGACCAGCTGGCCGGGGCCGTGGTATGTGACCTGGCCGCCGCGGTCAGCCGTGGCGATCTCGATCCCCTGCATCCGGTACCAGTCCTCGCCCATCGGCAGCTCCTCGGCGGCCGAGCGGCGGCCCTTCGTGTAGACGGGCGGGTGCTCGAGCATCAGGACCAGGTCGCCGACCTCGTCGGCGAGTCGCGCCCGCTCGAGCTCGGCCTGGATTCGCGCGCCCTCCGCGTAAGGGACGAGGCCGAGCCGTGCGACCGAGAGCGTGTCCATCGATTCAGTTTCGCAGAGCCGCGCCGAGCCGCTCGCCGGCGAGCTCGCGCGCCGCGGTCAGCGGCGTGACCCCGCGCTCGCGGGCGATTGCGAGGATCCGCGCGACGGTCTCTTCGATCCCGAGCGCCAGCTCGACGGCGCGTTCCTCGGAGTAGCCCTCGAGCTCCATGAACACATGGATCAGGCCGCCGGCGTTGGCGACGAAGTCCGGCGCGTAGAGGACCCCGCGCTCGGCGAGGACCCCGGCGAGCGCGTCATCGGCGAGCTGGTTGTTGGCCGACCCGCAGACGATCTCGCAGCGCAGCTCACGGACGTTGGTGGCGTCGATCGCGCCGCCGAGCGCGCACGGAGCGAGCACGTCGCACTCGGCGAGGGTCGCGTCAACCGGGTCGCGCCAGGTCGCGCCGAGCACTTCGGCGAGTGCGCGTTTGCCCGGATCGATGTCGCTGACCAAGCAGCTCGCACCCGCCGTCGGCGAGGCGCCGCGCGAGCCCTGCTCCGACGTGGCCGAGTCCGACGACGCAGACCGTGCGCCCGGCGAGATCGGGGCTGCCGAAGCGCTCGGCCGCGCTGGCCCGGATCGCCGCCTCGACCCCGATCGCCGTGAACGGGCTGGGGTCACCGGAGCCGCCGCGATCGGCGGGCAGCCCGGTGACGTGTTCGGTGCGCTCACTCAGCGTCACCAGGTCGCCGGGCGACGTGCCGACGTCCTCGGCGGTGATGTAGTGGCCGTCGAGCGACTCGACCAGATCGCCGAAGTCCAGCAGCGCCGCGCGCCGCCGCTCGCCGTCGAGCCCGCCGGGTGGCGCGCAGATCACTCCCTTGCCCCCGCCGAGCGCGAGCCCCGCGGCGGCCGCCTTCAGAGTCATCCCGGCGGCCAGCCGCATCGCATCGCGCACGGCGTCGGCGCTCGCCGGGTAGTGCCAGATCCGCAGCCCACCGAGCGCCGGGCCGAGCGCCGTCGAGTGGACCGCGACCACGCAGTAGAGCCCCGAGCGTCGGCCGCGACGGACGGCGAGGTGCTCGTGGTCGAGTGCCACGGGCGGAATCCGGGGCGGGACGACGGTCGAGTGCCCGTTGGTATGCGTCGGGGTTGCGATCGCCATCACTCGACCTCCCAGCCCTCGAGCCGCGCCTTCACCCGGCTGAGGAACTTCGCCGCCTCGGCCCCGTCGAGCGCGCGGTGGTCCCACGACATCGGCAGGTAGGTCATCGGGCGGACCGCGATCGAGTCGCCCTGCTCCGTCTCGACGACCACCGGACGCTTGACGATCGCCTCCAGGTCGAGGATCGCCACCTGCGGCTGATTGATGATCGGCGTCGCGAGCACCGCCCCGAACTGGCCGGGGTTGGTGATCGTGAACGTGCCGCCGTGAACCTCGTCGGGCTCGAGCCGCTTCGTCCGTGCCCGCTCGGCGACGTCGGCGATCGCCGCCGCCATCCCTTCGAGGCTGAGCCGCTGGGCGCGGGGGATCACCGGGACGATCAGGCCCTGGTCGAGCGCGACCGCGATCCCGAGGTTGACGTCGTCGTGGTAGACGAGCTCGTCGCCGTCGACCGACGCGTTCAGCACCGGATGGCGCTCGAGCGCCTCGACCGTCGCTACCGCGACGAAGGCGAGGTACGTGAGGCCGACGCCCTTGCGCGCCATCACCGGCTTGAGCTCGGCGCGGCGGCGCGCCACGCGCGACATGTCGACCTCGACGATCGTCGTGCAGTGCGCGGCGGTCTGGCGGCTCGCCACCATGTGGCGGGCGATCGCCTGGCGCATGACGCTCATCGGTTCGCGGGATCGCCGCTTCGCCGCTTGGCGTCTCGCTGCTCGATGGTGGCTTCCGGCGCCGCGCGGCGGCGGGTCCGGGCGGTAGGGCGACTCGGTGTGCAGGACGGGCTCGCGTTTTGCGGCCGTTCCGTTCCCGTTCCCGTTCGTCTTCGACATGGGCGAGAACGTCGCGCTTTCGCACGCGGCCGCCGATCCCGGTGCCCTCGACCTGCGCGAGGTCGATCCCGTGCTTGTCGGCGACCCGTCGGACCACAGGGGAGTAGAAGCCCGACCGGTCAGCCTCACCCGAGGTCTCCGCTTCGGGTGACGAGTGACCAGTGACCTCAGGCGGAGCGGTATCAGCCCCTCCGTCGTCTCCGTCTCCTGTTCCGATCTCAGCGATCACAGCCCCGACCTCGACGCTCTCGCCCGGCTCGACCACGAGCCGTGCGATCACGCCGCTCGCCGGCGACGGAATCTCGACGTCGATCTTGTCGGTGGTGACGTCGGCGATCGTCTCATCGGCCTCGATCGGGTCGCCGGGCTGCTTGCGCCACTCGACGATCGTGCCCTCGGAGACGCTGATCCCCATCTGTGGCATGACGACGGAGACGCATTCCTCGGCTGACCCGGCGGGCGAAACGTTCTTAGTACTTGAGGAGTTCACTGCACGCCTCCTTCATGTCGTCGAGCTGGGGCAGGACGGCCTGCTCGAGCGGCGGGCTGAACGGGATGGGGACGTCCGCTGCGGTCAGCCTGCGCACCGGGGCGTCGAGGTCCTCGAACGCCTCCGCCGCGACCAGCGCGGCGACCTCGGCGCCGACCCCGCACGACTGCGTGGCCTCGTGAGCCACCAGCACCTTGCCGGTCTTGCGCGCGCTCGCGAGGATCGTCTCGGTATCGAGCGGGCAGAGCGAGCGCAGGTCGATCACCTCGATCGATTCGTCGAGCGCGGCCGCCGCGTCGAGCGCGAGGTGGACCGCGGATCCGTAAGCGATCACGGTCATCTCCTCGCCCTCGCGGGCGACCCTTGCCTTGCCGAGCTCGACCTCGTAGTCGCCCTCGGGGACCTCGCCCTTCACGTAGCGGTACAGGCCCTTGTGCTCGAGATAACAGACCGGGTTCGGGTCGCGGATCGCCGCGACCAGCAGGCCCTTGGCGTCGGCCGCGGTGGCCGGTGCCACCACCTTCAGCCCGGGCGACTGCAGGAACCAGGCCTCGGGGTTCTGGGAGTGGAACGGTCCACCGGAGAAGCCGCCTCCGGATGGCAGGCGGACGACGATCGGCGCCGCCACGCCTTGGCGGTAGTGGAGCTTGGCGGCGACGTTGACGAGCTGGTCGAACCCGCAGGAAATGAAGTCGGCGAACTGCATCTCGCAGACCGGCCGCAGCCCCTCGACCGCAGCGCCGACAGCGGCTCCGATGATCGCGTTCTCGGCGAGCGGCATGTCGAGCACGCGCTCGGGCCCGAACTCCTCGACGAACCCATCGGTGACCTTGAACGCCCCGCCGAAGGCGCCGATGTCCTCGCCCAGGCAGAACACCGTGTCGTCGCGGCGCATCTCCTGGCGCAGCCCGTCGCTGATTGCTTCCAGGTACGTGAGCTCGCCGGTCGGGCGCTCGCCGCTCGCCGCTCGCCGCTCCGCCGTGGCGCTCATGCGGCCGCTCCTCGCTCTGCGGCCGTCTCGCTCCAATGCGACCACGGGGCGTGTCCGTCGCCCAGCGCGGTGACATCGTCGGCGAACACGCCGCTGGTCGCGACGCCCGGGTCGGGCATCGGCGAGTCGAGCGCCTTGCGTGCGCACTCGTTGACGTAGTCCTTGACCTCGGCGCGGATCGACTCGACCTCGTCGGTGGCGAACCCGTGCTCGCCCACCAGACGCTCGGCGTAACGCTCGATCGGGTCGCGCTGCGACCACTCCTCGCGCATCGCCTCGGGCACGTAGCTCATGTCGTCGTGGGCGCCGTGGCCGTGCATCCGCATCGTCCGGCACTCGATCAACGTCGGGCCCGCGCCCGCGCGGGCGCGCTCGGCGGCTTCGCGCGACGCCTCGAACACGGCCTCGACGTCGTTGCCGTCGACCAGGACGCCGGGGAACCCGTAGGTGGCGGCGCGCTCGACCGGATCGACCGCGAACTCGAGTTCGTTCGGGGTCGAGTACGCGAACCCGTTGTTCTCGAGCACGAAGACGACCGGCAGCTCGTGCACGCCGGCGAGGTTCATCGCCTCGTGCCACTGGCCGTTCGCGGTCGAGCCCTCGCCGAAGTAGGTCATCGCGACCCGCGACTCGCCGCGGAGCTTGAACGCCATCGCCATGCCCGCGGCGACCAGCGCCATGTCGGGGAGCATCGAGACCATGCCCACGCAGCCCAGCGCCGGGTCGCCGAAGTGCAGGTTGCCGTCCTTGCCAGCGGTGACGCCGCCGCTGCGGCCCATGTAGTTGGCGAGGTAACGGTCCGGGGTCACCCCGCGGACGAAGTGCGCGCCAAGATCGCGATGCAGGATGCACATCCGGTCGCGGGGCCCGAGCACGTACGAGGAGCCGACCGAGACTGCCTCCTGCCCGCAGCCGTCGTAGAAGCTGCCCGGGATCTTGCCCTGCCGATACAAGGTGATCCCGCGCTCCTCGGCGGCCCGCATCATCGCCATGAACCGCAGCAGGTTCGCGCGGTCGTCCCGAGTGAGCGACGCCTCACCCTGTGCCCCCTGCTCAACGCCCCCCGTCCCGTTCCTACGTGCGCGCAACTGCTCGCGCGCAGGATCGCTCGCGACAGCGCCATCGACTGGCTTCATTCTCTCCGCCCTTCGCGTCTGGCCGATCCTTCGGGATCTCCTCGTTACCGGCCTGGCTTTCGCCGCTTCGGGATCTCCTCCGCGGCGCCTATGGACGACGGGTGCTCAGGGTTCCGCCCTCGCTCCCTATGTCTGGTCCGTCCGAGCTGATGACTCGTGCGGATCGCTACAGCATTGTATTCCCGATTGCCGACGTTTCAATCAGGTCGCGGTTGGACTCGGCCGCGCGGCGGACAGATCGGAGGATTCCCCGCGTCGCCAGGACGTGGCCACGGCTTCCGATCACGGCCAGCCGGTACAGCCGGCCGGTGCGGCCCGGGAACTCGGCCCGCGTCTCGGCACCGAGCCGGACGGTGTCGCCGCCGACCTCGGCGATCCGGAAGATCAGCGCGTAGCGGGCGAAGCGGTGCTCGCCCATCAGCGCCAGGACGGCCGGCGCGATCGACCGCGTCACGACGAAGCCCGGGATCGTCGAGCCGATCCTGCCGGGCTCGCCGCGGCGCTCGGAGGGCTCGCAGCCGAGGCCGCGCGCCACCAGGCCGGTGAGCAGGTGCCCCCCGGTGCCGCCGATGTAGTCGAGGAGCGCCGCCCACGTGCGCTCGGCGCTCGCCGAGACCTCGGCGCCGTGCTCGTCCACGTACGGGAGCGACTCGAGCGGGATGTCGATCAGCCGCTCGGCCACCGGGCCTAGAGCGCGAGACCCAGCGGTTCCTCGAGCAGAGTGCGCACCCGGCCCAGGAACTCGGCGCCGTCGGCGCCGTAGAGGATCCGGTGGTCGCAGGCGAGGGTGACGCCCATCAGCCGCGCGGTGGTGATCTCGCCGTCGCGGACGACCGGAGTCTCGGTGATCGCGCCGACCGCGAGGATCGCCGCCTGTGGCTGGTTGATCACCGCGTGGAAGTTCGAGACCCCGTACATGCCGAGGTTGGAGACGGTGAAGGTGCCGCCGGAGAGCTCGGGCGGCGTGATCGAGCCGTCGCGTACCTTGGCCGCCAGCGCTCGCGACTCGGTCGCGATCTGGGTGAGGCCCTTGAGGTCGGTGTCGAAGACGGTCGGGACGACCAGTGCGTCGCGAGCGGCGACGGCGATCCCGACGTTGACGCGCTCGATAGAGCTCCCACTTGCCGTCGCGATAGGCACCGTTCGCGCGCGGGAACTCGCGCAGCGCGATCGCGCACGCCTTGACGACCATGTCGTTGAACGACGGGATCACGGCGCCCTCGGCCGCGGCGGCCTTGATCCGAGCTCGCGCATCCCAGGCGGGGCTCATGTCGATGTTCGCCTGCAGATAGAAGTGCGGCGCGGTCGCCTTCGACTCGGCCATGCGGCGGCTGACGGTCTGTTGCAATTTGCTGAGCTCGATGATCTCGACAGCGCCCTTCGCTGTCTCCGGCGTCGACGGAACGACGGGCGACGCGGCGGGGCCCCGCGGCGGCGCCCGCGGGCGGCGCGTTCTCCACGTCGGCCTTGATGATGCGCCCGCCGGGCCCGGAGCCCTGGAGGGCGTGGAGGTCGACCCCGCGCTCCTTGGCGATCCGCCGCGCGAGCGGACTCGCCTTCACCCGCCCGTCGGTGCGGGCCGCCGGTGAGCCCGAAGCCTGGCTTTGCTGGGTGGGCGAGGCAGCCGGAACCTCAGTCGCGGCATCGGTGGCGCCCGCGGCCGCCGCATCTTCGGCGGCGGGGGCGGGAGGCTCCGGAAGCAACATCCGCAGCGGAGCGAGGACGTTCCGATGGGGCCTTCCCGTCGTCGCCGCCGTCACCATCCCGCCGGAGTCGCCTCGGACGGATCGCCCACCCGCGCGATCACCTCGCCGATCGGCAACGTGTCACCCTCGCCGGCGACGATCTCGATCAGGGTTCCCGCAGCGTCGGACTCGAACACCATGTTCGCCTTGTCGGTCTCGATCTCGACCAGTTCTTCGCCGAGCGCGACCTCGTCGCCGACCGCCTTCATCCAGGTGAGCACGGTCCCCTCCTCCATCGAGTCGGACAACCGCGGCATGACGATATCTACGGACATGGCCACCTCCGTCCGCTTCGCGTCCGGGGGTGCCATGGTCAGCCGAAGGCCCCCTGCGTGGTGGCGAGGGCGGCGCTGACCACGTGTTCGGCATGAGGGATCGCCGACTGCTCGAGCCGCTTCGAGTACGGCATCGGGACGTCGGCGCCGGTGACTCGCTGGATCGGCGCGTCGAGGTCATCGAAGGCCTGCTCGGCGACCAGCGCGGCGATGTTGGCGCCGACGCCGCCGTGGGGCCAGCCCTCCTCCACGATCACCAGCCGGTGGGTCTTGCGGACCGAGGCGAGGATCGAGTCGAGATCGAGCGGGCGCAGCGTCCGCGGGTCGATCACCTCCGCCTCGACGCCGTGCTCGGCCGAGAGCGTCTTCGCCGCCTGCTGGGCGATGTGGGCCATCCGCAGAATCCCGACGACCGTCACGTCGGTGCCGTCGCGGCGGATCGCGGCCTGGCCGAAGTTGATCACGTGGTCGTCGCCCTCGGGGACCTCGCCGCGCGCGCCGTAGAGCGTCTCGTGCTCGATGACGATGACCGGGTTGTCGTCGCGGATCGCGGCCTTCAGCAGGCCCTTGCCGTCCGCGGGCGTCGACGGGCAGGCGACCAGCAGCCCCGGAATCTGGAGGAAAATCGCCTCGAAGCTATGCGAGTGGGTCGGGCCGAGCTGGTGGCCGCCGCCGCCCGGCATTCGCACGACCAGCGGCACCCGGGCCTGGCCGTTGAACATGTAGGGGATCGCGGCGGCGTGGTTGATGATCTGGTCGAAGGCCAGCAGGGCGAAGTTGACTGTCATCAGCTCGACCACCGGCCGGAGACCACCCATCGCCGAGCCCACGCCCATGCCGACGATCGTGTTCTCCGAGATCGGCGTGTCGCGGACCCGCCGCTCGCCGAACTCCTCGAGGAGCCCCTCGGTGACCTTGAACGCGCCCTGGAAGACGCCGACGTCCTCGCCCATCACGTAGACGGACTCGTCGCGGCGCATCTCCTCGGCCATCGCGTCGCGCAGGGCCTCTCTCATCCTCAATGCCGCCATCAGCTCACCACGGTCCCTGGGTCTCGCCCTCGTCTTCCTCGGTGATGAACTCCTCGCGATCCTCGAGGGCGTCGGCGGCCTCCCGGTCCTCGAGCTCCTCGCCCGGCTTGCGCCCGGAGGTCGCGGCCGCCTGGCCTCCGTAGGCGGCGCCGGCCTCGGCGAGTCGCTTCGCCTCGCCGGTCAGCTCCTCGCCCTCGCGCTCGCCCGCGAACGGTTGCGGCGCGCGCTCGTCGACCGCGTACCAGCCCGGGACCTGGGCGCCGACCACGTAGAGGTGGTCGTAGAGGGTGTCGAGCGGCGGCTCGGGAGAGGCGTCGGCGAACTCGACCGCGGCGACCACCCGCGCCTCGACCCGCTCGCGCATCTCGTCGCGGGCGCTCTGGGACAGCAGCCCTTCGGCCTCGAGCCGGTCGGCGAAGATCTCGACCGGATCCTTCTTGCGCCACTCCTCGACCTCCTCCTTGGTCCGGTAGACCTCGGGGTCGGCGGCCGAGTGGCCTCGGAACCGGTAGGTGAACGCCTCGACCATCGTCGGGCGGCGCTCCTCGCGGGCGATCGCGATGTGCTCGGCGACCGTCTCGCGCATCGCCAGCACGTCCATGCCGTCGGCGCGCACGCCCGGCACCCCGAGGCCCTCCGCCTTCTTCGAGAAGTCGGTGACCGCCGAATGGCGCTCGACCGACGTGCCCATCCCATAGAGGTTGTTCTCGAGGATGAAGACGACCGGCAGGCGCCACAGCGCGGCCAGGTTCATCGTCTCGCCGAAGTTGCCGGTGTTGGAGGCGCCGTCGCCGAACATGCAGACGGTGACCTCGTCGGTGCCCTTGTAGTCGGACGCCAGCGCGAGCCCGGCGGCGAGTGGCAGGTTGCCGCCGACGATCCCGTAGCCGCCCATGAACCGGCGCTCGCCGTCGAACACGTGCATCGAGCCGCCGCGCCCGCCCGAGGTGCCGTCGACGCGGCCGAACAGCTCGGCCATCACGTGCTTGGGGTCGGTGCCGCGCGCGATCGCGTGCCCGTGCGTGCGGTAGGTGCCGATCAGGTAGTCGGTGGTCTGCATCGCCGAGGTGGTGCCGACGATCGTCGCCTCCTCGCCGATCGCGAGGTGAAGGAACCCGCCGGCCTTCGCCTTCTGATACTGGCGCCCCGCCTCTTCCTCGAAGCGGCGGATCAGCCCCATCGTCTCGAGCAGCTCGAGCGCCGTCTCGGGTTCGGGAAGGGGGCGGGTCGAGGCGGTCGCCCCGTCAACGTCTGCCGTCTTCGCCGTCTTCTCAGCCACCGACCTCAACATAGCTCAACCCTCGCGCGCCCACGCGCCAGGGCCGCGGTGCGCTCAGCCGCGTCGCGCCTCGGGGCCACGGCGTCGCGGCGTGGACGGATCGGCTCAGCCGGCCGCCGCGGCCGCCGCGGCCTCGAGCTGGTCGTCGCCCCAGAAGACCTCGTCGCCGACGACCACCGCCGGCACCCCGAAGACGCCGCGGTCGCCGGCGTCGTCGGTCGCCTCCCGCAGACGCTGCTTGATCGCGTCGCGGGCGATCGCGGTCTGCAACGAGCGGGGGTGAAGCTCCGAGGAGGCGGCCGCGATGAAGACGTTGTCGGGTTCGGTGAGGTCGCGTCCGGCGGCGAACGCCTGGCGGAAGGCGGCAAGCGAGAACGAGACCGCCCGGCCCAGCTCCTTCGCGAACACCGCCGCCCGCATCGCGGTCAGCGAGTTGCCCGGCCAGGGGTCTGGCCAGCGCAGCGGCGGCAGCCCGTATGCCTGGGCGCGCCGCTCGACCTCGGCCATCCCCGCCTCGCGCTCCGGCCCGATGCCCCAGGAGCTGCGGCCGAATCGCTTGAACAGCCCGCCGAGCAGGATCGGCTGCCACTCGGGCGGCTCGGCGCCGGCGTCCTCGAAGACCTGCGAGATCCGCTCGGCGGACAGGTACGCGTACGGGGAGGCGAGGTCGTAATAGAAGACCGAGGGCGTGCTCACGCGGTCTTGCGCACGTGCCATTGGACCGTCGCCGTCGCCACCGGCTCGCCGCCCTCGTTGCTGAGCTCGACCGCGACCGGGAACGAGACCTTGCCGTCGGCGTCGAGCCGCGCGAGCAGCGCGTCGGCGTCGGGCAGCTCGGCGCGGGCCGTGATCGGCCCCTGGGCGAGCTTCGTGTACGAGATCTCGGCGTTCGCGGCCAGCGGCCGGATCTCACCCATCCGCTCCGCGAAAGCGGCCACGAACGCGCCGCCGGACGCCGCCTCGGCGGCGGCGAACAGGCCCGACGCGTGCTGGGAGCCGACGTGGTTTCGCAACCGCTCGTCGTCGGGCAGGCGGACGACCGCGCTCCCGGGTCCGAGCTCGACCACCTCGAGCCCGAGGTGGTTGTTGTACGGGACCGCCGCGGCCATCCCGGCGCGCAAGGCTTCGTAGTCCATCGGCGCGCTTACTGGTGGATCGCCCAGCCGTCGACGGCGCGCGCGCCGTCGAGGACCGCCTCGGAGATCGTCGGGTGGGCGTGGATGATCCGGGCGAGCTCCTGATAGCCACCCTCGAGCGCGATCGTGTCGACGAGCTCGGCGATCATGTCGCAGGCCCGGTTGCCGACCACGTGGGCGCCGAGGATCTCCCCGTACTCGCCGTCGACGACCAGCTTCACGACCCCGTCGCGGTCGTCGTAGACGGCCGAGGCGCCGACCCCGCCGAGCTTCATCTTGCCGACCTTGACGTCCTTGCCGGCGTCCTTCGCCTGCTGCTCGGTCATCCCGACGCTCGCCACCTGCGGGTGGCAGAAGGTGGCGCCGGGGACGAGGTCCGGGTCGACCGGATGGGTGGGGGCGCCGGCGATCGCCTCGGCCACGACGATGCCCTCCTCCTGAGCCTTGTGGGCGAGCGCCGGTCCGCGGACCAGGTCGCCGATCGCGTAGACCTTCGGATTCGAGGTCCGCTGATACTCGTCGATCTCGACCTTGCCGCCGTCGCCGGTCCTCACCTTCGCGACGTCGAGCCCGAGCGCCTCGGTGTCGGGGGCCCGGCCGCCGGCGATGCACAGGTACTCGACCTCGATCGCCTCGTCCCCGACCTTCGCTTTCACCGACTTCGAGCCCGCCTCGACGTCGGAGATCGGGGCTCCGGTCAGCACCTTGATGCCCTGCTTCTTGAAGACCCGGTCGACGACGCGCACGATGTCCTTGTCCTCGGCCGGGAGGATCTGGGGAAGCATCTCGATCAGGGTGACGTCGGTGCCGTAGCGCACGTAAGCGGAGGCGATCTCCGAGCCCGACGCGCCGGCGCCGACGACGCCGATCGACTTGGGCAGCGAGGGCAGCGACCAAGCGCCCCAGGTGTCGACGATCCGGTCGCCGAACTCGACCCCCGGGATCGCGAGGGCGGTCGACCCGGTGGCGAGCACGACGGCGCCCGCCTCGTAGGTCGTTCCGTCGACGACCACGTTGGCGTCGGCGTCGAGCGCGCCCTTGCCCGCGATCAGATCGATCTTGTTCTTGTCGAACAGCATCTTGACCCCGCCCGAGAGCGTCTCGGAGACCTTGGTGCGGCGATCGCCGAGCGCACCCCAGTCGAGCTCGGCGCCCTTGACCTTGATCCCGAGCTCGGCGCTGTTCTGCGCGTGATCGAAGAGCTCGGCCGTGTGCAGCATCGTCTTCGCCGGGATGCAGGCGTAGTTCAGACAGCGCCCTCCCGGCTTGTCCATCTCGACCACGGCGGTCTTTAAGCCGAGTTGGGCGGCGCGGATCGCGGCGTGGTAGCCGCCGGGCCCGCCCCCGATCACGATCACGTCATACGAATCAGGCATGAGTCCAATCTATAAGACGCCGCTCGATCAGCCCGAGGGCGGTTCGGCGCCCGGCCGCTGCGGCATCTGGATCCGGGCCATCGCCTTGATCATGAAGTAGAAGAGCGCGCCGGCGGCGAGGATCAACACCGTGGTGCCGACGGCCTGCAGCCACGAGGTCGCCTGCACCAGCCCGAGCGAGGCCGCGATCAGGACGATCACGAGCAGCGCCTGGAAGCCGAGCACCGCCCAGTAGCGGGCCCGCCACAGCCCGTAGGCCATCGTCGCCATCAGCCCGGCCGCGGCGATCACCGAGATCAGCGGGGCCGCGTGTTGGCCCTGCTCGATTCCGTCGCTGCCGATCCGGGTCACCTTGATCCCCGCCAGGTAGCCGACCACGCTCGAGACCGCGATCACCGCCGAGATCACGGCTCCGACCGTCACCACGGTCGGGCGCTCGCCCTCGCCCAGCGGCTCGAGCTCGGAGCGGGCGGCCTCGTTCTTCGCCTCCGTGCGGGCCGCCATCCGCTCGCGCTTCGCCGCCTGCTCGGCGCGCCGCTCGGTCGAGCGATCCTTGCGCTTGTGCCGCTCGGCCCGCTTTCGCTCCCGGCTCGCCATCGGCTCGGAGGCTAGAGCCCGGGCTCGGGATCGAGCGCCGCGCGTAGCTGCCTCGCCGCGTCCTCGGGGTCGTCGGCGTCGCGGATCGCGCGCACGACGACCGCTCGCCGCGCGCCGGCGCGGACCACCTCGCCGATCGTCTCGGCGTCGACCCCGCCGATCGCGAACCACGGGACCTCGGGGCCGGCCACCCGCGCCGCGTGCTCGATCAGCGCGAGCCCGGCCGCGGGGCGGCCCGCCTTGGTCGGGGTCTCCCAGACCGGCCCGGCGCTCAGCTGGTCGGGCCGCGCCTCGCCGTCGGCCGCCAGCGCGGCGTCGAACTGGGCCGGGCTGTGGGTCGAGAGGCCGACCAGCGCGGCGGGCCCGGCGCCGGCCCTGGCGGCGCCGACCGGCCCGTCGTCCTGGCCGACGTGGACGCCGTCCGCGCCGCAGGCCTCGACCAGCCCGGGCTCGTCGTTGAGGAAGAAGAGTGCACCGCGTTCACGTGCCGCGCGGGCGAACGGCTCCGCGAAGGCGAGCAGCTCCTCGGCGCAGCGCGGCGCCTTCTCGCGCATCTGGATCACGTCGACGCCGCCGGCGATCGCGGCCTCGAGCAGCGGGCCGGGATCGGCCCCGTGCGGCTGGGCCTCGCAGACGAAGTACAGGCGGGCGGCGGCGAGCGCCCGCCGGCGGGCCGCGAGCAACGCGTCGTCGAAGCTCTGGTGCAAGACGCCCTCGGCGAATCGGTCGCCTTCGAAGCGGATCAGCCAGCCGCCGTGCGCGACGACGTTGATCCGGCTCGAGCGACCCTCGATCGCGACCTCCGTCTCCACAGCGGCGAGCTCGCGCCCGACCATCCGGATCCGACCGAGCTCCCAACCCATGCCGCCGACGGGATCGCGTAGCTCGGCGAAGGTGGCGCGGATCTCGTCGTGGCCGCGGGCGACGCCGCGAAACGGCCCCTTGGAGTTGTCGCGGTCGAGCACCACGGCGTCGGTGGCGAGGGCGAGCGCCGCGTCGAGGTCGCTGGCGCCGAGAGCGGCGAAGAATCGTTCGATCAGCTCCGGTTTCGTCTCTCCCATCCTGGGGAGTATCTTGGATGACAACGGGAGCCCCGACCCGAATGGGGCTGAGAGGGCGGCGACGGGCCGCCGACCGTCTGAACCTGATCCGGGTAATGCCGGCGCAGGGAGATGCGAGGTCCGCCCGCCGGGACAAGGAGCAGTCCGTGGCGAACAGCAGAGTGACAACCGGGACCGCGGACGTGGTCGTCGTCGGCGGCGGCGTGATCGGCCTCGCCTGCGCCTGGCGCGCCGCCCAGCGCGGCCTCGACGTGGTCGTGCTCGAGCGCGACCGCCCGGGGGCGGGCGCCTCCGGCGTTGCGGCCGGGATGCTGGCGCCGGTTGGCGAGGCGACCTGGGGCGAGGACCGGCTGCTCGAGCTGGCGCTCGCGTCGCACCGGCTCTGGCCGGAGTTCGCGGCGGAGCTCGCCGAGGCGACCGGCAGTGAGATCGGCTATCTGCCGCTGGGCGCGCTGCACGTCGCGCTCGACCGCGACGAGGCGGCCGAGCTGCGCCGCCGATACGACCTGATGTGCGCACACCAACTCGAGGCCGAGTGGCTCGGCCCGACCGCCTGCCGCGAGCTCGAGCCGGGACTCGGCCCGGGCGGCCACGGCGGCGTTCACGCGCCGCACGAGTCCGCGGTGGACCCGCGCCAGCTCGTCGGCGCGCTCGCGGTCGCGTTCGAGCGCGCGGGCGGCAGGATCGAGCTCGGGGAGGTCACCGGCGCCGTCTTCGACGGCGAGCGCCTCGCCGGCGTCCGCGCCGCCGACGGCGCCGAAGTTCGCGCCGACGCGGTCGTCCTCGCCGCCGGGGCCTGGTCGGCGGCCGCCTGGCTGCCCGACGGGGTGAGGCCGTCCGTGCGGCCGGTCAAGGGCCAGATCCTCACCCTCGCCGGGCCGACATCGAGGCCGGTCTGCGAGCGGATCGTCGTCTCCGAGCGCCTCTATGCCGTTCCGCGCACCGACGGGCGCCTCGTGCTTGGCGCCACCGTCGAGGAGCAGGGCTTCGACCTGCGGGTGACCGCTGGGGCCGTCCACGAACTGCTGCGCGAGGGCTACCGGATGCTGCCCGAGATCGCCGAGCTGGAACTGGTGGAGACGATCGCCGGCCTGCGCCCGACGACGCCCGACAACCTGCCGCTGGTCGGCCCCGGGGCGGTCGACGGCCTCGTGCTCGCCACCGGCCACTTCCGCAACGGGATCCTGCTCGCGCCGCTCACCGGCGAGCGGATCGCGGCCGCGGTCGCCGGCGACCGCGCCGAGGCGGTGGCCTGGTGACGAATAGGCCGCCTCAACAGCGGCGGGGCTCGGCCAAGCCTCGCATCGAATTGAACGGCGCGCCGCTCGAGGTCGAGCCCGCGACCACGGTTGCGGCGATCGTCGAGCGCGCCGCCGCGGGCGGCACGCGCCGCGGGGTCGCCGTCGCCGTCGACGGCGAGGTCATCCCCCGCAGCGAGTGGGATCAGACCGAGCTCTGCGACGGCCAACGCATCGAGGTGGTGGGAGCGATCCAGGGTGGCTGAGTCGAGCGACGAGAGGCGAGCGGCGAGGGACGGTCGGCGCGACCTGGACCCTCGGCGGACGAGAATGGACGTCCCGCCTCATCGTGGGCACCGGCGGCTTCCGCTCGCTCACCCAGATGGAGGCGGCGCTCGAGGCGTCGGGGACCGAGATCGTCACCGTCGCCCTGCGCCGCGTCGACCCCGCGGCTCACGGCTCTCTGGTCGACCTGATCGAGCGGCTCGGGCTCTTCTGCCTGCCGAACACGGCCGGCTGCTACACGGCCCGGGACGCCGTCCGCACCGCCCAGCTCGCGCGCGAGGCGTTCGAGACCGATTGGGTGAAGCTCGAGGTGATCGGCGACGACCGCACCCTGCTGCCCGATGCCCCAGAGCTTCTCGCCGCCGCCGAGCAGCTGGTCGGTGACGGCTTCACGGTGCTGCCGTATACGAACGACGATCCGATCCTCGCGGCGCGGCTCGAGGCGGCCGGGTGCGCCGCGGTGATGCCGCTCGGGTCGCCGATCGGCTCCGGCGCCGGGATCCGCAATCCCTACAACCTGCGAATCATCGTCGACGCCGCGTCGGTCCCGGTGATCTGCGACGCCGGGCTCGGCACCGCCTCCGACGCCGCCCAGGCGATGGAGCTCGGCTGCGACGCTGTGCTGCTCGCGAGCGCGGTCTCGCGCGCCGCCGACCCGGCGCTGATGGCGATCGCGATGCGCAAGGCGGTCGAGGCCGGCCACGCGGCGCGGCACGCCGGCCGCATCCCGCGGCGCCTCCACGCCGAGGCGTCGACCCCCGACGAGGGCCTGCCCGAGCTCGGTTAGCGCTTGCGCTCCTCCAGGCGTAGCGCGCCGGGCTGGCGTCCCGGTTGCCGGCCGCGTCGATCGCCCGGACTGCGAACTCGTGGCGCCCCGGCCTCACCCGCACCTTCGCCGGCGAGGTGCAGGCCTTGAACGGAGCACCGTCGAGCGCGCACTCGAACCGCTCGCCCCTCTCCTGGCTTCCGGCGCCGAAGGCGAATCGCGCGCGCCGCTTCGCGGTCCGCTTCGCCGGTGTCTTGAGCAGCTTGGTCCTCGGCGCGGTCGCGTCGCGCTTGATCGTCACCGTCTTCGCGGTCACCCCGCCGGCGCTGGTCGCGGTGCAGCTCAACACCGCGCCCTCGGTGTCGGTCGAGATCGTGGCCGGCTCGCAGCCGCTTGCGGTGGCGAATGACTCGGGATCCGAGATCGACCAGCTGACGCTCACGTCGCCGCGGTAATAGCCGTGCTTGCCGTCGGGGCTCGGCGGGTCCACGCTCGCCGTCACCGTCGGCGGGGTGGTGTCGGCTGGGGGTGGGCTGATCAGTCCACGGAGGAGGGCGCAATCGTCGATCAGCTGCACGTGGGTGCCGCCGAAGAGCGTCTCGTCGACCTCCTTCAAGGCCGCGACGGAGTCCTCGAAGCCGTCATCCGAGCTGGTGGGCACGAGCAGCTCGTGGTGTGCGAGGACGAGCCTGAGGAGCGTGTCGCGGGCGGTGGGATTGCCGCCGAGTCCCTCGAAGACGCAGGTCATCGCCGCCGACCAGTAACGACCGTCGTCGTGGACCTCGCTCGGCGAGCCCCCGTAGGCGCCGATGTCGGAGCCGTTGAGCTCGTTGGTGCCGTCGATCCAGCGCAGGCAGCCGCTGCCGTCGGACGCCGCGGTGAACGGGTTGTAGGAGACCGCGTCCCAATCGCCGACGCAGTAGCGGCGCGTCGCCTGGTAGGTCGAGTTGCCGTGGTCGAGGTAGTACATCGCCGCGAGCAGGTCGCCGAAGCCCTCGCCGATCGCCCCCTGCTCCGTATCGCCGCCGGGCCCGAACCCCGGCACCTGGTCGTCCTGGACGGCGTGCCCGTACTCGTGGGCGACGATGTCGGCGTCCTCGGCGTCGTCGACCCCGCCGTCGCCGAAGTGGAGGCCGCCGTCGAACGGCGAATAGAAGGAGTTGTCGTCCGCGAAGTAGTGGACGTCGATCGGGATCGACCTGTTGTTCACATCGCTGAACCCGAGTGCCTGGATCTTCGTTTGGATCCCGGTGATCGCCGCGTAGACGCTCGCTTCTTCGAAGCGGTCGTCGGAACGCGTGAAGTCGTAGTCGCGCGACGCCGAGTGTGCCGACCCCGGGGTATACGGAAGGCTGCTGCCGGTGATGCCCGTGGCGGTCAGGTCGGCGTAGTCGCCCTTGAGGGTGTTCAAGGCTGGGGTCAGATTCGTGAGCGGGAAGGCTGTCGTGCGCTGGGCGGTGAGCGCGGCGCTGTCCGCGTCGCCGGAGTCGGTGAGCCCCGTGTAACCGCCGGCTGTCTGAACCGGGTTCGGGTCGAAGATCGAGGCGGAGTTCGCGTCGGTGAGCGCGTCCCAGGAGTCGAGCACGTCACCGGTCGCGGCGTCGACGAACACGTTCCATTCGGTCGGGGTGCCTGTCGGCACCACGACCTGCCAGCTGAGCCGCGCCGTGGCGCCCGGCCGTGGCAGCACGACCAGCCGCGCGTCGGCCACCGAACCTGGCGCGCCGCCGGCGACCGCGTCTCCAGCGATCTCGACCGCCCGGTCGCGACCGATCCGATCGCCCGCCGCAGGCGGGCCCTGGCGCAGCGCCGTCGTGCGCACCCAGTCGACCGCCCCGCCCCGTCCATAGGCGAGCACGACCTCGCCGCCGAACACGGGGACCCCGCCGAGCGTCTGCTGCAGCCGGATCACCCGGCCTGCCGGACCGCGGGACGCGTCCACCGGGTCGAGCGTCGCCGGCTTCACTCCGAGCGCCGGCTCGAGTCGCTCGAGGGTCGTCGCTGCGAGGCTTCCGGCGCCGAGCCCCGGGTCGTCGCGCCCACATCCGGTCAGCAGCTCCGGCGCTCCCGACGCTCCGGCCCGGGCGGTTCCGTCGCAGGTGACGGCACCCGCCGGAGGCGCCGCCGCGAGGCAGGCCATCGCGGCCACGGCCGCGATCAGCCCCTTACTGCCGAGCCCCGTCATTTGCCGATCTTCTCACTCCGGCGGTTCGGGGTCGGCACCAGGGGGGTACGGTGGCCGCATGGCGAAGCTCGTGCTCGGACCACTGCTGCGTTACGTCGGGGAGACCGAGGCCGTGCTCTGGGTCGAGACCGACGAGGCGTGCGAGGTGGAGATCCTCGGCCATCGCGAGCCAACCTTCAACGTCGCCGGCCACCACTTCGCGCTCGTGATCGTCGACGGGCTTGATCCCGGTTCGCGGACCGAGTACGAGGTGGCGCTCGATGGCGAGCGGCGCTGGCCCGAGGAGGGCTCCGACCTGCCGCCGAGCGCGATCGGCACGCTCGGTGGCGACGGTCCGTTGCGCCTCGCGTTCGGCTCCTGCCGCGTCTCGCTGCCCCACCACGGCCCGTACACGCTGCCGAAGGAGACGCACTCGGACGGGCGCGAGTTCGACGCCCTCTACACGCTCGTGGTCGAGATGCTGAGCGGCGATCCGGACCGCTGGCCACAGGCGTTGCTGTTGCTCGGCGACCAGGTATACGCCGACGAGGTCTCGCCCGAGACCCTCGCGTTCATCCGCAAGCGCCGCGACATCCGCAAGCCACCGGGGGAGGAAGTCGCCGACTTCGAGGAGTACACGCGGCTGTATCGCGAGTCCTGGGAGGACCCGCACATCCGCTGGCTGCTGTCGACCGTGTCGACCTCGATGGTGATCGACGACCACGACATCCACGACGACTGGAACATCTCCGCCGCGTGGGTCGAGGACATGGCGAAGCTCGACTGGTGGGCCGAGCGCGAGTGCGCCGGGATCGCCACCTACTGGCTCTACCAGTTCATCGGCAACCTGTCGCCGCAGCTGATCCGCGACAGCGACCTGCTCGCCCGGGTGCGCGAGGCCGACGACGGCTGGGACGTCCTGCGCGAGTTCGCCGCCAACGAACGCGGCATCCGGGACGGCGCCCGCTGGAGCTACTGCCGCGACTTCGGCAGCGCCCGGCTCGTCGTGATCGACTCGCGGATCGGACGGGTACTCGACGAGGACAAGCGCTCGATGCTCAACGAGGAGGAGTGGCGCTGGCTCGAGCAGCACCTCTCCGGCGACTTCGACCACCTGCTGATCGGCACGTCGGACCCGCTCGTGCTGGCGCCCGCGCTGCACCACGCCGAGCGCTGGGGAGAGGCGGTCGCCCGCGGCGCCTGGGGCAAGGCCGCCGCTCGCCAGGGTGAGAAGCTGCGCCGCGCCGCCGACTTCGACCATTGGGCGGCGTTCGGGGCGTCGTTCGAACGCCTCACCGGGCTGCTCGCCCGTGCCGGCGCCGGCGAGTTCGGGACGCCGCCGGCGACGATCACGGTGCTCTCCGGCGACGTCCACCATGCCTACCTCGCGGAGCTCGCCTTCCCGGCCTCGGCGGGGGTCCGCAGCAGCGTCTGGCAGGCCGTGTGCTCGCCGTTTCGCAACGCGCTCGACAGCCGCGAGCGCAAGACGATCGACCTCGGCGACTCGCGCGTGCCCGCGGTCGCCTTTCGCGGTCTCGCCCGGCTCGCCGGCGTCGACCGCGAGCGGGTGCGCTGGCGCCTGGTCGAGGGCCCCTTCTACGACAACCAGGTCGCGACGATGTCGATCGACGGCCGTGAGGCGTCGGTGATGCTCGAACGCACGGTGGGGGACCCGGAAACCGACGAGCGCGAGCTGCACACGTCGTTCGAGCGCTCGCTCACCTGAGCCGCCGCCGGCCGCATCGGGCTATCCGCGCGACCTGCAGCGCGGGCCGGCTCAGCCGACCGGCGTCGGCTGCGGCTCGTCGCTGACCAACGGGCGGCCGGCGCGCTTCCAGGTGACGACGCCGCCGTTGCCGACGTGGATCACGTTCTCGAAGCCCTCGCGCTGGAGGATCGACGCGGCCAGGCCGGAGCGCTTGCCTCCGCTGCAGATCGCGGCGAGCGAGCGGTCGGTCGGCAGCTCGGTGAGCCGGTCGGTGAGCTCGCCGTACGGGATGTGGATCGAGTCGCGAATGTGGCCGGCGGCGAACTCCGACGCCGCGCGAACATCCACGACCGTGAGCGGCTCCCCGGCGTCGAGCCGCTCGCCGAGCTGCGCCGGGTCGATCAGTTCGAGGCGGCTGACCTGGCGGCCCTCCGAGCGCCAGGCGGTCATCCCGCCGACCAGGAAGCCGCGCACCCGTAGGCCGACCGAGGCGAGCAGGTCGGCGGCGGCGAGCTCGTAGCCGTCGGAGGCCGCGACGACGATCAACTCGACGTCCGGCGGGGCGACCTTGGCGACCTTGGTCGCGAAACCGGTGTCATAGGCCGAGGCGCTGATCGCACCGGGGATGTGCGCCTCGTCGAACTGATCGTTGGTGCGCGCGTCGACGAGCAGGGCGCCGCCGGCGATCGCGACCTCGACGGCGCGGGGGCTGAGCGGCGCCGGGGCACCGAGTTGATCGACCAGCGGGCCGCGGTTGAGGTCGACGACGTGTTCGACGTTGGGCGGGCGGTCCCCGAGCGACGCGATCGCGTCGGCGGCGAACTCGTCGGCGTTGGCGAACCCGACGGCGTGGTTGTGCGCGAGCTCGAAGCCGATCGTCGACGAGGTCCGGTGGTCGATCCCCGAGCCGCCGCACAGCGAGCCGCCCAGGTGCCCGGGCCAGACCTCGGCGCTGGCCGGGAGCGTGAACAGCCGCTCGTTCAGCGATCGGTAGAGATCGCGCGCGCCCTCCTCGGGCTCCACCGCGAGGTCGGGGCGCGCGACGTCGCCGACGAACAGCGAGTCGCCGCTCAGCACGGCGGTCGGCTCGCCGCCGAAGTCGCGGTCGCGCAGCACGAAGGCGGTGTGCTCGGGCCGGTGGCCGGGGGTGTGGACGGCCTCGATCTCAACCGCGCCGAGGCGCAGGATCCAGCCGTCGTCGAAGGCCTCGTGCGGGTACTCGGCGTCGGCGAGCCGGTGGATGTGGATCGTCGCTCCGGTGGCACGGGCGAGGCGACCGTGACCGGAGACGTGGTCGGCGTGGTTGTGGGTCTCGAGCACATGCTCGATTCGAACCCCGTGCAGGCGGGAAAGGTGGAGGTATGGCTCGATGTCCCACTGCGGGTCGACGACCGCAGCGATCCCCTCGCCCACGTCGCCGACCAGGTACGAGGCGCAACCGAGATCCTCGTGAATCACTTGCCGAAACAGCATTGCCACCGCAATCCTTCCCGACTCGTCACCTTCGTTCAACCCTACTTTTCTGACTAAGATGGTAGAGAATGACTGAGACCAAACGCTCCTACATCGTCTGCGCGACCCCCCGCAGCGGCAGCACCCTGGTCTGCCAGGCGCTCGCCGACACCGGCGTCGCCGGCCGCCCGGAGGAGTACTTCGAGGCGCTGCGCCACTCGGGCCGCCCGCGCCGCCCGGAGGAGTACTTCGAGGGCATCGACGACCGCTCGATCCTCGACCACCTCGGCGAGCGCGGGATCGGCTCCGAGCCGCAGCAGCGCTCGCCACTGTGGAGCCGGGCGGCGTACGACCGTTACCTCGAGTGGGCGCTCGACGCAGGGACGACCCCGAACGGCGTCTTCGGCGCGAAGCTGATGTGGGGCTACTTCGGCGACTTCGTCAGCCTGCTGCGCAACGTGCCCGCCTACAGCGGGATGGCGATCGGCGAGATCCTCCCGGCCGTGTTCCCGGAGCTGACCTTCGTCCGCGTCGTGCGGGCGAACAAGGTCCGCCAGGCGGTCTCACTGTGGAAGGCGGTGCAGACCGCGACCTGGCGCCAGGAGGACGCGGCGAGCGGCTCCGGCGTGTCCGACACCGGGGCGCCGCCCTACAAGAGCTTCCTCGAGGACCATCGCCCGCAGCTGCGCTTCCACTACGGCGCGATCGAGCACCTGCTCAACCGGATCCTCGCCGAGGAGGCCCACTGGGACGCGTTCTTCGAGCATGCGAGGATCAAGCCGGTGCTGGTCCTCTACGAGAACTTCGCCGCCGACTACTCGGCCGCGACTCGCAACGTCTTGGACCGCCTCGGGCTCGAGCTGCCCGAGGGCAGCGAGATCGAGCCGCGGATGCGAAAGCAGTCGGACGGGATCAACGACGACTGGACGCGCCGTTACGCGGACCTCAAGCTCGGCACCGAGTTCGACCTGGTCCCAGCGGCCGGGGCCGCGGCGTGAGCGCCGCGCCGGCGCCGGCCGACAAGCCGCCGAACATCCTCTACATCCACTCGCACGACACCGGCCGCTACGTGCAGCCGTACGGGTTCGCGGTCCCGACCCCGAACATCCAGCTGCTCGCCGACCAGGGCGTTCTCTTCCGCGAGGCGTTCTGCGCGATGCCGACCTGCTCGGGCAGCCGCGCGTGCCTGCTGACCGGCCAGAGCGGCGCCGGCAACGGGATGCTCGGGCTCGCCCACCGCGGCTGGCAGCTCAAGGACTACGGCCACCACCTCGTCCATCCGCTGCGCGCGGCCGGCTACCGCACGACGCTGGTCGGCGAGCAGCACATCTCGGTCGACCCGGCGGTGATCGGCTACGACGAGGTCATTCCGGTCGACAGCACGCACGCGAACGAGATCGCGCCGAAAGCGCTCGAGGTCCTCGCGCGCGCCGAGGAGCCGTTCTTCGCCTCGGTCGGCTTCTTCGAGACCCACCGCTCGTTCGCCGCCCCGACCTCGGTCCGCGACACGCTCTACTCGCTGCCGCCGCCGAACCTCCCCGACACCTCAGCGACCCGCCAGGACATGGCCGCGTTCAAGGCCAGCGCCCGCTCGCTCGACCAGGGGATCGGGGCGGTCCTCAACGGCCTGCACACGACGGGGCTCGCCGACCGCACCCTGATCATCTGCACCACCGACCACGGCCTCGCCTTCCCGGGCGCGAAGGCGACCCTGTACGACCGCGGCACGGGGGTGATGCTGATCGTTCGCGGGCCCGGCGGGTTCATGGGCGGCAAGGTGATCGACGCGCTCGTCACTCACCTCGATATCTACCCGACGATCTGCGAGCAGGCCGGGATCGACACGCCCGCCTGGGCCGAGGGCGAGTCGCTGATGCCCCTGGTCCGCGGCGAGACCGACCGCCTCCACGATGAGGTCTTCACCGAGATGACCTACCACGCGGCCTACCAGCCGCAGCGGGCGATCCGAACCGAGCGCTGGAAGTACATCCGCCGCTACGACGATTACCCGCATCCCGTGCTCGCCAACTGCGACGACAGCGCCAGCAAGGACCTCCTGGTCGAGCTCGGCTGGGCCAACCAGAGGGTCGACCCCGAGGAGCTCTACGACCTGGCGTTCGACCCGAGCGAAGGCCGCAACGTGATCGGCGACCCGGCCAACGCGACCGTCGTCGAGCAGTTGCGCGGCCGACTCGACGCCTGGATGGAGGATCGCGACGACCCGCTGTTGCGCGGGCCCGTGCCGGCGCCGCCGGGGGCGCAGGTCAACGACCGCGATCAGGTCTCGCCCGCGGAGCCGACCCGGACGATCACGGGCGACCCAGCGGGGGATCCCACGGGCGCGCCATCCAGGTGAGGCAGAGCCACTCGCCCGGGCTCGGGTAGGCGATCTCCTCGTCGTGGCGGCGGTGCTGAAAGGCGCTCAGCCCGCAATTCACGGTCCGCAGCTGCCACATCCGCGGCACCTGTGCGGGGCCGAAGTCGCGCTCGAGCAGCGAGTGGACGAACAAGAAGCGCAGCAGGATCCCGTGGCTGACCGCGAGCACCCGCTGGTCACGGTGCTCGAGCAGCAGCGCCTTGACGCGCTCGACCCGATCGAGCATCGCGGCGAACGATTCGCCGCCGGGCGGAGCGAAGTCGGGCTGGTCCGGGTGCTCGGCCATCCACACCGACCAGCGCCGCAGCCGCTGCTCCTCGCCGGCGAGCTCGGCGTGGCCGTCCGCCTCGCGCAGCTCGCGCAGGTCGTCGTGGATCTCGACCTCCAGCCCGAGCTCGGCCGCGATCGGCGCCGCCGTCTCGCGGGCGCGGCGCAGCGGGCTCGACCACAGTCGTTCGATCCCGAGTCCGCCGAGGTGCTGAGCGGCGGCCGCCGCCTGCGCGTGGCCGCGCTCGGTGAGCCGGTCGCCACGCTCGTCCGGGAGGTCGCGACCGGGCTCCGCGTTGGAGACCGATTCGCCGTGGCGGATGAAGTGGGCGATCAAGTGGGTGGCTACGCCTACTGCGAGATCCAGGCGTCCGGGTCCTTGGTCAAGGCGACGATGTGCTTGGGGAGCTTGCCGCTGACCAGGTCGGCGATCGTCACCTCGGCGAGCACCGACCGGATGGTCGAGCGCAGCGCCACCCAGACGTACTGGAGCGGCTCCGCCAGCCCCTCGTACTCGAGCGTCTCCGGGCGGCTCGAGCGCACGCTCGCCAGCGGCCCTTCGACCGCCCGCATGACGTCGGCGACCGTGATCTCCGCCGGGTCGGGGCCGAGCCAGTAACCGCCGTCGGCGCCGCGCTGGCTCTCGACCAGCCCGGCGTGGCGGAGCTCGGAGAGGATGTTCTCCAGGAACTTCGGCGGGATCCCCTGCGCGGCGACGATCTTGTCGCGCTTCACCGGCTTGCCCTCGCCCGCGGCGAGCTCCATCACCGCGCGGACCGCGTACTCGGCTTTTGCCGTCACCCGCACCGCCGCATTGTCGCGGAGCCGGTGCCGCCGTGCCGCACGGGGTCCGGAAATGCACCGGCGAGCGCGATCGGGCGCCAACCAGATCGAGGGCGCAACGTGAATCGCTTCTGCTACTCTGGCGCGCTATTCGTATTCCCAAGTAACCCAATCAAGAAAGGTGAAAACCCTAAATATGACTCGCTTCCTTCAGAAGCTTCATCGCGGTGGGGCCGCGAACGCCACGGGCAACCGTGTGGCGGACGCGCGGCCCCGCGGCGGTGCCCGGCTGTTCGCCGTCGCCGCCCTCTCCGGCGCGCTCGCGCTCGGCATCGCTGCGTGCGGCGGATCCGACGATTCGACCGCCAGCAGCTCCGGCGGCTCGCTTGACCTCGTCGCGTACTCGACCCCGGAGGAGGCCTACACCGGCGACCTCGAGCCCGGGTTCAACGGCGACCCCGGACGGCGAGGGCGTCGAGTTCTCGAACTCGTTCGGCGCCTCCGGCGACCAGTCGCGCGCGGTCGAGGCCGGCCAGCCGGCCGACGTCGTCCACTTCTCGCTCGAGCCCGACATGACCCGCCTGGTCGACGCCGGCCTCGTCGCCGACGACTGGAACCAGAACGAGTACAACGGCATCGTCGAGAACTCGGTCGTCGTGTTCGTCGTCCGCAAGGGCAACCCGGAGAACATCCAGACCTGGGACGACCTGACCCAGGACGGACCTCGAGGTCCTGACGCCGAACCCGTTCACCTCCGGCGGCGCCCGCTGGAACCTGATGGCCGCCTACGGCAACCAGGTCCTGACCGAGGGCAAGTCCGAGGAGGAGGGCCTGCAGTACATCTCCGACCTGCTCGACAACGTCCCGGTCCAGGACGAGAGCGCCCGCGACGCGCTGGGGACGTTCCTCGGCGGCAAGGGCGACGTCCTGCTCGCCTACGAGAACGAGGCGATCGCGGCGCAGAACGCCGGCGAGGACGTCGACTACGTCGTCCCCGACAGCACGATCCTGATCGAGACGCCGCTCGCGGTCGACCGACGGAGGCGGACGATGCGGCGCAGAACGTTCGTCGACTACGAGTACACCGACGAGGCGCAGCAGCTGTGGGCCGACAACGGCTACCGGCCGGTGGTCGAGTCGGTGTTCAAGCAGAACGCGGACAAGTTCCCGACTCCCGCGGACCTGTTCACGATCGATGACCTCGGTGGCTGGGACCAGGTGACCACCGACTTCTTCGATCCGGAGAACGGTTCGATCGCGGAGATCGAGCAGAACCTGGGGGTTGCGACGGAGTGAGTCAAGGGGCCGTCGCAACTGCCAAGGCACCGTCGAGGCCGAGCCTGAGGCTCGGCCTCGGCGGCCCCGGGCTCACCCGGGGCCTGGTGATCGGGTATCTGAGCCTGATCGTCCTGATCCCGCTCGCCGCGGTCGTCTCGAAGTCGTTCGAGGGCGGCCTTGCGTCGTTCTGGGACGACGTCACCGCGCCGCAGGCGATCGCGGCGCTGAAGCTGACCCTGGGCGCCTCGGCGATCGTGGTCGCGATCAACGCGATCGCCGGGACGATCATCGCCTGGGTGCTCGTCCGTGACGAGTTCCCCGGCAAGAGAGATCATCAACTCGCTGATCGACCTGCCGTTCGCGCTGCCGACGATCGTCGCCGGGATCACGCTGCTGGCGCTCTACGGCGACAACGGCGTGCTCGGGCTCTCGGGGGTCGCGTTCACCCGCGTCGGCGTCGTCATGGCGCTCTTGTTCGTGACCCTGCCGTTCGTCATTCGGTCGGTGCAGCCGGTCCTGCTCGAGCTCGACAAGGACATGGAGGAGGCCGCCGCGTCGCTCGGCGCCGGGCCGCTGACGACCTTCCGGAGGATCATCCTCCCGAACCTGCGCCCGGCGATCCTCTCCGGGATCGCGCTCGCCTTCGCCCGCTCGATCGGCGAGTTCGGCTCGCTGGTCCTGATCTCGGGCAACATCCCGTTCAAGACCGAGGTCTCCTCGGTGTTCATCTTCAGCCAGATCCAGAGCGACCGCGAGGTCACGGCCGCGGCGGTCTCGGTCGTGCTGCTGGCGATCTCGCTGTTCGTCCTGATCCTGATCGGCATCTTCTCCCGCCGGAGCCTCCGCCATGTCGGCTGACGCGGGCACGATCCAGCCCGGCCCGGTCCGGGGCCGCCCGGCGAAGGGCCGGCTGGCCAAGTACGGCCTGCGGACGATCGCGCTCGGCTACCTGTTCGCGCTGCTGCTGATCCCCGTGGTCCTGATCTTCTTCAAGGCGTTCGACGACGGGGTCGCCCATGCCTGGGAGTCGGTGACGACGCCGGAGGCGCTGCACGCGTTCTACCTGACGATCCTGATCGCGGCGATCGCGGTGCCGCTGAACACCGTGTTCGGAATCGCCTGCGCGCTCGTCTTGGTGCGCCAGAAATTCCGCGGCAAGGCGATCCTGAACGGGCTCATCGACCTTCCGTTCGCGGTCTCGCCGATCGTGATCGGGCTCTCGCTGGTGCTCGTCTACGGCAGCGTCGACGGCTGGTTCGGACCCTGGCTGCTCGACCACGGGATCCGGGTGATCTTCTCGGTTCCGGGGATGGTGCTGGCGACGATCTTCGTCTCGCTGCCGTTCGTGGTTCGCGAGGTGACGCCGGTGCTGCAGGAGATCGGCGACGACCAGGAGCAGGCCGCCGCGACGCTCGGCGCGGGCGGCTGGCAGACCTTCTGGCGGATCACCCTGCCGTCGATCCGCTGGGGCGTCACCTACGGCGTGGTCCTCGCGACCGCCCGCGCGATCGGCGAGTTCGGCGCGGTCAGCGTCGTCTCCGGCAAGATCGAGGGCAAGACCGAGACGGCGACGCTCCTGGTCGAGAACCAGTACGAGCACTTCGACGTCGCCGGCGCCTACGCGGCATCGCTCGTGCTCGCGGTCATGGCCCTCTGCGTCCTCCTCTTCATGAACCTGATCCAGCGCCGTGACAAACCGGCGAAGGCCCCCTCCGTGATCGCCGTCGGCGACGCGGCTGCACTCACCTCCGGAAAGGAGACCCCTGATGGGAATCACGGTTGAGAACGCGGTCAAGCACTTCGGTGACTTCGTCGCCCTCGACGACGTGTCGATCGAGGTGCCGGACGGGTCGCTCACGGCCCTGCTCGGCCCGAGCGGCAGCGGCAAGTCGACCCTGCTGCGAGTGATCGCCGGGCTCGAGGAGCCCGACTCCGGGCGGGTGATCATCTCCGACGAGGACATGACCCACGTCAGCGTCCAGGACCGCAACGTCGGCTTCTGCTTCCAGCACTACGCCGCCTTCAAGCACATGTCGGTGGGCGACAACGTCGCGTTCGGCCTCAGCATCCGCAAGCGGCCGAAGAAGGAGATCCAGGAGCGCGTCCACGAGCTCCTCGCCCTGGTCCAGCTCGAGGGCCTGATCGACCGCTACCCGTCGCAGCTCTCCGGTGGCCAGCGTCAGCGGATGGCGCTCGCCCGGGCGCTCGCGGTCGAGCCCAAGGTGCTGCTCCTCGACGAGCCGTTCGGCGCCCTCGACGCGCGGGTGCGCACCGAGCTGCGCCAGTGGCTGCGTCGCCTTCACGACGAGGTCCACGTGACCACGATCTTCGTCACCCACGATCAGGAGGAGGCGATGGACGTCGCCGAGCAGATCGTGGTGATGAACGAGGGCGCGGTCGAGCAGGCCGGCAAGCCGACCGACCTCTACGACCATCCCGAGACCGAGTTCGTGATGAGCTTCGTCGGAACGGCGAACCGGATCCGCGAGGCGCTGGTGCGACCGCACGACGTGCAGATCTCGCACCTCCCGCACTCGACCTCGGAGGAGGCGATGATCGACCGGATCGTCTACCTCGGCTTCGAGGTGCGGATCGAGCTGACGCTCGCCGACGAGAGTCCGCTGATCGCCCAGTTGACCCGGGCGCAGGTCGAGGAGCTCGAGCTGGCCGAGCGCCAGATCGTCTACGTGACCGCGGCCCGCGCGCGTCGCTTCGACGAGAACGGCGCCAGCCCGCGCACGGAGGAACTCGTCCTCGCCTGAGGCGGGGGCCGGCGAACGATGAGCCTCGCCGCGGTGGTCGCTACCGCAATGCTCGCGATCTTGATCGCGTTCGTCGGCATGGTTCTGTGGGCCACCGTGCGGCAGATCGACGGCGAGGCTCGCCGCGCCGCCGAGCGCGACGGCTCTAGCTAGACCTGCTCGGCCGGGCCCTGGGCGAAGCGCGAGTCGCGCTGGAGGGACGCGTCCGGGTGCTCGGCGAGGGTCGGGATCGGCTCCGGCAGCGTGCCCGCGACGATGTCGGCGAGCGTCACCGACTCGAGCACCTGGCGGATGTTCGCCCGCAGCGCGAGCCAGACCTCGCGCAGCGGCTGCGATCCGCCGGGGTACTCGAGCTCGTCGGCGGCCTCGCCGTGCACGGTCGCGAGCGGACCCTCGACCGCGCGGATCACCTCGGCCAGGGTGACGTCGTCGGCCTGGCGCGCGAGCCAGTAGCCGCCGTCGGCGCCGCGCCGGCTGTGCACGAGCCCGTGGACGCGCAGCTCGCCGAGGATGTTCTCGAGGAAGCGGACCGGGATCGACTGCGCGGCCGCGAGCGCCTCGCCCTTCGCCGGTTTCCCCTCGGACGCCCCGGAGGAGGCGAGCTCGACCATCGCGCGGACGGCGTAATCGGCTTTCGCGGAAACGCGCACGTCACCACTCTATTGACGGCCTGGCGCCGGATGGCTGCGCGGCATCGTTAGCGCACTTGCTGACGGGTGCCAGGCCCGAACAGAGCCGGGAAGGTCGCGCCGGCGGCTGGGCTTGCGATGAGGCCAGCCTCGATCTCCCCGTGGCAGTTCGCGCAGACGAGCACGCACTTCGCCGCCTCCGAGGCGCAGAGTCGCGATCGCCTTGCCGGTCGCGCTGGTCAGGGAGAACGACTTCTGAGTCGGGTCGACGTGGTGGAAGTGAAGGTTGAGCGAGCTCCGGTCGTAGCCGCAGATCGCGCAGCACCCGCCGGCTTCCTCACGCAACAATCGGCGCACCTTCTGGTGCCGTCTGGTGACGGACTCGGCTACGCACCGCTTGCAGTACCAGCGCGGATTGACGTTGCCGTAGTAGGCGAATTCGACCCTGCCATGGTGGCGACATTCGCGCATCTCCACTGGTCGCTCGCGCGACGGGGACGCCGGCCTCCCCGCCTTGGAGACGATCAACAGGGGAGCCGACGGGCGTGGCTTTGGCACAAACGTATGTTCGCATACGTGGCGGATACCCTTTGCCCGGGCCTCTAGCTCAATGGTCGAGCACCACCCTTTTAAGGTGAGAGATCTCGGTTCGAGTCCGAGGGGGCCCACTCGCTCGCCGGGACGCGCCGAATACCGACTGCGGGCCGTCTACGCTCCCCGCATGGAAGGCGCCTCGAAGCCGCCGCCCGCCGGCTGGTATCGCGATCCCGACGACGAGGCGCTGCAGCGCTTCTGGAACGGCAGCCGCTGGACCAACAGCCGCGTGCCGCTGAACAGCGGGGTGCCGCTCGAGGACGACCCGCAGCCGGAGCCCGCGCCGCTCACCCCAACCGAACCGCCGCTCGCGACCGGCGACCGGCTACCGCCGCCGGCGTGGTACGCCGACCCTGAGAACGCCCAGGGGATGCGCTACTGGGACGGCGCCAAGTGGACCGAGCACCGTACGAACTACCGCGCCGAGCCGGCGAAGCCCGCGTCGTCCGACGGGCTCGTGATCGCCGGCTACATCCTCGCCATCATGATCCCGATCGGCGGGCTCGTGATCGGCGCCATGCTGCTCGGCCGCCGCAACCAACACGGCCGCTGGGTGCTTGCGATCTCCATCCTGTTCATCGCCCTCGCCTTCGTCGCCGCCGACCAGGGGATCACCTGAGCGCCGCTCAGCCGAGCGCGTACGGGCGCCGCTCGTCGGCGACCACCCGCCCGGCGACCTCCGCGCGCTCGGGCCCGGCCGGCGCCGCGTAGAGCACCGAGCCGCGCCCCTGGCGGATCTCGATCGGCCGCCCGAGCTGCGCGCACAGCCGCAGCGCCGCCGAGCCGGTCGCCTCGTCCTCCTCGACCCCGGCCTCGGGGACGAAGACCCGCTCGCGGATCAGGCCCGCGTCGCGGTCGATCCAGGCCCAGGCACCGACCAATCCGTAGCCGTCGGGTACACCTTCGAGCGCGTCGACCTCGGCCGGCGAGCCGAGCTCGAGGAACTCGAACGGCGGGCACCACTCGGGATCGGCGGTCACGCGGGTGAGCTCGCCGTCGAACCGCACCGCGACCTCCCCGGCCGGCGGGCGCAGGACCGACGGCGCCGCGCCGCGCTCGCGGAGCAGCCACGCGCTGCCGACCAGCGGATGCCCGGCCAGCGGCAGCTCGACCGCCGGGGTGAAGATCCGCAGCTCCGCGCGCTCGCGGTCGTCGACGAACACCGTCTCGGCGAAGCCGAGGTCGCGGGCGACCGCCTGGCGGCGGTCCGTCGGCAC
Source organism: uncultured Solirubrobacterales bacterium (assembly GCA_963828755.1). GTDB lineage: Bacteria > Actinomycetota > Thermoleophilia > Solirubrobacterales > 70-9 > WHSW01. The sequence goes on along the minus strand of CAWHFY010000003.1, from coordinate 164,200 downwards.
CTCGCCGCCGTCCACGAACACGCCCAGCGGGTTGCCGCCGCTGCCGTCGGCGGCGCAGAACACCCGCACGACGTCGAGGGTGGCGCTCGCCGCCCCGCTCAATGGCGGAAGTGGCGGCGGCCGGTGAAGACCATCGACGCGCCGGCCTCGTCGCAGGCGGCGATCACCTCGCCGTCGCGCTTCGAGCCGCCCGGCTGGATCAGCGCCGTCGCTCCGGCGTCGATCGCCGCCAGCGGGCCGTCCGGGAACGGATAGAAGGCGTCGGAGGCGACCACCGACCCGGCGAGTCGCTCGCCGGCCCGGTCGCCGAACGCATCGCCCGCCTTCTCGACCGCGATCCGGACCGAGTCGACCCGGCTCATCTGCCCGGCGCCGATCCCGACCGTCGCCCCGTCCTTGGCGAACACGATCGCGTTCGAGCGCACGTGTCGACACACCGTCCAGGCGAAGATCAGGTCGTCCCACTGCGACTCGCTCGGCTGCGCCGCGGTCGCCACCTCCATCGAGTCGCGCGTCTCGTCGATCCGGTCGGGGTCCTGGACCAGCAGCCCGCCTCGCACGCGCTTCACGTCGCGCTCGCGCGGCACGTAGGTGAGGTCGGAGGCCTCGAGGATCCGCACCGATTCCTTCTGGGTCAGGATCTCCATCGCCCCGTCCTCGAACCCGGGCGCGAGCAGGACCTCGATGAACTGCTGATGCAGGCGCGCCGCCAGCGCCTCGATCGATCGGCCGGTTGAAGACCAGGACCCCGCCGAACGCCGAGATCGGATCGCACGCGAACGCCCGCTCATAGGCGTCACTGACCGATTGCGCGACCGCGGTCCCGCAGGGGTTGTTGTGCTTGACGATCACGCACGCCGGCTGCTCGAACTCGTCGAGCAACCGCCGGGCCGAGTCGAGGTCGAGGATGTTGTTGAACGAGAGCGGCTTGCCGTGCTGCTTCGCGATCCCGGCGAGCACGTGGTGCTGACCGGCGCCGCGCTCGATATACAGCGCCGCCTTCTGGTGCGGGTTCTCGCCGTAGGGAAGCTCCATGAACTTCTCGTGCGGCATCACGAAGTGATCGGGAAAGGCCTCGTAGCGCGACCCGAACCAGCGCGAGATCGCGGCGTCGTAGGAGGCGGTGTGGGCGAACGCCTCGTTGGCGAGCCACTGGCGCGTCTCGGTCGAGACCTCGCCGCCGGACTCGCGCAGCTCCTCGAGCACCGCGTCATAGGACTCTGGCTTCACCACGACGGCGACGGCTGAGTGGTTCTTGGCCGCGGCGCGGATCATGGTCGGGCCGCCGATGTCGATGTTCTCGACCGCCTCGCGCTCGGTCACGCCCGGGGTCTCGATCGTGCGCTCGAACGGATAGAGGTTCACACAGACCAGGTCGATCGGCTCGATCCCCTCCGCCTCGAGAGTCGCCATGTGGTCGGAGTCGTCGCGGCGCGCGAGCAGCGCGGCGTGCAGCCGCGGGTGAAGCGTCTTCACGCGGCCGTCGAGGATCTCCGGCGAGCCCGTGAACTCGGCGACGTCGGTGACCTCGAGCCCCGCCTCGCGGATCGCCGCGGCGGTGCCGCCGGTCGAGAGAACCTCGATCCCGAGCTCGCGCAGGCCGCGCGCGAAGTCGAGGACGCCGGTCTTGTCCGAGACCGAGATCAGGGCGCGGCGCACCCGCACCGGGATTCCGCCCGGTGGCGCGCCGCCCTCCTGCGTGATCGCCGCTTCGAGGCTCACTGGGTCGAGTCTAATCGCCGATCGCGACCACGCGCGACCCCGGGTCGATCGAGACGCGCCCGGTCGCGATCAGCTCGATCGCGGTCGGCAGCAGCGCGTGCTCGGTAGCGTGGATCGCCGCCTCGAGCGCCTCGCGGTCGCGGTCGGGCGGCACCGGTACCGGGCGCTGCAGGATGATCGGCCCGGAGTCGACTCCCTCGTCGACGAAATGGACGGTGACCCCGGTGATCCGGACCCCGTGCTCGAGCGCCTGGCCGACCGCGTCGAGGCCCGGGAACGACGGCAGCAGGGCCGGATGGACGTTGATCACCCGCCCGGCGAACCGGGCGATGAACGCGGCCGACAGCAGCTGCATGTAGCCGGCGAGAACCAGCAGCTCGACCCCCTGGCGGTCGAGCCAGTCGGCGATCGCGACGTCGCGCGCCTCGCGGTCCGGGTAGTCGGCGGCGGCGAACACCCCGGTCTCGATTCCGGCGCGCGCGGCCCGCTGCAGCGCCATCGCGTCGGGCCTTGTCGGAGCCGACCGCGACGACGGTCGACCCCGTCGCGCCCGTGGACCGAGTCGAGGATCGCCTGGAGGTTGGTTCCGGTGCCGGAGGCCAGCACCCCGACGCGCAGCGAGCTCACCGGCTCACGCCGCCTGGGCGACCCGCAGGGTGGGGTAGCGCCCGCCGGTCTTGCGCAGCCGTCCGGACTCGATCAGCCCGTCGATCCGCGCCAGCACGTCGTCGGCGTGCCACTCGGCGAAGTCGCCGTAACCGGGCAGCGAGTCATAGGAGTACTTGAGCAGGGCCTTGCTGCGGCCGCCGCGCAGGATCTCGACCGTCTTGGTGCGCCCGACCGACGGCTCGGCGCGCTCGACCACGGCGACGATCGCATCGCTCGATGTCGGAGTACTCCGCGACGCTGCGCCGCGCCGGCGGGGCGGTCGCGATCTCCAGCGGCCCGTTGCAGACGTCGCAGCACCGCCCGAGCGCCGTCGGCTCGACTCGATCGCCGAAGTGCCTGAGGATCGCCCGCCGCCGGCATCCCTCGCCCTCGACGAATCCCCAGACCTCCCGGTACTGGCGCCAGCGGTGATTCCTGGCCTCGGGATCGTCGACCTGGTTGATGAAGAACACGTGGAGGCCCTTGTCGCGGTTCTCGGCCAGCAGCACGCAGCGCGACGGCAACCCGTCGCGCCCGCCGCGGCCGGCCTCCTGGTAGTAGGCCTCCAGCGAGGACGGCACGACCTCGTGGATCACGGTGCGGACGTTCGACTTGTCGACGCCCATCCCGAATGCGTTCGTCGCCACCACCACCGGCGCCTCGCCCGACATGAAGGCTCGCTGCGCCGCGGCGCGCGCCTCGCGCTCCATCCCGGCGTGGTAGGTCGGGACGCGTTGCCCGAGCTTCCCGCTGAGCCAGTCGGCGGTCGCCTTGGTCTTCTTGCGGGTGCCGGCGTAGACGATCGCCGGGAGCGCCTCGGGCTCGGAGAGCAGCGCCAGCGTGGCCGCCTGCTTGGCGCGCTCGGAGCCGACCTTGACCACGTCGTAGGAGAGGTTGGGGCGGTCGAACCCGGTCGTGATCCGCACCGGGTCGCGCAGCCCGAGTCGCTGGGCGATGTCGGCCGCGACCCGCGGGGTGGCGGTCGCCGTCGCGGCGAAGATCGAACGCGCCCCGACCCGCTGGGCGACATCGCCGAGGCGCAGGTAGTCGGGGCGAAAATCGTGGCCCCACTGGCTCACGCAGTGCGCCTCGTCGACGACGAAGATCCCGACCGCAGCCTCGCTCAGCCGGTCGATGAAGCCGGGGGTCGCGAAGCGCTCCGGCGCGACGTAGAGCATCGAGACGTCTCGCCGGCGATCGCGCGGTCGAGCGCCCTGCGGTTGTCCTCGCGGTCGCGCTGGGCGTTGATCAGCTCGGCGTGCCCGCGCAGGCTCTCGACCTGATCGGTCATCAGCGAGACCAGCGGTGAGACGATCAGCGCCAGCTTGCGGTCGAGGATCGCCGGTAGCTGGTAGCCGAGCGACTTGCCGGCGCCGGTCGGCATCACGAGAAGGACGTCGCGGCTCCCGACCACCGCCTCGACCGCCTCGAGCTGGCCGGGGCGAAAGGCGGGATGGCCGAAGTTGCGCTGCAGCGCCTCGGTGAGCTGGGCCTCGTTCACCCCTGGACGACCGGCAAGGCCTCGAGCGCGAACTTGCCGTTCGCGTCGCCGCCGCTGCGCAGCGGGTACTCGCCGGTGAAGCAGGCGTCGCAGTGGACCTCGCGCGGCGTCCCAACCGCCTCGTAGACGCCGTCGAGCGACAGGTAGGCGAGCGAGTCGGCGCCGATCTCGGCGGCGATCTCCTCGACCGTGCGGTCGTGGGCGATCATCTCCTCGGAGGTCGACATGTCGACCCCGTAGTGGCAGGGGTAGCGGATCGGCGGGGCCGAGATGCGAAGGTGGACCTCGAGCGCGCCGGCGTCGCGCAGCATGCCGATGATCTGGCGGGTGGTGTTGCCGCGCACGATCGAGTCGTCGACGACGACGACCCGTTTGCCGGAGACGATCTCGGGCAGCGGGTTGAACTTCATGCGCAATCCGTGCTTGCGCAGCTCCTGGCCCGGCTGGATGAAGGTTCGCTGGACGTAGCGGTTCTTGATCAGCCCGTCGTCCTTGGGCAGGCCGGAGGCGCGCGCGTACCCGTTCGCGGCCGCGTTGCCCGAGTCGGGGACGCTGATCACGAGGTCGGCGTCGACCGGGGATTCATGGGCGAGGATCTCGCCCATCCGCCCGCGGACCTCCTGCAGCACGCGGCCCTCGAGCCGCGAGTCGGGCCGGGAGAAGTAGATGTGCTCGAAGACGCAGTGCGCGGGACGGTCGGCGGGGACGATCTGGCGGGTCTCGAGCCCGCCCTCGGTCAGCGCGACGAGCTCGCCCGGCTGCACCTCCCGCATCAACTCGGCGCCGATGATGTCGAACGCGCAGCTCTCGGATGCGACGCAGAAGCGATTGCCGAGCTTGCCGAGTGAGAGCGGCCGGACCCCGTTCGGATCGCGGAAGGCGACCACGGCGCGTTTGGTCATGACCACGGTCGAGTAGGCGCCCTCGAGCCGCGGCATCACCGCGGCGACGGCGTTCTCGATCGGTCGAGTCTCCTCGACCGAGAGCAGCGCCGCGATGATCTCCGAGTCAGAGGTGCCCCGGAAGCTGATCCCGCGCTCGCGCAGTTCGTTGTAGAGCTCGACGGCGTTGGTCAGGTTGCCGTTGTGGGCGAGCGCCACCTCGCGGCCGTCGTCGCGCCAGACCGGCTGCGAGTTCTCCCAGGAGCCGCCGCCGGTGGTCGAGTAACGGACGTGGCCAATCGCCATGTCGCCGTCGAGCGCCCGCAGCTTCTCCTCGTCGAAGACCTGGGAGACGAGGCCCGTGTCGCGCAGCGTGGTGATGTGCCCGCCCTCGCAGCTCGCGATCCCGGCCGACTCCTGGCCCCGGTGCTGCAGCGCGTACAGCGCGAAGTAGGTGAGCCGGGCGACATCGTGGCCGGGCGCGTACAGGCCAAAGACCCCGCATTCGTCGCGGGGTCCATCGCGCTCGGGGACGTCGACGTGATCGACGTCGGATGAGGGCCGCTCAATTAGCTCCATCGAGGCTTCTCGATACCCCAGAAGTCGTGATGCGAGGCAGGCGGGCGCCTACCCGTCAAGGCTAGCAACGGAGGCGGCCGATCTCGCCCCGCGGCTGGCGTGATTCGGTCAACGCCGATCCGGGCGTCGACCTGGTCGACGGCGGGCTGGGCGAAGCGCATCGCCTCCCGTGGCTCAGGCGAGAACGTCGCTCTCGATGCGCTCACCGAGCGAGCGCCAGGCGCGCTCGGCGTCGGTGAGGGCGACGTCGGCCTCCGCGTCCGCGGCCGAGAGCGTGATCCGGTCGCCGCCCACCTCGCCGACCACGAACAGGTCGACGCCGTCGCGAGCCAGTGCCTCGAGCCGGGCGCGGTCGCCGGTGAGCACGAAGCCGCCTGGTCCCTCGCCGAACAACGCCGTCTCGCCCGAGCAGCCGCGAGCCTCGACCAGCGGGTCGAGGTCGGCGTCGACCCCGACGCCGCCGGCGATCGCGACCTCGGCCACCGCGCAGGCGAGCCCGCCGTCGCTGATGTCGTGGGCGGCGCGCACGGCGCCTTCGCGCACCGCCTCGCGCACCGCTGCGATCGCGACAGCGACCGAGTCGATCGGGAGCGAGGGCAGCCCGGCCCCGAGCTCGCCGCGCAGCTTCGCCAGTTCCGAGCCGGCGAGCGACGGCGAGAACGGGCCGCAGATCGCGATCGCGTCACCCGCCGCTGCGGCGAGCCCGCCGGCGCGTTCGGGGTCGTGAAGCTCGCCGACCATGCCGACCACGGGGGTCGGGTAGATCGGGCCCTGGTCGGTCTCGTTGTAGAGCGAGACGTTTCCGCCGACCACCGGGACCGCAAGCGCGTTGCAGGCGTCGGCGAGGGCCTGGGTCGAGCGGTCGAGCTGCCAGGCGACCGTCGGCTTCTCCGGGTTGCCGAAGTTGAGACAGTTGGTGAGCCCGAGCGGCGCGGCGCCGACGCAGGCGAGGTTCTGCGCGCACTCGAGCACCGCCTCGATCGTGCCGGCGTACGGATCGCAGGCGACGCGGCGCCCGTTCCCGTCGATCGAGACAGCGATCGTCGCCCCGGCCTCGTGCAGGTGGAGAACGGCGGCGTCGGCGGACTCGGGTCGGCGGATCGTGTGCGAGCCGACCACCGAGTCGTACTGCTCGAACGCCCACCGCTTGCTGGCTACATTGGGGCTCGCGAGCAACTCCAAGAGCAACTCGCCCGCGTCGTCCTGCTCGCGAGTGACGAGTGACGAGTGACCGGCGACGCCGGCGTAGGGCCACGTGCTCGGCTCCTGCGGTTCTAGGTCATACAGCGGTGCGTCATCCACCAACGCCGCCACCGGCATCTCGCCGACCACCTCGCCGCCGCGCAGCACCCGGAAGGTGCCGGAGTCGGTGATCTCGCCGATCACCGCGGATCCGGTCTCCCACCTCTCGCAGCGGGCGAGGACCGCGTCGACCTTGGCCGGCTCGACCACGGCGAGCATCCGCTCCTGCGACTCGGAGACCATGATCTCGAACGGCTCCATGTCGGCCTCGCGCAGCGGCACCCTGGCGACATCGATGTCGATCCCGACCCCCCCGCTCGAGGCCATCTCGCCGGCCGACGAGGTGAGCCCGGCGGCGCCGAGATCCTGAAGCGACACGAGGAGCCCGTCGGCGAGCAGTTCGAGGCAGCACTCGAGCACCTTCGCCTCCTCGAATGGGTCGCCGATCTGGACCGTCGGGCGCTTCGAGTCGTCGCCACCCTCGAGCTCGGCCGAGGCGAGCACCGACGCGCCTCCGATCCCGTCGCGGCCCGTGGACGCGCCCATGAGGACGACCGAGTTGCCGACCCCGGCCGCCGCCGCGCGGACCATCTCGTCGGCGCGCGCGAGCCCGACGCACATCGCGTTGACCAGGCAGTTCTGCTCGTAGGGAGCCTCGAAGTAGACCTCGCCGCCGACCGTCGGGACCCCGATCGAGTTGCCGTAGTGGCCGATTCCGGCGACCACGTGGTCGAACAGGTAACGGGAGCGCTGCGAGTCGAGCTCCCCGAACCGCAGCGAGTCGAGCACCGCGATCGGCCGCGCGCCGAGGGCGAAGACGTCGCGCAGGATCCCGCCGACCCCCGTTGCGGCGCCCTGGAACGGCTCGACCGCGCTCGGGTGGTTGTGCGACTCGACCTTGAACGCCACCGCCCAGCCGTCGCCGACCGAGACGGCCCCGGCGTTCTCGCCCGGGCCCATCAGGACGCGGTCGCCCTCGGTCGGTAGTCGGCGCAGCAGCTTGCGCGAGTGCTTGTACGCGCAGTGCTCGGACCACAGGAGGCTGAACATCGCCAGCTCGACCCCGTTCGGCTCGCGCCCGAGCTTCTCGATGATCAGCTCGAACTCGGCATCGGTGAGCCCGAGCTCGCGGTGCTTGGAGGCCGAGGCGGTCAGACGCGCAAGTAAAGCGATTGTGCACGTCGTCTTTCAGTCCGCCCGGCGGGCCGCTACCCGAGCGGCCTGGGAGTGTTGTGATCCGGGAGATGGGTGGTCCGACCGTCAAGCGCCTCATCGCGCCCTCGCTGGCGTTGCTCGCGATCGCGGTTCCCGCCGGGGCGGCGGGAGGCGTGCTCAATCCGAAGCCGCCGCAGCCGGTCGTTTCGACCAGCGGGGACAACGGCGAGCTGATCAAGCGGATCCCGATCGCCCGCCAGCCGGGGGCCCGCGACCGGGTCGCCTTCCGGCTCGACCCGTCGACCTTCGAGCCGATTGCCGCCGGGGATCGTCTGCGCGTCAGCGGCGAGGTCCAGGTCTCGACCACCTGCGTCTCCCAGGGCCCGCGTTGCGTGGGGCGCAGCTACCAGATCAACCCGACCGTGACCGCCCGGATCGTCCTGAGTCCGAGCCCGAAGGCCGACTCGGGATTCCTGCCCCTGACCCCGAGCCGCACCGTGCTCTGCAAGCAGCAGCGTCCGAACCGAAACCACCACTGCACGATCGCGATCCCGAACGCCGAGACCACGGTCACCGATCTCTCGGCGCTGCCGTGCCCCCCTGACGCGTGCTACGTCAACCTGATCGTCGGCGCCTCCAACAAGAAGGCCAAGGGCGGCGACGTCGTCGTGCTCGGCGCCGACCGACCGGACGCGTCGGTCGCCCAGGACAAGGGCCGCGTCAACCTGGTCCAGGCGCACGGCAACGTCCCGGCGCCGAGTTCGACCTCGACCGAGGACCTGGTCAACACCGAACTGCCGCTGACGATCGACGACTCCGAGAAGCGCCGGAGCGTCTACTCGATCCCGATTCCCTCGCCGCAGAAGGGCGAGGTGCTCGCGTTCGACTCCTCGTTCACGACCGACATCAACGCCCTGCGCTTCAACACCTTCATCTCCTCGCGGGTGATCGTCGGGACCGACCCGACCGCGACCAAGTCGACCGGGATCGCGAAGAACGCGATTCCGCTCAAGGGCCAGGCGACCGAGTCGAACGGCTTCAACTGCACCCTCGGGCGCAGCGGCTACGCGAACCCCTGCGCCACCGTGAAGGCGGGCGCGGTGCGCTTTCAGCGCGACGTTGTCGACCAGGTCACCGGCGCCCCGGCGACGGTCTATCTCAACGTCCTCGCGGGCGCCAAGCCGCTGCTCGCGGAGAAGGTCGACAACGCGGACAAGGTGGCGCTCGGCTCGCTGCCAGGCGGCCTCACGGTGCTGCGCTACTCACCCTAGGCGAGGGCCGCCCCTCGCGCTGGGCGAGGGGCGACGTCATCGTCCCGGACGGCGTCAGGCGCTGCGCTCGGTCGTCGTGGTCGGCTCGTCGGTGCGGTCGGTGGTCGTAGTCGGCTCGGAGGTTCGGGTGGCTTCGCTCGATTCGGCGTCCGGATCGATCGAGCTCGCGTGCTCCTCGTGGGCGTCCGCGGTCGCACGCTCGCGCTCCGCGGCCTGCGCGCGCTCTTCCGCCTCGGCGGCCTCGCGACGCGCGCGCGCCGCCTGCTCGTCGGCCGCCGCTGATTCCTTCTCCGCGGACAGTCGGCGCGTGGCCGCTTCCTCGCGGTGCTCGGATGCGACCTGGCGGCGGTCATCGGCGCGGACCTGCGCTCGGCGGCGTGAGGCGGCGACCAGCAGGGCGATGACGACGATCACGACGATCACGATCAAGACGATTGCGACTGCGCTCATTTCGATTCCTTTCGGTGGCGGATGGACCCGCACGGGCGTACCGATCCGAGGTGCTGGACCGTGAGGGTTCCAAATCTCTGCGCCTTCGCTACCCGGTGAAGGCCCCGTTAACGCGGTTCTCGCGCCGAAGCCGCTTGATGCGCTTACCCGATCGGTAAGACTCGGTGGGTGGAGGCCGCCCGTCGCGAGCTCGTCCGGGCAGCCGCGACGACGCCGTTCGGGCTGCGGCCGGTTAGCCGAGCCGGGCGATCAGGTCGCGGTAGACGGCGAACGCGGGCTTGCGGCTGTAATCGTCGCGCAGTAGCCCGAAGAACGATTGGAAGTTAGGCCCCTCGCTGTTGTTGTCGCGTAGCCCGAACCAGTTGAAGGCCTCGATCCCGTAGGCACCGCGGTAGGCGTTGACGGTGCGCACGAAGTCGTCGAGGACGACCGCCTGCACATCCTCGCCGCGTCCCGGCCCGGTCGGGTAGCCGACCTCCTCGAGGTGGATCGGGACCTTCCGGCCGAGGCCCGCCAGCGGCATGTAGCACTCGCGCACCTGCGCGATCCCCTCGAGCAGCGCGTCGCCGGGTCCTCCACGGTGGCCGGGACGAAGGTGCCCGGGTAGGCGTCGATCCCGACCCAATCGGTGGCCTTGCGCAGCGCCTTGCCCCCGGCGGCGCCGACCGCCCGCCAGAAGTCCGCGTCGCCGTCGCCGAAGCGCCAGGCGTAGTTGAAGCCCGTGGTCAGCTGGTCGAAGCCGCGCCTGCGGGCCTCCCGCTTAGCCGCCACGACGCCCTGGGCGAGCGCCTGGACGGCGTCGCGGTAGGCGCCATCGGATGTGTTCGGCGACGAGCTCAGGTTGACCTCGTTGGTGATCTGCAGGCCGACCACATGGTTGATCGGGCCGAACGCGCGCACCACGCGGCGCACGTAATCGAGCCAGGCGGCGATGTCGCCATTCTGCTCTGGCAGTGGGTGGTACCGGACCTGGAGCTCGACGTCGATCCCGAGCGAGGCGTAATGGCGGGTCATGCGCCGGAACTCAGCGATCCCGGCCTTGCCGTCGGCCTGGAACAGCCGGTTGAGCCTCACCCGGAGCGGCGCGTCGCCCTTCAGCTCGAGCAGTGCCCGGTCGCGCAGGCGCTTGTCCTCGCCGACCACGGGTGTGGTCTGGGTCGCTCCTGCCTCGCCCGCGAGCCGGGGGCCGATCCCGAACTCGAGCCGCGGGCCCCGCTTCGGCGCGTCGTCGGCGTAGCTCTGCGCGCACGCCGGGTCCGGGGTCTCGGCCGGCGGGGTCAGGGCGGGCGGTACCGCGCCGGGCTGATCCCATGGCATCGCTTCGGCGCTCGCAGGGGCCAGCGAGCCGGCGACGCAGATCAAGGCCGACGACGAGCCGGCTTCGTCGGGACAACCGGCGGCTCCTCAGGCGGCGGCGGGCGCCGTGGCGCCCTTCTCCGCGGCGCGCTGCTCGCCCGCCTCCGAGTCGAGCTCGTAGCCGAGCTCGACCAGCATGTCGCCCGCGACCCGCTCGTACTCGGCGATCTCCTCCGGCGTCATCCGCTCGCGCCACATGCCGATCCGGTCCGAGCGCGGCGGCTCCTTGGCCAGCACGTGGCTCTCCATCCGCGCCTCCGCGGTCTGGTTCGGGCGATTCTTGCGCGGTAGCTCGCGGGCCTTCTCGGCGAGCCGGCCCTCGGCGCGCTCGTGGTACTCGAGCATCACCGGGTCGAAGTCGAGCTCGATGAAGTCGCAGACCCGCCGCAGGACGCCCTCGGTGTCGGCGACCAGGTCCTCGAAGCGGACCTCCGTGTAGTGGTTCACCGACGGGGCCATCTTGCGCGCCTTTGCGGATTCGGTTGCGCCACAGCCGCGCCGACTGTTCGTAGGTCTCCGGTCCCCAGTTCATTCGCAGGTGCGAGAGCGAGACGTCGCGGCCGTCGCGGATGATGTGGACGAACCGCGCCTCCGGCAGCACCCGCTGGATCCGCCGCATCTCGCGCACGTAGCCGGGGGTCTTGTCGCCGTAGCGGATCTTGCCCTCGCGCTCGGCGTAGAGCATGTAGAAGGCGCGAATCGTGTCGGCCGCGGTGACCGGGTCGAGCGCATTGATCCGCGCCCGCAGCTCGTCGGCGTCGAGGTGAAAGTCGCCCCAGCGCTTGTGGTCGATCGCCAGGTTGGCCGCGTCCTCGCCGGTCTGCTTGGAGCGCTCGAAGGCCTTGATCAGCTTCGGGACCCAGTGGGTCTCGCCCGGGATCGCGAGGTCGGGGTGCGAGTCGAGCATCAGGCGCAGCAGGGTCGTGCCCGAGCGGGTGACGCCGCACACGAACGGCGCCGGCGGCGGCTCCGGGCCGCGGCCGCGCAGCCGCCTGCCCGCGAGCGCGATCCCCGCCCGCTTTCGATACCGCTCGATCTGGTCTGTGAAGCCCATGAAGCCCTCCAAGCTACCCGGTTGAAGTCGTTTCCAATAGTTCGCCGATCCCGCTCACGGTCGCCGACCACGGCCGCTCGGTCTCGCGCACCCGCAGCGCGCCGGCGGCCAGCTCGGCGCGCAGCGGCGCCTCCGCGAGTCGCTCGATCGCCTCGCGCAGCTCGCCGACGTCGGGATCGAGCGCGGGGATTCCCGACCGTGCGGTCCCGTTCGGCGTCGAGGCGACGAGCAGGCCGTTGACCCCGTCGTGGATCGCTTCGTTCATCGGCGGCGCGTCGTTGGTGATCGCCGGCAGGCCGAACGCGATCGCCTCGTAGAGCGGCAGCCCGAGACCCTCCCAGCGCGCCGGGGCGATGAAGACGTCGCAGGCCGCGAGCTCGCGCAGGTGCTCGGCGGTCGGCTGGTCGGCGAGGCGAAGCTCGATCCGGGGATCACGGTGAGCGGCGGCGGCCGCAGCCTTCGACCTGCTTGCGCTCGACCTGGGCCTTGACGATCAGCCGCAGGCGCCGGTCGCTGGTCGCCTCGAAGGCCTCGAGCACCGGCTCGAGCGGTTTGCGGTGGCCCAGGAAGCCGCCGGGAAACACGAACGAAACGGCGTCCGAGCGGCTGAGCGGCGAGCGGCGAGCGGCGACCTCGTCGGCGACCGCGATGAGCTCCGGGTGGCAGCCCCAGGTGACGTACGGGGTCTCCAGGCCCATCTCCGCATAACGCCGTTGCTCGGCGTGGGTCAGCGAGTAGACGACGTCGAAGGCCTCGCGGGCGCCGGCGACGTGCTCGGCGGTGAAGTGCTCCCACACGAAGCGCCCGATCGTGCGCACCCCGCGACGGCGCAGCTCCGCCAGCTCGGCGAACTGGTAGTTCTGGTCGCAGAGGATCGCCTCGATCCCGTGCTCGTCGACCCAGGCGAGGTACTCGTCGGCGGGGATGTCGTAGGCCGACGCCTCCGTCACCCCGGGCTGGTCCCAGACGTCGTCGCGGTCGAGCGCGCCGGGCCGCGGGCCCTTCTCCTTCTTCGGCCGGGCGAGCACGAAGCTCTCGTGGCCGAGCTCGTCCACAGCTGAGCGCAGCTGCCGCCCGACCACCGGCTGGCCGCGGTTGAACCACTTGCTGACGATTCCGACCCGCATCAGCGGAACAACTCCGGTGAGATCCTCCGCTTCGCGTCCGGTCTCACCGGGCCAGGGCTCACTTCGCCGATCTCCTTGGCTTCACCTGAGTAGTTCCTCAAGGCCCTCAACCGTGCGCTCCCAGCTGCGCTCGTTCTCGCGCAGGCGCACCGCGCCGGCGGCGAGCCGCTCGCGCTCGGCGGCGTCGCCGAGGCGCTCGATCGCGGCGGTCAGCTGCTCGAAGTCCGGGTCGAAGGCGGGGATCCCGGAGCCGGCCTCGCCCCACGGGACCGAGTCGACGCAGATCCCGTTGACGCCGTCGAGCACCACCTCGTTCATCGGCGGCGAGTCGTTGGTGATCGACGGCATTCCGAAGGCGACCGCCTCGTAGAGCGGCAGGCCGAGACCCTCCCAGCGCGAGGGCGAGAGGCAGACGTGGCAGCTCGCGAACTGGCGCAGGTGCTCGTCGGTCGGGCGGTCCTCCAACTCGATCACGACCCGCGGATCGCCGCCGGCCGCCTTCTCGAGCTTGCCCGCCTTGCGGTCGACCTGGCCGCGGATCAGCAACCGCAGGTGATCGCCGCGCGCCCGCGTGAACGCCTCGACGATCTCCGGGAACGGCTTGCGCTTGCCCATGAAGCTGCCCGGAACGACGAACCTGACCAGCTCGGGGTCGCGCTCGACCCTCTCCGCAACCTCGATCAGCTCCGGGTGACAGCCCCAGGTGAGCAGCGGGGAGTCGATGCCGAGCGTGCGGTAGCGGGCCTGCTCGGCGCGGGTGAACGAGTAGATCGTGTCGTAGGCCGCGCCGGCCGGCTCAGCGTCGGCCGGGGCGAAGCTCTCCCAGACGAAGCGGCCGATCGTGCGGACGCCGTCGGCGCGGAGGGCCGCGATCTCGTCGAACTGGTCGTTCTGGTCGCAGAGGACTGCGTCGAGCGAGTTGTCCGAGGCCCAGGCGCGGTACTCGTCGCGGGGGATGTCGGCGTTTGAGCCTTGGGTGACGCCGGGCTGATCCCAGACGGGGTCGGCGACCCGCTCCTGACTGGCGCGCGGGCCCTTACCCGGCTTCGCGAGCACGAAGGTCTCGTGGCCGAGCCCGTCGAGCGCCGAGCGGATCTGGCGCGTCACGACGGCCTGCCCGGAGGCAAACCACTTCGAGACGAGCCCAACCCGCATCGTCAGTCCTCGAGCGGCGAGTGGCGAGCGGCGAGCGGCCGCTCACGCTGCTTCGATCAGCGCGGTGGCCTTCTCGACCGCGTCGGGCCCAACCGGATACCCGAGCTGCTCCAGCAGCTCGCCGGCGATCGCCTCGAACTCCTCGCGCTGCTCGGGGGCCATCTGGGTGCGCCACCGGGCGACGCGGTCGGCGCTCGGAGGCTTAGTGGTCATCTCGTGCGTGGCCATCCGCCGCTCGACCGTGAGCTCCTTGGCGCGACCCTCGGCGGGCAGCGCGCGGGCCATCTCCTTGAGCCGGTCGGCGGAGCGCTCGTGGTAGGTCAGGAGCGAGTCGTCCCAGGGCAGCTCGATGAACTCGCAGACCTTGCGCAGCGTCGGCTCGGTCTCGAGGATCAGGTCCTCGTAGCGGATCTCGATGTAGTGGTCGAGGTTCGGCGAGTCCTCGCGCGCCTTGGTGATCTTCTTCTGCCAGCGGCGGGCGACGTCGCCGGCGGTCAGCTCGCGCACCGTGCGGTCGAGGACCGAGAGCGCGACGTCGCGGCCGTCGCGGATCACGTGCACGAAGCGCGCCTCGGGGATCGCGCGCTGGATCAGCTTCATCTTCTGCACGTAGGTCGGCGTCTTCTCGCCCCAGCGAGGCTTGCCCTGCTCCTCGGTGTAGGCGGCGTAGAAGGTCCGGACCGCTGGACCGGGCTTGATCTCAGGCAGCGCCCGCAGACGGCCGAGCATCTCCTCGTCGGAGAAGCCGAAGTCGCCCCACTCGCGCGCCGACTTCATCGCCTCGAGCGCGCTCTCCGGGGTCGCGTCGCTCTCGCGCGCCGCCTTGATCAAGTCGGGGACGAAGTGGGTCTCGGGCGGGATCGTCAGATCGGGGTGGGCGTCGAGCATCATCCGCAGCAGCGTCGTGCCGGAGCGGTTCATGCCGACCACGAACGGCACCGGCTCGCGGCGCGCGTCGTCCTTCTTCAGTCTCGAGAACAAACCCATGATCAGTGGCCGCGGACCCCGGTGAACGCGGGGGCGAGGGTCCGAGGCGAGCGGATCAGGATAGAGAACCGCGCAAAAGGCGGTTCGCGAAGGCTAGCCGCGCTTGACCTTGTCGCGGAACCTGGTCGATCCGGCTTTGTCGGAGCCGCGATCCGTGCGCGACTTCGAGCGCGCCCACTCCTCGGGTGGCATCCACTCCGACTTCGGCGTCGCCGTCTCGTAGCCGAGGTCGTCGAGCAGGTAGCCGGCCGCGTTCTCGAACTCGGCGTTCTCCTCCGGCGTCATCTCGCGCTTCCAGACCGCGAGCCGCTCCGGATCCGGCGGCTTCATCGTCAGCGCGTGGGCCTGGATCCGCTCGCCGGCCTCGCGCTCGGGGCGGCCCTTCTTCGCCGGCAGCGCCCCCGCCATCTCCTGCAGGCGCTCCTCGGCGCGCTCGTAGTAGGTCAGCATCGCGGGGTCGAAGTCGAGCTCGATGTGCTCGCATACCCGCCGCAGGGCGTTCTCCGTGTCGGCGACCAGGTCCTCGTAGCGGATCTCGAGGTAGTGCTCGACCTCCTCGGCGTCGATCCGCGACTTGACGATCCGCTTGCGCCAGCGCCGCGCCATCTCGCGCGCCGGGACCGGGTCCTTGCCGCGTTTGATGATTCGCGCATTCTGCGACAGACCGGCGTCGCGGCCGTCGCGGATCACGTGGATGAAGCGCGCCTCCGGGAGCGTCTTCTGCAGCTTGCGCATCTTGCGGATGTAGTCGGGGGTCTTGTCGCCCCAGCGGAGCTTGCCGTGCTTGTCGGCGTAGGCGCGGTAGAAGGCGCGCATCGCGTCGGTGGTGTTGAACCTCTCCACCGACTGCATCGAGACGAGCAGGTCCTCCTCGGTGAGCCCGAAGTCGTTCCAGCGCCGCCGCTCGTCATGGACGATCTCGCGGGTCGCCGTGCGGGCGTTGAAGCGCAGGCGGCCGGAGGCCTGGATCAGTGGGTTGAGGAAGTGCGTCTCCGGTGGGATCGCGAGTTCGGGGATGCGAGTCGAGCATCATCCGCAGCAAGGTGGTGCCGGAGCGCCCGACGCCGACCACGAACGGGGCCGGGAACTCGGGCTCCGAGCGGCCGCGCAGGCGGCGGTTGCGAAGCATCCTGATCGAGTAGTCGAAGGCCATGGTGGGGCCGATCAGGATGGCACGTCGTAGCCGAGTTCGCGAAGCAGATCGCCGGCGACGCGGTCGAACGCCGCCCGGTCGGCTGGGTCCATGTCCTCGCGCCAGACCTCGATCCGGGCCTCGGTCGGCGGCCTCGAGGCGAGCGAGTGGGCCGCCTGACGCTCGTCGCGGTCGCGCTCGTCTCGGGCCCCCTCGGCGGCGAGATCGCCGAGCTCGGAGATCCGCCGCTGCGCCTGCGCTCGGTAGCTCAGCATCGCCGGGTCATACTCGAGCTCGATGAGCTCGCAGACCCGCCGCAGCGCCTGCTCCGGCTCGGTGATCAGGTCCTCAAACCGCAGCTCCAGGTAGCGGCCGCGCAGCCGCTTCGCCTGCTTGCGCGCGCTCTCGATCCGTCGCCGCCAGAGGTCGGCGATCTCGTCGATCGGCTTCCCGGTCCCCATCCCGCGTGCGAGTCGCGAGAGCGCGACGTCGCGGCCGTCGCGGATCAGGTGCACGAACCTCGCCTCCTCCAGTGCGTGGGCGATCGGGCGCATCCGCTTGACGTAACCGGGCGTCTTGTCGCCCCAGCGCGGCTTGCCCTCCCGCTCGGCGCAGAGCGCGTAGAACACCCTCAGGACGTCGGCGGCCCCGTGGGCCTCGCGCCGCTCGACCTCCGCGCGAAAGTAGCTCGTCGTCGAGGCCGAAGTCGCCCCAGGTGCGGGCGGCGACGATCGCGTCGACCAGTTCGCTGGCGAACCGGCACTCGTTGGCGCGCTCGATCAGCTCGGGGACGAAGTGGGTCTCGGCCGGGATCGCGAGCTGCGGATGCGAGTCGAGCATCAGCCGCAGCAGGGTGGTCCCCGAGCGCCCGACGCCGACCACGAACGGCGCCGGCGCCACGCTCGCGGCCCGACGCCTTGCCAGCGGGCTCACGCCAGGCGCCTCAACGGCGGCGCGGCTCGGCTTCGGCCGGTCGGCCTCCGCCTCGCAGTTCGGCGCCTCAACGGCGGCGCGGCTCGGCTTCGGCCGGTCGGCCTCCGCCTCACGCCGGAGCGGGGATCCGCGCCGCGGCGAGCGACTCGAACAGCTTCAGCCCGTCGGCCGAGCCGCAGAGCGGGTCGACGGCGTGCTCGGGGTGCGGCATCAGGCCGACCACGTTGCCCGCCTCGTTGCGAACCCCGGCGACGTCGGCGACCGAGCCGTTCGGGTTCTGTCCGGCCGCGTAGCGGAAGACGATCTGCCCGTCGGCCTCGAGCTCGTCGAGCTGGTCGGCCGGCGCGAACCAGCGGCCGCTCATGTGCTTGACCGGGATCGAGAGGCGGTCGCCGATCGCGCAGGCGGAGGTCGCGACGGTGTCCGCATCGACGACCTCGAGCTCGACCTGGCGACAGAGGAAGCGCAGGTGCTCGTTGGCGAGCAGTGCCCCGGGCAACAGCCCCGCCTCGCAGAGCACCTGGAAGCCGTTGCAGATCCCGAGCACCGGACCGCCGGCGGCGGCGAACTCGCGCACGGGCTCCATCACCGGAGCGAAGCGGGCGATCGCGCCGGCGCGCAGGTAGTCGCCGTAGGAGAAGCCGCCGGGGACGACGACCGCGTCGATCCCGGAGAGGTCCGTCTCGCCGTGCCAGACCAGCCGCGCCTCGCCGACCCGCTCGCAGGCGAGCACCGCGTCGCGCTCATCGCACGACCCGGGGAACTGCAGCACGCCGAACATCAGCCCTCGATCGACCCCGACACCCCCGGACGCGAAGCGGAGGAGGTGTCGGGCATTTGCTCGATCTCGTAGTCCTCGATCAACGGGTTGGCGAGCAGCTGCTGGCAGAGGCGGTCGAGGTCGGCGCCCTCCGGTGCCTCGAGCTCGACCATCCGGCCGACTCGAACGTGGCTGACGCCGTCGAAGCCGAGCGCCGGCAGCGCCCGCTCGACGGCCTTGCCCTGCGGGTCGAGGATGCCCTCCTTCGGCCGGATCAGCACGCGAGCCTTCACCATCCGCAGCGTAGCGTCAGCCGCGGCGCCGGCGGGCCCGGCCCGATGAAGCCCGCGAGGCGCGACCGCGGCGCCGGCGGGCTGAGGTCGAGCGGCTCGCCCGGCGCTGGCTCGAGCTCGAGGATCTCGGCGTAGCCGGCGCGCTCGAGCGCCTGCTCCATCCCGACCAGCCGCGCCGCGCGCGCCCAGCGCGGGTCGTCGGCGAGGTGGACGGTCGCCTCGCGCCGGATGTTGTCGGCCGCCCACGCGGCGACCGGCTCGGGCAGCTCGCGCCCACAGGCGGCGTAGACCCGGCCGAGCTCGCGGCGGGGATCGGCGCGCAGGTCCTCGAGCCTCACGTGCACGTAGCGGTCGCCGAACAGCCGGGCGCCGTCGCCGGCGCTGGTCTCGAACGCGGCCCTCCAGACGATCAGCGGCCGCAGGAAGTCGGGGATGTCGGCGGGCAGGTCGAGCGAGCGCTGCCGCCCGATCAGCTCCTCGGAGATCCGCCGGCTCGACCACAGGCGCCGCCCGGTGCGGGCGGTGAAGAAGGTGTCCGCGTCGGGATAGATGTCGGTTCTGCGGCGGCGCCCGAGCAGCATCGAGGCGGTGACCGCGCGCGGGTCGCGGGTCAGGTGGACGACCACCGCGTCGGGGTCGAGCTCGGCGACCGCGACGAGCTTGTGGTGAAGCCGCGTCTCCTTGATCGCGACGGCGGGAGCTGTAGCAAGCAGGTCGGCGAGCAGCTCGCTGACGTGCGCGGGCAGCTCCGGATCGAGCTCGAGCTCCGGGGCGCGCGGCCCGCCCCAGTTGAAGAGCTCGATCGGCAGCTCGGGGTGGTGTTCAGCGCGAAAGCGCTCGCGCCGCGCGCGGGTCTCGGCGAACGCGTCGGTGTCGCGGGCGCCGCTGCCCCCGCCGATCGTCTCCGCGTCCTCGCGCAGCGGCTCGTAGAAGCGGTGCAGCTCGGCGTCCTCGCCGAGGGCGTCGTAGAGGATCGTCGTGCCCGAGCGACGCAGGCCGCAGACGAACAGGTTCATCCGGTCAGCGTAGGGGCCGGCGACTAGAGCGAGCGGCCCGTGATTCGCTCGTAAGCCTCGACGTACTTGCCGCGCGTGTTCGCGACCACGTCCTCGGGCAGCTCGGGCCCGGGGGGCGAGTGGTCCCAGCCCGACTGGTCGAGCCAGTCGCGCACGTACTGCTTGTCGAACGACGCCTGCGAGCGGCCCGGCTCGTAGTCGTCGGCGGGCCAGAAGCGCGACGAGTCCGGGGTCAGAACCTCGTCGCCGAGCACCACCTCGGCGCCCGGCGAGGACCCGAACTCGAACTTCGTGTCGGCGATGATGATCCCGCGCTCAGCCGCGTGGTCGCGGGCGAACGAGTACAGCTCCAGCGTCACCCGGCGAAGCTCCTCCATCAGCGGCCGGTCGCCGATCAGCTCGGCGGCCCGGTCGAAGTCGATGTTCTCGTCGTGGTCGCCGAGCTCGGCCTTGGTCGCCGGGGTGAAGATCGGCTCGGGGAGCTCGTCGGACTCGCGCAGCCCGGCCGGGAGCTCGATCCCGCAGACCGATCCCGTCTGCTGGTACTCCTTCCAGCCCGACCCGGTGATGTAGCCGCGGGCGACGCACTCGACCGGGTACATCTCGAGCCGCTTCACCCGCAGCCCCTTGCCGGCGACCTCCTCGGGCACGTCCTGGGAGATGTAGTGATTGGGGACGATCTCGCCGGTCTGCTCGAACCAGAACACGGACATCTGGGTCAGCACCTTGCCCTTGTCCGGGATCGCCGTGGGCAGGACGACGTCGTAGGCGGAGATCCGGTCGGAGGCGACCATGACGATCTGGTCGCCGTCGGCGTACATCTCGCGCACCTTCCCGGAGGCGACGAGCTTGAGATCGGCGAGCGAGCTCACGGCGGCGATGCTAACAACGCCAGGCGGATGGTTGAGGTCGCGTGCCGCGGCGGATCACACCCTGGCGCTGCGGCCCCCGGCCCGCCGTACGATTGACGGCGATGGCGAGCTCGATCGCATCCACCGCACCGGCCGCCTCGGCGCCGGGGACCGCCCGCCCGTTCGCCGAGCTGCCGAGCGTGCCGCTGCCCAAGTCGCTGCAGACCGCGCGCTTCGTCTTTCGCCCGCTGCCGTTCCTCGAGCACTGGCGCGCCGCGCCTCGGCGAGACCTTTCATGCCAGCCTCCTCGGGCCGGGCGAGGTCGTCTTCCTCTCCGACCCCGAGTCGCTGAAGCGGCTGTTCACCGCCGACCGGGTCAACACGATCGCCCCGGGGCGCAACGTCGTTCTCGAGCCGCTGCTCGGGCGGTCCTCGCTGCTCTTACAGGAGGGCGACGAGCACCTGCGCCGGCGCAAGCTGATGCTCCCGCCGTTTCACGGCGAGCGCATGCGCGGGTACGAGCAGGTGATCCGCGAGGCGACCGAGCGCGCCGTCGCATCCTGGCCGCTGGGCACCGAGTACGCGCTCCACCCGAGCATGCAGGCGATCACGCTCGAGGTGATCCTGCGGGCGGTCTTCGGGGTCGAGGACGACGCGCGCCGCGAGCGTCTGCGCGATGGCCTCGTCGGCATCCTGAGCGCGAGCGCCTCGCCGGCCGCGTTCGGGTTCGCCAACCCGACCCTGCGCAGGCTGCCGCCGTTCAGGCGAATCGCGACCCTGCGCGACCGCACCGACGAGTTGCTCTACGCCGAGATCGCCGAGCATCGGCGCCGCCCGGACCTCGCCGAGCGCGACGACATCCTCTCGCTGCTCCTGACGGCGCGGTTCGAGGACGGCACGCAGATGAGCGACCGCGAGCTGCGCGACCAGCTGATGACGCTGCTGCTTGCCGGCCACGAGACGACCGCGACCGGGCTCGCCTGGGCCTTCGACCTGCTGCTGCACCACCCCGACGCGCTCGCGCGGCTCGAGGCCGAGCTGGCCCTCGGCGAGCACGACTATCTCGACGCGGTCGTCGACGAGACCCTGCGGGTGCGCCCAGTGGTCCCGTTCACCGGCCGCCTGCTGCGCCAGGACTCCGCGCTCGGCGGCTTCGAGCTCCCCTCCGGCACCGTGATCCTGGCGGGCATCTACCTCGCTCACACCCGCCCCGACGTCTACGACGACCCGCGTTCCTTCCGCCCCGAGCGATTCCTCGGCGACGCCGCGCCCGAGACCTACTCCTGGATCCCGTTCGGCGGCGGCACCCGGCGCTGCATCGGCGCCGCCTTCGCCCAGCTCGAGATGCGGGTTGCGATCGAGACGATCCTCGGCTCGGTCTCGCTGCGCGCGGCGACGCGCGGCGCTCGAGCGCCCGGTGCGCCGCAACGTGACCCTCTCGCCCGCAAACGGGACGCTGGTGATCGCGGCCGCGCGCTAGCGCTAGCTGATGCGGTCGAGCCGGGCGATCAGCTCCGGCACGTGGACCAGGTACGCGTTGTAGTCGAAGACCTGATCGAGGTCGATCGATGCGAGGTCGACGCCGCGGTCGGGGTAGGCGGCGATCGCCGCGGACAGCAGCTCGCGGAACTCGGTGCCGGTGTCCCAGGCTCCCTGCGCGGCCTCCTGAACGAGCCGGTAGGCGTCGTCGCGGGTCAGCCCCGCCTCGATCAGCGCGGTCAGCGCCCGCTGGCTGAACAGGGCCCCGTGGGTGAGCTCGAGGTTGGACAGCATCCGCTCGACATGGACGTTCATGCCCTCGACCAGGCCGGTCGAGAGGTGCTGCATGTAGTCGAGCAGGATCGTCGCGTCGGGCAGCACGACCCGCTCGGCGCCCGAGTGCGAGATGTCGCGCTCGTGCCAGAGGGCGACGTTCTCGAGCCCGGTCTGGGCGTAGCCGCGCAGGACGCGGGCGAGCCCGCAGACGCGCTCCGCGGTGATCGGGTTGCGCTTGTGCGGCATCGCCGACGAGCCCTTCTGCGAGCCGGAGGCGAACGTCTCCTCGACCTCGCGGACCTCGGTGCGCTGCAGGTTGCGGATCTCCTGGGCGAAGCGCTCGAGGCCGGTGCCGGCGATCGCGATCGCCTCGAGCACCGCGGCGTGGCGGTCGCGCGGGACGACCTGGGTCGAGATGTCCTCCGCGCGCAGGCCGAGCCGGTCCATGACCGCGGCCTCGATCGAGGGCGGGGTCGAGGCGAAGGTCCCGACCGCCCCGGAGAGCTTGCCCACCGCGGCCTCGCCGAACGCGTCGCGCAGCCGGTTCAGGTTGCGGTCGGCCTCGAATGCGAAGCCCGCGAGGCGCAGCCCGAACGTGGTCGGCTCGGCGTGGACGCCGTGGGTGCGGCCGACGCAGAGCGTCTCGGCGTGCTCGCGCGCGCGGGCGACGAGCGCGTCGCGATACGCGGTCGCCCCGCTGATCAGGATCGACCCGGCCTCGACGAGCTGGAGCCCCAGCGCGGTGTCGAGCACGTCCGAGGAGGTGAGCCCGTAGTGGATCCAGCGTCCGTGCTCCCCGATCGACCCGGCGACCACGTCGACGAAGGCGGCGACATCGTGGTTGGTCTCGCGCTCGCGCTCCTTGACCGCCTCGACCGTGAACGAGGCGCGCTCGCGGCACGCGGCCGCGGCCTCGGCCGGTACCCGTCCGTGCTCGGCCCAGGCGTCGGTGGCGGCGAGCTCGACCTCGAGCCAGCCGCGCATCCGCCGCTCATCGGACCAGACCGCGGCCATCTCCGCGCGCGAGTACCTGGGAATCACGCCAACCCCTGACCCGACAGACGAGCGACGAGCGACGAGCGACGAACTAACAATTGATCATCCGCACCGCGAGCAGCCCCGCGTTCTTTGCCCCGTCGACCGCCACGCAGGCGACCGGGACGCCGGGCGGCATCTGCACCGCGCTGAGCAGCGCGTCGAGCCCACCGAGGCTCTTGCCGAGGATCGGTACGCCGATCACCGGGAGGTCGGTGTGCGCGGCGGCCACCCCGGGCAGCGCCGCCGACATCCCGGCGCCGGCGATGATCACCCGCAGTCCCCTCATTCGGGCCGCGTGGCAGTACTCGCGCACCTTCTCCGGATCGCGATGCGCGCTCATCACCCGGACCTCGTAGCGGATCCCCGCGTCCTGCAGCGCCGTCCCGGCCGGCTGCATCTTCTCCTTGTCGTTCTTCGAGCCCATGATGATCCCGACCCTCGGGGCGTCGACCTCGATCTCCTCGAAGGCGGCCTCGACCTCGGGCATCGGCTCGAGCTCGACCGGGGTCTTGACCTCGGTCTCGGTGTTGGGGTCGCGCTGCATCTCCACGCTGGTCGTCTCCTGTTCTGTCAGCCGGCCAGCGCCGCCACGGCTCGGGCGGCGATGTCGGTGCGCATCTGCTTGCCGTCGAAATCAATCATCTGTGCTGCCTCGTAGGCGCGCTCGCGGGCCTCGGCCGGGGCCGGATCCGAGCCCGGTCAGGTTGAGGACGCGTCCGCCCGCAGTGACGATCTCGCCGGCCGCGTTGCGGGCGGTGCCGGCGTGGGTCACCTCGACCCGATCGCCTACCCGGTCGAGGCCGCTGATCACATCGCCCTTGCTGGAGCTCTCCGGATAGCCGGCGGAGGCGAGGACCACGGTCACCGCCCAGTCGTCGGCGAACCGCGCCTCGGCGCCGGCGAGCCCGCCCGGCTCGCGCGCGGCGCGGAACAGGTCGAGCAGGTCGCCCTCGAGCCGCGGCAGCACCGCCTGAGTCTCGGGGTCGCCGAAGCGGCAGTTGAACTCGAGCACCTTGGCGCCGGCGTCGGAGAGCATCAGGCCCGCGTAGAGAACGCCGTGGTACGGCGTCCCGCGGTGCGCCATCAGCTCGACGATCGGGCGGTGGACCGAGTCGACGATGCCGTTCACCGTGGCGGAGTCGAAGCCGGGGACCGGCGAGTAGCTGCCCATGCCGCCGGTGTTCGGCCCGCGGTCGTCGTCGAAGATTCGCTTGTAGTCCTGCGCCGGGGCGAGCGGCACGACGTTCTCGCCGTCGCAGAGCGCCAGCAGCGAGAGCTCCTCGCCGTCGAGGAACTCCTCCAGCACGACCTCGGTCGCGCCGAAGCGCTGCTCGACGAAGAACGCCTCGACCGCCTCGCGGGCCTGCGCCTCGCTCTCGCAGATGATCACGCCCTTGCCAGCCGCCAGGCCGTCGGCCTTGAGCACCGCGGGGTAGAGGCGCGCGGGCGACATGCTCGAGCGCCTCGTCGCGGCTGCGCAGCACCGCGTGGGCCGCGGTCGGCACCCCGGCATCGGCCATCAGAGCCTTGGCGTGGACCTTCGAGCCCTCGAGCCGCGCCGCTTCGGCGCTCGGCCCGAAGGCGGCGATGCCCTCGGCCTCGAGCGCGTCGACGAGCCCATCCACGAGCGGCGCCTCCGGCCCGACGACGACGAAGTCGCAGGCCTCGGCCTTCGCTGCGGCGACCACCGAGGTGACGTCGCCGCCGGCCTCGAGCAGGCGCGCGTCGGCTTCGATCCCGGCGTTGCCGGGCGTGCAGAGCAGCTCGTCGACGCCCGCGGAGCGGCGCAGCGCGCGGACGATCGCGTGCTCGCGACCGCCACCTCCGACCACGAGGACCCTCATAGGGACTTGGTGAACTCCTCCGCGTCGATCGCGGTCAGGGTCTGGTTCATGACCGTGCCGCGCGAGCCCATCTCGATCGAGAGCTTCGCCATCGTCTGCTCGTCGGGCGCGTCGACGACGCTGACGAAGTCGTACTCGCCCAGGGTCGCCCACTGGGCCACGACCTTGACCCCGAGCTGCTCGACCTCCTTGTTGACCTCGTGCACACGGGCCGGGTTGTCCTTGATCGTCTTCACGCCGTCCGGGGTCAATCGCGTGAGCATGATGTAGGTCGGCATCGCGGCTGCTTCCTCCTCGTTAGGGTCGAACGCGGACGGTCGGCGTCCGCACTCCTCTTTCTTTCACGTCGCGCGGCGTCGCGCAAGTTGCCCCACGGCTGGGCCGTGGTCGGCGATCATTGGGCGATGGCCGGCCATCCCCTGTTCGCCGCACTTTACGATCGCATGACCGCGAGGGCGGAGCAGGCCGGCCTCGCCGACCTGCGGGCCTCGGTGGTCGCCCCGGCCGTCGGTCGCACGCTCGAGCTCGGCGCCGGGACCGGAGCCAACGCGGCCCACTACCCGGCGGCGGTCAGCCGACTCGTCCTCACCGAGCCCGACCCGCACATGGCCAGGCGCCTGCGCGACAAGCTCGCCGGCGCGCCGCCCGCACCGAGTTACGAGGTGGTCGAGGCGGGCGCCGAGCGGCTGCCGTTCGACGACGCGAGCTTCGACACGGTCGTGTGCACCCTGGTCCTGTGCACGGTCGGCGACCCGGCCGCGGTCTGCGGCGAGGTCGCGCGGGTCCTGCGCCCGGCCGGCCGGCTGCTGTTGCTCGAGCACGTTCGCGACCCGGGCGCGCTCGGCCGCTGGCAGGATCGGCTGCGGCGGCCGTGGGGATGGGTCGCCGGGGGCTGTCATCCGAACCGCGACACCCGAGCGACCCTGGCGGCCGCCGGCTTCGACATCTCCGCCCTCGAGCCGGCCGCGCTGCCGGCGGCGCCGCCCCTGGTGCGGCCGGCGATTCGCGGGGCCGCGACGCCGCGCAGCGGGTAGGTAGCGGACATGCGACGCCTGGTGCCGCTGGTCATCCGTCCGTGGATGCTGCCGCTGATCGTCGCCGCGCTGGTCGTGCCGATCGTCGCCGCCTTCGCGCTGGCCGGGCCGCAGCTCGGGCTCGCGGTCGGCGCGCTCGCGGTCGCGGCGGTCCTCGTGATCGCGGCGCGGACCCAGTTCGATGAGCCGATCGAGGTCCCGGAATCGGGCGACCGCCGGTACCGCCTGCTGGTCGTGGCCTCGGAGCCGGTCGAGGACGGGGCGCTGGTCGAACGGATCGCCGCGATCGCCGAGCGCGGCGCCGAGGTGCTCGGCGGCGACCAGCGGCCGCAGGTGCGGATCCTCGCCCCGGTGCGGCTGAAGCTGCTCGATCGCTGGGCCTCGGACCTCGGCGAGGCGCGTGACGGCGCGGCGCGGGTGCTCGCGATCTCGCTGGCGACGCTGGCGGCGGCCGGCTTCGACGCCAGCGGCCGGGTGGGCGACGCCGATCCGGTTCAGGCGATCACCGACGAGCTGCACACCTACCCGGCGCGCGAGGTGCTGCTGGTTGCCGGCCCGCAGGTCGGCGCCGCGGAGGCGGAGGAGGTCGGGCGCCGCCTCGACCGGCCGGTCAGGCTGCTCGAGCCCCCGTCTGCGGACCGCTCGCGATCAGCTCCGCGATCGCATCCCGCCTGAAGTCGAAGATCCGCTCGAGGTCGCGGCGCACGAACAGCGCCAGGGCGACGGAGCCGAGCGGGCCGAAGCCGATCCGGTAACGGACCCGGTCGCGGATCAGGGTCGCGTCGCCGTCGGGCTCGAACGTGTGCGTGTGGTGCCAGAGGGCGTAGGGGCCGGACAGCTGCGCGTCGACAAACCGGTGCGGGGGCTCCCAGATCTCGATCCGGGTGCGCCAGCGGACCGGGATCCCGTGCAGCTTCAGTCGGTACTCGATCAGCGCCCCTTCGCCCATGTCGATCGGGCGCGGGGTGACGATCCGAAACCTCAGCCAGGGCGGCGTGATCGCCTCGAGGTTGGCGGCGTCGGCGAAGAAGTCGAAGGTCCGCTCGATCGGCAGCTCGATCCGCTGGGTGCGCTCGAGCACCTGCTCGGCGCTCATCCGAACCTCCCGACGCAGCGCGGCGTAGTCGCCGAGCGTGTGCTCCCAGCTGAGGCGCTCGCGGGCTCGCGCGACCCCCTCGCGCAGCGACTCGAGCGCACCCGGCTCAGCCGCCGCGGCGAGCGCCGCGGCGAGCCCCCGCACGCTGGTCCGGTAGGCGGGGATCCCCGACTTCGCCCGGCCCCGCGTGCGGCTCGGCACGAGGAGGCCGTTGTCGCGGTCGCGGACGATCTCGTTCATCGGCGGGGCGTCGTTGGTGATCACCGGCAGGCCGAGCGCCATCGACTCGTACAGGTGCAGGCCGAGCCCCTCCCAGCGGCTCGGGGCGACGCAGACGTCCGCCGCCGCGAACAGGCGCAGGTGGGCGTCGGTCGGCAGGTCCTCGATCACGACCTCGACCCGCCGGTCGCGCTCGGCCCCCTTGCGCAGCAGGTCCAGCTCGCGCTCGACCTGGGCCTTGATCACCAGCGTCGCGGCCGGGTCGTCGAAGCGGCGGAAGGCCTTCAGCACTTCGGCCACCGGCTTGCGCTTGCTCAGGAAACCGGCCGGGTAGAAGAAGCGAATGCCCGGCACCTCCTCCGCTTCGCGTCCGGGGGCGCCGGGGTCAGCGGAGGGACGCGCATACCCCAGCAGCTCCGGGTGGATGCCCCAGCGCACGCGGGGGCTCTCGATCCCCAGCGTCGCGTAGCGCTCCTGCTCGCAGGCGGTCAGCGAGTAGATCACGTCGAGGGCTCGCTTCGCCGGCTCCACGTGCTCGCTCGAGAACTGCTCCCAGACGAAGCGCCCGGCGGTTGCAACGCCGGCGGCGCGCAGCTCGGCAATCGCCTCGAGCTCGTAGTTCTGGTCGAACAGGGCGAGGTCGAGCGAGTTGTCGAGCCCCCAGGCGACCAGCTCGGCCGCCGGGATCCGGTAGTGCGAGGCGTCGGTGACCCCGGGCTGGTCCCAGATCCCGCTGTGGTCGACGAACGACGGCTTGATGTTCGCCGCCCGGGTCGGGCGCGCGAGCACGAACGTTTCGTGGCCGAGCGCGTCGAGCGCCGAGCGCAACTGGCGGGCGACCACGCCCTGCCCGCGGTTGAACCAGTAGGCGCAGATCCCGACCCGCATCGCGGGCGAGCTTAGACCGCCGCCTTCTCCGTGCTCGCCGCAGCCGCCTTCGAGAAGACGAGCTCGCCGTCGGCGGCGTCGACCTCGACCCGGTCACCGTCGGCGAACTCGCCCTCGAGCAGCTGCAGCGCGAGCTTGTCGACCAGCTGGCGCTGGATCACGCGCTTCAGCGGACGGGCGCCGTAGGTCGGGTCGTAGCCGAGGTTGCCGAGCAGGGTCCGGGCGTCGTCGGTGAGCTCGACCTCGATTCCGCGCTCGCGCAGGCGCTCGGCGAGCAGGTGGACCTGGAGGTCGACGATCTCGCTGATGTCCTCGCGGCTGAGCCGGTGGAAGATGACCACGTCGTCGATCCGGTTCAGGAACTCGGGCTTGAAGGTGGAGGCCAGCACCTCCTCGATCTGCTCGCGGATCCCCTCGTCGACCATCGGGCCGGTGATCCGGTCCGAGCCGACGTTCGAGGTCATGATCAGGATCGTGTTGGTGAAGTTGACCGTGCGGCCCTGGCCGTCGGTGAGCCGGCCGTCGTCCATGATCTGGAGCAGGACGTTGAAGACGTCGGGGTGGGCCTTCTCGATCTCGTCGAGCAGCACGACCGCGTACGGCCGGCGGCGGATCGCCTCGGTCAGCTGGCCGCCCTCCTCGTATCCGACGTAGCCGGGGGGAGCTCCGACCAGCCGTGAAACGGAATGCTTCTCCATGTACTCGGACATGTCGATGCGGACGATCGCGTGATCGGAGTCGAACATGAACTCGGCGAGCGCCCGGGCGAGCTCCGTCTTGCCGACGCCGGTCGGGCCGAGGAACAGGAAGCTGCCGATCGGGCGGTTGGGGTCCGAGAGCCCGGCGCGCGAGCGCCGCAGGGCGTTCGCGACCGCCTCGACCGCCTCGTCCTGGCCGATCACCCGGTCGTGGAGGCGCTCCTCCATGTGGATCAGCTTCTCGACCTCGCCCTCCATCAGCTTCGAGACCGGGATCCCGGTCCAACGGCCGACGACCTCGGCGATGTCCTCCTCGGTCACCTCCTCGGTCAGCAGCGAGCCGCCCTCGTCGAGCGCGCGGGAGCGGTCCTCGAGCTCGCTGACGACCCGCTCGAGCTCGGGGATCTCCCCGTACTCGAGCTTCGCCATGCGCTCGAGGTCGTTCTCGCGCCGCGCCTGCTCGAGCTGCCCGCGGGCCTCGTCGAGGTGCTCGATCGCGCCCTTGCGCTCGTCGATCGCCGCCTTCTCGGCCTGCCAGCGCGCCTTCAGCTCGGAGGCGGTCTCGTTGAGGTCGGCGAGCTCGGACTCGATCGCATCGCGGCGCGCCTTCGAGGCGTCGTCCTTCTCGCTCTTCAGCGCCTCCCGCTCGATCTCGAGCTGGAGGATGCGACGGTCGACCTCGTCGATCTCGACCGGCGAGGACTCGATCTCCATCTTCAGCCGCGAGGCGGCCTCGTCGACCAGGTCGATCGCCTTGTCGGGGAGGAAGCGGTCAGCGATATAGCGCTCCGAGAGTGTCGCGGCGGCGACGATTGCCGGGTCGGTGATGCGGACGCCGTGGTGCAGCTCGTAGCGCTCCTTGAGCCCGCGCAGGATCGCGATCGTGTCGTTGATGTCGGGCTCGCCGACCAGCACCGGCTGGAAGCGGCGCTCGAGCGCCGCGTCCTTCTCGATGTGCTTGCGGTACTCGTCGAGCGTGGTGGCGCCGATGCAGCGCAGCTCGCCGCGGGCGAGCATCGGCTTCAGCAGGTTTGCGGCGTCCATCGCGCCCTCGGTCGCACCGGCGCCGACGATGGTGTGCAGCTCGTCGATGAACAGGATGATCTGGCCCTCGGCGTCCTGGACCTCCTTGAGCACGGCCTTGAGCCGCTCCTCGAACTCGCCGCGGTACTTCGAGCCGGCGACCAGGGCGCCGACGTCGAGCGCGATCACGCGGCGGTCGCGCAGGGACTCCGGGACGTCGCCGTCGACGATCCGCTGGGCGAGACCCTCGACGATCGCCGTCTTGCCGACCCCGGGCTCGCCGATCAGGACGGGGTTGTTCTTCGTCCGGCGCGAGAGCACCTGGATCACCCGGCGGATCTCCTCGTCGCGGCCGATCACCGGGTCGAGCTTGTTCTGACGCGCGTCGGCCGTCAGGTCGCGGCCGAACTTCTCCAGCGCCTCGGCCATCTCCTCGGCGTTGGGGGAGGTGACCCGGCTCGGGCCCTGGGTCTCGTCGACGGCGCGGACCAGCGAGTCGCGGTCGGGGAGGATGTCGGCGACCCCGCTGGCCGGGTCGGCGAGCGCGAGCAGGAGATGGCCGACCGAGATGTACTCGTCGTTGCGGGCCGCCATCTCGGTTTCGGCGCGCTGAAGGGTGGCGATGAAGCTCTGGGCGGGGCGGACCTCGGGGGTTTCGGTGCCACCGGCGACCGGCAACGCCGCGACCGCCTTGCGGGCGCGGTCGGTGATCGCGGCGACGTCGGCGGAGAGCTTTCGCAGCGCCGCGGGCGCGAAGCCGTCCTCCTGCTCGAGCAGCGCGACGAGCACGTGAGCGGGCACCAGCTCGGTGTTGCGAAAGCGCGCCGCGAGCTGCTGCGCAGCCGAGACGGCCTCTTGGGACTTGACTGTGAATCTGTCAGCCTGCATCGAACTCGAGAGTCTACGGGGTTAGGCATCGCTTGTCAAACAATCTGAGTCCTAAGCACTTAGATCGTGGCACGACCCGACCGCGAGCCGGCGCTGCGCGACGGCGCGGGCTGACCGCTAGCGACCGAGGCGGGCGACGAGCCAGACGCCGGCGGCGGTCGCCGCGGCGGCGGCCGGCAGCCCGCGGGCGCCCGCGGTCCGGGCGTCGCGATCGCCGCCGAGCGCGAGCGCGAAGGTGAGCGCGTCGCCGGCATCGGCGGCGGCGACGCCAAGCGTCGCGCGGCGAAGCTGATCGCGGTCGCCGAGCGAGGAGAGCTGCCAGACGCCGAGGACGAGGTCGCGGCTGGCCGCGATCCGGGCCAGCGCCAGGCCGGCGGAGCCGAGCCGCTCGAAGCCGAGCGCCCGGGCCGCGGCGTCGGGCGCGACCCACAGCCCGGCGCCGATCGCGAGCCGCCCGGCCGCGAGGCCGGCGCCGACGACGCGCTCGCTCGAGGTCACCCGCGCCTGCGGCGGCGCCGCTCGATCGGGATCGAGACGCTGTCGCTCGACTCGGCCGGCGGACGCCCGAGCTCGGTCTCGTAGAGGCCGTAGGGGACGATCTCGCCGCGCAGGGCCGTGCGAACGCGCTCGAGCTCCTCGGCCATCCGGCGCTCGAGCTGGTCGGCGCGGCTGCGCATCTTGGCGACCTCGGCCCGGGCACGCTCGAGCTCGCGCTCGAGCGTGAGCACGCTCTCGACGCCGGCCAGGTTGAGCCCCTCCTCGGCGGTCATCCGCTGGATCCTGCGCAGGCGCTCGACGTCCTCGTAGGAGTAGAGGCGGGTGTTCTTGGGCGAGCGCTTCGGCGTGATCAGCCCGCGCGCCTCGTACATGCGCAGCGTCTGCGGGTGCATCTCGGCGAGCTCGGCGGCGACCGAGATCATGAACACGCCGCGGCGCCGGTCGACCCCGCGCTCGCCGCCGCGCCTGTCCTTTGCCGCGCTCATCGATCCTCGCCAACCTTCGCCGACGTCGCGGACGCCTCACGCAGCAGGCGCTCGCGCGGGTCGTGGTCGTTGATCGACTCGGCGAACGCGTCGAGCGCCCGCCGCTGGTCCGCGTCGAGGTCGCGCGGCATCTGGATCTCGAGTCGGTAGAGGATGTCGGCGCGGCCGCGGTCGCCGGGCTTCGGCGGGCCTTCGGCGCGCAGCCGCTGGACGGTCCCGTGCTGGGTCCCGGCCGGGATCCGGATCCGCTTGCTGCCGTTCAGCGTCGGGACCTCGATCGTCGCCCCCCGGATCGCCTCGGCGACCGTGATCGGGACCGTGACTTCGAGGTTCGTGTCCTCGCGCTGGCGGAAGACCGGCGAGGGCTGCACCCGGGTGACCACGTACAGGTCGCCCGGGGGAGCCCCACGCGCTCCGTCCTCCCCCTTGCCGCGGACGCGGATCCGGCTGCCGTCGCGGACCCCGGCGGGGATCCGCACCCGGTAGCGCTTGCGCTGCATGGTCAGGCCGGAGCCGCCGCAGGTCGGGCAGGGGTCCTCGATCACCTGGCCGGCGCCGCCGCACTGGGGGCACGGCTGGCTGATCGAGAAGAAGCCCTGGCTCTCGGAATCGATTCCGCGCCCGTGACAGCGCGGGCAGGTGACCGGCATCGTGCCCGGCTTCGCGCCGGTGCCGCTGCAGGTGCGGCAGGTCGACTGCTTCGGCACCGTGACCGCGACCTCGGTCCCCTCCATCGCCTGGCGGAAGCCGAGCCGGACCTCGGTCTCGAGGTCGCGCCCGCGCGCCGCCGGCTGGGGCCCCTGGCCACCGCGGCGAAACAGGGTCGAGAAGATGTCGCCGAAGTCGCCGAAGCCTCCCGCCGCGTCACCGGCCCCACGGCCGAAGCCGCCGAAGCGCCCGCCGGCGTCGTACTCCTTGCGCTTGTCCGGGTCCGAGAGCGTGTCATAGGCGCCCTGGACCTCCTTGAAGCGCTCCTCGGCCTGCGGGTCGTCCGGGTTACGGTCGGGGTGGTACTCGCGAGCGAGCTTGCGGTACGCCTTCTTGATCTCCTCGGACGAGGCCCCGCGGCCGACGCCGAGCACCTCGTAGTGATCGCCTGCCATCGCGCTACTCCCCGACGATCACCCGCGCCGGCCGCAACACCGTGCCGTCGCAGCGATAACCGCGGTCGAGCGTCTCGACGACCAACCCGGCCTCGCCGTCGGCGGCCCGAGTCGAGACCGCCTCGCTGTGGGCGGGGTCGAACGGCTCGCCGATCGGGTCGTAGGACTCGACCCCTGCCCGGCCGATCGTCGCGATCAGCTCCCCGTGCACGAGCTCGAGCCCGCGGGCTACATCGGACCCTGGCTCGGCGACCGCGAGCGCCCGCTCGAGGCTGTCGATGGACGGGACCAGGTCGCGGGCGAGCGCCAGCTTGCCGCGCCGCTCGGCGTCCGCCGCCTCGCGGGCGGTGCGCTTGCGGTAGTTCTCGAAGTCGGCCTTCGCCCGCTGTGCGAGTTCGAGGTACTCGTCGCGCTCGCGCTTGAGCCCGGCGACGAGCTCGTCGAGCTCCTCGCCGACCTCAGAACCGGGCTCGCCGCTCGCCGCTCGCCGCTCGCCGCTCGGGTCGCCCGACTCTCGCCTCTCGTCGCTCGAGTTGTCCCGAGAGTCGAGCGACGAGCGACGAGCGACCTCATCCTGCTCTGCGGGCTCGTCCTTAGCTCCGCTCATCATCGACAACCTCGGCGTCGACGACCTCGTCCTCGGCGTCGCCGGCGCCGTTGGCCGAGGCGGCGTCGGGGCCGCCGTCAGTCTGCTGCTGAGCTGCCGCGTTCGCGTACACCTGCTCGGAGACCTTGTGGAAGGCACCCTGCAGGGCGTCGGTCTTCGCCTTGATCTCCTCGGCGTCGTCGGACTCGAGCGAGTCGCGGACCGCCTTGATCGCGTCGTTGATCTCGGCCTTTGCCGCGTCGTCGATCTGCGCGTCCAGCTCGCCGAGCTGCTTCTCGGCCGTGTAGGCGGCGTTCTCGCCGACGTTGCGGGCCTCGGCCAGCTCGCGCTGCTTGCGGTCGTCCTCGGCGTGGGACTCGGCGTCCTTGATCATCTGCTCGACCTCGGAGTCGGCCAGTCCGGAGCCGCCCTTGATCTCGATCGTCTGCTCCTTGCCGGTGCCGAGGTCCTTCGCGGCGACGCTGAGGATGCCGTTGGCATCGATGTCGAACGTGACCTCGATCTGCGGCATGCCGCGCGGCGCCGGCGGGATCCCGGTGAGCTGGAACTTGCCGAGCGACTTGTTGTAGCTGGCCATCTCGCGCTCGCCCTGGAGCACGTGGATCTCGACCGACGGCTGGTTGTCGTCAGCGGTCGAGAAGATCTCCGACTTCTTCGACGGGATCGTGGTGTTGCGCTCGATCAGCTTCGTCATCACGCCACCCTTGGTCTCGATCCCGAGGGTCAACGGGGTGACGTCGAGCAGCAGCACGTCCTTGACGTCGCCGCTCAGCACCCCGGCCTGGATCGCGGCGCCGATCGCCACCACCTCGTCGGGGTTGACGCCCTTGTGCGGGTCCTTGCCGGCCAGCTCCTTGACCTTCTCCTGGACGGCGGGCATGCGGGTCATGCCGCCGACGAGGACGACGTGATCGATGCTCGAGCCGGCGTCCGCGAGCGCCTGCTTGACCGGAGCGACCACGCGCTCGAGCAGGTCGGAGGTGAGCTCGTTGAGCTTCGCTCGGGTGAGCTTGACCTCGAGGTGCTTGGGCTCGTTGTTGATCGCGGTGATGAACGGGACGCTGATCTGCGTCTCCTGAGTGGTCGAGAGCTCGATCTTCGCCTTCTCGGCCTGCTCGTACAGGCGCTGCAGCGAGCGCTTGTCGTTGGAGACGTCGACGCCCTGGTCCTTCTTGAACTCGGCGACCAGCCACTCGACGATCGCCTTGTCCCAGTTGTCGCCGCCGAGGTGGTTGTCGCCGGCGGTCGACTTGACCTCGAACACGCCGTCGCCGATCTCGAGCACGGACACGTCGAACGTGCCGCCGCCGAGGTCGAAGACG
This sequence comes from uncultured Solirubrobacterales bacterium, assembly GCA_963828755.1. GTDB lineage: Bacteria > Actinomycetota > Thermoleophilia > Solirubrobacterales > 70-9 > WHSW01. Next base: position 129,589 of record CAWHFY010000003.1, on the reverse strand, counting down.
AGGATCGTCTGATCGGCCTCCTCCTTGTCGAGCCCGTAGGCGAGCGCGGCTGCGGTCGGCTCGTTGATGATGCGCTTCACGTCGAGCCCGGCGATCTTGCCGGCGTCCTTGGTCGCCTGGCGCTGATCGTCGTTGAAGTACGCGGGGACCGTGATCACGGCCGAATCGACCGTCTCGCCGAGCTTCGCCTCGGCGTCGGTCTTCAGCTTCTGCAGGATCATCGCGGAGATCTCCGGCGGCGAGTACTGATCGCCGCGGACCTCGACCCGCACGTCGCCGTTCGGGCCGGCGACGACCTGGTACGGGACGATCGTCTCCTCCTCCTTGACCTCGGCTTCCTTGCGGCCCATGAACCGCTTGATCGAGAAGATCGTGTTCTCGGGGTTCATCACCGCCTGGCGCTTCGCCACGGTGCCGACCAGGCGCTCGCCCGAGTCGGTGAACGCAACCACGGACGGGGTCGTGCGCCCGCCCTCGGAGTTCTCGATGATCTCCGGCTCGGAGCCCTCGAGCACCGCCATCGCGGAGTTCGTGGTCCCGAGGTCGATTCCAATCGTCTTAGCCACTTTCGTCGCTCCTTCTAGCCTTCTGCTTCAAGTCTCATAGACACAAAATCTTAGTGCGAGGCTAGCAGATTCACGCATGAAGCAACCACGCCCGGAAGACCCGGCGGCGGCCGACGGGTTGATTTCGCCAGACAGGGCAACGCTTTCAACCCGTCGGCGTAGGGAGGCGGCGAGGGCGGGTGCGGTCTCAACCGCTGCTGCAGGTGTACGTGGGCGGCTTCTGATCCGCGATGTCGACGACCGGCCCCTTGCCGATCTGGCCGGCGTAGGCGGCGACGAACTGCGCCACCTGCTGCCCCTCGGCCTCCTCGAGGATGCCCTTCGGCATCCGCCCGCCGAGGCCGCACTCGACCGCGGTCAGCACCCGGGTCGCGTTGCCCTCGTAGAGCTGGGCGCTGTTGGTGCCGCTGGGGACGAGCAGCTGATCGAGATTCGGCCCGACGACGCCGTCGGTGCCGGCGGCGGCGAGCGTGTGGCAGGTGCCGCAGTTGGTCGCGAACATGTCCTTCGCTTCCTGGTCGGCGGAGGCGACCTGGACCGCGCCGGACTCCGAGTCACCCTCCTTGCCGAGGGCGATGAACGGGAGCACCAGGATGCTGAGCGCCGCGAGGATCCCGAAGAGGATGAATGGACGTTTGCTCATCGGGTCGGAAAACTACCGACTCACGCGGAGCCGGCGGCCCGTCGAGCGCCGTTGTGCCGGTACCAGGGGCACATCCGCCGCAGCTCGCACTCGCCGCACCGGGGCGTCGGGCGGCAAACCCGGCGCCCGTGGGTGATCAGGTTGATGTGCAGCTCGTAGGCGTCGGCCGGGTCGGTGATCGCCAGCATCTCGTCGTGGGCGCGCTCGAACGAGGCGTTGGCCGGGAACAGGCCGAGGCGCCCGCCCACCCGGTAGACGTGGGTGTCGACCGGGATCTCGGGGCGCCCGAGGGCGAAGATCATCACGCAGGCCGCCGTCTTGCGCCCAACCCCCGGCAGCTCGACCAGGAACTCGATCGCCTCGTCGCGGTCGGCGTCGGCGAGCCAGTCGAGGGTGGGCTCGCCGCGCGAGGCGGAGCCGAGCCGCGCCGATGTTGAGTCGCCCGGTTCGGCGTCGGGCAGCTCGCGCAGGACCTGCTGGATCCGCGGGCCCTTGGTCAGCGAGAGGCCACCCGGCTTGATCGCCTCGATCACCTCCTCGACGGGGGCGTCGCGGACGTCGACCCAGGTGGGCAGCGCGGCGCGCAGGCGCTCGTAGGCGACGTCGCGATTGCGGTCGTTGGTGTTCTGGGAGAGGATCGTGCGGACGAGCTCCGCGATCGGGTGCCCATGGGGATGGTTGACGGGACGCCCGTAGATCTCGCGCAGCCGGTCGCGGATCGCGCGGACCCGGGCGCGCGGCGGGCGCGTCCAGCTTCGCTCGGGCGATCTCGGCGCGGCCATCGGACGGAGGATATTTTGCCCCGGTGAGTGCGCTCGAGCAGCGGATCGTCAGCGTCGACGGCGTCCGCACCTTCTACCGCTCCCGCCCGGGCGCCGGGCGGCCCGTCCTCTTCGTGCACGGCAGCCCGACCAGCTCCGAGGACTGGGTGCCGTTCATGGAGCGGCTCGATCGCCGCGCCGTCGCCCTCGACCTGCCCGGCTGGGGCGCGACCGAGCGCCGCTCGACCGCCGAGCTGGACCACTCGATGCATGGGCTGGCCCGGTTCATCGAGCGGTTCCGCGAGGCGCTCGGAATCGACGAGTACGACCTCGTCGTCCACGACTGGGGGGTGGTCGGGCTGATCGCGGCGCTGCGGCGTCCGCAGCAGGTCCGCCGGCTGGTCGTCATCAACGCGGTCCCGATCCTCCCCGGCTACCGCTGGCATTGGGTGGCGCGGTGGTTCTGGCGGCTGCCCGTGGCCGGCGAGCTCGCCAACGCGACCACCACCCGGGCGGGGCTGAAGCTGATCACCCGGCAGGCGTCGGGTGGGCGCGGTCCGCTTCCAGACGACTGGCTCGACGCGGTCTGGGCGTCGTGGCCGCGGGGCACCTGGCCGCAGCTGTTGGAGCTCTACCGCTCGGCCGACCCCGAGCTGCTGGCAGCCGCCGGCGAGGGCCTCGAGCGGATCGATGCCCCGGCCCTCGTCGTCTGGGGCCAGGAGGACCCGTACTTGCCGGCGCCCCTCGGGCGCCAGTTCGCGAGCCGGCTCGGCGACGCCCGCCTGGTCGAGCTCGACCGCGCCGGTCACTGGCCGTGGCTCGACCGCCCCGACGTGGTCCGGGTCATTACCGGGTTCTTAAGCCCGTCACGCTGATCCCGTAACGCCCCCTTTACAATCCCGCGCGATGCGTGGGATGTGGTCGAGGGTCAACGGTCTGCTGCCGAACGGGATCCTCGATGCGGTGCTCCAGTTCGGCCTCTTCTTTCTCGCCTACCAGGGCTATCAGGTCGTGCGCGGGGTCACCGACTCCGGCAGCATCGACGCCTACATAAACGCGCACCACGTGATGAACATCGAGAGCTCGCTCGGGCTCTTCTTCGAGCCCGGGTTCCAGAGCACCCTGATCGAGCACACCCCGTGGCTGATCGACGCGGCGAACTTCATGTACCTGAACTCGCACTTCGTGGTCACCACCGGCTTCCTCGCCTGGCTGTACCTGCGCCGCAACGACCACTTCTACTTCGTGCGCAACATGTTCCTGGTCGCGATGGGCCTCGCGCTGGTCGGCTACATGCTGTTTCCGACCGCGCCGCCCCGGCTCTTCCCGAGCGAGGGGTTCACCGACACGATCTCGGCCTTCACCGGGGTCGCCCAGGACGACCAGACCACGAGCCTGCTGCTGAACAAATACGCCGCGGTGCCGAGCATGCACATCGCCTTCTCGATGATGGTCGGGCTGACCGCCGCGAGCCTCGTCCGCCACCGGATCCCGCGGGTGATCTGGCGGGTCTACCCGCTGGTCGTCTTCTTCGTGATCGTCGCGACCGCGAACCACTACTGGTTCGACGCGGCCGCCGGGGCCCTGGTCGCCTGCACCGCGGCGGTCGCCGCGACCGCGCTCGCGAAGCTGCGCCCCGACGCCTGGGGCTGGCCGTCTGAGCGCACCCAGGAAGCGACCGCCTGAGCTTCGGCCGGATACGGTGACGGGCGTGGAAGGGCGACCCTCACCGCGAACCGCCGCCGCTTGGCGCGGCTACGCGCGCGACCGGCTGATCGAGTCGCGGCTGACCCCGAACGCGATCTCGATCACCGGCCTGGTCCTCAACCTCACGGCCGCCGCGCTGATCTTCGGCGACCAGATCTTCCTCGGCGGGATCGCCTTCATCGTCGGCTCGATCATGGACACGCTCGACGGCCGCTACTCGCGGATGTCGGGCAAGGGGACGATGTTCGGCGCCTTTCTCGACTCGACCCTCGACCGGATCGAGGAGGGGGTGGTGCTGACCGCGGTCGCCTACCAATTCGCCGACGCGGGCGATGCGGTGCCCGCCGCCGCCTGCGTATTCGTCGTCCTCGGCTCGCTGATGGTCTCCTACACGCGCGCCCGCGCCGAGGCGCTCGGGGTCGAGTGCAAGGTCGGAATAGCCACCCGGCCGGTCCGCGTGGTGCTACTTTCCATCGGCCTCGTGTTCGGCGCCGGCGAACTGATCACCGACGTCGACCTGCTCCCCGCGGCGATCTATGCGATGGCCGGGCTGACCGCGTTCACGGTTGGCCAGCGCGTCTGGCACGTGCGCGGTGAGCTCAAGGCGCTCGAGGCCAGCGAGCTGTAACCAAACCGTTAACCGCGGGTAGTTCGCCTTCCACCCCGCCTTCTTGGAGGATCCCGATCCCTATGAGTGAGACCAACGGCCACGCCAGCGGCGCCACGACGAACGGACACCGTCCCGACGACGGCCCGGTCCGCGTCGCGATCGTCGGCGTCGGCAACTGCGCGAACAGCTTCATCCAGGGCGTCCAGTACTACAAGGACGCCGACCCCGACGAACAGGTCCCGGGACTCATGCACGTCGACCTCGGCGGCTACCACGTCCGCGACATCGAGTTCGTCGCCGCCTTCGACATCGACATCGAGAAGGTCGGCAAGGACCTCTCCGAGGCGATCTGGTCGGGTCAGAACGACACGATCAAGTTCGCCGACGTCCCGGAGCTGGGGGTCAAGGTTCAGCGCGGCATGACCCACGACGGGCTCGGCAAGTACCTGAAGCAGAAGATCACCAAGGCCCCGGGCGAGACCGCCGACATCGTCGGCGTGCTCAAGGAGACGAAGGCCGACGTGCTCGTCTGCTACCTCCCGGTCGGCTCGGAGATGGCGACCAAGTGGTACGTCGAGCAGGCGCTCGAGGCCGGGGTCGGTTTCGTCAACTGCCTGCCGGTGTTCATCGCCCGCGAGGACTACTGGGACAATCGCTTCGAGGAAGCCGGGCTGCCGATCATCGGCGACGACATCAAGTCGCAGGTCGGCGCCACGATCGTCCACCGCCAGCTCGCCCGCCTGTTCCATGAGCGCGGCGTCGAGCTCCAGCACACGTCGCAGCTCAACGTCGGCGGCAACATGGACTTCTTCAACATGCTCGAGCGCGAGCGCCTCGACTCGAAGAAGATCTCGAAGACCAACGCCGTCACCTCGGTGATGGGCACCGAGCTGCCCGAACGCGACGTGCACGTCGGCCCGTCCGACTACGTGCCGTGGCTCACCGACCGCAAGTGGGCGCACATCCGGCTCGAGGGCAAGGCGTTCGGCGACGTGCCGCTGACCGCCGAGCTCAAGCTCGAGGTCTGGGACTCGCCGAACTCGGCCGGCGTCGTGATCGACGCGGTGCGCCTGATCAAGCTGGCGCTCAACAACGGCATCGCCGGCCAGCTCGACGGCCCGTCGAGCTACCTGATGAAGTCGCCGCACAGCCAGCGGCCCGACGATCAGGCGCGCGAGCAGACCGAGGAGTTCATCGCGAAGTACGCCCGCAAGCCCGCGGGCGAGCGGGCGAAGAGCGCCGCGCAGGAGACGAAGGCCGAGGCCTAGACCCCGCGACGCGAGCGTTTTGGACGAGGGCCCGCTCCGGCGGGTCCTCGTCGTTTCACCACCTATCCTGCGTCGGTGGCTTCGTCAGAGCGCTTCACGATCGCCCAGGTGACCCCGCATCCGTGGGCGATGCGCCACGAGGTCAACTGCGTTCGTCGCGCGGGTCTCGGCCGAGCTCGCCGAACGCGGGCATCGGGTCGTGATCGCGACGGCGTCCGGCTCGCGCCGCGAGGTTCGCGAATCGCGCCAGGCGATCGCCGCCGCGCTCGAACGGCCGGCCTCGCTGTTTGCGCCGAGCCAGCCCCGGGTGCTGGCGCTCGGCACCGGGATCCCGTTGCCGCGCGGGCCGCGGCCGCGGGCGGCACCGCTGCCGGTCGACGCGACCCGGGCGCTCGAGCGCCTGCTCGGCGGGGTCGACTTCGACCTCGTCCACGTCCACGACCCGTTCGCCCCCAGCCTCGGGTCGGCGGCGCTGCGCTACTCGCGGTCGCTCAACGTCGGCAGCTTCTTCGAGCCGACCGAACGGACCCTCTCCACCCAGGTCGCGAGGCCGCTGGTCGAGATCTTCCTCGGCCGCCTCGACGCCCGCACGACGAGCTGCGAAGCGACCGAGGCGCTGCTGCAGCGCTTCTTTCCCGGCCCCTATGAGCGGGTCGAGCCCGGAGCAGATCACGCCGTCGACCCCTGGTGGCCGGGCGCGCCGCGGCCCGAGGGCGAGCGGCCGCTGCGGATCGCCTTCTGCCTCGACGAGGAGCGCGGCTCGCTGCGCCTGTTCCTGCGCGCGATCCGGCGCCTCCCGGCCGACGGTTCCTGGGAGGCCGCCGTCTGGACCCCCGACAAGACCGAGGTCAGGGTCTCGCAAAGGCTCCGCGACCGGGTCCGGGTGGTCGGCCCTGGCGACGCCGCGGCGGATCAGCTGATCGCGGCGGCCGACGTGCTCGTCGCGGCCTCGGGCGGGCCGCGATCGGCGCCGGGGCTGGTCCGCAAGGCGCTCGCGACCGGGACGGTTCCGGTCTGCTCGCAGCTGCCGCTCTACAACGAGCTCACCCGCGACGGCGAGCTCGGCCTGCTGTTTCAGCCCGGCGATGCGATCACGCTCGCCGGCCAGCTCGAGCGCCTGCTCTCGAGCGACCCGCTGCGCCGCGGCCTGGTGCGCAAGGCCGCGGGCTCGGTTCCCGACTGGGGCTCGGTGGCCGACCGGGTCGAGGAGATCTACGCCCGGCTGGCGGCGCGCCGCCACGATCCCCGCGGCAACCCCGAGCTGCGCCGCCGGATCTCGCGCCGGCGCGAGATCCACGTCGACCTGCACATGCACACCGATCACTCCTCGGACTGCGCGACCCCGGTCGAGACGCTGCTGGCGACCGCGCGTGAGGCCGGGCTCGGGGCGATCGCGATCACCGACCACAACGAGGTCTCGGGCGCCTTCGCAGCCGCGGAGGTGGCGGAGGACTTCGGGGTCAAGGTGATCATCGCCGAGGAGGTGAAGACCGCTGAGCAGGGGGAGGTGATCGGCCTCTTTTTGAACGAGAGAATCGAACGCGGTATGACGATGGCCGAGACGATCGCCGAGATCCGGCGTCAGAACGGGCTCGTCTACGTCCCGCATCCTTTCGACCGCTTGCACTCGGTCCCGGACTACGAGCACCTGCTCGACATGGTCGAGGAGATCGACATCCTCGAGGTCTTCAACCCGCGGGTCGCGCTCAGCGCGTTCAACGAGGAGGCGGAGCGGTTCGCGGCCAAGTACCGGATCGTCCCCGGCGCCGGCTCCGACAGCCATGTCGCCCAGGGCCTCGGCACCGTGATGACCCGCGTCCACGACTTCGACGGGCCGCAGGAGTTCCTCGAGTCGATGCGCGACGCGGACATCGTCCGCAAGAAGCGCAACCTGGTCTACGTGCAGACGCTCAAGTGGCTGCAGACCGGCGGCGGGCGAGGCGGCAAACGGCTCGAGACTCGGGCAGGCAAGGCCTGATGCAGACGCCGGGCCCGGCAGGAGGGCGGTCGGAGCCGTCAAAGAATGATCCCGGCTCGGAAAGCGGGCCGGGAGGACGCTTGCCGACCACTGACGACGAAATCCAGGAGAAGTACCTCGAGCGCGCGATCCGCGAGCTGAACCAGCTCACGCACCGCCTCCAGGAATGCTCCCACTGCCCGCGCGGCAACCTGATGCCGGTGCTCGGCTCCGGCCATCCGCAGGCCGACATCATGCTGCTCAAGTACGCGCCGACGGCGGCGGAGATCGAGGAGGGGGTGGCCTTCTACGGCCGCTCCGGCAACGCGCTGATGAAGAGCTTCAAGCGGCTCGGGATCGACCCGCTCGCCGTCTACGGGACGCTGTGCGTGAAGTGCCCGGTCTCCGACCCGGCGCTCGCCGGCGGCGAATGCGTCGAGCGGATCGTCGAGGAGATCGCGATCGTCCAGCCGCGCTGCATCGTGGTGATGGGCGAGCGAGCGCTCGAGACGCTCGACGAGGTCGGGGTGCCGATGTCCGGCAGCCTCGAGCCGACGCTGGGCGAGATCCAGGGGCTGACTCCGACGATCGACGTCCTCTACGTTCCCGACATCGACGACTCGCTCGACTCGGAGGAGCCGAAGCGGGAGTTCTGGAAGGCGTTCCGCGCGCTCGGCGACTGGTACTCGGACCTGCCGCCGTACTAGGGCGCCGCGGCCTCGGCCACGGTGGTCATCGCCTCGACGTGGCCGCTCGCGAGCCCGCGAACCACGGTGACGTCGAGCGCCTCGTAGGCGCCGAGCAGCCGCTGCGCCTCCTCGCGATCGGCCGCGGCGACCCCGACCGTGCCCTCGGGCTCGCCGAGCCGGTCGAAGTGGTTGCGATAGCCGTCGTGGAGGTCGCGGTAAAACGACTCCTCCTTGGCGAGCCGCTCGCGGGCGTCCTCCCCGACCGCCGTCCGCACGTACCCGAGCACCGGCGGCGGATCGCGGGGGACGTCGGCGGCGCCGGACTCGACGTTGAGTCGGGCTGAAGCGGCGAACTCGGGGGTCATCCAATTGAAGAAGACGCCGTCGTATGAGGAGCCGCCGAGCCTGCACATCTTCGGCCCCATCGCGGCGAGCACGAGGCGCACGCCGGGGAGCTCGCTCGCGCAAGTCCGGTAGCGCCTGCGACATCGTCGTCAGCGGCTGCTTCGAAAAGCCGGCGCCGACCCCGAGCCAGAGCCGCTCGCGGTCGAGGCCGAGCCGGTCGATCTCGGCGTTGATCTCCGCCGGCCGGTGGCGGTCGAGTGCCATCACCGCGACCCCGAGCTCGAGCGCCGGAGCGGCGTCGCCGAAGACCTTCAGCGTCTCGAGTCCGAGCGCGCCCGGGTGGTCGTTCGACCACATCGAGGTATAGCCGAGCTCGGCGCAGCGCTCCGCGAGCGGCCCGGCGACGTCCGGATCGAGCCCGGCGGCGACCCCGAACCCGCGGCTCACGTCGACCTCTCGAACACGGCTACCGCCTCGACGTGCGGCGTCTGCGGGAACATGTCGACCGGCTTCACGCGCCGCAGCGTATAGCCCGCCTCGACGAGCTGAGCCGCGTTCGGGGCCAGCGTGGTGGGGTTGCAGGAGACGTACACGATCCGGGGCGCCTCGCACTCGAGCAGGCGGCGGACGATCTTCTTCGACAGGCCCGAGCGGGGCGGATCGACGACCACCACGTCGGGCCTGCCGGCGCGCTCGAGCAGCGGCGCGATCCCGAGTCGCGCGTCGGCGGCGACGAAGCGGGCGTTCTCGATCCCGTTCAGGCTCGCGTTGATCTCGGCGTCGGCGACCGCGTCGGCGATGCTCTCGAGACCCCAGACCTCGCCGGCCCGGGGGGCGAGCGAGAGACCGATCGTGCCGATCCCGCAGAACAGGTCGAAGACGCGTTCGTTGCCGCTCAGGCCGGCGAACTCGGCGGCGATCCCGTAGAGGCGCTCGGCCATCTCGGTGTTGGTCTGCATGAAGGCGGAGTGCGAGACCCGGAAGCGCAGGCCGCAGAGCTCCTCGGTCAGGTGCTCGGCGCCGAGCACCCCGGTCGGCCCGTCGGTGCCGCCGGCCGGTCCCTCGATCACCGTGTGCAGGTCGACCGGCGGGCGCGGGATCTCGCTCGGGCGACGTCACCAACCGGGTCTGCAGCTGTCCGGTGCGCCGGCCCTCGCGGACGACCAGGTTGCGCAGCACCCCGGTCTGCGGCCCGCTCTCGTAGGCGGGGATCCCTTCGGTGATCGCCCACTCGCGAACCGCGTTGCGGGCCGCATTGTTGGCCTCCGAGGCGAGCTTGCAGTCGTCGACGTCGACGATCTCGGCCCAGCTGCCTCGGCGATGGAAGCCGAGCGCGAGCCGGTCGGCGCCCGGGCCGAACGAGTACTCGAGCTTGTTGCGATAGCGCCAGGCCTCGACCGCCGGCTCGATCGGCTCGAGCTCGTAGCCCTCGAGGTGGCCGAGGCGACGCAGCGCGTCGTCGACCTGGTCCGCCTTCTCGGCGAGCTGGCGCTCGTAGGTCATCCCCTGCCACGGGGCGCCGGGACAGGGCTCGCCGTCGTGGACGCAGGTGTCCGCGATCCGCTCCTCGCTCGGGCGCAGCATCTCGATCGCCTTGCCCTCGGCGTAGGCGCGCTTCGCCTTGGTCAGCTGGACCCGGACACGGTCGCCGGGCAGTGCACCGCTGACGAAGACGACGTAGCCGTCCGCGCGGGCGACGCCGCGCCCGCCCTGGGCCAGCGAGTCGATCTCGAGCTCGAGCCGGTCGCCGGTTCGGGGCTTGGTTGGGGCGGTCTCCATGCTTCTATCGTTGCAGCGTGGCCGCGAATCTCGACGTCGACGCCTATCGCGCCGATGCCGAGGCCTTCCTCGAGCGGATCGAGCGCGAGTACTACCTGCAGGGCGCGGGTCACAAATCCGAGCTCGAGCTCGAGCGCGTGTACGCCGCCTACGAGGGTCTGTTCAGCGCCGACCGGGTCGCCGCGCTGCGTGAGCTCGCCTCGTCCGCATCGGGTGAGGAGGCCCGCGGCCTGCGGTATCTGACCCAGTTCGCGCTCGACGGGCTGCTCGGCGCGCTGACCAAGGCCGAGGCCCAGGAGTCGGCGCGGCTCGAGGCGACGCTCGAGCTCGAGCTCGACGGTGAGCCGGTCCCGTTTCGCCAGGCCGCGGTCGAGCAGGCGAACGAGGCCGACCCCGATCGCCGCGAGGCGCTGCAACGAGCCCAGGACGAGGCGGTCGAGTCGGAGATCACGCCGCTGTTGAGGGCGGCGCTGGAGCGCTCGCACGAGACCTGTCGCGAGCTCGGCTGGGCCGGCTACGCGGACGCCTACGCCGACCTGCGCCAGCTCGACTTCGCCGCCCTCGAGCACCGGACGCGCGAGCTGCTCGACGCGACCGAGGCGGCCTACCCGGAAGCGCTCGCCCCTCGGCTCGACGCCTCGGGACTGCCCCAGCTCGGCGAGCTGCGCCGCTCGGATCTGCCGCGCTTCTTTCGCGCCGCCGACCTCGACGCGGGATTCGACGCCGAGCTTCTGCGCCCCGCCTTCGCGGCCACCGTGGCCGGGCTCGGGATCAACCTCGACGCGCAGTCCAACGTCCACCTCGACGCCGATCCGCGGCCGACGAAGTCGCCGCGCGCCTTCTGCGCCCCGCTGCGGGTGCCCGACGAGGTCTATCTCGTGATCGCCCCGGTGGGCGGCCGCGAGGACTTCGGCGCACTCATGCACGAGGGTGGCCACACCGAGCACTATGCGCACGTCGATCGCGGACTCGCCTTCGAGTACCGGTACCTGGGCGACAACGGGGTGACCGAGTCGTTCGCGTTCCTGTTCGAGCGCCTGACTGAGGACCCGACCTGGCTCGCCGAGCAGCTCGAGATCGACGCCGCTTCGGGGGTCGCCGACCACGCCCGCGCCGCCTGGCTCGTGCTGCTGCGCCGCTACTGCGCGAAGCTCAGCTACGAGCGCGAGCTGCACGGGGAGCGCCCCGATTTCGAGCGAATGCCCGCCCGCTACGCCGAGCTGCTCGGCGCCGCGACCGGAGTCCGCTGGCCGGCCCAGACCTGGCTCACGGACGTCGACCCGGGCTTCTACGTCGTCTGTTACCTGCGCGCCTGGGCGCTCGAGACCCACTGGCGCCGCCACCTCCGCGAGCGCTTCGGCGAGCGCTGGTACGCCGAGCCGCAGGCAGGCGCCTGGCTACGCGATCTGTGGCGCCACGGCCAGCGGCTCTCGGCCGAGGAGCTCCTCGCGGAGACGCTCGACGAGAGCCTCGACTTCGGCCCGCTGATCGCCGAACTCACGACGAGCTAGCTCCGCACCGCGCCGAATCGCGGGCCGCCGGTCCCCCTCGGCTCCTTCCACCAACTACCCAGCTACTACGCAGTTCGTGGAAGGAGCCGTGTGCCTACCCGGCGCTCCCGCCGACGCGACCCTGTTACTGCCAAATCGAGCGGCCTCAGCCCAGCTGCTTCTCGATCGCGTCGAGGATGCTCTTGCGTGCCTTGCCGCGCTTCTCCTGGGTGCGGACCTTGCGCAGGTCGGCCTTGTTCAGATCCTTGAGGCGTGACTTCACCTGCGGCGCGGTGAGCTGCTCGTAGCCGACGATCGGCGGCCCGGGGGCCCCGGCGCGGCGGCGCAGCTTGTCGGCCGAGGCGAGCGGGCGGTCGGCGGCATCGCGCGCGACCCGGCTGACGCGCCCGGCGGCGCGGGTGGCCTGCTTCCGGGTGGAGGTCGTCCGAGCTTCAATCTCCTTGCGCGCCTTCGTCGTCCGAGCCTCGACTTCCTTGCGCGCCTGCTCGAGCAGTTTCTCGAGGTCACGCATCAGGTCGTCGGTCGCCTTGCGGCTGCGGCTGACCAGGTTCGAGACGAGCTCGTTTGCGTCGTCGCGAGTCATTCGCCCGCGCTTGACCGCGTCGTCGACGACCTCTTGGACGCGCTCGCGCGGCATCGTCACGTTCGACTCGAGCGCGGTGCGGCTGCGCTCGAGCGCATCGCGAAACGCCTGCACGCTCTTGTCCGAGCGGCCGGCCGAGGCGCGGCTGGTCGAGCGGCTCGTCGTCGTGCGCGTGCTCGACGCGCGCGACGAGGCGGCCCGCCTGGGCTTCGGCTTCGGCTTCGCCTTGACCGTGGTTCGCTTACGCGATCCGCCTGTGGACTTCGAGCCTCCGGACCTGGTCGCCATATGTGCCTCCTAGAGAGCCGGCGTGAGAATCAGGCTGACTATCTCACTTTCCGGGCGGTCGGGGTGAACCTCCCGGGTCGACGAGCCGGAACGTCGCCTCGACGGGCGCGTGGTCGGAGAGCCTGATCGCCAGCCCCTGCTCGTCGAGCTCCCGCCGCTCAGGCGCCCACGCCCGGGCCACGGCGACGGGTTCCAGCCCGCGGGCGAGCAGGTGGTCGAGCGAGCCGGGGGCGGTCGGGGCGCTGAGGCCCAGGCGTTCCTCGAGACGGGCGTACAGGTCGGTGTCACGTGGCCTCAGGTTGAGGTCGCCGCCCAGGAGCAGCGGCGCGGCGCCCGCCCATTCGGTTGCATGCTGCGCGGCGAGCTCCACTTCGCGTTCGGCCTCGGCTCGGCGGCTGGGGCCGGCGCTCGCGTGCAGGTTGGCGACGCACAGCTCGCCCCCGAGGTCGCCGATCGCGCAGCGGGTGAACGCCATCACGCGGCGCTCCGGCCGCGGGCCGGGGGTCAGCTCGAGCGTGCGCCGCTCGAGGATGCGGCCGCGCACCAGGGTCAGGTTCGAGCCGCCTTCGTTCGAGGCGATCAGGTCAGGGTTGAGGCGCGCGAGCCAGCCGCGCAACCGCGCGAGGCCATTGCGCGAGGTCAGCGCCAGGTGTGATTCGGCGCCGGTCGCCGCGGCGAGCCCGGCCGCCCAGCGCGGCGGTGTCTCCTGAAACAGGGCAACGTCCCACCGCTCACGCGCGATCACGGCCGCGAACTCGTCGAACAGGTCGCGGTTGACCTGGACGTGGGTGCGATCGCGTTCGCTGCGCCTCCACAGCCGCGAGCGCCAACTGTCGAGCGCCCGGTTTGGCGGGTGGTCGCGTCCGTGAAAGAGGTTCCAGGTCAGCGCGCGCAGCTCCATTGCGACCATAGAATGCCCTGCTTGAACGGGGTCGTTCGACACTTTCTCACCGGCGAGGAGCTGAGCGCCGCCGAGCTCGAGGCGCTGCTCGAGCGCGCCGACCGGCTCAAGGCCGGCCGCGAGGACGGCCTCGGGGCGGGTGAGCTCGGCGGACGAACGGTCGCGCTGCTGTTCCAGCGCCCGTCCACGCGGACCCGAATCTCGTTCCAGGTCGGGGTCACCGAGCTCGGCGCGAACCCGCTCGCGCTGCGCGCCGACGAGCTGCAGCTCGGGCGCGGCGAGTCGATCGCCGACACAGCGCGGATCCTCTCCGGCTACGTCCACGCGATCGTGATCCGCGCCGGCGACCATGAGCAGGTGGTCGAGCTCGCGGGCACGGCGACGGTGCCGGTGGTCAACGCGCTCACCCATCTCCATCATCCGTGCCAGGCGCTGGCCGACCTGCAGACGCTGCGCGAGCGCTTCGGCGAGCTGGCCGGGGTCAAGGTCGCCTACGTCGGCGACGGCAACAACGTCGCCCGGTCGCTGGCGATCCTCGGGCGGCTCGCCGGGGTCGAGGTCCGGGTCGCGACGCCGCCCGGTTATGAGCTCGAACCGGGCCTGGCGGCGCTCGACACCCACGATGCCCGCGAGGCGGCGGCCGGTGCCGACGCGCTGTACACGGACGTCTGGGTGAGCATGGGCGATGAGGAGGAGGCCGCGCGCCGCCGCGCGGACCTCGGGCCGTACCAGCTCAACGAGCAGCTTCTGGCGCTCGGGTCGGAGCGCGCGATCGCGTTGCACTGCCTGCCCGCGCACCCGGGCGAGGAGATCTCCGAGGGGGCGCTCTACGGGGAGCGGTCGGCGGTCTGGGATCAGGCCGAGAACCGCCTGCACGCCCAGAAGGCGTTGCTCGAGCTGCTGCTCGGCGCCGGTCCCTGACGGCGATCCTGGGCAAAGTCGATGTGACCGGCGTGCCTAGACTTCGGCCCCCACGGCCCCGTGGTGTAACGGTGAACACGTCAGGTTTTCAACCTGGGAGCGCGGGTTCGACTCCCGCCGGGGCTATCGCCGCGCGGGAGGAAGCTCGGCTCGGGGCCGAACACCAGGCTCGCCCACGCCGCTCGCCTAACCTCCAGCCGCGATGCAACCGGAGATCCACCTCGGCCCGGTCACCCTGCAGACGTTCGGGATCATGTTCGCGCTCGGCTTCATCGCCGCCGGGCTGCTGGTCGCGAGGCGCCTGAAGGAGCTCGGCAAGCCGGTCGACTGGGCCTACGAGCTCGTCTTCGCAGCGCTCGTGGGTGGCGTCGTCGGCTCGCGGCTCGACTTCGTCATCGAGAACTACGACGAGGTCTCCGACGACCTGGTCGGCAACCTGTTCTCGGGCTCCGGACTGATCTGGTACGGCGGCGCGATCGGGGGCGCGATCGGGGTGATCCTCTGGGCGCGCTGGCGGAAGCTGCTCAACCTCACCCTGCTCGACATCTGTGCGCCCGGGCTCGCGATCGGCTATGCGGTCGGGCGGATCGGCTGCCAGCTCTCCGGCGACGGCGACTACGGCATCCCGTGGGATGGGCCCTGGGCGATGGCCTATCCGGACGGCACCTTGCCGACCGACGTCCCGGTGCACCCGACCCCGATCTACGAGACGATCGCGATGGGGCTCGCGACCTACGTCCTGTGGCGCCTGCGAACGCGCTTCCAGCCCGGCCTGCTGTTCGCCCTATACCTGATCCTCGCCGGCGTCGAGCGCTTCCTGATCGAGTTCATCCGCCGCAACGACGACGTCGCGCTTGGGCTGACCCAGGCGCAGCTGCTCAGCGTCGCGATGGTGCTCGCCGGCGGGATCTGGTTCGCGGTCAAGGCGCGGCGAAACCAGGTCTGGGCGGCGCCCGGAGCTCCGCCCGGCCACCCGGAGCCCGAGCCGAGCGGCTAGATCGAGCGCAGCAGGCCGCCGTCGATCGGGATCGAGGTCCCGGTGATGTAGGCGGCGCGCTCGGAGCACAGGAAGGCGACCAGATCGCCGTACTCGGCCGGATCGCCGAGCCGGCCGGCGGGCACGTCGGCGCCGGCGTGCTCGAGCATCGCCTCCCAGCCGCCCCAGTTGGCGGCGAGCCGCTCGGTCGCGAAGCGGCCGGTGGCGACGTCGTTGACGGTCACCCCGTCCGCGGCGACCTCGCGCGACAGCGTCTTCAGAAAGCCGACCAGCCCAGGGCGGTGCGAGTTCGAGAGCGCCAGGCCGGGGATCGGCTCGCGGGTCGAGCTCGAGCCGACGTTGACGATCCGGCCCCAGCCGCGCTCGCGCATACCGTCGATCACGGCGCCGATCAGGACCCGCGGCGCGAGCACGAGCGAGCCGTAGGCCTCGCGCCACGCGTCGATGTCGGCGTCGAGCGCCGGCCCGGCCGGCGGCCCGCCGGTGTTGGTGACCAGGATCTCGACCGGCCCGAGCGCCTCGGCGACCTCGCCGGGCAACGCGGCAATCCGGTCGAGATCGCCGGTGTCGGCGACGAACCCGGTCGACGTCTCCATCGATCTCGGTCGCCGCTTGGTCGAGGTGCTCGCGGTCGCGGCTCGCGATCGCCACCCGCGCGCCGTCGCGGGCGAGTGCCGTCGCGATCCCGTGCCCGATCCCGCGGCTGCCGCCGATCACCAGCGCGACCCGTCCGTCGATCCCGAGCTCCATCGCGCGGACGCTAGCGGCCCGCGCGGGCGCGAGGTAGGGTGGCCGCCATGCCGGAGGAGGATCTCTACGAGCAGCTGATCGCGGCGGCTGACGGCATCTACGGCGGGCCCCGGGACGGCATTCGCGCTCTGCACGCGAAGGGCGCCTGGTGCGAGGGCACGTTCACCGCCAGCCCCAAGGCCGGCGAGCTGTCGCGCGCCTTCATCTTCTCGGGCGAGCCCATCGGGGCCCTCATCCGCTTCTCCAATGGCCCGGGCGATCCGGAGGCCGCGGACTTCGAGCGCGAAGCGCGTGGCTTCGCGGTCAAGCTGCGCGGTTCCGGCGACGAGGAGCACGACATCCTCTCGACCAGCTCTCCGGCCTTTCTGACCCGCACGCCTGAGGACTTCCTCGAGCTCCTCGCCGCGAGGCGCCCGGACCCCGAGACGGGCCAACCCGACTTCGAGAAGCTCGGCGCCTACCTCGCCGCCCATCCGGAGGCGCAGACGGCCGTGCAGGGGACGGTCGGCGTCGGCCCGCTGGCGAGCTTCGCCACCGCCGAGTACTGCTCGCCACACACCTTCTTCCTCGTCGACGAGGACGGGGGTCGCCGACCGGTGCGCACCCGCTGGCTGCCGGACGCCGGGGAGGAGCGCCTCTCCGACGACGACGCACAGGCGCGCGGACGGGACTACCTGTACGAGGATCTGCGCGAGCGGCTTGCCGCCGGGACGATCGGGTTTCGGCTCGCCTTCCAGATCCCGACGGACGACGACCCCCTCGACGATCCCACGGCCCGCTGGCCCGATGACCGTGAGCTGGTCGACGCGGGGCGAATCGAAATCACCGCGGTCGTCCCCGACCCGGAGCGCGACGACCACATCGACGTCTTCGACCCGCTGCGGCTCGCCGCCGGGATCGAGCCCTCCGACGATCCGATCCTGCACGCGCGCCGCCGGGCCTACTCGGTCTCGGCCTACCGGCGCTGGGGCAAGCCGCCCGGGCCCGTCCCCGGCGAGTGAGCGACCCGCGCCGCGACTTTCGGCGCTCGAGCCGCTTCGGGCTCATCGGGGTCGGGGTCGTCGCGGTGCTGGCGGCCGGGCTGGCGCTCCTGTTCGGCCAGGGCGACGCCAACCCGACCGGCGTGATGATCGCGATCCTCGGCCTGATCTTCGGCTTTCGTCGCCGTGCTCATGTACCTGCAGCGCCGCGATCTCGATGCGGCCGCGTCGCGCTCGAAGCTCGAGGCGATGGCGGCGACCGAGCCGGTGGCCGACCCGACCGTCGCCGACCAGCCCTCGCTGCTCGCCGACCTGGCGATCGGCCCGATCGACAGCCAGGCGATCGCCGACGCCTCCGGGCGAATGTGGGACATCGCGCGCGGCTCGATCAGCTCCGGGGCGAAGATGATGGTGCTGATCTTCTGCGCGGTCGTCCCCTGGCAGCTGTTTCAGTTCAAGTGGTCGCTGATCGTCTTCGTGCCGCTGATCATCATCTACGCCGCCTATCTCGGCGCCCGCGTGATCATGCCCGGGGGAACCCTCGACCAGGCCTACGACGATTCCGCGGCGACCCTGGCCGCGCTCGGGCTCAGCGAGGCCGAGCGACCGCGCGTCCGGATCCGCCAGCAGGCCGTCGGGCCGCAGCCGTTCAAGCACGAGACCGAGGGCGCCAGCGTCTACACGGGGACTCGTCATGACCGCGCGGTCAGCGTCCGGATCGGCGGCGGCTCGACGGTCACCGTCGGCGGCCCGGCGCGCGAGTTCGACGTTCAGCCGAAGGGCGAGCGCCTGCTCGCGGCCGCCGGCGCGCCGCGCGAGGTCGAGGCGGTGATCGCGCCGTTGCGCGCCTCCTCGTACTGGAAGGGGGTGCGGTTCAGCGGCGGCCCGGCAGGGGTCGTGGCGGAGCGCTCCAGCGGCGGTGGCGAGCACTGGATGCGCGATTTGTGGCTTGCCGAGCGGCTTGCCGACGCCGCCCGCCGCAGCTGACCTCTCGTTGATCCAGGCCCTGAGGGCGTTCGTAGGTTGGACCAAGAAGACGGGGAGCGAGTCGCTCTCCGGTAACCAACCACGGGAGTTCACAGATGAGCATTTCCCATCGCACGGAGCCCAATGCGGTGAAGCGCATCGCCCGCGATCCCGTCTCTCGGCGCAAGTTCTTCGCCCTCACGGGCGGCACCGGAGCGGCCGGGGCGTTGCTCGCGGCATGCGGATCCGACGACGAGACGTCGACCAGCTCGAGCACGATGTCGTCCGGCGCGCAGGACACGGCCTCGCAGTTCGGCGAGGGCGATCTCGGGATCGTCAACTACGCGCTGACGCTCGAGTACCTCGAGACCGCGTTCTACAACGACGTCGCCAAGAGCGGACTGTTCAAGGGCGACGACCTGGCGCTGATCAAGCGCATCGGTGAGGTCGAGCAGCAGCACGTCGACGCGCTTACCGCGACCGCCAAAGAAGCTCGGTGGCCCGGTCGCGAAGGCCCCGATGGCGGAGTTCCCGCTCAAGGACCCGACCGAGGTGCTGAAGCTCGCGGCCACGGTCGAGAACCTCGGCGCCGCGGCCTACCTCGGCCAGGCGGCGAACATCGAATCGCCCGAGATCCTCGCGGCGGCGCTCTCGATCCACTCGGTCGAGGCGCGTCACGCGGCGGCACTGAACGTGCTGGTCGGCGAGGAGCCGACCCCGGACGGGGCGTTCGCGCAACCGGCCGACATGCAGGAAGTCCTCGACGCGGTGCAGCCGTTCCTCGTCTAGCGACGACGGACTTCAGAAAGGAGCCGAACATGAAACCGATCAATAACAGCGGCCTCGCCGCAAACGGAGCCCCGGAACTCGCAAAGGTCGAGGTCGAGAACCTCAACCGCAGCACGTTCCTGATCCGCGGCATGCTCGCCGCCGGCGCCATCTACGGAACCGCGGCCGTCTCGCCGCTGGTCCGCAAGGCGTTCGCCCAGGGGTCGTCGGGCGACGTCGACATCCTCAACTACGCGCTGACGCTCGAGTACCTCGAGGCCGCGTTCTACCAGGGCGCCGCGAAGACCCCGGGTCTCAGCAAGGAGGTCGCCGGCTACGTGAAGACGTTCGGCGCCGAGGAACAGGAGCACGTCGATGCCCTGACCGCGACGATCAAGGATCTCGGCGGCACTCCGGTGAAGGCGCCGAAGGTCGACTTCGGCGACGCGTTCACGAGCGCCGACAAGCTGATCCCGCTCGCGATCACCTTCGAGGACACGGGTGTGAGCGCCTACAACGGCGTCGCCCCGATGATCGAGTCGAAGGACCTGCTCGCGACCGCGGGCGGCATCGTCCAGGTCGAGGCGCGCCACGCGGCGGCGATTCGACAGGCGGCCGGGGAGAACCCGGCGCCGGACGCGTTCGACCCGACGCTGACGATGGACGAGGTCCTGAAGGCCGTCCAGCCCTTCGTCCAGTCGTAACGAGACCGGCCGACCGAGGAGGCAAGGATGCACGCACGAGGCAATGGAATTGCACTGCTCGCCGCGATCGGGGTGATCGCGGCGGGCACGATCGTCGGCGGATGTGGCGGGGACGACTCCAGCTCGAGCACGAGCACGAGTGCGGAGTCGTCCTCGACCACCGCCGATGCGACCGGGTCGGCGGCGGCAACCGATCAGATCGAGATCGCGGACTTCAAGTACGACCCGGAGACGGTCACGGTCGACGCCGGGACCGAGGTCACCTGGACGAACTCCGACGACGCCGCGCACACGGCGACCGCCGATGACAGCTCGTTCGACACCGGCGACCTCGACGAGGGCGACTCGAAGAGCGTCACCTTCGACGAGCCCGGAACCTTCACCTACTACTGCCGTTTCCACCCGTTCATGAAAGCGACGGTCGAGGTCCAGTAGGGCGCCGACCGCAACAGGAAGGAAAGACAATGCCGAACATCGGACCGATGGAGTTGGCGATCGTCCTGATCATCGCGTTGGTGATCGTGGGCCCGAAGAAGCTCCCCGAGCTGGGCAAGTCGGCCGGCAAGGGCTTCCGCGAGTTCAAGGACTCGGTCACCGGAAGCCACGACGACGAGGACGACAAGCCGCAGATCACCGCGACCGAGACCGATGCCCCGGAGCGGGTCAACGGCGAGGTCGTCGCGAGCCGCTCCTAGCGAGGTGGCGCGACTGAGGGCAATGAAGGCCGATCCCGCCGACGAGCTCAGCGTCGTCGAGCATCTCGACGAGCTGCGCACGCGGATCATCGTCTCCGCGACCGTGCTCGCGGTGGCGGTCGGCCTCTGCTTCTGGCAGAACGACCTGCTGCTCTCGGTCGCGAACGGCCCGCTCCCGGACGGCCGCGAGCCGATCACCTTCGGCGTCACGGAGCCGTTCTTCACGACGATGAAGCTCTCGTTCTACGCCGGCATCCTGCTCGCGATGCCGGTCCTGCTCTACCAGGCCTACGCGTACATCCTGCCGGCGTTCAAGCCGTCGGAGCGGCGCGTCGTCCTCCCGTTGCTGATCATGGTGCCGGCACTGTTCATCGCCGGCGCCGTGTTCGCCTACCTGGTGATCATGCCGGCGGCGCTCAACTTCCTCCTCAGCTTCAACTCGGACGAGTTCAACATCCAGATCCGAGGCAGCGAGTACTACAGCTTCTTCGTCCTCACCCTGATCTCGGTCGGGATCCTGTTCCAGATCCCGGTCGGGACGATCGCGGTCACCCGTCTCGCGATCGTCACCCCCGAGCAGCTCGGCGCCAACCGCCGCTACGCGCTCTTGGTGATCGCGGTGCTGGCGATGCTGCTGCCCGGCACCGACCCGGTGACGATGCTGATCTCGATGGCGCCGCTCTACGCCCTGTTCGAGTTCTCGCTCGTCCTCGCGCGCAGGTTCGGGCGCCCACCCGCCACAATCGGCGGATGGTCGGCCGCCTCCTCCGGCTCCAGCTAGCGGCCGCCGCCGCCGTCAGCGCTTGGCGACCGCCTTCGCGTTCGAGACCGACGGCTCGGCCAGCTCCGCGGAGCGGATCTGGACGTAGACCTTGAGCTTCGGCTTGCGGTCGAGGTAGCGCTTCGCCTTGGCGGTGAGCTTCAGCTTCAGCTTCTTCGACTTGCCGCCGGCGACGCTCGCGAGCTTGCCCTTGGCGACCGTCTTCGGCTTCTTCGCCGTCGGCTTCGGCTTCTTCGTGGTCACCATCACCTTGAGCTGGTTGCAGGCCGCGAACTTGGCCGGGCAGGCGAGCTTGCCGATCAGCTTCGAGCCCTTGCGCTTCAGCTTGCGCTTCGCGAGTTTCGGATGCGGAGTTGGCGAGCGCCGCGAAGTCGGCCGCCAGCTCGTAGCCGTCGGGCAGGAAGCGCTTCGCCGCCGCCCCGACCAGGCCCTTGAACGAGCCCGGCTTCTCGACCACCGGCAGCCGCAGCTCGAGGTTCGAGACCGAGACCGGCTGCTGGTCGTTGGAGGCGCGCCCGTAGCCGCCCAAGAGCCCGGGGTTCGGAATCGTCCGGGAGCAGCTCGAGCTTCGCGACGTGACCCTCGGCGAAGGTCCAGCCGTTCGGGTGGAGCTGGAACACCTGCTTGGTCGGGCCGCCGGTCGCTGGGCGCCAGAGCCCGCGCGAGACCAGCGTCTCCTGGCCGTTCGGGGGCGACGTCGAGCAGCCGCGCCGCGACCTGCGAGGTGTCGCCCGGCAGGGTGATGTCCGCGATCACGGTCGCCGCGCCCATCATCGTGAAGCCGCCGGCCGGGGCCGGGTCGAGCCGGTAGCTGGCGGTTCCGGCCTGGTCCGCGCCGTCGACGGTCGCGCAGGCGCCGCCGCCGCTGACCGGGTTGAACGCGGCCGCGACGGCGTCGCTGCCGGCACCCGGGTCGATCGTCTTCGGCGCCGGGTCGTCGAGGCGGATCTCGCCCTTGGCCGCGGTCGCCCAGTTGCTCGACGTGTACGGCCCGCCTGACGGGGCGGCTGCTCGGGCAGGTCTCCGTGTACGCGGTGACGCCCTCGGGCGGGGCCGCGCCGACGTCCTTGACGTAGTGGTCCATCCAGAGGTCCTGGGCGGCCGACAGCGCGCCCGTCACGTCGCCCTTGTTCTGCGAACGCGGATGACCGAAATCGCCGAAGAACAGCGCCAGGTGGCTGTCGGCGTACTGGGTCCGGGTGCGGTTGTAGAAGCGGATCGTCTCGTCGACCGGGAAGAGGTCGTCGGTGAACCCGCTCGACATCAGCATCGGCGCCGGGACGATCGAGTGATCGATGTAGTACGAGGAGTGATGTTGGGTGATCTCGTCGACGATCGGCTGGGCGCTCGCGCCGTACGGCTCACCGAGTTCCAACTGCGTGCGCCAACCGGTGATGTCCGCAGTCGGGTCGGCGCCGACCGGCGCGTAATAGCCGGGGGCGCCGAGCCCGGAGAAGTAGAGCCCGCCGACCAGCGACTGCTTCTCGACCCCGACCCGGCCCTTGTAGGGAGCGTCGGCGACGTAGTCGAGCGTGCTGCCGTTCGGCTGCAGCGAGTAGGCGAGGTCGGTCCAGGGGATGTTCGGCGACGCCGCCGCGATCTGCATCGGCTTGCCGTCCGGGCTCGTCCAGGGGACGAGGCTGTAATCCGGGAGCACCTTGCGGTTCTTGAGCGCACCGAGCGCCATCGACATGCCGCCGCCGTAGGAGCCGCCGATCGCGCCGATCCGCTGCGGATCGATCAGGTTCTCGTCGGCGAGCTGGCCGGCGAACTCCTGCGCGTCGCGGACCTCGAAGCGGTTGTCGATCAGGCGCACGTAGCCGTTGGCGCAGCTGCCGGCCGCCGGCGGTCCGTGAGGCCGCCGAGCCGCACGACTCGCGGAAGCCGCGATCGGTCATCGAGAACGTGGCGTAGCCACGGTCGAGCCAGTGCTGCATCGAGCCGAGGCCGATCTTGCCGCCGCCGTAGCCGTGGAACATCATCATCAGCGGATAGGGGCCGGGACCGAAGTCGGCCTCGTCGGGGAGCGCGACGTTCACGTCGATCGGGACGCCGTCGAAGGCGGGCACGGTCGAGCGCGGTTGGGCTGATTCGAGCAGAAGTCGACGCCGTTGGGCTGCACGGTGCACGGGACCGGACCGTCGATCGTAAGACGCTCGGTCGGCGGCGCGGCCTGCGCGACCTGCGGGACGAGCAACGCGCCGAGCACGCATCCGAGTACCGCCAGCCTCCTGCCGCCAGGCATCGATCCCTGCATCCTCTCTCCTCTGCTTCGCGCCGTGCCGGTTCGCGACCGGCTCCTCGGTGGCGAGCATATCGCCCTCCACCAAGGGGTGAACACGCTCACCGCGCGGGGGTTGCGCAACCCGCCCCGGGGTCCCTGGGCGGCTAGTCGCCCGGACGAGATGCTGGTCGGGCCAACTCGCACAGCGTCAAGACCCGTTCGAGACCGCGACGACCACGACTCGGCCCAGGCCACTCGATCCGCCTCTCGAAACGCCAGCACGACGGGGCCCTCCGGGGCCCCGTCGTCGCTGTTCCGGCTCCGCGTACTCGGCCTCTGCTCAGCCTGCCTCGAACAGTCCGAGGGCGCCGGCCTCCGCCCAGCGGAACGAGTGGGTGACGAACGGGTACTTGCCGGGCTCGTCGAAGCTGAGCTCGAACATCGCGCCGCCACCGGCGGGGACGCCGTAGGTGGAGACGCCGGACAACCCGTTCAGCGGGTTGCCGTCGGCCTCGACGCTGTCGAAGATGTCGCCGACGACGTGGAAGTCGCTGCCGAGCGTCGGTCCGGCGGCGACGACGTAGACGCGCTGCAGTTGACCGACCGCGGCGGCGATCGGATGGTCGCGATAGCGAAAGGCGCGACCGTTGAAGGCGGTGAACGTCGGCTCGTCATTCAGCATCGCCCCGTAGCTGGGTTTGATCCGACCCTTCTTCACCGGACCGTAGAACTCGCTCTGGACGAGCACCGTCTCCTGCGCCGGCGGTCGGCCGCCGGCCGGGTCGACGACGATCGCCCCATACATGCCCATGCCGATGTGCTGGAGAACCGGGCTGGTGCCGCAGTGATACATGAACACGCCCGGGCGCCGGGCGACGAACGAAAACGTCCGGCTCTGACCCGGGAGGACGTCGGCGAACCCGGTCTGTGGCGAGATCTGCGCCGCGTGGAGGTCGATCGAGTGCGCCATCTTCGAGTCGGCGTTGTGCAGGGTGACCTGGATGGTGTCGCCCTCGCGGGCGCGGATCACTGGCCCCGGCACCGTGCCGTTGAAGGTCCATGCCTTCATCTTCACCCCGGGGGCGATCTTGATCAGCTGGCGCTTCGCCGTCAGCTCGACGTTGACGCTCTCCGCGCCAGCCGTCGCCGGACCGGCGAGCGCCGCGCAGAGCACGGACGCCAGCACGCCGGTCGCGAGCCGGGCAACCCCGGTCTTGTCTGGTCTGGACACTGCTGCGATCAGACCACCGCGCGGCCGGGGTCGCCACCGTAGTCGCCCGGTAACCGCCCCCGGGGTCACTACGCCCGTTTCGCTTGGTTCAGCCGCCGCGCTTGACCTGCGAGCCGCCGACGATCGCGTCGGAGCCGTCGGCGAACCGGACCCACGCCTTGTTGCCACCGTCGTAGTCGGGCGCCCAGAGGATCAGCGTCGCCTCCTCGCGCTCGTCGGCGTCGGCCGGCCCGATCGTGCACGGCTCCGCGCCCTCCTCGTCGAGCCCGCGCCAGACCCGCACGAACGGGTTCTCCTCCCACTCGGTGCCGATCGTCGAGGGCTCTCGGTGGCCGGGGTGGATCCGGGTCTCGGGCGCCAGCTTCATCAGCTTGTCCATCACCGAGGACTTCAAATCGGCGAATCCGGTCGCGCCCGGAGCG
This sequence comes from uncultured Solirubrobacterales bacterium, assembly GCA_963828755.1. GTDB lineage: Bacteria > Actinomycetota > Thermoleophilia > Solirubrobacterales > 70-9 > WHSW01. Next base: position 104,542 of record CAWHFY010000003.1, on the reverse strand, counting down.
CGCGTGCCGCCGACGGTGCCCTTGAAGAGGACGTCCGCGGTCAGCACGTCGGTTCCGTTGAAGGCGAGCGCGCAGTGGTCGGCGCAGTGGCCCGGCGTGTGCATGACCTCGATCCGCAGGGCGCCGGTCTCGATCACCGAGCCGTCGGCGAACGTCTCATCGACCTTGTCGTCGATCAGCTCGTCGGTGAGCTCGTGGGCGAAGATCGGTGCGCCGAAGCGCTCGGCCAGGGCCCGGGCGCCGACCACATGGTCGTAGTGGTGGTGGGTGAGCAGCAGGTGGGTGATCTCCACCCCCTCGCGTTCGGCGAGCTCGGCGAGCGGATCGGTGACCGTGTTCGAGTCGACCAGGACCCCCTTGCCCCCCGGCTCGTCGAACACCAGGTAGGCGTTCGAGAGCCAGTCGGATTGTTCGACGCGGGTCAGCAGCAAGATCGATCTCCTTCTCGAACGACGAACGACGAGCAACGAGCACGACGAGCAACGAACGCTAGTTGAACTCGATCACGCTCCGAATTCCGTCCTGGGCCTCCATCAGCTCGAAGCCGCGGTTGACCTCGTCGAGGGTGATCCGGTGGGAGATGAACGGGTCGACGTCGATCTCGCCGGCCATGTAGCGGCCGACCAGCTGCGGGACGCCCTCGCGGCCCTTCACGCCGCCGAACGACGAGCCGGCCACCCGCCGGCCGGTGATCAGGAAGCGGGGGATGATGTCGAGCGTCTCGCCCTTGCCGGCCACCCCGGCCATCGTCGCCAGGCCCCAGCCCATCCGCGCCGCCTCGACCGCCTGGCGCATCACCTTGACGTTGCCGGTCGCCTCGAAGGTGTAGTCGGCGCCGAAGCCGTCGGTCGACTCGACGATCTTGTCGACCACGTCCTCGCCCCCGATCATCGTCTCGGTCGCCCCCTGTCCCTTGGCGAGCTCGAGCCGATCCTCGGAGAGATCGACGCAGACGATCCGCTCGGCGCCCTGCAGCCGGCAGCCGGCGACCGCGCCGAGGCCGACCATTCCCGCGCCGAAGACGACGCAGGTCGAGCCCTCCCGGACCTTCGCCGTGTTGATCGCGGCGCCGAGCCCGGTCGACAGGCCGCAGGCAAACAGGCAGGCGCGGTCGAGCGGCGCCTCGGGGTCGACCTTGGCGAGCGCGATCTCCGGCATCACCGTGTACTCGGCGAAGGTCGAGGTGCCCATGAAGTGGCGGATCTCGTCGCCGTCGCGCTGCAGCCGCGTGGTCCCGTCGGGCAGGTAGCCCTTGTTCTGCTGCTCGCGGATCGCGAGGCAGAGGTTGGTGCGCTCGTCGACGCAGTGGACGCACTTGCCGCACTGGGGGCTGAACAGGGTGACGACGTGGTCGCCGACGGCGAGGTCCTCGACCCCCGGACCGACCGCCTCGACGACCCCGGCGCCCTCGTGACCGAGGACCGTCGGTGCGTAGCCCGACGGGTCGACCCCCGACGCCGTGTACAGGTCGGTGTGACAGACACCGCAGGCGACGAGCCGGACCAGCGCCTCGCCCTCCTTCGGGTCGGTCAGGTCGATCTCCTGGACCACCAGGGGCTCGCCGAACTCCTCCAGCACCGCCGCGCGCATCTTCATCGCTGCTCCTCCTGCATCGCCTGCGCCCCGATCGTATGCATCGGGCCGCGTCGGCGCGGACTCGCGACCGGGGCGGCCGCGGTCGCGGCTCACTCGAAGCTTGCAGTCACCGGCGCCACCGACAGCGCGGGTATTGACGAGCCTCGCACATAAAACGTATAGAAACGCTAAGCATTTCAACAAAGGGTTGACAAATAGCCGGGGGTATGAAACTAATGCCCGCGCTGTGAGGAGGAGGAGCGGCTCGTTGGCCTCCCTGAGGGAGGGCAACCGCAAGCGAGTGATCGACGCCCTGCGTGAACGCGGGGTCGCGAGTCGCGCCGACCTCGCCCGGATCACCGGGCTCTCGCGCTCGACCGTCTCGACGATCGTCGCCGACCTCCTCGAGACCGGGCTCGCCGGCGAGCGCGACGGGGACAGCCCCGACTCGACCCAGGCAGGCCGGCCGCCGGTGATGGTCTCGCTCAACCCGTCCGCGGGGCTCGCGGTCGGGGTCGACTTCGGCCACCGCCACCTGCGGGTCGCCGTCTCCGACCTCTCGCACACCGTCCTGGCCGAGACCTGGCGCGAGCTCAACGTCGACCACTCCGCCGAACACGGGCTGACCGCGGCGGCCGAGTTCGTCGATCACGTCCTCGATGAGGCCGAGGTGGACCGGGCCAGAGTGATCGGCGTCGGCATGGGCCTCCCGGCTCCGATCGATCGCTCGTCCGGCGCCGTGCAGGCTGCCTCGATCCTGCCCGGCTGGGTCGGCGTCGACGCCGCCGCCGAGGCGGCCGCGCGCCTCGGCCTCCCGGTCGAGGTCGAGAACGACGCCAACCTCGGCGCGCTGGCCGAGTTCGTCTGGGGCGCCGCGAAGGGCAAGTCCGAGGTCGCCTACATCAAGGTCTCGACCGGGATCGGCGCCGGCCTGATCTCGGGCGGGCGCCTTCAGCACGGGGTCGGCGGGACGGCGGGCGAGATCGGCCACACCGTGATCGCCGACGGCGGTCCCGTCTGTCGGTGCGGCAACCGCGGTTGCCTCGAGACGCTCGCCTCCACCCGGTCGATCGCCGAGTTGCTCAGCGCCAGCCGCGCCGAGCAGATCTCGAGCCGTCGCGTGCTCGAGCTGTGCGCCGCCCAGGACGCCGCCGCCCAGCGGCTGATCGGCGATGCCGGCCGGGCGATCGGGATCGCGGTCGCCAACCTCTGCAACCTGCTCAACCCCGAGTGCGTGATCGTCGGCGGCGATCTGAGCATGGCGGGCGAGACGCTGCTCGAGCCGTTGCGCGAGACCGTGCGCCGCAACGCGATCCCGAGCGCGGTCGAGGACCTCGAGATCGTTGCCGGCGTGCTCGGTGAGCGCGCCGAGCTGCTCGGGGCGCTGGCGCTGGTCATGCACGAGTCGGACCGGTTCATGACCCCAGAGTTGATTGCGCAGGCGGCATGAAGTATGAGGGCAAAAGCGAAAACCCCGGCGGCTCGCCACGAGCGCGCCAGAGAGAGAGGACCAGTGATGAAGTCGACCCCAGAACAAGGAGGACAGTGGTGAGCGCGAGCAAGATGCGCAATCGCCTTTGGGTCCCTGCCGTCGGGCTGATCGCCGCACTTGGCATCGCGGCGTGCGGAAGCGACGACGATTCGACCAGCGGTGATACGAGCGCGAGCGAGCGGCGGTGGCAAGATCGCCTTCCTGCTGCCGGAGACGCAGACGGCGCGGTATGAGACCCAGGACAAGCCGCTCTTCGAGCAGAAGGTCCAGGAGCTCTGCCCGGACTGCGAGATCCTGTACCAGAACGCCGATCAGGACCCGACCAAGCAGCAGTCGCAGGTCGAGGCCGCGGTCACCGAGGGCGTGGACGTGATCGTCCTCGATCCGGTCGACTCGACCTCGGCGGCCGGGATGGTCACCCGTGCGCAGCAGGCTGACATTCCGGTGATCAGCTATGACCGGCTGATCCTCGACGCCGATCTTGCCGCGTACGCGGAGTTCAACAGCCCCGAGGTTGGCAAGCAGCAGGGCACGGCGCTCGCTGAGGCGCTCGCCGACGGCGGCAACCCGACCGGGCCGATCGTGCAGATCAACGGCGACCCGAAGGACAACAACGCGAAGTTGTTCAAGGAGGGTGCGACCTCGGTGTTCACCGACAAGGGCATCGACGTCGCCCAGGAGTACGACACCCCGGACTGGCTGCCCGAGAACGCCCAGAAGGAAATGGACCAGGCGATCACGGCGCTCGGCAAGGACGGCTTCCACGGCGTCCTCGCCGCCAACGACGGGACCGCCGGTGGTGCGATCGCAGCGCTCAAGGGCGCGGGCATCGACCCGTCGACGATCCCGGTCACCGGTCAGGACGCGGAGCTGGCCGCGATCCAGCGGATCCTCGCCGGCGAGCAGTACATGACGGTCTACAAGCCGATCAAGCCGCTCGCCGACAACGCCGCGACGCTCGCTGTGGCGGTCGTCAACGGTGAGGACCCGGCGGACTCCGACGTCATCAACGGCACGGAGAACAACGGAACCGCTGACGTCCCGTCGGCGATCACCGACACGATCCCCGTGTTCGAGGACAACGTCAAGGACACGGTGGTCAAGGACGGCTACTGGAGCGCGCAGGACATCTGCACGCAGCAGTACGCCCAGGACTGCAAGGACGCAGGAATCCAGTAGTCCGACATAGCCTGATGCGCGAGGAGAGGAAGAGATGAGTCAAAGCCAGAGCACTGCGGACGCCTCTGGGGCCGACACGGCTTCGCAACCTCTCCTCGCGCTGAAGGGCTTCACCAAGAGCTTTGGACCGGTCGAGGCGCTCAAGGACGTCGACCTCGAGGTCTACCGGGGCGAGGTCCTCGCCCTGGTCGGCGACAACGGCGCCGGCAAGTCGACCCTGATCAAGGCGGTCTCCGGGGCCCAGCCCGCTGACTCCGGCGAGGCAACCTGGGAGGGGCGGCCGACGCGGCTGACCACACCGCACGATGCGACCGAGCTCGGGATCGCGACCGTCTATCAGGACCTCGCGCTGGCCGAGAACCTCGACGTGGTCGCCAACCTGTTCCTCGGCCAGGAGGTCGTCAACACCGTGCCCGGCGTCCACGTCCTCGACGAGGTCGGGATGGAGCAGAAGTCGGTCGAGCTGCTGAGCTCGCTCGGGGTGACGACGCTGCGCAGCGTGCGCACCGAGGTCGCCTCGCTGTCGGGTGGTCAGCGACAGGCGGTGGCGATCGCCCGCTCGCTGCTCGGCGAGCCGAAGATGGTGCTCCTCGACGAGCCGACGGCGGCGCTCGGGATCGTGCAGACCGCCCAGATCCTGAAGCTGATCGAGCGGCTGCGCGAGCGCGGCCTCGGGGTGATCGTGATCAGCCACAACCTCGCCAACGTGTTCGAGGTCTCGGACCGGATCGCGGTCCTGCGCCTCGGCCGGCTCGCGGCGACCTTCAAGGCCGGCGACGCGAGCCGCGAGGACATCGTCGCCTCGATCACCGGTGCGGATGTCAGGGAGCGAGCGACGGAGGAGACGCCACTGTGAGCGCCGAGTCAGAGACAAGTCCGGCCGGAGGGCCGATCGGGACCGCGCCGGCCGACGAGGGCACCAGCTTCTCGCTGCGCCGGGCGTTCGCCGCCCTCGCCCGCGGCGACCTCGCCTCGGTCCGGGTGCTGCTCGGGATCGCGGTGATCTGGACGATCTTCCAGATCGCCAACGACCGGTTCCTCTCCGCGGTCAACCTCTCCAACCTGACCCTGCAGATCGCCGCCACGGCGACGATCTCGATCGGGGTCGTGCTCGTCCTGCTGCTCGGCGAGATCGACCTCTCGGTCGGCGCGGTCAGCGGCCTCGCCGCCGGCGTGATGGCGGTGCTCAGCGTCCAGCACGGCTGGGCGCCGGTTCTCGGCGATCGGCGCCGGGCTCGCGGTCGGCGTCGCGATCGGGGCGTTCAACGGCTTCATCGTCACACGGTTCGGGGTGCCGTCGTTCGTGGTCACGCTCGCCGGCCTGCTCGCCTGGCAGGGCGCTCTCTTATGGGTCTTGGGTGACACCGGCTCGGTCAACCTGCCGCCCAGCCTCATCACCGACCTGACGACGACCTTCTTCGATCCGGTCATCGGCTGGATCCTCGGGGCTGCCGCGATCGTCGCCTACGCCGCCAGCCGCCTCGCGGTCCGCCGCCGGCGAGAGGCGGCGGGTCTCGGGGTCTCGCCGTTGTCGGGGCTCGCGCTCCAGCTCGGGGTCATCGCGGCTGGCGGTGATCGCCGCGGTCGCGATCCTCAACGCCGACCGCGGGGTTCCGCTCGCAGCGGTGATCGTCGTCGTGCTGATGATCCTGTTCACCTTCATCACGGAGCGCACGCGATACGGCCGCCACATCTTCGCCGTCGGCGGCAACGAGGAGGCGGCGCGCCGGGCCGGGATCAACGTCAACCGGATCAAGGTCAGCGTCTTCACCCTCGCCTCGATGCTCGCCGCCGCGGGCGGCATCCTCGCCGCCTCACGGCTGCTGGCGGTCAACCAGCAATCCGGATCGGGCGACGTGCTGCTGCTCGCGATCGCCGGCCCGGTGATCGCCGGCACCAGCCTGTTCGGCGGTCGCGGCTACATCTGGTCCGCGCTGCTCGGCGCGGTCGTGATCGGCTCGATCTCGAACGGGATGGATCTGCTGGCGCTCGACTCCGACGTCAAGTTCATGATCACCGGCGCCGTCCTGCTCGGCGCGGTGACGATCGACGCGGTCACCCGCCAGCGCCGCGAGGCGACGCGCTGAGCTCCGTGCCGCCGCCGGCCTCCTAGGCGGGAGCGGTGGAGCAGCGCGTCGCTCTGATCGGCTTCGGGCTGGCAGGGTCGACCTTCCACGCGCCGCTGATCGCGGCGACACCGGGGCTCGCGCTGGCCACGATCGTCACCGCCGACGCGGAGCGCTCGCAGCGCGCTCGCCGCGAGTACCCGGGGGTCCGGGTCGAGCCCGCCGCCGCGGCACTCTGGGAGCGGTCCGCCGAGCACGACCTGGTCGTGGTCGCGACCGCCAACGAGGTCCACGCCGAGCTCGCCGGCGCGGCGATCGACGCGGGGCTCGCGGTCGTCGTCGACAAGCCGCTGGCCCCGTCCGCTGCCGAGGCGCGCGAGCTGGTCGAGCGCGCGGCCGCAGGCGGGGTCACTCTGACCGTCTTTCAGAACCGTCGCTGGGACTCGGACCAGCTCACCCTTCGTCGGCTCCTCGACCAGGGCCGGCTCGGGCGGGTGCACCGCTATGAGTCACGCTTCGAGCGCTGGCGCCCGCGCCCGCGCCCGGGCGCCTGGCGCGAGGAGACGCCGCCCGAGCGCGGCGGCGGCGTCCTGCTCGACCTCGGTGCTCATCTGGTCGATCAGGCGCTGCGCCTGTTCGGGCCGGTTCGCGACGTCTACGGGGAGGTGGCGGCCCGCCGCGGCGGCGCGGCCGACGACGACTCGTTCGTCGCCCTGCGCCACGAGTCGGGCGTCGAGAGCCACCTGTGGGCGTCGTCGGTCGCCGCCGCTCCAGGCCCGCGGCTGCGGGTGCTCGGCGGCGAGGGCGCCTACGTGGTCGATGAGGTCGACGGCCAGGAGGCGGCGCTCGCCGCCGGGGAGCGCCCGCGCCCGGGCGAGCCGTGGGGCCGCGAGCCGCCGCAGCGCTGGGGTCGGCTCGTCCGCGGCGACGCCTCCGAGCCGGTGCCGTCCGAGCCCGGCGACTGGCCGCGTTTCTACGCCGAGCTCGAAGCGGCGCTGCGCGACGGCGCCCCGCCGCCGGTCGATCCCGCCGAAGCGGTCACCGTGCTCGAGCTGTTGGAACGCGCCCGCCGCAGCGCGGCCCGAGCCTAGACTTGGCGCGGGCGGTTAGCTCAGTTGGGAGAGCACTTCCCTTACAAGGAAGGGGTCGCCGGTTCGAGCCCGGCACCGCCCACCTCACTCCGTCGAGCCTCGAGAGCCGCCGACGGGTCGAAACCGTTGCGCTGTATAGCGTTTTCAACCCGTCGGCCGGAGCTCGCGGCGGCGCGACGTCGTCGCCGACCTTGAGGTTGGCGGCGCGCTCACCGGGGTAGGCTGGCATCGATGGCGAAGATCCTGTTCATCCCGGTGAGCATCATCAGCGGCCTGATCGCCGGCTTCGTCGGCAAGAAGGCGTTCGAGGTGATCTGGGGTGTGATCGACGACCAGGAGCCGCCGGACGCCGAGGATCGCGAGACCAGCATGCCGAAGCTGGTCGCCTCGCTTGCCGTCCAGGGGGCGGCGTTCTCGATCACCCGCGGGGTCACCGACCACCTGGCCCGCCGCAGCTTCTACAAGGCGACCGGGTCCTGGCCGGGCGAGCAGCGCCCGGACCCGACCTGATCCGCGTCGCTGGCCACCAGCAGCAGCTCCGCGATCCGCGGCGGGTCGTCCCAGGTCGGCGTGTGGCCGAGCCCCTCGAGCTCGACGTAGCGCGTCCCCGGCGGTAGCCGCTCCGCGCGCGGCCGCCCGACCAGCCGGTCCTCGGTCCCCCACGCGACCGTGGTCGGCGCGGTGACCAGGTGCGGGTCCTCGAATACGTGGGCGCGCATCTGCGTGTTCGCCGCCTCGTAGCCGGGCGCCTCGAGCCAGTCGCGCACGAGCCCCCTCGCCTCGGCGACCGAGAGGCGCTCGGGTCGCGCGACGGTGGTTCGCAGCAGCGCCGCCCGCGCCCGCGTCGAAGCGAGCAGAAGCGGGAGCAGCGGGCGCAGGCGCAGCGCCCAGCCGTGCGAGTCGACCCGCCGCGGGCCGAGCGGCGCCCGCCACAGCCCGGCCGGCGAGATCGCGCAGACCGACGCGGCGATGTCGCGCTTGGCGAGCTCGAACGCCGCCCAGGCGCCGAGCGAGTTGCCGGCCAGATGGGGGCGCTCGACCCCGAGCTCCTCGCAGAGATCGGCGACCGCGCGGCCGAGGTTGGCGGGGCTAGGCGGGATCCCGTGCGGGAGCACGGGCGAGGCGCCGAAGCCGGGCAGGTCGACCGCGATCACGTCGCGCTCGGCCGCGAGCCGGTCGATGACCGGCTCCCAGATTCGCCGCGACCCGCCGAGGCCGTGGATCAGGACGAGAGGCTCGCCGCTTCCAGCGCGTGTGAAGGCGATCGCCATCCGTCGGGGGTCCGCCAGCCGGGCTTCGCAAGGACCAGCTGCAGGTCGCGGATCCGGCGCTCTCGAAAGCCTCCTTCGGAGAACGCGAGGTAGAAGTTCCAAAGCCGGGCGAAGCGCTTGTCGTAGCCGCGCGCGCGCAGGGCCGGCGCCGCGTCGTTGAAGCGCTCGCGCCAGATCGCCAGGGTGGCGGCGTAGTCGTCGCTGATCTCGTCACAGTCGGCGACCGCGATCCCGTGCTCGCGCCCGAGCTCGGTGATCAGCCGCTGCGAGGGCAGGCAGCCGCCCGGGAAGATGTGCTTGTTCGCGAAGCTGGGCGCGGCCTTCTCGGCCTCGTAGGCGTCGTCGCCGATCACGATCGCCTGCAGGAAGAAGGCGCCGCCGGGGGCGGTGAGCCGCGAGCAGACTGCGAAGAACTCGTCGAAGTACTGCCACCCGACCGCCTCGATCATCTCGATCGAGACGAGCTTGTCGTACACACCGTCGAGGTCCCGATAGTCGCGCAGCAGGATCTCCACCCGGTCCGAGAGGCCGGCCTCGGCCACGCGCTTGCGGGCGTAGCCGTACTGCTCCTGCGAGATCGTCGTCGTGGTCACCCGACAGCCGCGGGTCGCGGCGGCGTGAATCGCGAGGCCGCCCCAGCCGGTCCCGATCTCGAGCAGGTGATCGTCCGGGCCGAGGTCGAGGGCCGCGCAGATCCGCTCCAGCTTCTTCAGCTGGGCCTGCTCGAGGGTGTCATCGGGGTCGGCGAAGACCGCCGCCGAGTACATCAGCCGCTCATCCAGGAACGCCTCGAACAGGTCGTTGCCGAGGTCGTAGTGGGCCGAGATGTTCTCGCAGCGCACCCTCGCGGGTGTTGCGTGGGACCAGCTCGAGCGCCCTCTGGACCGGGCCGATCAGCGGTTGCAGGCGCTGGCGCGTCAGGTCGAGCGATTCGAGGTTGCGACAGGCGATCCGGGCGGCGCTGACCGGGTCATCGGTGGCCCAGAGGCCGTCGACGTACGACTCGCCGAGCCCGGTGCTGCCGCGCAGCGCCCAGGCGTAGGCGCGCGGGTCGCGGACCTCGATCCTGGCGCGTAGGCGCGAGCCCGCCGGGCCGAACGCGAACGTTCGCCCGCCCTCGACCAGTTCGAGCCGGCCGCTGCGGATCCGCGCCAGCGCGGCGAACATCACGCGCCGGGCGAGCGCGACGCCGGGTCTCATGTCGAGCGCTCCGGGTGGCCGAGCCATGGCGCGCCCTTGAGCCGCAGCCGCAGCGCCTGCCAGTAGATCCGGACCATCACCTGGAGGGTGAGCGCCGGGTAGCGCGCCAGCATCCGCCGCGCGATCGCCGGGGTCAGCTCGCGCCGTTCGAGCGAGAGCGTGGCGTCGAAGGCGAGCACGCCCTGCGAGGCGGCCGCCGAGCCGTGCCGATGTTGGGGTGCCTGCTGCCGATGGCTGGCGATGTGAACCTGCAGGTCCTCGCCGGGCACCGTCGCGCGCCAGTCGTAGACATGATCCATGGCCATCAGCGGTGACACGTGGAACTCCTTCTGAAGTGTCCCCGAAACTACCCGCTTGCGGGCGTCGTTGCCGAGCACGTAGGCGTGCGTCTCGCCGTACGGCGTGTTGTGGACCTCGGCGAGCATGGCCTCGACCTCGGACCCGGACTCGTCGAAGCAGAAGTAGAAGGTGACCGGGTTGAAACAGTGTCCGAAGTAGCGCAGGTTGGTGAGCATGCGAATCGGCCCCTGGGGCTCCGAGCCGGTCTCGGCCGCGACCCGCTCGCGCACCACGCGGTCGAGCGGCAGTTCCTCCGGCCCGAGGTGGTCGGAGCGCCGAAACCAGGCCAGCGCCGGGCGTCGCGCCGACCAGCCGCGCAGCGGGTCGAGCGCCTCCGGCAGCTCGCTCAGGTCGAGGTACGCCATGAAGATCGGGTACCGGAACTCGTGCGAGACCGGGTCGACGCGGCGGTGGCGCACCCAGCCCTCGTAAAGCGCCGAGGCGCTCACGCCGCCAGCTCCAGCTCGTCCTCGGCCGGCGCGGCGTGGCGGACGCCGTCGCACGCCCGCAGCGCGCTCCAGCAGCCGTCCTCGTGAAAGCCCCAGCGCCAGTAGGCGCCGCAGTAATGGATGCGATCGACCCCGCTGATCTCGGCCCAGCGGCGCTGGGCCGCGACACTCTCGTGCGTGATCACCGGATGGGCGTAGGGGATCGTCTCGATCACCTCCCGGTCGTCGATCCGCTCGCTCAGGTTCAGGGTGACGAAGTAGTCGCGCTCGGCATCGAGCCGCTGGAGGTTGTTCATCCAGTAGGTGACCGCGGTCCGCGCTCGGGGCGGGTCGCTGAGGTGGAAGTTCCAGCTCGCCCAGGCGCGGCGGCGCGTTGGCATCAGGGACCGGTCGGTGTGCAGGACGGCCTCGTTGGCCTGATAGCGCATCGCCCCGAGCACCTTCCGCTCGGCGGGGGTCGGGCGGTCGAGCATCGCCAGCGCCTGGTCGGAGTGGGTGGCGATCACGACCTGGTCGAACAGCTCGGCGTCGCCGCCGGCGCTGACCACCCGGACCCCGGCGTCGAGCCGCTCGATCGCCTGCACCGGAGCGCTCGTGCGGACGCTGCCGCCGAACTGCTCGAGCAGGCGCTCGACGTAGACCCGCGAGCCACCGGTGATCGTCCGCCACTGTGGGCGCCGGCGGAGCTGGAGCTGGCCGTGGTTCTCGAGGAACTCGGCGAGGAAGCCGAGCGGAAAGCGCCAGATGTCGTCGGGGTCGGCCGACCATACGGCCGAGACCTCGGGCACGATCGCGCGCTCGCAGAACCAGCGCGAGTAGCCAGCGTCGCGCAGGAACTCGCCGACGGTCGGCGAGTCCGCGCGCCCGGCGAGCGGCCGCACCTCGCGGTTGAAGCGCAGCTGGTCGCGGATCAGCCGCCAGAAGCGCGGCCGCATCAGGTTCGAGCGCTGCGCGAACAGCCCGCGCCTCGTGTTCGCGAACTCGAACCGTCCGTCGTCCGACGCGATCGACATCCCCATCTCGGCGTCCTGGGCCTCGACCCCGAGCTCGCCAAGCAGCGCCGTGAACGTCGGGTAGTTGCGGTCGTTGTGGACGATGAACCCGGTGTCGACCCAGCGCTCGCCGCGCGGATCGTCGACGCGGACCGTGTGCGTGTGCCCGCCGATGCGGCTCTCGGCCTCGTAGAGGGTGACCGCGTGGGAGGGGTCGAGGGACCGCGCGGCGGTGAGGCCGGCGATCCCGGTGCCGATGACGGCGACTCTGGCTCGGTTGTCTCGCACGCTCAGTCATACGCAACCGAGCGCGCTTTCGGATCAGGGGACGGCGGAGATCAGCCCCAGAGCAGCATCGACTGCGGATCGTCGGGGTCGACGTTGACGACCACCTCGCCGCCGATCTTCTGCTTGTAGCCGTCGACCGCCCCGGCGATCAGCTGTTGCGAGAAGGTGGCCGTGTACGGGTCGCCCCCGGTCGGCCGCACCTCGACCTCGAGCTCGTACTCGACGCCGCCCGAGAGCGGGTCCTTGTTGCCGGTCTCGCGCATCCCCTTGAGCACCGCCGGGTGCTTGACGCCCTGCTGGGCGATCTTGTTCGCCTTCGCGGCGGTGTCGGCCGCGCCACCCATGCCGCCCATGCTGGCGACCGAGCCGCCCGCGGACTTGGCCGCCTGCTGGGCCTGCTGCGCGGCGTCCTTGAATTTGTCCATGAAGCCCATCTGGCTCCCCTTTCGCCGTGATCGGCGCCCAGGCTATCGCTACTGTGGCCCGCTGATGAAGCGGCGACCGCGCTCTCAGAGGCGGCTTGCGCCGGCGCTCGTTGCGGCGCTCGCGGGGCTGGTGCTCGCCGCCCCCGGCGCCGGGGCCACGGTCGACGACGACCCGGCGGAGCAGTCGCCGTTCGGTGGTCAGCCGGTCCCGAAGCTGGTCGAGCCCGGCTCGCTCACCCAGCCGCCGCCCGGGTTCACGGTCTCGGCCGAGCAGGCGATCGCGATCGCCGAGCGCAACGACGTCGTCGGCGCCGAGCTCGACGAGAGCCCGGCGGCGAGGCCGAAGGTCTACATGCGCGGGGCACGCTGGCAGGTGCAGTTCGCCGACGACGGCGAGGAGGTCGCCGAGGTGATCGTCGACGGGGCGGATGGCTCGGTCGACGAGGCCTGGCGCGACTACCAGGTCGAGACGCCGCTCGCCCGCGGCTACGAGGGCGCGATCGCCCAGAAGGTGAACTCGCCCTGGATCTGGCTGCCGCTGTGCCTGCTGTTCATCGCCCCGTTCTTCGACCCCCGCCGCCCGTTGCGGCTCCTGCACCTCGACCTGCTCGTCCTGCTCGGCCTCGGGCTCTCGCTGTTCTTCTTCAACCGGGCCGAGATCACCGCCTCGGTCGCGCTCACCTACCCGGTGCTCGGCTACTTCCTGATCCGGATGCTGGTCGCCGGGTTCTGGCCGCGCGAGCGCGAGGGGCCGCTTGTCCCGCTGGCGCCGATCCGCTGGCTGGCGATCGGGGTGCTCGTCCTTGCCGCCGGGCGGATCGCGCTCAACATCATCGACTCGCACGTGATCGACATCGGCGTCGCCGGGGTGATCGGCGCCGACCGGATCACCGGCGGCGAGCCGCTCTACGAGGGCGGCTTCTCGCTCGGGCTCGACCTCAAGGGCGACGTCTACGGCCCGTTCAACTACCTCTCCTACGTCCCGTTCGAGCTGATCTTCCCCTGGGACGGGGTCTGGGACGCCGGGGTGGGCGCCGCCCACGCCGCCGCGATCGCCTTCGACCTCACCTGCATCGTCGGGCTCGTCGTGCTCGGGCGCCGGCTGCGCGACGGCGAGCAGGGCCGGGCGCTCGGCTGGGCGCTCGGGTTCGCCTGGGCGGCCTGCCCCTGGACGCTCTACGTGATGAACGCCAACGCCAACGACGCGCTGATCGCGGCGCTCGGGATCGGTGCCCTGCATCGCGCTGCGCTCGGCGCCGGCGCGCGGCGTGCTCACCGGGCTCGCGGCCGCGGCCAAGTTCGGCCCCGCGGCGCTGGCGCCCCTGTTCGCAACCGCCGACGATGAGCGGCGCTGGCGCGGCGCGCTGTGGTTCTCGGTCGCGTTTGCGATCACGGCGGCGGTCGTCTTCGTCCCCTTCATCCCCGACGGCGGCCTGAGCGAGATGTACGACCGCACGCTGGGCTACCAGGCGGCTCGCAGCTCGCCCTTCAGCATCTGGGGCCAGGCGCCGTCGCTCGAGTTCGCGCAGCCGCTCGTCCGCGTGCTGGCGGCGGTGCTCGCGATCGCGGTCGCGTTCGTTCCGCGGCGCAAGACGCCGGTTCAGATTGCCGCGCTCGCCGCGGCGGTGACGATCGCCGTGCAGCTGACCGCGGCGCACTGGTTCTACTTCTACGTCGTCTGGTTCCTGCCGTTCGCGCTCGTCGCGGCGTTCGCGTCGCAGCGCGCGATCGCGGGCCGCAACGCGAACGGGCGCCGGTAGGAGGTCCGTCCACACGCGCGTCTGAACTGAGGCGCTAGCCGATCCGGGTGCGCAGCTCGCCGAGTTGGGGCGAGCTGACGACGACGTCGTCGCCCGGCTTCAGCCAGACGCGCGGGTCGCGGGCACCGCCGACGCCGGACGGCGTGCCGGTGGCGATGATGTCGCCGGGCTCGAGCGTCATCAGGGTCGAGAGGTGGGCGACGATCCGCGGGATCGAGAAGATCAGGCCCGCGGTGGTGTCCTCCTGCATCCGCTCGCCGTTCAGGTCGAGCGCGATCCCGATCGCGTCGTCGGGCCCGGCCTCGTCGCAGGTGACGATCGCCGGCCCGCAGGGCGCGGCGCCGTCGAACACCTTTCCGGGCATCCATTGCGGGGTCGCGAACTGCAGGTCGCGCGCCGAGAGGTCGTTGAACAGCGTGTAGCCGGCGAGGTGGTCGATCGCATCGGCCTCGCTGATCTCCTTGGCGCGGCGCCCGATCACGACCGCCACCTCGGCCTCGTAGTCGACCTTCGAGCTCGCCGCCGGGAGCTCGACCGTGGCGCCGTCGGGGCGCAGCGCGTTGGCGAACTTGCCGAAGAAGGTCGGGCTGGCCGGCGGCTCCTGGCGCGCCTCGGCGGCGTGGTCGGTGTAGTTCAGCCCGATCCCGATGATCTTCTCGGGGTCGGGGATCGGCGCCAGCAGCTCGACCTCAGTGAGCGGGATCGCGGGGCCGTCGGCGGCGGCCAGCTCGGCGAGTCGCTCCGCGGCGAGCAGCTCGCGCAGCGAGGCTCCGCCGCCCGCGATCGCATCCCAGGCGTCGACCACCCCGCCGTCGCGCAACACACCCGCGCGGGCGCCGCGCTCGGAGTCGTAGCTGACCAGTCGCACGGGCCGAGAGGCTATCCCTAGAATCTCGCCCGCGGGCTCCGGGCCCGTGTCAGCGCCGACCCGCTCGGCCCGACGCAATCCCGGGGGCGTAGCTCAGTTGGTTAGAGCGCCGGCCTGTCACGCCGGAGGTCGCGGGTTCGAGTCCCGTCGCTCCCGTCCCACACAAACCGCATAGACAAGCCATGCACAGACAGTCTCCCGAGACCTGAACGTCTTCTATTTCTCGTTTGGGTACCGCGTTTGGGTACCAAACGCAGCCCGAAACGGTCGGACTTCAGGCCGCTGAAGGGGGAGGGGAAAGGCGGGAACGGCGCGGTGCGCGAGCCCATACATACCGCCCCGCCCGACACGCCTGGAGTCCCACCCGCGATCCACAAGCGGAGTCCGCGCGGGCTGGCGTGATGGCTTTCTAACGGCGCCGTCGCCGCCCTGTTGGGTCGGCCTCTAGGAATCCGGGCGCTAGTGGTCGAGCGGTTCGGGCGTGTCCTCGGGCCTGTTCATGTAGCCCGCGTGCAGCACCTCGCCCCAGTGCTCGTCGATCGCCCTGAGGTCGGCGTGCAGGGCGTGGGCGGCTGCCTCGCGGTCCTCGAAGTCGAAGTAGTCGGCCCGCCACCACGAGCCGCCGAGGTCTTCGACGTGCCGGTGCTCGGAGAGCTTGCGAACGATGGCCCGGGCGCGCGCGTCGTCGGTGGGCGGCGCCTTGATCGCCAGGTGAAGCTCGTAGACGCTGCCCACGCTCCGCAGCCTATTTGAGCGAAGCCCGCTTATGACGGGCCTGATCACGATGCACCCCGGGGCCGGCGCCAGCGCACCAGGCTGCCGACCGCGTGCCGGGGAAGTGTCGCTTAGTTCTCGTGCTCGCAGGGACGGTGGCCTACACGCTCGGTGAGGGCTGGAGTCTCGGCGACGGGTTCTACTTTGCAGTCTGCACGCTGACCACGTCGAGCATCGCCGACCCCGATCTCGTGCTCACCCACGAGGTGCTGAAGATATTCACCACGATCTACATCCTGACGGGCATCGGGATCTTGGTCGAGGTGGCGCGCCAACTCGGTGTCGGGTTCGTGAGGGCGAACGAGGAGCAACGAGCCGCCGCGCGCGCCAAGCTCCAAGACGTGCGCGACCGTCGCCACAAGGACGATCCGCCAGACGCACAGTCGCCCGAATAGGGGCCGCTATGCGGTGCTCTCCTTGGCCGCGGCGTCGATCTCGCGGGCCAGCTCGTCGGCGTCGGCGTCGACCTCCTTCTCGATCACCTTGTTGGCGCGCTTGGTCGCCTTCTCGAGTTGCTCTTCGATCTTCGACTCGGCGATCACGATCACGGCCGCTGTACCCGCCTGGAGTTCGTCACCGAGCTCCTTGAGGTCGCCGCGGGAGATCCCCTTTGTGAGATGTTCGGTCAACCCGCCGGCGCCAGCGCCGACGATGGCGGCGCCGAGGACCGCGGGCGGGAACAGGATTCCAACCAGCGCACCAACCCCGGCCCCGGTCCAGGCGCCGTGCTGGGTCGGCTTCTCGGTTTTGGTGACGCGAACCTTGCCGTCCTCTTCCTTGCGGATCACCGCGGAGTCAAAAGTTCCGATCGCTCCGAGCGCGTGAAGATCGAAGACGGCCTCGTAGTCGGCCTCGGCGTCGGTGATCTCGCTGTAGATCGCGGCGTAGAGGAATACGGGTCTGTCTGCCATTTGGATTCCTTCCCGGAGTGGGGTGCGCGGTCGGGTCGAGCTCGCGCCTAATCGCTTGAGATTGCGTCGCAAAGATCCGTGAGCGCCGCCTGGGCCTCGCCGGCGGGCAGCTGTGCGACCGCGCTCTTACATGAGTCTGCGGCTTGCGAGAGCGCCTGATCGACCTGGTCGCCACCCTCGCTCAGCGCCTGCTTGGCGCTGTCGCCGACGGTGGTGCATGCCGCTTGCAGAGCGGCAGCGGCGGCCTCGGAAAGCTCTTGCGCCTTCGTGTTGCACGACTCGACGGCTGCGTCGATCTTGTCCGCCGCACTCCGCGTCGGAGCTGGTCGTCGTCGTCGCTGCCTCGGTGGAGCTGGTCGTCTCGTCGTCCCCGCCGCACCCGGCCGCGATCAAAGCGCAGACGAACAGCGCCGTGAGCGCCGGGATCGCGTACCAACGGTGTCCTCGCATGCTTCATGCCCTCCTCTGGTGCCCCACGCGAGTCGCGGGTTGTCACGACCCTACTCCGAGCGGGCGCTCCCATCCCAAAAAACAAACCAAGAAACTCGGCGTCCGTCGTCCTGGTCGGCGTGACCACTCACCAGAAAAGGTGTCGCTTTCCATGCAACGCGATACTTCAGGGACCGAGATAGCGCCGGTTTCTCCCGCTGAGCTACCCGGCGATCTTGCGGAGCTGCTGACCCGTCTCGCGACCTTCCCCCCGGTGCCGCGAGATACTGCGGGGGCGATGTCGCAGGAGAACGTGGAGACCGTTCGTCGCGTCGCGGACGCCTACAACCGGCGCAATGTGGGAGCGATGCTGGACGAACTTCACCCCGAGATCGAGTGGCACCCCTGGCTGCAGGTTCAGCTCGGCGGGGGAGCCACGGTATATCGGGGGCACCAGGGCGTTCGCGACGGAATCCGTGACGGAGAAGATGCTTTTTCTGAAATCCAGGCAGAGCCGTCGGACGTCCGGGACCTTGGCGAGCGAGTCGTCGCCATCGGTCACCTCCGGGCCCGCGGCAAGGAGAGCGGCGCGATCACCGAATCGGCAATCGCTTGGATCGTGGAGTTCAAGCGTGGCAAGGTGATTCGGGTCCGCGAGTATCTCGACCCAAAGGAAGCCCTCGACGCCGCCGGGCTTCGGCGTAGGCGATGTCGCAGGAGGACGTCGAGAGATTGCGGCGCGGCTACGAACATCTCATAGCCACCGGTGACTTCCTCGACGACAACTTCCACGCCGATTTCGTCTGGGACATGTCGACTTTCCACGGCTGGCCCGAGCAGCAGACCTACCCCGGGATCGAGGGCGCCAGGCAATTCATCGCCGAGTGGACCAGCGCCTGGGATGACTGGGAGCTTGAGGTCGAGGACTACATCGACGCGGGGGATCGGATCGTCGCCATTGTTCGTCAGCGGGGCCGTTCGACGGCGACCGGGGTCTTGGTCGAGATGCACTTCGGTCAGGTGTGGACGACGCGGGGCGGACAGGGAATCCGGATGCAGATGTACGCGAGCCCGGAAGAAGCCCTCGAAGCCGCCGGGCTGTCGGAGTAGGCCCTCGCTGCCATAAGAGGTCCTCGGGCCGCTCTCTGACCCGTGCCTACGACGAGAGCCCTGAGACGACCGTGAAAGCGCTCGGCCGTCCCGTGCAGGCTGGCGTTATGGCCTGTCAGCGGCGCTCAGTTGATGCCGCGGCTGGTTGATACGCTCCCGCCGCGCCGGTACTGGTACCGGAGATCGGGGTAGGCGCGCATCGCTGGCCCACGACTGGGAGGACGACATGGGTAAGCGATGGGCGACCGTGCTCGGCGTAGCGGTGGCTGGCGTGATGGCGCTCGGCGTCGCCGCGTGCGGGGGCGACGACGATGAGGGGACCACCGAGGCCTCCGCCGAGGAGGTCACGGTGACGACCAGCGACACCGCGGACGGCTTCAGCTGGGACGTCTCGGCGACACCGACCGCGGAAACGACGTCGGTGACCCTGAACAATGAGAGCGAGGAGGGGCACGGCCTTGTGTTCGCGAGGCTGGGTGAGGGATACACCGTCGACGAGGCCTACGAATTGCAGGGTAAGAAGGGGTCGGCCACGGACGTTATTCGCTCCACCGGCAGCGGCCCTGGCGAATCCGTGACCGCGGACGTGACGGAATCACTGGAGGCGGGGGATTACGTGCTGCTCTGTCCGCTTGCCGGGAAGAACGGCCCTCACTACAAGCTCGGTCAGCTCGAGGAGTTCGCGATCGAGTAGCGGAACCCGTCGAGGCGGCCGGGCGGCCGAATAGACGCTTCGGACGAGGAGCCTACTTAGCCTGAATGGCCGACAGACCCGCTAATGATCCGGCCTGTCACGCCGGAGGCCGCGGGTTCGAGTCCCGTCGCTCCCGTTCACCGCTTCCCGTGCAAGGGCGGGGTTCTCGGGCGGCGGCCCGAATCCGGTGCCGGGGCGGCGACTAGTCCTCGCAGTTGATCGACGTGTCGTTGCCGCCTCCGCCCAGGCACTTGTCTTTGCCGGGACCGCCGTCGAAGCGGTCGTTGCCCTGGTTTCCGATCAGGTGGTCGTTGCCGGCCTCGCCGAAGATGCGGTCGTTGCCACTGCCGCCCACGACGTGGTCCTTGCCGTCGCCAGCGCAGATGACGTCGTTGCCGTCACGGCCCTTGATCTGATCCTTGTCGCCCAGGCCGACGATGACGTCCACTCCCTTGGTCCCGTGGATATTGTCCTTACCCTCGGTGCCGACGATCGTCGCGGTGCGGCCATCGCACTCCTCGCCGTGGGGCGGCGGTGGCTGCTCCGCCGTGAACGTGGCCGTGACCGAACGGTCAGCGTCCATGGTCACGGCGCACGAACCGGTGCCCGAGCAGTCCCCGGTCCAACCCGCGAAGCTGCTTCCGACGCTTGCTGTGGCGGTCAGGGTCACCGATGTGCCGTAAGCAAAGGTGGTCGAACACGTGCCACCGCAGTTGATCCCGGCGGGCGAGCTGGTCACCGTGCCGCCACCGGTGCCGTTCTTGGTCACCGTCAGGGTCCGCTGGACGAGGTTGAAGGTCGCGGTCACCGACTTGGCGCTGGTCATCGCGACGATGCACTGATTCGACCCGTTGACCGAGTCGCAGCCCGACCAGACCACGGCGCCGTGTTCGCGCCCGCGGTTCCGGTCAGGGTCACCGACGTACCGTGGGTGAACTGCGCGCTGCACGTGGCGCCGCAGTTGATCCCGGCCGGCGAGCTGGTCACGGTACCCGTACCGGAACCGTTCTTAGTGACGGTCAAGGTGCGCTGAGCGAGGTTGAAGGTCGCGGTCACCGACTTGGCGCTGGTCAGAGCGACCGTGCACTGGTTCGAGCCGTTGACCGAGTCGCATCCCGACCAGGTGACTGCCGAGCTGTCGGCGGCCGGGGTGCCGGTGAGGGTGACCGAGGCTCCGTGGTCGTAGTTCGCCGAGCAGGTCGCGCCGCAGTTGATTCCGCCGGGCGAGCTGGTCACGGTGCCGCCACCGGTGCCGTTCTTGGTCACCGTCAGGGTCCGCTGGACGAGGTTGAAGGTCGCGGTCACCGACTTGGCGCTGGTCATCGCGACGATGCACTCGTTCGACCCGTTGACCGAGTCGCAGCCGGACCAGGAGACGGCCTGGGTGTTGGCGCCCGGCGTGCCGGTCAGGGTCACCGAGGTCCCGTGGTCGTACTGAGCGCTGCACGTCGCCCCGCAGTTGATGCCGCTCGGCGAACTGGCCACCGTCCCGGTTCCCGAGCCGTTCTTGGTCACCGTCAGGGTCCGCTGGACGAGGTTGAAGGTCGCGGTCACCGACTTGGCGCTGGTCATCGCGACGATGCACTGATTCGACCCGTTGACCGAGTCGCAGCCCGACCAGGAGACGGTCTGGCTGTTCGCGCCCGGCGTCCCGGTCAGGGTCACCGTCGAGCCTTGCGCGAAGCTCGCGCTGCATGTGCTCCCGCAGTCGATCCCGGACGGCGAGCTCGTGACCGTTCCGGTGCCCGTTCCGTTCTTGTTGACCGTCAGCAGCTGCGGCGGGCCGTCGGGGATCACCTGCGTATGCGAGGTCGCCGTGTCATTCGACGGGTTCGCGTCGGTGCTCGTGCTGGTCACCGTCGCGGTGTTGGCCAGATCGGCGGTGACGTTGTGCGGGGTGACAACGACGGAGATGTCGGCGTCGCCGTTCAGGGCGAGCGAGCCGAGGTTGCAGGTCACCGTCGTGGTGCCCGAGCACGATCCCTGGTCCGGCGTGGCCGAGACGAGGTCGACGCCCGCCGGCAGCGGATCGGTCACCTGGACGCCGGCAGCCGCCTGGGGGCCGTTGTTGCTGACATGGATTGCGTAGGTGAGGTTGTGGTCCACCACCACCGGATCGGGCGTATCGGTCTTGGTGATCGAGAGGTCGCCGATCGTGGTCACGAAACCGAACATGAACGTCGCCGGCTTGCCCTGGGTGACGCCCGCCGGATCGCCCGCCGGCGTGTCGAAGCAGGTCTCGACCGTGGTGCCGCCGCAGTTCGACTCGCCGAGCGAGTAGACCTGCGCCCCGCCGTCCTGGAGCGCCTGGGTCGCCGCCGCCTCGCCGTTGGCGGCGCCGTAGTAGACGTTGAACGAGCGCGACTCGGTGGGCGCGAGCGCGCCGAGCCCGAAGTCGAACAGGCCCCCGTGGTCGTCGGGGCTGGTCGTCGTGGGATACGTGCCCCCGGACCCGAGGTCGGTGAACTGGCAGGCGCCGGTGTAGGCGGTTCCGCAGACGGCCTCAGAGTCGATGTAGGAGGGGCCGGCGAGCGGATCCGACGGCGCGAAGCCGTCGTCGGAGCTGAACAGCAGCTGGGGCGACGTCCCCTGGTTGGTCACCCACTCGTCGAACGCGGTCGGCTCGATGTCCCAATCCATCACCCGGCGGTAGCGCAGGTCGGTGAGCGGGTTCGTCCCGGTGTTCGTGATCGTCACCGTGTCGACGTAGAGATTCGGGCTCAGCGGCGACGGGTGGTAGTCCTGGACGACTCGCATCGCGTAGCCGGGGATGCTGGGATCCGAGATCAGTACGTTCGAGATCGCCTGATTCGCGGTCGGCGCGGTGAACGAGTCGACCGTGAGGTTCTGGTTGCCGATCTCCTCGTTGGCGGAGCCCGTCAGGCCGCTGGCAGCGTCAGCGACGCCCCAGCCCTCACAAAGACAGCCCGGAGCGGTCGACTCGAGGTTCAACGGGGCAAAACGCAGGCCGACCACGCCTGTCTCGGCGGACGGATCGGGGCATCCGGTGTCGCCCTCGGTGGCGCAGTCGTAGTTGAGGCTGCCCTCGGAGTTGACGCCGAGCTGGACGGTGCCGTTGGAGACCACCGCGCCCGCCGTGGTCGCCGCCTGCGCGCGAGTCGCCGGTACGGCGATCGCGAAGATCGCCAGGGCACCGAGGGCACCGATCAGTGCGGGACCGAACCTCGGCGTTGGCGCTCCTGTTAGCGCCGGTAGCACTGCGAATCGCCGCGCTCCCGCGGTCCAAGCGGTGGTCCTCTGCATCTAACCCTCTCCCTCGACCTGAGCTTCGGTCCCCATCCACGGGGCCACAGTTCTGTATGCGGTCCTAGCGGGCACCTCGTGTATGCGCCCCGACGCCCTATAACTCCCACTTGGCCATTGACCGGGCGAGGTTTACTCCAGATCGTGACCTCGGTTACTACCGAATGGGGAGCACGACGCCGAGCGCGAGCGAGCGGCGGTGGGGTGCGGGCGGTCGCCTCAGGCGGGTGGGTTCCGCTGCGGTGCTCGGTTGGGCCCCGTGCGCTCCGAAACCAGGCACGCAAGCACGAAGCCCCAGATCGGAGTAGCGAAAAACGAGAAGAGAGCGAAGGCCCAGTATGAGTAGCCCTTCGAATTTGCGAAGTTCCCGATCCAGCGACAGATCAAGGCGTAGGCAATCACCAGTGCCAAGAACAAGACGGCGCCCAGGGCCTCCTCCATGCGGCGAGCCTAGCGGCCGGTGTGACCGTGGCGGCGTTCTCGGCAGGCGCAGCGGAACCGTGACCGGGGAGCCCCGGCTAAGAAACCAGCTCGGGCGAAGGGCTAATCCAGGTCGTCGACCTCGCCCTGGTACTGGCCCATGGCGCGGGCGATGCCCTCGCCGATCGCCGCGTCGATCACACCTTGGGACTCGACGATCAGGTCGGCCCGCGTGATTCGGCGCGTGAACTCTTCGTCGGCGCGTAGCTTGCCGATCTGCTCCTCGCTGCCGCGCAGCAGGGCGAAGCCCTGCAGGTCGCCGCCGTGCGGCGTGAGGAGCACCACCTCGAAGTCCTCGATCTTGCCGTCGCCCTGAAGCCCTCCCCAGTACTCAACGCTCTCGTTGAATACCTGGACGGCGCGCTTCTCGCGTCCGCGCACCACCTGGCCCCATCCGATGAACAGTGCGGCATCAGCCATTCGCCTCTCCTCTCTTTGAGCAACCCTGTGCTCGGCTTGCCCCGATCCTCCACCCGTTGTCACCGTTGTCAAGCTGGGCTCCGCGACATCCGTCGGGCCGTTAGGCCGGGCTGACTGCAAGATGGCGCCGGATGCGGGAAGGTCTCGTGCGGTGACGCAGGGGTTCATCGACTCGCCGCCGGCCGGGACGGTCGTCCCCCGGGGCATGCTGCGGGTGAGCGGCTGGGCGCTCGGCGCCGACGGGCCGCTCGAGGACCCGCTGCTCGTGCTCGTCGATGGGCGCCGGGCGGAGGGCGCGCGGACCGGCATGTTTCGCCCCGACGTCGCCGCGATGCACCCGGACGTCCCGCGGTCGGCCTGGTCCGGGTGGGAGGCGACCCTGGATCTGCGGCGGGCTGCCGGCCCTCCGGTGCGGATCTCCCTGCTTGCGAGGGGCGCCGGAGCCGACCTCGTCGAGCTCGATCGCACCGAGGTGCGCATCGACCAGTCGCGAACCCTCGGCGGGCGCCGCAGCCGGGCCGTGTTCACGATCGTCCAGAACGAGGCCGACTTCCTGCCGCTCTGGCTCGATTACTACGGTCGTCACTTCGACCCCGCCGACGTCTACGTCCTCGACCACGACAGCGCGGACGGCAGCACCGAGGCGATCGGTGAGCTCTGCACGGTCGTCCCCGTGCACCGGGAGAAGAGCTTCGACCACGTCTGGCTGAAGTCGACGGTCGAGGAGTTCCAGTCGTTCCTACTCGGCTCCTACGACGCGGTCCTGTTCGCGGAGGCGGATGAGTTCGTGGTCGCCGAACCACTTCGCCACGACGGGCTCGCCGCCTACGTCGACGGCCTCGAGGGACCCGCCGCGTGCTGCACCGGCTACAACGTCGTCCACTACCCCGAGGAGGAGAAAGCGCCGCTGCGCTTCGATCAGCCGCTGCTGCGCCAACGGGGATACTGGCATCGGTCGCCCAAGTACTCCAAGCGGCTCATCGGCCGGATCCCGCTCGCGTGGACGATCGGCTTCCACTTCGAGTCCAACGCCCCCGAGGTGCTCCCGGATCCCAGCCTGTACCTGATCCACCTGCACCGGGTCGACTATGACCACTGCCTGGCCCGTCACCGGGCGGCGGTCGAGCGCACCTGGAATCAGGACGACCTCGAGCAGGGGCTGGGCCGGGAGAGCCGGGTGGTCGACGTCGACGCCTTCCGCGAATGGTTCTTTGCCGGCGATGACCTCGAAGGCAGCGAGCGCGAGCCGATCCCCGAGCGGATCCGGGCGTTGCTGTGAACACCCTCGTGATCCCGACCGCGCGACCGCAACTGCTGCTCGAGTTCCTGCGCTGCTGGCGCCCGTGGCCATGGGACGCCGTGATCGTGATCGAGGACGCTCCCGAGCTGACGCTCGACCTGGCGGCGGCCGAGGCGCTTGCCGATGGACGTCCGATCGAGGCATACAGCTGGACCGAGATCGAACGCGACCTGAGCGCGCCCTGGATCATCTCGAAGCGTGACAGCGCGATCAGAGGTTTCGGGTTCTGGAAGGCGTGGCAGCGTGGCGCCCGGGTGATCGTCACCCTCGACGACGACTGCTACCCGGCCGGCGACGGGTTCCTCGACGCCCACCTCGCCAATCTCGACCGGACCCCGGTCTGGCAGAGCACGGTTCCCGGGCTGCGAGTCAGAGGGCTCCCCTATCGGAACACCGGAACGCTTCGGGTCGCGGTCAGCATCGGCCTCTGGGACACCAACCCTGACCTCGACGCGGTCCAGACGCTGGCCAACGGGGTCGGCCCCGACCAGGTCGAGCTCGTGCATGCGACCCCGACCAGGGTTCTGGCAAGCGAGCAGTACTTCCCGATCTCGGGGATGAACCTCGCCCTGCGCGGCGAGCTCGCCTGCCTCATGTACTTCCCGCCGATGGGGCAGGACTCTCCCTACGGGCGGTTCGACGACATCTGGGCGGGGTTGGTCCTGCAGCGGATCTGCCGCCACCTGCGGCTGCCGATCGTCTGCGGGCGCCCGATGGTCGAGCACCGGCGAGCCAGCGACCCGTTCGTCAACCTCGAGAAGGAGAGCGGTGGGATCGGCGCCAACGAGCGGCTCTGGGAGATCGTCGACGCGGTCGACCTGGAGGCCGACTCCCCGCTTGCCTGCATGCGCGAGATGGGCGCCGGCCTGGTCGCGGCCGCCGGCGACGACGCCTACGTCGACCGCTGGGGCCGAGGGATCTCGGCATGGTGCGACCTGTTCGAGAAATCGCGATGAGCGGGCGCGTGGTCACGATCACCGGCGGGAGTGGCTTCGTGGGCCAGAGCGTCGTCCGCGGGCTGCGCGAGCTCGGCTTCGAGCCGCGGGTCTTCGACCGGCTCGGGGCGCCGGCCGCCGCGCTGCTGCGGCGCCGCTATCTCGGGACCGCGCGCTCGGGCCCGCGCCTGCGCGCGGCGCAGGCGATCAGGCGAGCCCAGCGCCGGGTCGAGCCCGCCCTCATCTACCGCGGCCTGCTGCCCCCGAGCTGGGACGACATCCAAGACGTCCGCTCGCGGCTCGCGCAGCGCTTCGCCGGCAGCGAGGCGGTCATCCACCTCGCCGGGATCCCGCATCCGTTCATGCCCGGGATGGTCGAGTCGGACTTCTACCGCCTCAACTACGACGCCTCGATCAACGTCTTCGAGGCCGCCCGCGCCGCGGGCGTCCCGAGGTTCGTGTTCGCCTCCTCGGCCCAGGTGTACCGGATCCACGACCCGGTTCAGGTCGACCAGTTCCCGATCCTCGAGACCAATTACCTGCCGGCGCTCGCCGACGGTCAGACGCTCTACGGGCACCTGAAGGCGGAGTTCGAGCGCTACCTGGCCGACGCCTGCCCACAGGGGGCGACGCAGGGTGTCGCGCTGCGGCTCGAGTACCCCGGCGTGCGGGCGACCACCGCCAACAACTTCTACGTCTGCAGCTCGCTCGAGAACCTGGCGGCCGGCTTCGCCTGCGCGCTCGAGGCCCCGGACTCCTTCGCGTTCGAGGCCTTCAACCTTGCCGACGCCGACGTCGACCCGGGGGTCGGCGACGTCCAGGCCGCGATCCGCGACCGTTTCCCGGGCGTCCCGAACCTGACCCACGGCAACGCCTGCGCGCTCAGTACTGAGAAGGCCCAGCGCCTGCTCGGCTACCGGCCACTGCCCGCGGCGCAGGGGACCTACTACGACGAGTCGGTGATGTGGTGAGCGCGCGCCGGGCCGGGCCACCTAGGTGGGCGCCGATTCGTTAAGCCTCCCGACTCGTCTAGCAGCCGCTGACCGTGTCCTTGCCTGCGCCTCCCTTGCACTTGTCGCTGCCGCCGCCGCCGATCAGCGTGTCCTTGCCGTTTCCCCCGATCAGCGAATCGGCGCTCCCGCCGCCGCTCAACCTGTCCTTGCCGCCCGCCCCACAGATCAGGTCCTTACCACCTCGCCCCCGGACGCGGTCGTTGCCATTCAGTCCGGCGATCACATCGCGCGTGGCGGTCCCCTCGATCACATCGTTGCCGGTGGTGCCGGTCAGGGTCGCCGTCTGTCCGCGGCATTTGCCGGGCGTCGTCGAGCTCGGCGGCGGGACCTCGCGGGCAAAGTCCGTCAGCGAATCGTCGAGCCGAGAAACGACGTAGACGGACGTGCCGTCGGCGCTCACCGCGGCGTCGATCGGATCGTCGAGCGCCGCCTGCGCGGGCACCGCGCAACCGGCCGCCGCCGTATCGGCGAAGCAGCCCTGAAAGCTCAGGTTGCCCGTGGTCGGGTCGCGGGTGAAGCTGGAGATCGAGTCTTCGAGTGCGGCAACGTAAACCGACCTGCTGTCCGGGCTCACCGCCACTCCCTGGGCGACGCTCAGGGCAGCCGTTGCGGGCACCGCACAACCGGCCGCGGCAGTATCGGCGCTACATCCCTGAAAGCTCAGGTTGCCGTTGGTCGGGTCGCGCGCGAACGCCGAGACCGAGCTGTCGTTCTCTGAGACGACGTAAACGGACGTCTCGTCGCCGCTCACCGCCACCGCCTGCGCGCCGTCGAGCGCCGCCTGTGCGGGCACCGCGCAACCGGCCGCCGCCGTATCGGCGAAGCAGCCCTGAAAGCTCAGGTTGCCCGTGGTCGGGTCGCGAGTGAAGCTGGAGATCGAGTCGTCGGCGTGTGAAGCGGCGTAGACCGAGCCACCGTCGCCGCTCACCACGACGTCGTACGCCTCGTCGAGCGCCGCCTGCGCGGGCACCGCGCAACCGGCCGCGGCAGTATCGGCGAAGCAGCCCTGAAAGCTCAGGTTGCCCGTGGTCGGGTCGCGACTGAAGTGGGAGATCGAATCGTCATTTAGGGACGCGACGTAGACGGACTTGTTGTCCGGGCTGACCGCGACATCGATCGCTTGGTCGAGCGCCGCCTGTGCGGGCACCGCGCAACCGGCCACCGCCGTATCGGCGAAGCAGCCTTGAAAGCTCAGGCTGCCGGTCGCCGGGTCGCGGCTGAAGTGAGTGATCGAGCCGGCGAAGCGCGAAGCCACGTAGACCGACTTGTTGTCCGGGCTCACGGCGACTCCGGTCGGGCCGTTGAGCGAGGCCTGCGCGGGTGCAGAGCAGCCCGTCGTCCCCGAAACGGCGACGCAGCCCTGAAAGCTCAGGCTGCCGGTCGCCGGGTCGCGGCTGAAGTGGGAGATCGAGTTGTCGCCCTGAGAAGTCACGTAGACGGACTTGTTGTCGGCGCTCGTCGCGACACCATGTGCCCCGTCGAGCGCCGCCACCGCGGGCACCGAGCAGCCGGCCGCCGCCGTATCGGCAAAGCAGGCTCGCAAGGTCAACTGCCCGGTGACGGCCGAGGCGATCCCTACGGCGAGCGCAACGGTAAGCATCGCGAGCGCTCCGACCAGGACGGACGTTCTTACTCGCCGGCTGCGGGTGAGCAGCACCCGATGATCGTTGCGGAATGCGCGGCAGACGTCAACTCCCGCCGGCCGGAGGTCGGGCGGATCCGCCCTCCGGCGGCACCTGGAGCCGCGGGTCTGCGCCGCGCGCTCGGCGGCGGCGGACTAGATTGGCCGTGTGAGCAACGCCGCGAATCAGACCGTCCTCGTCACCGGCGGGACCGGCTACCTCGGCGGCTGGTGCATCGCGCAGCTGCTCGACCGCGGTTACTCGGTGCGCACGACCGTCCGCGACCCCGCCCGCGAGGGCGACGTCCGTGCGGCGGTGGCGGCGGCGGGGGCTGAGGCGGACGGCCGGCTCTCGGTCGTCGCCGCCGATCTGAGCGACGACGCCGGGTGGCCCGAGGCCGTCGCCGGCTGCACCTACGTCCTCCATGTCGCCTCGCCGTTCCCGCCGGCACAGCCGAAGGACCCGGACGAGCTCATCGTCCCCGCCCGCGACGGTTCGTTGCGCGTCCTGCGGGCGAGCTTGGACGCCGGCGTCGAGCGGATCGTGATGACCTCGTCCGTCGCCGCCGTCAGGGGCGGCGGCCCGCCCAGCAACGGCTCGACCTACACGGAGGCGGACTGGACCGACGGGGACGACGCCTCGCTGACCCCGTACACGCGGTCGAAGGCGATCGCCGAGCGCGCGGCTTGGCAGTTTGTCCGCGACGAGGGGGCGGAGGAGAGGCTCGCGACCGTGAACCCCGGGGCGATCATCGGCCCGGTGCTCAGCGACGACCGCTCGTTCTCCCTGCAGCTGATCGAGCGGCTGATGAAGGGGATGCCGGCGATGCCGCGGCTCGGCTTCTCGTTCGTCGACGTGCGGGACGTCGCGGACCTCGAGATCCGCGCGATGACCGACCCCGCGGCCGGGGGCAAGCGCTTCATCGCGACCGACCGGTTCATGTGGGTGTCCGACGTCGCCGATGTGCTGCGCGAGCGGCTCGGAGCGGACGCCGGAAAGGTGCCGAGCCGCGTCGCCCCCGACCTGCTGGTCAAGGCCATGGGGCTCTTCGACTCGAGCGTTCGCTCGATCACCAGCGATCTCGGCCGGCGCGCCGAGTACTCGAACGAGCGGGCCCGCGAGCTACTGGGCTGGAGCCCGCGACCGCTCGACGACTCGATCGCCGAGACGGCCACCAGCCTGCGCACGCACGGCGTCGTCTGAGCTCGGGACCCGATTACGCGGCGCGGCGTGCGGCTCAGCCGCCGCCGGCCTCGGGCGGGGCGTCGGTCTCGCCGCCCTCGCCGAGCGCCTCGCGGGCGATGAAGTCCTCGACCAGCAGCAGGTTGTCGCCCGAGCGCTCGACCACGTTGAGCAGGTCGGTCATCAACGAGACCTCCTCGACCTGCTCCTTGACGAACCACTGCATGAACTGCTCGGCGCGGAAGTCCTTGGTCTCCCGCGCGAGCTCGAACAGCTTGTAGATCTCCTCGCCGACCCGCTGCTCCTGCGCCAGCGCCATCCGCACCGGGCTGACGTCGTCGTCGAACTTCGACTGCTGGTCGGCGATCCCGGGGATCTGCACGGGCTCGTCGACGTCGAGCAGGTACTGGACCATCATCATCGCGTGGCTGCGCTCCTCGAGCGCCTGGCGATAGAAGAACGACGCGAGCCGCGGCAGCGTCTCGGAGTCGTAGTGAACCGCGATCCCGATGTACTGCATCGCGGCCGCGAACTCGTTCGCGATCTGGTCGTTGAGCGCGTCGGCGAACGTCATTTTCTTCTTGGCCATCGCAGCGAACCTACTACTCCGCCCAGCGGAAGCCGGTCTCGGACTGCGACGGGTCCATCGGGCTGGTCGGCATTCCCTTCGGCACGGCCGGGTCGTTGTAGCCGGACGGAGCGACGTCGTTGGGGGTGTTGGCGTGAAACAGCGAGGCCAGGTACTGGATCTGGCCGCGCCCGCACATGAGCTCGCCCTGGCCGCCGCCGTAGATCGCGATGCCGTTCGCGTCGCAGTGCTCGTAGATGGAGAGCAGCTCCTCGAGCGAGCCGAATCGCGACGGCTTCGAGTTGATCGCCTTGCGGGCGCGCTCCTGGACGTCGGCCAGCGACTCGAGCGGCGCGTCCCAGGTGATCCGGTCGTCGTGGGGCGCCAGCACCTCACGGGTGTCGTCGTTGATGTCGGGGTCCTCGAGGTAGGCGTCCGGGAACTTCTCGGCGACCGCTCGGTAGAGCTCGGGGTCGGTGTCGACGTCAACCGGGGTGCCCGAGTACATGCCCTTGAGGTCCAGCACCCGGACGGGGGCGAGCGCGGCGATCTCGTCGATCAGCGCCGCGTCCCAGTCGTTCTCGGGGTCGAGCTTGAACTCCAGGTCCGGGTAGCGGGCGAGGCGGTTGCGGATCTGCTCGGTGGACGACTTGGCGTCGCCGTCGAAGCTCGAGAGGCGGGTCGAGCAGACGAAGCGCAGCGGCTGCGGGTCGCGCTCGACGGCCTCCCAGAGCGAGACCCCGTTCTGGCGCAGCGCGAGGTCGAGCGCCGCCGACTCGTACGCCCAGCGCCGGTAGTGGCGCGACGATTCGCGCTCCGGCGGCGCGCCCGGGAACAGGTCGAGCTCGCCGAGCCGCGCGCAGGCCTCGCCGAGAGTCGCCGGGCCCGCGAGGTCGAGCACCGGCCCGGCGTCGCGGTTGGCGATGTGGTCGAGCACGTCGTAGACGACGTCCTCACCGATCCCCTCCTGGCCGTCGCCGCGCAGGTGGACGACGGTGGACGGGCGAGTGAAGGCCCCGAACTCGCGGTCGTGGCCGCTGAGCTCGTAGGACTCGATCGTGATCGGCAGTTGGGCGAGACGGTCGTAGGTGGCGCTCATGTCGAAAACCTATCGACCCTCCTTCGACGCGGCGGCGAGCGGTGAGCGGCGACCTAGGCCCGGTGCTCCGGGTTCGCGAAGTCGAACCTGCACCCCGCGTCCCAGTCCTTGCGGCTGTTGCCGTGGGTCGGGATCCCGCCGGCGTCCTTGAGCATCCGCGCCAGGTGCAGCATGTTCCAGGTCGCGAACGTGGTGTTGCGGTTGGTGAAGTCGTTCTCGGGGCCGCCGGAGCCCTCGTCGAGGTAGGAGGGGCCGGGCCCGGCCTCGCCGATCCAGCCCG
Organism: uncultured Solirubrobacterales bacterium; assembly: GCA_963828755.1. Lineage (GTDB taxonomy): Bacteria > Actinomycetota > Thermoleophilia > Solirubrobacterales > 70-9 > WHSW01. Next base: position 73,466 of record CAWHFY010000003.1, on the reverse strand, counting down.
AGTCCGCCTGCGGCGGGATCGTGTAACCGAGGTGCTGGAGCGAGTAGAGCGTGTTCATCGCGCAGTGCTTGACGCCGTCCTCGTTGCCGGTCACCAGGCAGCCGCCGACGCGGCCGTAGTACGCGTACTGGCCCGCGTCGTTGAGCAGGTGGGAGTTGCCGTAGAGGCGCTCGACGATCTGCGTCGCGACCGAGGACTTCTCCCCGAGCCAGATCGACATCCCGAGCACCAGGATGTCGGCGGCCATCACCCGCCCGAAGATCGCGGGCCACTCGTCGGCGTCCCAGCCGTGCTCGGTCATGTCGGGCCAGACGCCCGTGGCGATCTGGTGGTCGATCGCGCGGATGTTCTCGACCTCGACCCCGTTGCGCCGCATGATCTCGATCGAGATGTCCATCAGGCCCTGCGTGTTGGAGACCTCGGGGCTGCGCTTGAGGGTGCAGTTGATGAACATCGCCTTGAGGTCCGAGTAGTCGGTGGTGCTGGTCTCGCACAGCTCCGCCTGCTTCGGGCTGAGGACGTCTCGATCGCTCACGGGCGCTCCTTCGGTTGGGGATCGATGCGGTAGTCGTCCTCGCCCCGTGTCCGTTACACGGATCCGTTCCGTGTAAGCCCCCTCACGCCGACTTTCACCTCAACCACCTCAGAGGTGGTCAGGATGAATCTCGGCGGCGCGGCGGTGGCGGCGCGGCGGTCGCGGCCGGTGCGGCGGCGGGTCAGCCGCGGGTCAGGGCGCGCGCCGCGAGCGCGGCGAACGCCTCGATCGCGATCGCGAGGTCGGCCTCGTCGGTGTCCTCCTCGCGGGCGTGGCTGATCCCGCCCTTCGAGGGGGCGAAGACCATCACCGCGGGCAGCACCCGGGCGACCTCGGCCGCGTCGTGCAGGGCGCCGCTCGAGAGGCTCGCCGGCTCGCCGGCCACCTCGGCGCACGCGTCGCGGGCGGCGAACACGAGCCCGGTGTCGAACGCGATTGGCTCGATCCTCCAGACCGGCTGCTCGTCGAGCTCGCAGCCGCGCCCTGAGGCGGCGTCAGCGCAGGCGGCGCGGGCGGCCTCGAGCATCCGCGCCAGCGCCTCGGCGTCGGGGTTGCGCAGGTCGACGGCGAGCGTCGCCCGGCCGGCGACCGCCGTCGGGATGCCCGGCTCGAGGCGCAACTCGCCGGTGGTCGCGACCCCGCCCTCGGCGGCCGGGATTCGCTCGATCGCGAGTGCCGCCTCAGCGGCGGCGAGGCCCGCGTCGCCTCGCGCGTCCATCGGCGTCGTCCCGGCGTGTGAGGCCTGCCCGGAGAAGCCGAAGCGCAGCCGCTCGACCCCGGCGCAGCCGGTGACGGCCGCCGCGCGCAGGCCCTCGAGCTCCATCCGCGGACCCTGCTCGATGTGCAGCTCGAGGTACGAGCCGAGCCCCGCCCGCCGCGCGCCAGACTCGGTCGCGCGGTCGAGCTCCACCCCGTGCTCGCCCAGCACCTCGGCGATCCCGCGATCGTCGGCGTCGCGCAGCCCGTCGAGCGCCTTCGGGTCGAGGGTCCCGGAGAAGGCCGAGCTGCCGAAGAGGCTGCGGCCGAAGCGGGCGCCCTCCTCGTCCGCCCAGTCGACGAGCACGAGCGGCCGCGGCGGCCCGGAGCCGGCCCATGCGCGCAGGACGCCGAGCCCGGCGAACACCCCGAGCGCCCCGTCGAGCCAGCCGCCGTCGGGGACCGAGTCGACGTGCGAGCCGACCACGACCGCATCCGCCTCGGGATCGGCCCCCTCGAGCCGTGCCCAGAGGTTGCCGGCCTCGTCGGTCTCGGGCTCGATCCCGAGCTCGGCCAGCAATTCGGTCAGATAGCCACGCGCCCGCACCCACCCCGGCCCCCAGCAAAGGCGCTGGGCGCCGCGGTCGTCGCCGGTGCGCGTGGCGAGCTCCCGCAGCTCCGCGATCACCCGGGCGGAGTCGATCGTTGAGGTGCCCGCCATCGCTCAGCCCTCCAGGTCGCGGTCGAGCGCCTGGGCGAGGCAGTGCGCCCCGCCGCCGCCCTTCGTGAACATCGAGAGGTCGGGGTCGAAGACGGTCAGCCCGAGCGCCCGCATCTGCTCGTTCAGCTTCGCCGAGCCCGCGGTCGAGATCACTCGCTCGTCGCCGAGCGAGATCGCGTTGACGCCGAGCTCGAACGCGTCCGCGGTCGAGACCTCGAGGATCTCGAAGCCCCTGGCGCGCAGCCACTGGGTCAGCCCTCCCGAGGCCGACTCGACGCAGACCGCGGCGAGCTTCGGCGCCAGGATCGAGACGAGCACGTCGATGTGGACGAACTGGCCGGGGATGGGTTCGATCCGCACCTCCCAGCCGAGCTCCTCCATCCACCCGGCGAGCTGGCGCGCCGCCTGGATCTCGGTCCGCTCCTCGCCGTTGCCGATCAGCATCACCCCGGGCTCGACGATCGTCACGTCGCCGCCCTCGATCGAGCCTGCGCTGATCATCCGCGAGATCGGGATCTCGTTCTCCTGGTAGAAGCGGATCACCGGCGCGTACTCGCCGCGACGCCACTGCTGCTTGAGCTGGGTCACGACCGCGCCGTCCGGGATCATCACGCTCGAGTCGCGCGCGAAGCACTGGTAGGGGAGCGCCGGATCGGGCTCGAGCTGGTGGACGACGACGCCCGCGGACTCGTAGATCGAGACCAGCTCGCGATGCTGGGCGCGGGCGAGCTCCGAGTCGAAGCTGGCGCCGCTCTCGAGGGTCGCCTTCGAGATCGCGCTGGTCGGCAACCAGCGGAAGTTCTCGGCCGGGCCGAGGAGGACGTGGCGAAGGGTGCCCGTCTCGCTGTCAGCGCCCCACGCCGTCATGCCGCCACGACTCGGATCGTCTTCAGCGTGCGGTCCGACGCGCCGCGCACGAGGCCGCCGTGGGCGACCGAGTCGGCGATGTAGTCGAGCGTCGGGCGGGTGAGCCGCTCGCCAGGAAGCACGTTTGGGACCCCGGGCGGGTAGGCGGCCAGCGACTCGGCGGCGATTCGTCCCTCGGCCTCGTCGAACGCGACCACCTCCTGGCCGATGAGAAACGCCTCGCGCGGGCTGAGTTCGGTCGGGCCCCACGGCGGCGGCTCGGCGAACGGCGGCAGCTGTTCCTCCTCGTCCTCCTCGCCGATCCGCTCGCCGGCGTGCTCGAGCGCCTCGACCAGCCGCTCCCCGGTGCGCGCCGCGCGCTCGCCAATCCCGAACACGGCGACGATCACGTTCTCGGAGAAGAGCTCGAGGTTGATGTCGTCCTGCTCGCGCATGATCCGGGCGATCCGGTGGCCGGTGGCGCCGAGGCCGCGGACGTCGACGACGAGCCGGGTCGGATCGTATGCGTGCACCCCGGCGCGGCCGACGATCCGGTCGTCGAGCACGTCGAGGCCCGGGATCTCTCGGATCCGTTGACGCAGCTCGGCCAGCGACGCGGCCGTCTCGGCGAGCAGCTCCTCGCCGTGGACCGCGGCTTGGCGGCGGGTTGCGTCGAGGGACGCGGTGAGCAGCGCGTTCGGGCTCGTCGACTCGACCAGGGTGACGGCGCGGTCGAGGATCCGGTCGTCGATCCGGTCGCCGCAATCGCCGACGTGCAGGACCGCCGACTGGGTCAGCGAGCCGGAGATCTTGTGGGTCGAGGAGAGGACCACGTCGGCACCGCACTCGAGCGCCGCGGTCGGCATCGCCGAGGAGAAGTGCAGGTGCGATCCCCAGGCCTCGTCGGCGATCAGCGGGAGCCCGTGCGCGTGCGCGACCTCGGCCAGCGCTGCGACGTCGGCGACGGCGCCGAAGTAGGTGGGCGTGACGATCATCGCGGCGACGGCGTCGGGTGCCTCGTCGAGCGCTGCGGCGAGCGAGTCGGGTGTGAGGCAGTGGGCGATACCGAGCTCGGGGTCGAGCTCGGGAGCCACGAACCGCGGTCGCATCCCGGAGAGGATCAGCCCGTCGATGATCGACGAGTGCACGTTGCGCTGGACGACGACGCGGTCGCCGCGGTGCGCGAGCGCGAGGCAGATTGCGTGGTTGCCGCCGGAGGCGCCGTTGACCAGGAACCAGCTGCGCCGCGCGCCCCAGGCGTCGGCGGCGAGCCGCTGGGCGAGCTGGAAGGGCGCCCGCGCTGGATCCGGGCCGATGTCGATCCCCTCGATCCCCGCGGGGACGTCGAGGCGCAGGGCCGGCTCGCCGATCGCCTCACGGAGGGCGGGATCGGCTCCCGGCCCGCCCTTGTGCCCCGGCACGTGGAAGCGCCCAGGATTGCGATCGGCGTAAGCGATCAGCGCGTCGAGGTACGGAGTCTGGTCCTGATCCACGCAGAGGACGTTATCCCGGGCTCGGCGCCGGTGAAGCGCCGGCGGACGCCAAACGGCGGCGCGCCCGAGTCCGGCCAAACGACGGCGGAAGCGGCAAGCGACGTTAGCCACCGCCGCTGCTACCGTTCGCTCGTCCTCCATGGACGACGACCTCCCCCGAAGTACGCGGCCGCAATCACGGCCCCACCCTGATCAGCGGTGACGGCGCTCTTCCTCGCCCTGCTCGTCCTGCTCGTGCTCCTCAACGGGCTCTTCGTGGCTGCCGAGTTCGCGCTCGTGCGGACCCGCAAGGGACGGATCGAGGCGCTCGCGAAGGAGGGCGAGTCCGGCGCGGAGGAGGCGCTCGAGCAGCTCGACAAGATCGACGAGTCGCTGGCCTCCTGCCAGTTCGGGATCACCCTGGCCTCGATCGGGATCGGCTTCCTCGGCGAGCCCGCGATCGCGCAGCTGATCGAGCCGGCGCTCGGCGATGGGACCGGCGCGACCATCACCGCGTTCGCGATCTCCTTCGTGGTCGCCACCTCGCTGCACATCACGATCGGCGAGCAGGTGCCGAAGATGCTGGCGATCACGCGCGCCGAGGGCGTTGCCCGCGCCCTGTCGCGGCCGCTCAACACCTTCACGGCGATCAGCAAGCCGTTCATCTGGGCGCTCAACAAGGCGTCGAACGCGATCGTCCGCCTGTTCGGCGTCGACCCTCACGACCTCGGCGAGAAGCACACCTCGGCGGACCTCAAGGAGATCATCCAGACCTCCGCCAAGGGCGGCAGCCTCGACCCGGGCGAGGCCGTGATGCTCGGCGGCGTCTTTCACCTGCACGAGCAGCAGGCCCGCGAGGTGATGACGCCGATCCCGGCCGTGGTCACCGTGAACGCCGACGAGACGGTCGAGGAGGGGCTGCGCCGTTGCGTCTCCTCCGGCCATACCCGCCTCGTCGTGGTGGAGGACGACAACCCCGACAAGGTCCGCGGGATCCTCCACAACAACAGTCTCATCCGCCTGTACCTGAACGCCGGCGGCGACGCCTCGCTCGAGCCGGCGGTGCGGGACGTGCCGGTCTTTCCCGAGACGAAGCCGCTCGACGATCTGCTCGCCGAGCTGCAGCGCCAGCGCTCCTCGATCGGGATCGTCTCCGACGAGTACGGGCGCACGGTCGGGATCGTGACCATCGAGGACATCCTCGAGGAGGTCGTCGGCGAGATCGAGGACGAGACCGACGCCCGCGCCACCTCGCTGCGCCGGCTCACCGACGGCGACTGGTACGTGCGCGGCCACGTCCCGCTCGGCGACCTCGAGGACGCCGGGATCCAGCTCCCGGTCGACTCCGACGCCTTCAACTCGATCGGCGGCTACGTCTTTTCCGAGCTCGGGCGCCTGCCGAAGCGCGGCGACAAGGTCCGCGCCGACGGCTACGAGCTCCGGGTCGAGTCGGTGCGCGACAATCGGATCATCGCGATCCGGATCCACCCGGTGACCGCCGAGCACCGCGCCCTGGCGCCGGAGTCGGCCACCGAAGATCGCTCCTAGCGGCGATTCGGGCACCCGCTTCCGTCCGTGGGGCGCCATAGCGTCCACATGGTCCAAGTCAGCGACCCAGGGGTAGGAAATGTGGGTCATCAAGCTCACCGATAAGCAGCTCGAGGTCTTGCGGGCGATGCTGGGCGCGGAGGAGCATCTGGGACCGGCATTGAGGGGGGCGCTGGAGGCGATGGAGCTGGCGCGCTGGGACGAGCTCCCGGACGCGCAGCTGCCGTGGGAGAGCGTGGCCGAGGAGGCCCGCCGCCAGGGCGTTTCCGAGGCGGAGGTCGTCTGGGACCTCTGCGGCACCCACCGTGAGCCGACGGCGCCGAAGCGCCGCCAGGCGGCCTAGAGCAAGGCGCTGCGCCGCGGCGAGCGCGGCTCAGTACTCGTAGAAGCCCGCTCCCGACTTTCGGCCGAGCTTGCCGGCCGCGATCATCTCGGTGATCAGCTTGGGGACGTGGTCGGCGCCGCTGCCCGCGCCGTGGCGGTCGAGGCTGTCGCCGATCGCCGCGGCGACGTCGAGGCCGACGAAGTCGAGCAGGCGCAGCGGGCCCATCGGGTGCCCCGCACCGAGCGTCATGCAGGCGTCGACATCGCTCGCGTGCATTCCGGTCGACTCCATCAGCCGCACCGCCTCGAACAGGTACGGGAACAGCAGCCGGTTGACGACGAACGCGGTCAGGTCGGGAACCTCGACCGCCGTCTTGCCGATCGCAGCACACCACGCCCGCGCGCGCTCGCCGACCTCGGGCGCGAGCCCGGCCGGCAGGCAGAGCTCGACCAGCTCCATGCGCGCGACCGGATTGAAGACGTGGAGGCCGTAGAAGCGCTCGCTCGCCCCGGCTGCCTCGCCGAGCGCGCCGACCGGTAGCGACGACGTCGTCGTCGCCAGGTCCGCGTTGGGCGCCGCCGCGACCAGGATCGCCAGCAGCTCGGCCTTCGCGTCGGGATCCTCAGCGATCGCCTCGACGACCACGTCGCACTCGGCGAGCGTGGTCGGGTCGGTGGTCACCTTGATCCGCTCCGGCATGCCGCGGTCGAGCTTGCGCGCCTCCGCCTGCGCCTTCTCCTCGGCCCGCCACGCGGAAGCGTCGCTGCGGGCGAGCAACTTCACCTCCGCCGTCTGCGTCGCGCAGGCGGCGAGGCCGCACGCGATCGTGCCGCTGCCGGCGATCGCGGGTCGCGCGTATCCCTCTGAACTCCCCATCGCCCGACGGTTACTATCACGCGGCGCATGGCCGAGGTCCTGTACTACGCGATCCCCTTCTTCGTCTTACTGCTGGTGCTCGAGTACCTGTCGTTCCGCCAGGTCCGGGCCGAGAACGAGGGTCTGATCGGCTACGAGGCGCGCGACACGCGCACGAGCCTGACGATGGGGCTCGGCAACGTCGTCATCAACGTCGGGCTGGAAGTTCGTGGTCCTCGCCGCCTACGTCGGCATCTACGAGCTGACCCCGCTGCGCCTCAGCCCGGACGACTGGTGGGTCTGGGTGCTGCTCTTCTTCGCCGACGACTTCTCCTACTACTGGTTTCACCGGATCTCGCATGAGAGCCGCGCCTTCTGGGCGAGCCACGTCGTCCACCACTCCAGCGAGCACTACAACCTCTCGACCGCGCTGCGCCAGACCTGGGTGCCGATGACCTACTTCCCGTTCTGGCTCTGGATGCCGGCGGTCGGGTTCGAGCCGTGGATGGTGCTGCTCGCCCAGGCGTGGTCGCTGATCTACCAGTTCTGGATTCACACCGAGAAGATCCGCAAGCTGCCGCGCTGGTTCGAGGCGATCTTCAACACGCCGTCGCATCACCGCGTCCACCACGGCGTCAACGAGCAATACCTTGACCGCAACTACGGCGGCATCCTGATCATCTGGGACCGAGCGTTCGGCACCTACGAACCCGAGGGCGAGCGCGTCCGCTACGGCCTCACCACACAACTGCGCACGTATCGCCCGATCAGGGTCGCCTTCCACGAGTACATCGCGATGTGGCACGACATCAGGCGCGCCGAGCGCTGGCGCGACAAGCTCGGCGTCGTCTTCCGCGGGCCGGGTTGGACGCCGCCCGGGGTCACCGAGTCCGAGGCGACGCGGGGCTAGGCGAGGGCGTTAGACTTGAGTTCCATCATGAAACTGACTGTCGGACGAACTTTGGAGGAAAGCTGATGGCCGCTAACGGGAAGTTCTCAGGACGCGAGGTCGTGATCGTCGAGGCCGTCCGCACGCCGGTCGGCCGCGGCCATCCGGAGAAGGGCTACTACAAGGACGTCCACCCGTCGACCCTGCTGGCGCGCACCTACAACGAGGTGATCGACCGCGCCGGGATCGACCCGGCCGAGGTCGAGGACGTCGTCGCGGGCTGCGTGCAGCAGTTCGGCGAGCAGGCGCTCAACATCGGCCGCAACGCCTGGCTCGAGGCCGGGCTGCCGATCGAGACCCCGGCGACCACCGTCGACCGCCAGTGCGGTTCCGCCCAGCAGGCGATCAACTTCGCCGCGGCGCTGATCGCGTCGGGCGTGCACGACGTCGCGATCGGCGGGGGCGTCGAGCACATGGGCCACATCTCCTTCGCCGATTCGATGGAGGTGCAGAAGGAGCACGGGTTCGCGTTCTCGCCCGAGCTGATGGAGCGCTACAACCTGGTCCCGCAGGGGATCTCGGCCGAGATGATCGCCGACCAGTGGGAGATCCCGCGCTCGGAGCTCGACGAGATCGGCGTTCGCTCCCACCAGCTGGCGGCGAAGGCCACCGAGGAGGGCCGCTTCGATCGCGAGATCGTCCCCTTCCAGGTCAACGGCGACACCTACACCACCGACCAGGGCATCCGCCCCGACACCAACCTCGAGGCGCTGTCGCAGCTGAAGACGGTGTTCAAGGAGGACGGCAAGGTGACCGCCGGGAACTCGTCGCAGGTCTCCGACGGGGCCGCCGCGGTCCTGCTCATGACCCGCGAGAAGGCCGACGCTCTCGGGCTGACGCCGCGGGCGCGGATCGTCGACCAGACCACGGTCGGCGTCGACCCGGTGATCATGCTCACCGGCCCGATCCCCGCGACCCGGAAGATCCTCGAGCGCAACGGGATGAAGATCGACGACATCGACCTGATCGAGGTCAACGAGGCCTTCGCCTCGGTGCTCGCCGCCTGGCGTCGCGAGCTCGAGCCCGACATGGACCGCGTCAACGTCAACGGCGGCGCGATCGCGCTCGGTCACCCGCTCGGCTCCACCGGCGCGCGGCTGATGACGACGCTGCTCCACGAGCTCGAGCGCACCGACAAGGAGACCGGGCTGGTCACCATGTGCTGCGGCGGCGGGCTCGGGACCGGCACGCTGATTCAGAGGGTCTGACGTTACTCGTCGTTCGCCGCTCGATCGAGGTTCACTCGAATGACGAGCGGCGAGCGGCGAGCGGCGATCGCTGCGGCCGCGGTTCTCGCGGCCGTGGCGTTGTCCGGCTGCGGCGGCGATGACGGCGACACCACGTACGCGGCCGGTGTCTCTCGGCCGATCGCCAAGGTCCAGTTCCTGCGTGAGGCCGACCGGATCTGCGCGTCGACCAACGCGCGGATCGAGGCCGCCGGCGACGACCTGATCGGCGGCAGGTCCGATCCGCCGCCGGCGGAGGTGAAGCGGGTGGTGATCGGGGTCGCGATCCCGGCGCTCGAGGCCGAGGTGCGCGCGATCCGGGCGCTCGGCGCTCCGAAGGGCGACGAGCGAGGCGGTCGAGGCGATCGTCGCCGCGACCGAGGACGGGATCGACGAGATCCGCGCCGACCCGGTCGGGGTCGTCGACCGCGGGCCGCCGGCGGCGCTGCGCCGCGCGGCGCAGCTGTCGCGCGCCTACGGCTCGCAGGAATGCGGGCTGCGGTGAGCCCGGGCTCGGGCCGGTTGTCGGTGGACGCGACCGATAGCGCGATGACGGACGAGCTCGATCGCCGCTGGCGCGTCCAGCGCGCTGCTGACCGAGGCGGAGTTCCTCGAGCAGGACAACGCGATCTGCAGCGCCGGCAACAAGGAGCTCGACCAGGCGCTGGTCGCCGCCGGCGACAGCGATGACCCGTTCGCCGACGTCGGCAAGGAGGCCACCGCGATCGGCCTCGACCAGTGCGCCGGCTGACCTGAGCTTGCCCGCGTAACGATCTCCATCCCGCCTCGACACACGGGGCGGGATGGAGATCTCGTTCGAGAACCTGCTGATCGTCGTCGCGGCGGGATTCGCGGCGCCGATGCTGCTCGGGCTGGTGCCCGGTCTGCGGCTGCCGTCGGTCGTGCTCGAGATCGTGCTCGGCATCCTCATCGGCCCTGCCGTGCTCGGCTGGGTCGAGGTGGACGAGCCCGTCGAGGTCCTCGCCCTGGTGGGGCTCGCCTTCCTGCTGTTCCTCGCCGGGCTCGAGATCGACCTCGCCGCGCTGCGGGGGCGGCTGTTGCGCGCGGCGGGGCTCGGGTTCGCGGTCTCCCTCGGGCTCGCGGTGGTGGCGGGCCTGGTGCTCGACCTCGCCGGGATCGCCGATGAGCCGCTGCTGATCGCGATCATCCTCGCCTCGACCTCGCTCGGCGTGATCGTCCCGGTGCTCCAGGACTCGGGCGAGTCGTCCTCGCGATTCGGCCAGCTGGTCATCGCCGCTTCGTCGATCGCCGACTTCGCCTCGGTGCTCTTGCTGACCCTGCTGTTCTCGGGCGAGTCGACCGGAATCGGCGCAAAGCTGATCCTGATCGGCCTGTTCGTCGCCGCGATCGCCGCGGTCGCGATCGGCGTCCGCCAGGCGGAGCGCTCGCGCCGCGTCTCGGCCGCGCTGGTGAAGCTGCAGGACACGAGCGCGCAGATCCGGGTGCGCGGCGCCGTCGTCCTGCTGATCGGGATGGTCGCGCTCGCCGAGCAGCTCGGGCTCGAGCTGATCCTCGGCGCGTTCGCCGCCGGCGCGATTCTCAACCACCTCGACATGGACCAGGCGATGACCCACCCCGAGTTTCGGCGCAAGCTCGCCGCGGTCGGCTTCGGCGTCTTCATTCCCGTCTTCTTCGTCGCCAGCGGGGTCCGGTTCGACCTCGACGCGCTGTTCGCGTCGACCACGGCGATCGCCTCGATCCCGGCCTTCGTGGCCGCCCTGTTGTTCGCGCGCGGGCTCCCGGCGCTGCTCTACCGCGGCCAACTGGAGCGCCGCAAGATGGTCGCCGCCGGCCTCTTGCAGGCGACGTCGCTGCCGTTCATCGTCGCCGCGACCGCGATCGGGCAGGACCTCGGCCTGATCGACGCTGCGACGTCGGCGGGATTCATCGCCGCCGGCCTGGTCACCGTCCTCGTCTTCCCGATCACCGCCCTCGGCCTGCTCGCGCCCGAGCGCCGAGTTTCATCCTGACCACCTCTGGCGTGGTTCAGATGAAAGTCGGCGGGCGGGCTAGGCGAGGCGCGCGCCGACGAACTGGACCAGGCCCGAGAGCCGCCGGTGGATGCCGGTGAACCCGAGCCCCTCGAGCGCGGTGGCGATCTCGTCGCCCTCGAAGATCCGCATCCCGCTCGCCCGCTCGAGCACCGGCTTCAGCGGGCGCACGGTGAGCTCGCGGCGGACCGAGGTCATGAGCGCGATCCGCCCACCGGGCTTCAGCACCCGGCGGATCTCGTCGAGCGCCGCGAACGGCTCGGCGAACAGGTGCAGGGCCGCGAAGCAGCACCCGGCGTCGAAGCTCGCGTCGGCGAACGGGAGCGCGGTCGCGTCGCCGCGGATCAGGGTGACGTTCGAGGTCGAGGCGCGCCGCAGCTCCTCGCCGCCGCGCTCGAGCATCGTCCGCGAGGCGTCGATGCCGACCGCGAGGCCCTCGGGCCCGACGGTGCGCGCGAACTCGCGCGTGAAGTTGCCCGGGCCGCAGGCCACGTCGAGGACCGTGTCGCCCTCGCCGAGCCCGAGCAGCAGCCGGGCGATCCTGATCTCCTCCGCCATCCCCGGGCCGGTGAAGCCCTTGAACACCCGCCCGAGGGCCGGGCGCCAATAGCGCTCGTAGATCGCCGGCACGAGCCGGGTAACCATCAGATCCTGGGTGGCCCCGGTCGACTCGACGTCGGACTCGAGCAGGTCGAGGTAGCCGGCCTGGTTGAGGCCGCGCGCCGCGGCCAGCTCGGCCGCCGGCTCCGTCAGCAGCGCCTCGGTTCGGGCGAGGGCGGCGGCGGGGCTCGAGGTGGTCACCCGGGTCCCCGCGGGTCGCCGGAGTGGTCGGCCAGCTCGGTCAGCCGCTCGATCTGGCGCTCGCCCTCAGCCCGCGCCGGGTCGTCGGGGGCCAGCGGCGCGATCAGCCGCAGGATCCGGTTGCGGATCTGCAGCGCGAAGTGTGGGGTGGACGGCCCGGCCAGCGCGCGGATGTCCGCGACCGTGATCGCGGCGCCCGCCGAGTCGGTCCGGTCTCTCGCTCTCGCTCATCGCTGGTCTCGGCTTCGGTTCGTGTTGGGCTTCGGCTCGTCGGGCTGCGACTCCGGTGTCCCGGGCTCGGGTCCGATGCTCGAGTCCGAACCGGCGTCAGCGCCCGAGCCGGACGTTACCGGGGCCACCTCGGCGAGCTCGTCGACCTCCGCCTGCAGGTCGACCGAGAGCGCCGACGTGTCGCCGATCAGCCAGACGTGGTTGTAGACGGCGCGGGTCGGGTCGTCCGCGTAGCCGGGCTTGAGGTCGAGCAGGTAGGCGCTCAGCGAGGCCGGCAGCGCCGAACCGTCGTCGGTGACCAGCAGCGGGCCCCAGGTCCCGCTCGCCGACAGCGGCGAGGCGACCGCGGCGTCGAGCGGGTGGTCGGTGTTGGCGATCACGAAGCCGTGCCCGGGGTCGTTGATGTTCCAGCCGAAGCCGCCGCTCGAGAAGCGCGCGAAGGCGATCGCGTTCTCGATCGACCCGTCCGCTCCGACCCGCTCGGCTCCCGGGGCGACGTGCTCGATCTCCTTCATCGCCTCCGGACCGATCACGGACTCCGGCCCGAGCACGAAGACCGGGACGCCGTCGTGGCTGCGCAGCGCCTTCACCGTCTCCGCGGGGACCGAGTCCTTGCCGGTGAACAGGACCGGATCGCCGGAGCGGGCCGCCCAGGCGGCAGCCGGGATCGCATACGGAGCCGCGTCTGAGCTCGCGACCACGATCGCGTCGGGCTCGCCGGTGAGCCGGTTGCGCAGCTTGTCGACCTCGGCCGCGAGCGCCGCCGGGTCGCCGCCGTCGACCTCGAGCGTCTCGTAGTCGGTGGGCGCGGCGGCGTCGCCGATCGCGAACAGCTGGCGGCCGGCCGTCGCCGCGGAGCCGCCCGGGTCGAGCCCGCGGATCGCGTTCGCGGTGAGCGGCGGGATCCCGCCGCCCTCGGTGACCAGCAGGGGCGCGGCGACCGGCGGCCCGGCGAGCGCCGAAGCCGCGACCGCGCCCTGCCAGTCATCGACGTCGACCAGGGTGACCGCGTCGGGCCCGGGGGAGTCGCCGGTCGACGGGTGCACGGCGAGGGCGACCGCAGCGGCGTTGGCGATCGGGTCCGAGCCGGCGACCCGGGTGGTGTTCTTGGTCGCGAACGCCGGGAAGCCGAGATCGTCGGTGTTCTCGGGGGCGGGCACCTGCTTGACGACGACGCGCGGGGCCGGCGCCGGGCTCGAGGCGGAGCCGCCGCCCGGCTCGTCGCCGTCGCCGGAGCCGAGGGCGAGGACCAGCGCGCCCGCACCGATCAGCACGACGACCAGGCCCGCCCCCGCGGCGAGGCGGTGGGTCCACAGCCAGTGGCCGAGGTCGGAGAGGAGGTAGCGAACGCTCGCGAGCACGGGGCGCAATCTAGTCGGGCAACGCTTCCGTACCCCCGGTCGCCTATGCTTCACGATGGTTGACTGACCAGTCAATCGGTTTCTTGAACTCAGCAGGAGGTCGCCGGTGGATTTCGCCCTGAACGAGGAGCAGCTGGAGCTGAAGGCAAGGATGCGCCGCTTCGCACGCGACGTGATCCGGCCGGTGGCGCCGCAGCACGACGCCGAGGAGTCGACCCCCTGGGAGGTGATGCGCGAGGCACGCGAGCAGGGCCTGCACGGGCTCGAGCATCTGCAGCGGATGGGCTCGGACCCCGACGGCATGTACGGCGTGATCGGCGCCGAGGAGCTGCACTGGGGCTGCGCCGGGATCGCGCTCGCGATCTCGGGCTCCGGCCTGGCCGCCGCCGGCCTGGCCGCGTCGGGCACGCCGGAGCAGATCGCCCGCTGGGTCCCCGAGTGCTTCGGCGTCGGCGACGAGATCAAGCTCGGCGCCTACGCCGTCACCGAGGCGGGCGCGGGCTCGGACGTCAAGAGCCTGCGCACCACCGCGAAGCGCGACGGTGACGAGTGGGTCCTGAACGGGACCAAGGTCTTCATCACCAACGGGGGGATCGCCGACGTCCACGTCGTCGTCGCCAACGTCGCGCCCGAGCTCGGCCATCGCGGCCAGGCCTCGTTCGTGATCGAGAAGGGCACCCCGGGCCTGAGCCAGGGCAAGAAGGAGTCGAAGATCGGCATCCGCGCCTCGCACACCGCCGAGGTCGTGCTCGAGGACTGCCGGATCCCGCTCGACAACCTGCTCGGCGGCATGGAGAAGCTCGAGCGCAAGCTCGCGCGGGCCCGCAGCGGCGAGCCGTCGCGAGGCTCCAACGCGCTCGCGACCTTCGAGCTCACTCGGCCGCTGGTCGGCGCCTCGGCGCTCGGTATCGCCCAGGCCGCCTACGAGTGGACGCTCGGCTACCTCGACGAGGAGCCGCTCGCGGCCGACCCGCTCGAGTCGGCGCTCGACGAGAGCTCGACCGCCGGGCGCCCGCCGCTCGAGCGCCAGGGCAACCAGCAGATCCTCGCCCAGGTCGCGACCGAGATCGAGGCCGCGCGGCTGCTGGTCCAGCGCGCCGCCTGGATGGGCCGCAACGGGATCCCGCTGACCGCCGGTCAGGGCTCGATGTCGAAGCTGAAGGCAGGTCAGGTGGCCGTCTGGACGACCCGCACCCTGATCGACCTTGTCGGGCCCTACGCGACCACCCGCGAGTGCCCGCTCGAGAAGTGGTTCCGCGACGCGAAGATCTACGAGCTGTTCGAGGGCACCGCTGAGATCCAGCGCCTGGTGATCTCGCGGATGCAGGTGAGCGAGTACCGCGAGCGCCTGATCGAGGCGGCCGCGATCGCCGCCGAGGCGACCGAGCCCGAGCTCGGCGGCTCCGTCGCAGCGGCGCAGTAGCGCTTGCAAGGTCGCCTGCGGGCGGCCGAAAACCAGCGTCCACTCGCTAAGTTCGGCGCCTCGGTGAGCGGGGTCGCGTCGGGGGACGCCTCGAACCCGAAAGCTTCACATGCGGATCTCCGGAGACAGCAACTCGCACTCACGCACCCTGGTGGCGTTCCTCGCCGCCGGGTTGCTCGCCGTGCTCTCGCTGCTGGCCTCCGGCGGCGCCGAGGCTCAGGACCTGCAGTCGGAGCTCGACCAGACGCAATCCGAGCTCGAGCAGCAGCAGGACAAGAAGGGCGTGCTCTCGACCGAGCTCGACCGGTACAACGACCAGGTCGACCAGCTCGCCGGCGAGGTCGCCACGCTGCGCAACCGCGAGGCCCTCGTGGTCGCGGAGCTGCGCCGCGTCCAGGCCCGCCTCAACCGCGAGAAGGAGCGCCTCGCCCAGCTGAAGGCGCAGCTGCGCCGCTCGCTCAACGTGCTGCGTCAGCGCCTGGTCGGGATCTACCGCACGCCGAGCCCCGACCTGATCACGGTGATGCTCGAGTCCGACGGCTTCGACGACCTCGTCTCGCGCTACGAGTACCTGCGCCGGATTGAGGAGCAGGACTCGTCGATCGTCGGCCGCGTGCGGACGCTGCGCAACGGCACTCGGGTGACGGTCGACCGGGTGACGGAGGACCGCGACGAGATCCAGTCGAAGAAGGCTGAGCTCGAGCGCACCCGGATCCAGCTCGAGGCCCGCGAGGCCGACCTCGCCGCGGCCCGCGACCAGAAGGCCGCGGCGCTCGACTCGGTGAGCGAGAACATCGACAAGCTCGAGGGCGACGTCTCCGATCTTCAGGACCAGATCCAGCAACAGATCCAGCAGGCGAGCGCCACCCCCGGGGTCGCACCGCTGCCCGCCGGCCCCGTCCAGGGCGCCAGCGGCGGCTGGATCTGGCCGGTCAGCGGCACCCTGACCTCGCCGTTCGGCTACCGCTGGGGACGCATGCACGAGGGCATCGACATCTCGGTCCCCGAGGGCACGCCGGTGCGCGCAGCGAAGCCGGGCACCGTGATCCTCGCCGCCTACACCGGCGGCTACGGCAACTACACCTGCGTCGATCACGGCGGCGGGCTGTCGAGTTGCTACGCGCACCAGTCGAGCTTCGCCGTCAGCTCCGGCGACCAGGTCGACCAGGGCGAGGTGATCGGCTACAGCGGCAACACCGGATCCTCGACGGGCCCCCACCTGCATTTCGAGATTCGCGTCAATGGTTCCGCGGTCGACCCACTTGGGTACTTGTAGACCGGGTGAAGCTCGCCTAATCTCCCGTCGGTAGGGGGATGCGGTCCGCGCGACGGGCGCGGTGTGTGAATCCCGGCGTATGCAGACGATCGCCAGCGAACAGCCGAGGGCATCCGACGAGACCGCAGCCGGCGGGCAAGAACTTCAACCTGCGCGCGTTCTTCGCGGGCGGCACCGCGACCGTGGCGCTGGTCGCCGCCGGCGTGATCGTGTTCGGCTCGCTCGCCGCCTACGTGGCGTTCAACGGCCTGCCCGTCGACGGCGGCGACGACGGGTCGGGCAGCGTCGCCGTCGAGTCGAGCGCCGCCAACGCTTCCGCGCCGGCGAACGCCGGCCTCGGCGCCGCGCCAGGCGCCGTCGCCGCGACCCCGGCCGCCGCGACCGCGATCGCGCCGCCGCCCGGCACGGCGCCCGATGTCACCGCCGCCAACGGCGCGGCCCCCGGGACCGCCCCGGGCGCGACCGGAGCCACCACCCCCACCGGGACCGCGCCGACCGGAACGACCCCGGCGGGCTCCGCCCCGGGGACCACCGCGACCGGCGCCGATACGAGCACCAGCTCGGGCCCGGTGGGCAGCGCGGTCCAGGGCGCTGAGAACGTCGCCTCCGGCGTGGGCGTCGACCCGCCGTTGTCCGAGACCACGCAGGGGATCACCGGCCCGGTCGACCAGGGCGTCCAGGACACCCTCGACGGCGTCGGGAGCGTGGTCGGCAATCCGGATCTGGGCCAGCAGGTCGACAACGTCACCGACGGCTTGCTCGGCAACTAGCGCCCGCCGCGAGCCCGCGGCGCGTCAGAGGTTGCGCTCGAGCCAGCGCAGGGCGACGCCCTGCACCTCGGCGTCGTGCTGCGCGGAGCGATGGTGGCCGCCCGGCAGCAGGATCAGCTTGTGCGGGGGCGCGGCGCGGGCGTCGAGCTCGCGCGAGAACTCGCTCGGGATGCGCTCGTCGCCCTCAGCGTGGACGAGGATCAGCGGCTTCGCCCCGAGCAGCTCGACCGCCTCGCGGATGTCGTGCTCGCCGAGCCAGGCGGCGAGCTCGGCCCGCGCCCGATCGCCCGCGCGGAACTCGAGCGAGCCGTCGCGCAGGCCGCGCCGCAGGTGGTCCTCGCCCGCCGGGCAGATCGCGATCACGCCGGCGATCGCCTCGGAGGTGGCGGCGCCGTGGATGGCGACGAAGCCGCCGAGGCTGGACCCGCGCACGCACACCCGCCCGGCGTCGACCTCGTCGCGCGCCGCGAGCGCCGCGGCGACCCGGCCGAGGTCGGTGAGCGCCCGCGGCGACATCTCGTCGTCGCCGTCACCATGCCCGCGCTGGTCGTAGGCGAGCGCCGCCCATCCCGCGCCGGCGCAGGCCCGCGCGAAGTCGGCGTGGTTCTCCTTCGCGGAGCCGGCGCCGTGGACGATCACCATCGCCGGCCACGGCGGCGGGGCGTCCGGAACCCAGAGCAGGTAGGGCCGCCCGGCGAGCTCGCCGCTCTCGCTCGGGGCCCGCGGGTCCGGTAGCCAGCGTCTTCCCATCGCCGGGATCCTTGCGGACCGCGGCGCGGCGCCGCCCCGCCGGGGCGCCCGCTCGTCACAATCCCAGCCCGCACGATGAACTCAGGCTCGACGACAACCAGCGCGCCGCCCGTCGAGGGCTCGGCCGTCTACCCGCTCGGCGCCCGCGTCAACGACCGCGGCCGGCTCGAGATCGGCGGCTGCGACGTGGTCGAGGTGGCGCGCGAGTTCGGCACGCCGGCCTACATCTACGACCCGGACCACATCCGGGCCCAGGCGCGCGCGTACGAGGCCGCGTTCGCGGCCCGGATCGGCGACCACGAGATCGTCTACGCGAGCAAGGCGGCGCCGATCACTGCGATCTGCTCCCTGGTCCGCGAGGAGGGGCTCTCGATCGACGTCGCCTCTGGGGGCGAGCTGCACATCGGCGCTGCGCGCCGGATTCGAACCCGCGCGCATCCACATGCACGGCAACAACAAGACCGAGGCCGAGCTGCGGCTCGCGATCGAGGCAGGGGTCGGCCACGTGATCTGCGACTCGCTGGCGGAGATCGCCCGCCTCGATGCGATCTGCGCCGCGGCCGGCCGCCGTCAGCCGGTGCTCATCCGGGTCACGCCCGGGGTCGAGCCGGACACGCACGACTACGTGCGCACCGGGCAGCTCGACTCGAAGTTCGGTTTCGGACTCGCCGACGGCCTGGCCGCCGCCGCGGTCGAGGCGGTGCTCGCGGCGGACGCGCTCGAGCTGGTCGGCCTGCACGCTCACATCGGCTCGCAGATCTACGAGCTCGAGCCCTACGCGCGGGCGATCGAGGCGCTCGCCGGGCTCGCCGACCCGGCCTGGTGCCGGCTGCTCAACGTCGGCGGCGGGCTCGGGATCGCCTACACCACCGCCGACCACCCGCCGTCGATCGAGGAATACGCGGAGGTCAAGGCGGGCGGCGTGCGCGAGGTGTTCGACCCGATCCCGAAGATCTTGGTCGAGCCCGGGCGCTC
The DNA here is from genome assembly GCA_963828755.1 of uncultured Solirubrobacterales bacterium. Classification (GTDB taxonomy): domain Bacteria; phylum Actinomycetota; class Thermoleophilia; order Solirubrobacterales; family 70-9; genus WHSW01. The sequence goes on along the minus strand of CAWHFY010000003.1, from coordinate 54,694 downwards.
GCTGGTCGGCAACGCCGGGGTGACGGCGTATACGGTCGGCACCGTGAAGGAGATCCCGGGCCTGCGCACCTACATCGCCGTTGACGGCGGCATGTCGGACAACCTGCGCCCGATGCTCTACGGATCGCGCTACGAGGCGATCGTCGCCGATCGCGCCGCCGACCCGGCCGAGACCACGGTGACGATCGCCGGCATGCACTGCGAGTCGAGCGACATGATCGTCCGCGACGCGACGCTCGCCGACCCGCGCGCCGGCGACGTGGTCGTCACCCCCGCGACCGGCGCCTACGGCTACGCGATGGCAAACAACTACAACGGCGTCCCGCGCCCGCCCGTGATCTTCTGCTCGGGCGGCGACGCCGCGCGTGGTCGTGCGCCGCGAGACCTACGACGACCTGACGGCGAGAGACGAGTGACAAGTGACGAGTGACGCCATCATCCGGCACGGATCGGTGTCCTCGGCAGGGGCACCGTCGGCGCGGCGTTCATCGACCAGCTCGCAGGATCGCGCCTTCCAGGTCGAGGCGATCAGCGGCCGGCGGCCGGAGCTCGCCGGCGTGCTGCGTCGCTCCGAGGGCGTCTTCGACGAGATCCTCGCCGGCGCCGACGTCGTCGTCGAGCTGATCGGCGGCACCGACCCGGCGCGCGAGTACGTGCTCCGGGCGCTCGCCGCCGGCAAGCACGTGATCACCGCGAACAAGCAGCTGGTCGCCCGGCACGGCGACGAGTTGTTCGAGGCGGCGCGGGCCGCCGGCGTGCAGCTGCGCTTCGAGGCGGCGGTCGCGGGAGTCGTCCCGGTGATCCGCGTGATCCAGGAGAGCCTCGCCGCGACCAGGATCGAGAAGGTGTTCGGGATCGTCAACGGGACGACCAACTTCATCCTCTCCGAGATGGCCGCGACCGGGGCGAGCTACGAGGTCACCCTGGCCCGCGCCCAGGAGCTCGGCTACGCCGAGGCCGACCCGACCGAGGACGTCGGCGGCGCCGACGCCGCGGCGAAGATGGCGATCCTCGCCCGCCTCGCGTTCGACACGCCCGTCAGCCTCGACGACGTCACCTACGAGGGGATCACGGAGATCCAGCCCGACGACCTCGCGTACGCGAAGGAGCTCGGCCTGTCGCTGAAGCTGCTCGGCGTCGCCGAGCGCCGCGACGGGGGGATCAGCGTCCGCGTCTTTCCCTGCTTTCTCAACGCCGATCACCCGCTCGCGCCGATCGAGGGCCCGTTCAACGCGGTCATGGTCGAGGCCCCGTCGATCACCGAGATCACGATGTCGGGCCCGGGGGCCGGCGGGGAGCAGACCGCGACGGCGGTGCTCGGCGACCTCGTTTCGATCCTCTCCGGCGAGGCCCCTGTCGACCAGCCGAGCGCCCGGCTCGAGGTGATCCGCGACGTCAGCTCGTCCTTCTACCTGCACCTCGAGGTCGCCGACCGGCCGCTGGTCCTGGCTCGGATCTCAGAGATCCTCGGGCACGCCGGGATCTCGGTCCAGAGCGTCGTCCAGCGCGGCCATGGCGACGACGCCAACCTGGTCATGGTCCTGCACGAGGCGCCGGAGAGCGCCTTCTACGGTGCCCTCGCCGAGATCGCCGAGCTCGATGTCCTGCGCTCCGCGCCGCGGGCGATCCGGGTCGTCGAGGAAGTCTTCGCCTGAGTCCGATGGCCGCCGGTCTGATCGAGCGCTATCGCGACCGCCTGCCGCTCGAGCCCGGCGATCCGATCGTCACCCTCAACGAGGGCTCCACGCCGCTGATCGAGGCGCCGGTGATCTCCGACCTGGTCGGCGCTCGGGTGCTGCTCAAGTTCGAGGGCGCGAACCCGACCGGGAGCTTCAAGGACCGCGGGATGACGGTCGCCGTCTCGCGCGCCGCCGGCGCCGGCGCCGAGGCCGTGATCTGCGCTTCGACCGGGAACACCGCCGCGAGTGCCGCGGCCTACGCGGCCCGCGCCGGGATGCGCGGCGCGGTGATCGTCCCGGAGGGCAAGATCGCGATCGGCAAGCTCGCCCAGGCGCTCATGCACGGGGCGCGGGTGATCGCCCTGCGCGGCAACTTCGACCAAGCGCTGGAGATCGTCCGCAAGCTCGCCGCCTCGCACCCGATCGAGCTCGTCAACTCGGTCAACCCGTACCGGATCGAGGGCCAGAAGACGGCCGCCTTCGAGGTCGTCGAGGACCTCGGCGAGGCACCTGACGCGCTCGCGATCCCGGTCGGCAACGCCGGGAACGTGACCGCCTGGCACCGCGGGTTCTCGGAGCTCTCGACCAACCCGATCCTCTATGGGTTCCAGGCCGCCGGGGCCGCGCCCCTGGTGCTTGGCGTCCCGGTCGCAGCCCCCGAGACGGTCGCCTCCGCGATCCGGATCGGCAACCCGGCCCGCTGGGAGGAGGCGATGGCCGCGTTCACCGGCTCGCGCGGGCGGGTCGAGGCGGTAACCGACGAGCAGATCCTCGACGCGTACATGCTGCTCGCCTCCCGCGAGGGCGTGTTCTGCGAGCCGGCGTCGGCCGCCTCGGTCGCCGGCCTGCTCGCCCACGGGCTCCCGGTGGCTGGCGATGGGCCGCCCCCGCAGACGATCGTCTGCGTTCTCACCGGGCACGGGCTCAAGGACCCCGACACCGCGCTCGGCAAGGCCCCCGCGGTGATCGGTTGCGAGCCCGACCTCGCCGAGGTCGAGCGGGCGATCTTCGACTGATTCCAGCCTCCGCTCCTGCGCGCGGGCGCGAAATCGGGTAGGAAGGGCATTGTGGGGGTGGTCGAACTGGCATTGGCGTGCGCATTGCTGGTCGCGTGCGTGCTGCTCGCGGCGGCGTTGTGGCGCCTGCGTGCCGCCCGCCGCCACCGCCAGCTGCTCGACCATCTGCCGCAGACGGTGGTCGCCGCCTTCGACCGCGAGCTGCGGGTGACGCTCGCAGCCGGCGCGGGGCTCGCGCTCGGCGAGCGTCGCGCCGAGGACATCGTGGGGTCCTTTTTGCTCGGCGACGTGCCCCAGGCCGAGCGGGAGCCGCTCTTGATCCACTACCGGGCCGCGCTGCGCGGCGAGCGGCGCTCCTTCGAGTACCGCTCGGCGAAGACCGGACGCGACTACTGGGTCCGCCTCGTCCCGCTCACCGACCGCCACGGCGAGATCACGGGCGGCCTCTCCGTCGCCCTGGACCTCTCGGGGCTTCGGCAGCACCGACCCCGACCTCGGGCACCGCGCGGACGCGGTCACCGCGGTCACCGACGCGACCCGGGCGCTCGCGCGCAGCGTCGACAGCGCCGGTGCCCGGATGGCGGTATGCGAGGGCGTGCGCGAGGTCGCCGCCGCACCGGTCGCCGCTCTGTTCGAGCCCTCGGCCGACGGCAGCGCCCTGGTCCCGAAGGCCTGCGCGGGCGCGGAGCTCGACGGCCTCTCGCTGCCGCTCGCCGAGGAGCTCGGCTCCACGCTCGCCTTCGTCCGCTCCGAGGAGGTGTTCGTCGGCGCCGGCGCGTCCGTGCCCGAGGCCGACCGGGAGTTCATGCGCCGCGCCCAGGTCGAGTCGGTGCTCTGGCATCCGGTCGTCCGCGGCCGGGCGGCGCTCGGAGTCCTTGCGATCGGCTGGCGACACCAGGTCGCCGGCGTCTCGCCGAGCATCTCGTCGATGGTCGAGCTGCTCGGTGCCGAGGCCGCGGTGGCGATCTCGCGCGCTGACCTGCTCGGCCAGCTCGAGCACCTGGCGCGCACCGACGGGCTCACCGGCCTGCCGAACCGCCGCCACTGGGAGCAGCAGCTGCCACGGGAGCTCGCGCGGGCCGAGCGCGACCGGCTCCGCATCTGCGTGGCGATGCTCGACCTCGACCACTTCAAGCGCTACAACGACCGGCGCGGGCACCTGGCCGGGCGACCGGCTGCTGGTCGAGGCGACGCAGGCCTGGCACCGGGCGCTGCGTCCCTACGACGTGCTCGCCCGCTTCGGCGGCGAGGAGTTCAGCCTCATCCTGCCAGGGTGCGACCTCGCCGACGCGGTCGTGCTGGTCGAGCGCCTCCGCGCCGCGATGCCGGCGGGCGAGTCGTGCTCGGCCGGGATCGCCGAGTGGGACGGCGCTGAGAGCGCCGATGCGCTCGTCGGCCGTGCCGACGCGGCGTTGTACGGGGCAAAGCGCGCCGGGCGCGACCGCGCCGTCATCGCCTCGCCGAGCTGAGCAGATTGGCACGCTCGCGCGCGCTTTCGCGCGCCACCCGCGCGCCGGGCCCAGTCACGATCGGCCGATGCGGACGATCGAGGCGACGAGGCTTGCGGTCTCGCTTCTGGCGCCGCCGCGCTGCGGGATCTGCGCCGCCCCGTGCCGGGCGCCCGACCCGGTCTGCGGCGGTTGCGCGGCGGCGCTCGCCAGCCTCCGCGGCGGCGCCAGCGTGCTCCCCGGCGTCGGCCCGGTCAACTGGGCCGCGCCTTACGAAGGCATCGCCCGCGAGCTCGTCGCCGGGTTCAAGTTCGGCGCTCGGCTCGGGCTCGCGGAGCTGGCCGCGGCGGCCGTGGCCGACGCGGTTCGGGCCCCTCCCGGCGCGGTCGTCGTCGCCGTCCCGCCGGCGCCGAACCGGCTGCGACGTCGCGGCTTCGACGCTGGCGCCCTGATCGCCGCGGCGCTCGCCCGGAGGGTCGGGCTCGACGCGGCGCAGCCACTGCGCCGCGCGTCGGGTCCGCGCCAGGTCGGGCGCCGGCGCAGCGAGCGCCTCGCGCGGCCGCCCCAAGTGCACGCGGTCGGCCCCGCGCCACGCCGGGTGATCCTGGTTGACGACGTGCTGACCACTGGCGCGACGCTCGCGTCCTGCGCCGCCGCGCTGCGCCGGGCGGGTGGTTGCGAGCTGAGCGCGGCCGTTTTCGCCCGCGCGCTTGGCCCGGGTTGCGGCGCGGCGTAGGATTCGTGGCTGAGCGAAGCAAAGGAGAACAAGCTGTGCGAATCGAGGTCAGAGGCCGTAACGTCGAGGTGACCGACGAACTGCGCGAGCATGTCGCCAAGCGCTTTGCCCGCACCGCGCGCCAGGTCTCCGAGCTCGCCCGACTCGAGGTCGAGCTCTCCGAGGAACGCAACCCGTCGATCGCCGACAGCCAGATCGCGGAGGCGACCCTGTACCTCAAGGGAGTGACCCTGAGAGCCCGCGAGGCGAGCCCGGAGATGGTGCACTCGATCCATGAGCTCGCCGAGGACATTCGGCGCCAGGTCAAGCGCCACCGGGAGAAGCGTCGCGGGCGCGCCAGCACCCGCCGCGCGACCGGTCGCTGGCGCGGCCGGACCGCCTGACGGCGTCCGGGTCGAGCGTGCCCCGACCGCTACCCTGAGAAGCTCATGGCACGGGGACTGATCGACCGCGCCTTGCGCCTCGGAGAAGGGCGCAAGCTCAAGGAACACACGCAGGCCGTCGAGGCCATCAACCGTTACGAGCCCGAGTTCGAGCTGCTCGACGACGCCGAGGTCCGTGCCTACGCCGACGAGCTCCGCCGGCGCGCCCGCGACGACGATGAGACGGCCACCGAGCTGCTGCCGGAGGCGTTCGCGCTCGTCCGCGAGGCCGGCAAGCGGGCGCTCGGCCAGCGCCACTACGACGTGCAGCTGATCGGCGGCATGGTCCTCGACGACGGCGCGATCGCCGAGATGAAAACCGGTGAGGGCAAGACCCTGACCGCGACCGCCGCCGTGTTCCTGAACACCCTGCACGGCCAGGGCGTCCATCTCGTCACCGTCAACGACTACCTGGCCCGACGCGACGCGCTCTGGATGAAGCCGATCTACGACATGCTCGGTGTCTCGGTCGGCGTGATCCAGTCGGAGATGAACCCCGAGCAGCGGCGCCAGATGTACGCGGCCGACGTCACCTACGGGACCAACTCCGAGTTCGGCTTCGACTACCTGCGCGACAACATGGCGAGCTCGCTCGAGGAGTGCGTGCAGCGCGAGCACGCGTTCGCGATCGTCGACGAGGTCGACAACATCCTGATCGACGAGGCCCGCACCCCGCTGATCATCTCCGGTCGCCCCGAGCAGGCCGCCGACACCTACTACACCTTCGCTCGCCTGGCCAAGCAGATGGTCGGGGAGGAGATGAAGACGAAGCTGAAGTCGCTTGGCGAGTCCCGCGACACCTCCGAGGCCGAGCACGACTACGAGTACGACGAGAAGCACAAGACCGTGGCGCCGACCGAGGCCGGGGTCGACAAGGCCGAGAAGTTCCTCGGCGTCGAGAACCTCTACGTCTCCGAGCACGGGACGCTCGTCAACCACTTGATCCAGTCGCTCAAGGCCGAGTCGCTGTTCAAGCGCGACACCGACTACGCGGTGATCGACGGCGAGGTGAAGATCATCGATGAGTTCACCGGCCGCATTCTCGAGGGCCGGCGCTGGTCCGACGGCCTGCATCAGGCGGTCGAGGCGAAGGAGGGCGTGCAGATCCGCGAGGAGAACCAGACCCTGGCGACGATCACGCTGCAGAACTACTTCCGCCTCTACGAGAAGCTCAGCGGGATGACCGGCACGGCGCTCACCGAGGCGACCGAGTTCATGAAGATCTACGAGATCCCGGTGGTCGAGGTGGACACCCACCGCCCGATGGTCCGCGCCGACCACAACGACCAGATCTACAAGACCAAGCAGGGCAAGTGGTCCGCGGTCGTCAACGAGATCGGCGAGCGGCACGAGCGCGGCCAGCCGGTCCTCGTCGGGACGATCTCGGTCGAGATCTCCGAGATGCTCAGCGGCGAGCTGACCCGCGCCGGGATCAAGCACGAGGTTCTGAACGCGAAGCCCGAGTACGCCGAGCGCGAGGGCGAGACGGTCGCCCAGGCCGGCCGCCTCGGGGCGGTCACAATCGCCACCAACATGGCCGGCCGCGGCGTCGACATCAAGCTCGGCGGCGACCCGGAGCAGCTCGCGATCGACGAGCTGCGAAAGCTCGGCGTCACGCCGGAGAACGAGAGTTGGGAAGCGGAGCTCGCCGAGCAGACGGAGCGGTTCAAGGAGCAGACGAAGGCCGAGGGCGACCAGGTGCGCGAGGCCGGCGGGCTGTTCATCTGCGGCACCGAGCGCCACGAGTCGCGCCGGATCGACAACCAGCTGCGCGGCCGCGCCGGGCGCCAGGGCGATCCGGGTGAGTCGCGCTTCTTCCTCTCCGCCGAGGACGACCTGATCCGGCTGTTCGCCGGCGAGCGCATCTACAAGATCCTCGACCGCCTCGGACCGGTCGACGACGACGGCCAGGAGTACCCGCTCGAGGCGAAGATGCTGACGCGGACGATCGAGAACGCGCAGAAGAAGGTCGAGGAGCAGAACTACCTCATCCGTAAGCGCGTGCTCGAGTACGACGACGTCATGAACGAGCAGCGCCGGGTCGTCTACAAGTACCGGCGCGAGATCCTCGAGGGCCGCGACATGTCCGACGTCGCGCACGAGGAGCTCGAGGAGGTGATCGGCCGCATGGTCGAGACCTACACCCCGGGCGAGATCTTCGAGGACTGGGACCTGGGCGGGCTCGAGGGCCACGCGAACGGCCTCTGGCCGCTCGGCGTCGCGGTCGGCGACATCTCGCCGCAGAGCGCCAACCGCGAGGAGATCACCGAGCGGCTGATCGAGGACGCGGGCGCCGCCTACGACCGCCGCGAGGAGGAGTTCGGCTCCGAGCTGATGCGCTACCTCGAGCGCCAGATCCTGCTCCAGATCATCGACAACCGCTGGCGCGAGCACCTCTACGAGATGGACTACCTGCGCGAGGGCATCCACCTGCGCGGCTTCGCCCAGATCGATCCCCTGGTCGCGTACAAGAACGAGGGCTTCACGATGTTCCAGGAGCTGATGGCCTCGATCTGGGAGGAGTTCGTCCGGGTGATCTTCCACGTCGAGGTGAACATCGAGCCCTCCCAGGCGGAGCAGATGTTCGGCGAGGAGGCCCGCCGCGGCGGCGACGTCCAGTACTCCGGCTCCGCCGGCGAGGAGCGACCATCGGCGATGCGCGACGCGCAGGCCGGAAACGTCGCGACCGCCGCCGCCAGCGGCACCGCGGCGACCGCCCAGGAGGGCAACGGGCAGGGCGGCATCAACCCGGCGACGGTCGTCAAGGCCGACGACGAGAAGATCGGCCGCAACGATCCCTGCTGGTGCGGTTCGGGCAAGAAGTACAAGAAGTGCCACGGCGCCTAGCGCCATAACCGTGTTCGCCGAGAACCTGGCCGCGGCCGAGCGCCTGCTTGCCGCCCTTCGCGAACGAGACCGCGACGGGATCGCGGCCGAGTTGCATCCGGAGGTCGTGGCGCGCGGCGACAAGGGCAGCTTCAGCGGGGTCGACGCCGTGGTCGGCTGGGCGAAGCCGTCCGACGACGGTCACCTCGTCTCCCGGGTCGAGGTCGACGAGGTTCGTGAGGTCGGCGACGACCACGTCGCGATCGACGCTCGCCGCCAATGGCGCTGGAAGGAGACCGACGAGCTCGCGGACGAGTCCCGCTTCGGCGTCCTGCTCGAGTTCCGCGACGGCCGCGTCTACCGCTGGCGGCAGAACTTCGCCTCGATCATCGAGGCGATCGAGGCGATCTGAGTACGCTGGGCGCATGGCCGAGGCACCTTCGACGGAGGCTGTGAGCTCGAGGATCGCTGAGATCCGCGAGGGCTTGACCCTGCTCGCGGACTACCTTTGACCCGGCCAAGCTCGAATCGGAGCTAGCCCGGCTGGAGGGCGAGATGGGCGCCCCGGGGTTCTGGGACGACCAGGAGCGCGCCGCCTCGGTCTCCGCATCGCACGCCCGCGCCCAGCGCCGGCTCGAGACCTTCCGCGGGCTCGAGGCCGACGTCGGTGACCTCGGCGAGCTCGCCGAGATGGCGACGGAGGACGCCGAGCTCGCCGACGAACTCGACTCGCAGCTGGGCTCGGTCGAGTCGCGGCTCGCCGAGCTCGAGGAGGCGCGCCTGTTCAGCGGCACGTACGACGGCGGCGACGCGGTCGTCACGGTCCGCTCCGGAGCCGGCGGCACCGACTCCCAGGACTGGGCCGAGATGCTGTTGCGCATGTACCTGCGCTGGGCCGAGCGGCGCGGCTTCGAGGTCGAGATGGCGGAGGCGTCGCCGAGGGCGAGGAGGCCGGGATCAAGTCGGCGAGCTTCATCGCCAAGGGGGAGAACGCCTACGGCCTCTTCGCCGCCGAGCGCGGCGTCCACCGGCTGGTCCGGATCTCGCCGTTCGACGCCCAGTCGCGCCGCCACACCGCCTTCGCCCAGGTCGACGTCGCGCCGCTGGTCGACGACGAGGTCGACGTCGACATCGACGAGGAGGACCTGCGGATCGACACCTACCGGGCCTCCGGCGCCGGCGGCCAGCACGTCAACAAGACCGACTCCGCGGTCCGGATCACCCACGTGCCCACCGGGATCGTCGTCCAGTGTCAGAACGAGCGCTCCCAGACCCAGAACAAGGCGACCGCCATGCGGATGCTGCGCGCACGGCTGCTGGAGGAGGAGGAGCGCAAGCGCGCCGCCGAGCTCGCCGCCGAGCGCGGCGAGCAGAAGGCGGCAGAGTGGGGGTCGCAGATCCGCAGCTACACGCTGCACCCGACCACCCGCGTCAAGGACCACCGGACCGGGTTCGAGGTCGGCGACGCCGCCCGGGTGCTCGACGGCGACCTCGACGGGTTCGTGCGCGAGTACCTCAACCAGGCGGCCGGATCGGGCTGACGATGGCGAGCACCGTCGCAGTCGGGATCTCAGATCGCCCCGATACGGCAGCGGCGTTCGCGCGATGCCGCCGCCGCGGCCGCGGCCGACCTCGGCGCGGAGTGCGACCTGGCGCTCGTGTTCGCCGGCGCCCCGCACCTGAGCGAGGCGGACGAGCTGCTGGACGCGGTGCACGAGCGGCTCTCCCCGGCAGCGCTGATCGGCTGCGGCGCCGGCGGCGTGGTCGGCGGCGGTCGCGAGCTCGAGGGCGGCCCGGGAGCGGTCGTCTGGGCGCTCTCGGCCCCGGGGGCGCGGATCACGACCCACCACCTCGAGGCGAACGCCGGCGCCGAGAGCGCCTCGATCGAGGGCCTGCCGGACCCCGAGGAGCTCGGCGAGGCGGCCCTGCTGCTCGCCGACCCCTACACGTTCAGCGCCGAAGCCCTGCTGCGTTCGCTGAACGCGGAGCGTCCCGGGATGCCGATCCTCGGCGGGCTCGCGAGCGCCGCCGCGTCGGGCTCCGCGCCGCTGTTCTTCGATCGCGAGGTGGTCGCCGGGGGCGCGGTCGCCGCCGGGCTTGCCGGCGTCCCGGTGCTTCCCTGCGTCTCGCAGGGCGCGACCCCCATCGGGCCGGAGATGACGATCACCGCGGCGCGCGGCAACGTGATCGAGCAGCTCGCCTCGAAGCCGGCGATCGAGCGCCTGCGGGAGGCGATCGCCGAGCTCGAGCCGCGCGAGCAGATGCTCGCCGCGCAGGGGCTGATGCTCGGGATCGTGATCGACGAGAACCAGCCCGAGTACGAGCGCGGGGACTTCCTCGTCCGCCCGATCCTCGGCGCGGATCCGGAGCGCGCCGAGCTCGCGATCGGGGAGCGGGTCCGGGTCGGCCAGACGGTCCGCATGCACGTTCGCGACGGCGCCACCGCCGACGAGGACCTGCGCGAGGCGCTACGGATGCAGACCGGCGCGCTCGCCGGGGCGGCGCCGGCCGGGGCGCTGCTGTTCACCTGCAACGGGCGCGGCTCGCACATGTTCGACGTCCCCGACCACGACGCCGGGGCGCTCGAGGACGCGTTCGCGGCGCCGACGGCCGGCTTCTTCTGCGCCGGTGAGATCGGGCCGGTTGGCGGGCGCAACTTCCTGCACGGCTTCACGGCCACGATCGCCGTCTTCCCCAAATGAGGCGGAGGCCGATAGGCCGAAGCCGAGTCGCGTCGCTGTTGAGGCGCCTGGTGTATTGATGGCGACCCCGGAGCTCGCCGACCTCGTTCGCCGGGCGCTCGCCGAGGACCTCGGCGCTCGGTGACGTGACCTCGGAGGCGACGGTGCCGGCCGCGGCCCGTGCCCGCGCCCGCCTGGTGCAGAAGCAGGCCGGTGTGGTGTTCGGGCTCGACGTCGCCGAAGAGGTCTTTCGACAGGCGGGCGCCGACGCGTTCGACCGGCTGATGATCGAGGGCCAGTGGCGCGACTCGGTCCCCGCCGAGGTCGCGCTGATCAGCGGCCCGGCCCGGAGCCTGCTCGCCGGCGAGCGCACCGCGCTCAACCTGCTCGCCCACCTTTCCGGGGTAGCGACCCTCACGGCCCGTTACGTCGACGCGATCCGCGGTAGCGGTGCCGTGATCCTCGACACCCGCAAGACGACCCCCGGTCTGCGCGCGCTCGAGAAGCGCGCGGTGGCCGCCGGCGGCGGGCGCAACCATCGCATGGGCCTCGACGACGCGATCCTGATCAAGGAGAACCACGTCGCGATCGCCGGCGGGGTCCGCCGCGCCATCGAGCTCGCCGCTGCCGCCCACCCCGAGCTCGAGGTCGAGGTCGAGTGCCGCGACGCCGACGAGGTCGCCGAGGCGCTGGCCGGCGGCGCCGACCGGCTGCTGCTCGACAACATGGACGAGGGTGAGCTGCGGGCCGCGGTTGGCGCCCGCGACGCCGCCCGGTCGGCGGCGAGGCTCGAGGCATCCGGGGGCGTCAACCTCGAGACGGTGGCCGGGATCGCCGCCACCGGGGTCGAGCTGATCTCGGTCGGCGCGCTCACCCACTCGGCTCCAGCGCTGGACCTCAGCCTGCTGCTCGAGCTCGCCTGAGTCGCTTGCCCGCGCGCGCGGCCCCGGATATTGTCGGTGGGGGTGGGTGAAACCGTGGGTGAGAACGCAGGGCTTGCGAGGCTGGGCCTCGACGTCTTCGTGCGCCGCAGCGTCGAGGAGGCGCAGCGGATGTGCACCGAGGACGTCCAGGCCTGGACGCTCTACGACCGGCCGGGCCACGAGCCGATGTACCGGGGCCACGACGGGCTCCGGCAATGGTTCGAGCGCCTCGACGAGCTCTGGGCATTCATCGAGCTCGTCGACGCCGAGATCGAGGAGCCGCGCGACGGATGGGTCCTGATCCTGGCGACCGCGCGCGTGCGCGGACGCGGCAGCCCCGACGAGTTCGAGCCCCACGTCTCCGTCGCGATCCGGATCACCGACGGCCTGGTCGACCGCTTCGGCCTGTTCGTCGATGAGTCCCAGGCGCGCGCCATGATCGCCTCGGAGTAGTCTGGCCCGCGATGCCGCCGACCAAGGCCCTCAGGGCAAAGCGCGAGGCGCTCGTGATCGAGCACATGGAGTCCGAGAACCGGCACGAGTTCGACGTCACGATGGAGACGTTCGAGCACCCGCGCTACGAGCTGATCGCAACCGGCGACGTCTTCGACGGCACCGCTGAGGTCGACCGCTACTTCGACGAGACGAGGACCGCGTTCCCCGACCAGCGCAACGAGCTGATCGCCCTTCATCACTCGGATGACGCGGTGATCGTCGAGGCGATGCTCTACGGCACCCACCTGGGCTCGTTCCGCGGTCTGCCGGCGACCGGGCGCGAGTTCGAGATGCGCTTCTGCGCGATGTTCCTGTTCGAGGGTGAGGGCCTCGTCTGCGAGCGCGTGTACTTCGACGCCGGCACGATCCTGCGCCAGCTCGGGATCGCCCACGACCCGCTGACCCTGAAGGGCCGGGTGGCGACGGTGCTCAACCACCCGCTGACCGTCGGCCGGGCGTTGGTCGGCGGCCTGTTCAACCGGTGAGCCGGCTGCGGCCGGCCGTCGCAGCGCTCGCCGGCTGCACACTGGTCGTCGCGCTGACGCTGGCGCCGCGGCCGGCGCAGGCCTGCGGCTGCGGGATCGCGATCGACGCCACCGTCTCGCAGGAGCGCGGCCTGGTGATCGAGGCGCCGGGGCGCGAGCGGATCGTGCTCAGCCTCGACCTGACGAGCGACGGCACCGAGCGCGCGGCGGTCGTCCTCCCCGTCCCCGCGACGCCGACCGTCGAGGCGGTGCGCGGCGGCGACCCGCTGGCCTACCTCGACCGCGCGACCGCCCCGCCGGTGGTCGGCTCGGCGGCGGGGGCTCCGGCGATGCCGCCGCGGCCGCGCCGCCGGTCGAGGTGATCGGGCGCGAGAACGTCGGCGGCTACGACGTCGCCAGGCTCGGAGCGGGCGATGGCGCCGCCCTGCAGGAGTGGCTCGACCGCAACGGCTATCCGCTGCCGGAGGGGGCGGAGCCGATCCTCTCCGACTACGCCGACGAGGGTTGGCGGTTCGTCGCGATCCGCCTCGCTCCCAAGACCGACGGGCCGACCCGGCCGCTGGAGATCTCGTTTGCGGCCGAGGATTACGTCTACCCGATGCGCCTCGAGCAGCTCGCGACCGAGCCGCTCGACCTGACCCTGTACACGCTCGCCGACGGGCCGCGGGCCGTGAACGGGCTCGAGACGGTCTGGGAGGGCGGGGTCGACGAGCTCCGGCCGCCGCCGCCCGCCGGTCTCGGCCGGGTCTTCGGCGACGGCGGTTACGTGACCAGGTTGGAGGCGACCGCCGCCGACCCGTCGCGATTCACCAGCGACCTGCAGATCGACCCGGCGGTGGCGAACGAGGCTGCGGCCACCGTCGCGCCGGTCGCCGACGAGGCGGCGCCCGAGGACGACAGTGGGATCTCGACCGCGGCGCTGATCGCGATCATCGTCGCCGGGTTCGCCTTCGCCGCCGGCCTCGTGCTGCTGACCCGGCCGCCCAGCGGCTGAGCTCTACTTCAGCAGGCGCGAGAGCCGCCGGTCCTTCAGCACCTTGCCGCCCGTTTGGCAGGTCGGGCAGTAGTTGGTCTGGTGCTCGGCGAAGTAGACCGCCTCGATCGTCGTCCCGCAACGCGGGCACGGCTCGCCCTCGCGCCGGTGGACGCGCAGCGGCATCGGCAGCTTGTCGGGGACCTGGTCGCCGACCACCTCCTCGTAGTGGTCGATCGCGTCCCCGAGCACGTGGAGCGCGGCATGCAGCGCCTCGACCTCCGCCGGGTCGAGGTCGGCGCCCTTGCGAAACGGCGCCAGCTTCGCCTCCCAGAGGACCTCATCGACCCAGGACCGCCCAATCCCGGCGATCACGCGCTGATCGCGCAGCAGCGGGTGCAGCTGGCGCGGCTCGTCGATCGCCTCGGCGAGCGCCTCGACCGGCGGCGCCGGCCACGCCTCGGGGCCGAGCGTCGCGACCATCTCGTCGGCCTCGACCCCGCCCGGGCGGTAGAGCTTCGTCCAGGCCCGCTGCTTGGTCCCGAACTCCCGCAGCCGCAGTTCCCGGCCGTCCGCGAGCCGGATCAGCACCCGCGAGGCGCGGTCCTTGAGCGAGGCGCGCTTGTCGAACACCTGGAGGCGGCCGGCGGACATGAGATGTACGAGGAGGAACAACTGCCCGTCGGATCCTCCGCTTCGCGTCCGGTCCGACGGGGTCTGCTCAGGGACGGCGAAGTGGATGACCGGCATCTTGCCGATTCGGCGGGTGCCCGAGACGCGCATGCCCTCGAGCGCGCTCAGCGGTGGGTCGAGCGTCTTCACCGCGACCATCCCGGGAGCGAGGGTCGACTCGACCTCGGCGCCGTCGAGCGCCGCGGCGAGTCTGCGGGCGGTGATCTCGACTTCAGGCAGCTCGGGCACGACTCTCAGTAAACTGCCTCGCAGTCATTCGCTCTGCTTCAGGCCGGTCATGGGGCCGGCACGGGCAGGCGAACATACGAGGAAGAGGCGGGCATGCAAGAGCTGCCGACACTTCAGCCGATCGACACCCCCGAGCTAACGCCGGAGCAGATCTCGACGCTCTCGGACGAGGTCCGCGCGCTCGCCGCCGAGCGCAACGCGGTCATCCTCGCCCACAACTACCAGGTGCCCGAGGTCCAGGACGTCGCCGATCACATGGGCGACTCGCTCGGGCTCTCGCGCCGCGCCGCCTCGACCGAGGCTGACGTGATCGTCTTCTGCGGGGTCCACTTCATGGCCGAGACCGCCTCGATCCTCTCCCCCGAGAAGGCGGTGCTGATCCCCGACCCGGACGCCGGCTGCTCGCTCTCGGACTCGATCGACGCCGATCAGCTGCGGGTCTGGAAGGCCGAGCATCCGGGCGCGGTCGTGGTCATGTACGTGAACACCTCGGCCGAGGTCAAGGCCGAGACCGACTACTGCTGCACGTCGTCGAACGCCGTCCAGGTGGTCGAGCACATCTGGTCCGAGCACGGCCCCGAGACCGAGATCCTCTTCGGCCCCGACATGTGGCTGGGCTCGTTCGTCGCGCGCGAGACCGGGCTCGTCGACGACCCCGAGCGCTACGCGCGTTTTCACGTCTGGGACGGGGAGTGTCACGTGCACGCCGGAATCCGCCCCGATGACATCACCAGGACCCGCGCCGAGCACCCGGACGCCGAGTTCTTGATCCACCCCGAGTGCGGTTGCTCGACCCAGGCGCTCGAGTACGTCGCCTCGGGCGACATCAGCGCCGAGGGCGTGCACATGCTCTCGACCTCGGGGATGCTCGCCCACGTCGAGGCGCACCCCGGCGGCGAGTTCATCGTCGCGACCGAGAACGGGATGCTCTACCCGCTGCAGCAGGCCGCCCCTCAGGCGAACCTGATCGAGGCCAACCGGATGGCCTTCTGCAAGTACATGAAGATGATCACCCTGCCGAAGGTCCGCGACTCGCTGCGCGACCTGAAGGTCGAGGTCAAGGTCCCGGCCGAGATTGCCGAGCTGGCGAAGATCCCAATCGAGCGGATGGTTTCAATAGGCTGACGTCGTGCTCGAGGTAGTGGCGCGACTGGTCCTCGGGGGTGTGCTGGCGGGGGCCAGCGTCGCAAAGCTGGCCAGCCCCGGATCGAGTCGCGCCGCGATGGCCACCTTCGGCGTGAGCGGGCGCCGCGCGCAGACCGTCGCCTGGGGCTTGCTGATCGCAACGGAGCTGGGCCTCGCGGCGGGCGTGGTCGCCGGCTCGGCAACCGCCGCCTATCTGGCCGCGGCGCTGATGGCGACCTTCGCCGCGACGATGGTCTCGGCGATCCTGCGCGGGCGCGCCGGCGCCCCGTGCGCCTGCTTCGGCGCCCGCTCGACCGTCGGCTGGCGCGCGGTGGCGCGCAACGCCGTGCTCGCCGCGGCGTTCGCCGCGCTCCCGTCCCTGCCCGAGGGCGAGCTCTCGACGGACGAGTGGCTCGGCCTCGGGCTCGTGGTTGCGCTGCTCGCCTGCGGGGCGCTCGCGTTCGCGGTCTTCGCGCTGGCGCGCGAGGTCGGCCTGCTGCGACTGCGCCTCGGGCCGGGCTCGGCGCTCGAGATCGCCGAGGAGGGCCCGTCCCTGTTCTCCGCGAGCGGACTCGCCGGGCGGCTCGATCCGGACCCGGAGGCAGTGCTCGGCCTCGCCGTCTTCACCTCCGCCGGCTGCCACATCTGCCGGTCGCTCGAGCCCTCGGTCCGCGCCCTCGCCAACGACCCACGCGTCGCCGTCGCGAGCTTCGACGAGGCCGAGGAGGCCGAGGTCTGGTCGCGACTCGAGATCCCCGGCAGCCCGTACGCGATCGCGCTCGACCTCGACGGCGCGGTGCTCGCCAAGGGGACCTTCAACAACCTCGCCCAGCTCGAGAGCGTGCTCGCGACCGGCGAGCGCCGCCGGGCCGAGCGCGAGCTCGCCGGGGTGATCGGTGTCTGAGCCCGGCCGCGGGGCCGAGCGGTTCGGCCGTGCGCTCGACTCGCTCGCCGGGGAGAGCTCGCGGCGAGGCTTTCTCGCCCGTGCCGGGGCGGCGCTGACGGCGCTTACCGCCGGCGGCCTGGTCGCGAAGGCGGTCAAGCCCGGCGACGCCGACGCCTACCACTTCTGCGGGCACACCTACACGACCGGGTCGTGCCTGCACCCGACCGGCCTGCCGCGAATCGACGGTCACGGCTACCCGCTCAACGCCGAGGACGGGGTACCCGTCGACGACCTCGGGCGGGCGGTCAACGACAAGGGCCAGCCCGTCGATCGCCACGGCAAGACCCTGCGCGACCCCGACGGGCGACCGCTGCCGCCGGCGCCCCGGACCAGGGTCTGCGACGCGACCTCGCGGGTCTACAACTTCGACCCCCACATGGATGGCAGCTGGTATCGCTGCTGCGGCGGCACGGTGCGCAAGCTGTGCGACTGCTGCGCCCACACCCAGACGCGGATCAACGGCGACGCCGCGCTCGAGGGCTACTGCTACCGGGGGCGCAAGGTCTTCTGCGTGATGTACTTCCAGACCAAGGTCCCATGTTGATCGCGGCGCTCGGAGATCGCCGGTGAGCGGGCTCGAGCTTGCGATCGCGGCGGCGGCGCTGCTCGCCGGCCTCTGCGGGACGTGGTCGCCGTGCGGCTTCTCGATGATCGAGACGATCGGCCCGGTCGGCCACACCGGTGGGCGCGCGACGACCCTCGCCGCCTGCGCGACGTTTGCGGTCGGCGCGCTCGTCGGCGGCGTGCTGACCTTCGGCTCGCTCGCCTGGCTCGGTTCGCTGCTGCAGGGCGCCGACCAGACGGTCGCCTACATCGCCGCCGCGGCGGTCGCGGTCGCTGCGGCGATCGCCGAGCTGCGCGGCGTCCCGATCCTGCCGCAGCTGCGCCGCCAGCTACCCGAGCACTGGCGCCGGGTGATGCCGATGCCCGTCGCGGCGGCGCTCTACGGCGTCCTGCTCGGGCTCGGGTTCACGACCTTCGTCCTCACGTTCGGCGTCTTCGCGCTCGCCGGAATCGCGTTCGCGCTCGGCGACCCGGCGATCGGCATCGGGATCGGGATCGCCTTCGGGGTCGGGCGGGCGCTTCCGATCGTCGCCGTCGCGCCGATCGCCGACCGCGACGCCGGGATCCGGGTGACCGAGGCGATGGCCGGACGGCCGGCGATCTACCGCGGCTTTCGGTTCGGCGACGGGCTGGCGCTGCTCGCGGCCGCGGCGGCGCTCGTCGTCGCCTCGCCCGCCGGCGCCGCGCACATCGAGGCGAAGCCCGCCGCCGACCCGTCGGTGGGATCGGGCGACGTAGCCTTCCAGCGCCCCGATGGCTCCGGGTTCATCCGCCGCGCCGGCCGCGACGTCGCGCTGCCGGGCACCGATCCGGCGCTCGGCGACGGCCGCGCCGCGGTGATCGCGGGCGGTCAGATCCGGCTCCTGTCCGGCAAGGACCTGACCGTGGTCGGCCGGATCCCGGCCGCGGGCGCCGACGCCGTCGCGGTGTCGCGACACTGGGTCGTCTGGCGCTCGCGCCGGCACGGGCGCGACCTGATGCGGGCGCGAAACGTCGCCGATCCGGCCAACCCCGGGCCGGAGCAGTCGCTCGGCCGCGCCGGCGGCGCGGGCCAGCTCGGCCGCCCGAGCCTCGATGACAACCGCCTCGTCTACGCGCGCGCCACCCCGCGCGAGAACGTGATCGTCCGCAGGGTGCTCGGGACCAAGCACCCGAAGCGGGCGAAGTCGACCCTGCTGCGCTCGCGCACCGAGGGCCTCTCGAACCCGTCGCTGCGCGGCAAGTCGCTGCTGTACGTCCGCAACACCCGCCGCGCGGACCGCCTCAAGCTCACCCGCGCGGGCCGCCACAAGCCCGGCAAGACGCTGCTCTCACGCCGCGGCGGCACCCTCTGGTCGACGGCGCTCTCCGACAAGCGCGCCTACGTCACCCAGATCCACGGCACGAAGCCGCGCCAGCGCATCCTCTCGGTCGCGCGCTGAGCGACGCGACGCGGCCGCGACGCCAGCGGGCCGCGCCGCACTATGAGGCCGTCAACCGCAGTCGCGCGCCACCCGACGCGCGCCGCCCGACGCGCGCCGAAGTCGTCTGAGACCCGGGAAGCGTGCCTCAGACGACACTCGGCCGGTCCGCGACCCGGAACCGTGCGCTCAGACCGCACACTCGGCCGGCCCGCGACCACCGCACGGTTTCGCCGCGCGCGCGCCGCGCCGCGTTACTCGTAGGC
Source organism: uncultured Solirubrobacterales bacterium (assembly GCA_963828755.1). Classification (GTDB taxonomy): domain Bacteria; phylum Actinomycetota; class Thermoleophilia; order Solirubrobacterales; family 70-9; genus WHSW01. The sequence continues at coordinate 35,788 of CAWHFY010000003.1, read as the reverse complement.
GAGCGCCTCGAGCACGTCCTGGCGCGACGCCCGGCGGGCCGGGCCGATCGCTGCCAGCACCCCGGCCAGCGCCGCCAGCACGAGCAGGCCGACCAGCTGGCCGAAGGGGATCGAGAGCGTGAACCCCTCGTCGGCGAGCGGGCGGCTGACGAGGACGGCGAACAGGACCCCGAGCACGAGCCCGAGCAGGGCGCCGATCAGGGCCGTGATCACCGCCTCGTAGCGGACCATCCGCCGCACCTGGCGCCGCGAGGTGCCGACCGCGCGCAGCAGCCCGAGCTCGCGGGTGCGCTCGTGGATCGTCAGCGCCAGGGTGTTGACGATCCCGAACAGCGAGACGATCACCGAGAGCAGGAGCAGTGCGTAGATGATCCCGAGCAGCTGGTTGAGCTGCTCGCCGATCGAGTCCTTGAGCTCCTGTTGGTCCTGTGACTGGACCGTCGGGAACTGGTTTGCCAGCAGCTCGTCGATCTGGGTGCGGACGGCGCCGACGTCGGCGTCCGGGGCCAGGGTCAGGAACACGTTGGTCGCGTTCTTGAGCTCGTTGTAGGCGGCGGCGTTCGCGTCGGAGGCCGCGTAGTCGCCGATGAAGTCGCTGTTGTCGGTGAAGGTGCCGACCACGGTCAGGGTGAGCGTCCGGCCGCTCGCCGTCTTCGCGTCGAAGCTGTCGCCGACGCCGAGTTGGTTGTCGTCGGCGAAGCCGCTGTCGACCACCGCTTCGTCCGGCGCCAGGTTGGTGAGCAGCTCGTCGGAGCCGTCGTCCCAGTCGAGGCGCAGCACGTCGGCCGCGGTGCTCGGCTGGATCAGGGTCAGGGTCCCGTCCTTGCCGTCGACCTCGTCCTGGGTGAACCGCAGCGGCGAGGCGACCTCGACCCCGTCGATCTTCGAGACCGCCGGGACGGTGCCGATCGGGATATCGGAGAAGCCGTCGTCGTTGGAGAGGATCAGGTCGGCGGTCAGCGTCTTGTCGATCGCATCGTCGATCGAGCCGCGGATCCCCGCCGCGAACACGGCCACGAACGAGACCAGCGCCAGCCCGATCATCAGCGCCGCGGCCGTCGACGCGGTGCGGCCGGGATTGCGGATCGCGTTCTCGCGGGCCAGCCTGCCGGGCACCCCGCCGACGGCCTCGAGCGGCGCCCCGACGACCGAGGCGATCGGGGTGACGAGCAGCGGGCTGAGCAGGGCGACGCCGAGGAAGACGCCGACTGCCCCGACGCCGACCCAGGCCTCGCCCGGGTCGAGCGCGCCGAAGATCCCCAGCGCCATCGCCGCCGCGCCGAGGCCGGTGAGCACGACCCCGGCCGCGGTGCGCCTGCGGCGCTCGCTGGTTGTCTGGGGCACGACCCCGTCGCGCAGCCCGGAGACGGGCGCGACCTTGGTCGCGCGCCGCGCCGGCATCAGCGCCGCGAGCACGGTGATCCCGGTGCCGAGGAGCAGGCCGACGATCACGGTCCGTGGCTCGACCACGGTCCCGGTGTTCGGCAGGTCGATGCCGAGCGCCGCGAACAGGCTGCCGATCACCTTCGCGAACCCGATGCCGAGCGCGACCCCGACGATCGCTGCGCCGAGCCCGATCAGGAAGGCCTCGAGGACGACGCTCGCGAGGATCTGGCGCCGCGAGGCGCCCAGCGTGCGCAGCATCGCGAACTCGCGGGTCCGCTGGGCGACGGTGATCGAGAAGGTGTTGAAGATCAGGAACGCGGCCACGAACAGGGCGACGCCGGCGAAGATCAGCAGCGCCGTCTTCAGGAAGCCGGTGAAGGTGCTGATGTCGTCGCGCTGGGACTCGACGTTCTGGGCTCCGGTCTTGACGTCGAGGTCGTCCGGCAGCGCCGCCTTCAGGTTCGCGGCCAGGTGCTCGGGCGTTACCCCGGGCGCGGCGGCGACCGAGATCTGGTCGAGCTCGCCCTCCTTGCCGGTCAGCAGCTGCGCCTGCGGGAGGGTGAGGACGGCGATCGTCGCGCCGCCGAACGAGTCGACGTCGCCGAGGGTCGCGATCCCGCTCAGCGTGTACTGGCGCGTCGCGGCGCGACCGGCGATCGTCACCTGGTCGCCGACCTCGAATCCCTCGTCGTCGGCGGACGCCTTGTCGACAACGACCTGATCGTCGCGGGTCGGCGGGCCGCCGTCGACATACTCGAGCGGGTCGAAGCGGTCGCTGTAGGGCTTGCTGACCGAGAACCCGAGGCTGGGGGCGCCGTTGCCGCCGCGGGGCTCGCCGTCGGAGCCGATGATCGACACCTGCGGGTCGGCGATCGAGCCCTCGGCGGCCTCGACGCCGTCGGTCGCCTGCACCCGCTTGAGCACGCCCTCGCTGAACGAAGGCGTGGTCCCATCGTCGGTCTCGATCGCCTCCTTGGCGGTGACGACCGCGTCGACGCCCTCGTTGGACTGCGTGAAGATGCGGTCGAACGAGCGGTCGATCGTGTCGGTGAGCACGTAGGTGCCGGCGACCATCATCACGCCGAGCACGATCGCCAGCGACGTCAGGACCGTCCTCAGCTTGCGCTCGGAGAGATTTCGGCGGGCGATTGCCCCCATCAACCGACCTCTTTCATCAGGTCGAGGATCTCCCCCGCCGTCCCCGCCTCGCGGTCCTCCACGATCCGGCCGTCGACCAGCACCAGGACCCGGTCGGCGACCGCCGCCGCGGCCGGCTCGTGGGTGACCATGACCACGGTCTGTCCGAACTCGTCGACCGCGGTGCGCAGCAGGGAGAGCACCTCCTCGCTGGAGCGCGAGTCGAGGTTGCCGGTCGGCTCGTCGGCGAAGACCACCGACGGCTCGCTCATCAGCGCCCGCGCGATCGCGACCCGCTGCTGCTGGCCACCGGAGAGCTCCGCCGGGCGGTGATCGAGCCGGTCGCCGATCCCGATCGCGTCGACCAGGCGGTCGAAGCGCGCCTGGTCGGTGTCGCGGCCGGCCAGCTTCAGCGGCAGGAGGATGTTCTCGCGCGCATCGAGGACCGGCAGCAGGTTGAAGAACTGAAAGACGAAGCCGACCTTGTCGCGGCGCAGCTCGGTGAGCTCGCCGTCATCGAGGCCGGAGAGGTCGATGCCGTCGATCACGACCTTGCCAGAGGTCGGGCGATCGAGCCCGGCGAGGCAGTGCATCAGCGTCGACTTGCCGGAGCCCGATGGGCCCATGATCGCGGTCAGCCGTCCGGCGGGGAACTCGACCGAGACGCCGTCGAGCGCCCGCACCGCCGCCTCGCCCTCGCCGAAGGTCCGTTGCAGGTCGGTGGCGCTGACGATCACGTTGGTTGGTGCCTGGGTGGCGGCTTGGCTCACGTTCTTCCTTTCGATCTCTATGGCTGGCGTGCATGGTCGCCGGGGCGTGGACGAACCACAATCGGGGATCGCCCCACCGTGACCCTGGGCCTCCCCGGACCCGGGTCAGCGGGGAGGTGAGAGCACCGATGGGGGGACGTCGGCGACGCCAACCGCACGGTAAAGGGTCGCGCTCGGCTTCGCCACGAGCCAGCGGTCGCCGACCCGGGCCAGGTAGATGATGTCGTCCTCGATCGACTCCTCGTCGCGGTCCGAGTAGCTCGTCGCGACGGTCGCGATTACCTTGGCGAGCCGCCCGTCGCCGCTCAGCTCGGCCACCCTCACCTCGACCGCACGGCTGCTCTTCCACACGGGCAGCCCGCGTGGGTCGCGGTAGCCGAGCGAGGCCTCGATCGTGGCGGCGCAGTCCCCGCGGGGGCGCGGCGGCTCGAGCTCGCCGAGCGATCCCGAGCTGAGCAGCGCGCACACCCTGGCACCGTCGCGGGCGTCGATCGCCTCGATGTAGTCCCGCGCGGCCCGTGCCGCCCGGCGCTCGACCTCGTTGACGCGCGGGTCGTCGGTCGCCGTCTCGGCCGGGCCGGGTGGCTGCTCGGCCGCCGGGGGCGCCGCGGGCGGGCCGGCGGTCGTTGTGGTCGACGTCGTCGTCGAGCCGCTCGGCGGGAGCGCCACCGTGGTGGTCGACGGCTCGGCGGGATCGCCGCCGCCGCAGCCGCCCAGCGCCAGCGCTGCCGCGGCCAGGATCGAGGTCGGGATCGTCGTCGCTCTCATCAACCTGCATTTTGCGGAGATCGGCGCGGCGATTGCCATCCGCCGCCTCCCATACGTTGCCTCCGGTGAGCACCGCAGCCTCTAACCTCGCGGACGTGACCCACCTGAGGCCGGTGCCCGACCCCAAGCCTCCCGCGCGCACCGACGCCGAGCCGTCGATCGCCGAGCTCGAGCGCTGGGCGACCGTGCTGCGCGCCGAGTGCGTGCGCATGCTCGCCGTGGCGAAGTCCGGGCACCTCGATTCGTCGCTGTCGGCAGCCGACATCGTCGCGGCGCTCTACTACCGCGTCCTGCGCCACGACCCCGAGCGCCCCGACTGGCCCGAGCGCGACCGCTTCGTCCTCTGCAAGGGCCACGCGGCGCCGATTCAGTACGCGGCGCTCGCCCAACACGGCTACTTCCCGCTCGAGGATCTGATGGGGCTCCGCAAGATCGGCGCCCAGCTTCAGGGTCACCCCGACATGCACCGCACCGCCGGGGTCGAGGTCTCGACCGGCTCGCTGGGCCAGGGGCTCTCGATGTGCCTCGGGATCGCGTTGGCGCTGCGCCTCGACGGTCTCGACGACACCGCGCACGTCTTCGGCCTGCTCTCCGACGGCGACTGTCAGGAGGGCCAGACCTGGGAGGCGGCGACCGCCGCGGCCCACTACGGGCTGAGCAACCTGACCGCGATCGTCGACTACAACCATCTGCAGACCGACGGCACCACCGAGGAGGTCATGGACACCGGCGACGTGCGCGCCAAGTTCGAGGCCTTCGGCTGGGACGCGGTCGAGATCGACGGCCACGACATGGCCGCGGTGGTCGAGGCGCTCGAGCGCAGCCGCACGCTCGACCGGCCGGCGGCGATCGTCTGCCAGACCAAGAAGGGCAAGGGCGTCTCGGCGATGGAGGGCCGCTTCGGCTTCCACGGCAAGCCCCCGAGCCCGGAGTTGGCCGCCGAGGCGCTCGAGGAGCTCGAGGCGCGCCTCGAGCAGCAGACCAAGGCCGTACACGCGACCCGCGACGAGGGCGAGTAGCGATGAGCGTCGCCGCCGAGCCGAAGACCGAGCCGATCGCGACCCGCCAGGCCTACGGCGACGCGCTGACCGCGCTCGGGGACGAGCACGACGAGATCGTCGCCCTCGACGCCGACCTCGCCTGCTCGACGATGTCGGTCAAGTTCGCCAAGGATCACCCGGAACGGTTCTTCAACTGCGGCGCCGCGGAGGCGAACATGATGTCGATGGCCTGCGGGCTGGCGGCGACCGGGAAGGTCCCCTACGCGTCGACCTTCGCGATCTTCGCTTCCGGCCGCGTGTACGACCAGGTCCGGCTCGGGATCGCGCACAACGAGCTCAAGGTCCGGATCGGCGCCTCGCACGGCGGCGTCTCGCTCGGCGAGGACGGCGCCTCGCACCAGATGATCGAGGACATCGCGCTGATGCGGGCGATGCCGCGGATGCAGGTCGTCGTGCCGGCTGATTACAACCAGGCCTATCGCGCGGTGATCGACAGCTATGAGGTCAACGACGGGCCGATGTACATGCGCTTCGGCCGCCCGGCGACCCCGATCGTCTACGAGGAGATCCCGGAGACGATGGGCAACGGCGTCGACGTGATCCGTGAGGGTTCCGACATCACCCTGATCGCCACCGGACACATGGTCTGGCGGGCGCTCGAGGCGGCCGAGTCGCTGGAGCGCGAGGATGGGATCGAGGCCGAGGTGATCAACGTCGCGATCATCAAGCCGCTGGCCTCCGCACCGATCCTCGAGTCGCTCTCGAAGACCGGCGTCGCGGTGACCGCCGAGGAGCATCGGGTCGCCGGCGGGCTTGCCGACGCGGTCCGCACGGTCGCCGCCGAGCAGCACCCCGTGCCGATCTTCGCGGTCGGGATGGGCGACGAGTTCGGCATCTCGGGCACCGGCGAGGCGTGCATGGAGCACTTCGGCCTGACCGCAAGCGGGATCGCCGACCGCGCCCGCGAGGCGCTGCTGCTGAAGCCGATCGTCTCGCGCCCGCCGCTGTTCGGTCCCGAGTGGACCTGACCCCAGGTCTTCAGGCGACTAGCCCCGACGGTACCCGCGCCTATCCACAGCTTGGACGGCGGCGGCTGGCACCGCATTCGCGTAGGAGATCCCCCCGCCCCACAGAGACTTGGCGGTCACTTCCGTGCTATCGAACCCCGGTGTTGTTTCCGCCCAGTCCGCGAGCGCCCCGTCAGTTCGCGCACCCTCATTTGACGGCGGGGGCACAACGACCCACCGCTCGCCCGCGTGCCACGCCCTCTCCACCAGATCCTCATCCGCTCCGATCCGATCCGGGTCGAGCTGGGCAAGGTCGACGCGAGCGGTGCCCAGCGGGACTTCCGCGTCTCGCTGGCGACGGTGACATACCGCGAGGATCGACAGATAGATCCGATCTGAGCGAGGGCGCCACACGCGACGGCCTTCGTTGGAGCGACCGGCCTCGGCGCCCAACTCGATACCCGAGTCCTGGATCCCGTCGAGCGATTCTTCGGCTGTCGCGTAATACAGCCAACGCCCATTCGCCCTGATATACGAGCCCAGCTCGGTTCTATCGATGATGAGTTCAGTCTCCCATGCCGCCGCACGGTTGTCATCCCGGACGGTTGCTAGGCGAGGCGCTCGGTCGGTAACTGCCTGGTCCCGGCGAACGCCGCGACGACGATGAAGCCGGCGAACAAGAGCGCCGTCTTCAGCGCCTGCAGCTGGGCGTCGGAGTACTCGGCGACCAGGGCCTGGGTGGTCTCGTCGTCGAGCCCGAAGTCGGTGGCCGCCGTCTCGACCTGATCGGCGGAGACGAAGCTCACCTGGCCCTCGACCCTGATCCCGACCTCCTGGCTGACGGAGTCGGGGAGGTCCGGGTTGTCGGCGACGTTCTTGGTGAACGCGCCGATCAGGCCGGTGATCAGGACGGCGCCGATCAGCGCCGTCCCGAGCGCGGCGCCGAGCTGCTGCGCCGTGTACTGCAGGCCGCCGGCCTCGCTGCGGTCGCGATCGGAGATCGCCGACTGGGCCACGTTGCCGAGCTGCGAGGCGATCAGCCCGAGGCCGACCCCGAGCACCGCCATCCCGACCGCGAACTTGGCGTCGTCGATCTGCGGCTCGATCGTTGCCAGCAGGATCAGAACTGCGACCAGCAGCAGCGCGAGGCCGGCGCGGACGATTGTCCGTGGCGCCCAGCGCGAGGCCAGCGCCGAGCCAGCCCCGGCGGTGATCAGCATCGTGATCGAGACCGGGAGCATCCGCACCCCGGTCTCGAGCGCGTCGAAGCCCTGGACGATCTGCAGGTAGAGCGGGACGCAGAAGAAGATCCCCATCAGGATCAGGTTCTGGGCCAGGAACATCGCCAGCCCGCTGCGCAGGGCGGGGATCTCGAACAATCGGAAGTGGACGAGGACGGGCAGGCCGCCCTGCTCGCGGCGACGCTCCCAGGCGCGGAAGGCGACCAGCAGCGCCGCCCCGGCGGCGACCATGAACGGGGTCAGGGAAAAGCCGAATGGCTCGACCGGCGAATTGCGCGGCTCGAGCCAGCCCCAGTTGGACGCCTGCAGGACGCCGAACACGATCAGCCCCAGCCCTGACGCGGTGAGCACCGAGCCGACCCAGTCCAGTCCCGCGGGGCGCTCCTCGTCCTCGGGTTCGCGCAGCAGCCGGACGAACAGCAGGATCGCGATCACGAGCACGACCTCGCCGACGAAGACGACCCGCCAGGAGAGGTTGGTGGTGCACCAGCCGCCGAGGATCGGGCCGACCGCGATCCCGGCGCCGGCGACGCCGCCGAGGACGCCGTAGGCGGTCGCCCGCGCCCTGTCGGTGTAGGTGCCGGCGGTGAGAGCGACCAGCGCCGGCAGCACCATCGCAGCGCCGATCCCCTCGAGGATCGACCAGCCCAGGGCCAGCGTCGGCACGCTCCACGAGGCCGCGGTCAGCGCCGAGCCGCACGCGTAGATCACCAGGCCGATCGAGAACACTCGCCGCCGGCCCCAGAGGTCGCCGAGCTTCCCACCGGTGATCATCAGCGCCGCCATCACCAGCGCGTAGAGGGTGATCACCGCCTGGATCGTGGTCACGGTGGTGTCGAAGTCCGCGACCAGCTGCGAGATCGAGACGTTCATCACCGACTGGTCCAGAACCATCAGGAACTGGGCCGCGGCGAGCACGATAAGTGCTCCCCATCGCGTCATATGCGGTTGTGCGGCACGCTCAGATCCCGAGGATCTGCTTCTTCTTCGCCTCGAAGTCCTCGGCGCTGATCACGCCCTGGTCGCGCAGCCCGGCGAGCTTCTCGAGCTCGGCCGCGTAGTCGGGTGCCGCGGACGCTGCCGGCGCCGCGGCCTGGGGCGGCGGCGCCTGTTCCTCGTACTGTTCCTGCTCCTGCGCGGCCCACTTTTGCTGCTGGCGATGCTGGACGCGTCCGGCGACGCCCATCGCGACTCCGGCGCGCGCGGCAGTTCCGACAAGTCCGGGACCCCTTCTCATCAATGGCATCTCGACTCCTTCTCGCTCGGTTGGTGCTCAGGCGTTTTCAGCGGCCCACTCGCGGGCCGCGATGACGACCTCATGGGGGACCCGGCCGAGGTCGTAGAGGACTCCGCCGGCGTCGCGGATCGCGTCGGCGAGGCGCGCCGCCCACAGGTCCTCCCAGACCAGCAGCGCCGCCGAGGACTCGGGCTCCAGCTCCTCAGCCGCCGCCATCAGGTCCTCCTCGCTGAACAGGCCGGTCGGCTCGGCGCCCATCTCCGCCAGCGCCGATCTGCACGTCGGCGTCCAGGTCGGAGACCTCGAACGCGGCGACGTCGCCCTCGGCGTCCTTGGCGACGAACGCAAGGTCGATGATCCGGATCGTCTGCGACGTCGACCAGCTCCGCCAGCGCCGGCGCGATCTCGCCCTGGAACTTGTTGCCGGGGAAGGCAACGATCATGTACTCAACCGGTCCTACCTCACTCATCCATGATCCTCCGCTTCTCGTTTGCAAGCTCCTCGTCGGTGAGCACACCCGACTCGCGCAGCTTCGCCAGCCGCTCCAAGGCGTCGAGCTTCGCGTCACCCGTCCCGGCGGCCACGGCGGCCGGCTGGGCGCGGCGCGCGATCCGCGCCTCGCGGGCCTCCTGCATCCGCGACCACATGGCCTGGGCGATGCCCTCGGCCGAGTGGGTAGTGACGTGCTCGGGGAACTCCCGGATCACCTGGCGGCGCAGGGCCTCGACGCCGATCGCGCTGAACAGGATCAGCAGCAGCGACGGCACCAGCCGGTGGGTGGCGATCACCGGGTCCCACCAGAAGAGCAGCACGAGCAGGAACGCGAGCCCGCCGTAGGCGTAGGCCGGCTGGCGCAGGTAGGGCGTGATCGCGCGGCGGACTGACGTCGCCCAGCTGGTCGGCCCGGCGAGCCACGCGGCGAGCACGATCACGATCCCGTACGCAACGATTGACTGCCCGGTCTCGAGGATCAGCGACGTGCCGACCGTGAACGCGGCTCTGACGGCGTCATCGGAGGAGGCAGCCCCGCTGAGCGAACTGACGACGGCGTCGCCCCCGGCGCTACGGGCAAAGAGGACGGCGGCGCCGATCACGATGAAGGAGAAGCCGACAGCGCGCAGCGTTGTGCGGCGCCGGCCGCGCGCGAGCGCGATCGCAGCCGCGTAGAGCAGCAGCGTGATCGCCGTGAGGACGTAGCCTGCGGTCTTTAAGAGCTTGAGGCCCTTCTGCGCTGCGTCGAGCTCGCTCGACTTCATCACCTCGATCGAGGTCGCCGACTCCGGAAGCTTCCCGACCAGCGTCCCTGGGAGGCCGAGTTGCGCGGTCACCGACTCGAGCAGCGATTTGAGGTCGAGCGTCACCACCCCGCCGGTGGTGGAGACGAACTCCCCCTCGTCGTCGATCAGGGCGATCAGCTTGCTCTGCGCCGCCGCGGTCGCCTCCACCCAGAGCTGCTGGACCTTCGGCTGATCGAGCGCCTTCAGGGCGACGTCGCCGGCGGCGCTGCGAAGCGCCCCTGCAATCGGGCCGGCGAGCGGCGCGACCTGTGGTGGCAGGCGCTCGGCGAGCGCCGCCTGAACATCGACGTTGTCGTAGATCGCGGTGACGGCGAAGTTGGAGACCGCGGCCTGGATGTCGGAGTCTTGGATCAGCCGCTCGCTGGTCGTGGTCCAGGTCTCGGTTTCGAGCAGCTGGCGCTTGGCCCACAGCCCGAACACCGAGACGATGCCGATGATCGTCGCGAGGACGATCAGGATGATCGGAACCGCGCGCGAGCGCGGCTTTTGCGCCTTGGTCTGCTCTGACTCGCCCATCTGCTTGGTCGAGCTTATGCGTTATCGGGCTCTCGGCATCACCCGGATGTGGTGATCGCGGCCTCGGGGACCTCGATCGCCCGGCTTGCACGGGACTCACAACGGGCCGACTTGCCGGGTGCCGTCCGACCGACGAGAGAGGATCTGTCCAGGTCGCGATCAGGCGACCTTCACAAGAAAGGGGTCGGCCGATGGAAGAAGGAATGCGGCGTGGCGAGGGATGGATCGCCTTCGCCGGCGTGATGCTGATGTTCGCCGGCGTCCTCAACTTCATCTGGGGGATCGCCGCGATCGACGACTCGGCTTACTTCAACGGCGACAACCGCTTCGTGATCTTCGACAGCCTCAACGCCTGGGGTTGGTTTCTGCTCATCGTCGGGATCCTGCAGGTGATAGCGGCCGTCTCGGTCTGGAACCGCCACACGTACGGCCAGGTGGCGGGCATCGCCTTCGCGAGCCTCAACGCGATGATCCTGCTGTTCACCGTGAACGTGTTCCCGTTCGCGGCCTTCATGTTGTTCATCGTCGATCTGCTGGTCATCTACGGCCTGGCGGTCTACGGGGGCCGCAATCCTGCCGCCGAGCGCGTCGGTCCCACGGGGAGGTAGCACGATGCCGATAGCCGAAGCCGACTTCCCGTTCCTGGAGTTCCTGTGGTCGATGATGCTCTTCTTCGCCTGGGTGGCGTGGATCTGGATCGCGATCACCTGCTTCATCGACATCTTCCGCCGTCACGACATCGGCGGCGGGCACAAGGCGCTCTGGGTCGTGTTCATCATCCTGATCCCGTTCCTGGGCGTGCTCGTCTACCTGATCGCCCAGCACGACGGGATGCGCGACCGCAGCATCGAACAGGCCAAAACCCAGCAGGCCGCGATGGACCAATACGTCCGTGACACTGCCGGCGGCCCGGCGACCGAGATCGCCAAGGCCAAGGAGCTGCTCGACTCGGGTGCGATCACCCAGGCCGACTTCGACGAGATCAAGGCAAAGGCGCTCGGCTGACCATGCCCCGCTAGGGCGTTCCGCGGATGGCTGAGGCCAAGGACCAGGGGAGGGCCCCGGGCTTGGCCAGATTTGTCCCAGCGCTCGCCTGGATCCCGAGCTATGAGCGGCGTTGGCTGCGTGGAGACCGTCGTGGCGGGAATCGCCGTCGCGGCACTCGTCGTGCCGAAGAACCTCGGCTACGCGGATATCGCTCGCGTGCCGCTACAGAACGGTCTCTACGCGGCGGCTGCCGGCGGGATCATCTACGCGCTCTTCTGTACCTCCCGGCAAATCTCGACCGGGCCGAGCTCCTCGTTGGCCGCGGTTGCCGGGGCCGCCGTCCTCGGCAGCCGGCGTCGGTGGCGATCAGGCCGCTCAGCTCGTCGCGCTGATCGCGCTCGCGACCGGGCTGCTGTTCATCCTCTTCGCCGTCTTTCGGCTGCGGGTGGATCGCTCAGTTCCTCTCGAAGGCGGTGATCACGGGGTTCCTGGCGGGTGCCGCGGTCGACGTCGTGATCGGCGAGCTGCCGAAGCTGACCGGCACATCCTCCGAGGGCGACAGCGCGTGGCGTGAGCTGTCGACGTGGATCGGATCGGTCGCCGACACCCACTCGACGACCCTGGCTCGTAGGCCTCTGCGCGCTCGCCCTGATCCTCGCTTTGCGGTTCTGGGCTCCCTCGATTCCCGGCGCGTTGGTGCTTGTGGTCGCGGGCTTGCTCAGCTCGTCGTTGTTCGACCTCGGCTCGGAGGGCGTCGAGCTCGTCGGCAAAGTGCCGAGCGGCCTCCCGACGCCCGAAATCCCGGACCTCTCGCTCGTCTCGGACCATTACGCGACGATCGGGATCGCGTCCGTCGCGCTGCTCTTGATCGGCTTCTCTCAGACCGCCGGTGACGCCAGGGCCTTCGCGGCGCGCCACCACTATCGGATCGACGTCGACCAGGAGGCCGTCGGCTCAGGGGATGGCGAACGTCGGAGTCGGGGTGCTGCAGGGGATGCCGGTGTCGACCAGCCTCTCCGCCAGCTCGCTGAACGAAGCGTCGGGCGCTCGCACCGAGATGTCGTCACTGGTGACGGGGGGCCTCGTAATCGGGACCCTGTTGATACTCGCGCCGCTGTTCTCGGATCTGCCGAAGGCCGTTCTCGGCGCGGTGATCATCGACGCGGTCGTGTTCGGGATGATCGACCTCGCTGAGCTTCGCCGCCTATATCGGGTCACGAGGTTCGACTTCTGGATAGCGGTGGCAGCGATCATCGGCGTCCTTTCGGCCGGAGTGCTCGCGGGTGTGGTGATCGGCGTCGTGCTCTCGCTCGGCTGGCTGGTGTACGTCGCAACGAGGCCGCCGATGCCGCTGCTTGGACGCGAGCCCGGCACCCAGGTCTTCCGCGATCTTGTCGAGAACCCCGACGATGAGACCATCGCGGGCATCGCCGTCGTCCGGCTCGACGGGGGCCTCTTCTTCGCCACGGCGGAGGCGCTCGAGGATCGGGTTCGCGAGCTGACCGACGACGGCAGTCGGGCCGTCGTCCTCGATCTCGAGGGCGTGAACTTCGTCGACTCACAGGGCTCGGCGAAGGTCGCCGAGATCCACGAGCTGACCAGGGCATCGACGTCACGCTGCGCCTGGCTCGCATCAAACCGCAGGTCCGGTCGGTGCTCGTCGCCGACGGGGTCATCGAGCTCGTCGGCGCCGACCACGTCCACGGCAATGTTCACCGTGCGGTCGAGGCCGAACTGGCCGCGGGCCGCGCAGCTCCGCCCGGAGCGCCGAGCGTCGACTGAAGCACCCGGGAGGTGCCCGACTCGGCACTCGGCGAGCGGGTTTCGCTATGCGTCGGTCTGGCGCCGCAGAACCCGGTAGCTGAGCCGGGCCGCGACGATCCCGAGCCGGGGTGAGACCCGGCGCGCGACCCAGTTCGGGTAGACGTGCGAGGGGGGCACGGGCTGGACCGGGCGGCGCTTGCGGATCGCGGTCACGACGGCGTCGGCGACCACATCGGGCGAGGTCCCGCGGGTGGCGTAGAAGTCGACCGTGCCCTGCTTGCTCGCGGCGATCTCGCCCCGCATCGTCGACTCGGCGACGATCGCGGTCGAGATGATTCCCGGGCAGAGCGCGGTGACGCCGATGCCGCGGCCGCCGAGCTCGGCGTGCAGAGACTCGCTGAGCCCGACCACGGCGTGCTTGGTGGTCGCGTATGGCGCGAGATCGACGCCCGGCATCAGCCCCAGTGCGGACGCCGTGTTGACGATGTGCGACGGCCGGCCCTGGGCGAGCATCCGAGGGACGAACGCGTGGACGCCATGGATCACGCCCATCAGGTTGACCTCGACCACCCGGCGCCAGTCCTCCAGCGGGATCTCCTCGACCGGGCCGGCGTGGCCGATCCCCGCGTTGTTGTGGAGGACGTCGACGCCGCCGTCGGCCTCGAAGACCGCCGCCGCGAGCGCCTCGACCGCCTGGGAGTCGGTGACGTCCACGTGATGGGCGCGCCCGCGCGCCCCGATCTCGGCGGCCACTCGCTCTGCGGCCTCGGCCGATACATCGGCGACGTGGACGGTGGCGCCGAGCCCGGCGAGCTTCAGCGCGGTCGCGCGTCCGATCCCCGAGCCGGCGCCGGTGACGACCGCGACCCCGCCGAGGTTCACGCGGCTAGCCATCGGCCGCCGGCTCCGGCTCGGGCGCGGCCTCGGGACGCGGGTCGATCAGGTTGGCGACCAGATAGGCGACGACCACGCCGACGATGATCAGCGGGCCGACGCCGAGCCCGGCCTGCCCGGTGAGCACTGTCGCCAGGACGACCCCGGTGAGCGGCAGCCGCAGCACCGCGACCGTCCCCGCGCCGATCCCGACCGCGACCCCCGGCGTCAGCTCGAATCCGGGCAGATGGGAGGCCATCAGGCCGGCCGCGGCGCCCAGGAACATCGCGGGGAAGGTCGGGCCGCCCCTGAAACCGCCGACCGCGATCGCATACGCGACCCCCTTGAAGACGATCAGCAGCGTGAGCGCGGACAGCGACCAGGTCGCGGCGTTCGCGGTCAGCGGCCCGAGCGCGTCCTGGCCCGAGAACAGCACCTGGTCGACTCCCTTGTCGGTGGTCTCGGCGAAGGCGATCGCGAGGCCGGACATCGCCAGCCCGATCAGCGGCAAGGCGACGAACGGCCGCGGCGTGGCGACCCGCTCGGTGACTCGCCCGAGCCGGAAGATGAGCACGGTCCCGACCGCGATCGCGGCCGCCAGCGGGATCGTCCAGAGGAAGTCGGTGACGTCGGGACGGGCGAAGTCGGGCAGTTGCAGGAGCTCGAGCGAGATCGCGCTCGTGTTCACTCCCGTCCACGAGCCGAGGCCGATCTCGATCAGCGTCCCGATCCCGGCGGCCAGTAGACCCGGGATCAGGATGAGCGGCAGCCGCCGCCCCGCCAGTCCCGCCGCCTCGATCAGCAGCACGGCGGCGATCAGCGGCGAGCCGAACAGGAACGAGATCGCGGCGAAGGTGCCGCAGGCGGCGACGATCGCCTGCAGGTCGGGCGGGGCATCGGCGCGGATCCGGCGGATCGCGAAGAAGCCGAGGCCGCCACCGAGCGCGATCAGGGGGGCTTCCGGCCCGACCACGGCCCCGAGCCCGATCCCGGCGATCGCGGCGAGCATGACGCCCGGGAGGTCGATCGGCTGGGTCGGGGCGGCGTTCAGGCCGAGGGCGGGAATGTGCCCGCCGCGACCGGGCAGGCGGGCGATCGCGAAGGCGACCACGACGCCGGCGAACGCGAGCCATGGCAACGACCACCACAGCGGCGTGTGGTCGAAGCCGAGCGCGTCCGGGAGGTCGGTGTACACCCCCTGCTGCGCCTCGTACACGGCCTCGAGAAACAGCCAGGAGGCAAAGGACGCGATCACGCCGATGATCGCCGCGAGCACCAGCAGGCCCACGAACTGCCTGCTGCGCATGATCGCGGCGGGATCAGGCGGTGAAGCGGGTGCTTGGGCCATGCGTGGGGCAGCCTATTGGGCAGGGCTGTCCGGTCACGCGGCGAATGGCTAATCCGTGGAAGAACCGCCCGAGGAGCACTGGCCGGGCCGCGTGATCGCGCGGCGGGTCGAGAAGAAGGGCCTGCGGCCGCGGGTCGCGGCGTCGATCATCGCGATCCTCTGGGTGATCGCGATCGTCATCTTCGGGATCGTCGAGCGCCTGGTTGACCCGGACACCTTCGACAGCATCTGGCTCGGGATGTGGTGGGCGACCCAGACCGTGACCACGGTGGGCTACGGGGACGTCGTCCCTGCGGACACCGCGGGGCAGCTGATCGCCACCGTCCTGATGATCGGCGGCCTCTCGCTGTTCGCGGTGATCACCGGCTTCATCACCAGCGCCTTCGTCGCCAGGGCACAGGCCGAGAACCGCGCCCGGGCGGATGACCCGGTGATCGTCAAGTTGGGCGAGATCGAGGCGCAGATCAAGGCGCTCAAGGACGACCTGGCGGGGACCTCGGGCGACTGACCCCTACGAGTTCTCGGAGTCGCTTTGGAGCAGGCTGCGCTGGGTCAGCGTGTAGAGCAGGCCGAGCGCCGGCAGCACGAGCAGGGCGGCGACGATGAAGACGACGATCACCATGGTCAGCGTCGGCCCGGTGCCGGCGCCGTCGGAGATCGTCAGCGAGGTCGGCAGCAGGTAGGGGAATTGGGCAACGCCCCAGCCCCAGATCACCGCGGTCACGGCGCCGACTGCGAGTGGCCGGGCCCCGAGCCGGGCTCCGCGCCGGATCGCCACCAGCGCGCCGATTCCGAAGATCGCGGAGGCGATCACCAGCGGCAGGGCTTCGGAGGTGAGCCGGTCGTAGACGTAGGTGGCGTCCTCGCGGAGCACGAAGATCCCGACAACCGCGATCGCCCCGGTGGCGATCGCCGCGATCAGCGCCCGGTCGGCGAAGTAGCGCTCGAGGTCCTCGTCGTCGGCGTGGCGGGCGTCGGTGATCAGGAAGACCGCCGCCAGGTAGGCGCCGGTAGCGACGAAAAGGACCCCGACCAGGATCGAGACCGGATTCAGCCAGCTCGACCACGGGTCGCCCGTCGCGTTGCCGGGCGGGACCCGGCCGGAGGCGATTGCGCCGACCACGGTGCCCATGAAGAACGGGGTGATCACGGAAGAGGCCGCGAACAGATGCTCGGCGAAGCTGCGCTCGGCCGGCCGCTTGACGACCTCGTGGAAGGCAAAGCCAGAGCCGCGCAGGACGATCCCCAGAGCCGCCAGGCAGAGCGGGATGAACAAGGTCGACATCACCGCCTCGAAGGCGACCGAGAAGGCGGTCCAGAGGACGACGAGGATGAAGATCAGCCAGACGTGGTTGGCCTCCCAGACCGGGCCGATCGCCGAGTCGATCAGCCGCCGGGCGCGGTCGCCGCGCTCGCTCTTGCCGCCGACGAGCGACCAGAACCCGGCGCCGAAGTCGGCGCCGCCGAAGACGGCGTACAGCGTCGCCCCGACCCAGAGGATCGCTGCGCAAACGTCGGCCTTGCTCATCTCGCCTCCTCCGGGATCTCGGTGCTTGGGCCGTACGGCACGTCGACCGCATCCGGCCCCTGCTCGCGCCAGCGCCGCGCCATCCGGCGGAGGATCAGAACGGTCGCGATGCCCAGGGCGGTGTAGAGCACGAGCACGATCGAGAAGGTCAGCCAGACACCGCTGGCCCCGGTCACCGCCTCGGAGGTCCTCATCACGCCCTGAACGATCCACGGCTGGCGCCCGACCTCGGTGACGATCCAGCCGCATTCCATGGCGACGATCGCCGCGATCCCCGAGACCGCGACCGCGCGCAGGAACCATGGCGTCTTCGGGATGTCCCTGCGCCTCCACCAGACGAACCCGAACCACGCCCCGAGCGCGATCAGCGCGCTGCCGATCCCGACCATGGTGTCGAATGACCAGTGCAGCATCGTGTTCGCGGGCGGGCGCTCGTCGGCCGGGACCGTGTCGAGGCCGGTGACCTCGGTGTCGGTGCTGAACCCGACCAGGAACGAGTCGAACCCTGGGATCCCGATCCCCCACTTGACCCCGTCGTCGGTGCAGACCCCGTAGATGTACTCGGTGACGTCGGAGTGGGTGTGATCGACGCACTCCATCGCGGCGAACTTGATCGGCTGGTCATCGGCGATCGCTCGCGCCGCGGTGTCGCCGACCATGAATTGAACCGGGGCCAGGATGCAGCCGACCGCGAGCGGGATCAGCAGGCCGAGCCGGTGGTGGCGGTCGCGGCGCCCGCGCAGCATGCCGACCGCGTACACGGAGGCGACCAGGAAGGCGGTGACCATGTAGGCGGCGAGGATCATGTGGACCACCTCGTAGCCGGTCGCGGGGGTGAACATCACCTTCAGCGGGTCGATGTCGGTGACGTTGCCGGCGGCGTCGAGGGTGTAGCCCTGCGGCTGGTTCATCCAGGCGTTGACGCTGACCACCGAGTAGGCCCCGCCGATCCCGCAGATCGCGATCGGCACCCCGGTCCAGAAGTGCGCCCAGCCGCTCAGCCGATCCCAGCCGAAGATGTAGATCGCGATGAAGATCGCCTCGAGGAAGAAGAAAATCCCCTCGATCGCGAACAGGATTCCGAACACGTCGCCGAACTTGCCCGTGAACGCCGGCCACAGGAGCCCGAACTCGAACGAGAGCACGGTGCCCGTGACGGCGCCGACCGCGAACAGGACCGCCGCGACCTTCGACCAGCGGCGCGCGAGCCCGAGGGCGGCCTCGTCGTTGCGCTTCAGGCCGATCCAGTTGGCGATCAGCATCAGCGCCGGGAAGGCGACGCCCAGGCAGGCGAGGATGATGTGGAAGCCGAGCGTGAACGCCATCTGGCTCCGAGCGGGGAGCAGCTCGGACGAGACTGCCAGCAGGCTCGGCAGGTGATCGATTACCGAGGCGGCGCCGCTCACTTGGCCGCCTTCGTCTCAGCGGCCAGACCGGGACCTGGGGGCAACTGGTCCTCGATCACCCGGTTCTCCAGCACACCGAATCGCGCTTCGATCCAGGCCCTGATGACGCCGAGTCGGTTGCCCAGCACGCCGCTGAGATAGAACAGATGAACGCTGAGATACATGTAGAAGGCGAGGCGACCGGAGACCTCGCGCCCCCTCACCTCGCAGACCGCCCTGCCGCGTCCGACGACCGCGAGCGCACCCTTGTCGAAGTAGCGAAACGGAGTCGATGCCCCCGGCTGTCCGGCCCGAATCCCTTTGGCGACGTGGCGCGCCTGCTGGATCGCCACCGTCGCGAGGCCGGGCAACGGCTTGCCGTCGGCGTCGGGGTGGCTCGCCATGTCGCCGATCGCCGAGATCTCGGGATGACCCGGGATCGTGCAATCGGGGTTGACCTCAATTCGGCCTCCCCGGTCGGTGTTGGCGCCCGTCGCGCGCGCTACCGCCTCGGTCAGCGGCGCGGCCCCAACGCCTGCGGCCCAGATCACCGTCCTGGCGTTGATCCGCTCCTCGGCCTCGCCTGTCTTGACCGTCAATCCCCGGTCGTCGATCGCCGTCGCGCGCAGACCTTCGCGCACCGTGACCCCGAGCGAAGCGAGCTCCTCGGCGGCTTTGGCCGACAGTTTCTCGCTGAAGGCCGGGACGACCCGCTCCCCGGCATCGACGAGGATCACCTGGGCCTTGGTCGTGTCGGCCCGCGAGAAGTCGCGCCGCAGGTCGTGGGCCAGGATGGCGAGCACACCGCTCGTCTCCACGCCCGTCGGGCCGCCGCCAACGACCGCAAAGGTCAGCCATTCCTCGCGGTCGGCCGGATCGCTGGCCCGCTCGGCCTCTTCGAACGCCGAGAAGATCCGACTGCGCAGCCGGACGACGTCCTCGAGGGTCTTCAATCCGAACGACACCGACCTCCAGTCGTCGTGACCGAAGTACGAGGTCTCGGCCCCACAGGCGAGGATCAGGCTGTCGTAGGCGAGCTCTTCCCCGGTGTCGAGGCTGAGCTTGCGACCGTCGACATCGAGATCGGTGACGTCCGCCATCAACACGCGCACGTTTCGTTGTCGCTTCAGCAGCACCCGAATCGGCGATGCGATCTGGCCCTCGGAGAGACCGCCCGGCCGCCGCCTGGTAGAGGAGCGGCTGGAACAGATGGTGGCTCATCCGATCCACGAGCGTCACCTCGGCGTCGGCGCCGCCGCAACTCCTTGGCGGCGGCGAGCCCACCGAACCCGCCGCCGACGATTACGACTCGCCGGCGTCCCGAAGACGCCTCAGCCGGCACGAGCGGACTCGCCCTCGGCCGTCGCCCCCATCCGCTCGAGCAGGTGGTCGCCGACGCGAATCGCGTTCGCCATCGCCGTCAAACCGGGGTTGACGGCCCCGATGCTGGGAAAGAAGCTGGTGTCGACCACGTAGAGGTTGTCGAGCTCGTGGGCCTTGCAGTCCGTGTCGAGCACCGAGTCGGCGGGATCGGTGCCGAAGCGGCAGGTCCCGGACTGATGCGCGACCCCCGCCACCGGGATCTCGTTCTTCAGGTAGGCGTGATGTGGGAGAAGGTGGCCCTCGTGCATGCCGATGTCGCCGAGGATGGACTTGAGCTTGTCGTAGAGCTCCTTCTTCGGCTTCTCGTTGGAGTAGGTGTAGCTCAGCCTGATTGCCCCGTCGTCCGTGAGCGTCACCCGGTTCTCGGGCTTCGGCAGATCCTCGGTCGAGAGCCAGAAGTCGACGGCGTGGGCGGCGATCTTCTCAAGGCTCCAGCTGGGGGCCAGCTTCGTCTCGCCCGGCTTCTCTCCCCGATACATCGGAGCCTGGGACTTGCCGACCATCTGGATGTTGCCGAGCGGGTGATCGAACTCGTCACCGGCGAAGTAGAAGTCATTGAGCCCGAGCGTCTTCTGGAAGATCGGTCGGGTTCTGGCTCCTTCGACAGGGCCAGGACGGCCTGGCTGTTGTGGAACATGTAGTTGCGGCCCACCTGGTCGGAACCGTTCGCCAGGCCATTCGGATGCTTGTCGGTGGCGGAGGCGAGCAGCAGCTTGGCGGAGTTGGCCGCACCGCAGGAGACCGCGACGATGTCGGCTGAGTAGGTCTCCCGGCTCGCCGTCGCGCTCGACCACGACCTCCGTCACCGCGCTCACCGCCGGCGTCGGTGTTGAGAGCCACCGCCTCTGCGTTCGTCAGCAGCGTGACGTTCGCGTGCTCGAGCGCGGGCCGCACTGCGATCACCTCGGCGTCGGACTTCGCGTGCACCAGGCAGGGAAAGCCATCGCAGTTGTCGCAGCGGACGCAGGCGCTGTAGGGCATGTTCGCCTCGTCGAACATCACCCCGCACGGCGCGTGGAAGGGGCGGTAGCCGGCGGCGGCGAGATCGTCGGAGAGCTGCTGGATGCGCGGCTCGTGGGAGACGGCCGGGAAGGGATAGGGAGCGCTTGCCGGGGGCTCGGTCGGGTCCTCGCCTCGAGCACCGTGCACCTGGTAGAGCTCCTCCGCCTGCGTGTAGTAGGGCTCCATCTCGTCGTAGGAGATCGGCCAGGCCCGCGAGACGCCATCCTCGATGCCGGACCTCGCCGAAGTCCTCGGCGCGCAGGCGGTAGAGCGCCGCGCCGAACATCTTGGTCGCGCCGCCGACGAAGTAGTGCACCTGCGGGGCGAACGCCTTCGTCGTCTCGGCGTCGTACCAGGTGTCCTCCGACTGTAGCGGTCGTCGACGAAGACGTCCTCGGCCCGCCAGTTCTGCGGCTCGCGAGGCAGGAAGTCCCCGCGCTCGAGCAGCAGGATCTTCTTGCCGGACGGAGCGAGCCGGTTGACCAACGTCCCGCCGCCGGCGCCGCTGCCGATCACGATCACGTCGTAGTCGCTCATGCGTTGACGCCGAACTCCTCGAGGCGCTCGCGAGGATGATCCGCGCCGCCGCCTCGATCAAGGCGAGGTGCGAGAAGGCCTGGGGGAAGTTCCCCAGGTGGCGGCCCGTGCTGCGGTGTCGAACTCCTCGGCGTAGAGGCCGAGCGGCGAGGCGACGCGGAGCAGCCTGTCCATCAGGTCGCGGGCGCGCTGCTGCTCGCCGATGATCGCCAGACGCCGAGACGAGCCAGAAGGAGCAGATCAGGAAGCTGCCCTCCTTGCCCGAGAGCCCGTCGTCGGTCTCGCCGGTCCGGTAGCGCAGCACGAATCCGTCCTCGGTGAGGTCGTCCGCGATCGCCAGCACGCTCTTGCGCAGCACCTCGTCGTCGCCGGGCAGGAAGCCGAACAGCGGCCGCCAAGCAGTGTCGAAGCGTCGAGGGCGTCGGTGTCGTAGTGCTGGCGCAGGACCCCGTCCCGTGACGCCGTGCTCGAGGATGTCCTTGCGGATCTCCTCAGCCGTCTGCCGCCCCATGTCTCCTGCAGGTCTCGAGTCCCCTCGGATCTCCGCGAGCTTCGAGGCGCGGTCCATCGCGACCCAGCACATGAGCTTCGAGGAGACGTAGTGCTGGGGCTCGCCGCGCGCCTCCCAGATCCCCTGGTCCGGCTTCTTCCAGACTTTCGGTGGCGCACTCGGCCTGGGCCTGCGACGACCGGCCAGAGTCGCCGCGGCAGCCGCTGGCTGCGACGGGTGTGCAGGAGGATCGAGTCGAGCGCCGCACCGAAGACGTCGTTCTGGCGCTGGTCGAAGGCGCCGTTTCCGACCCGCACCGGCGACGCGCCCGCGTATCCGGAGAGATCATCCCGAGTCGACTCGGTCAGGTCGCGGCGCCCGTCGATCCCGTACATGATCTGCAGCGCACCGTCCTCGTTCGGCTCGAGGTCGCCGATGAACTGCATGAACTCGTTGGCCTCCCAGTCCAGGTTCAGGAAGTGGAGGGCCTGCAGGGTGAAGGTCGAGTCGCGGATCCAGGTGAAGCGGTAGTCCCAGTTGCGCTCGCCGCCGGGTGTCTCGGGCAGCGAGGTCGTCAGGGCGGCCACGGTCGCGCCGGTCGGCATGTAGGTGAGACCCTTGATCGTCAGCGCCGAGCGCTGGATCGCCTCTCGGAAGCGGTGGTCGGGCATCCGGGCCTTGTAGAGCCAGGTGCGCCAGTACTCGGTCGTCTCGCCGAGGCGCGCGTTGGCCTCGTCGACGTCCTCCGGCGAGGCCAGCTCCTCGGCCCAGGAGAGCGAGCAGAAGGCCTGCTCGCCCTTCTGCAGCGTGTGGCGCGCCTGCACCGCTTCTCCCTCGACCCCGAGGGGCATGCTGCTGCGCAGCCTGATCGTCGGTCCCGCCGCCGCTTGCATCGGCGGTGTGACGGTCTCCGACCAGCGACCAGTCGGCCCGGCGTCGCGCCCGTAGTCGAAGTCCGGCTCGCAGAGCAGCTCCATCTCGACCGAACCGTCCGAGCAGAGCACCGTCCGAACCAGCAAGTGATGGGCGTCCTCGTCGGCCGGGGCCCGCGTATGCGGGGTGATCTCGTCCTCGTGCCGGGTCGGGCCGATCGTCAGCGCGTCGCGCACCATCGCCCAGCCGGTCGGCGTGTGCCAGGTCGTGTTGAGGATGTTCGTGCCGGGCTCGTAGATCCGCGCCGTCGGGACGTTGATCCCGAAGGGACCGAAGCGGAACGAGCCCGCTTCGCCGGTCGAGCAGGGTCCCGAAGACGCTGGGCGAGTCGAAGCGCGGCACGCAGAGCCAGTCGATCGCCCCGTCGGGCGCCACCAGTGCGCCGGTATGGCAGTTGGAGAGGAAGGCGTAGTCCGCGATCGGCGGAAACGGCGACGGCATCGCGGCGCTCTGGGGCATTCCCTTCTCCTTGCCGGCCGCGGGCGCTTTGCCGGCTCCACTCGCCGCCGCCTTGCCGCTGGAGCGGGTCTTTCCGGCGCCCTTCTGCTTCGCGGGACTCATGACCCGGTCCACGGCTCGTGCCAGCCGCCGTAGTCCTTCACCAGCCGGTCGGCGGCCTTCGGTCCCCAGGTGCCGGGCTTGTACGGCAGGACCCTGGGCGGCTTCTCGAGCAGCGGGCCGCAGACCCGCCAGGTCTCCTCGATGTTGTCCTGTCGGGTGAAGCGCGTGCTGTTGCCGATCATCGCGGCGTGCAGGAGGACCTCGTATGGGGTCGGGCCCTCGCCGCCCTCCTCGGCGAACTCCATGTCGAGGTTGATCTGCTCGGGTCTGGTTTCGTCACTGCGCTGTGCGTCGAGCAGCAGACGAATCCCGGTGGTCGGGTGGAGCCTGACGACGAGCTGGTCGGGCTCGGTCCGCCGCCGGCTGTTCGCGCTGTAGCCGAGGCGCGGCGGCTCCTTGAAGATCAGCCTGAGCTCCCACTGCTCCACCGGGAGCACCTTCCCCGTCCGGATGAAGAACGGGACTCCGGTCCAGCGCCAGTTGTCGATCTCGAAGCGCATCGCCGCAAAGGTCTCCGTCTTCGAGTCCTTCGCGACCCCCTTGATCTTCCGGTAGCCCTCGTACTGCCCTCGCACGTACTGCTTCGGGTCGGCCTTCGGCATCGCCGAGAAGACACCGAACATCGCGTCCTTCAACGCCCGGGCGTCGCGGCTGGCGGGCGGTTCCATCGCAGCCGCCGCGACCACCTGCATCAGGTGGTTGACCACCACGTCCCGGAGGGCGCCGACGGGGTCGTAGAAGCTGCCGCGGTCGGAGACTCCGAAGTCCTCCGCCATCGTGATCTGGACGCAGGCGACGCTGTTGCGGTTCCAGACGGGCTCGAACATCGCATTCCCGAAACGCAGATAGAGAATCTCGGCCAGCCCCATCACGCCGAGGAAGTGGTCGATCCGGTAGAGCTGGTCCTCACGGATGTACTGATGGATCTCCGCGGCGAGCTCGCGGGCGGAAGCGAGGTCGTGGCCGAAGGGCTTCTCGACGACCACTCTCGCGTGCCCGGTCAGACCGGCCTCGGCCAGCCCCTTGATCGTCATGCCGAAGAGCGACGGCGGGATCTCCAGATAGAAGACCGGGGTCCTCGCCCCCTTGATCTGGGCGGCGAGGCGCTCGTAGGTGTCGGCCTCGGCGAAGTCGCCCTGGACGTAGGAGAGGCGCTTGGCGAGTCGGTTGAAGACCTTCGGGTCGGGCTTCCGCCCGGACGAGGTCTCGATCGCCTTGCGGGCGTGATCACGGAGGTCCTTGTCCGACCAGTCGTCGAAGGCCACGCCGACGATCGGGCAGTCGAGCAGCCCCCGGGCCTCGAGCCGGTAGAGCGAGTGGAAGGTCATCACCTTCGCCAGATCGCCGGTGATCCCGAAGATGACGAACACGTCGCATGCCGTACTCCGCTTTCCTGGCATGGGCCCCATCCTACCTCGCAGCGCCGGTTGTAGCGTTCTTGTCGCAATCAGCGACCCGTTCCCTCAGACTGTGGCAACGAAATGATCGCGAGCCGGACGGTCGAGGGAGTTCCCGCGCTGACGCTCGCGACCGACGCGGGCCTCGAGGCCGCCTTCGTCCCGAGCGCCGGCATGGTCGGGTGCTCGCTGCGCCATCGCGGGGAGGAGCTGCTGGGCCAGCGCGGAGGTCTGCGGACATACATCGAGCAGCGCTCGACGATGGGGATCCCGCTCCTCCATCCGTGGGCGAATCGCGTCGCGCGGGCGCGGTTCCCGGTCGCCGGCAGGGAGGTCGTTCTGGACGACGCTCGGCTGCCGCTATCCCTCGGCCCCGGGGGGCTCCCGATCCACGGACTGCTCGCGGCAGCCGAGGGGTGGCAGGTGGACAGGCACGAGGCGGCGGGGAACGGCGGCGTCCTGGCCGCGACGCTTCGACTTCGCCGCCCACCAAGAGCTGCTGGCGGCGTTTCCGTTCCCACACCGGGTGCAGTGCGAGGCGACCTTGCAAGGGCACGACCCTCACGATCGCCACGACGATCCACGCGTCGGGTGATGTGTCGGTGCCGATCTCGTTCGGCTATCACCCCTATCTGCGCCTCCCCGGAGTCGATCGCGCCGAGTGGGAGGTCGAGATCCCGGTGCGCGAGCGCCTGGAGCTCGATCGCCGCATGATCCCGACCGGCGAGCGCGAGCCGGTCGAGGTGGAGAGTGGTCCGCTTGGCGAGCAGGACGTTCGACGACGAATATCTGGCTCCGCCGGACGCGGCGCCGTTCGTGCTCGCCGGCGGCGGTCGGCGAATCGAGCTCTCCGTCGGCCCCGGCTACCGCTTCGCCCAGGTCTACGCGCCTGCCGATGACGACGTTGTCGCCTTCGAGCCGATGACGGCGCCGACCAACGCCCTCGTCGCCGGCGGCCCTGACCTGCCGCTGGTCGCGCCCGGTGGGCGGTACGAGGCGATCTTCTCGATCACGGTGGACGGATCTCGACTAGGAGCCGAGCCGGGGCTAGGCGACGCGATTGGGCGGCTCGTCGCCCCGCAGCGCGGCGAGCACGTTGTCGGCGACCAGAGGGCCATCGCGTCCCGCGCGCGCGTGGTCGCCGAGCCGATGTGGGGGAGCAGGACGCAGTGAGGGGCCCGAAGCAGCTCGTCCGGTACGTCGGGCTCGTGCTCGTAGACATCGAGGCCGGCGGCCCCGATCGTCCCTCGTTCAGGGCGTCCGCGAGCGCGGCAGCGTCCACAAGGGACCCGCGAGCCGTGTTGATCAGGATCGCGTCGGGCTTCATCGCGCCGAGCTCCCGGCGGCCGATCAGGCCGATCGTCTCGGGGGTCGCCGGCACGTGCAGGCTGACCACGTCGGCGCGGCGAAGCAGCTCCTCGAGTTCGACCCGGACCGCACCCAGGCCTCGCTCGGCGCCCGCCTTGCGAGTGCGGCTGGTGTAGACGATCTCGCCGGCGAGGGCCGCTACCAGCTCGGCGTAGCGATGCCCGATTCGGCCCATCCCGACGATGCCGAAGGTTGCGCCGCTCAGCTCCAGGCCGAGGTAGCCGTCCGGGTCCGGCCCTCGCCATCGGCCCGCTCGTAGGTCGGCCTCGGCCTCGGTCGTGCGGCGGGCGGCGGCGAGGGTGAGGCTGAGCGCCAGCTCGGCCGTCGCGTCCGTGAGCACGTCGGGCGTATTGGTGACGATCACATCGCGGCGACGGCACTCGTCGAGGTCCACGTTGTCGATCCCGACCGCGAAATTCGCCACCACCCGGAGCTGGGGGCCGGCCGCCTCGAGCAGCTGCTCGCCGACGTTCGACCGTCGGGTCGGCGACGATCGCATCGACCCCGGGCGCCAGCGCGAACAGACGCTCAGGCGTGACAGCGAGACCGCCCTCCTTGATCGAACACGTTTCAGCCAGGCGATCCGTTCCCGCCGTCGGTAGCCGGCGGGCGATCAGCACTGTCGGGTTGGCATCGAGCCGGTTCAGCGCGTGCGAGACTATCCAGACCGATGAGAGTCGCTGTCGTCGGGCACATGGAATGGGCCGAGTTCGCGCGGGTCGAGA
This sequence comes from uncultured Solirubrobacterales bacterium, assembly GCA_963828755.1. GTDB lineage: Bacteria > Actinomycetota > Thermoleophilia > Solirubrobacterales > 70-9 > WHSW01. The sequence continues at coordinate 9,145 of CAWHFY010000003.1, read as the reverse complement.
GGGTCCCGGCACCCGGCGAGATCGTTCAGGCCGCCGAGGGCTGGGAGGAGCCGGCAGGCGGCGGAGCCGTCGCCGCCGTGCAGCTCGCGCGCCTCGCCGGCGAGTGCCTCTTCCTCACCGCCCTGGGCGATGACGACCTCGGCCACCGCGCGGAGCGAGAGCTGCAGGCTCTCGGGGTTCGGGTCGAGGCGGCGTGGCGATCCGAGCCGCAACGGAGGGCGTTTGTCCATCTTGACGCCGAGGGCGAGCGCACGATCACGGTGATCGGCGAGCGCGCCGGGCCGCACGCGGACGACCCGCTTCCCTGGTCCGAGCTCGAGGACGCCGACGCGGTCTACTTCACCGCCGGCGATCCCGCGGCGGTACGTGCGGCGCGGGCTGCGCGTCAGCTCGTTTCGACCGTGCGCGCGCTCGATTCGCTGGCGAAGGCGGGGGTCGAGATCGACATGCTGGTGTCGAGCGCAGAGGACGAGGGGGAGCGGTACTCGCCCGGTGACATCGAGCCACCGCCCCGCTTCGTCGCGCGTACGGCCGGTGCGGCGGGGGGCGCCCTCGAGACGGTCGACGGCGCCAGCAGCAGCATGGGCCGCCCCTCCGCTGCCCGGCCCCGCGGTCGACGCGTACGGTGCCGGGGACTCGTTCGCAGCGGGCGTGACCTTTGGGTTGGCGCAAGGCCGGTCGGCCGAGGAGGCGGCGGCGCTTGGCGCGCGCTGTGGCGCGGCGGCCGTCACAGGCCGCGGACCGTACGCGGCGCACCTCCGCGAGGTGCGGACCTCATGAGTGACCGAGAGGAACGCCCCGAAGACGAGTTGACCGCCGCCGAGTTCAGGCAGCTGTTCAAGGCCGTCTCCACCTGGGGACGCTGGGGCGCCGAGGACGAACGGGGCGCACTCAACTACCTCACTCCCGCCAGAGTTCTCCAGGCTACGCGGCTCGTTCGCAGCGGCGAGACCGTGACGCTGAGCCTCCCGCTGAACACGCGACTGGGAATCGACAACCCCGCGCCCGCGGATCACCACATGACGATGATGGGCGATGAGGACATCGGATCCGGAACGCTTCGCTTCGCCAAAGACTACGTCGGGGCCGACTACCACAACCCGTCTCACACCCACATCGACGCGCTCTGCCATGTCGCGTTCGACGGGACCCTCTACAACGGTAGGCCGAGCGCCTCACTGACTCACGAGGGAGCGACTGCCGACGACATCGGAGCGCTCAAGCACGGCCTCGTCGGGCGCGGCGTGCTGCTGGACGTGCCCGCGTTGCGCGGGGTTCGTTGGCTGGAGCCCGGCGAGCACGTCTTCCCCGACGAGCTCGAGGGCTGCGAGCGGAAGCAGGGCGTAACGGTCCGAGAGGGCGACATCCTGCTCGTTCGAACCGGCCATGCGCAGCGCCACGCCGACCTCGGACCCTGGGACAGCGACGCTGCCAAGGCAGGCCTGCATCCCACCTGCGCCACCTTTCTGGCGGAGCGGCGGATTGCGGCGCTCGGATCGGATGGCAACAGTGACACGACCCCGAGCACGACCGAGGGAATCGATTTCCCGATCCACGCGTTGATGCTGAACGCGATGGGGGTCCACCTACTCGATTACCTCCAATTCGAGGATCTCGTCCCTGCGTGCGAGCGAGAGGGACGCTGGGAGTTCCTCTTCCTTGCGGCGCCGCTACGGGTCATTGGCGGGACGGGCTCACCCCTGAATCCCGTCGCGGTCCTGTGAGCGGCCAAACGGCCCGACACTGGTCTTCGCGATGCGGAGAGCGAGCTTAGGCCGCGAAGAGCCACCGGGATCGACCGGTACTGGTTCAGGAAGGTCGAGCTGACGCGCTCGGTCTCGCCGTCGAGCTCGATCTCCGCGAACCGGTCGAGCGTCTCCTCGATCCAGAGCTTCAGCTCCAGCCTGGCGAGGCCGGCGCCGAGGCAGAAATGGCGCCCGCCGCCGCCGAAGCCCTGGTGCGGGTTGGGCTGGCGCCGGACGTCGAAACGGTCGGGCTCGTCGAAGACGGCCTCGTCGCGGTTGCCCGAGACGTACCAGAGCGCCAGCTTGTCACCGGCCTTCACCTGCTTGCCCGGCGAGCTCGGTGTCGCGGGTCGCGGTCCGGCGCATATAGGCGAAGGCGGGGTGGAAGCGGACGAACTCCTCGACCACCTGCTCGAGCGGGACCTCGCCGGAGCGCACGATCCGCATCTGCTCGGGGTCGTCGAGCAGGCTCTTGATCCCGGAGGTGAAGACCGACCGGGTCGAGTCGTTGCCGGCGACCATGAGCAGGAAGAAGAACATCAGCACCTCCTCGTGGGAGAGGCGCTCGCCGTCGACTTCGGCCTCGATGAAGGCCGTGGTCAGGTCGTCGGTCGGGTTGGACTCACGCTCCTCGACCATCGCGTTGACGTACGGGATGAACTCCTCCAGGGCCCGCCAGACGTCGCCGAGGTCCGGGACCAGACGCGGGTCCTCGAACGCGGTCGTGCGGTTGGTCCAGTCGACGAGCTTGTCGGCGTCCTCGCGCGGCGCCCCGAGCATGTCGCCGATCACCATCGACGGGACGTAGACGCCGACGTCTTGGACCAGGTCGAGGCGGCCGTCGGGGTGGCTCTCGCAGCGCCCGGTCCCAGACCATGTTGATGATCTCGCGCATGCGCTCGGTGTGCTCGATCGCCCGCTTCGGCGTGAACGCCTTCTGCACCAGCGCCTTCAGCCGGTCGTGGCGGGGCGGATCCTGGGTGATCATCATGTTCGCGGAGATGTCGATCGGATCCGGCGCCCCGGGCTCGGCCAGGCGGTCGACGAGGATGATGCTGCGCTTCGAGGAGAAGGTCTCGTGGTCGCGGCCGACGGCGGCGATGTCGTCGAAACGAACCACGGACCAGAAGCCGTTCTCGTCGGCGAAGTCCCCGAGCTCGCTCCAGTGCAGCGGTTCCTCGGCGCGCAGGCGCTTGAAGGTCTCGTGCGGAGGACCGTCCCGCCACAGGTCGAGGTTGCTGACGTCGAGGTCGGCGAGGTCGAGCGTGGGGGCGAGTGTGGTCATTGACTCTCTCTTGGTCGTTTCGTCGTCAGGCGAGCCCGACGAAGTCCTTCTCGACCCTCAGCGGGCCGAAGAGCGTGGGCCGGCCATCAATCAGCCTCCCGCTCGACCGCGAGACGACCGTCCTCGACCGCGGCCTGCAGCGCCGCGTAGTCGCGCTCGTTCTGGTCCGCGTAGGCGGTGGCGAAACGGGTCATCGCCCGGTCGAAGCTGTCGCTGCCGCCGAGGTAGGCGCCGATCGCGATCCGATCGCCGGAGCGAGCGTGCGCGCGGGCGAGGATCCCGCCGCAGATCTGCGCGTAGGCCGTCATCTGTCGCGGCGTCATCGTGTCGACCGCAGCCGACCCCTTCTGGTCCCACAGCTGGCGCACGTAGAAGTCGCGCTTCTTGTCGTCCGGCCCGACCGCGGAAAGCCAGCCGAGCATGATGTCGCTGCTCGATTGGGTCAGCCGCTGGCCCTCGACCACCCGCTGGCCCTGGTGGGGGAACTCGGTTGGCGCGGTGAACGGCTCGAGCACCGACGGCTGGGCCTCCTTGACCTGGAGGAAGAGCGGGTCGTCCTCGTCGCGGCCGACGAACAGGGCGACCCAGGCGCGGGTGCCGACGCTGCCCACGCCGACGACCTTGTGGGCGGCGTCGACGAAGCGGTACTCGTCGAAGAGATGGCGGTACTCGCCGTCGAGGGTCTCCCGGTACGCCTCGAGCACCTCGTGCAGCCTCGTCTGCGCCGTCTTCAGCTGCTTGCCCGAGAAGATGTCGTCGAACCGCACGAGCACCGGCGGGTCGCTGACGATCCGCAGCTCGCCGTCGACCCGGGTGGTCAGCTTCGAGAAGGCGCGCAGGCGGTCCTTGCGCTGCGTCTTGGCGACGTTGCGATCGAAGGCCTTGCGCTCCTTCTTGCTGGCCACCGGCGCGAACGCCTCGCGGACCTGCGAGGCCTCGAGGCGCTTGTACCAGACGTCGAGGTTGCTGAGCTCAGCGAGCTCGCGCATGTGCTCCCGGTAGGTGCGCGCGGCGGTGAGCACGATCTCGCCCCGCTGCGCATCGCCGAACCCACGGTCGCGGCCGGCGATCTCGAAGCTGGCCGCCAGCCGCTTCAGATCCCACTCCCACGGCCCGGGCAGGGTCTCGTCGAAGTCGTTGATGTCGAGGACCAGGTTGCGGTCGGCGGCAGCGTAGGCGCCGAAGTTGGAGAGGTGCGCATCGCCGCACGCCTGCACCGGTAGCCCCGAGGTCGGCGTCGGCCCCAGGTCGGCGGCCATGATCGCCGCGGCGCCGCGGTAGAAGGTGAAGGCCGAGACGAGCATGCGGCCGTGGCGCAGCGGTACCAGCTCGGGGACGCGGTCGGCGTCCTCGGCCTCGAGCACCTCGAGCGGGTCAGCGCGATCCGCCGCCGGCTCCCAGTCGCCGTGGCTGGAGCGGGGGACCTCGGAGCGGGCCGCTTTGCCGAGCGCGGCGCGCTCAACCGGGGTCGCGCCGGCGGGAGCAGCACGCGTTTGGATCGGGGCGGTGGCGGCCATTCGCAGACCAATCTACGCCTCCGCAGGCTTTCGCACATCATCCGTTCGGGGTGATTCGCCCGGCGCCTACGCGATCTTCGGCACGGCGAGGCAGGTCGTCCAGACCGACACCGACGGCGCGGACTGTGCTCACCGACCTCGCCCACGAGCTGGGGGCGCAGGGGATCGAGGTTGCCGTGGCGCGGGTCGAGTCGTCGATCAGTGAACTGTGGGAGCGCGCCGGCACGTTCGAGGCGGTGCGCACGCCGGTCTTCCACACGACCATTGAGGCCGTGGATTCGGTCAGCCGGGGGCCGGCTCGGCACTGAGCGGCGGTTCTCGCGCAGCCAGGGCTTCGGCCTCGGCGGCGCGAGCGCGGCGAGGTCGGCCGAGATCCGGACCACGGCCGACGTCAGCGGCGCCGCGAGGATCAGGCCGACCATCCCGAACAGGGCGCCGCCGGCGATCGTCACGATCAGCACCGCGAGCGGGTGGATGCCGAGCGCCGCGCCCATCGCGAACGGCTGCACCAACTGCTGGAGGACGCCGTTGGCGAGCAGCTGGACGACGATCATCCCGGCGGCGGCATCGGCCCCGGCGTCGCCGAGCGCGATCAGGACCGCGAACGCGCCCGCGGCCCAGGCGCCGAGGTAGGGGATGTAGGCGCCGATGAAGGTGACCGCGGCGATCGTCCCGACCAGCGGCACGCCGAGGATCAGCGCCCCGATCGTGACGACGACGGCGTTGAACGCGGCGACGATCGTGACCCCGAGGAAGTAGCCGCGCAGCGACCCGAGGACCCGCTGGGTGATCACCTGCGCGACGGCTCGCGGCAGCCCGAGGTGGCCCTCGACCCAGGCGCGGATCTGGGCCCGTCCTTGAGCAGGAAGAAGAGGCTGAGCGCGGTCAGCGCGAGGAAGAAGACGAGCGAGGAGAGCTTCTCGATCCCGATCGCGACCCCGTTGAGCAGCGCGTCGGCGCTGTCGCTGATCCCGTTGGTTGCGTCCGCCTGCGCCTGCGTCCGACCTTGCTCGGGTCGAGGCCGAGGTCCTGAAGCCAGCCGCCGATCGTGTCCTTGGCGCTGTCGAGCTGCGCGGTGATCTCGGAGCCCTGGCCGGTGATCCCGGTGACCACCATCACCGTCATCCCGACGCCGGCCGCGACGATCGACGAGCAGGACGAGGACCGCCCCGAGCGCCCGCGGGACCCGGTGCCGGGCGAGCCAGGCGACCAGCGGCGAGGCGACCGCGGCGATCGACCGAGCGGCGATCACCGGGAGCGACGATCACCTGCGTCAGCCCGAGCAGCCAGATCATGCCCGCGACGAACAGCGCGATGCCGACCAGCAGCCACGACATCAGCCCGACGTCGCGCAGCCACTCCGGGACGCTGAAGATCCCGGTCAGCTCGCCGGGGTCGATCTCGATGTACTCGTCCTCGGGCGCGCTCGCGGCCCGCTCGTCGCCGTGGCGGCGCAGCCGGCCGCGAATCATCGCGCCCAAGCTACCGGCAGCCGTCGGAGCCATTCAGCTCCCGCCGCCAGCCCGCGAGCAGCGCGTGGACCGCGGCGGCGCCGAGCATCGGCTCGTCCGGCATTCGCAGGCGCTCGGGATGGAGGATGAACGGCCGGGTCTGCGGGCCGCCGAGGCCGCCGTGGAAGGAGATCAGCTCCTCGAAGGCGCAGCCCTCGTCGAGCTCGGGGTCGTAGAAGCTGCCGACCATGATGTCGGCGACGTGCTCGAAGCCGTCGGTGCGCAGCAGGTGCTCGGGCGCCGTCGGCGAGAAGTGCGCCAGCGGGTCGTCGCCCTCGACCCGTGCCGTCGTGCGAGGTCAGCTCGCCGCCGTCGCCGCCGAGGACCAGCGGCGCCGTGCTCGGACGAGCGGACCAGCAGCCAGCCGACGTGGGGATGCTCGCGCAGCGCGCCGATCAGCTTCGGGTGGCGCTCGTCGATCTCCTCCAGCGTCAGCCGCCGCTGCTCCTCCATCAGGTAGACCAGTCCGAGGTTGCCGGAGCCGAGGACGACGACCTCGCGGTCGGAGACGTCGTTCTTCGGCCGCTTCTCCTCGCTTGCGCCCGGTGGCCTCGCTCGACCGCGTGGCCGACCATCGCCGTCTGCTCGTCGCCGCCCGCGATACTCGGCGACGTCGCCGCTCGGCGAGCGAGCGCTCGACCAGCTCGTCGAGCCCGTAGCCGTTGCGCTGCTTGAAGGTCGCGCCCTGGGTCTGGCCGTGGTCGGAGAGGACGACGATCTCGTAGGGGCGCGGCGCGTAGCGGCGGGCGCCGCTCGATCCGCCCGAACTGCTGGTCGAGCTTGCGCAGCGCCTCCATCGTGTCGGCGCGCTCGAGGCCCGAGTGGTGGGCGACCTCGTCGTAGCTGGAGAAGGTCGCGTAGACCGCGGGGCGGCCGCGCATCATGTCGGTGAGCACGCCGAAGACGATCAGGTCGCGGACGATCACGCACATCGCGCCGCGCAGGAACGGGTAGATGCCGCCGCGGTGCCCGCGCGGGCGCACGTCGCGGCGGATCGCGCGGATCGCCGCCGTCCACTCGAGCACCACCTCCCAGAAGAACAGGACGAGCGCCCGGGTGACGTTGAAGCCGTTGGCGAGGAAGGCCCGGTAGCCGGGGTTGGCCCGCTTCTCGGCCTCCATCCGGCTGACCGTGAGGATCACCTCGTCGGCCTCGCCGGAGAGCAGGTTGCCGCGGCTGGCGCCGCCGTCGCGAAGCAGGCCGATGCCGGTCGCGCGACGGCGCTCGATCTCGGCGCAGTCGGCCGGCGCCGAGCAGGTCATCATCGTCTGCGTCTCCTTCTCGACCCAGCGGAAGGCCGGGATGTCCTCGTTCGAGCCGAGCAGGATCCCGGCCTGGCTGGCGCCGGTCTGCGAGGAGAGATCGGTCTCCCACTCGCTCAGGCGGTAGCCGTCCTCGGCGATCCAGCGGGCCAGGTTCGGGGCGCTGCCGTCGCGCATCGCGTTGCGCAGGATCGGCAGCGCCGAGCCCGTCGATCTCGAGGAAGATGATCCCCGGGGCGTCGGTCCGCGTCTCGCCGCCCTGGCGCGCGGGCGATCCGCTGGACCACGCGCAGCGTGTACTCGTCGTCGTCGTTGGTCCCGGTGAGCACCTGGAGCACGATCGAGACCGCGGCCATCACCAGCGCCGCGAGCAGCGCGTCGCCGAAGGAGTCGACCGTGAGCACGTCGGGGAAGAGCTCGTCGGCGAGCATCAGCGCGCCGGCGTCGACGAACAGCACCAGCAGGAAGCCGGAGACGAGCGTGAACGGCAGCCGCAGCGCCGCGATCACGCGGCGGCAGCACGGCGTTGACGAGCGCGATCACCGCGGCGACGAGGAAGGCGCCGCCCGGGTCGTCGATGCCGACGCCGGCGACGAGTCGCGGCGGCGACGTAGACCGAGGCCGCCGCGACGGCCCAGGAGACGATCAGCCGCAACGGGCGCAGCCGCGGCGCCGTCGGCTCCCAGGCGACCTCGGCTCCGTAGGCGGGCTCGCTCATTGACGGCACCGTATCGCCGCGGGTCGCCCGCGGATCACCCGATCCGTGTGATGTGCGTTGCTGAACTCCGTGTAAATTCACTGACGACGATGGCCGAAGACCAGCGACGGGCGCCCGGGAAGGGTTCGCGGGAGATCTCGGACCTGATCGGAGTCGAGCTCACCCTCGGCCTCGGCGCCTGGTTCTTGCTCGTACTCGCCGCCTTCTTCTTCATCGGCCCCGTGGTCGGGATCGTGGTGGTCGTTTTAGGCGTGCTCGGGTTCGGCTGGCTGCTTGCGAACGCGGTCCGCAACGCGGACACGTCGGACTGATGGCCGCGCCCGGGCACAAGCTCGCGAACTCGCTGCTGGTCGTCGCGATCTGCCTCGTCGCGACGGGCTCCGCGCTCGCCGGCGGCACCCAGTACCCGACCGTGTTCACGAAGTTCAAGTACAAGCTCGCCGATGGCGAGGCGACGTTCAAGGGCCAGATCGACTCGCCGAATGGCGGCTGCGTCAAGGACCGCCCGGTGAAGCTCTACCGCCAGCACAGCGGCAAGACGAAGAAGGTCGGCGGTGACCACACGAACGGCAAGGGCAAGTTCGAGATCGACCTCGGTAGCGGACGACCTAAGGACGGCAAGTACTACGCGAAGATCAAGCAGACGACGATCGGTAGCGGGACCTGCCTCGATCGGACCTCCGGCTCGGTAAAGCTGAGCAGCGGCTGAGCGTTTACGGGTCGACGCGCTCAGCGCGTCAATCTCGTCAATAGATTGCGCTGATGCTCGGCCACCGGATTGCGGACCGCTACCCGCGCACCCCGGAGGGCTGGACGGTGGTGGAGCGGCGGGCCGCGGGACCGTTCACGACCCGGGTCGAATACCGCGACGCCGCCGGCGAGCGCCGAGTCTGGTCCTCTCGCTTCCAGCGCAAGCACGCCTCGCTGCTCTCGCGCGCCGACGACGACCGCGGGTCGAAGTGGTGGGCGCCGCATCGCGCCTCCTGGTGGATCGGCGTCCTGTTTGCGATCGGCTCGGTTTGCTTCATGGTCGGGCCGTTTCCGGGGTTCATCCAGCTGGTCGGTTCGGCGGCCGATGGCACGGTGTTCTTCGTCGGCTCGGTCTTC
>CAWHFY010000002.1:0-30062 GCA_963828755.1 uncultured Solirubrobacterales bacterium | reverse complement strand
CGGGCAGCGCCTCGACTTCGTCCCAGAGCACCTCGCGCAGGAAGCGCACCGAGCTGATCCCATCGGCCATCGCGTGGTGGATCCGGCAAACGATCGCCTCGCGGCCGTCGGCGAACGGGCCGACGACGTCGAAGCGCCACAGCGGCCGCTTCGGTCGAGGCGCTGCGACATCAAGGCCGCGGCGGCCGCCCAGGCGCCGCGCTCGTCGATGCCCTCGGTCCCCTCGGCGCGGCGGACGTGGGCGGCGATCTCGAAGCCGTCGTCGGCGACCCAGATCGCCGGCGGCCCAGCTCGACGCGGTCGCGGCCCCGCGAACCGGGCCGCAGCCGCGATTCGACCGATGCCCGCAGGCGCTGGAGGTCGAGCGGCTCGGCGGCCGGCTCGAGGACGACCAGCTTCAGGGTGTGGCCGGCGATCGCCGCGGACTCGAGCCCGAGGATCCTCGCGTCGTCGGCGCTGAGCAGGTCCGGCGTCGCCCCGCCCGCCTACCGTAGCGGCGTGGAGTCGAGCCGCTCGCGCAGGTCGACGAGCGACTCGAACACGTCGACCGCGCCGGCGGCGCGCGAGCTCGGCCTCGGAGAAGCCTCCGGTGAGGACCGCGATCGTCTTCAGGTCGGCGCGCGAGGCCGCCTCGATGTCCCAGGTCGCGTCGCCGACCATCACCGCCGAGAGCTCGTGCCCACCTCTGCATCGCGACGGCGACGAGGTCCGGCTCGGGCTTCGTCGGCTCGACGTCATCGGCGGTCGTGTAGCCGTCGATCAGGTCGGCGGCGTCGAGCAGCTCGATGTAGTGCTCGGTGTCCGCCCTCTTCGACGAGCTCGCCAGCACGCAGACGTGGCCGCAGTTCGCGAAGTTCGACCAGTAGCTCGCGAGCGCCGTCGAAGGGCTGAACCTCATCGATGAGCTCGCCGTACAGGCGGCCCTCCGACTCGCGGATCGCGTCGCCCAGCTCGGCCTCGACCGAGTTCCCGGCGACCTGGCGACGAGCTGGTCGCCGCCGACCCCGATGTGGCGGTGGATCCGCCAGACCGCCGGGCTCAGGTCGTGCTCGCGAAACGCTCGATACCAGGCGATCGCGTGCTGGTAGTTCGAATCGACGAGGGTGCCGTCGATATCCAGCAGCGCCGCGGGCATGTGCAGGGGCTTACCCGTAGCCCCGGCCGCTACCCATGACGCTCGGGCTCGTCGCTCGTCGCTCGAAGTAGTCGAGCGACGAGCGACGGACGAGAGCGGCATTACTCGATATACCCGAACTCCTGTAGGTACTCCTGCGCGGCCTGCTCGGCTTCTCCTTGTCGATGTCGACCCGGGCGTTGAGCTCCTGCATCACCTCGAGCGAGAGATTGCCCTGCACCTTCTCGATCGTCGTGCCGAAGTCGGGGCCGGCCTCGTCGGCCGCCTGCTTCGAGGCGATGAAGATCACGTTGCCGGCGGGCAGCACGCCCTTGTCGTCCTCCAGCGTCACGTAGTCGTCGGAGGTGAACAGCTGCGCGTCGGTCGTGAAGATGATCGACAGGTCCGCGTCCCCCTTGTCGAGCACCTCGTAGCGGAGCCCGATATCGATCGGCGTGAAGTTGTCACGCAGACCGTCGAGGCCGTAGTACTTCTCCAGCCCGGCGAGGCAATCGATCCGCTGACGGCACTCGGGCGACCCGTACAGGGTCAGGTCCTGATGGTCGGCGAGATCCGAGATCTTCGTGATCCCGAGCTCGTCGGCCTTCGACTTCAGCATCCCGACCGCGTTCGCGCTCGAGAACGGAGTCGGCGGGTAGGCGACCAGCCCCTCCTTCTCGAAGTCGCTCTGGCTCTCCTCGAACGCCTGCTGGGCGTCCCCCGGCACGTCCTCGGGCGCGAAGCCGAAGAACGAGGTCAGAGCGGTCGAGGTGTACTCCGGGTAGCCGGAGATCTCGCCGTTCTGGAGCGCCTTCAACGCGACCTGCTCGGAGCCGAGGTTGAGGTCGGTCGAGACGTCGTATCCGGCGGCCTCGAGCCCCTGGGCGTAGATCTCACCGAGGATGTACTGCTCGGTGAAGTTCTTCGAGCCGACCGTGAGGCTGATCTGACCGTTGTCGGGATTCGACTGGATCAGGTTGTCGCCGCTGTCGGAGCTGGTCGAGCTCGTATCGGCGCTGGTTGACGATGAACTGGAGTCATCGTCGCCGCAAGCAACGAAGGCCAAGGTCAAACCGACGACGGCGAGCAACGCGAACAGCGCTCGCAGACGGGGGTGGGTACTCATTGGGGGTGTCCTCCCTCTCGTGTGACTTCCGCTGGTCGCGGACGGCCAAAGCCTATGCGGTCGGCCGGGGAAACGACCGCGGTGATCAGCTTGCCCGGGCGGCCTCGCGCTCCAGCTTCACGCCCGCGGGGTCAACAGCCGCTGGATCCCGGCGAGCACGAGCTCGAACATGAGCGCCAGCAGCGCGACCAGGATCGCCCCGGCGAGCACGCCCTCGTCGCCATAGACGTTGACGTTGATGATGTAGTCGCCGAGCGTCAACACTCCCACCAGCGGCGCGATCGTCGCGGTCGCGACGATGTTGACCGCGGCGGTTCGGACCCCGGTCATGATCGTCGGGATCGCCAGCGGCAGCTCGACCTTGCGGATCACCTCGAACTCGGTCATCCCCACGCCGCGCGCCGCCTCGACCGCGCCCGGGTCGACCTGACGCATGCCGACGAACGCGTTGGTGAGGATCGGCGGGATGCCGAGGACCATCAGCGCGACCGTCAGGTTGAAGACACCGAGCCCGACGAACGCCGCCATGAACGCGATCAGGGCGAGCTCCGGAATCGCCCGGCCCGCGTTGCCAAGCGCGACGGCCACCAGCTCTCCGGTCCCGCGGTGGCCGAGGTAGAGCCCGATCGGCAGCGCAATCGACATCGACACGACCAAGGCCAGCACCGAGATCCAGGTCTGCGTCCACATGAATCCGAGCACCTCGGCGAGGCCGCCGACCGGTTGCCCGGTCACGCCGACCGGGTCGCGCTGGCTGAAGATGAAGTCGATCGCACCGCCGAAGGTGTCGAAGACCGAGGCGATCGGCACCACACTCATACTGGCCTCACCCGCCGCCACGGCGACAGCAGCCGCTGCGCGCCGACGAGCAGCACGTCGAGGCCGATCGCGAGCACCACCGCGAGCCCGCCCGCGACCACGATCCCGGTCTTGAACGTGATGTCGTTGTAGATCTCCGCGCCGAGCCCGCCGGCGCCGGCGAACACCGCCAGGGTCGCGATCGCGACGGTCGAGACGGTGGCGATCCGGAGGCCGGCGATGATCTCCGGCACCGCGAGCGGCAGCTCGACCTTCCACAGCAACTGGCGGTTCGACATCCCCATCCCGCGGCCCGCGTCGCGAACCGAACCGGGAACGTTGGCGAGCCCGACCACGGTGTTGCGGTAGATGATCTGCAGGTTGTAGAGCGTCAGCGCGATCACGGCCGTGGTCGTCCCGCGGCCCGTGATCGGCAGCAGCAGCGAGAACAGGGCGATGCTGGGCAGCGTGTAGAGGATCCCCGTGGCGCCGGTGAGCGGCGGGATCAGCCAGCGGCGGCGATGCGAGAGCACCGCCAGCGCGAACGCGATCAGGAACCCGAAGACGACCGAGAGGGTGACCAGGACGATGTGCTGGAGCAGCGGGGTGACGTAGCGGTCGAAGTTGTCGATCGCCCAGCCGATGCAGACGGTGTCGTTCTTCGCCACGCATTCGGTCGCGGCGTCGTTGGCGTCGCGGACGAACCCGTCGCCACTCTGAGCGAGCGGAACCAGGACCGTGGCGAGGCTCGCGATCACGGCGAGGCCAGCGGGCGCTCCGCCGCCGAGTGCTCGTCCGTGAGCGCCTGCTTGGAGGAGAGGAAGTCGGAGATGATCTCGACGCTGAGCACCCCGGCGATCCGCCGCTCGCCGTCGACCACCGGTGCGTACTGGGTCTCGGCCTGGAGCAGGTCGGAGAGCGCGTCGCGCATCGCGTCCTCGAGGTCGAGCACCGGGTCGGGTCCGCTGTCGGGGCGCGCGGGAACCGTCTCCCGGGCGAGGTCGGCGGCGGAGAGCCAGCCCACCGGCCGGCGCTCGGAGTCGACCAGCAGCGCGTAGGGAACCTCGGCCCCCTCGAGCTTCGCTCGAACCTCGGCGGTCGCCTGGCCGACGTAGGCGAGCGGCGCCTCCCAGAGGTCGATGTCGGCGACCCGCATGAGCGAGAGGCGCTTGAGCGCGCGGTCGGCGCCGACGAAGTCCTCGACGAACGCGTCCGCCGGCGCCATCAGCAGCTCGGCGGGGGTGGCGTACTGGGCCAGGTGCCCGCCCTCCTTCAGCACCGCGATCCGGTCGCCCATCTTGATCGCCTCGTCGATGTCGTGGGTGACGAAGAGGATCGTCTTGCGCAGCTCCGCCTGCAGCCGCAGGAACTCGTTCTGAAGCCGTACGCGGTTGATCGGGTCGACGGCGCCGAACGGCTCGTCCATCAACATCACGCCGGGGTTCGCGGCGAGCGCGCGGGCGACCCCGACCCGCTGCTGCTGCCCCCCCGAGAGCTGCGCCGGGTAGCGATCGCCCAGCTCGGCGTCGAGGCCGATCAGCTCGAGCAACTCGGCCGCACGCGCCCGGGCGCGGTCGCGGTCCCACCCGACCAGGCCGGGCACCGTCGCGATGTTCTGGGCGATCGTGCGGTGCGGGAACAACCCGATCTGCTGGATCACGTATCCGGTCTCGCGCCGGAGCTCGGCCGGCGCGCGGTCGCGCACCGAGCGGTCGCCGATCAGCACGTCGCCCTCGGTGATCTCGACCATCCGATTGGCCATCCGCATCGCCGTCGTCTTGCCGCAGCCCGACGGCCCGACGAGCACGCAGATCTCCCCAGCCGGGACCTCGAGGCTGAGCTTGTCCACCGCCGGGCGGTCCGCACCCGGGTAGCGCTTGGTCGCCGCTCGGAACTCAACCGAGAGCGCCTCGCCCGCCGCCTCTCTCAGGCCCGTGGCCGCCTCCACCGTGCGCCGATCGTACCCGCCGTACCCACCGGCTACGCTCGCGCCCGGATGGCCGCGCCGCGAAATCCCTGGTGGGTCCTCGCGGGAGCGTGCACCGGCCTGTTCGTGCTCATGCTCGACTCGACCGTCGTCACCCTGGCGTTGCCCGCGATCCACGACGACCTCGGCTCGAGCACGGACGACCTGCAGTGGATCCAGAACGCCTATCTGCTCACGCTGACCGCGGCGGTCGTCACCGGCGGGCGGCTCGGTGACATCCTCGGCCGGCGCCGCGTCTTCATCGCCGGCCTGCTGATCTTTGCCGTCGGCTCGCTGATCTCGGGAGCCGCCGGGTCGACCGGCGTCCTGATCGTCGGCCGGGTGGTCCAGGGGCTCGGCGGCGCCGCCCTGCTGTCGCTGTCGCTCGCGCTCACCGCCGACGCCTTCCCCGCGGCGACCCGCCCGCGCGCGCTCGGCATCTGGGCCGCCGTCTCGGCGGTTGCGCTCGCGGTCGGGCCCCTGGTCGGCGGCGCCCTGATCGAGCTCGCGAGCTGGCGCTGGATCTTCTTCATCAACGGACCGCCGCTCGCGCTCGGGGTCGCGATCCTGCTCGCGCGTGGGTGGGAGACACGCGACGAAAGCGCCTCGAGGGTCGACCTCGCCGGGGTTGCCGTCCTCGGCGCCGGGCTGACCGCGGTGGTCTACGCGCTCGTCGAGGCCGACGACTGGGGGTGGGACTCGGCGCGCACCCTCGGCCTGCTCGGCGGCGGGATCGCCCTCCTCGCCTGCTTCTGGGCCCTCGAGCACCGCATCCGTTTCCCGCTGGTCGACTTCTCGCTGTTTCGCAATCGCCCCTACCTCGGCGCGAGCGCCGCCGCGTTCGGGGTCGTCGGGGCCTACTGGTCGGTGATGTTCTTTCAGCCTCAGTACCTCCAGAACGGTCTCGGCTACTCGGCGGTGGCCGCCGGGGCGCTCGTGTTGCCGGTGACCGCGCCGATGGCCGTCTTCTCCCCGTTCTCGGGCCGCCTCATCAACCGCTACGGCGCCCGCGCGACGATGACCGCGGGGATGGTGCTCGCGCTGTCCGGCCTGTGCCTGCAGGCGCTGCTGATCGAGTCCGACGACGTCCTCTCGCTGCTGCCCGGCTTCCTCTGCTTCGGCGTCGCGCTGGCGCTCGTGTACGCGCCGATGTCCACGGCGGCGATGGCGGCGATGCCGGCGGCCAAGAGTGGGGTCGCCTCCGGCGTGCTGGCGATGGACCGGGTGCTCGCCGGAGCGCTGCTGCTCGCGCTCTGCTCGGCGACGTACCAGGACTCGCTTCCCGGCTCGGCGGCCACCGCGAGCTCCGGAGCAGCTCGCCGACGCGGTCGCCGCGGCGCTCGTGCCGGCGATCGTGATCGTCGCGATCGCGACCGTGCTCACCTGGCTCCTCGTGCGCTCACCGACCCCGCCGCCGGAGCCGGTGGTGGACGAGCTCGTCCACCACCAGCACCACCGCCGCTTTCACCTCTGAGGCTCAGGGACCGGGCGGGTCCTGCTGGTAGGTGCGGGTCAGCCCCGCGACCAGGTCGGTCTTCTCGGTGTCCGAGAGCCGCGCGCCCGGATGCAGCAGCCGGTACTGAAGCGGCGGCATCTCGCCACCGTCGATCACCTCGCCGAGCTCGCCCGGGTCGGGCTGTGGCCGGTCCCACTCGGAGAAGTTGAGCACCCCGCGGCCGTCCTCGACGTCGTGCTGGATCAGCCACGAGAACGGCGCCACGTTGCTCTCGATCGGCCACGTGGTGAGGTTCGAGTGGCAGTCGCCGCACGCATCGGTCGCCAGCTGCTCGGTGCGCGCGTTGTCGAACTGGACCTGGCGGGTGACCGGCGGGTTGGCGTGGTCGCGTCCGTAGGGGACGAGCTGGATCACCAATGCGCCGCCGACGATCACCAGCAGTGCGATCCGGATGACCGAGCCCGAGGCCCAGCGGAAGATCCTCATCGTCGGTCGATCATCGTGGCGGGCGCGGGCACCGGCATCCGTGGGCAGCACGGACGCGCGCCCGTATACAGCCGCGCACCACCGACGCTCTCACCTCTGACTCAGCAGCGCTGGAGCTCAACCTCGCGCTTCAGACCGGGCTTGCCCTTGCGGGTCGCATTCACGTTGAGGACGTAGATCCGCGCCTGATCGAGATCCGCGGCCGGGATCGTGAAGGTGAGGCGGCCGCCGTCCGCGCTCCCGAGGCGCTGACGGACGTTCTTGCCGGTGAGCTTCGCCTTGATGCCCTTGACCTTGCTCACCTTCGCCCTTGCCTGCACCCTCAGGTCGGCGTCGAAGCAGCCGGTCGGCAGGCCCTTGAGCTTCAGCTTGGGGTCGCCACCGATCACTGGCGGGATGATCACCGTGGTCCGCTCGCGCGTCTCGTCGTCGGCCGGCTGGTCGTCATCCGAGGCCTGGCACGAGCTCGGGCCGAAGTCGCAGGAGAGAAGCCCGGCGACGTGGTCCATGGAGAAGTTGGCCCGGAGCACGGCGGTGACCTGGGCGCTGGCACCCGGAGCCAGGGTGCCGAGGTCACAGAGCGCCTGCTGGTAGTCGCCGGCGGGCGAGATCAGGCAGGAGCCCTGGGTCGGCGCGGCCGAGACATAAGGGTTGTTGACCGCGCCCGAGCCCCCCGGCGTAAGGGAGAACAGGTCGAGGCCAACGTCGTCGAAGGTCTCGGTGCCGACGTTGGCGACCGTCGCCGTATAGGTGACAGCGGTCCCCGCGGCGACCGGGTCGGCTGATTCGAGTTGCGTGATCGCCACGTCGTGCGAGGCGGCGGCGGACGCCGGCAGGCCCAGGGCCACCACCGCGGCCGCGGCCGCGGCCGCCGCGATCGTCGGGTGGAGTCCCCTTCGCATCCTTGCCTCGGTCTCCGATCCTATCGCTGGCCTCTGTTTATATGGACGCATGGAGGACGCGCGGACCACCCAGGGACTCTCGAGCGCCGAGGCTCAGCGCCGCCTCGCCCGGCTCGGCGAGCCCGAGCCGCCCAGCAGCCGCTCGGTCGCGAGCATCGTCAGAGCGAACGTCCTCACCCTGTTCAACGGGATCATCGCGGTGTTCTTCATCCTGATGCTGTCGCTCGGGCTCTTCGCCGACGCCCTCTTCGGCCTGATCGCGGTCGTCAACTCGGCGATCGGGATCCGCCAGGAGCTGAAGGCCAAGGAGACGCTCGACCAACTCGCGCTGCTGGTCGCGCCGCGCGCCAAGGCGATCCGCGACGGCCGCGTCGTCGAGCTGACCGCGGACGAGGTCGTCCCCGGCGACGTCGTCAGGGTCGAGCCCGGCGATCAGCTGGTCGCCGACGGCCCGGTGGTCGACACGCGCAGCCTCACGGTGGACGAGTCGCTGCTCACCGGCGAGTCGGACGGGATCCGCAAACGGCCCGGCGACCGAATGCTCTCGGGCTCGTTCGGGATCTCGGGCTCGGGCCACTATGAAGTCGACGCGGTCCGCGAGGACAGCTACGCGGCCAAGATCGCCGGCGAGGCGCGGGAGTTCCGCCACGCCCCCTCGCCGCTGCAGGTCGAGGTCAACACGGTGCTGAAGGCGACCTCGCTGGCGCTGATCCCGATCGCCCTGATCGTGCTCGTCGGCTTCACCCTTCACGACAAAGCGTTCCGCGACGCCGCCCAGGAGGCGACCGCCGGGCTCGTCACCCTCATCCCCGAGGGCTTGGTGCTGCTGCTCAGCGTCACCCTCGCGGTCGCGGCGGTGCGGTTGGCGCGCCAGAACACGCTCGTCCAGCAGATGGCGGCGACCGAGGCGCTCGCCGCCGTCGACACGATCTGCGTCGACAAGACCGGGACCCTGACCGACGGGACGCTGAAGCTCGTCGGCGTCGTCCCGGCGGACCAGAACCGCGCCGGCGACGCCGAGCGGGCCCTCGCCACCTTCGCCGCCTCCGCCGGCGAGCGCAACCGGACCCTCGAGACGATCGCGGAGAGCTACCCGGCCCACCCCGAGCGGCCGAGCGCCGAGGTGCCGTTCTCGTCGCAGTGGAAATGGAGCGGAATGACCTTGAACGGCTCCAGCTACGTGATCGGGGCCCCGGACGTGCTCACCCGCGCCGGAGCGCTGCGGCTGCCCGAGGGCCTGCAGCGGGCGCTCGCCGAGCACACCGGCGCCGGGCGCCGCGTGGTCGCCTTCGGCGAGGCCCGCGGCGGCCTGCCCACCGACCCGGCCGCAGAGCCGCCGCCGACGCTCGAGCCGCGGGCGCTGGTCGTGCTCGAGGAGACCCTGCGCCCCGACGCCGCCGAGACGATCACCTACATGCGCGACCAGCAGGTCGACCTGAAGCTGATCTCGGGTGACGCGCGCGAGACGGTGACCGCGGTCGCGCACGCGGTCGGGGTGCCCGGCGACGCGCCGGTGATCGAGGGGCCCGACCTGCCGACCGACAAGGGCGGGCTCGCCCAGGCGGCGCTTCGCAACACGGTGTTCTGCCGGATCAACCCGGAACAGAAGAAGGCGCTGGTCGGGGCGCTCGCCGACCGTGGCCGCTTCACGGCGATGATCGGCGACGGCGTCAACGACGTCCCGGCGCTCAAGCAGGCCCGCCTCGCCGTCGCGATGGGCTCCGGGAGCCAGATCACCAAGGGCGTCGCCGACATCGTCCTGTTGCGCGACCAGTTCTCGATGCTGCCGCGAGCGGTCACGGAAGGACGCCGCATCGCCCGCAACATCCACCGCCTCGGACGCCTCTATCTGACCAAGTCGGTCTACGCCGCCTTCCTGATCCTGCTCGCCGCGATCTTCGACTTCAC
This sequence comes from uncultured Solirubrobacterales bacterium, assembly GCA_963828755.1. Classification (GTDB taxonomy): domain Bacteria; phylum Actinomycetota; class Thermoleophilia; order Solirubrobacterales; family 70-9; genus WHSW01. The sequence continues at coordinate 20,306 of CAWHFY010000002.1, read as the reverse complement.
CTTCCCGTTCCTGCCGCGCCAGCTCACCGTCGCGGCGATGCTGACGATCGGGATCCCCTCGTTCGTGCTCGCGCTGGCCCCGAGCGAGGGGCCGCTGTACCGCGGCCGGCTGCTGCGGGCGCTGGCGGCGTTCGCCTTTCCCGCCGGGGTCGCGATGGGGATCGCCTCCCTGCTCTCGTTCTTCCTCGTTGACAGCGTCTTCGGCGGCACGCTCGAGGAGGGCAGGACCGCGGCGACCACGACCCTGATCGTGCTCGGCCTGTGCTTCATCGTCCTGCTCGAGCGCGGCCCCGGGCGCGAGCACATCACCGTGCAGAGCTACATGCTCGCCCTGGTGGCGGGCCTCGGCGCGCTGTTCGCCGGGATCATCGCGATCGACCCGGTGCGCGAGTTCTTCGACCTCGCGGTGCTCTCCGGCGGCCAGTGGTTCGCCGCGCTGCTCTGCGTCGCGCTCGGGCTCGGGATCGCCGGCGCCGTCTGGCAGCTTCCGTACGTGCAGCGGCTCGAGCTCGCCGAGGGCGACGAGCTTGCCCCCGACGACGGGCCCGAGCCGACCCACACGCCGCGCACCGGCGAGTTCGATGCGGTCGCGATGCCGGGACCGGGCGAGCCATCGTTGCCCGACGACCACAGCGAGGCGCCGACGACCGTCGCCCCGACCGAGAGGATGGAGCGAGGATGAGCAGCCACCGGCGGACCAAGATCGTGACCACGATCGGCCCGGCGACGCGCAGCGTCGAGGGCATGATCGAGCTGATCGAAGCCGGCGCCGACGTCTTTCGCTTCAACTTCTCGCACGGCACCCGCGACGACCACGCCGAGAACGTGGCGATGGCGCGCGAGGCCGCCGAGCGCAGCGGCAAGGAGGTCGGGATCCTCGGCGACCTGCCGGGCCCGAAGCTGCGGATCGGCCACGTCGAAGCGGGCATCGTCGGCCTCCGGCCTGGGAGCGAGATCGTGCTCACGACCGAGGACTGCATCGGCACCGATGAGCGGCTCTCGGTCTCATACGACGGCCTCCCGGAGGCGGTCACCGCCGACGGGCTGATCTACCTCGCCGACGGGCGCATCCGCCTGCGCGTGCTCGAGGCGGGCGACGACGAGGTGCGGTGCTCGGTCGAGGTCGGCGGACGGATCTCCTCCCACCAGGGGCTCAACCTCCCCGGCGCCGAGGTCGGGCTGCCGGCGGCCGGGCGCGAGGACCTCGCCTGGGTCGACTTCGCGGTCGCGCACGACATCGACCTGCTCGCGGTCTCCTTCGTCCGCCGGGCCGAGGACCTGGCTCCCGTCGAGCGCCGGGTGCGCACCGGGGGCTCCGACATCCCGGTGATCGCCAAGATCGAGAAGCCGCAGGCCGCCGAGCGGGCGGAGGAGATCGTCAAGGCGGTCACCGCCGGGGTGATGATCGCTCGCGGCGACCTCGGGATCGAGTTGCCGATCGAACGGGTCCCCGGGGTCCAGCGTCATCTGCTGGCGCTCGCCGGGCGCTACTCGGTGCCGTCGATCACGGCGACGCAGATGCTCGCCTCGATGGTCGCCTCGCCCCGCCCGACCCGGGCCGAGGTCTCCGACGTCGCCAACGCAATCTTCCAGGGCACCGACGCGATCATGCTCTCCGAGGAGACCGCGGTCGGCGACTACCCGGCCGAGGCGGTGCGGGTGATGGATCGAATCGCGCACGAGACCGAGCCCGAGCTCCCGTACGGCGACTGGGTCTTAAACCGCGCCGGCTCGCACGAGACCGACGTTGCCAGCTCGGTCGCGCGGGCGGCGGTCGGGGCCACCTACACGCTCGGGCTCGCCGCGATCGTCGTCCCGACGCGCAGTGGCCGCACCGCGCGGCTGGTCTCCGCACACCGCCCGCGGACGCCGGTGCTGGCGATCTCGCCGCGGCTGGCGACGGTCAGGCGGCTCAATCTCCTCTTCGGGGTCCAGTGCGTGATCGCCGACGATTGGACCGGGATCACGGCATTGCTCGACGACTGCGCTCGGCTCGCCCGCCAGGCCGGGGTGGCAAAGTCCGGCGACTTGATCGCGATCACCGCGGGGCTGCCCCAGCAGGACCTGGGCACGAACCTCTTCGAGATCCACCGCGTGCCGTAGGCCCGCTGGACGCGAAGTGATCGTGTCGCTCAGCTGGAGAGCGGAACTCTGGCCGTCGCGGGAACTCGTGAGGGTGGATCCTCGAGCGTCAGAAACCGGTCGTTGCCATTCGGGTCGAATCGCGGTTCGTAGGCGAGTCGGCTGACGTCGCTCAACCGCGCCCCGCACTCGTGGCAGCGGCGAAACCAGGTCAGGACCCTCATCTCGCGGTCATAAGACGAGCTGATCGTGTGTACACCCTGGTGCGTGCAGTTCACTCCACCCCACCAACGGTCCGCCCGACCCAGAATTGGCGCACGACCGCCACAACTGCGACGAATTCCATCCCACCCGGTGGCCGCCCCGCCCCCGCCCCCTTCCCTCGAGAGTCGTCTGAGACACGGGAAGCGTGCCTCAGGCGACACTCGGCGGCCGGGCCCTCGACGAGCCGCCCCACGCTGCCGAACCCGCCCGCGCATAGAGTCCCGCGCGTGAAGGTCGATGCGGGCACCTACCAGCCGACCGTCGACGCGGCCGGGGCGGCCGCGGTCCAGGCCGAGCGCGACGGCTACGACGGCTGGTTCGCGTTCGAGACGCAGATCGATCCCTTTCTCGCCTGCGCGATCGCGGCCGAACGGACCGAGACGATCGGAATCGGCACCGCGATCGTGGTCGCCTTCGCGCGCAACCCCATGACGGTCGCGCTGCAGGCGAACGACGTCCAGGCGCTCTCCGGCGGCCGCTTCACGCTCGGGCTCGGGTCGCAGATCAAGCCGCACATCACCCGGCGCTACTCGATGCCATGGTCGAAGCCGGCGGCGCGGATGCGCGAGTTCGTGCTCGCGGTGCGCGCGATCTGGGACACCTGGGCGACCGACGCGCCGCTCGAGTTCGAGGGCGACTTCTACACCCACACGCTGATGGCGCCGTTCTTCAACCCGGGCCCGAACGAGCACGGCAACCCGGACATCATGGTCGCCGCGGTGGGCCCGCTGATGACCGAGACCGCCGGCGAGGTCGCAGACGGCATCCTCGTCCACGGGTTCTCGACCGAGCGCTACCTGCGGGAGGCGACGCTGCCGGCGCTCGAGCGTGGCTTCACGAAGGCAGGGCGCACTCGGGAGGGGTTCGAGATCACCGCGCCCGCGTTCGTGGTCGCCGCCGACACCGAGGAGGAGATCGCCGCCGGGGTCGCCCAAATCAAGCAGCAGATCGCCTTCTACGGCTCCACGCCTGCCTACCGGCCGGTGCTGGAGCTGCACGGCTGGGGCGACCTGCAGGACGAGCTGCGCGCAATGACCAAGCGTGGCGAGTGGGACCGAATGCCGGAGCTGATCGCCGACGAGTTGGTCGAGACCTTCGCCGTCGTCGGCTCCCCGGAGGAGGCGGTCGCCGAGATCAAGCGCCGCTACGGCGACATCGCCACGCGGATCACCCTGCAGCTGCCCGCCCAGCGCGACGAGCGCCGGTGGCGCGGGCTGTTCGACGAACTCCGCGCTTGAACCGCACCGGGTGGCGAGCGCTCGCGCCGCTGGCGCTGATGGCGCTGATCTTCTACCTCTCCGCGCAGCCGTCGGTGGGCCCGGAGCTGCCCGCGTTCACGCGCGTGATCGCCCACTTCAGCGAGTACGCGCTGCTGGCGGCGCTTTGGGCGTGGGCGCTGGCGCCGAGGCTCGGCCGGCGCGCGATCCCGGTGGCGGCGGCGATCTGCGTGCTGTACGCGATCACCGATGAGCTTCACCAGCGATCCGTGCCGGGGCGCGACTCGGACCCGTTCGACGTCCTCGTCGACTGCCTGGGGATCGCCGTGTCGCTGTCGCTGTGCCGCGCCTGGGCGCGCAGCAGAGCCGACCGCACTTGACGCCGCCCGGCGGCGAGTGAACGGCGCCGCGCTCAGCCGTCTCGCAGCTCGGCGAGCAGCTTCGCGTCGGTGTCCGACATCCCCGCGATCGGCTCGCCGTCCCAGGACATGTCGGCGTCCATCGCGTCCTGGAGCTTCGCGTGGTCGCGATGGCTGACGCCGGCGAAGTGGGCGAGCGAGAAGGCTGAGTAGAGCGTCGGCAGCGGGTCGTGCCAGCCGTCGCCCGCGTCCTTGAACCGGGCCAGGTCGCGGATCGTCTGCGGAAAGCGCTCCATTCGGTCGGCGAACGCGTCGCCGATCAGCGCGAGGTCGAGCTGCGTCGTCTTGCCGGGCTCGAGGACGAAGGTCTCGGGCCCCGGCTCGAGCAGGCCAGCCGCGATCTCGGCCGGCGCGAGCAGCAGGGCGCCGTCGGTCGCTCGCGGGTTGCACTCGACGTAGCTGAGGCCATCGTCGGTGACCAGGAAGTCGAACGAGATCTGCCCGGTGTAGCCGAGCTCGGCGACGACCGGCTCGATCAGCCGCAGTGACTCGCTCGCGTCGACCGACTCGAACTGGATCCCGGTCGAGTGATGCCACTGGCGGGGGATCCGGTACATGAGGTGCGAGCTCACCTTGCCCTCGTGGACGGTGGAGTAGGTGCAGACCGTCTCGCCCTCGACGAACGGCTGGATCAGCCACGGCTCGGCCGGCGTCGGGTGCACGTCGGCCGGATCGAGGACCCCGGCGAGCGGACCGGTGTTGGTGAGCAGGTCCACCCCGCCGCGCGAGAACACGGCGCGCCCGAAGTAGCGGTCGAAACGGCCGATCGCCTCGGCGAGCTCGGCGTCGGACGTGGCGACGACCGACTCGGGAATCGGCAGGCCGAGGCGGCGGACGAGGCGCTCGAACGCCGCCTTGTCGTGCAGCCGCGCGAGCGCCTGGAACTCGGCGCCGAAGATCGTCGTCGAGCGCGCGAGCCGGTCGCGCTGGCTGGAGAGGAAGAAGACCTCCTCGAAGGCGGGGACGACGACGTCGATCTCGTGCTCGTCGACGAGGCGCTCGATCTCATCGACGAAGGCCTCCGTCTCGTGGGTGGCCGACGGGTAGACGAAGAACCCGGACGCGTACTTCGAGTGGCTGCCCGGCGCCTGGCGGTAGTCATCGGCGGCGAACACGGTGTGTCCCGCGTCGGCGAGCTGACGCACCATGTTGAGCGCGAACGGCATCCGCGAGCTGGTGATCATGACCCTCATTGCGCTGTCCTCCCGGTCGAGCCGAGGCCGAAGTCGCCAAACGGCTCGTCGCGTTCGCGCACCGCCTCCTTGAAGCCACTCTCCGCGGCGCGGCGCACGAACTCGTGGGCCTCGGGCGTGTGGCGGGCGATCCCGTCGAAGAAGGTGCCGAGCACCTGCGTCGAGTAGAGCCCCTGCGCGGCGACCGCCTGGTTGACGAGCAGCTTGTGCATCACGAGCTGGTTGATCGGCAGCCTGGCGACGCGCTCGAGCAGTGCCTCGAACGCGCCATCGAGCTCGGCCACAGGAGCGCACTCGCTCGCCAGCCCCCACTCGACCGCGGTCACGCCGTCGATCGAGTCGCCGGTCAGCAACAGGCGCTTCGCCCGCGCCGGGCCGATCCGGTGCGCCCACAGCGCCGTGGTTGGCACACCCCAGACGCGCGCCGGCGGATAGCCGATCTTCGCCCGATCCTCGACCACGAGCAGGTCGGAACACAGCGCCATGTCCGTGCCGCCGGCCACGCAGAACCCGTGGACCTTGCAGACCACCGGCTTCTCGGACCAGAACAGGCTCATGAAGCCGCGCACGTTGCGGCTCATCATCTGGAAGTCGACCACGGGATCCCAGGGTTTGGCGGGGTCATGGTTGGCCGCCACCACCTCGGGGTCGGTGGGCGCGCCGCTCGCCGCTCGCCGCTCGCCGCTCGGCTGGTCGCCCCGCACCCCCGGAGGCGAAGCCGAGGAGGTGGCGGGCAGTTGTTCGGCGAAGCCGAGGTCGTAGCCGCCGCAGAAGCCGCTCCCGTTGCCCGCGAGCGCGATCACATGGACTTCGGGGTCGAGGTTGGCGCGCTCGACACACGCGGCGAGCTCGCGGGGCAGCTCGAGCGTGATCCCGTTGCCGCGCTCCGGGCGGTCGAGGGTGATCCTGGCGATCCGGCCCTCGGTGGCGTAGGTCATCGTGGTCGGGTCCACGGCCCGCCACGCTATCGCGCTAGCGCCCGGCCCCCCAGTCGGGCTCGCGCTCGAGGCCATCGATCTCGACCACCTTGTCGCGGGCTCGGGCGCCGGCGACCACCCGCACGGCGGTCCGCCCCACCCCGGCCCGCTTCGCGAGCAGCCGGCAGAGGGCGAGGTTGGCGCGGTCGTCGAGCGGGGGAGCGGTCACCCGTACGAGCAGGCGCCCGTCGCGCCGCCCTGCGATCGCATCGTGCGACGCGCGCGGCGTCAGCCGCACCGCGACTCGGACGCTCATCGCGGCTCAGCCGGTCTGGATCACCGCGAGCACGTTGCCGGCCGGGTCCTTGAACCAGGCGATCAGTGGGCCGCCGCCGCGGAAGATCCCCTTCTCGTCGGTCTCGAGGTCGGTGCCCTCGTAGCGCTCGAAGTCGACCCCGGCCGCGGTCAGCTCGTCGACCGCCGGCTCGATCTCGTCGACCTCGAAGTTGAGGACCGTGAAGCTCGCGGGCTCGTGCGCGTCGCCCTTGCCGTAGACGAGGACCCGGTTGCCGCCGGCGAGCTCGAGGACGATCCCCGGGCCCTGCTCGGAGGCTGAGAGGCCGAGGGTTTCGCCGTAGAAGCGTTTCGCGGCGTCGACATCGTCGACCGAGTAGCCGCTGAAGGTGGACTTGTCAGCCAGCATCGCTGCCTTCCTTTCGTTGATTCACCCGGTTAGACCGCGGCGCGCGCCGCGACTCATCGGTACCCCGGTGTGCGGGCGCGCTCAGTCCTCCACGACCTGCAGCTGGGAGCGCCAGTCCGGATCGCGCGAGTCGAGCTCCTCGAAGATCACGGTGCGCAGCTCGTCGTCGGCGATCCCGTCGGCGTCGATCGTCGCCGAGTTGAACTCCGAGTCCCAGCCGGCCGCGTAGCCACGCGCGTCGGCAGCGGCCATCGCCAACTGCTCGCCGCGGGGTCCGGTCGCCTCGAGGATCAGCATCGCCACGGGGCCGACCCTATCGCTCGCGGCCAGGCTTGGAAAGATTGGGGTCGATGGCCAAGGAAGCGATCACGATCGAGGCGGCCGGGCGCGAGGTGCGCCTGTCGAGCCCGAGCAAGGTCTACTTCCCCGAGTCCGGCCACACGAAGCGCGACGTCGCCGAGTACTACCTCGCGGTGGCCGACGCGGCATGCCTCCACCTGCGCGAGCGACCGACGACGATGAAGCGGTTCGTGAACGGGATCGCCGAGGAGTTCTTCTTTCAGAAGCGCGTCCCGAAGACCGCGCCCGATTGGATCGAGACGGCGACGGTCAAGTTCCCGTCCGGCCGCAGCGCCACCGAGTTGGTCGCCAACGACGCCGCTCACCTGGTCTGGGCGGTGAATCTCGGCGTGATCGACTTCAACCCGTGGCCGGCGCGGCGCGCCGACCTCGACCATCCCGACGAGCTGCGGGTCGACCTCGACCCGACCCCGGAATCGAACTTCGGCGAAGTCCGCGAGGTCGCGATGACCGTGAACGAGACGCTCACCGACCACGGGCTGCTCGGCTTCCCGAAGACGTCGGGGTCGCGCGGAATCCACGTCAACGTCCGGATCGAGCCACGCTGGACGTTCACCGAGGTGCGGCGCGCCGCGCTGGCGCTCGCCCGCGAGGTCGAGCGGCGGACCGAGCTGGCGACCTCGAAGTGGTGGAAGGAGGAGCGCCACGGCGTCTTCGTCGACTACAACCAGAACGCCCGCGACCGCACCGTCGCTTCGGCGTGGTCGGTGCGGCCGGTCGCCGATGCGCGCGTCTCGACCCCGCTCGAGTGGGACGAGGTCCCCGACGTCGACGCCGCGGAGCTGCGCATCGACACGGTCCCCGCCCGCCTCGCGAAGCGCGGCGACCCGTCGGCCGCGATCGACGACGTCGAGCACTCGCTCGACTCCCTGCTCGAGCTCGCCGACCGCGACGAGGCCGAGGGGCTCGGCGACGCTCCTTGGCCGCCGCATTTCAAGAAGCAGAAGGACGAGCCGAAGCGGGTACAGCCGAGCCGCGCCAAGAAGGGATAGCGGTGGAGGTTCGGGCGGCCGTCGACGACGACTCGGAGGCGATCTGGCCGTTCTTTCGCGAGATCGTCGGCCCCTGGTCGGCGACGACCCCCTTGCTCAGGAATCGAGCTGCTCGAGCGTGCACTCGGACGCCGGCTTATCGTCGCGCCAGCGCAGGATCTTGGCCCCGTGGCGGATCCGCCCGGCGGAGACGTGGTCGAAGCTCACCTCGATCACCAGCTCGGGGCGTAGCGCGACCCACTCGAGGTCGCGATCGGCCGACCAGCGGCTCGGCTCGGCGGAGCCGCGATCGCCGGTCTCATACGGCGCCAGCGTCTCGACCAGGTCGCGTTTCTGCTGCGCCTTGAGGCCCGAGGTGTGGCCGACGACGTGGAGCTCGCCGTCCCCGTCGTAGAGGCCGAGCATCAATGAGCCGACCGTGTTCTCCTCCTTGCCGGGCCGCCACCCCGCGACGACCGCGTCGATCGTCCGCAGGCGCTTGATCTTCACCATCGCCTTGCGCTCGCCGCGCAGGTAGTTGGAGTCGACCCGCTTCGCGATCACGCCCTCCCCCGACTCCAGCCACGGCTCGGCCTCGGCGGGGTCGTCGACCAGCGGCGTCAGCTCGACCGAGCCGGGATCATCGAACGAGCTGACGAGGCGCTCGAGCGCCGCGCGCCGAGCGCTGAACGAGCTGTCGAGCGCCGATTCGTCGCCGACCGCGAGCAGGTCGAAGGCGCGAAACCGCGCCGGGGTCTGCTCGGCCAGCATCTTGACCCGGGACTCGGCCGGGTGCAGGCGGTTCTGCAGCGCGTCGAAGACCTCCCGGCCGTCGTCGTCGAGGATCAGCAGCTCGCCGTCGATCACGTAGCGACCCTCCGGGAAGACGAGCTCGGGGAAATAGCGCGCGAGCGGGCGGCCCGTGCGCGATTGCAAGAACAGCTCGTCCCCGTCGACGAAGGCGATGGCGCGAAAGCCGTCGTACTTGGGCTCGTACGCCCAGCCGTCGTCGGCGGGGATCTGCTTGCGCGAGAGCGCCAGCTGCGGCTCGATCGGCGGCTGGAGCGGAAGGGTCACGCGGTTAGTCTGGCAGCGTCATGAACGCTGAGCCACCGAGCCAATGCGACGTTCTCGTGATCGGGGGCGGGATCGTCGGGCTCGCGGTCGCGCGCGAGTTGGCGCTCCGCCACGACGGCCTGCGGGTCGTGGTGCTCGAGCGCGAGCCGCGGATCGCCGTCCACCAGACGGGCCACTCGAGCGGGGTGATCCACGCCGGGGTCTACTACGAGCCCGGCTCGCTGAAGGCGCGGCTCTGCGTCGCCGGGGCGCGCGAGCTCTACGAGTACTGCGACGCCCGCGGCATCGAGGCGCGCCGGACCGGCAAGCTGATCGTCGCCACCCGCGAGCGCGAGCTCGGCCCGCTCGACGAGCTCGAGCGCCGCGGGCTCGCCAACGGCGTCGAGGAGCTGCGCCGCCTCGACGCCGCCGGCGTGCGAGAGGTCGAGCCGCACGCAGCCGGGATCGCCGGCCTGCACTCGCCGCGGACCGGGGTCGTCGACTTCGCCGAGGTCGCCGCCGCCTACGCCGACGACGTGCGGGACCGGGGCGGGTCGGTCGTCACGAGCTGCGGGGTGGAAACCGTCGAGGCCGCCGTCGAGGGCGCAATCGTCCGCCACCGAACCGGCACGCTCAGCGCTCGCGCCGTGGTCGCCTGCGCGGGCCTTTGGGCAGACCGTCTCGCCCGCGCCGCCGGCGCCGAGGCGGCGCCGCGCATCGTCCCGTTTCGCGGCGCCTACCTACGGCTGCGCCCCGAGCGCGCCGCGCTCGTGCGCGGCAACATCTACCCGGTCCCCGACCCCGCGCTGCCATTCCTCGGCGCTCACCTGACCCGCGGCCCCGACGGCTCGGTGCTGCTCGGGCCGACGGCGCTGATCGCCGGCGCCCGCGACGCCTACCGGCTCGGGCACCTGCGCGCGGCCGACCTCCGGGAGACGCTCGCCTGGCCCGGGACCCGGCGTCTGGTCGCGCGCCATTGGCGCGCCGGGGCCCGCGAGCTCATGCACGCGGCGTCGAAGCGCGCCTACGTCGCCGAGGCGCGCCGCCTCGTCCCGGAACTGCGGGCGGCCGACTTCGTCCGCGGCCCGGCGGGTGTGCGAGCCCAGGCGGTCGGGGCCGACGGCACCCTGGTCGACGACTTCCTGATCTCGCGGGCCGGCCCCGCGATCTACGTCCGCAACGCGCCCTCGCCGGCGGCGACGGCCTCCCTGCCGCTCGCGCGGCTGATCGCCGACGAGGCCGAGCCGCTCCTCGGCTAGCGGGTCAGCCGGCGAGCTCGCAGATCGCCCCGACGACGACCTCGGGCGCCTCGACCTGGGGCGTGTGGCCGACGTCGGGCAGCATCGCGATCCGCGCGTGCGGCAGCGCCGCGGCGAGCTCCTCGGCGCCAGCCGGCACGCAGAGGCGGTCGGCCTCGCCCCAGATGACGCTCACCGGGACCTTGATCGCCGCGCCGTCGAACGGCTCGTCGAGCTCGTCGCGAAGGCGCTTCGCGTAATCGATCCGCTCGCGGATCACGGATCGCTCGACGTGAAAGCGCGTGAACCGGTCGACAACCCGCTGGTCGACCGCCGCCGGCTCGGCGAAGGCGAGCCGGCGGTAGAGGCTGCCGGCGACCGAGCGCACCACGGCCGGTGGCACCGGCGCGGGCATCCCGATGATGCGCGACACCGCCGGGATGCGGTCGAGCGTGAAGAAGGCGGGCGCCATTCTGATCCCGGCCGGGCCGATGGGCACCACCCCGGCGAGCGGCAGGTCCGGATCCTGGGCCAGACGCAGCGCGACCCAGCCGCCGAGCGAGTTGCCCGCGACGACGACCTTGCCGCCGGAGCGCTCGGCCGCGAGCTCGACGGCGTCGGCGGCGAAATCGACCAGCTGGTCGAGCACCGAGCCGGCGCCGAGCGGAGGCGCGGTGCCGAAGCCGGGCAGGTCGTAGGCGACCGCCGGGCGGCCGTCGACCGAGAGCCGGTCGAGAACGGCGAGCCAGGTATCGGCGTTGTCGAGCCAGCCGTGGAGGAGCACGGTCGGCACGCCCTCGCCGTTGCTCGACACCGCGCGCGTCTCGATCGCGCCGACCCGGACCGGGCGGCTGCGCAGCCGGGCGGTGGGGCCGGCGCCGCGGCCATCCTCGAACGGGTGCGACTCGCCGCCGAGGCGGATCGTCGGCATCGCGTCAGCGTATGCGGAGCGGTGGTCGGCTAGAGCCCGAACGTCTTCGAGACGATCTCGCGCTGGATCTCGTTGGTGCCGCCGTAGATCGACATCACGAGCGTCGTGCGCACGTGGCGCTCCATGTCGTACTCGGTCGCATAGCCATAGCCGCCCATCATCTGCATCCCCTCGAGCGCGGTCTTCTTGGCCACCTCGGTCGCCTTCAACTTCGCCATCGACGCCTCGCGCGGGAGCAGCTGGTTGGGGTCGGCGTCGACCTTGCGGGCGACGTCGTACACCAGCAGCCGCGTGCACTCGATCTCGGTCGCGAGGTCGGCGATCCGGTGCTTGAGGGTCTGGAAGGAGCCGATCGGGCGCCCGAACTGCTTGCGCTCCTTGATGTAGGCGAGCACGTCGTCGAAGGCGCGCTGGGCGATCCCGAGCGCGCTCGCGGCGAGGATCAGCCGCTCGACGTTGAGGCCGGCCATCAGCTGCATCCAGCCGCCGTCGACCTGGCCGAGCACGCGCTCCTCGGGGACGTAGCAATCGGTCAGGAAGACGTCGTTGACCTCCTTGCCGCCCATCGTCTCGATCCCGCGGACGTCGATCCCCTCGGCGTCGGTCGGGACCGAGAACATCGTCAGGCCCTCGTGCTTGGAGCCGGAGCGGTCCGAGCGCGCGATCACGAGGATGTGGTCGGCGATGTGCGCGGCCGAGATCCAGGTCTTCTGGCCGTTGAGGACAAAGCCGCCGTTCTGACGCTCGGCGCGACAGGAGAGGTTGCCGACGTCCGAGCCCGCCTCGGGCTCCGACATCGCGATCGCCTCGACCCGCCCGCGGGTGATCCCTCCGAGGATCTCCTCCTTCTGCTCCTCGGTGCCGAAGCGCTCGTAGGCCCCCGCGACGATCAGGCTGACGCCGTAGCCGGCGATCGGGACGAGGCCGTGCATGGTCCCCTCGAGGAAGATGCACGCGTCGACCAACCCGCCGCCCGAGCCACCGTAGGCCTCGTCGATGGAGACCCCGAGCCAGCCGAGGTCGGCGAGCTTCTCGTAGATCTCCTGGCTGTGCAGCTCGGTGTAGCCCTCGGTGATGCGCTCGCGCTGCTCCTTGGTCCCGAGCTCGCGCTCGCAGAAGTCGGCGATCGCCGCCTGGAAGTCGCGCTGCTCGTCGGTGAACGGGGACGCGGAGGTATTTGTCGTCGTCGTCATTTGTTCCTCGTCGCTAGTTGCTCGTTGTTCGTTGTTCGAGTCAGGGCTTTGCCGGCTTGTACACGGATACAACCGCCGCGCCGCCGAGGCCGATGTTGTGCTGCAGGGCTACCTTCGCGCCGTCAACCTGGCGCGCGTCGGCCGTCCCGCGCAGCTGCCAGGTGAGCTCCGAGCACTGGGCGAGCCCTGTGGCCCCGAGCGGGTGGCCCTTCGAGATCAGTCCGCCCGACGGGTTGACGACCGGGCCGTCGCCGCCGTAGGTGGTCGCCTCGGCCTCAACCAGCTTGTGGCCCTCACCCTCGACGGCGAAGCCGAGCGCCTCGTAGGTGATGAGCTCGTTGGCCGAGAAGCAGTCGTGCAGCTCGCAGACGTCGACGTCGTCCGCGGAGATCCCCGCCTGCTCGTAGGCCTGATCGGCGGCCTGCCTGGACATGTCGTAGCCGACGATCTTGATGCAGTCGGTGTCCTCGGCGAAGGTGCTCGAGAGGTCGGTGACCATCGACTGGCCGGCGATCTCGATCGCCTGATCCCAGAGACCGTGCGAGTCGACGTAACCCTCCGACGCGACGATCGCGCACGCCGAGCCGTCGGAGGTCGGCGAGCACTGCAGCTTGGTCAGCGGCTCGTGGATCATCCGCGCGTCCTTGATCTCGTCGAGCGAGTACTCGGTCTGAAACTGCGCGTACGGGTTGTTGACCGAGTGCTTGTGGTTCTTCCAGCCGATCCAGGCGTAGTGGTCGGGGTTCGAGCCGTACTTCTCCATGTGATCGCGGCCGGCGTTGCCGAACATCTGCGGCGCCGGCGGCGACTGCTCGGGATCGCGAAGCTCGAACATCCGCATCGCGTGCTTGTCGAGCGCGTTGGTGCGGTCGGTGTACTTGACCCCGAGCGAGCCCGGCTCCATCTTCTCGAACCCGAGCGCGAGCGCGCAGTCGACGAGCCCGCCGCGGACCGCCTGGCGGGCGAGAAACAGGGCCGAGCTGCCGGTCGAGCAGTTGTTGTTGACGTTGACCACCGGGATCCCGGTCAGGCCGAGCTGATAGAGGGCGCGCTGGCCGTAGGTCGAGTCGCCGTAGCAGTAGCCGGCGTAGGCCTGTTCGACATCCGAGTAGGGGATCCCGGCGTCGGCGAGCGCCTTCTCACCGGCCTCCTTGGCCCAGTCGGGGTAGTCGCCCTCCTTGGTGCCGGGCTTGTCGAACTTGGTCATCCCGACGCCGATCACGTAGGTCCGCGCGCTCATCGTTCTCCTTCGTTCAGGTGGTGTCGTCAAGATACAGAACGGGCGCCCGGTTTGTTATCAATACCCGAGCCACGGAACAAAGCCGGCTACGTCCTCCGCTTCGCGTCCGGGCGTGCCGGTTGGAACCTCGAGCATGGAGAGTCAGATGAGCAGCGCCGAGACAACCTCGAGCTTCAAGGCCGATGCGATCGGGATCACCGGCGACCCGGTCTCCTTCGAAGTCACCAGGGAGCGGATCGCCGCCTACGCCGCCGCGACCAACGACTCGATCGCTGCCCACGCGGCGGGCGAGATCGCGCCGCCGGTGTTCGCGATCGTCCCCGCCTTCCAGGCGGCCGGGATGGCCAGCATGCAGGTGATCCCGGGCGAACTGCTCGGCGCAATCCTGCACGGCGAGCAGGACTTCCACTACCACCGCCCGATCGAGCCGGGGATGACCCTGAGCACGACCGCGGCGCCGATCGGGATGCGCCAGCGCTCCTCCGGGGTCACCGTGGTCACCCGCGCCGAGACCCGCGAGCAGGGCGGCGACCTGGTCGTCGAGCAGTACCTGACCACCTTCGTGCGCGGCGCCCAGGGCGCCGAGGAGGTCGGGGACGAGGCCCCTCCCCACCGCTTCGACGAGTCGTTGCGCGAGCGCGACGCGGACGCCGAGGTCGCTCAGCGCTTCGACGCCGACCAGACCTTCCGCTACGCCGAGGCCTCCGGCGACCCGATGCAGATCCACCTCGATGAGGAGTTCGCGAAGTCGGTCGGCCTGCCGGGGATCATCATCCACGGGCTCTGCACGATGGCCTTCACCTCGGTGGCGGCGATCGAGCACGGCTGCCCCGACGATCCGACCCGCCTGCGCCGCCTCGCGGTCCGCTTCGCGAGCATCGCGCTCCCCAAGCAGACGATCACGACCCGGATCTGGGACCTCGGCGACGGCGCCCACGCCTACGAGACGACCGCTGACGCCGGTGCAGTGGTGATCAAGGACGGTCTCGCGGAGATCGCGACCTAGCTTGAGCGCCGATGCGAAAGCCGCGGCGGGCGGCGCGGCGCAGCCAGTCCGAGCGCCGCGCCGAGACCCGCGGCCGGCTGCTCGACGCGACGATCGAGAGCCTGATCACGGTCGGTTACGCGGGCACCACGATTCGCCATGTGACCGAGCTCGCAGGGGTCTCGCAGGGCGCCCAGAGCCACCACTTCCCCCATCGCGTCGACCTCGTCGTCAGCGCCTTCGAGCGGCTCGCCGAAGGCCGGATCGACCGTTACCGCGAGCGGGCCTCGGCGCTGCCCCCCGATCCCGGCACCCGGCAGCGCGCCCTGCTCGACCTGCTGTGGGAGGACTTCTCGAGCCCGGTGTTCACGGTCGCGGTGCGGCTGTGGGTCGCCGCCGCCGAGGACGAGGAGCTCCGCGACCGCCTCGTTCCGGTCGAGCAGCGCATCTACGCGAACATCACCGAGCTCGCGGCCGAGGTCGCGGGCGAGCGGGGCATCACGAAGGACTTCGAGCGACGCCTCGCGGTCGCGATGAACACGGTCGCCGGGCTGGCGCTGACCCGGGAGTTCGACCCCTCCGGCCGCGCCAGCAAGGGCAACCAGTGGCCATACCACCGGGCGGCGCTCGAGCGGATGCTCGAGGGCGTCTGAGCGCGGCGGGATAGATTGGCGGGCGACGTGACCCCTGCGCTGCCGCTGCCTGCCGACGACGAGCTTCCCGAGGAGATCCGCCAGGCGCTCGCGTCATTGCCGCCGCTGAACGTCTTTCGCGCCGTCGCCGCCGTTCCCGGGAGCTTTCGCCCCTTTCTCGAGCTCGGCGGCTCGCTGCTCGGCGGCCCGCGAATCGACACCCGCAACCGCGAGATCGCGATCCTCGCCGTCGCCCGCGCGACCGGGGCCGGCTACGAGCGCGCCCAGCACGAGCAGCTGGCGCTCAACGCCGGGATCACCGAGGCGGAGGTCGCGGCGATTCGCGACGGCGACGCGGCCGCCGCGCTCGATCCGGACGGGGCACTCGCGTTCGCGGCGGCGACTGAGATCAGCCGCGACGTCCGGCTGTCCGACGAGCTGCTCGACGAGCTGGTCGAGCGCTGGGGCGAGGCCGGCGCCGCCGAGCTGATCCTCTGCGCGAGCTACTACAACATGGTCAGCCGCTTCCTCGAGTCGGCGCGGGTGCCGCTCGAGGACGACCAGTTGCTGCGGAGCGAGGCTCGGGAGTGAGCGCGGACGCGCGGCACCGCGCCCGGGCGTAACCTTGCCCGTGATGGCAGCGCTCTGGGAGCGATTCAAGATCCTCGTCCCGCTGCTCGCGGCCGTGTACCTCGGCTTCTACATCTTCGGCGTGGTGATGAGCGTGTTCACCCCGTTCCAGCTCGTCGGCCTGAGCGTGATCGCAGTGGTCTGCGTGCTCGGGCTGATCGCCTACGGGGTCGCGATCCGGCGCGGGATCAGCCCGATCGCCGACGACAGCCCGCTCTCTCGCGCGGCCCGCGAGCAGCGCGAGCGCCGCGGCTTCTGAGCCTCTCCGCCGCCGAATAGCGCGACCGCCACGGGGTAAGGTGACTCGGGTGGAGGCGGCCACCCAGGCTCAGATCGAGGACAAGCCGGAGGGCGCGGTCTCGTCGTTCACCAAGTCGCTGTTCCTTGGCGAGATCCACGAGGAGATGGTGTTCCCGTGGCCACAGCCCGACCCGGCCGAGCAGGAGCGGATCCGCTCGCTGAACGCGGCCGCGCGGGAGATCGGGTCGCGCATGGATCACAGGAAGATCGAGGAGGCGCGCTGGATCGGCGACGGGACGATCCGCGAGCTCGGCGAGGCGGGGCTCTGCGGCCTGTACGTCGACGAGGCCTACGGCGGGCAGGGCCTCTCCCAGACCGGCTACGCGCGGGTCTTCGAGACCTTCGCCCAGATCGACGCGACGCTCTCGATCGTGCTCGGCGTCCACCAGTCGATCGGCTTCAAGGGCATCCACATGTTCGGCAGCGACGCGCAGAAGGAGCGCTTTCTGCCCGACCTCGCGAGCGGGCGCAAGCTCGCCGGCTTCGCGCTGACTGAGCCGGAGGCCGGCTCCGACGCCTACGAGCTCAAGTCGCGCGCGGTCCGCCAGCCCGACGGCTCCTACGTTCTCAACGGCGAGAAGCGCTACATCGGCAACGGCTCGAAGGGCGACGTGTTCACCGCCTTCGCCCGGTGCGAGGTCGACGGCAAGGACCGCCACATCGCGCTGATCCTGGAGAAGGGCATGAGGGGGTTCGAGGTCGGCGAGCGCTTCGACACGATGGGCCTGCGCGGCAACGACCTGCGCCGCCTGTACTTCAACGACGTCAAGATCCCGGCCGAGAACGTGCTCGGCGAGCCCGGCGAGGGTTTCAAGATCGCGATGTCGATCCTCAACAACGGCCGCATCGGCCTCGGCACGGGCTCGGTCGGCGCGACCAAGCACCTACTGGATCTCAGCATCGCCCACGTCAAGGAGCGGCGCCAGTTCGGGCGTCCGCTGGCCGACTTCGAGCTCGTCCAGGACAAGATCGCCTGGATGGTCACCTACCTGTTCGGGCTGGAGTCGATGTGTTATCTGACCTGCGGCCTGGTCGATCGCGAGGTCGAGGACTACTCGCTCGAGTCGGCGATCTGCAAGGTCGCCGGGACCGAGTTCCTCTGGTACGCGGCCAACCGCGCGATGCAGCTCAAGGGCGGCGCCGGCTACATGCGCGACGAGCCCTACGAGAAGATCCTCCGAGACATCCGGATCTTCCCGATCTTCGAGGGCGCCAACGACGTGATGCGCGCCTTCGTCGCCCTCTCGGGCATGAAGCCGGTCGGCGAGAAGCTTTCCGGGCTCGGCGAGATCGGGCTCGGCGACCCGATCGGTTCGATCGGCCTGCTCGCCGATTACGTCGGTGGCCGGTTGAAGAGCCAGGTGCGCCCTGAGCGGATCTCGCAGGCCCATCCGGAGCTGAAGGTGCACGCGGACGCGGTCGCCGACCAGGTCAACGAGCTGCGCGGCGCGTCGGAGTCGCTGCTGCGCGAGCACAAGAAGGGGATCGTCGACGCCCAGTTCCAGCAGAAGCGGATCTCGGCGGCCATCTCCGACATCTACGCGCAGATCGCGGTGCTCTCGCGCGTCACGTCGATCTTCGAGGAGCAGGGGGTCGAGCCCTCGGGTCAGGAGCGGTTCATCGCGGACACGTTCTGCGCCCGCGCCGCCGACCGGGTGCGCTCGAACTTCCGCCAGCTCGAGCACAACGACGACGAGCGCGTCGGCGCGATCGCCAAGCTCGCCTTCAAGCGCGGCGAGTACGGCTATGCGCTGTTCGAGGACTGACCCCCGAACCCTCGGTTAGGATCTCGCGCCAACTGCGGCGGTCCGCCGCGGGGGGATCCCATCCAAGGAGTAGAGATGAGAATGAAGTGGATCGCTGTGCTGATCGCCGTGCTCGCGCTCGGGGCAATCGCGGCCGGCTGCGGCGACGACGACAGCACGTCGTCGTCCTCGACGACCGAGGCGACCTCGAGCGACACGTCGACGACCGAGGACTCGACCTCGTCGGACACGACCTCGGCGGACACGAGCTCTTCGACGCCCGACGACGTCTATAACGCCTGCCTCGACGTGATCAAGGGCACGGCGGCCGAGGCCGCCGGCGAGACCGCGTGCGCGCAGGCGCGCGATGCCTTCGAGAACTGCACCAGCCAGGCCGAGAGCGCGCCCGAGGGCGATGCTCGCGACCTCGCGATTCAGGCCTGCCAGGACGCCGCCGACCAGGCGACCCAGGCCCTGCAGGCCGCAGGCTAGGCCCGCGGTTACCGCCGCCCCGGGCGCCCGTCAGCGGACGCCCGGGCCGCGGCGGATCAGACCGGCAGGCATGACTCGACCGCCCGCTGGTCGTCCGGGGACTCGTCCGCCGCCGCGTCGAAGCCCCAGACGACGTTGCCCGTGAGCTCGGTCGGCGAGACGCCGACCAGCGCCGAGGCGTCCTTGTCGGCGGCCTTGGCCGACGCCTCGTCCGGAAAGACCACGAACGCCGCCCCCTGATCGAGATCGCCGAGCGGCAGCTCGACCTGGGTGTGCTCGGCGTCGAGGCCGAGCACCGGGTCGGTCGTCGCGGCTTCGTAACCGGCCGCCTGCAGGCACGTGACCAGCGAGTCCGCCGTGACCACGGCGCCGACCGCGCCGCTGGCGCCGCTGGCGCCGACCGCCGTCGGCGAGCCCGTCTCGTCGTCGTCACCGCAGGCAGCGATCGCCATCGCGGCCACCGCGGCCGCGAGAATCGCCGCCCCCGTGCGGCGCATATGAGCCCGCATCAGTTCAGGCGCTCGACGACCATCGCCTCGCCCTGCCCGCCGGCGACGCACATGGTCTCGAGGCCGACGGCGTGGTCGTCGGTCTCCATCACGTTCAGCAGGGTGGTCATGATCCGCGCGCCCGTCATCCCGAACGGATGTCCAGCGCGATCGCGCCACCGTGCGCCTTCATCTTGTCGAGCGGGATGTCGCACTCCGCCATGATCGGGATCACCTGGGCGGCGAACGCCTCGTTGAGCTCGACGACGTCGACGTCGTCAATCGTCATCCCGGTCCGGTTGAGCACCTTGTCGATCGCGCCGATCGGAGCGACGCCCATGTACTCGGGCTCGTTCCCCGGTGGCGGCGCTCACGAGGCGCGCCTTCGGCGTCAGACCGAGCTCCTTGGCCTTCGTGTCCGACATCACCAGCACCGCAGCGGCGCCGTCGTTGAGCGGGCACGAGTTGCCGGCCGTGACGCCGCCGTCGCCGAACGCCTCGGGCAGCTCGGCGAGCTTCTCGAGCGTCGACGAAGCGCGCGGGCCGTCGTCCTTGGCGACCTCGTTGCCGTCCTGATCGGAGACCGGGACGATCCCGGTCGAAGAAGCCGTCCTCCTGCGACTGCACGGCGAGCTCCTGCGAGCGCTGCGCGTACTTGTCCATGTCCGCGCGGCTGACCTCGTACTTCTTCGCGACGTTGACCGCGGTGAGCCCCATGTCGATGTACGCGTTCGGCTGGCCGTTCTCGCCGATCAGGTTCGGGTTGCGATCGTCGGCGCCGGCGGGCTCGGTGCGCTCGTTGAAGCGGGTGACGAACTCGACGCCGGCGGCGACGTAGGCGTCACCCTCGCCGGCCTTGATCGCGTTCGCGGCGTGACGGATCGCGTCGAGCGACGAAGCGCAGTAGCGCGAGATCGTCGTCCCGGTGACCGTCTGCGGCAGCTGCTCCGACAGCAGCGAGACGATCCGGGCGACGTTGAACGCCTGGAGGCCCTGCGGCATGCCGCAGCCGCAATAGACGTCCTCGATGATCGCCGGCGAGACGTCGGGGTTGCGCTCGAGCAGCTTGTCGACGATGAAAGCGGCGGTCTCCTCCGGGCGCAACTGCGCCAACGATCCCTTGAACGCGCGCCCGATCGGGCTCCGGGCGGCGTCGACGATCACTGCTTCAGGCATTTGGGGTTCAGGCTCCTTGAGTCGTTTGGGACGGGCGCAGATGGTAATGATCGGCGCCAGGTGGCACCGCCATG
>CAWHFY010000001.1:0-37753 GCA_963828755.1 uncultured Solirubrobacterales bacterium | reverse complement strand
GTACCGCCTCGGTGCGCTCGCACGAGCGTGGTGACCTCGGCGCGGTCGCGATCGGCGAGCTCGCCCGCCTGATCGACGCGAGCTGACCCGGTCGGGTCGGTGGTGTCTATACTGCGGCGCGATGGAGGGCATCCAGATCCGGCCAAGTCACTGAACGCGACCGCGCCCGCCCCTCCCCTTGCTCTTGAACGTCCTCTCTCTCCGACCGCAGGTAGCTTGAAGCTCCCCGCCGCCGTGAACTCATAGTGCCGGTCCCGAGGCGATTCGACCGGCAGCCACCGGAGCGTGACCAGACGCGGATCAACGAGCGCATCCGCGTCGCCGAGGTCCGCCTCGTCGACGAGGACGGCAGCCAGATCGGCGTCGTCAAGACCGACGACGCGTTGAGGATGGCGGCGGAGCGCGACCTCGACCTGGTCGAGGTGGCGCCGAACTCCCGACCGCCGGTCGCCCGCCTGCTCGACTACTCGAAGTACAAGTACGAGCAGGAGCAGAAGGCGAAGGCCGCCCGCAAGCACCAACAGCAGGTCAACGTGCGCGAGATCAAACTGCGCCCGAAGATCGCCGACCACGACTACGAGACCAAGAAGGGCCACGTGGTCCGCTTCCTGCGTCACGGCGACAAGGTCAAGGTGACGATCATGTTCCGAGGGCGCGAGCAGGCCCATCCCGAGCGCGGCCGGGCACTGCTCGAGCGCCTGTTCGAGGACATCTCCGAGCTGGCGACGATCGAGTCGGCTCCTCAACAGGAGGGCCGCAACATGCACATGATGCTCGGCCCGACCCGCCAGGCGATCGCCAAGGACGACGCTACCGTCGAGGCTCCGGCTGAGGCGGCGGCCGAGCCCCCGCCGACGCCCCCGTCGAAGCGGCGGCCGAGGCCCCCGCCGACGCGCCCGCCGAGGCACCGGCCACCGAGCCGACCTCGGGCGACGAGCCCGCCGCTGCGGCCTAGCGCCCTCGGGCCCGCGCCCGGTCCGCGGTCTGCTTCAATAGTCGACCGCGATGCCGAAGATGAAGACCCATTCGGGCGCCAAGAAGCGCTTTCGTAAGACCGCCGGCGGCAAGCTGCGCGGGCGTCGCGCCTATTCGAGCCACATCCTCGAGAAGAAGTCGCCGAAGCGCAAGCGCCGGATGGCGCGCCCGGTGGAGATCTCGCCGAACGACTCGAGGAAGGTCAAGAAGCTGCTCCCCGGCGGTGCGGGCCGATGAGCCGCGCCACCAACGCCGTCGCCCGCAAGCGGCGCAAGAAGAAGGTCCTCAAGCAGGCCAAGGGCTACTGGGGCCGCAAGCACTCGAGCTATCGGTTCGCGAACGAGCAGGTCATGCGGTCGGGGCAGTACGCCTACCGCGACCGCCGGGTGCGCAAGCGCGAAATGCGCAAGCTCTGGATCATCCGCATCAACGCCGCCGCCAGGCGCGAGGGGATGAGCTACTCCGAGTTCGTACACGGCCTCAACGAGGCTGGGATCGAGGTCAACCGCAAGATGCTGGCCGACATCGCCGTGCGCGATCCGGAGGCGTTTCGCCGATTTGCCGAGCAAGCCCGGGAGGCCGTGGCGGCCTGATCGAACGCAGACCGCCGCATCAGACTTCACCGGGCGCCACACAGGCGCCCTTTTTTGTGCCCGAACAACGAGCCGAACAACGAGCAACCGTGATCACGAGCAAAGACAACGAGAAGCTGAAGCTGATCCGCAAGCTCTTCCACCGCAAATGGCGCGAGCGCGAGGGTCTATTTGCGGCGGAGGGGGAGGATGTCGTAGGGGCCGCCGCGGCCGCCGGGGTGGAGGCGGAGTTCGTATTGCGTGCCGGCGTCGACGTCGAGCCCGTCTTGCTCGACGCCGTCAGCTCGCTGGGGTCGGGGAGCCGGGTGATCGGCGTCTACCCGCTCCTCGACGGGGACCCGGACGGCGCGCGGGTCTACCTCGATGGGGTCGCCGACCCGGCCAACGTCGGCGCGATCATCCGCAGCGCCCACGCGCTCGCGGACGCGTCCGTCGTGCTCGGGCCGGGCTGCGCGGACCCGTACGGTCCGAAGGCGGTACGCGCCACCATGGGCTCGATCTTCGCGCGGCCGCCGGCCCGGGGCGGCCCCGAGGCGCTCGAGCGGCCGCTGGTCGGCCTCGTCGCCCACGGCGGCGCGCCGCCCGACGGCGAGCCGGTCGGCGGGCTCTGCCTGGGTGGGGAGCGCGATGGGCTCCCGGCGGGGGTCGCTGACGCCTGCGACCGCCTCTGGACGATCCCGCTACGGGGCGGGGCCGAGTCGCTCAACGTCTCCGCCGCGGCCGCGATCGCCATCGGACGGATATCTTCGGGCGCCTGATGGTCGAGCGGATCGACAGCCTGCGCGCGGAGGCCTCGGCGGCGATCGCCGCGGCGGGCGACAGCGACGAGCTCGAGCAGCTTCGGGTTCATTACCTCGGGCGCAGGTCCGAGCTCACCCAGATCCTGCGCGGGATCGCCGATCTCGAGCCGGCCGAGCGCGGCCCCGTCGGCTCCGGCGCCAACGCGGCGCGCAAGGCGCTCGAGGCCGAGCTCGAGGCGCGCGACGCGGAGCTCAACGCGACCGAGCTCGAGCGCTCGCTGGTCGCCGGCGCGATCGACGTGACGATGCCGGGTGCCCCGCCGCCGCCGACCGCCGCGCAGAACCTGCTGGTGCGCACTCAGCGCGAGATCGAGGACATCTTCATCGGGCTCGGCTACCAGGTGGTCGAGGGCCCCGAGGTCGAGCTCGACTTCTACAACTTCACCGCGCTCAACCACCCGCCCGGCCACCCGGCGCGGATGGCGCAGGACACCTTTTACGTCGACCCCTCGACGTTGGCCACGGGCTTCGTGATTGGCGAGCTGCCTCCGGGGCCCGAGGATGTCGTCCTGCGCACGCACACCTCGCCGATGCAGGTGCGGTCGATGGAGAGCCAGGGGCCGCCGATTCAGATCGTCTGTCCGGGCCGTTGCTACCGCTCCGACCCGTTCGACGCCACGCACAGCCCGGTCTTCCACCAGGTCGAGGGCCTCGCCGTCGGCGAGGACATCACGCTCGCCGACCTCAAGGGCACGCTCGACGAGCTCGCCCGGGCGATCTTCGGGCCCGAGCGGGAGACGCGTTTCCGACCCGGGTTCTTCCCCTTCACGGAACCCAGCGTGGAGGTGGACGTCTCCTGCTTTCGCTGTGGCGGCACGGGCGAGCTATCCGACGGCTCGCGCGATCCGCTGTGCAAGGGCGTCGGCTGGATCGAGATCCTCGGCTCGGGCATGGTCGACCCGAACGTCTTCGGGTTCGTGCGTGAGAACGGCTACGACCCGGAGCGGGTCCAGGGGTTCGCGTTCGGGATGGGGATCGAGCGGATCGCGATGCTCAAGCACGGGGTCCCGGACCTGCGCAAGTTCTTCGAGAACGATGTCCGCGTCCTGAGGCAGTTCCGATGAGGTTGCTGGTTGCTCGTTGCCCGGTGCCCGAGAAGGGCTCGCCGTGAAGGTTCCCTATTCCTGGTTGGCCGAATACTGCGATCCAGGCCTCTCGGTCGAGGAGATCGGCGAGACGCTCGCCATGCACAGCATCGAGCTCGAGCGGATCTCGCACGTCGGCTCGCCGAGCGCGGAGGGCTTCGTCGTCGGCCGCGTGCTCAGTGTCGAGCCGCACCCCAACGCCGATCGGCTGCGCGTGTGCGAGGTCGACGCCGGCGAGGGGGCGCGGACGATCGTCTGCGGCGCGCCCAACGTCGCCGCCGGGCACACGGTCGCGGTCGCGCTTCCCGGCGCGGTGATGCCCGACGGGACGAAGCTCGGGACCGCGACGCTTCGCGGCATCGAGTCGAACGGGATGATCCTGTCCGAGCGCGAACTGGGCATCGGCGACGACGAGGATGGGATCCTGGAGCTCGCCGAGGGTCCCGAGGCCGGGAGTTCGCTCAGCGAGGTGTTCGCCGTCGCCGAGCCCGTGCTCGAGCTCGAGCCGACCTCGAACCGGGTCGATTGCTTCGGCGTGTACGGCGTGGCGCGCGAGCTGCACGCGGTGACCGGCGCCGGGCTTGCCCCGCCGCCCTGGGACGGCGAGGCCGAGGCAACGGGGGAGGGCTCGGTCGACGACTACGCCTCAGTCGCGGTCGAGGTTCCGGACCTCTGCCCGCGGTTCAGCGCCCGTGTGTTCACCGACGTGACGATCGGGCCGTCGCCGCCGTGGCTGAAGGCGCGCCTCACGGCGGCCGGGATGCGGCCGATCAACAACGTCGTCGACATCACCAATTACGTGATGCTGCTGACCGCGCAGCCGCTGCACGCCTTCGACCTCGACGAGGTCCCCGGCGGCGAGCTGATCATCCGCGCGGCGCGCGAGGGTGAGCGGATGACGACTCTCGACGGGACCGAGCGCAGCCTCGACCCGGAGATGGTGCTGGTCTGCGACCGCGAGGGGCCGACCAGCATCGCCGGGATCATGGGCGGCCAGGTGTCCGAGGTCAGCGACTCCACCACCCGGGTGCTGCTCGAGGTCGCGACCTGGAACGGAGTCAACATCCTGCGCACGTCGCGCAAGCTCGGGCTGCGCTCCGACGCCTCGAACCGCAACGAGAAGCAGCTGCACCCGGAGCTGGCGTTGCGCGCCCAGCGCGTCGCGTCGCAGCTCCTGGTCGAGCTCTGCGGGGCGCGGCTCGTCCCGGGGACGATCGACGTCACCGGCGAGATCCCCGATGCGCACGTCGTCCCGCTGCGCGGCGAGCGCGTTGGATCGCTGCTCGGGGTCGAGGTCGACGACGCGCTGATCGAGACGTACCTGACGCGCCTGGAGTTCGGGCTCGAGCGGCCGGCGGCGAGTGGCGAGTGGCGAGCGACCGTCCCGTTTCATCGCCACTACGACGTCACCCGCGAGGTCGATCTGGTCGAGGAGGTCGGTCGCATCCACGGCTACGCCGAGCACCTGCCGGCGACCCTGCCGAGCGCGAGTGTCCAGGGCGCCCGGTTGACCCGCGAGCAGCGTCTGCGACGCCGGGCTGAGGACCTGGCCCGCGACCTCGGCTTCGACGGCGTCGTCACCCTCAGCCTCATCGACCCCGGGCAGCCGGCGGCGCTGCGCATCGGCGCCGATGATCCGCGCGCGCAGCCGATCGGGATCTCGAACCCGCTCTCGAGCGAGCACTCGGTCCTGCGCACGACCCTGCTCGGCGGGCTGCTCGACGTCGCCCGCTACAACCTCTCCCACGGTGCCCGGCGAGTCTCGCTCTACGAGTCCGGCCGCGCGTACCTGCGCGACGGTGAGCCGATCGGCGACAGCACGCTCGGCGGCCGGTTCCCCGGCTGGCGCGCCGCGCCGGCGTTCGAGCCCTGGCGGATCGGCTGCCTGGTAAGCGGGCCGCCGCCGGGCGGCGGCTGGCGCGGCGAGCCGGGTGAGCCGGACTTCTACGCGCTCAAGGGCACGCTCGAGGGGATCGCCGCCGGGATCGGCTGCGCGCTCGAGGTCGAGCCAGCGACCGAGCCGTTTCTGAGCCCGGGCCGGTCGGCGCGGGTCATCGTCGACGGCGCGGCCGCGGGTTGGGTCGGCCAGATCCACCCGCTCGTGTGTCGGACCTGGGACCTCGACGCCGCCGCCGGATTCGAGGTCGACCTCGCGGTGCTGGCCGACGCTTCGCCGGTCGGTGCCGAGCAGTACGAGGACGTCATCACCTATCCGGCGATCGAGCAGGACATCGCGGTGATCGTCGACGAGGACGCGGAGGCGGCGCGCGTGCGCGCGCTCGTCGCCGAGGCGGGCGGCGAGTTGCTGCGGTCGATCGAGATCTTCGACCTGTACCGCGGCGAGCAGGTCGGCGAGGGCCGCAAGAGCCTCGCCCTGCGGCTTGAGTTCCGCGCCGCCGACCGGACGCTCACCGACGACGAGGTCGCCGCAATCCGCGGGCGGATCGAGGAGTCGCTCGCGACGATCGGGGGGTCGCTGCGTGCCTGACGGCGCCGAGCATCGGGTGGTGGTGGCCGGCGCGTCCGGCTACGCCGGGGCGCTCTCGGCGGAACTGGCCTGGGCGCACCCGCGGCTCGAGCTCGCCGCGGCTACCTCGCGCAGCCATGCTGGGACGCGGCTCAACCAGCTCTACCCGCGCTACCGGTGCCCGATCGAGCTGATCGAGCTCGACCTGGCGCTGCTCGAGGACGTCGACTGCGCGATCGTCTCCTACCCGCATGGCGCCGCCGCGCCCGTGGTCGCGGAGATGCGCGGGATGGGGCTGACCGTTGTCGACCTCTCGGCCGACTTCCGGTTGGTCGACGCGGCGATCTACGAGCGTTGGTACGCGCCTCACGGCGAGCCCGAGCTGCTCGAGAACGCCGTCTACGGGCTCACCGAGCTCGACCGCGACTCGATCAGGACGGCCGAGCTGGTCGCCAACCCCGGCTGCTATCCGACCGCCGCGATCCTCGCGCTGGCTCCGCTCGCCGAGCTGGGCGCGGTCGCCTCGGTCGTGATCGACGCGAAGTCGGGCGTCTCGGGGGCCGGGCGCGACGGCGGCGAGCGGCTCTCGCTCAGCAACCTGACCGAGAACTTCATGCCCTACGCGGTCGACGGCCATCGTCATCTGCCCGAGATCGAGCAGGAGCTGCATCGAATGACTCGCGCCGGAGTAACTCGCGCCACGTCCTCGGCTTCGCCTGCGGGCGTGCGCAGTGAAGGTTCAGACCCTCAGATCACCTTCATGCCTCATCTCCTGCCGATCGACCAGGGGCTGCTCGCCAGCTGCTACGTCGAGCTCGCCGAGCCGGTCGACGACATCGGCGCGCTCTACGCCGAGCGCTACGCGGGGGAGCGGTTCGTGAAGGTGGTCGACTCGCCGCCGGGCTTGCGCGACGTCCGCGACACGAACGAGTGTCGGATCCACGCCGTGCCGCTCGGCGAGCGGCGGGCCGTCGTCTTCGCCGCGATCGACAATCTCTGGAAGGGCGCCGCGGGGCAGGCGATGCAGAATCTGAACCTGATGTTGGGGTTCGATGAGGGGGAGGGGCTGTGAGGCGGAGCGAAGCGAGTCCGAGCCGCACCGCTGATGAGCGCCTCATGCGGAAGGCTCGCCGCTGGCCGCGACCGCTCGACGGCGCTTCTTTCGGTCGCGGTGGGTGGAGGTTCCGGATGGGGTCGAGGAGCTCGACCCCGCGGTGCTGGCACCCGGCTTTCGGGCCGCCGGCGTCGCCTGCGGGCTGAAGGCCGATGGCGGCACCGACGTAGGTCTCGTCGCGTGCGACTCGGACTCGGTCCGCTCGGCGCTGCTGCTGACCCGCAACGCCGCCGCCGCCGCGCCGGTGCGCGTGTGCCGCGACGATTGCGATGTCGGCTCGATCCGCGCCGCGGTCGTCAACTCCGGCAACGCGAACGCCGCCACCGGTGAACGGGGATACGCCGACGCGCTCGCGATGCGCGAAGCGGCCGCCGCGGCGATCGGGGCCGAACCGCGTACGGTCGCGGTCGCCGAGACCGGGGTGATCGGCGTGCCGCTGCGGGTCGACGACGTCCTCACGGGCGTCGGCGAGGCCGCCGGGGCACTTTCGCCCGAGGGCGCCGGCGAGTTCACCGCCGCGATCATGACCACCGACTCGGGGCCGAAGACGTGCACGGTGAGCGCCGGCGGGGTGACCATCTCCGCCCAGGCCAAGGGGGCGGGGATGATCGAGCCGGGGTTCGCGACCATGCTCTGCTTCGTGCAGACCGACGCCGACATCGCCGAGCCGGAGACGGCGCTGCGCGCCGCCGTCGCCGGCTCGTTCGAGCGGATCACGGTCGACGGGCAGATGTCCACGAACGACACCGTGCTGCTGCAGGCGAGCGGCGGGGCTGGCGCACCGCTCCCGGAGGGGTTGCTCGACGCCGTGCTGTTGCAACTGGCGCTCGAGATCGTCGCCGACGGCGAGGGCGCCACCCGGGTGGGGCGGATCGAGGTCGACGGCGCCGTCGACGCCCTCGAGGCCGAGCGGGTCGCACGGGCGATCGCCAACTCGCCGCTCGTGCAGACGGCGCTCTACGGGCGCGACCCGAACTGGGGACGGATCGCTCAGGCGGCCGGAATGGCGCTCGCGGGTGAGGACGTGGGCGAGCTCGGCCCCGACGTGATCGACGCTGCCGCCCTCGGCGGCGATGGCCGCGAGGCCGAGATCTGCCTGCGGCTCGAGCGCGGTGCCGGCAACGCCCACGTGTACTTCTCCGACCTCACCCCCGAGTACATCCGGATCAACGCGGAATACACGACGTAGACATGTCGGCCAGGACCTGAGGCGATGACTGCATCCGTCGAGACGCTCCTTGAAGCCCTTCCCTACATCAGGGAGTTCCACGGCAAGACGGTGGTGATCAAGTACGGCGGCGCGGCGATGACCGAGGAGTCGCTGCGCGACGACTTCGCCACCGACGTCGTCCTGCTCAAGTACGTCGGCCTCAACCCGGTGATCGTCCACGGCGGCGGGCCCGACATCACCCGCTACATGGAGCGGCTCGGGATGGAGGTCAAGTTCGTCGAGGGAATGCGAGTGTCGGACGCGGAGACGGTCGAGATCGCGAAGATGGTCCTGCTCGGCAAGGTGAACGCCGACATCGTCATGCGCCTCAACCGCCACGGCCAGCCGGCGGTCGGGCTCTCGGGCGAGGACGGAGCGCTGTTCGAGATCGAGCCCCACGCCCGGGCCGACGAGGTCGGCTTCGTCGGCGAGATCGAGCGGGTCGATGTCGATGTGCTCAACCACATCGCCGCCGACTACATCCCGGTGATCGCCTCGGCCGGGGTCGATCGCGAGGGCAACTCCTACAACGTCAACGCGGACACGGCCGCCGGTAAGGTCGCTGCGGCGCTCGGCGCGTTCAAGGCGATCTTCCTCACCGACGTCGCGGGCTGGCTCGCCGACGCCGCCGATGAGGGCTCGCTGATCTCCCGCGCGACCGTCGCCGAGATCGAGGCGGCGCTGCCCTTGATCGACGGCGGCATGCGGCCGAAGCTCGCCGCCTGCGCCGAGGCGATCCGCGGGGGCGCCGGCTCGGCCCACATCATCGACGGCCGCCGCCCGCACAGCCTGCTGCTCGAGTTGTTCACGATCGCGGGCATCGGCACGATGGTCGAGGCTCCATGAGCGTCGAGGAGCTGCGTGCGCTCGAGTCGCGCTACGCGATCGACACCTATGCCCGGGCGCCGGTCGAGTTCGTGCGCGGCTTCGGTGCACGGATCTGGGACTCCGACGGGCGCGAGTACCTCGATTTCTTCGCCGGGCTCTCGGTCCACAACGCGGGCCACTGTCATCCACGGATCGTCGCTGCGATCACCGAGCAGGCGGGGCTGAGCGCCGGCAACTCGAACCTCTTCTACTCCGCGCCCGCGATGCGACTCTCCGAGCGGCTCGCGAGGTCGAGCCTCGGCGGCCGCGTCTTCCTCTGCAACTCCGGCGCCGAGGCGAGCGAGGGCGCGATCAAGCTCGTCCGCAAGCGCGCCCACCTCGCGGGCATCGAAGAGCCCGAGATAGTCACCCTCGAGGGCGCTTTTCACGGCCGGACCCTGGGGGCGCTGGCGGCGACGCCGAAGCTCGCCCGCGACGACCTCTTCGGGCCGCTGCCGCGCGGCTTCGTCGCGGTCCCGCGCGACGACCCCGAAGCGCTGCGCGCGGCGGTCGGTGAGCGGACGGCCGCCGTGATGATCGAGCCGATCCAGGGCGAGGCGGGCATCTTCCCGATCGCCGACGACGTCCTGCTGGCCGCGCGCGGGGCGTGTGATGCGGCCGGCGCGGCGCTCGTCTTCGACG
This sequence comes from uncultured Solirubrobacterales bacterium, assembly GCA_963828755.1. Lineage (GTDB taxonomy): Bacteria > Actinomycetota > Thermoleophilia > Solirubrobacterales > 70-9 > WHSW01. The sequence continues at coordinate 28,000 of CAWHFY010000001.1, read as the reverse complement.
AGGTCCAGTGCGGAATGGGGAGGACCGGGAGCCTGTGGGCCTACGAACAGCTCGGGGTGCGGCCCGACGTGCTGACGTCCGCGAAGGCGCTCGGCGGCGGACTGCCGGCGGGCGGCGTGATCACCTCGCCCGAGCTGGCCGAGGTGCTCTCGCGCGGCGATCACGGCTCAACCTTCGCGGGGGCGCCGATCGTCGCTGCCGCGGCGCTCGCGACCCTGGATGTGATCGACGACCCGGCCCTGCTCGCCGAGGTGACCCGGTTGGGGGACCGCTTCCGCGCCGGGCTCGGCGAGATCGAGGGCATCACCGAGGTTCGCGGCCGCGGCCTGATGGTCGGCGTGAGCCTCGCCGAGGGCCTCGACGCCGCGGCGACCGCGGCGCGGGCGCTCGAGCTCGGCCTGGTCCTCAACGTCCCCGGTGAGCGAATGCTGCGCTTTCTGCCGCCGCTGGTGATCGGCGACGCCGAGGTCGACGAGGCGCTCGGAATCGTCGTCGAGGCCCTCGCGTAGAGTTCCGCGCGTGCACGAGGACCCGACCAGGCGCATGGACGTCCCGCCGCGCGGCGGCGACTACGGCGGCGGCCACGACCAGCCGCCCGGCGAGCCCCCGGACTCGGGGATGAGCGGCGGCATGAAGGCGCTGATCGCGGTTCTGATCGCGGCCGTCATCGGGCTCGGGATCGCGCTCGCGGTCGTCTCCGGCGGCAGCGATGACGAGAGCACGACCGGTTTGTCGAGCTCCGCGACCACGACCACGACGACGACTTCGACGACCTCGTCGTCGACCGCATCCTCGACCACGACAACGACCCCGCCGACCACGAGCACGACGACCACCACGCCGACCACGACCTCGTCGACCGCTTCGACCAGCACGACCACCAACCTCGGCACGATCACCGAGGACAGCGGCGGCGCCGAGGCCCCCTGAGCCAAGGTCCTCGCGCCGGCGCCAGCGAGACCGTCCCGTAACCCGAGATCCCGCTTGCAAAAGCGGAAAACAGGCCCCTGGAGGCCTGGACAAATGTTCTAACCACGGCCGTTGCGGCTGCAGCGAGCGCCGGCATCCACCGATCAGTCGAGAGATCGGACGATGCTCTCGCAGGGATCGATATGGCCCGTCGCATGCAGGGTGGCGCTGCCACTGGCGCTCGTCAGCGCGCTGGTAGCGCTCGCGGCAGCCGCCGCCCCGGCCGGCGCGCGCACGGCCGCGTTCAGGCCGATCGAGGTCAATCGCCACGTCGTCGTGTTTCGCGTCCACGGCGTCAAGCCGGACCGGATCCTCGGCGCTGAGGCAAAGCTCCGCCGTGAGCACGCCCGGAAGTCGGTCGAGCGCCGAGTCGGCGTCCACCGGGTGCGCGCCGCGGCCGATCACCGAGCGACTGCTCAAGATCCGCGCCCCGAAGCGCGTTCGTGGCGGCAAGCTCCGGGTGAAGCTTGCCCGACGGCGCGGCCGCGACGGCCCGGCCCGTCCGCCGGACTCGACGTGCTCCTTCGACCCGGCAACCCTCACCGCGCCCGGCTGTACCTCGGTGTTCAGCGACACCGGTGACCGTGCCGACGCGTCAGCCGAATGGGGCCGCGTCGACTGCGCGTCGGCTTCGCGTCACTCGCTGATCGGCGGCGGCGACCCCCACGTGACCGCGGCGGGCGCCGCTCAGCCGAGCGATCAGGCGCATCAACTCACCGTTCTCGACGGCGACGACGTCTGGGGCGAGCGCTGCGAGCTCGGTGAGAACTGGCGTCCGACCGCGCCGATGCCCGCCTACGAGGAGGGACAGCGGCGGCTGACGATGCTCTCGTTCCGCCTCCCGGACAGCTACCCGCTCGCGAACAGCGACTGGCAGACGGTGATGCAGATGAAGCAGGCGCAGCCAGCCGACAACGGCGGGGGCACGCCGGTGCTCGCGCTGAAGGCCAGCGGCGGGAGCTGGAGCCTCGTCCAGAGCACGTCGGCGGGCTCGAGTGACGAGAGCCGGCAGCTGTGGTCGGCGCCCGCGGCAACCGACTCGTGGACCCGGTTCGTCTTCGACGTCACCTACTCGCGCGACCCCGGCACGGGAGCGGTCACGGTCTACGCCGACCTCAACGGCGACGGCGACGCGCTCGACGAGGGCGAGCAGAGCCCGACCTTCAGCACCTACACGCTCAAGCTCGAGACCTCGGGCGGGACCGATGACGGGCTCGCCGTCGGGGACTCGGTCCCGTCGCTGCTGCGAACCGGGATCTACCACAGCCCGGCGATCCCCTGCCCGCCACCGGCCGGCTGCGCCAGCCAGGTGGACAACGTGCAGATCGTCGGCTGATCCGGGCTTGGACCGGGCTCACGACGAGGCGGGACCCTCTGGCCCGGCCCCGTTCGCCGTTCCGGCCGGCTCGTATCCGAGGTCGGTCATCGGGCCAGCGAGAAGCTGCTCGATCTCGCCGACCCGCTCCGCCGGCAGGCGCTCGCGCCAGCCTTGCGACAGATCTCGGACCCGCAGGCGTTCGGCGACGAACTCGTGCGCGTTCGGGTCGTCAGCGAGGTCCGCGAACTCGAACAGCTCCCGCAGCCGTCGCACGGGGTCGGTGACGAAATCCTCGTAGTGCAATTCCCGATAGGCGCCGGGGCGCAACGTGGCCGCCTCCGCGCGGGTCGTCCGTAGGACCGCCCCCCATTGGACGGCGGCGAGCGCCTCGGGGGTGTCGTACCGGTGCCAGGCGGCAAGGTCGGCGTCGGTGAGGCCGCCCCTCCACGCCGGCTGCGTGTAGCGCCCGGTCTCGCGCCAGAAGCGCACCCGAAGCAGCGAGTCGACGACCGCCCGCGGGTCGCGGATCACGTGGACGAAGCGGGCCTCGGGGAAGATCGAGGTCAGGAAGCCGATCCGGCCGGGACCCGTGAGCTTGGCGCAGAACCTGGGCTTCCCCTGAAGCAGGAGCGTGCGGCGCACCCGTCCCCGGACCCGCCGGCGCTGGCCCTCGCTCGCCGTTACGGAGAGCAGGTAGGAATCCACGAACTCCTCGCCGCACAGACGCTCCCACAGGTTGTAGGCCTCCGAGGGCGCGATCTGCAGGCGCTCGACGAGCGAGCGCCTGACGCCGTGACGGGCGACGTCTTTACGCGTCGCCGGCGCGGCGAAGGCCAGGCGAGTGCAGCGCCGCGGACCCGGGCAGCCAGGGGGCGCGATCCATGTACTGCGAGAACCAGCCCAGATCGCCGTGGGCCGCGAACGAGGCGAAGGTCAGCGACGTCCCCCCCCGCGGCATCCCGATGAAGAAGATCGGTCGGTCGACCTCCTCCGCTGCCGTCGTCATCATCGCGAACACTACCCTGGCCTGCCGTGCGACTGCTGATCCTGACGCAATACTTCGCGCCCGAGCTGACCGCTGCGGCGGCGCGGCTGCACGCCTTCGCGACACTGCTGAGCGCGCGCGGCCACCGGGTCGAGGTGATCGCCGAGGCACCCAGCCATCCGCTCGGAGTCGTCCAGCCCGGCTACGGCGAGCGCCTGATCGACCGCCGTCAGCTCGACGGCTTCGAGGTTCAGTACCTCCGCGTCCCGACCTCGCCGAACAAGACGCTTCGCACGAGGCTCGCGAACTACGGCGGCTACGCGGTGGGCGGCACCCTCACCGGTGTGCTGGGCGCGCGCCCCGACGTCGTCTACGCGTCATCGCCGCCGCTGCCGGTCGGCGCCGCGGGGATGGCCGTCGCCGCGCGCCATCGGGTCCCTTGGGTGCTGGACGTCCGCGACCTCTGGCCGGCGGCGGCGGTGGCGGTCGGGGAGCTGCGCGGGGCGCGCACGATCGCCGCGCTCGAGGCGCTTGAGCGGAGGCTGTACTCGAGCGCCGACGCGATCACCACGCCGAGCGAGGGGTCGGCGGCCCACATCGGAGCGATCTGCGGCGACCCGGCCAAGGTCCACCACCTGCCCAGCGGCACGACCGCCGAGTGGATCAAGTTCGCCGGCCTCGACGCGGACCGCGCGGTCCTCGGCACTGCGGCGGAGACCTTCGTCTGGACCTACGCCGGCAACGTCGGCCTCGCGCAGGACCTGGCGACGGCGGTTGAGGCCGCTGCCGAGCTCGGGCCCGAGTTCGGCCTGGTGATCGTCGGCGACGGGCCCTCGCGGGCCGAGGTCGAGCGACTCGCGATGCGGATCGCGCCGGGTCGCGTGACCTTCACCGGGATGTTGGCCCGGCCGAGGGCCGCGGAGATGATGCGGGCCTCCGATGCGCTCCTGGTCTCGCTCGCCGACTCGCCCGGGATCGAGTACGCGGTCCCGTCGAAGCTATACGACTGCTGCGCCCTGGGTCTGCCCGTGATCGTCGCCGCCCGCGGGGAGGCCGCGCGGATCGCCGAGCGGGAGCGGATCGCCGAACCGGTCGCGCCAGGGAATCCGGCGGCGCTCGCGGCCGCGGTGCGACGGTTGCGCGACGACTCCGCCCTGCGCGAGACCCTCGCGTCGGCGGGGCGCGCGTACGCGGCCGCGAACCTGCGCGAGCGCCAGGCCGATCGTCTCGAGGAAATCCTCCATCGAGCCGCAGGCTCCCTTAGAGTGGCCGCGTGACGGACGTGGCCAACCTCGGCCCCAACGACCTCGAGCGCTGGGCGGCCGATGACCCGTCGGACTTCGACGCCGACTCCTGCATCGAGCAGCTCGCGGCCGGGACTGCGGCGGCGGTTCGCGAGCTCGGCCGTCGCGGCCTGGTCGTCGCCGTCTCCGGGGGCGTCGACTCCGGCGTCGTCGCCGGGATCGCCTGCAGAGCCGTGGGATCCGAGAACGTCCTCTGTCTGCGCTTACCGGAGCGCGACGTCGGGACCGCCTCGTCCGATCTCGGCCTCGAGCTCGCAAATGAGCTCGGCGCGCGAACGGTGGAGGAGCCGATCACCGCGGCGCTCGAGGGCCTCGGGTGCTACGCGCGCCGGGACGCGGCGATCAAGGAGGTGTTCCCGGAGTACGAGCCGAACTGGAAGCACAAGCTGGTTCGCTCGCCGCCGGCCGGCGGGGTCGTCGTCTTCTCGGTCGTCGTCGAGCGTCCGGACGGGAGCACGGAGTCGCGGCGAATGCCGTCGGGCCCGTACCGCGCGCTACTCGCCGCCACCAACATGAAGCAGCGCGTGCGCAAGCTCCTCGAGTACACGTGGGCCGACCAGCTCGGTTACGCCGTCGCCGGAACCCCGAACCTGCTCGAGTACGACCAGGGCTTCTTCGTCAAGGGCGGCGACGGGCTCGCCGACGTGAAGCCGATCGCGCGAATCTTCAAGACCCAGGTCTACGCCCTCGCTGCCCGGCTCGGGCTGCCGGAGGGGATCGCGACGCGCCAGCCGACAACCGAGACCTTCAGCCTCCCGCAGACCCAGGAGGAGTTCTACTTCGGCCACCCGTACGAGCGCATGGACCTGCTGGTCTGGGGACACGCGAGCGGCGTCGCGCCCGCGGATCTCGCCGAGCGGGTCGAGCTGTCGGCCGACGAGGTCGACGCCGCCTATCGCGAGATCGAGCGGCGCCGGGTCGCGACCGGATACCTGCACGCACCCGCGGTGATCGTCGACCCTCACGATTGACCGTGTGCGGGGTGGCGGGCATCGTGCGGCCGCACGCCGGCGGCCGGGTGAGCGAGACGGCGCTGCTCCGGATGGCGGCGGCGATCCGCCACCGGGGACCGGACGGATTCGGGCTCGCGATGGATCCGGGTGCCGGCTTCGTCTCGACGAGGCTCGCGATCGTCGATCTGCCCGGTGGCTGGCAGCCGCTCGAATCCGGCCCCGGGGGTTCGCTGCTCGTCTACAACGGTGAGATCTACAACCACGTCGAGCTCAGGAAGGAGCTCGCCGACGCCGGGGAGCGGTTCGAGACAGCGAGCGACACGGAGGTGGCCCTGCGACTGCTCGAGCGGGACGGACTCGCCGCCCTCGAGCGCTTCAACGGCCAGTTCGCGTTCGCGTGGTGGCAGCCCGAGCGGCGGCGGCTGACCCTGGTCCGCGACCGGTTCGGGGTCCGGCCGCTGTTCTTGGCGCGGCTCGCCGACGGCACGGTCGTCTTCGGCTCCGAGGCCAAGGCGCTGTTCGCGTCGGGCGAGGTCGGTGCCGAGCCGGACCCGTTCGGGATCGACGACGTCTTCACCCTCTGGGGCGCTCGACCGCCGCGGACGCCCTTTGCCGGCGTCGAGCAGCTCGGCCCGGGCGAGCTGCTCGTCTTCGAGGACGGGCGCGAGGTCGAGCGCCGGCGCTGGTGGGAGCCCGCGTACCAGACCAGCGAGCCCGCCCAGGACCTGGCCGAGCTGCTCGCTGACAGCGTCCACCTGCGGCTGCGAGCCGACGTCCCGGTGGGCGCCTACCTGTCCGGCGGCCTCGACTCGAGCCTGATCAGCGCGATCGCTCAGCGCGAGAAACACGGCGAGCTGCGGACCTTCTCGGTCGCCTTCCACGAGCCCGGCTACGACGAGGGCAGCCATCAGCGCGCAGTCGCCCGCGCGCTCGGGACGCAACACCACGTGATCGAGGTCGGCGCACCCGAGATCGCCGGGGCGCTGCCCGACGTGGTCCGGCACACCGAGACGCCGCTGGTGCGCACGGCCCCCGTCCCCCTGTACCTGCTCGCGCGCGAGGTGCGGGCCAACGACCTCACGGTCGTGATCACCGGCGAGGGAGCCGACGAGCTGTTCTGGGGCTACGACCTGTTCAAGGAGGTGGCGATCCGGGAGCTCAGTCAAAGCGAGCCCGAGCGCGCCCGCGAGATGCTCGCGCAGCTCTATCCGTACCTCGGCGAGGGCGGCGCGCGTCGCGGCCCGGCCTTCAGCCGCTTCATGCTCGAGACGGGGGCCGGCGACGATCCGCTCGCCTCGCATCTGACCCGGGCTGAGGCGACCGCGGCCGTTCGCGCCTTCTACAGCCCCGAGCTCCGCCATGAGCTCGACCCGCCCCGGTCGCTGGAGCGGTTGCGCGAGCGCCTGCCGGCCGGGTTCGACCGCTGGAGCAGCCTCGAGCGCGCCGCCTGGCTCGAGGTGACGACGTTGTTGGAGCCGTACCTGCTCGCCTCGCAGGGGGACCGGGTGGCGATGGCGAGCGGGGTCGAGGGCCGGTACCCGTTCCTCGACCATCGCGTTTTCGCGCACTCGGCGGCGCTGCCGGCGGAGCGCAAGCTCGACGGCATGCGAGACAAGATCGTCCTCCGCGAGCTGGCCGAGAAGCTGCTCCCGGATGAGATCGCGGCGCGGCCGAAGCAGCCCTACCGGGCGCCCGAGGTGACGCCGTTCTTCGCCGACGGCGCGCCCGGGTGGGTTGCCGAGCTGCTCTCGCCATCAGGCCTCGCCGAGACCGGCTTCTGGGATCCCGAGCGGGTCTCCGGTCTCGTGCGCAGGTGTCGCGCGGGCCGCGCGACCGGCGTCCGTGAGGGCATGGCGCTGGTCGGCATCCTCAGCACGCAGCTCTGGCACCAGGAATTCTGCACCCGCGAGGCTGAGCCGGAGGCCGAGACCGCCACGCCTCGCGTAAGAATCGACCGCACTGAAAGCCCGAGCGAGGAGAGTTGATGACCGAGGAGGCAACCGTCCGCAAAGAGATGCGCGTTTTCGTGGAGGACAACTTCCTCTACATGCATCCAGACGTCGAGCTCTCCGACTCCGACCAGTTCCTGTCGCTCGGGATCGTCGACTCCTTCGGGTTCATCGAGCTGGTCGAGGAGATCCAGAGCCGCTACGCGATCGAGATCACCGACGTCGAGATCACCGAGGAGAACCTCGGCTCGATCGACGCGATCGTCGGCTTCGTCGCCCGCAAGCAGGCGCCGGGGTGAGAACTCGCACCGTCGCCGACGATCTCGCCGCGGTGGCCGGCCGCGATCCCGGGCGCCTGGCGGTGATCCACGGCGACGAGACGGTCACCTACGGCGAGCTCGACCAGCGCAGCGCGGCGCTCGCCGCGGCGCTCGGCGAGCGCGGCATCGGCCGCGGCGACCGAGTCGCGACCGTGGTCCCGAACGGAGTCGACGCAGTGGTCGCGATCGAGGGGGTGCTGCGCTCCGGGGCCGCGATCGCCCCGTTCAACCCGACCATCAAGCGCGACCGGCTGACGGCGTCACTCGCCGACATCGAACCGGCGCTCGTGATCGCCGACCCGGAACACGCTCCGCTCGCCCGTGAGGCGGCTCGCCCCGCGGGCGGGGCTCGGGTCCTCTCCGCGCTCGACCTCGAGACCGCTGGAGATCCGCCCACCGTGCTGGAGACCGATCTCGGAGCGCTCCTGTTCACCTCCGGCTCCACGGGTGAGCCCAAGGGCGCGATGCTCTCGCACCGGAACCTGTCCTTCGCCACCGATGCGATCGTCGAGTACCTGGAGCTGGTCCCGGAGGATCGCATCCTCTGCCTGCTGCAGCTCTCGTTCGGCTACGGGCTTTCCCAACTGCTCTGCTGCATGCGGATTGGCGCCACGCTGGTGCTCGAGCAGGGGATCTCGGTCCCGGGGCGGATCGTCGCCGCCCTCGAGGAGCACGCCGTCACCGGGCTCCCCGGGGTGCCGACGATCTTCCAGGTCCTCGTCTCGCTCCGCGGCCTCGCCGAGCGCGAGCTGCCCGATCTGCGGTTCTTGACCAACGCAGGGGCCTCGATGCCCGCCGCGACCGTCGAGGCGGTGCGCCGGACCTTTCCCGGCGCCTCGCTCTACCTGATGTACGGGCTCACCGAGTGCATCCGCGTCTCCTACTTGCCGCCGGACCAGCTCGACGCGCGGCCAACGTCGTCTGGGCGGGCGATGGCGGGCACCGACGCGTGGATCGACGACGGGGCCGGGGGGGAGGCCGACGCCGACGTGGTCGGCGAACTGCTCGTGCGCGGTCCGCACGTGATGCACGGATACTGGCGGCGCCCGGAGGCGACGGCGGAGAGGCTGCGTCCCGGGCGCTGGCCGGGCGAGCGCGTGCTGGCCACCGGCGACCTGTTCCGCCGCGATGGCGATGGTTTCCTGCATTGGGTCGGGCGGACCGACGATCTGATCAAGTGCAGGGGCGAGAAGGTGTACCCGCGCGAGGTCGAGGAGGTGCTGCAGGGGGTCGCCGGCGTGCGGGAGGCGGCTGTGGTCGGGGTTCCGGATCGGCTCCTGGGATCGGCCGTGCACGCCCACGTCGCCGCGGTCGAGGGTGAGGAGCTCGATCCGGCGGCGCTGCGGCGGGCGTGCGCCGAGGCGCTCGAGGACCACAAGGTGCCGCGCCGGATCCACCTGCACGAGGCGCTGGCCCGCACCGCACGGGGCAAGATCGACCGCGAGGCCTTGATCGAGGCCTCCCGGGCCGAGTAGTACGCTCGCGGCGTGTTCGCGTTCGCCTCGCTGGCCGCGGCGCTCGCTGTGGCGGCGGGCGTCCTGCCCCCCTTGGTCCCGGTGCCCAACCCGTCGAACGGCTTCCCCGCCGTCGGCAGCGCCTTGTTCAGCGACGACGGGAGCGTCGGGGACACGCGGGCGGTCTGGGGGAAGATCGACTGCCAGCGCGGCAGCCGGGTACGCGTGGTGGGCGGCCACCGCACGATCAGGGTTCTCGACGGCGATGACGCCGTCGGCGAGCGCTGCGAGATCGGGCGCAACAATTGGCCCGCGAGCCCGGTGGCGCTGTACCGCAGCGGGGAGCGGCTGATCACGGTCGTGTCGCTGAAGCTCTCGAAGCGGTTCCCGCTCGAGCGCGGCACATGGCAGTCGGTGATGCAGATGAAGCAATCGCAGCCGTCCAACAACGGGGGCGGCACCCCGGTGCTCTCCCTGCACGCGTTCGACGGACGGTGGCGGCTGCGGCGTGGCGGGGTCTCCGAGCACGTGTCCCAGGTGTGGTCGACGCAGGCGACGCGGGGCCACTGGACCCGGTTCGCCTTCGACGTCACCTACTCGACCGATCCGTCCGTCGGGTCGGTTCGCGTCGCCGCCGACCTGAACGGCGACGGCGACGCGCTCGACCGGGGTGAGCGCAGTCCGCAACTGCACCTGGCCACCCTCGTGCCCGAGGGCCCGGGGGACGATTCGGACGGGCTCGCCGACGGCGACCCGATCCCCTCGCACCTGCGGCTCGGCGTCTATCACGACCCGAGCTACCGCTGCCACGGATACAAGTGCTCGATCGGCGTCGACAACGTCGGCATCTACCTTGCTGAGTAGGCTGGCGCCGCGCATGCGAGCAGCGCTGAACGAGTACGCACAGGTGGGACCGAGGGCGGTCGGGGACGTCCCGCTGACGGCCCGGAACCTTCGCAACTTGGCCTGGATGGCGGTGTCCTGGGCTTGGCCGCCGAACGCGTTGGTGATCGCCCGCAACTGGGCCGCGGTCCGGCGTGACACGCCGTGGGCGAACTACGTCGAACGCTCGCGAGCCCAGGGGGAGAGCCTCGACACGATGATCGCGCGCGCGCTCGGGTGGATCTGCCGCTCACAGAACGAGGTCGGCTCGGGCGGGGTGGGGGACCTCAGGTTCGGGGGCTGGACCCCCGGATATCCCGAGGTGACCGGCTACATCATTCCGACCTTCTGGGACTACCACGCGGCGCTCGGCAACGACGAGCTGGCCGAGCGTGCGATCCGGATGGCGGACTGGGAGCTGCGGGTGCAGAAGCCGGAGGGGGGGTTTGAGAGCCTCTACGAGGGCGAGGGACAGCCGCCCGTCAACTTCAACACCGGGCAGATTCTGCGGGGACTCGTTCGAACCCATCTCGAGACCCGGGAGCAGCGCTACCTCGACGCCGCCGTCAGGGCCGGCGATTGGATGGTCGCGACCCAGGAGTCGGACGGAAGCTGGGCGAAGTGGGGTTACCTCGGCCTGCGACGCACCTACGACACCTACGCCGCCGCAGGCCTGGCCCAGCTGTGGTCGGCGACCGGCGACGACCGCTACGCGAAGGCCGCGCTCGCCAACAGCGAGTTCGCGATTGCCAATCAGCGGCCGAACGGATGGTTCGACCTCTGCGCGAACACGCGCCAGCGCGGCGGCGAGCCGATCACCCACACCCTCTGCTATGCGAGCGATGGGCTGATCGAGATCGGCGAGATCCTCGGCGAACCGGAGCTGATCGAGCGGGGGGAACTGCCGGCGCGGGCGATGATCGCCCGGGTCGAGCCCGGCGGGCGACTTCCAGGGCGCTTCGATAGCGAGTGGCGCCCGAAGGGGTCCGAGGTGGTGCTCACCGGGTCGGCGCAGCTCGGAATCCTGGCGACGAAGATCCACCGCCGCACCGGCGACGAGGAGGCGCTGAGGGTGTCGAGGGAGCTGCTCGACTTCCTGGCCTTCGTCCAGGCGCTGAATTCGGTGGGGCGCCCGCGCCGGGGTGCGATCGCGGGGTCGTTCCCGATCTGGGGTCGTTACGTGCCGCTCAAGTACCCGTCGTGGGCGACGAAGTACTTTCTCGATCAGATCCTGCTCATCCGGTCGTATGCGGCCGCCGAGGGCAGGACGTGATCCTCGAGCGACTCGATCTCGATCGCGTCGACTGGGAAGCGCTGGACCGGTTCGACGACCGGCTCGTCTATCAGACGCGGGAGTGGCTCGACTTCATCCTCGAGACGCAGGGCGGAGAGCCAGTCATCGCCGCGGTCGCGGACGGCGGCGCGACGGTCGGGTTCTTCACCGGTGTGATCGTGCGCCGCTACGGGATCTCGCTGCTCGGCAGTCCGCTGCCCGGGTGGACCACCGGGTTCATGGGCTTCAACCTCGAGCCGGGGGTCTCGCGTGCGCACGCCGCGGCGGCGCTGCCCGAGTTCACCTGGCGTGAGCTCGGCTGCCACCACCTTGAGCTGCACGATCGCTTTTTGGACGCGGACGCCGCGGCCGGGCTCGGGTACGAGTCGGCGCCGTGGCGGGGTCTGGAGCTGGATTTGAGGCCGGCAGAGGACGAGATCTGGAGCGGCCTCAAGGGATCGGTGCGCACGGCGGTCCGCAAGGCGGAGAAGCTCGGGGTGACGATCGAAGAGGCGCGCGACCTCGGCTTCGCCGATGACCTCCACGCCCAGATCGTCGACGTGTTCGCGAAGCTCGAGCTCGCTCCCCCTTGGGGCCCGGAGCGAATCCGCGACCTGATTCGGACCGTCGAGCCCAGCGGGCGCCTGCTGATGCTCCGCGCTCGCAGCCCCGAGGGCGAATGCATAGCGACGGCGCTGTTCCCGGCGTCCGGGCGCTACATGCATTTCCTCAGCTCCGCGAGTTGGCGCCAGCATCAGAACTTGGCGCCCAACGAGGCGTTGATGTGGTACGCCATCCGGTACTGGAAGCGCCGCGGGGTCGAGGTCTGCGACCTCGGCGGCCACCTCGACTACAAGCTGAAGTGGAGGCCCCGAGAGGTGAGCCCCCCGCGGCTGCGCAGGTCCCGCTACCGGGCGCTCTCGGCGGCTCGCGCCGGAGCTGCCATGGCCTTCGACACACAGCAGCGTTTGCGCGGGCGGCTGCGGTCGGCGCGGGGACTGCGGTGATCACGCGCTTGCGGCGGCTTCGTTTCCGTCTGCGCCGCGGGGTCGCCGAGCAAGGGCTCGCCGCCACCGTCCGGGCCGGCCTACGCAGGTTCCTCGGCGCCGAGTTCGAGTTCGTCTGGTATGCGGCCGAGCCGGCCCGGATCAGGCGGCTGCGCCTGCGCAAGGGGTACGAGTTCCGAATCGCCACCGAGGCGGAGGTGACGGCGTGGCTGACCGCGGTCCCCGCGATCGACCCGTCCACGGGGCCGAACCGGATCAGGGAGGGAGCGTGGCTGTGCTTCATCCTGCGCGAAGGGGAGCCGATCTTCAACTGCTCGGTGTTCACCGATCGCTATCCGCTCGATGAGGTGGCGGGTGGCTGGTACGCGCTCGGGGACGGGGTCGCGTGCGTCGATGACGCGCTCACCGACCGCAGCGCCCGCGGGCTCGCGATCGCCCCGATGGCGTACGCGCAGATCGCCGATCGGCTCGAGTCGCAGGGCTTCGAGGCGCTGATCACCAAGGTCGAGCGGGACAATGTCGCCTCGCGGCGGACGATGGAGAAGGTCGGCTTCGTCGAGATCGGAAGGATGCACAGCCGGCGGCGCTGGCTCCGGGAGACGGTCGACTTCGAGCCGGCGACGACCGACCTCCCGGAAGCGGCGCGCGCCGCCGCTGCCTCGCTGGCCGCGGCGCTGTCGCGCTGAAGCTCACGCAGGGCGGCGACGCAGCCGCGCCAGAACCCGGCGCCCCCGCTCCATTTCCGCCGGGGTGAAGGCTCCGAGCGCGACCAGGTAGCCGCCATAGGCGGCCCAGCCGAGGAGGCTCCCGACGATCATTCCGAGGATGCTCGCGTCGGGCCCGAAGAGAAGCATGATCGCCGTCATCGGCACCGCTCCGACCAGGGCGAAGACCGCCGGCGTGAGCAGCGGGCGAAGCCGGAGACCAACCAGGCTCTCACAGAGCCACAGATGCGCTCCGGTGTAGAACGTGATCGCGACGTTGGTCGAGATCGCCGCGCCGAGAACGCCGATCTCGTTGGTCAGGATCACGCTGAGCACCAGGTTGATCAGCACCGCTGCCACCGCGATCGGAATCCGCCGCCGCGCCTCGCCGAGGTAATTGACCCCGAGCGAGAGCAGGGGCGTGAAGCCGGAGACGAAGATGAACGGCGCGAGCGCTCGCAGCACCCCGGCGGATTCGCCGTAGCCCGAGCCGAGCACCTTCGAGCTCAGCGGCCCGGCGAACACGACCAGAGGCGCCACCACCGCCGTCTGGAGGAAGATCAGGTATCGCATCGCGCGCTGCATGCCGATGACATCCGGTTCTCCACCGCCGCGCGACAGCCGCGGCGCGACCCCCTGGGCGATCGCGAGCCCCGGATAGAGGATCGGCGTGATCAGGCGCAGCGGCGCCTGGAAGATGCCGACGCTGCCCGAGCCGAGGACCGCCCCGATCACGAGCGAGTCGACCTGGGTCATCGCGGTGTAGGACCAGTCGATCACGAACATCGCCCCCGCGTAGCGCGCGACCCGCCCGGAGTGCCCGCGGCCGGGCCCGACGACGGCAAACCCGCGGCGCCCGAATAACCGCATCGCGAGCACTACCGCGATCAGGACGCCGAAGGCGTAGCCGATCGCCCGCCCGAATGCCGCCCCCGAGGCGCCGGCGCCGAGCACAACCAGGGCGATGCTGGCGCCGAGCTCGACCACGCTCTCCGAGGCGACTACCCGCAGGTTCAACGACACCCGCCGCAGGGCGATGAAGGTCGTGGTGACGAACCCGAGCAGGCCCTGAAAGAACAATGCGAGCGCCATCCCCCGCAACGGCCAGACCAGCGCCGGCTCGTCATAGGCCGCGGCGATCGGACCGGCGAGAGCGAACAGGGCCAGCCCGATGATCGCCCCGCCGATCAGCTTCAGGCGCAGCCCATCCGAGAACACGTCCGCGACCCGGCCGAGGTCGTCGCGGTGCTCGGCCACGAACCGAGCCGTCGACTGGCTGAGGCCGAAGTCCGACGGCAGCAGGACGAGGATCCCGATCGAGAGCGCCAGCGCAAAGATGCCGAACGAGTCCGGACCCAGGGCCCGGACCAGATAGAGCGTCAGCGCCGCGGTGAACAGCGCCGTGGTCATCTGCCCCGCCAGGGCGAGAGCCGTGTTGCGGCCCGCGGTGCTCTCCGCGGGAGCTCGAGGGCCGCGGGGAGCGCTACTCAATTTCGGGTGCGCAGCTCGCTTGCAATCGGGACTCGCATCGCCGCGGGCGGGGTTCCACGGCCGCCGGGGCGCCGCAAGCATTGCAAGCGCCCCCGACGCTGGCACCGGCGGCCGCAGCGGCTACGCTCCCGCCGCGATGCAGAGCGGGCCGCTCCGGATAATGATGCTGATCGACAGCCTCGCGGTCGGCGGGGCGGAGGACTTCGCCACGCAACTGGCCGTGCACCTCGATCCCGAGCGCTTCCAGAGGGTTCTCTGCGTGAGCCGGTGGAGCGACGAGTCCGCGCAAACGCCGGGGGTGATCCAGGCGGTGGACGAGCTCGAGGCGAGCGGGGTCGAGTTGATGGCGCTCGATCGCCCGCGCGAGGCGCAGCCCGGCGAACCCCTCTGGACGCGAGTGGCGACGCTCCCTGCCTGGCGCGCTCTGCTGCGCCGGCTGCGAGACGGGGTCGACGTCCTGCACGCGCACAAGTTCGGCTCCAACGTCTGGGGCTCGCGTCCTCGGCACCCTGGCGAGAACGCCGGTGGTGGTGGCACACGAGCAGACCTGGTCGTACGAGGGCCAGCCGCTGCGGCGGTTTCTCGACCGCGAGCTGATCGGGCGGCGAGCCGACGCGTTCGTCTGCGTCTCCGAGCTGGACCGTCGCCGGATGATCGAGATCGAGCGGATCGACCCCGAGAAGATCGTCGTGATCAGAAACGCGGTCCCGGCCCCGCCGGCGCCGACCGGCCACGACCTTCGCGCCGAGCTCTCGATCGCGGACGGGACGCCGGTGATCGGCGCCGTCTGCCGCCTCTATCCGCAGAAGGCGCTGGATGTCTTCCTGCGCGCCGCGAAGATCGTCGCCGAGTCGGTCCCGGCCCTGCGCGGGGTGATCGCCGGCGACGGTCCCGAGCGGTCCCGGCTCGAGGCGCTGGCGCGCGAACTGGGGCTCGATCGTTCGTTCGTCTTCCTCGGCCGTCGCGACGACGTCCCGGACGTGCTCGCCGCGCTCGACATCGCCGTGCTGTCGTCGGACTTCGAGGGCACGCCGTTGGCCCTGATGGAGTGCATGGAGGCGGGCCTGCCGATCGTGGCCACCCGGGTCGGGGGGGTCCCGGAGATGATCGAGGACGGCGTCCATGGCGTGCTGGTCGAGCCGCAGGATCCTGCCGCGCTCGCCGGGGAGATCAAGGCACTGATCGCCGACCCGCACCGCGCCCGGACGCTCGGCGACAACGCGCGCGCCCGACGGCGGGAGGAGTTCGCCATCGAGGTCGCCGCGAACAGGATCGGCGGGCTCTACGAGGAGCTCTACGCGCGTTCTTCCCGCGGCTCCGGCGACCGGCTCAGGCGCTGAGCTCGGAGGCTGGCGGCGCCTCGCGGCGGCGCAGGTCGGCGGCCAGCCACGAGAGCGCCGGGCCGAGCGCGAGCACCACCCAGAGCTGCTTGTTGAACTGGATCGAGGCGAACAGGGCCGCCGCGAGGAAGCCCACCTGGGCGGCGAACAGCGCCCTGGACAGGGCCTCGAGCCGCATGTGATCGTCCTCGCGGAACCGGCGCGCCGCCCGCAGCGTCTCGCGGACCGAGAGGAAGATGATCCCGAGCAGCAGCACCAGGCCAGGGATGCCGAGCTCGGCGAGGGACTCCAGATAGATGTTGTGGGCAACCTTCGGGGTGTCGATGATCAGGTCCGACCGCTGCAGCGCCCCGGGCTGGAGCAGATAGTCGGCCGAGCGGTCGGCGAAGTTGCCGACGCCGACTCCGGTCGCGGGCTTGTCCTCGACCATGCGCCAGCCCACCGTCCACACGTCCACTCGGCCGGTGCCCTCGTCGCTCTCGAACGAGGTGACGCGGTCCCGTGCCTCCGGCGAGGCAATGAAGGCGAAGTACCCGACGGTGAGCAGCGCCAGGACCGCCGCGAGCGCCGCCGCCCGCCCGCGACTGCGGCTCGCTACCAGGAGGCTCGCGATGAGGGCGAAGGCCAGCGCGACCAGCCCGGAGCGCGACAGCGTCAGCATCAGGGCCCACCCGCAGAGCGTCGCCGCCGCGACCGCGATCAGCTGCCAGATCGGCGATCGACGAGCGTAGGAGACCAATCCGATCGCGATCACCAGACCGGCGACGAGCACTGTCGCGAGGTCGTTGGAGTTCAGGCCCGCCGCCTCGATCCGCGCCAGGTCCTCGGTCGCGGCGGGGGGCGAGATCACCGCGACCGTCGCCGACAGCACGGCCCCGGCGAGGAACGCGCCCAGCACCCAGAGCAGGTCGCGCCGCGACCCGACCGCGGTGAAGACGATCGGGAGGATGAGGAAGTTGAGCGCATAGCGCTCGGTCGCGATCAGCGCGTCGGAGCTGTTCTCCGCCCAGACCGCCGAAACCAGTGCCCAGGCGGCGAACAGCACCATGGTCAGGGCAAGGGCGCGGTGGTTGGCCATCAGCCCGTCGTGGGCGCGCGAGCCGGTCGAGATCCTCGCGATCCATGCCAGCGCGAGTACGGCCCCCGCCAGCTTCACCATGCTGACCAGCGGGCTGGCGCCGACCGGGAGGATGTCCATGAAGGTGACCCCCACGAAGATCGCGACGCCGACGGCGAGGTCGGACAGCGCGATCAGCACGAACGCGACCCCGAGCGCTGCCGCGATCGCGTACAGGGGGCCGACCCCGGCGAGCGCGCCGAGTAGCAGCGCGGTGAGGCCGAGCGCGCCGAGGACCGCCGCCTCCAGTGGCCGCGCGCTCACGGCCATCGATAGCCTCCCCGGCGATGGGCGACGACCCCCTGGTGCTGTGCTACCACGCGGTGAGCGAGGACTGGGGCGCTTCGCTCTCGCTTCCGCCGGACCTGTTCGAGCGCCAGGTCGCGAAGCTGACTGCGCGCGGCTACGAGGGTAGGAGCCTGTTCGAGGCGCTGTCGCGACCGCGGCGCCGAACGGTCGTCTTCACCTTCGACGACGCCTACCGGTCGGTGCTCGAGCTCGCGGAGCCGATTCTGTCCGCCTACGGGCACGTGGCCACCGTGTTCGCACCCACGCGGTTCATCGGCGAGCCGGTGCCGATGAGCTGGCCGGGGATCGAGCAGTGGCTCGGCGGAAGGCACGAGCACGAGCTGATGTCGCTGTCGTGGGAGCAGCTGGGTGAGCTGGTCGACCGCGGCTGGGAGGTCGGCTCGCACACGGTCAGCCATCCCCGGCTCACCGAGCTCGCGCCCGAGGCTCTGCGAGCCGAGCTGAGCGAGTCGAAAGCGACGTGCGAGCGGCGCCTCGGGCGCGCCTGCGACTCGATCGCCTACCCGTACGGCGACCACGACGCCGCGGTGGTCGAGGCCGCCCGTGCCGCTGGTTACTCCTACGGGGTCACGCTGCCCAGCCGCCCTCATCAGGCGTCGCCGCTGCGTTGGCCTCGGGTCGGCATCTATTACACCGACGATGGGCTGCGGTTCGCGATCAAGACGTCGCCGGCCATGCGCCATCTGGGTTCGATGCTAGGCGGGCATCTCTGACCGCGACAGATCGGGGCGCTCCTTGGAGGTCGCCGGCACATTCTCGATGTAGTAGCCGGAATCGACGACGCGGCCGCCGACCACCGCAAAGCCCAGCGGATCGACGTCGTTGCTCTTCAGCAGCTCGGCGAGCTCCCGCAGGCGGTCGAGGCGGGTGACGTCGAAGCGCGTGACGACGATCACGTCGTCGACCGCACGCGCCAGCGGCAGTGTGTCCACGACCGCGGTCAGCGGCGGCGAATCGACGATCACGAAGTCGGCGAGCTCCTTGGCCTCGTGGATGAAACGCAGCGCCGAGGGCATGGAGAACAGGTCGGCTGTCCAGCCGCCGCGGACGTCGGCGAGCAGCAGCTGCAGATTCGGCCCGATGATCGAGCTCGTCGTCAGCGCGTCCTCGAGCCGCTCGTCGCCGACGAGCACGCTGACCAGGCCCTGCTTGGGATCGAGGCCGAGCGTTTCGGCGATCACCGGTCGCCTCAGGTCGCCCTCGACCAGGATCACACGGTTGCCCGCCAGTGCTAGGGCGACAGAAAGGTTGAGCGCCGTGGTCGTCTTCCCCTCGGACCGCGAGGACCCTGTGACCAGGACCGCCTCCTTGCCACCGCGCTCGATCCGGGCGGCGTCGATGCTGGCCCGCAGGGTTCGGTAGGCCTCCGCCGTCGCCGGCGCCAACACGTCCGGGCTCAGCGGCCCCTGGCGGCGGCGCGAGGACTGCCTGGGGATGCGAGTCAGGATCGGAAGCGAGTACCGGCTGCGCAGCTGCTCCTCGCGACGCAACCGTGGATCGAGCGCCTGCCAGGCGAACGCGGCGAGCAGCCCGAGCAGCGTTCCGACGACGATCGCCGCCACAATCGTCAGCAGCGGTCGTGGCCAGGACGGGCTCTCGGGTGGGACTGCACGGGTCTCGATCCTGATCGTCGGGTCCTTGCCCTGTCGCAAGACCTCGAGCCGGGCAACATCGCCGTTCAGGTTCTCCGCCGTTCGGTCGGAGATGCTCGGGTCGTCGGCGGTGTCGCGGATGCCCGGGAGGATCAGATCGATCTGCTGGTGCAGCGCTTCGGTGCGGTCGGCGACGACGGCGGCGGCGAACGCGTTCGCCCGGGCGGCGGCCTGCTCGGCGGTCGAGCCGGTGGCGGTGATCGCCACAACGCTGCTCTGTGCGACCGGCTCGACGCTGACCTTGGACAGGATCTCGGTCGCGGTTAGGCTCTCGTCGAGTTGGTCGACCACCCG
The DNA here is from genome assembly GCA_963828755.1 of uncultured Solirubrobacterales bacterium. Taxonomy (GTDB): domain Bacteria; phylum Actinomycetota; class Thermoleophilia; order Solirubrobacterales; family 70-9; genus WHSW01. Next base: position 8,679 of record CAWHFY010000001.1, on the reverse strand, counting down.
CTGGGCGACGTCGTTCGAGGTGACTAGTCGCGCCGCGGTCTCCACCGAGCGCGCTGGATCGGAGGAGTCCCGCAGGACGCCCAGCGAGCTCAGCAGCTCATCTGCCTCCGCAGCCGGGGTGACGAGGAGATCCGCCTGGGCCTCGTAGCTCTTCGGAGCCACCGCGAGGTAGGTGATCGCCCCGAGGAGCGTCAGCAGCAAGGCGCCGACGATCAGCAGGCGGCGCTCGCGAATGACCTCGATATACCGGGAAAGGCCCTCGCTCGGCGCCGCAGGACGCAGCCAGTCCTGCCCTCGGTTGGTCTCGCTCGACATGGGCCGCAGGATTCTGGCAGGTCGGCAGCGCCGCCCACGAGCTTTATCCGGGGGTGCAAGCGATCCGGCATTGGCGCCGGCGCGCGTCGCTACTCTGGCGGCCCGTGCGACTGGCCGCGTACACCGACTACACCTACCACGAGAGCGCGGGGGAAATCTACGCGAACCGCGCCTTCGCCCTCTTCCTCGCCGGGCTGGCCGGCCGAGTGGACGAGCTGACGATTCTCGGCCGCGTCGATCCCGAGGCCGGTCGGGCCCGCTACCTCCTTCAGGGCGTCCGCTTCATCCCCCTGCCGTATTACGAGAGCCTTGCGGACCCGGTGAAGGCCTTGCGGGCATTGCCGCAGACGATGCGGCGCTTCTGGCGAGCGCTCGACGACGTCGATCGCGTCTTTCTCGGCGGGCCGCACCCGACCGCAATCGCGTTCGCGCTGATCGCGCTCCTGCGCCGCAAGCGCGCCGTGCTCGTCGTCCGCCAGAACCTCCCGGAGATGATCGACAATCGCCACCCCCGCCGGCCGGTGCTTCGGCTCGCCGCGCGCCTGCTCGAAAGCGCGTTCAGGCTGCTCGGCCGGGTGTTCCCGGTGATCGTCGTCGGGCCCGAACTGGCGCGCAACTACCGCCGCTCGCGAGCCGTGTTGGAGATCGCGGTCTCGCTGGTCACCGAGGAGGACCTGGTGCCGCCGGAGATCGCCGCGCGGCGGGCCTACGACGGGCCGTTGACGATCCTCAGCGTCGGCCGGCTCGAGACCGAGAAGAACCCGCTGCTGATGATCGACACGCTGGCCGCGCTACGCACCGAGGGACGCGACTGGCGCCTGGTGATCTGCGGCGAGGGTGAGATGGAGGATGCGCTGGCCGAGCGGATCGAGCACCTGGACGTCAGCGACCGAGTGAGCTTCGCCGGCTACGTGCCTCTGCGCCCCGACCTGCTCGCCCTGTACCGCGAGAGCCACGCGCTCCTTCATATCTCCTGGAGTGAAGGGTTGCCGCAGGTGCTGATCGAGGCCGCCGCCTCGGGCCTGCCGATCGTCGCCACCGACGTTGGCGGGATCGGCTCGGCGCTCGGCCGCGCGGCCTTGCTGATCCCCCCGGGCGACGCCGCCGCTGCAGCGTCCGCGCTCAATCGCATCGCCGACGACGCCGGAGTCAGGGCGAGCCTGCTCGAGCACGGCCACCGGTTCGCGGCGGACCACGTGCTCGATGCCGAGCTCGAGAAGGTCGCGGACTTCATCGCCGCCGCCTGACCCGGTCAGGGGCGTGCACCGATGGCTGCGCGCGCCGAGGCTCGCATGCTTGATCTTGGTCCCTCGGTGATATCTTGGTCCCTCGATGAGGCGCAGCGACGAAACCGCTGAGGCTGCATCGGAGGATGCCAATGGCCGTTCCCCCGAATCCGAGACTGGGGTCGACGGTCGCGGATCCCCGATGGGCGAAGCCGCGCACGCGGAGCTGAGGAGCGCGGTAACCAGGGTCGGGCAGAGGGTCGATCAGATGATCGTGGCCGCCGAGCGCGCCGCCGCGGACATGCGCCGCGAGGCCGAGGCCGAGGCCGAGGCGATTCGCGCCCAGGCGCGGCTCGAGGCGGAACGACGGACCGCGGACCGGAACCGCGGGATCCTGGACGCGATCGGGGCCCTGCGCCTCGGCCTGGATCGCATCGAGGCCGAGGCCACCCGGGCAATCAGCAGCGTCGAGGAGGTGCTCGACTCGGAGGCCCGGAAGGCCCGGGGGACCGAGGCGCCGCCGTCTCGCGACCCAGCGCCGCCGGCGCCGAGACCGCAGGGGGACGACCCCGCGGCAGCGGTCCCGCGCGAGTCGGTGATGATCAGAGCGACGCAGCTGGCGATCGAGGGCAAGGACCGGTCCGAGATGGAGGGTGCGCTGCGGCGGGAGTTCAGCCTGGACGACCCCGCGGCGATCGTCGAAGAGATCCTCTCGCGCCGCTGACCCGCCGGGCGCCGTCGCACCGACTCCGTAGTCTCTTGAACCGATGACTCGAGGTGAACCTGCGCAGCCGCCGAACGTGAGCGATGCTGACACCGTCGCGTACTTCGAGTCGCACGTCCCCGAGTACAGCTCCGGACGCCTCGAGCTGACCGCCGAGATCCTCCGCCGTATGGCGGGCCCCGAGGACGTCCTCATCGACCTGGGCTGCGGGGTGGGCAACACGCTCGCATACCTGCAGGAGGAGACGCCCGTGACGCGTTTCGCGGCCCTCGACGTGAGCCAGAATTGCCTCGACAAGACGGTCGAGCGGGTTACGTGCGAACCGGTGCTGGGGTCGGTGCTCGACCCCGGCCTCGCGAGTTCGCTCCGAGGTCGCTTCGACTTCGCGGTTCTCGCCGCCGTGCTCCATCACCTGGTCGGCAAGACGCGGCAGGAGTCCCGTCACAACGCGGTGACCGCCGTCGCCAACGCGCTGACCATGCTCGACGAGGGCGGGACCCTGCTGATCCATGAGCCGGTCTTCGAGCCGAAGCTCGCGATGGACGCGGTCTTCTGGGCGAAGCGCGGGATCAGCCGGGTGAGCGGCAACCGCCGCGTCCCGGTGCTCGGTTACTGGGGCAACCTCGGCGCGCCCGTCGTCTCCTACTACTCGGCCGAAGAGCTCGTCCGGATCATCGAAGAGGGGGGCGGCAAGGTGGTCGAGGACTTCGACGAGCCCGGCTCGCTCGGCGGACTGCTCGACCGGCTCGTCGATCGCGGGAACGTGACCGCGGCGGTTCGCGCCGCCTGATCGAGCGCAAGCGGACGCCCGGGCTTGCGTCCTGGGTGAAACCGTGCCGATAGACCCCCTGACGGTGGCATCATGAGTGAGCGCATGACAGAGATCCGATCCCCCCTGCGGGGCCGTGGCGTCCGCCACGAGCCCGGTGCCGCCGATTCCGTCGATCCGCTCGACGAAATGTCGGTCCAGATTCGCGCGCTCGACGCAGCGGCCGAGCGGACAGCGGCGCGCATCGCTGAGGCCGCGGCCGGGCTCGAGAACGAACACCGCAGGGAGGACTCGGCCATCCGTGCAGACCTGCTCGCCGGGCTGGCCTCGGCGCTCGTCGATCGCACCGAGGGGATTCGCACTGACTGCGCCCGCCTGTCGGCGCTCATCGATCGCACCGCGAGGCTCATCGCCGAACGCGACTCCACCGCCGCGCAAGTCCCGCCGCCCGAGTCGAGACCCCCCTCATTGGGCGGCCGCGAGGACGGCTTCGCCGGGACCACCTCCGAGGGCGTCCGGCTGATCGCGACCCAGATGGCGATCGCCGGTTCGAGCCGCAGCGAGATCGAGCGCCGCCTGCGGACCGAGTTCGGCATCAACGACGCCGCCCGGGCGCTCGACGAGATTTTCGGAACCCAGCGCGGCGGAGTCGGCTGATGGCGAGTCCCCCCGAGGACCGCAGCAGCGCCGCATCCTCGGCGCTTCGCCGCTCCGTCGGCGAGGCGACCGACCGCATCCACGAGATCATCGACGCGACCGAGCGGGTCGCGACCGAGATCCGCAGCGAGGCCGAGGCGGAGGCCGAGGCCTACCTTGCCGAGCGGCGCCGCGAGGCCGATCGCCTCGCCGCCGAGCGCACCAGCTCGCTCGACGCGCTAACCGCGAGCCTCGTCGACAGCGCCGAGCGCTTCAAGCGCCAGGCGGAGGAGATGCTCGCCGATCTCGATCGGGTGATCGAGAAGGCGCGTTCGGGCGGCGGCGAGCGCGAGTCGTCCTCAACGCCCGAGCCGTCCGCGGCGCCGCTGCGCTCAACCGATCCTGGCCAGGCGGAGCAGCCGGTGCGCCCACTGAAGGCCGCTCCGGAGCCGCAGGGCGATCCGTTGGCTCCGGCCGTCGCCTACCCGGGCGCCGGTCACACCGGGCCCGAGCGCGAGGGCGACCAGACGTCGGAGGCGCTGCTGCGAGCGACGCAGATGGCGGTCACCGGCAAGGAGCGCGACGAGATCGTCGCCGCGCTGCGCGCCGACTTCCCCGGCGTCGACGCCGGCGCGGTCACGGACGAGATCCTGGGCTAGGAATCGTCCCGGGGCGCGCTCAGCCGTCGTCCGTGGTCACGTCCGTGAGCTTCGCGAACACCGCCCAGCGCTGCGCGGCGCTGTACAGCGGGTGACACGCGGTCAGCACGAGGCGCTCGTAGCCGACGTTGTCGACGATCTCCGTCTGGCTGGGGTCCACGATCTCGTGCTTTTGGACCGTGTAGGTGAAGCTTCCGTAAGGCATGTCGAGCGTGATCTCGTCGCCGTCGGCCACCTCGTTGATCTCCCGAAACGGAGCCAGGTAGGTGGTCCGGTGGCCGGCGATCCCGATCGTCTTGCCCTGACCGGGGAAGGCGGTCTCCGGGTAGTGGCCGGGCCCCTTCTGCAGGCTCGCGGTGTCGGTCCCCTGGACGACGACGTAGTCGGCGCCGATGCTCGGGATCTCGATCCGGCCGATCCCCTGGCCGGTGTGGACGCGGTCGGCGAACAGGCCGGCGAGCTGGACGACGCGCTGATCAACCTCGGCATGGCTCTCGTCACCCCCGCCATCGCCGCGGCCGCGGACCGCGCGCAGGTCGGCGGGGGAGGGGAACTCGTCCTCGAGCGCCGCGAGCGAGTCCTCGGCCTCGCCCTGCTTGATCGATCCGTAGATCGTCGACAGCGGTTCCTTCCACGCCAGCGTCATCGCGATGTCGGCTCCGATCACGATTCCGGCCGTGATCAGGGCGACGGAGAGGATGTAGGCAACTCGGCGCACCCCCCAATGATCCCTGAGTGGGCGGCAGATGCCAGACTTGCCCGCCGATGAGCGAGCAGGCGCCCAGAATCGCGAGCTATCAGGCCGACCCCGAGCAGGTCGGCCGGGTGTTGCTGCTCTACAGCGGCGGCCTCGACACGTCGGTGATGGTGCACTGGATCCGGGAGCGCTACGGGGCCGAGATCGTCACGCTTACCGTCGAGCTCGGCCAGCCCGGCGAGGACTGGGACGTGGTCGTCGGCAAGGCCCGCGAGCTGGGCGCCGTCGAGACGATCCGCGCCGACGCGACCGAGGAGTTCGCAGAGCACTACGTCCTGCCGGCGATCAAGGCAAACGCGCTGTACGGCGGCGGCTATCCGCTGTTCACGGCGCTCGCCCGACCGCTGATCGCAAAGCTCGCGGTCGAACACGCCCGCGCAGCCGACTGCGACACGATCGCCCACGGCTGCACCGGCAAGGGCAACGACCAGGTCCGGATCGACGGCACGATCGCCGCGCTCGACCCCGATCTCAAGGTGCTCGCGCCGGTCCGTGAGTGGAGGATGGGCCGCGAGGAGGAGATCGCCTACGCTCGTGACCACCGGATCCCGATCAAGGGCGCGAACGAGGCCGCGGCCCCGTATTCGATCGACGACAACCTCTGGGGGCGCTCGTCCGAGGGCCGCTCGATCGAGGACCTCGACGAGCCGACCCCCGACGATGTGTTCCAGCTCGTGACGCCGCCCGAGCGCGCACCCGACGAACCGCAGCTGGTCCGGATCGGGTTCGACTCGGGTCGCCCGGTGTCGATCGACGGCGAGCGGCTCGGCCTCGTCGAGCTGATCGAGCGCGCCGCCGAGCTCGGCGCCCGCCACGGGGCCGGGATCGTCGACCACGTCGAGGATCGCATCGTCGGCCTCAAGGTCCGCGACATCTACGAGGTCCCGGCCGCGGCGCTGCTGCTGCCCGCGCACGCGGAACTCGAGAAGCTCGTCTCGACCATCCACCAGAACAACTTCAAGCGCACGCTCGAGGACAAGTGGGCCTACCTCTGTTACGCGGGTCTCTGGCACGAGCCGCTGCGCCACGACCTCGATGCCTTCATGGAGTCGGCGAACCAGTACGTGACCGGCGAGGTGACCGTGAAGCTGTTCAAGGGCTCCGCCCGGGTCGTGGCCCGAAGCTCGCCGTACGCGCTCTACGACCGGACCCTCGCTTCGTTCGGCGAGTCGGGCGGCGAGTTCAGCCAGGATGCGAGCCCCGGATTCATCGAGCTGTTCACGATGCAGAGCCGGCTGGCCCACCGGGTTCGCAACCGCGAGGACGGGTAGGGTTCAGGCGCATGGCCTCCTGGATCTATGAACTCATCGGCCGGTTCATCGTGCGCCTGATGTGGCTGCGCTTCTCCAGCCAGATCAAGGTCGCCGGCGGCGTCTTCGCGGTGCTCGCGCTGCTGCTCGGCTACGCGATCGCCAAGCGCCAGCCGCCCGAGGGCTGACCCAGAGCTACCCAGCACACTCCCAGGCCGCCGCGCCTGAGTCCGCCCAGATCTGAGCGGCGATCTCCGACTGCTCGGCCGGGGAGGCGTCCTCGGGGTTGCCCTCGCCGCCGTAGAGCTCCCAAGTGGAGGGGAGGATCTGGTAGGCGCCGCCAGCTCCCGACGAGGGGTTGACGGCCTCGAAGTTGCCGCCCGACTCGCAGATCACGATCGACTCGGGGATCGCCCAGTCGCCGAGCCAGTCCGAGACCTCGCTCTGAGCCTGGGTCGCGGAGATCCGCTCCAGCTTCTGGACCTTGTCCGTCCAGGCGCCGATCTGCGACTGCAGACTCTCGATCGCTGCCTCACGCTGGTCGCGGAGCGCCGCGAGGCGCGAGGCCTGGGCCTCGGCGTCGGCTCTCACCGCGGCGATCTGGTCGCGCGCCGCGGCGATCTGCTCGTTGAAGTCCTCGGCGCGCTGCTGGGCCGCCTCGACGGCGGCGAGCCGCTGGTCGACCGCGTCGCGCAGACTCCGCACCCGGGAGACGAGGCCGGCGTCGGCCTCCTCGATCCGCTTCAGATACTCGGCCCTGGTTGAGAGGTCGTCCCAGCCGTCGGACTGGAGCAGCAGCGTCGCCATATCGGGCATGCCGCCGCGATAGATGTCGACGAGGCGGCTGGAGAGCGCGTTGAGGCCGCGCTGCAGCTGTGCGCGCGCGGCGCGCAGCTGGCCGCGGGTGCGGGCGACGTCTGCCTCCAGCTCGGCCTCGCGCCGCTGGCCCTCGGCGAGCACCGCGGAGAGCTGCGCCTCGCGCTGGGCGGCGACCATCGCCCGCTGTTGGGCGCCCTGCAGCGCTGCGGTCGCGCTGTCGATCTGGGCGCCGAGCGACTGCGCTTGGTCCTTGGCCCCGGAGATTTGCGAGTTGAGCTCGTCGATCGAGGTCGACGCCGTTGCCCCGGCGGCCGCGAGCCCGAGGAGCCCGGCGGCGAGCAGCGCCGCGAACGTCGTGCGAGCGGGGGCGGATGAAGGCTTGTCGGCGGTTCGATTACCCATGTGCGCTCGCCTACGGGGTTAGCTGACGGGCTCGCGCCGACACGCGGCAGCGCTACGCGGGCTCGCCCGCGATTCGCCCCTGGCGGCTGCAGAGCAACAGCCGCCTTTTGGGTCCCCCGATTCCCGCTTCCCACGCCATTTGGCGCGAATTGCAGGGAACTCGGCGAGGGCGGGAGACTAGCGAAGCGTTAGGGACGCGTAAGCACCGAGCGCGGAGGTCCTGCTTCTGCAACGGAACTTGCATCGCCCTGCAAGCCGTCCTGCAGCGGCCCCTGCTCGAGCTCGGCCTCCCAGTCGGCGTCGCGCAGGCGCGCGGTGGCCAGCGCGAGCACGACGAGCACTCCGGCGCCGGCGCCGGAGTGCTGGGCGCTCGCGCACGTAGCTGAGGCCTCGCCGCAGGCGCTCGGTCCACCGAGCGGATGCGGCACGATTCTCGAGGCCGTCCGGCGCGAGGCGGACGAGATGCTCGCCGAGGCCCGCGGCGAAGCGCGGCAGCGGACCAGTCCGCGCACGCTCAGCCTCCGGGTGGTTCTGGCTGCCACGTCGGCGTGGAAGGTGCGATCGCCCACGCGACCCGCGCCTCCCCAGCGGTCCCGGTGCCGAAGACCTGGTCGAGCAGCGGGGTCGGGTCGGCGAGCTGCAGGAAGCCGCGCAGCTGCGCCTCGACCTGCGCGCGCGTGTTGCCGGCCGCAGCCATCTGGATCGCGGCCTGTCGCGCTTCAACCCAGGCTCGGTCGGCGGACCGGTCCTCCGGGGCCGGCTCCTCGGCAGGGGTCGAGTCGTCGGCCGGCGGCGCCGGCGTATCCGGCGGCACCTGCGGCACGGCCGACGCGAACACAGCGGGCTTGTGCGGCGGAGCCGGTGGCGGCGATGGCATCGGGGGCGCGTTGACCCCCTCGGTGACCCGATCGGCCGCGTCGCTCAGCGCGCGCCGCAGCCGGCCGAAGCTCGTCCGCACGAGCTCGGTCTCCGCGAGCTGCGCGACTACGCCCTCGGTGTGAGCGATCGAGTCGGAGAGCTCGGCGATGCGGCGCTGGCGGTCGGCGAGCAGCGCGTCGGCCTGGCGCCTGCCGAGCTCGATCCCGTCGCGCGGCTCCCCCTGCTCGAGCTCGGCCTCCCAGT